>NZ_CP051230.1:0-1276334 GCF_017792385.1 Hyphomonas sp. | reverse complement strand
TGCCGCAGAGATCAGCTTGCGTCGGTCGGAGTCTTGGGGTTTCTGCGCCATCAAGATGACTGATACGGACTTCCCTGAGATTGCCAAGCGCCGCGACGAGATCCTCGCCGATCTTGCGGCCAGTGCCAAAACACCGCCCAGCCTCGTTGCGGTCACCAAGACGCAGCCGGATGAGAAGCTGGAGGCGATCCTCGCAGCAGGCCATCGCGTCTTCGGCGAAAACCGCGTGCAGGAAGCCATCCAGCACTGGCAGGCCCGCCGGGCCACATACCCGGATCTCGAACTGCATCTGATCGGGCCGCTTCAGTCGAACAAGGCTGAGGATGCGGTGCGCCTGTTCGATGTGATCCAGACGGTCGACCGCCCGAAACTCAGCCGTGAACTGGCGAAGGCCGAGCAGAAAACCGGCCTGCGCCGCCAATACATGATCCAGGTGAATACCGGTGAAGAACCGCAAAAGGCCGGCGTCGCACCTGCAGACGCTGATGCCTTGTTGCAGGATGCCCGCGAGCAAGGGCTCGAAATCATCGGTCTGATGTGCATTCCGCCGGTCGAGGAGCCGGCCGGTCCGCACTTTGCCCTTCTGGCACGTTTGGCGCAGCGCCTCGGCCTGCCTGCCTTGTCCATGGGCATGAGCGCCGATTACGAGACCGGGGCCCGGTTCGGGGCAACTCATGTGCGGGTCGGGTCGGCCCTGTTTGGCGCCCGGGACTATTCCGCCTAGAAGGAAATCTCGATTTCGCTGTCGGGCTCCATCAGCTCCAGCACGGCCAGCAGGTCTGACAGGTCCAGCGCGATACAGCCTTCGGTCGGCTCATAATTCGGTCGCGCCACATGCAGGAAGATCGCGCTGCCACGGCCGGCCTCCACCGGATCGTCATTGTAGCCGAGCTCGACAACCACATCATAGACATGGTCATCGCGCCACATCTTCTCGTGGCTTGCGGCAAAGGGCAGGGAGACAGGCCGGTTGTACAGGCGATGCGCAGGGTCGTCGCACCAGCCATCATAGGGTTTCAGCGGCACCAAGGGCAGGCTCGTGACAGGCGGGTCAATCCGGTCGGCCCGGAAGAAGACATTGCGCACCGGCCAGATGCCCGCCGGCGAGGCGCCATCGCCTTCCCGTTTCTGTGAAGCAGCGACCACGCCGCCCTTGCCCAGCACGCACCGGGCCGTGAAGCCGGGGCCGGAAAACTTGCCGGACGGCGTCGCTGTGAATTTCGGGCTCACGGGCACCTCCCGGACTTGTGATTGCACGTCATGCAAAGTCATATGGCATCTGGCGGCGGTCGCAATACACAGCGACGACCGAAATCCAAGGAGACGCCCGTGACAGGCAAGAAGACAATCCTGCTGGTCGATGATGATGCGGACCTGCGCGAAGCCCTCGCCGAACAGTTCGACCTGCATGACGGGTTCGACACGCTGCAGGCCGCCAATGCCAATGAAGGCATCGCCCAGGCGCTTGCCGAGCGGATCGACCTGATCCTGCTGGACGTCGACATGCCGGACATGGATGGCCGCGAGGCCTGCAAGCAGATGCGGCAGAAGGGCGTGCGCGCACCGATCATCATGCTGACGGGTCAGGATGGCGATGCCGACACGATTCTCGGCCTCGAATCCGGCGCCAATGATTATGTGACCAAGCCCTTCAAGTTCTCGGTCCTGCTGGCACGCGTCCGGGCCCATTTGCGCAGCTTCGAACAATCCGAAGACGCCACCTTCCAGGTCGGGCCCTATGAATTCCGTCCGTCCATGAAGCTGCTTGTCACCGAGGACGGCCGCAAGGTGCGCCTGACGGAGAAGGAAACCAATATCCTGAAATACCTCTACCGCGCCCAGGGCAAACCGGTCGCGCGGGACGAGCTCTTGTCAGAAGTCTGGGGCTACAATGCCACCGTCACGACGCACACGCTGGAGACCCACATCTACCGCCTGCGCCAGAAGGTCGAGCCGGACCCGGCGAATGCCCGCCTGCTGCTCACCGATGCCGGCGGGTATCGACTCCAGCCCTAGATTTTCATCTCGACGCTGATCGGCGCGTGGTCTGACGGTTTCCAGCCGCCGCGCCAGCCGAGATGGATCTTGTAGCTGTCGATCTTCGTGTCCGGCAGCGCCGCCGGGTTCACCCAGATATGGTCCAGCCTGCGGCCGCGATTGCTCTTGGCCCAGTCCTTCGCGCGATAGCTCCACCAGGTGTACAGCTTCTGATGGTCGTCCACGGCGAGGCGGGCAATGTCGGCGAATTGTGCCTGCTTGCGGGAGTCTTCCAGCCGCTCTGTCTCGCCCGGCGTGTGGGAGACAATCTTCAGCAGCTGCTTGTGGGACCAGACATCGTTTTCGTGCGGCGCGACATTGAGGTCGCCAACCAGCACGCGCGGCGTTGTCGACTGCTTCTTGTAGGACGGGCCCAGCCGTTCGAGGAAATCCAGCTTGTGCGCGAATTTGTCATTCACCGCCGGGTCCGGTTCATCGCCGCCGGCCGGCAGATAGATATTGTTGATTTCGACACCGGCCACCCTGGCCGCAATGACGCGGGAATGGCCGTGACGGCACAGATCCGGCGCGTCGATGCGCTCGATCGGCAGGCGAGAGGCAATTGCCACGCCGTGATGGCCGCCTTTCTGGCCATTCAGCACAAGGTGCGGCAGGCCCATCTCGCGGAAGGCCTTTTCCGGGAATTCGCCATCCTGGCATTTGGTTTCCTGCAGGCAGACCACGTCCGGCTGCTCGGCGGCCACAAAGGCCGCGACATTCGGCGCGCGCAGGCGAACCGAGTTGATGTTCCAGCTGACGATTTTCAGAGATTTGGACATTCAGGCTGCGTAGCAGTGTTTGCTGAAACGTCAACGCGCCCGAACGCGGGGAAGTTCGGGCGCGCCAGACGCTTGCTTTGCACGTCTCGTCGGGAGGGGAAGGCTCCGACGGTGATGACTGAGGGGTCGCAGCGGGGGGTCAATTGCTGCGCGCGTTTTGCTCCGTCATCCACAGTTGCAAAGATGTCACTCCTGAGAAAAAATTCAAGTGAATAATGTGTTATGTGCTTGGCTGTGTCGTGGATGTTCCAGTTTTCTGTCGCATACAGTCAAGAATCCCGCATTATTCCGCGTCGAAATCCGTCATCACGAAGAGACGCGGGTTCAAACGCGAACCATATGTGACGTCCGACAGCATCACCGATGTGATGTTTCCACCGGAATCCACGGTCCGCCAGCCGGTCAGGCTCATATCGCTTTCCTGCAGGATCAGGGTCAGCGTGCCGTCCATTTCGCCGGACCGGTCCCGCAGGGTGATGCCGACCCGTCCATTGCGGCGGGTCACTTCCAGCACGTCCGCTTCGGTTTCGAAATCGATCTCGTCGTCCAGCAACAGGGCCAGCGGTGTGGTGCCCAGTGGCACGCGATCGGTAGTTTCCAGTTCAGAGTCCTGCAGCGCAACGGTCGTGCCGTCGCTGACCAGAAGCAGCGGGCTGGGCGCATCATATTCGAAGCGCACCTTGCCGGGCCGCGACAGGGCAAACCGTCCGGTCGACTCGGAGAAGTCCGGAGCCACCTGTTCGAATGTGCCGCGGGCGGTCTTCACATCGGCCAGGGCAGCGGCGGCGCGTGACAGGATGTCCGACCGTTCGGCATCTGTCAGGCCGGCCGGTTGGGCGGCTTGCGGGGCGGGGGCTTCGGACTCGGCGACCTGAAGGCTCATGACGAGCGGAGAAGTCGCAATCGCGGTGAGGGCACCGAGGCTGGCCAGGAAGTTCAACATTGTGCGGTCTCCTTGTGCGTTGACCAATGGCCCTACACTTAAGCGCGGGCCGATTGCATAAACAGGGCACGAAAAAGGTATTTTCGTCGCTTTTCGTTGCATCCGGTTCAGCTGCCGGGTGTGACAGGCCGGGTTTGACTGCCAGATGAACGCTGTCTTCAGTCCCGGTCATTCCGGTGCCTTGCGAAACCGGAGGGTGCGGCCCATCTTCCCTGCAGATATTCAAGGAACACCGCTCATGACCGATACGGCTTCGCTTCATACCAAGGACACAACCGATCAGGATTTCATGGCCGACGTCGTCGAGGCGTCGGAAACGCAGCCGGTCATCGTGGATTTCTGGGCCCCCTGGTGCGGCCCGTGCCGCACACTCGGCCCGATCATCGAGAAGGCGGTGGAATCCCGCAAGGGGCAGGTGAAGCTGGTCAAGATCAATATTGACGAGAACCCGGCCTATGCCGGCCAGCTTGGCGTGCGCTCCATCCCGGCGGTCTATGCCTTTGACAAGGGCCGCCCGGTCGATGCCTTCATGGGCGCCCTGCCGGAGGGCCAGATCAATGCCTTCATCGACAAGCTGCTCAATGGCACTGACACGGGCAAGATGATTGCGGAGGCACTGGAACAGGCCGAAGCTGCCAGCCAGTCCGGCGACATCGGCACGGCGGCCCAGATCTATGCCGCCGTGATCCAGCAGGATCCCGAAAACGTTGCCGCGCTGGCCGGACTGGCCCGCTGCTATCTCGCCAATGGCGACAAGGAGCGCGCCGAGGCCACGCTGGACATGATTCCGGAAGCCAAGCGCAATGATGCCGCCGTGAAGGGCGTGCGGATGGCCATCGACATGATGGGCGAGGCCGGAGAGCCGGACGAGTTCGAGGAGGCCCTGTCCGCCGTCCTGGCCAGTCCGGAAGATCATGACCGGCGCTTTGACCTGGCCGAGAAATATGCCGCCGCGGGCCGGTTCGGCGATGCCATCGATCATCTTCTGGTCATCCTTGAACAGGGGCTCGACTGGAAAGAGGGCAAGGCGAAGGAAAAACTGCTCCAGATGTTCGAAGCCGCCGGCCCGACCGATGCCGCAACGATCAGTGGCCGGCGCCGGCTCGCCTCCCTGATGTTTGCCTGATGGCGTGATCGCGCCACATCCCTCTTTCAGGCACCGCTAGAAAGAGACCCAGTCCCCATGTCCCAGCCCGGTTTCACACGTCTGTCCGACCTGCCCGCCGAGCTGGCCATCTTTCCCCTGCCCGGCGCGTTGCTGTTTCCGCGCTGGCAATTGCCGCTGAACATCTTCGAGCCGCGTTACCTCAACATGGTCGATGATGTGATCCAGGCGGACCGGATGATCGGCATGATCCAGACCACGGGCGGCGCGCGGGCCAAGCCGGAGATTGCCGGAACGGGCTGCGCCGGCCGCATCACCGCCTGGTCTGAAACCGGTGACGGTCGCTATCTCATCACGCTGACCGGCGTGGCCCGCTTTCAGGTGGGCGAGGAATTGTCGGTCATGACGCCCTATAGACAGGTCCGTCCGGACTGGACTGCGTTCCGGGAAGACCTGTTCGATGTGCCGCCCGCCGCCTTGCCGGACAGGGCCCGGCTGGTCCGCGCCCTGCGGGACTATTCCGAAACTCATTCCATGACCACCGACTGGACGGCCGTAGAGGAGGCGCCGATGGAAACCCTCGTCAATGCGCTGTGTTCGGGCTGTCCCTTCTCGGTGATGGAAAAACAGGCGCTGGTTGAGGCCCCCACCTTGAAAGATCGCGCCGAAACGCTCATCACCCTGCTGGAAATGGATGTGTCCGGCAGCGATGACGGCACGCTGCAATAGAGGTCCCCATGTCAGACGACACTGCCGCCCCGCGCACGGGCCCGTCCGGGGTCGATCCCCGCCTGCTGGAAATCCTGATCTGCCCGGTCAGTCGCCAACCCCTGACCTATGACCGCGCCAATGATGAATTGGTGTCACCAAAGGCCCGTCTGGCCTATCCCATCCGCAATGGCATTCCGATCATGCTGGCAGACGAGGCGCGTGACCTGGATGATGACAGCGCGGCGGACGCATCCCGCGCATGAGCGATCCGTCCTGGCCGGTCCGGCTCTCCTTTCGCAAGTCCGCAGGTGAACTTCACGTCGAATTCGAGGACGGGGTCTCCGGCGTGATTGCGTACCGGCGCCTGCGGGAAGAGAGCCCGTCGGCGGAAGTACGCGGCCATGGCAGCGGCCCGAAACCGGATCAGCCGCCCGTGCCGGAAGATATCTCCGTCATCGGCGCAGAACCGGTCGGTCGCTATGCCGTCCGCATCCGGTTTTCTGACGGGCATGATTCCGGACTCTACACGTGGAAATTCCTGAGGGAGCTGATCAGCGGCGCCTAGCGCATCAGTCTGGGCAAATGGGCCTGATCGGCGCTCGCCTGCCGCGCCATGGCCCGGCGCAGAGGCGTCACCTTGCGGGCCAGTGTCAGCGCCAGGCCGCGCAGGGGTTTCAGGGCCAGGCTGTCATTGCTGAACGCTCGGTCGATGCCGTCCATGAACATCGCTGCAGCGGTGGCATCGAAGCGGCGCCACTTTTCATACTGCTCCAGGCTGACATCCGATCCCGGATCAAGTCCCACCTCGCGGGCCTCGCACATCACATCGATCAGCGCACCAACATCCTTAAACCCGAGATTCAGGCCCTGCCCGGCCAGCGGATTGATCCGGTGCGCCGCATCGCCCAGCAGCGCCGTGCGCGGGCCCACCATGCGGGTCGCCAGCTGCATGACCAGCGGATAGGCCGTGTGCGGTCCGTCAATTTCCATCGGGCCGGCAAATTCCGAAAAGCGGGCATTCAGCTCGGCATTGATGTCCTCGACCGGCAGGGCAGCAATCGCTTCGGCGGCGCCGCGCTTCATGTACCAGGCCAGATTGGCCCTGTTGCCCGGCATGGGCAGCGTCGCAAACGGTCCCTCCGGCGTGAACAATTGCCGGGCAATGCCGTCATGCGGCCGCGCCAGTTTCACATTCGCGGCGAACACGGACTGGTCATAGTCGCGGCCCTCGGTGGGTATGCCCGCCGCCTGCCGCACGGAGGATTTCATCCCGTCACAGGCGGCAACAAGACCGGCGCGCAGGATGCGCCCATCCGACAGGGTCAGCCGCGCGTCGCCCGGCAGGGTCTCCATCTGTGCGAACAGCTGGCCCCGGATCCATTCCAGACCGTCTGTTCTTGCGCAGGCCGAATCCAGCGCGGCCTGCAGCGCGCCGGCCGGTACCATCTGGCCAAGCGGCTGGTCTGCATCATCTTCCGGCAGGTCGTCTGTGCCGAACAACACCCCCGGCGGGCCAAACCAGTGGCGGCCGCCATCCACGGCTTCCAGCCCGTTCAGCGGTTCGGTCAGACCGGACAGGTCTGCGGTAATGCCCACCGCGTCCAGAAGGCGCCAGCTGCCGCGCACAATGGCGAAGGTCCGTGTGTCCTCGCGCGCGGGGGCGTCCGGATCGCGGGCGTCAACAAGGACAACAGAAAAGCCGCGCTGAGCGGCCAGGATCGCCAGCGACGTGCCCACCGGGCCCGCGCCCACAACGGCCAGGTCATACACCGGGTCAGACTTCTGTGCGGTATCGGTCATGGTTCCTAGCTAGGGGGCGGCCGCGCAATCGTCCAGCGATGATGGAGATTTAGGCGATTCGCCGCATCCCTGCCCACGCATTGACCATGCCCCGTCAGAAAATCCGGTCAGCCCCGTTGCCGGTGCGACTTTCCCGCAAGCGCGCAATCATATCGGTTCTGGGAGAGCGCGGGGGGGCCCGAGCTCTGCAGTCTCGTGACGAAGGAGGGGCCAGATGGGCCAGACATTAAAAAACATGATACGCGGAGCAGCCCTGCTGCCAGCCGCACTTTTGGCAGGGGCAGCCGCCCATGCTCAGGACGCAGACATGGAAGCCCGGCTTGCGGCGCTCGAAGAGAGCGTGGCGGGGAGTGCCAGCGCCTATGTCGACAACAGCTACCTGTTCCTCATCGGCGGCATCATCGTGATGTTCATGGCCGCAGGTTTCTGCATGCTGGAGGCCGGCCTCGTGCGCTCCAAGAACGCGGCCATGCAGTCCACGAAGAACGTCGCCCTGTTCTCTGTGGCCGGCATCATGTTCTGGCTCATCGGCTACAACATGGCCTATCCGTCCGCCACTGTGGCAGCCGGCCTGTTCGGCATTCCGGATTTCATCTGGTCCAGCCCGTCGCTTGACGAATCGCATGGTGACTACGCTGCCGCATCCGACTGGTTCTTCCAGATGGTGTTCGTGGCAACGGCGGCCTCGATCGTGTCCGGCACGATTGCCGAGCGCGTCAAGATCTGGCCGTTCCTGATCTTCACCGCCTTCCTGACCGCCTTCATCTATCCGATCGTGGCGTCCTGGGAATGGGGTGGCGGCTACCTCGACTCCGAATGGGACTTCTCCGACTTTGCCGGTTCCACGCTGGTGCACTCCACCGGTGGCTGGGCAGCCCTGGCAGGTGCCATCATCATCGGGCCCCGCATCGGCAAGTATTTCGGCAAGCAGGTCAATCCGATGCCGGGCAACAACATCCCGCTGGCCGCCCTCGGTACCTTCATCCTGTGGTTCGGCTGGTTCGGCTTCAACGGCGCGTCCCAGCTGGCCGCCGGTTCCATCGCCGACATCAACTCGGTCAGCCAGATCTTCGCAAACACCAATCTCGCAGCCGCAGGCGGCGTGATTGCGGCCATGATCACCACGGCGATCTTCTACAAGGGCAAGATCGACGCAACCATGGTGTTCAACGGTGCGATCGGCGGTCTGGTGTCCATCACGGCCGAGCCGCTGGCGCCAAGCATGCTTGCCTCCATCATCATCGGTGGTATCGGCGGGGTCCTGGTTGTGGTGACCGTTCCGCTGCTGGACAAATTCAAGATCGACGACGTCGTTGGTGCCATCCCGGCCCACCTTGTGTGCGGCATCTGGGGCACCATGATCGTGCCGTTCTCCTACACGAACGCCATCTCGCCGAACGAGGCCGGTGATCCGAACTATATCGGCCAGCTGGTCGGCGTAGTCCTGACCGGTGTGTTCGTCATGATCGTGTCCGCCGTGATCTGGTACATCCTCAAGCTCACCATCGGCGTCCGCCCGACGGCCGAGGAAGAGGAACTGGGTCTCGACAAGTCCGAGATCGGCCTCGAGGCCTACCCGGAATTCGCGAACTAACAGGTTTGCATCCTCCCAAAGAGAAGACCCCGGCAGAGCGATCTGCCGGGGTCTTTGCTGTTTGAGGCCTGTCAGGTCCGGATCACGACTCGGTGTCGATGTCCTTGTCTGCCGGCACGATCACGGTGTCGACCGCATGGATCACACCATTCGAGGCGTCGATGTCGGCTTCCACAACGGTGGCATTTCCAACCGTCACGCTGTCACCCATCTTGCTCACGGCAAGGTCGATCTCGGCCAGGGTCGCAATTTGCGTTTCCCCGTCGGTCAGCGCTGTGCTCAGGGTTTCCCCTTCGACGACATGCGCCTTCAGGATCGATTTCAGTTCGTCATTGGCGTTGCCGGATTTCAGGCGCGTCACCAGTTCCGGATCCAGCTTCTCGAAGGCGGCATTGGTTGGGGCAAACACCGTATATTCGGCGTCGCCATCCAGTTCCGCGGTCAGGCCGGCCTGCTCGACCAGGGCGACAAGCGTTGTGAAGCGCGGGTCTTCAGAGGCGAGGTCGGCAATCGTGCCCTGCATGGCGTCATTCGCCATCGCATCGGCTTCGGAAGCATAGTCCGGCCCGCCCATGCCCATCTCGGCGTCGGTCTCGATGTCGGCTTCGATGTCGGCCTCATCGGTCGTCATCTCCGTCTCAGCGGAAATGCCCGTATCGGTCTCGGCCATGATGATCTGGGAGTCGCTTGTTTCAGCCTCTGCGTCCGTTTCGGACTGAACTGAGAAGATCATGTCCTCGGTGGCTTCGGTCGCATTCGGAGCCTCCAGGACTTTCAGTTGCAGGGCGTTCAGCTCCTCGATGGACAGCTCGTCCAGATTTTCGGTTTCGCCGGTCATTTCAACACTGGCAGAGGCGTTAACATCGGTGGCCGCCTCATTAGGTTCCTGTGCGGTTGCGGCCATACCCGTTAACAGGGCAATCGTGGCTGGGATAATCAGTGTGCGTTTCATATCGAGCGCTCCTTTCTGGTTGGTCTCACCCGATCAATGGCCTGCACCCTCCGACAGTTCCTGAGATTACAGAGAATACACGCGCCGGCGCACCCGCGATCAACCTTGATGATCCAGATCAAATCCACCGCCTCACAGGGCCGCACTGGCCGTCGCCCGGTCTCTGAAAAGTTAACGCAGCCACTGCGAATGTTTTACGGCCGTTTGCCGGGCGTTAAGCGTGTTGGGGCAGAGTGGGGGCTCCCCCGGCACCAGTGGAGAAGCCCCACCTCATGACAGATTACGTTTATACCGAAGACGAAATCCCAAGCGTCAGCGATCCGGTTTGGCGGATACTGACAGGGGCAGCCGCCTTCGGTCTCGGCGTATTCATCTGCGGCAGCGTCGGGTCCTACCTGCCCAGCGATCCCAGCTGGAACGCTGCCACCGATGCTGAAGTCCAGAACCTGTTTGGCGGACCCGGCGCCATCTTCGCGGATCTGTCCCGCCAGATGCTTGGCTGGTCGGCCTGGGTGGCCGGGCTTGCCATGATGATCGGCGGGGCCATGCGCACCGTCCTGATCGGCATGCCGCGCGTGCGCCGGTGGATGATGGGGCTTGCCGCCGTGCCGCTGTCGGCCGCGTTCTTTGCCGCCTGGCCGGTTCCGGAATCCTGGCCCCTCTCCGCCGGACTGGGCGGCGTGGTCGGCGACGCGCTCTTCTATTATGCTTCCATGCCCTTCCGGGCCCTCTTGCTGCCCTCCCCGAACACCTGGGCCGGCGTCGTGCTTGGCATGGCCACCGCCTGGGCAGCCCTTTCGGCCATGGGCTTCCGCCGTCATGATGCCCACCTGCTCCAGCAGGCAGCGTCCCGCTCTGGCCGCCACGCCGCACGTCAGGCGACCGGCGTCGGGGGCTTCCTGGTCTCCATCCTGTCGCGGCTGAAGCCGGAACCGCGCCATGCGGATGAGGAAGGGCTTGAAGAAGAAGACACCCGCCCGCGCGCCCGCGTGATCAAGGGCGAAGACGAATATGTCGATGCCGACACGTATGAAGTCGACTATGAAGACGATGACGACGTCTATGACGAGGAAGACGAAGTCGATCTTGAAGACGATGAACTGTATGAGGAAGAAGACGATCTGGACGCGCCGGTCCGCTCCGGTCCGCGCTTCTCCGTTCCCGTTGCCCGTCCGGCTGCGCCCAGCCAGCCACGGGTGACCAAGTCCGAACGCCGCCGCAAGTCCACGCGCCTGCCGTCGATCGACCTGCTTCAGATGCCGGAAGAACGTGGCGACACGGTCGATGAGGATGCGTTGCTGGAAAAGGCCGCCCGCCTAACCGACGTGCTGAAGGAATTCGGCGTGCGGGGCCGGATCAAGGAAGTCCGCCCCGGCCCGGTCATCACCCTGTTCGAGATGGAACCGGCCCCCGGCGTCAAATCATCCCGCGTGATTTCCCTGGCTGATGACATTGCCCGTTCGATGAGCGCGATCTCGGCGCGTGTGGCGGTCGTGCCGGGCAAGAATGCCATCGGCATCGAACTGCCGAACGAGGATCGCGACACCGTCTATCTGCGCACGCTGCTCCAGTCCGAAGCCTATGTCGGCACCCGGGCCAGCCTGCCCATGGCGCTGGGCGAGGATATCGGCGGCGTCCCGACCGTGGTCGACCTGTCAAAGATGCCGCACCTGCTCATCGCCGGTACGACCGGATCGGGTAAGTCGGTCGGCGTCAACGCCATGATCCTGTCACTGCTCTATCGCCACTCCCCGGAACAGTGCCGCTTCATCATGATCGACCCCAAAATGCTCGAACTGTCGATCTATGAAGGCATCCCGCACCTGCTGGCGCCGGTGGTCACGGATCCGAAGAAGGCCGTGAACGCGCTGCAATGGACCGTTCGCGAGATGGAAAGCCGCTATGAACTGATGTCCAAGGCCGGTGTGCGGAACCTGGCCGGCTTCAATGACAAGGCGGCCAAGTATCGCGCCAATGGCGATGATCTCGTGCGCAAGGTCCAGACGGGCTTTGACGAGCGCGGCAAGCCGGTCTACGAGACAGAAGTTCTGCCGACGGATCATATCCCGAACATTGTCGTCGTAATCGACGAAATGGCGGACCTGATGATGGTGGCCGGCAAGGAAATCGAGGGCTGCGTCCAGCGCCTCGCCCAGATGGCGCGGGCCGCCGGCATCCACCTGATCACGGCAACCCAGCGTCCGTCCGTGGACGTGATTACTGGTACGATCAAGGCAAACTTCCCGACACGGATTTCCTACATGGTCACGACCAAGATCGACTCTCGCACGATCCTGGGCGAACAGGGCGCCGAACAGCTGCTCGGCATGGGGGACCTGCTCTATCAGGCCCCCGGCAAGAAATCCCAGCGCCTGCATGGCCCGTTCGTCTCCGACGATGAAGTCGGCACCGTCGTCGACTGGCTCAAGGAGCAGGGCGAGCCCGACTATGTCATGGATGTGCTCGAAGCCCCCGAAGACGGCTCCACCGGCTCGGCCGTCATGGATGCCATGCTCGGCACCAGCTCCGGTGACGAGGAAGATGACCTCTACGCCCAGGCCCTCGCCATTGTCGTGCGCGACCAGCGCGCCTCGACCTCCTATCTGCAGCGCCGCCTGAAGATCGGCTACAACAAGGCTGCGGGTCTGATCGACCGGCTGGAAGAGGAGGGCGCGATCTCCGCGCCCAACCATGCCGGCAAGCGCGAAGTGCTCGCCAGCGCGCGGCCAAGCCCGGAATAGGGCACTACCGGCTTTGGTGGGTATACAAAGGAAGAGCCTCCATCCGACGCAGAAGCGGGTGGGGGCTCGACCTTTTCCGGACCCTAGCCCATCGGATACATGACATCCCGCGCAACCGCGTCGCAGGCGTCCATCACCTCGCGTGACAGCTCCAGTCCGGCCGCGGCCAGAATGTCGTCCAGCTGATCGAAGGCCGACACGCCGACAATGGTCGAGGCCACGAAATCATGCTGCTTGGACCAGGCCGTGGCCAGGGTGACCGGCGCCATGCCGGCCTCTTTCGCAATGTCCATATAGCGCCGGGTCGCCTCGAGCGATTTCTCGTTCACGAACCGTCCGGCCATCACGGTCTGGCGTCCGCCATGCTTCAGATAGCTGGAGAACCGGGCACCCTCCGGCAGCGCGCCATCCTGGTACTTGCCGGAGAGAACACCCCCCGCCAGCGGCGAATACGGAATCAGGCTCACACCTTCGCGGCGGCACACCTTGGCCAGCGCGTCCTCGAACCGGCGATTGTTCAGGCTGAAATTGTTCTGGATCGTCTGGTAGCGCACCGTGCCCAGCCGGCTGGATGTCTCGAGACTCTTCATCAGGCCCCAGGCGTCTTCATTGCTGCAGCCGACGACGCGCACTTTCCCTTCGCGCACCAGATCGTCCAGCGTTTCCATCGTCTCGTCGAACTCCGTGCCGTGATCCGGCCAGTGCGTCTGGTAGAGATCGACATAATCGGTTTGCAGGCGCGTCAGGCTGCCTTCGATGGCGCGGCGGATATTGTGCCGGTCCAGCGCCGTCATCTCGCCGCGCTGCGCACCCTTGATCCAGCCATGCGACGGGCCGCACACCTTGGTGGCAACGATGATCCGGTCGCGCTCGCGGGTCTTCATCCAGCGGCCGAAAATCTCCTCCGTCCGTCCGCCCCATTCGATCTTTGGCGGCACGGGATAATTCTCGGCCGTGTCGAAGAAATTGATCCCGGCTTCCAGGCACGCATCCAGGATCCGGTGGGCTTCGGCCTCGTCGGTCTGGGTCCCGAAGGTCATGGTCCCCATGCAGATGTCGGACACATAGATGGCGCTCTTGCCGAGGCGGCGATGTTTCATGGCGTGTGACTCCCTCTTGTGGAGCCAAGTCTAGTGACTTGCGCCGGAATGGCCAGCGCGGTCCGTCTCAGGCCGGACTGCGCTCTGCCGGATCAAGACAGCCGGCCGCCCCCAGCAGGTCCAGCGCCGGGCCCAGCTCCGCCTCATAGCGTTTCCACCGTGCCAGGGCCCGCGTATAGAGCGGCTCGCGCACCTGCGCCGAGCTTGCCGTCGCCACCGGCGCGGCATTGGTGTGGAAATCGAGGCATTGAGGCTCGAAATCGAGCCCGCAAAAGGCCAGCAGGCGTCGCGCTTCGCCGTCAATGTCGCCGACGACCTGTTCATAATGCACTTCTGTGAACCGGCTGGCGGGCAGGGTCTCCGCGAAATGCCGGACCATCCGGTCAAAGCCGACATAATAGGCCGCCGTCGCCTCCAGGTTCAGCGCATAGTCGTAATAGGGATACCGGGTCGAGAACAATTGCCGGTAATTGCTGAGCACCGTATCGGCCGGATGGCGGCGCAGGCAGATCACCCGCGCATTCGGCAGGGCCGACAGGATCACCGGCGCATAGATGATATTCAGCGGCAGCTTGTCGATGAACCGGCCGGTCAGGCCCAGCGTGGCCTCCACCCGCTGCATGTACATCCGCCCCAGCGCGTCGGGGTCCACCTGTCCGGCTGCCTGCAGCGTTTCGGCGTCGAGCACATAATTCGACCGCGTGCCGGACAGCTGTTTCAGGCTGAGGCCGAAATCCGCCAGCTCTCCGGCAGATGTCACCGCGCTGTGACCGGACAGGATCCGGTCCACCAGCGTCGTGCCGGTCCGGGGCATGCCGACAATGAAGATCGGCTCGGCTGCGTCCAGTCCGTGCCCCTGCACCAGCCCTGCCTGCGCCATGGCGGCGGCAAACACCTCCTCATCAAAGCCGGCATCATGGTGGACCTGCATCCATTTCGCCGTCTTGGCCCGCGCCAGCCACGCCATCGCTTCCTTTGGCTGGTTCAGGTCTTCATGCGCCTTGGCCAGCGCGTGCCCCACCCGCAGCGCATCGTCCGGGTCCCCGGAAACGGTGGGGAATATGGCTTCCAGCTCGGCAATGGCGCTGTCATCCGCGGTCTGCCGCGTGATCTGCACCAGCGCCGTCAGCGCCCGCGTGTCTGCCGGGTCCAGCGCCCGGCAGGCCTGATAGGCCGTGCGGGCCGCCTCCATCTGACCGGCAAATTGAAGCGCCGCGCCATGATTGTAGTGATAGGCCGCCACATCGGGTGCCGCGCGCGTGGCCCGTGCATAGAAATCCAGCGATCGCGCATGCAGGCCCGCCCGGCTGTAGACAACGCCCAGCGTGTCCAGCGTGAACGCGTCTTCCGGTGCCAGGCCTGCGGCGGCGTCTGCGCTGCGCACGGCATCCTCCCGGCGCAACAGGGCAATCTCGCTGCGGGCCTTCTGCGCCAGGACGTCCGCCCTCGGTCCGCCCAGCGCCAGGGCCCGCGCGAACAGGTCAATGGCTTTGGCGTGATTGTCGTGATCGGCCGTCAGGATGCCCAGAAGGTAGAAGGCGCGCGGCGTCGCCGGGTCCTGTTGCAGGGCTTGCATGCACAGGCCGTGCGCGTCCCGATAGGCCTTGCGGGCCAGATGCGCGGCCGCCGCGTCCAGCAGCCCGCTCTGTGGCGAAGGTGCCCAATTTTTATGCAGGGTGATGCTCCCTTATTCCGGATGTGCAGCGAACAGGCGCATATCTGTGCCAAAAATACTACGCCGGGGAAACAATCTTGCTGCCATGTGAGTCGGCCGCTTGATGGGGCAACCCTCCTGCCGCCTACTGATCACGGGTGAGGCAGGAGCTAT
Organism: Hyphomonas sp.; assembly: GCF_017792385.1. Classification (NCBI taxonomy): domain Bacteria; kingdom Pseudomonadati; phylum Pseudomonadota; class Alphaproteobacteria; order Hyphomonadales; family Hyphomonadaceae; genus Hyphomonas; species Hyphomonas sp. Next base: position 1,260,744 of record NZ_CP051230.1, on the reverse strand, counting down.
GGGAGAAAATGATATGTCCAAATCCAGACTATTGCGGCAGACGAGTCTCGCCGTCCTTGCCACAGGCCTGACATTCGGCGCCGCTGCCCAGGACGATACAACCGGCGAAAGCGAGCTTCGTGCCCAGACCATCACCGTGACGGCAACGCGCCGTGCCGAGAGCGTTCAGGACATTCCCCTGAACATCGCGGCCGTTGGCGGTGACCAGATCGAGGAACAGGGCTTTGATGAACTGTCCGACATGCTGTCCTTCGTGCCAGGCATCAATGTCGTGGACCGCGGCGGCCGTCAGGGCAACCCGCTGATCGTCCGTGGCCTGAATGCAGATGGGCTTGGGTCCGGCGACGGTAACAATGATGGCGGCGGCACAGTGGCCACCTATATCGGCGAAATTCCGCTGTTCGTGGACCTGAAACTGAACGACATGCAGCGCGTCGAGGTCCTGCTTGGGCCCCAGGGCACGCTCTATGGTGCCGGCACGCTGGGCGGTGCCATCCGCTACATTCCGAACAAGCCGGATTTCGGAGGCGATCTTCTGGAAGTGCGCTCCGAGGTTTCGAAATATTCCGAAGCCAGCTCGCTCAGCTACGAGACCGGCCTGACCTTCAACAAGGCGCTGGCCCCGAATTTCGCCATTCGCGGATCAATCGATTTCGAGGATGATTCCGGCTTCATCGACTATCCCTATATCGTGCAGGAAATCGGCGTCTCTGATCCGGATCCGGACTTTTCCGATCCGACAGATGTCGCGGCCAACCTCCGCGGCGTGTCCGATGCCAATGGCGAGCGCACCGTTTCCGGCCGTCTCGCCGCGCGCTGGGAACCCACCGAATGGCTGGATGGCACGGCGACCTATTACTATCAGAAGTCGGACATTGATGGCCGCCAGGGCTCCAGCTGGCGCAACACGCTCAACACCGGAAAGTACGAGCTGGCCAAGCGTGTGGAAGAGCCGAATGAGATTACGAACCAGCTGCTCGCGCTTGAGCTGACAGCCGATCTCGGCTTTGCCGAACTGACCTCCGCCACCGGTTATTCCCGCTTTGATGATGACGGACAACGCGACCAGACTGACCTGCTGATTTCGCTTGAGTACAGCTACGAGCTGTTCCCGACCTTCACGTCCTTCACGCATGAGAAGGGACGCGAGAACACGCTGAACCAGGAACTCCGTCTCGTCTCGACCACGGACAGCCGGTTCAACTGGATCATCGGTGCCTTCTACAACAATTCCGATGTGACCTCCTATTCCCAGGAGTATACGCCGGGCTATGCGGATTATGTCGGCTTCGACCGTCCGGATGATCTGGAATACTATTCCCAGTTCTACTCAGAGCTTGAGGAAATGGCCCTGTTCGGTGAGATCGGGTTCGAGATCACAGACAAATGGACCGTCACGGTCGGCGGCCGTTACTATGAGTATGATCTGGAATCCTTCAGCGATGTGGATTTCCCGCTCTTCGACAGCGGCCCGAACTATCTCCAGCCGGTCGGCATCAGCGACATGGAAGCCAGCCTGAAGTCGGATTTTGCCGCAGGCAGCCCGAACGGGACGGAGCGCACCAGCCAGTCTGATGACGGCACACTGTTCAAGTTCAACACGTCCTATGAGTTCACGGATTCCGTGCTCGGCTATTTCACGGTCAGTGAGGGCTACCGGATCGGCAACTCGAACGGTATCGGTGTCTGTCCGGCCTATGACCCGACCGACAATCAGCAGGGCGCGTGCGCCCTGTTGCCGGGACAGCAATTCGGACCGGGCGCAGGCGATGTGTCGACCCGCGACGAGACGCAATACGGTCCGGACACGACCACCAATTACGAGCTGGGTGTGAAATCCACGCTCATGGATGGCCGGGTCACGCTGAATGGTGCGATCTACTATATCGAATGGACTGATCCGCAGCTCAGCTCTGCCACGATCAACGCATCCATTCCGATCACGGTGAACGCCGAAGGTGCAGAATCCAAGGGCTTTGAAGTCAGCGGCGCCTGGGCGGTGAATGACAATCTCTACCTGCGCGGCAGCTACAGCCATACCGAAGCACAGCTGACAGCAGATGCGCCGGGTCTGGTCGGCACCATCTCGCCTCCGGGCTTCGGCTCGGTCCTCCTGGATGGCCGCGATGGCGACCGCCTGCCCGGTTCGCCGGAAGACCAGTTCTCCATCTTCGGTACCTATTCGATGCCGTTTGCCGATGGCGAGATGTCCTTCAATGGCGGCTTCACCTGGCAGGGCGAAGTGCTCAGCCGGACGGGTGGGTTTGGCAATGGCCTGCAGCTGGATTCCTTCGGCCTGGCCAATGTTTCCGCTGTCTATGACACCGGAGACTGGCAGGCGACCTTCTTCGTGAACAATCTGTTCAACGAGTTCTATGAGACCGGTGTTGTCGGCACGAACCTTTACAATCAGGTGCTCACGGATGATCTCGGCGGGCCGGTCTATCAGCGTACATACTATACCCATGTTGGCGCGCCGCGCTCCATGGGTGTACGCCTGAAGTACACGTTCGAATAGTCAGTCGAAAGACGTCTTGAAGACTGAAATCAAGGGGTCGCCCATCAAGGGCGGCCCCTTTCTTTCTCGGGCGGGCGAATTCAGGCCTCGTCCAGCAATTGGGTGAAGTCCACCACTTCGAATCCGTGCCCTGTCGCGCGGGCAAACCCTTCCAGATCGTCCCGCGCGATGGCGGTCGTGCCGGTATTGGTCAGTGGGTGAAAGTTCACCGGATCGTGTGCCATCAGCGCGGCATCGACCAGAAAGCGCACGCGTCCTTCGTGGTCATTCATCAGGGCAAAGGCCGTCACCGATCCGGGCGTCACGCCCAGAACCTCTTCCATCAGGTCCGGCGCGCCAAAGGAAAGCCGCCGCGTACCGATCAGCCGGTGCAGCCGATTCAGTTTTAACTGAGAGTGCGCCTCCGCCGCAATCAGGATGATGGCGCCATCCTTGTCGGTCAGGAACAGGTTCTTCGTATGCCCGCCCGGCATGGACGCTTTCAGGTCCCGGCCTTCCTCCACTGTGAAGACGGGCGGGTGCCAGTGCGTGGTGTGGGCAATGCCCAGCTCATCCAGATAGGCGAACAGATCATCGGGGGTTGCGGTCATGCCGCCCTTTGGGCCAAGACTTGGGGCCTCGTCAAGCATCGCCACCGGATACCGTTTCCATGCATCTCGACTGCTACAAGATCTATGATGTCGCGCCAGACCTCGTGCCCGCCCGGTCCAATCGCGACTGGATGGATGCCTTCACAGACCGCCATCCCTATCGCTGCCTGCCGCTGACCATGGCGAACTCCACCGGTTGGGAATTGCTCTGCCCGATGGACATCAAGATCAAGTGGAATGGCGGAAACCGGAATGAGGACATCCAGCTGCTGACGCGCGGCGACCCGAACGCGATTGCCAGCTTTGCCGATGCCCATTTCATGCGCGGCATCGTCACCTTCCATACCGGCCATTTGTTCCGCACGCCGCCCGGCTGGGGCGTCTGGGTCACCGGCCCGCCGAACTGGCCGAAGGATGGCATCTATCCGCTGACGGGCCTGGTCGAGACCGATTGGCTGCCCTTCCCGTTCACGATGAACTGGCAGATGACCCGCCCCGGCGAAGTGATCTTCGAGAAGGGCGAGCCCTTCGCCTTCATCACGCTGATGGAGCACAAGAAGCTGGAAGAGATCGAACCGGAACGGAAACTGCTGCAGTCGAACGCAGACCTCGTGGCGGAATACAATGCCTGGCGCGACAGCCGGGCCGATTTCAACACGCGCCTGAAGGGCGGTGAGGAAAACGCCATGAAAGAGCGCTGGCAGCGCCACTATATGCGCGGCGAGAAACCCACCGGCGACAAGGCCGACACCCACCAGACCAAACGCCGCCTGAAACCGCCGAAAGAGGTGTCCTAGGGCGTGGTTGCCAGACATCCTTCGACTTCGCTCAGGATGAGTTCGGCAAGCACCGCGGTATAGAAGCGCTCATGCTGAGCGGGGCCTGCCCCGGTGAAAGCCGGGGTCGAAGCATAAGCGCGGGCTATGTCTAACCCGTCCGCCCAGCCTTCTCATCGATCCCGCTCGTGCCCTGCCGTTTCTCCAGCGCCGCGGCGACGTCATCTAGGCTCACGCCCCGCGAGCGCAGCGCAACGAAAGCGTGATACAGCACATCGGCCGCCTCGCTCGCCACATGCGCATCGCTTTCGCGGCGCACCGCTTCGGCCAGTTCCATGCCTTCCTCATGCACCTTTTCCGCGCACGCCTCCGGCCCCTTGGCCAGCAGCTTTGCCGTCCAGGACTTTGCCGCATCGCCGTCTGCTGCGCGGGCATCGATGGTGGCGCCAAGATGCGCAAGCGCTGCAGCCAGGCGGTCAGGAGAGCCGAGATCCGTCATGTCCCCGCCATAGCGCACTTACGCGACGTGAGGAAGCGCGGGCGCTTGACGCGAGGCCCCGCTGGCGCACTTTAACTACAGGAAACGCCACCATATCAGGAACAGAGTCATGAAAGACCGGGTCTCAATCACCATGCTGGATGACGGCATCGCCGATGTCCGCTTCATCCGTACCGACAAGATGAACGCCCTCGACCCCGCCATGTTTGACGGCATCAATGAGGCGATTGCCCAGCTGAAAGAGACCAAAGGCCTGCGCGTCGTGGTCGTCTCGGGCGAGGGGCGTGCCTTCTGCGCCGGGCTCGACCTGTCCAGCCTCGGAAGCGATTCCGGCAGCGACAAGTCCAAGAGCGTCACTGGCAGCGCCAGCACGCTGGCCGAGCGCACGCATGGCATTGCCAATCGCGCGCAACATGTTGCGTGGGGCTGGCGCGAGATTCCGGCTCCCGTCATCGCGGCGGCGCATGGTGTGGCCTTTGGTGGCGGCTTCCAGATCCTGTCCGGCGCCGATATTCGCTTCGTCCACCCGGACACGCGCTGCGCCATCATGGAACTGAAATGGGGCCTTGTGCCCGACATGGCCGGCTTCCCGCTCTGGCGCGGCAATGTCCGCGACGACGTGCTGCGCGAGCTGACCTATACGAACCGCATCTTCAATGGCGCCGAGGCCAGGGATATGGGCTTTGCCACCCATGTCTCCGACACCCCGCTGGAGGATGCGATGGCGCTCGCCCAGCAGATCGCCAACAAGAATCCCGACGCGATCAAGGCCTCCAAGCGCATCTTCAACATGATGCAGGATGCCACGGACGCCGAATTGCTGCAGGCCGAATCCGACGAACAGGACAAGATCATCCGTACACCGAACCAGATGGAAGCGGTGTTCGCCGAGATGCAGAAACGCAAGCCCGCCTTTACCGACTAGTCGCTTTCGCCATTGGCGGCCTGGAAAGCGGCGAAAACCTCCGCGCCGGTCAGTTTCGGCGTGTCGTTCGACAGGTCATAATAGTCCGGCTTTTCATCGATGAAGATCTGCTGGCTCAGGGAAACCTCCGGGCTCTGCTGGAACAGTCCGGCAGACAGGGCATAATGGTCATGCCCCTTCAGATGGTAATAGAGATGGCTGCCACAGGTCTTGCAGAAGGCCCGCTCGGCCCAGTCGGATGAGGCATAGGCCGTGATATGGTCCTGGCCGCGAATTTCCAGCTGGCCATCATGGTCCAGCGTGAACAGCGGCCCACCGCCCCAGCGCTGGCATGTGCCACAATGGCAGACCGCCGCCTCCTCGATGTCCGGTACGGTGATCTCCACCGCGCCGCAGATGCATTGTCCTTTCATGCGTGTCCCCTTTTCGCGTTGCGTGAACGGAAAGATGGCGCCAAATCGCGCCGCGCTCAACTGAATCCGTGGGCAGGTCCCGCCGCTCAGCCGGCCAGAGGCCGCACCGGTGCTCCGGCATCGGCCAGCGCCTTGCGCGCCTCGGCAATCGTCGCTTCACCGAAATGGAAGATCGAGGCGGCCAGCACGGCCGTCGCCCCGCCCTCGATCACCGCAGGGGCCAGGTCTTCCACCTTGCCCGCCCCGCCGCTGGCAATGACGGGAATGTTCACCGCGCCGGTGATCGCCTTCAGCAGCGGCAGGTCATAACCGGATTTCGTGCCGTCCCGGTCCATGCTGGTCAGCAGGATCTCGCCCGCCCCGCGCGCTTCGGCTTCCCTGGCAAATTCCACCGCATCGATGCCGGTTTCCTTGCGGCCGCCATGGGTGAAGATTTCCCAATGGTCGCCCACGGCCCGCGCATCTATCGCCACGACGACGGCCTGCGATCCGGCTTTCGCGGCGCAGCGGGAGATCACCGACGGGTCCGCCACGGCGGCGGAATTGATCGCCACCTTGTCGGCGCCCGCGCGGAGAAGGGCGACCATGTTCTCCGCGCTGCGCACGCCGCCGCCCACGGTCAGCGGCATGAAGCATTGCTCCGCCGTCGCCGAGACAATGTCCATCAGCGTGCCGCGGCCTTCATGCGTGGCGGAAATGTCGAGAAAGCACAGCTCGTCCGCCCCCTGCGCATCATAGGCCTTTGCCAGCGCCACCGGGTCGCCCGCGTCTTTCAGGTCAACGAAATTGACGCCCTTGACGGTGCGCCCGTCCTTCACGTCGAGACAGGGAATGATGCGGGTCTTCAGGCTCATGGCACCGGCTTTAGCCTCCGTGCGCCCTGAAGCCAAGCACCTTGCCGCTATGTCATGGAACGCCGTGCCGGGCCCGTCCATTGGTAGTGTGTATGCGATGGCAATCCTGCCCCGCATGAAACCGAAGCGAACCGAAGGAGACTGACATGAAACGCCGCAATCAAATGATGATCGCCGCCGGTGTCCTGGGCGCTGCGGGCGCTGCCCTGGCTGGCCGCAAATACGGTCCGGGCCTGTTGCGCCGCCTGCGCCAAAACCAGGATGAGACCGCCGCCAATGGCGCGGACCGGTCGACCGGCTTCCGCCCGCATTCTGGTGTGTCCAGCCCGCATGGCGACCCGGTCACCGCGCACTGACGCCTGCGCGAACCGCACGAAACAGGGGCCGCAGCCGATGCGGCCCTTTTTCTCGTGCGCGTCACCTGTCCGCCTGTTCACTCAACCTGCCGTCCGCCCTGTGCTATACTTGGCGCATGGCGGGCTTTCCGCCCGCCCTCGCACCACAAGCAAGGGAGACAACAGATGAATCTCTGGAAGACGATGCGCCGCGCCGCCGACAAGGCTGCCACACGGCCGGAGGAATCCTATCTCAGACAGGGCCTGCGTCATGCCCGCCTCGACCCGGACCTGCCGGATCGCGCCCCCGATGCGCCCACCTTGTCGGATATGGCCCATGCGCTGAAAACCCGCCGGATGATGCCTCCGGTGACGGGGCGGCGCTGATCCATTCGGAACCGGCGGGTGAGGGCGCGCATTGATTGGATGAACACCGCACACAGGAGCCTGCCATGAAACTCTGGAAACAGATCGCCCTCGCCGCCGGAACTGCCGCCCTGACAGCGGGCGCCGCCCATGCGGCCCGCCGCGCCACGCTGCACTTTCTCGGGCGCACCCGTCCGGCCAGCCCCCGCCTGATCCCGGCCGTGGCCAGCCATGTCACCAGCGTGGCCAATCGTCCGCGCCAGCGCGCGCGCTGAGCGCCCGACGCCTCTATGGCTAATGCCGGCTTAAGCGCCGCGCGAAAATCCGGCTTTTCCCTTTCCCGTCACGTTAAGGCGTGTCTGCGCATATGCCCGCCGAACGGGAGACAGGACGTCTTATGAGTGGGGACATCAGGAACGCCGTCCGTATGGGCGTGCTTATCACGGTGGGGTCCATCCTCGCCTCGGGCCTTTTTGTATCGGCCTGGCTGCAGCTGGCGCCGCGCGTTGGCGCCGCCGACATCATCTTCATGGCTTTCCTCCTGCCGGCCCTGATCGCGCCCGTGGTCAGCTTCTTCGTTTTGCGCGACCGGTTGCGCGCCGAACGCTTCGCCCGCGCCAATTACCGCCTCGCCCATATGGACGAGCTGACCGGCCTGCCCAATCGCCGCGCCTTCTTTGACGCCGCCGCGCAATTGCAGGCCCGCGCCGGTTTTCTCGGCAAATGCTTCTTTGTCGGCATCGCCGATGTCGACAATTTCAAGCGCGTGAATGACCAATGGGGCCATGAAGTGGGTGACCAAGTGCTGCGCGAAATGGCGGCCCTGCTCAATGCCCGCGCCCCGGAAGACTGTATCGTTGCCCGGCTCGGCGGCGAGGAATTCGCCCTGGCGGGCATCTTCCCGTCCGATGCGGCAGCCACGCTGGCCTTCTGCCACCTCGTCGCCCTGGTCGAATCCCATCCCGTGCCGACCGTCGACGGCGCGCTCGCCGTCACGATCAGCCTCGGCTATTGCGAAGGCGCCCGCACTTCGGACCTGTCGGCCCTTCTCTCGCGCGCCGACAAGGCGCTCTACGCCGCCAAGCGCAGCGGCAAGAACCGCGCCGTCAGCTATCACCGCCCCCAGACCCCCCAATCCACCGCCGCCTGACACGGACCCGGTAGAGGGGCGCGCGCCCGTCCCTTCACCGCTCACCCCGGCGCTGCGGAGGGACAAAGCGAATGCACTGCATTCGCCCCGCAGCAGGCCCAAGCGCAAGCGCAGGGCGCCGGAGCCTCCCTCGGTTGGCTACACGGAGAAACCGCACGAGACCCCGGCATCCGCCGGGGACACGGTGGGGGGTGAGGCAGGGCGGGCCCGGCGCAGCGATACTCACCAACCCGGTCCCGTCTTCAACCCTGTCATCCCGGAAAATCCGTCAGGATTTATCCGGGACCCAGACACTGGGTGCGGGAGGACAAATGGGTCCCGGATATTTGCTCACGCAAATTCCGGGATGACAGGAACGGGACGATACGATGTGCCCTTCTCCTCCCCCGCCTGCGGGGGAGGTGGCAGGCGGCGCAGCCGACTGACGGAGGGGGAACTCCGGACCCGCGGCAACAGCCCCCTCCGCCTCGCGGGGCTCGGCACCTCCCCCGCATGCGGGGGAGGAGTGCCCCTCATCCGCATCTCCGGCGCACGCCGGAGCCTCTTGCGGCTGGCTCCGCAGACCAACCGCACGAGACCCCGGCATCCGCAGGGGACGCGGGGGATAGGCGTAGGGTGGGTTGAGCAAAGCGATACCCACCAATCCGGTCTCGCCTTCTGACATGGCGGAGACCGACATCATGCGCCGACTTAAACGACCGAAAGCACCTCACTCGCCACAATATCCCCATCATAGAGCGCCCGGCCCAGAATGCTCCCCGCAATCGGGGCATCCGCTGCGATCAGCGCACGGATATCATCGACGCCCGCCACACCGCCCGAGGCGATGACCGGGATGGAGACCGTGTTGGCAAGCTCTGCCGTGAACGGAACATTTACGCCGGTCTTCAATCCATCGCGGCCGATGTCGGTGGCGACGATGGCGGCGACGCCGCAGCCCTCGAACGCTTTCGCCAGTTCGGTCGCCTTCATGTCGCTGGTCTCGGCCCAGCCTTCGACCGCGACCATGCCATCCTTCGCATCGATGCCGACCACGATCTTGCCGGGCAGGGCGCGGGCGGCCTCCTTGACGAGGTCCGGATCGCGCAGGGCCGCCGTGCCGAGGATGACTCGCGAAATGCCGGCCTCCAGCCAGGCATCGATCTGCGCGCGGGTGCGGATGCCGCCGCCCAGCTGCACCGGCGCATCGGTCGCTTTCAGGATCGCCTCGACCGCCGCGCGGTTCACCGCCTTGCCCTCGAAGGCGCCGTTCAGATCCACGACGTGAAGATGGGTGAAGCCCGCCTCGCGAAAGGCTTTCGCCTGGTCGGCCGGGCTGTCGGAGAAGACGGTGGCCTGGTCCATCTCGCCGCGCAGCAGGCGCACGCACTGGCCATCCTTCAAGTCGATCGCGGGAAAGAGGGTGAATGTCATGATGGGTCCCAGGTCAGGAAGTTGGACAGGATGCGCAGGCCGGTGGCTTGCGATTTTTCGGGGTGGAATTGCGTGCCGAACAGATTGCCGCGCGCCACGGCGGCGGTGATCGCCTCGGCGCCATAGCCGGCGGTGGCGGCGACATCCTCCGGCGCACTTGCGGCAAAGGCATAGGAATGGGTGAAATAGACATGCGGATCCTCCCCCAGCCCCGACAGGACAGGATGCGGCGCGGCCGGCAGGGCCAGCCCGTTCCAGCCCATGTGCGGGATGCGGTATCCGGGGCCCGGCGCGATGCGGGTGACCTCGCCCTTCAGCCAGCCAAGGCCCGGCGTGGCGCCATCCTCGCGGCCGGTCTCCGCCATCAGCTGCATGCCGACACAGATGCCCAGAAAGGGCTTGCCGCCCGTCAGGCAGGCCGCTTCCAGCGCCTCGACCACGCCAGCTTGTGCGCGCAGGCCGGCGGCGCAATCGGCAAAATGGCCGACGCCCGGCAGCACGACACGCTCTGCGGCCAGAATGTCCTCGGGCCGGTGCGTGATGCGGATTTCATGGCCGGTCCCGCCCAGCCGCGCCGCCTCGCGCAGGGCACGTCCGGCCGAATGCAGGTTTCCGGATCCGTAGTCGATAAGGGCAACAAGGCGCATGGCCGCGCTCTTAGCCTTGCCCGACCCGTGAGGGAAGGGGGCAGGCACCCTTGCGCCCCCGGGCAAGGTGCCGCAAGTTTGCCCCCATACACGAGATTATGGAGCCTGTTCATGCGATCCATCCTGCCCGCCCTGTCTGCCTGCCTGCTTGCGGCCTGTGCCGCGACACCCGCCTGGCCGGATGCTGCCGAGTCTGCCGCGCTGGACGAGGCACGCCAGCAGGCGGCGCTGACGGCCACGCTGTCGGAGAAACTCTGGGACTGGGCCGAGCTTGGCTATCAGGAAGAGCAATCTTCCGCCCTGTTACAGCAGACCCTGTCTGATGCCGGATTCACCGTCACCCCGGGCGTGGCGGACATCCCCACCGCCTTCGTGGCGGAATATGGCACGGGCGGGCCGGTGATTGCGCTCCTGGCCGAGATGGACGCGCTGCCCGGCATCAACCAGGCCGCCCTGCCGACGCGGGCGGAAGTCGACGGCAAGGGCGCGGGCCATGCCTGCGGCCACAATCTGTTCGGCGCGGGTTCTGTCTCGGCGGCGATCGCCATCCGCAACTGGCTGGAGGAAACCGGCACGCCGGGCCGTATTCGCGTCTATGGCACGCCGGCGGAAGAGGGCGGCTCCGGCAAGGTCTACATGGTTCGCGCGGGCCTGTTCGAGGATGTCGATATCGCCATTCACTGGCATCCGGGGGATCGCAATTCCGCTGCGGCCAACACGACGCTGGCCAATCGCTCGGCCAAGTTCCGCTTCTCGGGCCTGTCGGCCCATGCCGCCGGCGCGCCGGAACAGGGCCGCTCCGCGCTGGACGGGGTCGAGGCGATGAACATGATGGCCAACATGATGCATGAGCACATCCCCCAGGATGCCCGCATGCACTACGTCATCACCTCCGGCGGGTCGGCCCCCAATGTCGTGCCGGACTTTGCCGAAGTCTTCTACTATGTCCGCCACCCCTCACCAGACGGCGTCGAAGCGATCTGGACCCGTCTGGAAGATGCCGCCCGCGGCGCCGCCCTCGGCACGGGGACGGATGTCGAATGGGAAATCATCCATGGCAACAATCCGCTGCTCGTCAACGAGACGCTGGCCCGGATGATGGACGAGAAACTGCGCAAGGTCGGCGGTGTGGACTATAGCGAGGCCGAAATGGAATTTGCCGAAACCCTTGCCGCCACGCTGGGGGACCGGTCGAAACCGCTGGAATCGGCTGCCGAGATCCAGCCCTTCGAGGTCTCGCTCGGCTATGGTTCGACCGATGTCGGCGATGTCTCCTACGCCGTGCCGACGGTTGGCCTGCGCACGGCCACCTGGGTGCCGGGCACGCCGGCCCATTCCTGGCAGGCGGTCGCTGCCAGCGGCACGTCCATCGGCCACAAGGGCACACAGGTCGCCGCTGAAACGATCACGCTGGCGGCGGTGGAATTGTTCACCAATGAAAAGCTGCGCCAGACCGCCCGCGCCGAATTCGATGAGGCCCGCGGCCCGGACTATGAGTACAAATCCCTGCTCGGCGACCGCGATCCGCCGCTCGACTACCGGAAATAGGGGAGGGGAAGACTACAGGCTGCCCTTGGTGCTCGCCGGCTTGCCGCCCAGTTTCGGGTCAACCGCAATCGCCGCGCGCAGTGCCCGGGCCGTCGCCTTGAAACAGCTCTCGGCGATGTGGTGGCAGTTCTCGCCATAGAGATTTTCGATGTGCAGGCACATGCCGCCATTGCCCGCCAGGGCGTGGAAGAACTCCTTGAAGAGTTCGGTGTCCATCTCGCCGATCTTGTCGCGGCTGAAATGGACTTTCCAGATCAGGTAGGGCCGCTTGCACAAATCCAGCGCGGCCCGCGACAGCGTCTCGTCCATCGGCACATAGGCATGGCCGAAGCGGGTGATGCCGGCAAAATCGTCCAGCGCCTTTAGGATGGCCTGGCCGATCACGATGCCGGTGTCCTCGACGCTGTGGTGCATGTCGATATGCAGGTCGCCCTTGCACCGCACCGTCAGGTCAATGGCCGAATGCTTGGCGAAACTCTCCAGCATGTGGTCGAAGAAGCCGATCCCGGTCTCGATGTCGGATTTGCCGGTGCCATCCAGGTCGAGGGTGACCGAAATGTCGGTCTCCTTGGTGGTCCGGGTCACGGTGGCGGTGCGATTGGTGCTCATGCGGGTCCATATAGTGCAGCAGGAGAGCCACAGCTAGCGCGTTTTGTTCACTGATTCCTAAACATATTCCCGAAACATGGTTACCGGCACGCAATTGTGGTGACGTGGTGAGGTTAGTCTGAGCGTGGACAAGCAGAGTTTCATCTCCCGGCTTCTCGGGCGCATGACCATTCCGGGCTTTGCGGCCTGGTCTGCTGCGGCTGCAACCATCATCATCTTTATCGGCGTGTGGACCATCGAACAGGCCTATGGCGCCCTGGTCGAGGGCAAGGCCTGGACCGACATGTCCCTGCCGATCTGGGCAATCCTGCTGCTCATGACCGCATCCTCGGCCGTTGCCGCCGCCGCCGCCTGGGTGTTTGCCCGCGAATTCCAGAACGTGCTCGTCAATTTCACGCGCTATCTCGAAGTGGCCCAGTCGGATTCCTCGGCCCGCCTGTCGACCGTGTCCTTCGTCGAATTGCGGCGGCTGCGGTCCGTTGTGATCCGATCCGTCGGCAAGCTGCGCCGGGACAATGAGGCCCTGCGGCGCACGGCTTATGAGGATCCGCGCACCGGCATGCCGAACCTCATCGCGCTCGAGGAACATATCACCCAGACCCTGCCGCGGGCCCGGTATGAGGCGCCTGCCGCCCTCATCGTTCTGGACTTGGACAATTTCACCCGGGCCTCCGAACGCCTTGGCGCCCTGTCCAGCGAAGCCCTGCTGAAGGCCTGTGGCCAGCGCATGTCGGCAGCGCTGAATTCGCTTGAAGGCCCGGTGCGCAACGGGCTCAAGGAATCCATGCTGGCCGCGATGCAGGCGGACAGTTTTGCCCTCTACCTGCCCATCGCCGTCAGCCGCGACTATGTCTCGAATGTTGCCCGGGCCATCCGGCTCGCCTTTGCCGATCCGTTCATCGTTGCGGGCCAGTCGGTCACGCTCGGGATTTCCGGCGGTATCGTGATCGCGCCGGAAGACGCCGACACGATGCAGAAACTCTTTCGGCATGCAGAACTGGCGCTGCGCCAGGTCCGCACCGATACGGGGTCGGGCTTTCGGTATTTTTCCCCGCGTCTCAACCGCGTCGCCCGCGGCAAGTACATGCTGGAAGCAGAATTGCGAGACGCCGTCGCCAATCGCGAATTCAAGACCCATTTCCAGCCGAAAATCGATTTCAACACGGGCGAAGTTGTTGGCGCCGAAGCCCTCGCCCGCTGGATTCGCCCGAATGGAAAGATCATATCTCCAAACACGTTCATTCCACTTGCAGAGGAAACCGGCCTAGTCACCCAGATCGGCGAGCAGGTCCTGGAAGCGGCATGCGAATCGGCCCGCATCTGGATGCAGGAAGGCTTCAACGCCACCGTCGCCGTCAATGTCTCCCCGCGTCAGTTCCAGGCCACCGATTTGACAGAAACCGTGCTGGCCATTCTCAAGCGCACCGGCCTCCCGCCGAACCGGCTCGAGCTGGAAATCACGGAAAGCATGGCGGTGTCCGAACCGGAAAAGGTGGCGCGGGTGATGCGTCCGCTGCGCAGCCTCGGCACGAAACTGGCCATCGATGATTTCGGGACAGGCCACTCGAACCTGTCCATTCTCACCCAGCTGCCGTTCGATGTCTTCAAGATCGACCGGCAATTCGTGTCTGCCCTGGAATCCGACGAGCAGGCGCCGGCCATCATCGAGATGATCCTGGCCATGGCCGAGACTCTGAACCTCAAGACTGTGGCCGAGGGCGTCGAAACCGAGCGTCAGGCCGACTTCCTCCGGCGTCGCGGATGCTCGATGGCTCAGGGCTTCCTGTACAGTTCCGGCCTTCCCCACGATGCATTCATGGATTTCATCCGTGGCTGGAGCAGCAAGACGCAATCCGTCCGTCTCAAGACGGGTTAGGCGTCGGCCCGCCGGCGAAATACATTCACGGCGGCGTCGCGATAGGATGATTCCTGCCAGAATGCGTATCCGCATTTCTCCGCCACCTTGCGGGATCCCAGATTGCCGGGGTCGATGATGCAGACACTCGGACCGGGCCGAACTTCATCCAGCCAGTCATGCATGGCACTGACAGCTTCGCTGGCATAACCCTGCCCCCAGGCGGATTCCACGAAGACCCATCCGGCTTCGGGCCATTGCGACAGGTCAGGCGTCATGCCGCGCTGAAAGTCCGCAAAGCCACCCTCGCCGAGAAACGCACCTGTTTTGCGGTCCTCGATCGTCCAGGATCCATAGCCCAGCAAATCCCACATGCCGCGATTGCGGCACAGGGTGAACCAGACGTCCTGGCGGGCCCGGGGCTGGCCGCCTATGTGCCGGGTCACTTCGGGCGATCCCCACATCGCGGCGGAAGACTCGAAATGGCGGACTTCCGGTGCGCACAATGCCAACCGGTCGGTGAGAATGACGGGGATGGACATGGTATCCGGCCGTCAGGCGCCCTGTTTCATCTTCTCGAGCATTGCGCCCATGGCGGCGTGCACGGCCTGCATGCCCTTCAGGGGACGGACCATGACCTTGAAGTCCTCGATCTTGCCGTCCGCGTTCCAGGCGATCATGTCCACGCCATTGACCAGAATGCCATCCATCACGCACTCGAACTCGAGCACCGCCTGGTCGCCGCAGTCAAACACGCGGGTATAGCGGAACGTGTCTCCGCCCAGCGTCGCGCCCGCCGCCGTCAGATACGCCAGGGTGATGGCCTTGCCTTCCTGCGGCGTGTGCACCACCGGGCTCTTGAACACGACATCATCGGACAGCTGCCGCGCCAGGCCGTCGGGCGCATGGTCACCATTCATCCAGTCGATCCAGCGCTGCAGGTTCGGGCTGTGTCCCGTCATTGGTATCAGATGTTCCGCCATCCTATTGTTCCTGTTCTGTCATTGCCGTGACCGGTTTGCCGATCAGATAGTCGCTGGGATCGTTGAAGCAGTTGCCTCGAAGGGCAACCCAGCCGCCGGGAAAGTCCGGCTCGGTGAACACGATATCGACCCGGCCCCAATTGTAGTGGGACTCTCCCGTTGCCGGATTTGTAACCGCCACGTCGCACAACTCTATCCCGGGGCTCTCGGGTTCGACCCAGATGCCGGCATAGGCACCCCGGCCTTCATAAACGCCGGCCAGATCCTTCAGATACACCGTGCCGCGCGCATCGAGCCCGGGATAGGACCAGACGGCCCAGCCATCATCGGTTTCGTCTTCATAGACCACATCGCCGATCGGCGTGGTCCAGACCTCGTCCGCCAGCGCGGGCAGGGCCGCCAGGCTCAGGCACAGCAGCGCCGTAACGGGTGTTCGCATGTCATTCACTCCCTCTTCCGGGGAGACCCTAACACGCGAAACCCGCAGGTGAAGCGGAATTACGCCTCGTAGGCTGCGGCCAGGTCCGGATCCTTGCTGGCCACGAGATCCGCCAGATCGGAGATCACCTTGGCCTGTTTCCAGGTCGCATCATCCTGCATCTTGCCGTCAATCATGGCGACGCCGGACCCGTCGGGCATGGCGGCGAGGATCTTGCGGGCGAATTTGACTTCGCCGGGATCCGGGCTGAACACCTTCTTCGCGATGGCAATCTGGTTCGGATGCAGGCTCCATGTCCCGGAGCAGCCCAGCAGGAAGGCATTGCGGAATTGCTGCTCACAGGCTTCGAGATCGGCGATGTCGCCGAACGGGCCATAAAATGCGTTGATGCCTGCCATCCGACATGCGTCGACCATGCGTGCGATCGTATAGTGCCAAGGATCCTGTTGCGCAGAGGCGCGCGCGCTGCCGTCTTCGTTTGGATCGTCGATCACCCGGTAGAAGGGGTGTCCCCCGCCCACACGCGTGGTCTTCATCTTGCGGTCGGCAGCCAGGTCGGCCGGTCCGAGGCTGATGCCCTGCATGCGCGGGCTGGCCAGCGCGATCTCTTCAACCCGCGCCATGCCCTGCGCCGTCTCGAGGATGGCGTGGAACAGGATCGGGCGGGTCAGGCCGGCTTTCGCTTCCAGCTGAGCAACATACTGGTCAGCGAAATGGATGTCCCACGGTCCCTCGACCTTGGGCAGCATGATGACGTCCAGCTGGTGGCCGGCCTTCAGGACCAGCTCGCTGACATCTTCCTGAAACCAGGGGGAGTTCAGCGGATTCACGCGGCTCCAGAAGCCGGTTCCCTGACCCTGCCAGTCATACATGGACGCCATCTCGATGGCGCCGGCACGGGCAGCATCCTTGGCATCAGCCGGAATGGCGTCTTCCAGATTGGCCAGCATGACGTCCACGCCTCCGGCCATTTGCGGCACCTTGGCGCGCACCTTGTCCAGATGCGGCGGGACGAAATGGATCATCCGCTCCAGCCGCACCGGCAGGTCGCGCATCGGGGCGGGGGCGCCGATGGCCAGCGGCTTGAAGAAGTCTCTCGGGGTCTTGGTGCTCATGCGTTCCTCCTTGTTGCGGCGCAACATAGAGGGCGGGCCCAGCGCGTCAATCAGTCAGAAAGGCTCATGCCTCCGATTCCACGACTGACAGGTTCATGCTGAATGATCGGCGTTCCCCCGGCGTTTTGAACGGATACACGCTGTGAAACATGTAGGAGGGGAAGATGTAGAAATCACCGACGCGCGGCCGGATCATGAAGTTCGAGACCGAATAGTGGGAATCCGTGCCATGGGCGAACTGAAGGTGTCCATGGGTCGGATGATGGTCCTTGTCGTCTTCCGCCCATTCATCATCAATGCCTTCGGGCAGGCGCAGATACCCGACACAGGACAGGGCGCAACCGGTATGGATGTGCAGCGGGTTGTACTCATTTTCGAACTGTCGCACGAACCAGCCCGCCATGATGTTCAGCTCATAACGTTTGGCCGTATGGTCATAGTCGCCAAATGTGCCGCGATGACTGGCCCGGATATGATATTCGATCAGCGCATTGCCGAGCGCACCGGCAGCCGCATCGACCAGCGGTTTCGGAAACAGCAATTCCTGGCGGACCTTCCCCACAAGGCTCGCGGAATGATCCTCCAGCTGTTCGCTCATGGATGCGTTCAGGTATTCGACGAGATTCGGCGGCATGCGGACATAGCCCAGCATCGGCCCGAACGGCGTGAAGAATTCCTTGTCTGCGGAAGGGGTGAATATGGCTGACACGATGAACTCCGCATACACGGCCGCCCACCTCACCCGATGCGGTCTGTACTACACTTGATTGAAACGCCCTGATCGCTGGTCTAGGCGGTGCCCGCCCGCAGCGTCAACCGGCGCGGCAAAATTCTTCCGGCAATGAGACTCCGGTGCAGCATGGAACCGCGGCGCAGGCTGCGCATTCAATCAGTACCATATCGCAATCAAGGAATGCCGACATGTCCCTGCTGATGATCCTGCTGACCATTTTCCTGCCGCCAGTGGCCGTTGCCCTGAAAGAAGGGATCGGTCTGCAATTCCTGCTGAACGTGCTGCTCACCCTGATCGGCTGGCTGCCCGGCGTGATTCACGCTTTCTGGGTCGCTTCGCGCGGCTCGGCGACCGCTGCCTGATCAATCGTCGGCTGGGACGGCCTCGATGTCGATGCGCATGGCCCGCCGGAAAATGATGACTGCCAGAACCGCCACGCCCAGCATGGTCACGATCTCCCCGCCGATCAGCATGCCGGTGCTGGCATGAAGGGCGGACAGCAACACCCAAGTTGCTGCCATCAGCGTGATGGCGATGATCTCGGAGATCAGGATGGTGGGAATAAGAGCACTCAGAACGCGTTTCATACCGGACACTTTCACGCCTCGATAGGGGGTTGAAGGGGAGCTGCATATAAGAAGAGATTCAGCGCGCGCCGGAAACTTTTCCCGGATCGCCTGCGACCTTTGCGCACATTCTATCAATCCCTTGAAGCCGCGCCTAGCGAACTTTCGTGCGGCCCGGTCAGCTCTGCGCCAGCGGATGTGCGGTTTCCAGGAGTTCGGCAAGTTCGTCTGTCAGGACATGCGTGTAGATCTGCGTCGTGGCGATGTCGGCATGCCCGAGCAGGGTTTGCACGCTGCGCAAATCGGCCCCGCCCATCAGCAGGTGCGTGGCATAGGCATGGCGCAGCGCGTGCGGGTGAACCCGGTCTGACCGCAGCCCGGCCGCCACTGCCAGCGCTTCCAGCATCTGTCCCAGCCGCCGGCGGGTCAGGTGTCCGGCCTTTCCCCGCGACGGGAACAGGAAGGGCTCTGCCCGTCCGCGCGCCAGCGATCCTTCCGGCAGGTAATCCTCGCGCACGGCCAGCCAGTCGGACAGGGCGGCCAAGGCCGGGCGGCCAAGTGGACACAGGCGGTCCTTTCCGCCCTTGCCGCGCACAATGATATCCCGCGTCGTCCAGCGCTGGCCCTTGCGGCGGGGCAGCTGGCCGAGTTTCAGGGAGACCAGTTCGGTGGCGCGCAGCCCGGCACCGTACAGCAATTCGAGCAGGCACCGCATGCGCGGATCGTCGGCGCAGGCGTCCAGCAGCCGGGCCACGTCTTCGCGGGACAGGACATCCGGCACGTCGCGGGCCGGAGCGGGGCCGTCAATCTGGGCCGTTGGATCATCCTTCCGGTCGCCTTCCTCGAACAGGAACCGGAAAAAACGGCGCACCGCGGACAGCTTCCGCGCCTGCGTCGAGGCCGCCATGCCGCGTCTCGCTAGATCCTGCAGCCAGCCTGATATCTCGGCGCCTGTCGCATCGCACAGCCCGCCGGAACAATGTTCCGATGCATCCAGCAGGTCACGGCCATAGGCATCGAGCGTATTGGCCGAAGCTCCGCGCTCGGCGGACATCATTTCAAGAAAGGCTTCAATACGGGCGCGGTCGGTCATGTCCCGACCCTGACACGCAGGCATTGAAACAGGATGAACGGATCAGGACGCCTTCCAGTAGCCGGAGGCTTCCAGCGCCAGCTGCCGGGCGCCATCCTCTGCGCCGATGCGCTGAAGCGCCTTCAGCAGGATCAGCAGGCTGCCATCATCCAGCTCGCTCGGATCGCCATGCGTCAGCCCGACCGTAGACAGGATCACCTCTCCCGCGGCATTTGCCTCTGCGGCTGCCAGAATTGCCAGCAGGGCAGGCTGGAATGCCTGGTCACCCGGTTCGGCAGTGCCTTCGGACATCAGGCGTCTGGCTTCTGCCGGTGCGGCAATGCCCAATGCTGTCCAGAGGGAAAACAGGCGTTTCGCCTCCGCCAGCTGCGCGTCCGATTCTGCCTGTTCTGCCAGCCGGGTGCCGATATAGCTGACCGCGCTGGCAGATGTTTCCTGTCCGGCCAGCACGACAAGGGCAGCCATGCGGGCCGCATCGAATCCGCCATCGGCCAGCGCGCCCTCCATCGTGTTTGCGGACGACCAGTCCTTAGCGGCCCGGAAATGTCCCGTCGCCAGGGCCGCCCGGGCAAAGACCGGGGCGCCGGGCGCTGTCGCGGCCGTCACCGGCAGGCGGGCAATCTCCTCCCAAAGGAGCGCCGAAACGACCCGGAACTCTGCCGGGGTCCGCATCGACTCCTCCAGCGCAGAGGCCAGGGCAAAGGCGCGATCCTCATCGCTGACCAGCGGGTCACGCGCCGCATAGACCGCACTTTCCAGGGCGGTCTCCGGCACAAAGTCCGGACTGTTGACGAGGGTCAGGAAGAGGGACCGGTAAGTCCGGTCCGGAAGCAGTCCGGCGGCGGCTGCCTGCGCCGCAGCTTCCACGCGCAGCCTGTCCGGCAAATTGGGGTGCTCGGCCATTGCGGCCGCCAGGTCAGGCCGGCTGTCAGGGATCGGGGAGTCCGGCGGGACCAGCCCGGCTTCTGCGGAAATGGCCAGGTTGAGGCCGGAGGAGAAATCGGCCTCCGGCGGCTCCGGCAACTCTCCGGACGCCGCAAAGACCGCTGACAAGAGCCAGGAATCGACCGCGTCCTGCTGCAACGCCATCTCGATGGCCAGTTCTGCCCCGGCCGTGTTGCCGCGCAGCGCCGCACAGACAGCGCGCAGTTTGGCCCAGTATCCGGTCATCCGGTCCGGATCATCCAGCATGTTGCAGGCCGTGGCTTCATTGCCCAGGGCCAGGTTCAGATCCGCGACAATCTCGTCGGCATCCAGCCCCGGAGGCGGCGTCTCGAGACGGGCCATCAGGCTGGCGGCCGCCTCGGCCTCGCCGAGCTCATACATGATGCGGGCACGCTCTGCCCGCAGGGCCGGCTCCTGCGCGCCGGGGGGCGGCGCGGCCGGGGACAGGGCCATGCGGCGCATCAATGTGCGCTCTGCCGGGGTCAGGCCATGTGTCCGCACGTCCCGCATCAGCGGCAGAAGGTCATCGGCATCGGACGCGCTCCACATGTCTGTGGACAGCGACGGTTCACCGGCTTCCAGAAAGCTCATGCCCCACGGATTCACCAGGTCCAGGCCGGAATCCTCGATCTGCGCCTCGGCCGTCAGGGCGACCGACCCGATCAGCGCGGCGGCGGCCAGTCCCCTAAAGGACATTGTCCACCTCGATGCGGACTTCACCGGGTTCCGGCTTGCCCTTTGCGGCCTGTCCGCCCAGCCACCAGGCAGCGCCCAGGACCAGGATAATCAGCAGGCCCAGAAGAATGAGAAACTTGCGCATGGAATAAGACCCTTGGATACAGATTTCCGGCGCTGGATTGCGAAGGCGCCGCAGCAACTATAGGACAAGTACCCAACAGAGCCTGAAAGTCCAGAATGCCATCTGACAGTGACAGTTCGACAAATCCCGACAGCGAGACATTGCCCTACATGTCCCGGACGGTTGCGCTTGTCGGTTTGATGGGCGCGGGCAAGTCGACTGTGGGACGCCGTCTCGCCGAGAAGCTGGGCCGGAAATTCTATGACAGTGATACGGAAATCGAAAAGGCGGCTGGCCTGTCCATCACCGACATTTTCGCGCTGCACGGGGAAGAGGATTTCCGCCGCGGCGAGCATCAGGTCCTGAAACGCCTGCTTGCGGAGCCTCCGCATGTGCTTGCCACGGGCGGCGGGGCCTATCTGAATGCGGAAACGCGGGCGCTGATGCGCGAAAATGCGGTCACCATCTGGCTGAATGCAGATCTTGAAACCCTCTGGCGCCGTGTGCAGAAGCGCGACACCCGTCCGCTGCTGCGCCGGCCCGATGCCAAGGATGTGCTGACCAATCTGCTGGCAGAACGCGAACCGATCTATTCGCAGGCTGATCTCGTCGTGCCGTCAAAGGACGGCCCCCATGTAAACACCGTCAACGCCATCTACAGGGCCTTGCAGACTTGGACACCGAAGTGAACCTCACCGCCCCGCCGATTGAAACCGTGATCGTCGATCTCGGAGACCGCAGCTATGACATTCTGGTCGGCCATGGCGCGCTGGACCAGTTGGGCAGCCGCCTGTCCGGCATGCTCAAACAGCCCCGCGTGTTTGTCCTGACCGATGAGACGGTCGAGCGCCTGCACCGGCATCGGCTGGACGAGGCGCTCGGGCCAAGCGGCGTGGCCACGCACTGGCTGGCCCTGCCGCCGGGCGAGAAAACAAAATCCTTCTCCAATCTGGAGCATATTCTCGACTGGCTGCTGGAAGCGTCGGCAGACCGCGGGGATGTCGTGATTGCGCTCGGCGGCGGCGTCATCGGGGACATTACCGGGCTCGCGGCCAGCCTGATGAAACGCGGCATGAAATTCGTCCAGGTCCCGACAACGCTGCTTGCGCAGGTCGATTCCTCGGTCGGTGGAAAGACGGCCGTGAACACGCCGCGCGGCAAGAATCTCATCGGGGCCTTCTATCAGCCGCAACTCGTCATCGCGGACACCGCGCTGCTTGAAACCCTGCCGCCCCGCGAATTGCGCGCCGGCTATGCAGAGATCGTCAAATACGGCCTGATCAATGATGCCGGCTTCTTCGAGTGGCTGGAGCGTCATGGCAGCGACGTGCTGGCGCTGGACCCGAAGGCGATCGCCCATGCAGTGGCCACCAGCTGCCGCGCCAAGGCCGCCATTGTGGCCGAGGATGAACGCGAGACCGGCGTGCGCGCCCTGCTCAATCTCGGACATACGTTCGGCCATGCGCTGGAAGCGGCAAATGGCTACGGGCCGGACCTGCTGCACGGGGAAGGGGTGGCGATCGGCATGGCGCTGGCGTTTCGCTATGGCGCCAGCCAGGGCCTGACCCCGGCCGAAGACGCCGCGCGGGTGAAGGCGCATCTGGAGGCGTCCGGCCTCCCCGCCGCCATTCCCGGCCGGCAGGGTGGGCCCTATACGGCCAGCCGTCTCGTCTCGCTGATGCAGCAGGACAAGAAAGCGAGCGGCGGCCATGTGCCCCTCATCCTCGCGCGCGGCATCGGCCAGTCCTATATTCACAGGGATGCAGACCTTGCATCGGTCGAAACCTTCCTGCGGGGCGAGTTGCTGGAAGGCTGATCCTACACAATGAAAGTCGTTCCATGATTATCGGCTATGCTGTTTCCATTTTGCTGCTGCTTGGCATGTCAGCCTTCTTCTCGGGGTCTGAAACCGCCCTGACGGCGGCCTCGCGCGCGCGCATGCACCAGCTTGAAAAGGACGGCGACAAGCGCGCGGAAACCGTGAACCGCCTGATCACCAATCGGGAAAACCTGATCGGCGCCATCCTGCTGGGCAACAACCTCGTCAACATTCTGGCCTCGGTTCTGGCCACATCGCTGTTCACGGCCCTGTTCGGTCAGGGCGGGCTGGCGCTGGCCATGGCGACCGCTGTGATGACGCTCCTGGTCCTCGTCTTTGCCGAAGTGCTGCCGAAGACCTATGCCATCACGCGGCCGGATTCGATGGCGATGAGCGTGGCCCGCCCGATCAGCGCCCTTGTCCTGGCGGTGTCCTGGTTCGTCGTGCTGATCCAGATGGTGGTGACCGTCACCCTGAAGATCCTGGGGCTCGGCGCCCCGGCGGAATCGGTGTCGGCGGAACAGGAAATTCGCGGCGCGATCGACCTGCACGCCTCGGAGGGCGGCGTGGCGGCGGAAGACCGGCTGCGCCTTGTCGGCGCGCTCGACCTGAAGGAGCTGACGGTCGAGGATGTCATGATCCACCGCAAGAACATCAAGATGCTGAACGCGGATCTCGAACCGCGTCAGCTGATTATGAAGGCGATGGCCAGCCCGCATACGCGCCTGCCGCTGTATCGCGGCGAGAAAGAGGAAATTGTCGGCATCCTGCACGCCAAGGATCTGCTGCGCGCGGCCCTGCCGTTGGGCGGTGACCTTTCTTCGCTCGATCTCGAAGGCCTGTTGCGCAAGCCCTGGTTCGTGCCGGAAACGACGCCGGTCCAGGACCAGCTGGACGCCTTCCTTCAGAAGCGCAGCCACTTCGCGCTGGTGGTGGATGAATATGGAGAGCTGCAGGGCCTGATCACTCTGGAAGACATTCTGGAAGAGATTGTCGGCCACATTCACGATGAGCACGATGTGGCGGTGCAGGGCGTGCGGCCCCAGCCGAACGGGTCTGTCAATGTCGATGGATGGGTGCCGATCCGGGATCTCAACCGCGCGACCGGCTGGAACCTGCCCGACGATGAGGCCGTGACGGTGGCGGGGCTGGTTATCCACGAGGCGCAGACCATTCCGGAACCGGGCCAGAGTTTCGTGTTTCACGGATACCGGTTCAACATCCTGCGCCGCCAGCGCAATCAGGTCACCGGTCTGAACGTATCAGAGGCCGAGACCAGCTGATCCCGTCTCGCGCCCGGCCATCTGAAGGCCGCGTGGCATGTCCTCGTCGCAGCCATTGGCTTTCAGCCAGGTCTTTTCCGACAGGGTGACAATATGGGCGGAATCCGGGTCCGGATCGTCCATGCCGATCACGGCCCATTCACCCTTCAGGGTCGGCACATCATGCGACACCGGCACGAAGACAATCTCTCGGCCCGGCTGGCAGACCGTGTCCCGAATCCAGTGAAGCATGCCATAATTCAGCTGCTCGGATGTCGGGTCTGCCAGGGCTGGACCCGAAATAGCGGCGCTGGCCGCAGCGGCCAGCAGGATCATTCTTACCATCACCCGTTCTCCTCGACGGCTGTGGAATTAATGTTCCAGTCATATTTCGGTTCCGGCCGGGTTCGCTTTTTTTTGCGACTCAGGCCGCCTTCGCGTTGAGCGCCAGCGCGTGCAGCCCGGAATCGAACTCCGACTGCAGCACCATCATGATTGTGCGCTGCGTCTGCACGCGGGAAAGGCCTTCAAAGGCGGCGGAGGTGATTCGGACACTATAATGGGTCTCACCGCCCGGGGCGGCCCCGGCATGTCCGGCATGCTTGTGGCTGTCATCGGTGATTTCCAGTTCAACCGGGTCGAACGCCTCGGTCAGAAGGTCACGAATTCGCGATAACCTGTCACTTGGCTGTGGCATCTTTAACCTGCACTCCTTATTATGCCGGGTCATGTCTGACGGTGACCCATTTTCCTATCGCGTGAAGTTCAAGGATATACGCGTCAAGCCTCCGAAGGACGAGGCCTCCCGCGCCCGTGCGCAGAAAACGCGTGTGTGCGACCATAAGGGGTGTGATCTGGAAGGCACCCATCCCGCGCCCAAGCGCAAGGGGAATGGCCGCCATTATTTCTGCCAGGCGCACGCTGCAGAATACAATCGCAACTTCAATTTCTTCGAAGGCATGTCCGAAGCGGAAGCGGCGTCCTTCGCCCGTCAGGAACGGTTCGGGCACAAGCGCACCTGGAAATTCGGCACCGGCCCGCTCGGCGGTGACAAGAGCGCCCAGAAGCTGGACCCGCGCCGCTGGGCCGGGAGCCGCTTCTTCAATATGGATGATGTGGCCAGCGGCGAATCATCAGCGTCCAGCCAGCGCAACACATTGCAGCGCCGCGCCCTGAAGGAGCTTGATCTCGACACCGATGCGAAGCCGGCCGAGATCCGGGCGCGCTATGCCGAATATGTCCGGCGGTTCCACCCGGATTCGAACAAGGGTGACCGCTCCTCGGAACACAAGCTGCAGCGCGTGCTGCGCGCCGGCAAGCTGCTCAAGGCGGCCGGCCTGATGAAAGGCTGAGATGCACGACCTCCTCGTCATCGGAGGCGGGATCAATGGCACCGGCATCGCGCGTGACGCGGCCGGCCGGGGTCTGGACGTTGTCCTGTGCGAGAAGGATGACCTTGCCCAGCACACATCCTCATCCAGCACCAAGCTGATCCATGGCGGCCTGCGCTATCTCGAACAATATGATTTCAGCCTCGTCAGGAAAGCGCTGATCGAGCGGGAAATCCTGCTTCGGGCGGCGCCGCACATCATCTGGCCGATGCGGTTTGTGCTGCCCCATCACAAGGAATTGCGGCCAGCCTGGCTGATCCGCCTGGGCCTGTTCATTTACGACCATCTGGGCGGCCGGAAGCTGTTGCCGCCCACCTCCACGCTGCGCCGTCGCTCGACCGACCGGCTCGACCCGCTGAAGCCGGACTACCGGCTTGCCTTCGAATATTCCGATTGCTGGGTCGAGGATTCCCGGCTGGTCGTTCTGAATGCCGTCGATGCGCGCGCCCGCGGTGCAGACATCCTGACCCGCACAAGATGCACGGATCTGGTCCGGCATGCCGATCATTGGGAAGCCGTTCTGGAGCGCGACGGGAAAAGCGAGACGCGCACATTCAAGGCGGTGGTCAATGCCGCCGGCGCCTGGGTGGACGATGTCCTGGGGCTGGATTCCGGACAGCCGGACGAAACCCACCTGCGCCTTGTGAAGGGCAGCCACATCATCGTGCCCCGATGGCATGACGGCGATCATGCCTATTTCTTCCAGAATGGCGATGGCCGCATCATGTTTGCCATCCCCTATGAGCGCGGGGCATTCACGCTGATCGGCACCACCGATGTGCCCTATGATGCAGATCGCGACCGGGTCGAAATCACTGCGGACGAGATCGACTATCTCTGCGCCGGCGCCAGCGAATACTACAATCGCGCCATCACGCCCGACGATGTGGTGGCAACCTATTCCGGTGTGCGCCCGCTCTATGATGACCATGCGGCCAATGCGTCAAAGGTCACGCGCGACTATGTGCTGAAACGCGATGACACGGAGGGTGCGCCCATCCTCTCGGTGTTCGGCGGCAAGATCACGACCTATCGCGAACTTGCCGAAGATGCGCTGCACACGCTGAAGGACGTGTATCCCGGAATGGGCCGGGACTGGACGGAACAGGCCAGCCTGCCGGGCGGCGACATTCCCGGCGCCGATTTCGATGCCTTTCTGGCCGGCCTGACACAGGCCTATCCCAAGATGGACCCCGATCTCCTGTCGCGGCTCGCCCGCGCCTATGGCACACGGGTCCGGGCCGTGCTCCAGGACGCGCAGACCGAGGCGCAGCTGGGTGTTCAGTTCGGCGGCGGGCTGACCGAGGCGGAAGTGCGCTACCTCCAGGCAGAGGAATTTGTCGAAACCGCCGAAGATGTGCTCTGGCGCCGCTCCAGGCTGGGCCTGCACATGGATGCGGCGCAGCAGCAGGCGCTGTCGGACTGGTTCACGGTGCAGGCCCCTGAGGGGCCATGACTGAAAGCCCGGCAGACTGCGCAAGCAGGCAGCAGGGCAGGACATTCTGCAGGCCGCGCTGATTCGCCCGTGCCGGCTTGGTAGACAGGCGAACGGGTCTATGGTCAAAGGCGCGCATCGGATTGTCGCGGCCGGGGCCGCCATGTGAGATACTGAAGATGACCAAAGGCTTGGTAACTGTTTTCGGCGGATCGGGGTTCATCGGTCGCTATGCTGCCCGTCAGCTGGTGAAGAAGGGCTGGCGCGTGCGCGTGGCTTGCCGGCATGTGAACACGGCCGGTGACGTGCGTCTGGCGGGCCCGCCCGGATGGGTCGACATCATGCAGGCCAACATCCGCAACCGGGCCTCCATCGAGCGCGCGCTTGAAGGCGCCGATGCCGTGGTGAACCTGGTCGGGATCATGTTCGAAAAGGGTGCGCAGACCTTTGACGGGTCGCAGGCCGAAGGGGCTGCCCTGCTGGCAGACGTCGCTGCCGGAAAGGGCATCACCCGGTTCGTCCAGGTGTCGGCCATTGGCGCGGACGCGGAATCGGCTTCCGATTATGCGCGCACCAAGGCGGAAGCCGAAGCGGCGGTGCGTGACTCGGTGCCGACGGCTACCATCCTGCGCCCGTCCATCGTGTTTGCGTCGGAAGATGAATTCTTCAATCGGTTTGCCGCCCTGGCAAGTTCCCCGGCAATGAGTGTTTTCCCGGTCCTGCCCGCCATTGGCGGCGGCAAGACACGGTTCCAGCCGGTCTATGCCGGTGATGTGGCCGAGGCGATTGCAATTGCCGTCGATGATGCTGGCACGGCGGGCAAGACCTACGAGCTGGGCGGCCCGCGCACCTACACGTTCAACGAACTCTATGACGTGATCCTGGAGACGATTGACCGCAAGCGGTTCAAGGCGCCCCTGCCATTCTTCGTCGCCAAACCGATGGGGTATCTGACGGCGGCCGTTTGGCGCTACATTCCGCCCTTCTCCTGGGGCTTTCTGGGCGATCCGCCGCTGACAGGCGATCAGGTCGAGCTGCTCAAGTCAGACAATGTCGTTGCCGAAGATGCCCTGACCCTCGAGGATCTGGGCGTGACGGAACTGGAATCCGTTGAAGCGATTGTGCCGACCTATCTCTGGCGCTTCCGCGACTATGGCGAGTTCCACAAGGCGTCCGAAGCCTAGGGCCTCAGAACAGGCCGACCAGCGGCGATCCCAGCACCAGCACGGCGCCCAGCCCGAACCGGTACAGGACGAAGGGCAGGAAGCTCATCCGGCTGAGCAGCGACATCAGGAACCAGATGGACGCCAGGCCGGTGATGAAGGCGATGGCGGCAACCACCAGGCCATCCTGGATCGTCAGCGCGGTCGTGCCCGCATCCGCCGAAACCAGGCCCATGGCGCCGTAGAGGCCCGCCGCGGCCAGAATTGGGGCTCCGATCAGCATAGAGAACCGGGCCGCTTCGGTGCGGTCATACCCGAATGCGCGGGCAGCGGTCATCGTGATGCCCGACCGGCTGGTGCCGGGCAGGATCGCGGCGATGGCCTGTGTCGCCCCGATCAGGAAGGCATGCCAGAGGGTCATGTCCTCTTCCCGGCGGTCGCGCCCCCCGGCCACATCTGCCCACCAGAGCAGGGCCCCGAACAGGATGGTTGTGGCGGCCACGACATACACGCTGCGCATCGATTCCAGCAGCGTCTCGGGCAGGAGCTTCTCATAGGCAAAGGCGGCCAACAGCGCGACGGGCGTTGCGACGATGACAGCCAGGGCCAGCCGGGCGCCTTTTGACAGGGGATTTCGGGATATGGGCGCCGCGCAGAGTTCAAATCCGCCCGCCACGGCGCTCGCCACATCTTTCCGGAAATAGATCAGCATCGCGGCCAGCGTGCCGAGATTTGAAACCGCATTGATCAGCAGTTCATCTGTCGGGCTCGCCTCGAAGAAATCGGCGGCCAGCAACACATGCCCGGAAGATGAAATGGGCAGCCATTCCGTCGTGCCCTGAAGCAGGGCGATAATGGCAAGCTGTAACAGGGTCATCAGATTGGCCCGATCAGTTGAGACGACTTCCTGACTAACCGAATTTGGCCAAACTGCCACCCAGGTCAAGTAGATCAAAATGATATGTTGTGTTGAGAACTCTTATCAATAGCCTGGATATTCGTCCTTTTGCCCACATTAAACAGATCAAAATGATACTTAGAAGGTGGAATGCGCTTGCAGAGGCTGTGAGAAAGACCTAATCCCGTCTCTCCAGAGCAGGGAGCGCCGGAAATGGCTGAGAAGATGCTGAAATTCACCAAGGTCGAGCGGAGCATGCCGTCAAAACGGTCTGCGACCGACCGCAAGGATGACTTCCACGAAATCTATGCCGAGTTCAGCACCGACAAGGCCCGCGAGCAGGCAACGCGGTGCTCTCAATGCGGCGTGCCGTTCTGCCAGCAGGGCTGCCCGCTTTCCAACAATATCCCGGACTGGCTGAAACTGGCAGCCGAGAACCGTCTGGAAGAAGCCTACCAGGTCTCGTCCGCAACCAACAACATGCCGGAAATCTGCGGTCGCATCTGTCCGCAGGACCGACTGTGCGAAGGCATCTGCACGATCGAACAATCCGGGCATGGCACCGTCACGATCGGCTCCATCGAGAAATACATCACCGACAATGCCTGGGAGCAGGGCTGGGTCACGCCCATCCAGCCGCCGCGCGAGCGCGCACAGTCGGCAGGCATCATCGGGGCGGGCCCCGCAGGATTGGCCGCAGCGGAACAGCTGCGCCGCAAGGGCTATCAGGTCACGATCTATGATGCCTATGACCGGGGCGGCGGACTGCTCGTTTATGGAATTCCGGGATTCAAGCTGGAGAAGGATGTCGTCGAGCGCCGCATCAAGCGCCTGGAAGACTCCGGAATCCAGTTCAAGTTCAACACGCGCGTGGGCGAAACGGTTTCACTTGCCACGCTGCGGGCAGAGCATGACACGGTGCTGATCGCGACGGGCGTCTATGCGGCCAAGGATCTCAAATGCCCGGGCAGTGGCGCTTCGGGCGTCTATCCGGCGCTGGAATACCTGACCGCTTCCAACCGCAAGAATTTTGGCGACGCCGTCCCCGCCTATGATGAGGGCGCCCTGAATGCCGATGGCAAGCGGGTCGTGGTGATCGGCGGCGGCGACACGGCAATGGATTGCGTGCGGACGGCCATTCGACAGGGCGCGAAATCCGTCACCTGCCTGTATCGCCGCGACCGCGCCAACATGCCGGGCAGCCAGCGCGAAGTGGCCAATGCGGAAGAAGAGGGCGTCAAGTTCGAATGGCTCGCCTCACCCGAGGCTATTCTCGACACGAAGGCCGGCAAGGTGAAAGCCGTCAAGGCCAGCCGCATGAAGCTGGGAGAGCCGGACGCCTCGGGGCGCCAGTCGCCCGTCAAGACCGGAGAGACGTTCGATCTCAAGGCCGACATGGTGATCAAGGCGCTGGGCTTCGACCCGGAAGACCTGCCGGAACTGTTTGGCGAAGAGACGTTGACCGTCAATCGCTGGGGCGCCGTGCGTGTCGACTATGCGACCATGGAAACCAGCCTGCCCGGAGTCTATGCGGCCGGCGACATTGTTCGCGGCGCATCGCTCGTGGTGTGGGCAATCAAGGATGGCCGGGATGCGGCCGAAGCAATGCACAAGGCCATGAGGGCCGCAGAGCGCGCCGGTAAAGTGGCGGCGGAGTGATCAGATGTCAGATTATGTAAAGCAGTATGAAGCCAATCGCCAGCGCCTGATCGACGGCCATGCCTATGATCCGGAGTTCGAACATGATGCCTGCGGCGTCGGCCTCGTCGCGGCGCTGGACGGCAAGCCTCGCCGGGAAATCGTCGAGATGGGCATCGAGGCCCTGAAGAATGTCTGGCATCGCGGCGCGGTGGACGCCGACGGCAAGACCGGAGACGGTGCCGGCATCCGCGTTGAAGTGCCCCAGGATTTCTTCCGCGAGCATGTGACCCGCACCGGGCACAATCCGACCGATGATCCGATCTGCGTAGGCCAGATCTTCCTGCCGCGCACGGACTTTGCCGCCCAGGAGGCGGCCCGGACGCTGGTGGAAACCGAAGTGCTGCATTTCGGCTTCTACATCTATGGCTGGCGCCAGCCGCCAGTCGATGTCACGGTGATCGGCCAGAAAGCCAAGGACACACGGCCGGCCATCGAACAGATCATGTTCCGCGATGCCATGGGCCGCAGCCCGGAAGACCTCGAGCGCGCCCTCTATATCTGCCGCCGGCGGATCGAGCGCCGCGCGCGCGAAGCGGCCATTCCGTCATTCTATGTCTGCTCGCTCAGCCATGCCTCGCTGATCTACAAGGGCATGTTCCTGGCGCAGGACATCGACAATTTCTATCTCGACCTGAAGGATGAGCGTTTCGTCTCGGCCTTCGCCATCTACCACCAGCGCTATTCGACCAACACTTTCCCGCAATGGTCGCTCGCCCAGCCCTTCCGCATGATCGCGCACAATGGCGAAATCAATACGGTGCGCGGCAACAAGAACTGGATGAAGAGCCACGAGATCCGCATGGTCTCCGAAGCCTTCGGGGAACATGTCGATGATGTGAAGCCGGTCATTCCGGATGGCACGTCCGATTCCGGCGCGCTGGATTCCGTGTTCGAAATCCTGTGCAAGTCGGGCCGGTCGGCCCCGATGGCCAAGGCGATGCTGATCCCGGAAGCCTGGTCGAAGCGCGACTCGGTGATGCCGACATCGCACCAGGCCCTGTATGACTACTGCAACTCCGTCATGGAGCCGTGGGACGGCCCGGCCGGGATCGCCGCCTATGATGGCCGCTGGGCGATTGCCGGACTGGACCGGAACGGCCTGCGTCCGCTGCGGTATGCCCTGACAGCCGACGGCATTCTTGCGGTCGGTTCCGAAGCCGGCATGTGCCCGCTGGGCGATCATGAAGTGACCAAGCGCGGCCTGATTCAGGCCGGCGGCATGATTGCGGCAGACCTCAAGACAGGCAAGTTCTACGAACATCGTGAACTGATCGACCTTCTCGCCGGCAAGGCGCCCTATGAGGAATGGCTGAAGGCGGTGACCGAACTGGAGCCGGAAATCGGTCCGGGGCCGGAACCCCTGATGTTCAACAAGGAAGACCTGCTGCGCCGCCAGACGGCTGCGGGCTATACACTTGAAACGCTCGAACTGATCCTCGCCCCGATGGCCGAAGGCGGCAAGGAAGCCATCGGGTCGATGGGCGATGACACGGCAACGGCCGTGTTGTCCTATTCCTACCGCCCGATGAGCCATTTCTTCCGGCAGAATTTCAGCCAGGTGACCAACCCGCCGGTTGACCCGCTGCGGGAAGAGCGTGTCATGAGCCTGAAGACCCGGTTCAAGAATCTCGGAAACGTGCTGGATACGGACAAGTCGCAACAGGAAGTCTTCGTCCTCGAAAGCCCCGTGCTGACGAACGGCATGTATGACCGCCTGATTGACCGGCTCGGCGTCGGTACGGCAGAGATCGACTGTACGTTCGAGGAAAGTGCTGCGTCCGGTGACGGAACGGCGCTGAAGGATGCTCTCAGCCGGATCCGCCGGGAAGCCGAGGATGCGGTCCGCGAAGGACGCGAACACATCATCCTGACCGATCAGTACCAATCGGCCGACAAGATTGCCATTCCTATGATCCTGGCAACCGGCGCCGTGCACTCGCACCTCGTCGCCCAGGGCCTGCGGACCTTCTGCTCGATCACCGTCCGGTCTGCCGAATGTCTTGATACGCATTATTTCGCCGTTCTCGTCGGCGTGGGTGCCACTTGCGTCAATGCCTATCTGGCGCAGGACATCATCGCCGACCGGCAAGCCCGCGGCCTGTTCGGCGACATGTCGCTCAATGACTGCGTCCTGAACTTCAAGAAGGCCATCGAGGCCGGTCTGCTCAAGATCATGTCCAAGATGGGCATCTCGGTGATCTCGTCCTATCGCGGCGGGTACAATTTCGAGGCGCTCGGCCTGTCGCGCGCGCTCGTGGCGGATTATTTCCCCGGCATGAACAGCCGGATTTCCGGCCTCGGCCTGGCCGGTCTGGAAGAGAATGCGCTGGTCCGTCATGAAGCCGCCTTCGACGAGGATGTCGTCTCCCTGCCAGTCGGTGGCTTCTATCGCCTGCGTGCGTCCGAAGAACCACACGCTCTTGACGGCAATTT
This sequence comes from Hyphomonas sp., assembly GCF_017792385.1. Taxonomy (NCBI): domain Bacteria; kingdom Pseudomonadati; phylum Pseudomonadota; class Alphaproteobacteria; order Hyphomonadales; family Hyphomonadaceae; genus Hyphomonas; species Hyphomonas sp. The sequence continues at coordinate 1,227,471 of NZ_CP051230.1, read as the reverse complement.
GATCCATACGCTTCAGGCAGCCTGTGACCGGGGCGACTATTCGATCTATCGCAAATATGTCGAAGCCGTACACGGACGGGACCCGATCCAGCTGCGCGATCTTCTGGACTTCAAGCCCGCCGGCGCGCCGGTGCCGGTCTCCAGCGTCCAGTCGATCAACGAAATTCGCAAGCGTTTCGTCACGCCCGGCATGTCGCTCGGTGCGCTCAGCCCTGAAGCGCATGGCACGCTGAACGTCGCCATGAACCGGATTGGCGCCAAGTCGGTTTCCGGGGAAGGCGGCGAAGACCGCGCCCGGTTCCGGCCGCTGCCCAATGGCGACAACATGAACTCCGCCGTCAAGCAGGTCGCGTCCGGCCGCTTCGGTGTGACGGCGGAATATCTCAATCAGTGCCGCGAGATCGAGATCAAGATCGCCCAGGGTGCCAAGCCCGGGGAAGGGGGCCAGCTGCCCGGCTTCAAGGTGACGGAGCTGATCGCGAAACTGCGCCACGCCACGCCCGGTGTGACGCTGATCTCGCCGCCGCCCCACCATGACATCTATTCCATCGAGGATCTGGCCCAGCTGATCTATGATCTGAAACAGATCAATCCCGATGCGCGGGTCTGCGTGAAACTGGTCGCCCAGTCCGGCGTCGGCACGGTGGCGGCCGGTGTGGCCAAGGCAAAGGCCGACGTCATCCTGATCGCCGGCGGTGTGGGCGGCACAGGCGCCAGCCCGCAGACCTCGATCAAATATGCCGGCCTGCCCTGGGAACTCGGCCTGGCCGAAGGGCACCAGATCCTGTCGCTCAACAATCTGCGCAACAAGGTCACGCTGCGCACCGATGGCGGCCTGCGCACGGGCCGGGACATCGTCATCGCGGCCATGCTGGGTGCGGAAGAATACGGCATCGGCACGGCCGCGCTCGTGGCCATGGGGTGCATCATGGTGCGCCAGTGCCACTCGAACACCTGCCCGGTCGGCGTGTGCGTTCAGGATGAAGCCCTGCGGGCCCGGTTCACCGGCTCTCCCGAGAAGGTCGTCAATCTGATGAGTTTCATTGCCGAAGACGTGCGCGAAATCCTCGCCTCGCTCGGCCTGAAATCGCTGGACGAGGCCATCGGCCGCACGGATCTGCTGACCCAGGTCAGCCGCGGTTCCACCCATCTGGACGATCTCGATCTCAATCCGCTCCTCGTTCAGGTCGACACCGAAACACCGGTCGTCTACCAGCCGAACCGCCGGGAAGAGGTGCCGGACACGCTTGATGCACAGATCCTGCGCGACGCCGAGCCCTTCTTCGAGCGCGGTGAGAAGATGCAGCTCGAATATGGGGTGCAGAACACGATGCGGGCCATCGGAGCACGGTCGAGTTCTGCCATCACGCGGAAGTTCGGCATGCAGGCCCTGCCGGAAGGACGCCTGCATATCCGCCTCGAAGGGTCTGCTGGTCAGTCGCTGGGCGCCTTTTCGGTCCAGGGCCTCCTGCTGGAAGTGATCGGCGATGCCAATGACTATGTCGGCAAGGGCCTGTCAGGTGCCTCCATCGTGGTGTCGCCCCGCCCGAAAGAGCGCCACCGCGCCGGAGATGCCATCATCGGCAATACCTGCCTGTATGGCGCGACTGCGGGCAAGCTGTTTGCGGCCGGTACCGCTGGTGTCCGTTTTGCGGTTCGCAATTCCGGTGCAGTCACCGTCATCGAAGGCTGCGGGGCCAATGGCTGCGAATACATGACCGGCGGCAAGGCCGTGATCCTCGGACCGGTCGGCGACAATTTCGGCGCCGGCATGACGGGCGGCACGGCCTATATCTGGGACCCGGACAAGCAATTCGATCGCGTGGCCAATCCGGACGCGATCGACTGGTATCCCCTGTCGGACATGAAGGCAGAATATGTCGCCGAGGCCCGCACCCTGATCGAGGAACATTTCAAGCGCACCAAATCGCCGCGCGCGAAGGACATCCTCGAGGATTGGGACACATCGGTCCAGGACATCCTGATGATCGTCCCGAAAGAGATCGCACATCTCCTGCTGGGCGATGCGAAGCCCAAGGCGGGCAAGAAAGCGGCGGCCAAGGCCTGATCAGAAAAGCCCCCGGATCGCTCCGGGGGCTTTTTTCACATCATTCCGGTTTCTTGCGGCGTATCCGCGGCCAGATCAGTTTCAGCCAGATCCAGAGGAAGACGCCAATCAGGATCAGCCAGGGCAGGCCGCCCGCGAAGGCCGTGATGACGGCGGCCAGCGCACGTGACAGATTATAGAAGAAATCTCCGAACGCATTTGCAACCGGCGACAAGGCGCCCTGCGAGACGGGATTTCGTTTCGTCTCGTAACTGATGCTCAGCTGACTCATGTCGACGCGGATCATCAGGGCCTTGAGCGACGATTTCAGGGAATCTATTTCGCCATTGACCCGGGCCAGTTCACGTTCCGTGGCCAGAAGGTCTCCCAGCTCCCCTTCCCGATTGGCCAGCAACTCCTCCAGACGTTTCTGCAGGGTTTGCTGGGCGTTCAGGCGGGCATCCGTGTCGATGATGGAAACGGTAAGGTCTTCGGCCGTGGTCTGCCGGTTGGTGACCTCGCCATTGGCCCGCTCGGCTTCCTCGTCGATCCCGTTGAGGAAGGTTTCAATCCAGTCCGGCGTGGCCCGCAATTGCAGGGATGCCGAGGCCTCGTCTTCCGAATAGGTGTTGAACCAGGAATTTGTCACGATGCAGACAGAGGGCCCAGCGGCATTGCACGCGGCCACATGCCCCTGCATGACCGGTTCGATCTGTTTCACCGGCAGGCGCAGGCCGAGGGAATGCGAATAGGCAATATATTGCCGCGCCGCTTCTTCGGCGGGCGCACCGCCCCCGGATTTCGAATAGGCTTCGCCCATCGCCATATCCTGTTCCATCATGGGCGATGGCGCGGTCATGACAGAGCGCTCCACGGATTCGCTTCCGGGTCCGCCGCAGGCTGCCAGCAACAGCACGGCGGCGGCGATAGTTGGTAGTTTGAGTTTCATCGGGTCCCTCCACGTCCGGGCAGACTTCCACATGAAACCGGCAAAATGGCAAGATCACGATGGAAATCGGGCAGGGATCAGGGGCGGAACCCCGTGCGCCGCTCGCCCGGCTCCAGCGTGCGCCAGGCATGCCGGATGAAATCAACCAGCAGCGGGCGGGTGTCGCGCGGGTCGATGATTTCCTCCGCGTAGAAAGACTCTGCCGTGCGGAAGGGTGACCGGATCGCGTCGAATTTCTTGTAGAGCTGGGCTTTCAGGGCTTCGGGGTCTTCGGCTTCGGCCAGTTCCTTGCGGAAGGCAGCCTCGATGCCGCCCGCCATGGGCAGGCTGCCCCAGTCGCCGCTCGGCCAGCAATAGCGCCATTTTGTCCGGCTCTGATTCATCATGGCAGACCCGGCCAGGCCATAGGCTTTCCGGATCACGACAGAACAGACCGGCACATCGGCCTGATAGATCGCCGTCATGGCGCGTACGCCCGCGCGGGTCACGCCGGCCGTCTCGGCTTTCACGCCGACGGCAAAGCCCGGGCAATCGACAAAGTGCACGACGGGCAGATGGAATTGCGAACAGAGATCCATGTGCCGGGTGACCTTGTCACAGACATCGGCCGTCCAGGCCCCGTCCAGGAAGAACGGGTCGCCGGCCAGGATGCCGACCGGATACCCGTCCAGCCGGGCAAAACCACAGACAATGCCGCGGCCCCAATCATGGCCGATCTCGAAAAAGCTGCCCCGGTCGACCGCCGCGTCGACGATCTTGCGGGGCTTGTAGGGGGTCTTGCCATCGGTCGGCACAATGGACAGCAGGCTTTCCTCGCGCCGGTCCGGAGAATCGGCCGCCGGCGTGCGGGCAGGCAGTTCGTGTACGGAGGCAGGCAGGTAGGACAGGAAGCGGCGGGCCGTCTCGAAAGCGTCGGCTTCCGTGTCGACCACATTGTCGACCGTGCCGTTCTGCCCCTGGATCTTCCAGCCACCCAATTCTTCCTTGGTCACATCCTCGCCCAGTGCAATGGCAACCGGTGGGCCTGCCACAAACACCTGACTGAGGTCCTTGACCATGACGGAGAAATGGCTGGCCGCGACCCGGCCCGCGCCCATCCCGGCGCAGGGGCCAAGCGCCAGGGAAACGAAGGGCACTTGTGTCAGGCCATGCGTGATCTCGTTCCAGCCGGGCGTCTCGGGAATATAGGTGCGCGGGTCTTTCTCCAGCATCTTGACCGACCCGCCGCCGCCTGTGCCATCAATCATCTGGACCAGGGGCAGGCGGTATTCCGCCGCCATCTTGATGGCCTGAACCATCTTCTGCCAGATCGAGGCATCGGCCGCGCCGCCCCGCACGGTGAAATCATCGGCCAGTATGACGGTGGAACGCCCGTCCAGCGTCGCCCGTCCCATAACTGAGTTCGACGGCATGAAACTGTCGAGGTCGTCATCCGGCCCGTAGGTTGCCTTGCCGGCGATCTTTCCGATCTCGTGGAAACTTCCCGGATCAGCCAGGAAGGCGACCCGCTCGCGCACAGTCAGCTTGCCGCGTCCGCGCTGCCGTGAAACCGGCTCCTCGCCGCCCATTTTCTCTGCCAGCCGCTCCCGGCGACGCAATTCTTCGATCGATTTTTGCCAACTCATGCCGGTCAAATTCCATGCTTCCGCTACGCTAGGTCAAGCTGATTTGAAAATCCGAGCAATCTCCGGAAGCCGGCCTGCAACTGAATTGAATCAAGGGAATCTGCGGTTCACAGGCTTGCAATATGGCGGAAGGCCCGGCTTTATCCCTTCAAGTCCATTCAAGGAGGAATTCAATGGATCTCGCAGAACTCACGTCCAAGGCCGACTCCGCAGTCGAGGCCGGCGGCGACTTCACGAAAAAGGTGAAATTCGATTTCGGTGACGCCGGCAAGCTGTTCATCGACGGTGTTGCAGGCAAGGCCGACAATTCGGACTCCGACGCCGACGCAACCATCAAGGTCAACTGGGACGACTTCGTGAAGATTTCCGAAGGCGCCATGGACCCGACAATGGCCTTCATGCAGGGCAAGCTGAAAGTTGAAGGCGACATGTCCGTTGCCATGCAGCTGCAGAACCTGATGAAGAAATTCAGCTAGTCCGCTGGAACAAACTTGATCTCTGAAGCCGTCCGGGGAACCCTTGGGCGGCTTCTTTACATTTGCAGGCCCGGCATGACCGACACTTCAGACCTTCCGGACGAATCCTTCGTCCTCATCCCCGGCAACCCGCCGCCACAGGGCGCGGAAATTGTCTGGTTCAAGGGCAGCGCCGGACGGAACCTCCGGGCCTGTGTGGCCCCGGCCCTGTCAAAATCCGATCCCCGCGGCACCGTGATTGTCTGTCCCGGGCGGACCGAATTCATCGAGAAATATTTCGAGGTCGGGCGCGAGCTTCAGGCCATGGGATTTGCCGTCGTCATTCTTGACTGGCCGGGGCAGGGACTGTCCGAACGCCTGCTGGATGATACGAAGAAGGGGCATATCGACCGGTTCGAGACCTTCATGGGCGCGCTGGCCCGGGGGCTGGAGCAGCTGGAGGATCGTCTGCCGCGGCCCCATGTGTCACTGGCCCATTCGATGGGCGGGGCCATCGCGCTCGCCACGATCTCGCAGGGCCTGGTCAAGGTGGATGCCGCCGCCTTTTGCGCCCCGATGTGGGGCCTGAAGTCGCGCTTCCTGGGCATGCGCTACCTGGTCTGGGCGATGCGGGCGACCGGGCGCGCAGGCGATTACGCGATCCAGCCCGGCCCGCCGGAAACGTTCGAGACCAATATCGTCACTCACGACAAGAAACACTGGCAGATGCAACGCGACCTGATCGAGGCCCGGCCCGATCTGGAACTGGGGCCGGTCACCTGGGGCTGGCTCGGTGCCTCGCTGAACATTCTCGACACCTTCACCAAGCCGAAGACGCTCGCCCAGGTGACGATCCCGGTCTTTGTGGCCTCGGCCGAAGAGGAACAATTGGTCGACAATGCCGCGCACGAGAAGATCTGTGCCCGGCTGCCGGATTGTGAACATGTGGTCGTCGAAGGCGCGATGCATGAAATCCTCATGGAGACCGAAGACCGCCGGAAAGAGTTCTGGGAGGGATTTCAGCGCCTGCTGCAGCGTGCAAGGATATAGAAAAAGAAACCCGAATGAGGAAACCCCATGCCCGTCCTGTCCACGTCCCGCATCCTGGCCCACTGGGCCGGCCAGCAGCCTGACCGTATTGCCATTGACCATGAAGGCGAGGCGGTCACTTGGGCACAGCTCGACGCGCACACCAACCGGCTCGCCCGGGCCTATCAGGCGCTGGGCGTCCGGCAGGATGATTTCGTCACCATTGCCCTGCCCAATGGCATCGAATTCTTCGCGGCCTGCTTTGCCGTGTGGAAGCTCGGCGCGACGCCCCAGCCGATTTCCGCGAAGCTCCCGAAACATGAGCGCGACCAGATCATCGAGCTTGGCAAACCATCCCTGATCGTCGGGGTTGCGCCCGGCACCTATGCGCAGGCCGCCTCCGTCGCGGAAGGCTTTGCGCCAGAGCCCGCCCTGCCGGACACGCCCCTGCCGGAGCGTACGGCCGCCTCGCTGAAGGCGATGACCAGTGGCGGCTCCACCGGGCGTCCGAAACTCATCGTGTCCGCCGCCCCGGCCGCGTGGGACACGGAGCTTCCCTATCTCGAAATCCAGCAGCAGGGCGCCATGCTCGTGCCCGGCCCGCTTTACCATAACGGGCCCTTTGTCTGGGCCATGATCGCCCTGTTCCGGGGCTGCACGGTCGCCATCACCACCCGGTTCGATGCCGAGAAGACGCTGGCCACGATCGAGCGCCTGCAGATCGACATCGTCTACATGGTGCCGACCATGATGCGCCGCATCTGGGCCCTGCCGGAAGAGGTCCGTACACGATATGACCTGTCCTGCCTGAAGACGCTCTGGCACCTCGCCGCGCCCTGTCCGGCCTGGCTGAAGGAATGCTTCATCGACTGGCTCGGGGCGGAGGTGATCTGGGAATTGTATGCCGGAACCGAAGGGCAGGGCACCACCATGATCCGCGGCGATGAATGGCTGGACCACAAGGGCTCGGTCGGCCGTCCGGTCGAGGCGTGCGAGATCAGGATTGTCGGCGAGTCGGGCGAAACGCTGCCGCCCGGCGCAGTCGGGGAAGTCTTCCTGCGGCCGCTGACCGGTCAGGGATCGACCTATCGCTATATCGGCGCCGAAGCGAAATCCATCGAGGGCGGCTGGGAAAGCCTCGGCGATCTCGGCTGGATGGATGGTGACGGCTATCTCTATCTCACCGACCGGCTGTCGGACATGATCCTGTCCGGCGGGGCCAATATCTATCCGGCCGAGGTCGAGGCCGCCATCGACGCCTTTCCCGGCGTGCGCTCCTCGGCCGTGATCGGCCTGCCGGACGAGGATATGGGCGCGCGCCTGCATGCCATCATCGACCGGCCGGACGGGCCCGTGCCGGACGACGCGCTGACGGCCCACCTGGCAGAGCATCTCGTGCGCTACAAGATCCCGAAAAGCTTCGAATTCGTGCCAGACCCGGTTCGCGATGATGCCGGCAAGGTGCGGCGCAAGGCCCTGCGCGCGGCGCGGCTGGAAACCGCGTCCTGACCCCGCCGGCCCGCTTGACTTCCCCAACGGAGGCATAGGTCCCTTCAGGAAAACACTGGAGGAAACCACAATGAAAGTCGCCGCCGTCAAGAAGCCCGGAGGACCGGGAAATCTCGTCATCGAGGAACGCCCGGACCCGAAACCCGGTCCGGGAGAAATTCTCGTCCGGGTCCGGGCCAGCAGCCTGAACTATCATGATTTCGTGGTCGTCATGGGGGGCATCCCCACCGATGACGGACGCATTCCGATGTCGGACGGTGCCTGCGAGGTGCTGGAGGTCGGCGACGGCGTGACCCGGTTCGGCAAGGGCGACCGCGTGCTGTCCCTCTTCTTCCCCAACTGGCAGTCGGGCGAGATCGAGGCAGCCGGCTTCGACAAGGTGCCGGGCGATGGCGCTGACGGGTTCGGGGCGAAACTGGTCGTCGCGCCCGAAACGGCCTTCACCCGCATGCCGGACAGCTATTCCTACCGCGAGGCGGCAACCCTGCCCTGTGCCGCGCTGACCGCGTGGCGGGCCTTGATGGTCGAAGCGAAGGTCAAGCCGGGCGACTGGGTGCTGACCCAGGGCACGGGCGGCGTCTCGATCTTTGCGCTGCAATTTGCCAAGGCCGCGGGATGCCGCGTGATCTCGACATCCTCCTCCGATGCCAAGCTCGAACGCCTCAAGGCCCTGGGCGCGGATCATGTGATCAATTACAAGGACACGCCCGACTGGGGCAAGGCGGCGAAGAAGCTGACCGGCGGGCGCGGTGTGGACGAAGTCGTCGAGATCGGCGGGCCGGGCACGCTGGCCCAGTCCATCGCGGCCTGCCGTCCGGCCGGGCATATTTCGCTGATCGGTGTGCTGACTGGTGTTGCCGGGGAAGTCCCGACAGCGGCCCTGTTCTCGATGAACATCACGGTGTCGGGAATCACGGTCGGGTCACGGCGTCACCAGGAAGACATGATTGCCGCCATCGAGGCCAATGGCATCAAGCCCGTCCTGGACAAGGATTTCCCGCTTGATGACATCGCGGCCGCCTTTGCCCATCAGGCCAGCCAGCAGCATTTCGGCAAGATCACGCTGAGTGTCTAGCTTGCGATATATTGCGCGCCGTTCACTGTCATCGTGGCGCCGGTGATGAAGGCGGCGTCATCGCTGGACAGATAGGCGCACATCGACGCGATCTCCTCGGCCTTTCCAAGACGGCCGACGGGGATCGTGGCGATGATGCCTTCCAGCACCTTTTCCGGAACCGCCTGCACCATTTCCGTATCTATATAGCCCGGGCAGACCGTATTGACCGTGATGCCCTTCTTGGCGCCTTCCTGGGCGAGCGCCTTGGTGAAGCCGATCAGGCCGGCCTTCGCGGCGGAATAGTTTGCCTGGCCGAACTGGCCCTTCTGGCCATTGATCGACGAGATGTTGATGATCCGTCCCCAGCCGCGCTCGCGCATGCCTTCCCAGACCTGCCGGGTCACATTGAAGGCGGAGGTCAGATCGATGTCGATGACCTGTTGCCATTGTTCGCGTGTCATCTTGTGGAAGGGCGCGTCCCGCGTCACGCCGGCATTGTTCACGACGATGTCGATGGGGCCCAAATCCTGCTCGATCTGCGCCAGGCCATCCGTGACCGCATCATAATCGGCCACATCGAACTTGTAGCATTTGATGCCCAGTTCCTGCGCGCATTCATCCGCAGCCTGCTGGTTGCCGGCGAAATTCGCCGCAACGGTATATCCTTTGTTTTTCAGCGTTTCGCTGATGGCACGACCAATCCCGCGCGTGCCTCCCGTAACCAGTGCTACTCTCGCCATGACGATAATCCTCCCGTGTCGCTTGACGCCTGTCAGCTAGCCATCGTGGACCGGCGATAGCAATAGCACATTGGTCGCAAGGAAAATTTGTGCCAGACTTGCTGCATAGCACAAAAATTGCTTCGCCAATAACTGAAGCAGAGGGCAGGACATGGCCAAGGGAAATGGATCAGACGATCTGATCATCATCAAGAAATACGCGAACCGGCGTCTGTATGACACGTCGACCTCCTCCTATGTAACGCTGGACCATCTGTCGGACCTCGTCCGGGAAGGCCGGGAATTCGAGGTTCGGGACGCAAAATCGGGAGAAGACCTGACCCGTCAGGTGCTGACCCAGATCATCTTCGAGAACGAGACCAAGGGCGAAGGGGCGTTGCCGCTCAACTTCCTGCGCCAGCTGATCGGCTTCTATGGGGGCGGGGCGCAGGCCTTCCTGCCATCCTATCTGGAAATGTCGATGAACAGCTTTTCCGAGGCTCAGAAGGAATGGCGCAAGGCGGCCAATCCGATGAGCATGTTCGAACAACAGGCCAAGCGGAACATGGCGATGTTCGAGGAGGCGATGAAACTGTTCATGCCGACGCTGAAAGGCGCGCAGACTCGGACGGACTCGGCCGCGGCCAATCCGATGATGGAATACCAGGCCGAGGCGCTGGCCAGCATGCAGGCGCAAATGGCGGCCATCCAGAAACAGCTGGCCGACCTTTACGGCAAGGACTGACCGGTCCCGGTCTCACCAACGAAAAAGGCCCGCCGGAAGGCGGGCCTTTTTGTGTGCCAATCCGGAACAGCCGATCAGATGTCGCCGACACCGAAATCGCGCCGGGCCGACACGATCGTGACCACCACACCGGCCAGCACATCCAGAAGCGTCATCGCCATCAGGATGAAGAAGGTGGACGTGGCGAAATTCGGCAGCAGCAGGAACTGGATCAGGCAGACGATGAACAGGATCATCGAAACGGCGTGATTGATGATGGTCGCCGTGCCGGTCGACGTGGATTTCAGGATTTCCAGAAACAGGAAGATGACCGCCAGCAGGACGATCGCATCGCCCTTGGTCAGGACCCATTCGACCCCGGAAATCATCGGCAGGCCCATGAAACGGTCGCCCAGCAGCGACAGGATCGGGGCGGCATCGGCGCGCACGATCTCGCCGAACTCGTTGGCGGTTTCCACCGAGCCGCCGAACCCGACGGCCAGAAGATTGTAGAGCGCTACCGGGATGACCAATAGCGGGAAAATACCGAAGATTGCGCGCATGAAAGACCCCTTCCTGGTTCTGCCGCCAGCCACGCCACCTTCTTGGCGTTTCTGATCCCGTCGAGCAATGGCCGCGCCCGAAAGAGCGAATTTGGTGTTGCGGTCCATCGCGGACTTACCCGTCCTTTGTCAGCATTAAAAACACGTTTACCGTACTGGTCCGCATGTGGCGAGGGACTAATACGCCTGGGTCAGGAAAACGCGGAATGTGGCATCCGGCGACCCGGCGGTCAGGCCGAACAGGGCGCTGGTGCGCAGGCTCAGCGAATCGGTCAGGGGCAGGGCGGCAAACGGGCCGGCCAGATGGCTCTGCTCGGACACGGGCAAGAGGTCGCTTGCCGTGCCATAGGAATTGTAGAATTCGCCGCCAAGATCGATCCCACCGTCAATTCGTCGGCTGACCTCGCCACGGGTCTGCAGGAAGGTTCCGGTCTCGCGTCCGGCGCCCGTCTGCTGACTGGCAATCACGGCAAATCGCGTGCGCAATGTGTCCGACAAGCGAATCTGGTTCAGCCAGTGCAAAGAGACCTGTCCGGGCCGGCCACTGTCACGCAGGCGCGCATCAAGGCGCAGGCCGGAGGCCCATTTCGCATTGTCCGGCGTAACCTGCCAGCGCAGCTCGCCCTGGACGAAATCGAAATCCATCGGCCGGTCGTCCGTGCGGCGCACCTGGACGACGCCGCGCAGCATGAGCGCGCCTGTCAGCGCCTGGTCGACATGGACCCGCTGGGCAAAGCCGTCGGCGTCCGGGTCATAGGCGGCCCGATAGCCGATCGCCCGGGCCCCCTCGGTCACGTCCGGCCCGGAAATGCCACTGGTCAGCTGGGCCAGTGCCCCCGGCGCGAGGCCGAACGAAACAAGGAATATCAATAGAAACGGAAGATGACGCATCCCCATTCTATGGCTGTATTGAATCTGTCTTTAAAGGTCCAAAAATGTGTATTCGGTGCGTCAGGTTGACCGCACTCCCGCTCCGCTCACCCCGGCGCTGCGGAGGGATAACGCGAATGCACTGCATTCGCCCCGCAGCAGGCCCAAACGCAAGCGCAGGGCGCCGGGGCCCCGTGCGGCTGGCTCCGCACTCTAACGGCGGGAGCCCCCGGCCTGCGCCGGGGACACGGTGTTGGGGGATGGAGAACATGCTCTCCCCCCGCAGGCCCCTGCGAAGGCAGGGGCCCATCTCTGGCTGTATCCTCAGGCGCTCCAGGCGATGGCGGGAGATGGATACCTGCCTGCGCAGGTATCTTCGGAACAGCTGAATCCGACGCACAGCCCCTCATGCGATGATGGTCACCTGCCCTTCCGGGAGCCGGATCAGGTACCGTTCTGGTCGGGAGGGCAGGGACAGGATGGGCCTTGCGGGAGACAGACGGTCCCGCCGGGCCCTAGGCAGGTCAGGCCAGGGTGAGCCGGGGAAGCCCGGTAGGGAACCCGCCTCGTCCGGCAGCCCGGGAGACATCCCCGGATGGACTTCCCGTGTGAAAAGCACGGAAGACCCGTTTGCGGCGTCGGTAACGAAGACCCGGGACCATGGGCCCCCATGAGGGTGTCCCGCCGAAGCCCCTGTCCGGCGCGGCGGGCGGTAACGCTCCATTCCGTAGCCTTGTTCATTTCCAGGCGGAGCGCCACGGCGCCCGCCGCGCCTCGGTTCCGTAAGGGGCCGGTTGTTGGATCCCCGGATGGCGAAAGCCAGTCCGGCCAAACGTGCAGGAGCAGTCATCAATGGTTCAGGACAAACCACAAATCCTTCCAGTCTGGATTGGTCTCCTCAATCAGGCGGATCTTCCATGCACGCTTCCGTTTCTTGATCTGGTACTCGCGCCTCTTTGCCCCTTCACGCGTGTCATGAGCTTCCATCCAGACAAGACGTGTTATGTCATATTTGCGTGTATAAGCCGCGCCCAAACCCTCCCTGTGTTGCCAGACGCGACGCGCAATATCATCCGTATGGCCAGCATACAGCGCTCCATTCTTCCTGTTCGCCAAGATATAGGTGAAGAATGCCATGATGCGCTCCAGACTTCGACCTCAACAATCTTATGCGTCTCGACCAAATGGAAAAAGTCTGGCCGCCTCAACCCCACATCCGAGGATACCTGCAAGGGCAGGTATCCATCACCGGTCGTTGTCTCATGCGCCGTATGGAAAGGGTCCGAGTTGGCCCCCTGCTTCCGCAGGGGGCTGCGGCGAGTGGGGGCGATGTGAAGAAGGCAAGGCGTTGCAGAATCTCTCACCCCAAACACATCCCACCTCAAACAAGAAACCCTTCACCTCCGAAGATACCTGCGCAGGCAGGTATCCATCACCGGTCGTTGCCTCATGCACCGTATGGAAAGGGTCCGAGATGGCCCCCTGCCTCCGCAGGGGGCTGCGGCAAGTGGGGACACGGGGCGGAGTAAGGCAGGGTGGGCCCGGCAAAGCGAAACCAGACGAGACCCCATCGCCTGCCAGCAAGACACACAAAAAAGGCCGGCAGTCCTGCCGGCCTTCTGATCTCGGATGTGCCAGGCGCGGCCTAGCTGAAATTCTTGAAGATGTCGTCGGCGGACACGTCGCCGTCTCCGGACTCTGCCGGGGCGTCGTCTGCATCATAGGCGCTGGCATCATCCTGGGCCGGGGCAAGGCCCGGGCCCTCGAATTTCTCGGCCTTTTCGGCTTCCAGCTTGCGGCGCTTGTCGGCCGATTTCGCGATCACCTCGTCCAGTTCGATCTGGGTGCACAGGCCGAGCGTCACCGGGTCGACCGGGCGGATATTGGCCGAGTTCCAATGGCTCTTGTCGCGCACATTGTTAATCGTCGACTTGGTCGTGCCGATCAGTTTGGAGATCTGCGCGTCGGAGACTTCCGGGTGGTTGCGGATGAACCAGGCCACGGCATCCGGCTTGTCCTGGCGGCGGATGACCGGCGTGTAGCGGCTGCCCTTGCGCTTGGGCTGCGGAATGTGGGCGATCTTGGACTCGGCCTTTTTCAGCTTGTAGTCCGCGTTCTCCTCACCGCGGCGGATTTCCTCGCGGGACAGCATGCCGCCGGCAATCGGGTCGACGCCGCGCATGTTCTCGGCAACATCACCATCGGCGATGCCTTTGACTTCCAGATAGTGCAGGCCGCAGAACTCCGCGATCTGGTTGAAGGTGAGGCTGGTATTGTCGAGCAGCCAGACGGCGGTCGCCTTCGGCATCAGAATATCGGACATGGGGGAACTCCCTGAATGAACTGGCCGCCAGAAATGCAGCCGCCCGACACATCGTGCCGGGCGGTCGGGTTCGGACGTGCCTTAAACCTTGTCCCCCTTATAGGGTCATGTCCGGCAAATTGAAAGCCGCGCGGTTCACCAGACCAGCACAATCTTGCCGGAATGGCCGCCCTTGGCCATCAGGGCCTGCGCGGCTTCGGCCTCGGCGACCGGAAAGGCCTGTTCCAGAACGGGGCGGATCTTGCCGGAGACGACTTGGGGCCAGAAATCCCGCTCGACCGCGTCGCGGATGCGGCGTTTCTCCGCCACGGGCCGGGCCCGCAGCGTGGTGGCGGCCAGCGTCAGGCGCTTCATCAGGACGGGGGCGAAATTCACCTCGGCCGTGAAGCCGTTCATGTAGGCAATGTTGACAATCCGGCCGTCGGGCCGGGAAACGGAGATGTTCTTCTGGATATAGTCACCCCCCACCATGTCCAGCGTCACATCGACCCCGCCAGCCTCCTTGACGAGGGTCTCGAAATCCTCGCTCTTGTAGTTGATCGCCTGGTCCGCGCCCAGCTCCCGCGCCAGGGCGCATTTTTCCTCGGATCCGGCCGTGGCATGGATCTTCGACGCGCCGGCCAGTTTCACCATCTGCAGCGCCATCACGCCGATGCCGCTCGTGCCGCCATGACAAAGAAAGGCCTCGCCGGATTTGAAGCCGACCCGATCGAAGACATTGGCCCAGACCGTCATCAGGGCTTCGGGGAAACAGGCTGCCTTCACCATGTCCATGCCGTCCGGCACAGGGAACAGCGAGCCTTCATCCACCGCGGCATATTCGGCATAGCCGCCGCCCGCGAGCAGGGCCGCGACGCGGTCTCCGGTCTTGAACCGGCTGACGCCCTCGCCGGTCTCGACGACCGTGCCGGAGATTTCCAGGCCCATGATGGGGGAGGCGCCCGGCGGGGGCGGATAGGCCCCGCGCCGCTGCACGAGATCGGCCCGGTTAAGGCCGGACGCGGCCACTTTCACCAGCACTTCGCCGGGTTTCAGCCCCGGCCGGGCGACCTCGCCAACTTTGAGCGGCTGGCCGTCTTCGGCGATCACCGCCTGCATCATGTCATTCGCCATGGGTCGTGTGTTTCCTTCCTGAATCGAGAGTCGCATCGCATTCGCGTTTCTGCTTTGATAGGGCCTGTAGCACGAATTGGAGGGCGTGCCCCATGGCCGCATTCGATGAAGAGCCGATCCTCGTCAACACACCGCAAACGCTGGAGCAGATGTCGGTGCAGGAATTGCATGACCGGATCGAGACGCTCAAGGCCGGGATCGCGGCCTGCGAAGCAGAGATCGAAAAGAAGAAGGCGCAGAAATCTGCAGCCGATGCCCTGTTCGGGGGCGACAATTAAGTGGCCGGAAAGGCTGGGTTGATAAAGTCCGAATTCCCGGCCAGCGCACAGAGGTAGGTTTCATGGCGGCAGACACGTCCCCAGGCGATCAGGGCGACTCCCAGGAGGGGTTCACCGGCGGCAAGCTGTTCGACACGGTTTTTGCGCGCGGCATGGCCCTTGTCGAGGAGACGGCCTCCTATCTGGATGGTCCGGGCCGCGAGGCTGCCAAGACGCTGCCGCGCGAAGCGGGTCTGACCTATTCGGCCTGGAGCATGGAACTGACCACGCGCCTGATGCAGGCGGCCAGCTGGCTGGTGATGCAGAAGGCGGTGCGCGATGGCGAAATGCGTCGCGAGGATGCGGCCGCCCGCAAATACCGGATCCACCGCGAAGAACCGCCTCTGGATGCCGCTGCCCAGCAGGGGCTCGGTCTGCCCCAGCGTTTCCTCGACCTGGTGACGCGCGCCGAAGCGCTGTTTGAGCAGATTTGCCGACTGGACGATGCGCTGTATGGCGACACGCACATGACGGCCGCCTCAAATCCGGTGATCGAGCAGATCAGCCAGTTGCAGCGCGCTGCCGAAACCGGCGCCTTTGATCCGCTGATGGTATGGACCCGCGCCAAGTAAGCGCGTGATCAGGCCTCTTCGGCCCGGTCATAGGATGCACCGATCAACTGGCCACCCGAGCCCGGCGCCACGCCTTTCAGACGAAACACTTTCGGACGGCGGTACAGCAGTTTCAGCGGTGTCAGGCGCACCAGCCGGGACAGGCCGATTGGCAGGATCAGGCCCAGCAATGCCAGGGCGAGCGCCGTCAGGCCCGGCTCCGGCGACAGGCCGGACAGGCCCAGAAGCGTCTGGCCGAGCAGCAAGGCAGGCAGATAGGCAAGATAGATGGCCAAATGGTCCCGTCCCGCCTGCTGGAACAGTTGACCACGCCCGGAGCGGGACAGAAGCACGCCCAGGGCGATCATCGCGAACGCGCCGGAGAATCCCATGACAAGGCTGATGACGGGCAGGGCGGCGGTGCCCTGCGCCACCAGCACAGTGTTGATCGCGGCCCAGATGACGAGTGCGGCCGGGACGTCCGCGAACCCCCTGGACAGGCGCTCGGCGTACTGGCGCAGGGTGGCGGCGCCGCTGCATCCTGCGAAGAAGAAGATGAAATACTGTGCGGTCGCATCCAGCGGTATCCAGCCAGTCTGGATCAGGCCTGCGGAATGCAGGATTTGCGCGCCGGCGGCCACGGCCAGCACCTTTCCGGGGGCGACCAGCCGGACCAGCCACGTGATCAGGGCAAACAGCGCCAATTGTGGCAGCACCCACAGCCCGGCGGAGGGCTGGACGAGACCTGAAGCGAGTCGGTCCACAAGGCCGGCCGTGCCCGAATCCTGAGTGAATGCCATGGCGGCCAGCGCATGCAAGCCCATCCAGGCCAGATAGAAATAGATGAATCTGAGCACTTTCCTGTCAAAAAATGCTGATTTCGATCCATACAGCGTGCGCGGCAGGAACAGGCCGGCAATCAGGAACAGGGTCGGCAGGGCGAACGGCGTGACCCATTGCGCTGTGAAGCTCATCCAGCTCTCGATCCCCATGGCACGGCTGTGCAGCCCGACAGCTTCTGAAATGACGAACAGGACAAGGCACAGCCCCGTCGTGAGATTGACCCAGTTGTTTTGTGTGCCCGTCATGCGGCGTTCCCCGGCTTTTGGGGAAATTCCGCTGCAATTACCGCGCCAAAAGGCGATCAGCTGGCGCTGTAGACTTTCAGGAAATGGGCCGCCTGGGCGCTGCAGAAGCCTTCCCGGACAGGCGCGCGCATCACCAGAATGCGATGCCACAATGGGCCGAGCATTTCCTCGATGGCCTCATCGAGGTCGAAATCGCGTCGAATCACGCGTTTTCCAGCCAATTCCGCGAGCAACATGCGCATCGGCATGCGGATGTCGCGATTCATCCAGGCTCGCCACAGCTCGCCGGCATCCTTGTCATCGGCGGCGGCTGCCAGCGCGACGCGCAATACGGCGTGACCGGCGCCGGTGCGGGCTGCGGCCTCCAGCGGTACGATCAGCGTGGTGATACGCTCCTGCGGATCACGGCCGCCATCCGGACTGTCAGGGATCAGCGCAAGCGCTGCATCGACACACATGGCGCCAATTGACGGCCACCATTTGTAGATGGTCTGCTTGGAGGCGCTGGCCCGTTTGGCCACGGCATCAACGCTGAAGCCGCGCCAGCCGCTTTCCGCCATTTCAACCCGTGTTGCTTCCAGAATGGCCGCCTTGGAGGCTTCGCTCCGGGTCGGTCCCTTCCGGGAAGACTTCCGGGTCTCCGAGGGCGTGGGCATGGACGTCTCCAGGTCAGTGTGGCCGAAGGCAATCCCTACAGGGTTTGCAGGGCGAACATAAGGGCGAAGTGGTAAACAAACTCCCGTTTCCGGCTTGCCGCCCGCACATTTTGCACTAGTCAGTCCTGCAGAGAAACAGGAGAGACCGAGATGAGATCAGTCGAGGAATTGCTGGAAGGCTATCGTCGGTTCCGGCGCGGGACCTATGCCGAGCAGGCCGCGCTGTATCGCGAACTGGGCGAGGGGCAGAGCCCGAGCTTCATGATGATTGCCTGCGCCGACAGCCGGGCCGACCCATCGGACATCTTCAACGCCGCACCGGGCCAGCTGTTCGTGGTGCGCAACGTGGCCAATCTCGTACCGCCCTACCAGCCGGATGGCGGCCTGCACGGCGTCAGCGCGGCGCTGGAATATGCGGTGAATGTGCTGAAGGTCGAGCACGTGGTCGTCATGGGCCATGGAGGCTGTGGTGGTGTGGCCGCTTCACTTGCGGGCGAAGGGACTCCGGAAATCGGCGAATTCGTCACGCCCTGGGTCCGGCTCCTGAAGGATGCGCGGGACCGCGTGGTCGACAGTGGTTCGGTCAATCCGCAGTTCGCGCTGGAGCTGGAAGGGATCGAATCCTCGCTGCAGAATCTGATGTCCTTCCCGTTCGTGAAGCGGGCCGTCGAGGCAGGCGAGCTTGAATTGCACGGCGCCTGGTTCGCCATCAAGCATGGTGAATTGCACTGGCGAAATGCGAAAACGGGCCGATTCGAGGTCATTCAGCCCTGATTCGCTGATTTTAGCGGCTGGTCGTCATGATGGCCGCAAACACGGCAGAGATCAGCATGGCCGCCGCGGCGAGTCGGTTGAACCAGCGGGTGAAGACGGGACTCTGGAAGCGGCGGTTCATGGCATCGGCCAGCCAGGCGTAGAAGCTGAGCCCCAGCATTTCGGTGAACGTCACGGTGGCCATGATGTACAGGGCCTGCTGGACGAGGGGTCGGACCGGGTCAAAATAGCCGGGCAGCAAGAGGCCGAAAAAGACCAGCGCATTCGGGTTGAGCAATTGCAGGCCGATGCCGCGTCCGAACAGGTTTGCCCGGGCCGGGGCCTGGTCGGGGCGGGCCCGGGGTCGGTGCGGATCCGCCGTTGCCATCGTCCAGGCCAGCCAGCCGATGAAACAGATGCCGGCAATCTTCAGCCCCAGCAGCACAAGCGGGGCCTGCGCTGCGAATGCGGCGATGCCGGTTGCGGCCAGTGTGATCCAGACGAGGTTGGCGGCCGACACACCCAGGGCAGGGATCAGCGCGGTTGGGGCACCGTAGCGCAGCGATGCGCTCATCACCATCATCACTGCCGGGCCGGGGGTCAGGCCACCGGCAAGAAACAGGGCCATCAAGGCCAGCCAGACCGACAGATCCATTCAGCGCAGCTCCAGCGCCGACAGGGGAATGCGCGTCAATTCCACGTCTTCCTTGTTGGCGGTGTAGGCGATGTAGAGATGGCCGTTTGCCACAACACTCTTGGGATAGTGATAGCCGGGACGCTTGTAGAGCCCGGCCTGACGAAGCGGCTGAAGATCCGCCTCGCCGCGCAGCAGATGGCTGCGATCAAACACCATGCCATCCCGTGACAGGGACAGGGCAAGCGGAATGCGTGTCT
Organism: Hyphomonas sp.; assembly: GCF_017792385.1. Taxonomy (NCBI): domain Bacteria; kingdom Pseudomonadati; phylum Pseudomonadota; class Alphaproteobacteria; order Hyphomonadales; family Hyphomonadaceae; genus Hyphomonas; species Hyphomonas sp. Next base: position 1,208,229 of record NZ_CP051230.1, on the reverse strand, counting down.
TTCCCGCATTCGGGCTATGCACGAGATAGGCGGTCCCGTCCGGCAGATTGCCGGCACTTTGCTTGGTACGCGCATCCGGCATGGTCGTCAGTTCTGGCCGGGACCAGGATTCCCCCCGATCGCAGCTCTCCGAGGCGAGTTGACGAAAGCTCGAGGCCTGATCCCGAAACACCATGACAAGGCATTCGCCGCGCGCGAACAGGCTCGGCTCCAGTTCTCGGCTCATGGGCGGATCGGCTGGCAGGTTCTCGAACGCTCCCGGAAGCCATCCGGTGAGGCCCAGCTTGTCGTCGGTATAATGCGGGTGCACGCGAATGCCCGGCCGAAGGTGAAAGGCCGTGTGCAGGCGCCCGTCATGGAAGTGGGGGTCCTGCTCGATCACACCGTTCACCGGTGTTCCATCCGCAGAGCGCACGGGCTGCGGGTCGGTCCAGGTCTCACCATCACGGCTCAGTCTGTATTCCGTATAACCGCCCGTCCGAGTGCGAAACCCCTCCGGCCAGACATTGATGTAGGCCACCAGCGTTTCGCCATCAGTCCACCATCCGCCGCTTGAGCGCATCTCCGCATCGCCGGACGGCCGGGTGAGGGCGCGGGGCCTGGTCCAGCTGTCGCCATTGTCCGCGCTGACGGCATACGCCACCCAGGTGTCGGGGGCATCCTCATCGCGCGCCGAACTCTGCCACTGGACAAACAGGCGTCCCTTGAAGGCGATGGGCACGGCGCCATTGCTGAATTGGTCCGTTCCGGGAGCAGGCTGGAATACGGTTACGGTCCGGGCGGCCTCAAGCCTTGGCAGGCCAAGATCAGGCGCGGCCGGGTCAAACAGATCGGCCGCCGGTGCTGGAAGCGCCGACGGCCGGTCAGGGTTTTGCGAACAGGCGAAGAGCGACAGGGTCAGGCAGAGTGCGAATAGCCGTTGCAGCACATGCATTCCGCCCGGTCGATCAGGCGCCTTCTTCCTGGCCGCGCTTTACCGCGGCTTCAATCAGTTCGCGGGCCTTTTCGATGCCATACCAGCCCTCGATCCGCGTCCACTTGCCTTTTTCGAGGTCCTTGTAGTGCTCGAAAAAGTGCGCGGTCTTGTCGATCAGCGTCTGCGGAAGGTCGTGATAGGTCGCGATCTTGTCATAGTACGCCGTCAGCTTGTTGTGCGGCACGGCAAGGATCTTCTCGTCCGGCCCCTTGTCGTCGGTCATCATCAACACGCCAACCGGGCGGGCGCGGACCACCGATCCGGGAACCAGTGGGCGGTTGCCGACGACCATCACGTCAATCGGGTCGCCATCAAGGCTGAGCGTGTGGGGCACGAAGCCGTAATTACAGGGATAGCGCATCTCGGTGTAGAGATAGCGGTCCACGAACATTGCGCCGGAATCCTTGTCGATCTCATACTTGATCGGATCACCGCCGAGCGGGACTTCGATCAGGACATTGATGTCGTCTGGCGGGTTGTTGCCGGTTTTAATTTTGGAAAGGTCCATAAGACGGCTCGCATCTGGCTGGGAGGTTTAAACACGGTGTCGGCTGGCGATGACGCCTCAAACCGATTGCGTCAAGTGCGGCAGTGACGCGAGACGGTTAATGCAGCTTTCATGCCCGGCCGCTTCCCGCCCGTGCGAATGACGCTACACTGCGCGGCAGGAGGATACAGAATGCACGCAACGCTCATCATTTGTAGTGCGGCCTTGGTCGTATTGACCCTGCTGCTCGGCTTCTGGACATCGGTCACACGCGGCCGCACCAAAATCATTGCCTATGGCGCAGCGAAGGATCCTGCCGGCCCGATGCTGAAGGCCGAACGGGCACACGGAAATGCTGCCGAGTATGCGGCGCTTCTGGTCGGTCTGTTCGTGCTGACGGGATTTGCCTATGCAGGCCGGGATCTGGGCCTCACGGTCACGGTTCTTGTCGTCGCCATTACAGCGTCGCGCTTTCTGCATGCGCTTGGATTTCTGACATGCAAGACGCTGGAGACGCCGCATCCCCTGAAGATGCTGGGCGCGCTCATCACCTATTTTGGCGGCATCGCGCTGGCGGTGATGGTCATGGTGAAAGTGCTCTGAGGACGCTCAGACCCGCTTCAAGGCGTAATTGAAACTGATCGAAACGCGGGGCTCCTCGCCCATATTGGCCGGCACTTCGTGGCGCAGCCAGCTTTCCCACATGATGGCCTGACCGGCCTGGGGCGCCAGATAGACGAAGCGCTGCCGGTCTTCCGGCACATCATCGCGCAATTGCGGCGCTGCCATCATGCGAGAGAGACGGGGATCTTCCAGCTTGAGCCGAGCGGCGCCGTCCGGAATCGAGACATAGAAGGTGCCGGAAATCACGCTGCCGGGATGGATATGGTTCGAATGTCCGAAACCGGGTTCGAGAATGTTCACCCAGATTGCATCCAGTTGCAGGGTCAGGTCCTGCATGTCCCAGAGCAGGTCTGCGGCAAACGCTTCGGCCATCGGGTCCAGAAGGGCCTTCAGTTCGGTGAATTCGGGAAACCGCTCCGGCAGGTCATCCAGCGAGGCATAGGACGTGTAGCCGCCATAACCCTCACCCGCACACCAGGCATTGCCGGCGTCATCGTCTTCCGCCAGCACCCAGCAGACATGTTCGAGCCGTTCAGCCAGGTCGACAGGGCCGAGGAACTCGCTGCGAATGAGGGTTGGAAACAGGGATCGTGTGGTCATGTCGCGCACCTTTAGGCGCCGCAGGGGCCAAAAGAAAGAGCCCGCCACCCCGGAAAGGACAGCGGGCTCTGTCTCGATTGTACCTCGCCTATTCGGCAGGCTTAACGAATTTCAGCGTCATCCGGTCGCTTTCGCCGATGGCCGCATAGGCTTCGGCGTCAAACCCGTCGGGCGTGTTGCCTTCCCGGTCGGATGTGGCACTGACCGGCGGCAAGGTCCACACGCCGAACGGGTGATCGGCCGTGTCGGCGGGATTGGCGTTGATCTCGCTTGCCTCGACGAATTCGAACCCGGCGGCTTCGGCGAGGGATTTGACATAGTCCTCGTGGACATAGCCGGAGGCCCCGGTCGGATCCTGCGTGTCGGTCGAGGGCAGGCGGTGTTCGACAACGCCCAGCACACCGCCCGGCTTCAGGGCGGCATAGGCGTCGGAGAAGAATTTCTCGGTGTAGCCGCCGCTCATCCAGTTGTGCAGGTTGCGGAAGGTCAGCACGACATCCGCCGTGCCGGCCTCTGTCAGCGGGCCACTTTCGGCGGAGAAGGCGCTGTACTCGATCGTGCCGAACTTCGGATCATCATAGGTCGCCTGGAATTCGGCAAGGCGCTCGGCGATACGGGCGCGGCGGTCTTCATCGCCCACATTCGGGTCGAAATAGGCTGCGACCAGGGTGCCGTTTCCGCTGGCGAGGTATGGCGCGAGAATATTCGTGTACCAGCCGCCGCCCGGCCACAATTCCACGACCTTGTCGTCAGCCTCGACGCCGAAGAATTCCAGCGTTTCCTTCGGGTGCCGCCACGCGTCGCGGGCCTTCTCGGCGTCGCTGCGATGCGCGCCGGCAATGGCTGCGTCCAGGGGTGCCGTCTCTGTGGATGCCGTCTCGACCGGCGGGTCGGCCGCGGCTGGCGCGTCCGTGGCAGGGGCATCGGGCTGGCCGCACGCGGCAAGCACCAGCGCGGACAGGGCAAATATCGGGGTCAGGCGCTTCATCGGGGTCTCCTTGGCTGGCCTCTTGAACCTCTCTCTACGCTACCCACATACACCGTGTCACGGTGCCGACAATCGGGCCGTGACCGGTTTCCGTGCCAACGCCGAATTCGGGTTGGACCGTCACAGGAGCCGAACATCCATCCGGGCGCTCCCCGAAAGGGTGGCCCGCAGTTGCTTGACCTAGAGGACTGAACCCATGAGCAATATCGACCTTACCCCCCTTTACCGCACAGTTGTCGGCTTTGACCGGCTTGCCAGCATGATCGATCAGGCATCCCGCCTCGACGGCTCGCAGGGCTATCCGCCCTACAATATCGAACGCGTTGACGACAATGCCTTTGCCATCGAGATCGCGGTCGCCGGGTTTACCGAAGATGATCTCGACATCGAGACCAAGGAAGGCCTGCTGACCGTGGCGGGCAAACGTGGCGAGAGCGAAGACGGCGAAGGCCGCAACTATCTCCATCGCGGCATTGCCCAGCGCAGCTTCATCCGGCGCTACCAGCTGGCTGACCATGTCATCGTGACCGGTGCGAACCTGCAGCACGGTGTGCTCCGGATCGATCTGGTCCGTGAACTGCCGGAGGAAAAGAAGCCCCGCAAGATCGAGATCGGGGCTCCGGCACAGACCGAACCGAAACTGATCGGCAAGAAATCCGCGACCAACGCCGCCTAAAACCGGCAAGGTCCGAAAACAGGAACGGCGCGTCCCGCAGGGCGCGCCGTTTTCTGTTCAGGGAAACGGGCCGTGCCCTATCCGAAGAACTTGTTGCAGCCGGCATCCTTCAGGAAGGATTTCAGCGCCTCGTCCTCCAGCGCCCCGCCGACGGCCTTGCGAACGGAATCATAGGCGCGGGCGGCATAGGTCTGGGTGCTCTGCTCGAACGTGCCGCCTTCAACGACCGCCGAAACTTCACGGTCACCGCGCTCGGCTGCCTTCGAATTGGCCTTGGCCCAGACCAGATAGGTCCTGGACAGCTCTTCGGCGAAGAGCGGAATGAGCGTGGGGGCAAGGTCTGCCAGCGACGCGAACGGCGCGCCGGGTTTGGGATCCTGCATGTTCTCGACCCAGGCGACGACGAAAGGCGCGTGTTCGGCCAGCCAGGCTGCGGGGCTCTTGTCCATCAGCAATTGCTGATACTGGGCGGCCATCGCGAAATCTGCCGCGGACGGACATCCGCCGAACATGTAGAGATGTTCCTTGAGGTGGGCATCGAGAAGTTTGGAGACCCGCTCGAAGGAAGCCTTCAGGATGTCCGCATTGCCGGCTTGGGCACCAACCAGTTTCAGTCGGTCGGCCATGCGGTCCGCAATCTGGTCGCGGGCCTTCTTGTAGGCGCGGGGACGCTTGCCGCCATAGAGCTGCGTCAGCACGCGCAGTGCAGCGTCCTCGCGATCCGGTTTCTGGCCCCAGCGCTCGAGAAACATGATCTTGTTCAGCCACTCGTCGGCATAGTCTTCGAGGATAAGGGCCAGCATGGATGTGGCGACATCATCCGGCACGGCGGAGGGCTCTGGATGATCCGCCTCGAGACCGGCAAGGATGGCAGTGGAATCCTGGCTGGCGGGGCGTTCCGGAGAGATCAGCAGCGGGACCGTCGCAACTTGCGCCAGGGCCTGGAATTCCTCCTCGTTCTCGCGTGTGCGGGAAATCCAGTCGAAGTCGACATTCTTGTAGCGCAGGAACGATCGCACTTTCTGGGAGTAGGGGGACGTATCGGCGCCAAAGAGGCGATAATCGGACATGGGCATGCGGCCTTTATGGTGTTTCGTCCCGTCTGTAGGCATTTCAGCCCGCACTGCCAAGGAGCGTTTGCCGCAGCGGGTGATAATGGGTATGCGCTCGGGCAGGACGTTTGACAGCGAAAGGAACGGCAGATGCGGATCATGCATGTGATGGCGGGCGCACAGGAAGGCGGCGCGGAGAACATCATGCTGGAGTCCGTTCTGGCGCTGGCGGAGGCCGGTTTGACCCAACATGTGGTCACCCGGCCGGACAATCAGTTTCGCGTGCAGAAATTCCGGGAGGCCGGTATCGGCGTCGATCTGGCTGCCTTCAACAATACCTGGCCCTTTCCCACCCGTCGCGTGATCGGCGACGCCATCAAGGTGTTCAAGCCGGATGTCATCGAATACTGGATGGGCCGGGCCGGGCAATATGCTCCGAAAGAGTACCGCAACCGGTCGATTGGCTGGTATGGCGGCTACTACAAGCTGACGCGCTTCTCGAACTGCGAATGGCATGTCGGCCTGACCATCGACTTGCTGCGCCATATTCGTGAACAGGGCGTGCCCGAAGACCGTTCCGCCATCATTCACACCTATGCCGATTTTGAAGGCGCTGATCCGGCGAGCCGAGCCGCGCTCGATACGCCGGAAGATGCGCCGGTGGCGCTCGCGCTGGCCCGCCTGCATGAGAAGAAGGGCCTCGATACGTTGCTCGACGCGACGGCCAGGGTGCCAGGCCTGTATGTCTGGATTGCTGGCGATGGCCCGATCGAGGCGGAACTCAAGGCGCAATGCACGAAGCTCGGTCTGGATGACCGGGTTCGCTTCCTCGGCTGGCGGAATGATCGGGGCGCGCTTCTCGCCGCCTGCGATGTGGTGGCGTTCCCGTCCCGCTATGAGCCGTTCGGCACGGTGACGGTGGATGCGTGGGCTGCATCGCGCCCGCTGGTGGCAGCCGATGCCGTGGGGCCTGCCGCCTATGTGAAGAATGAAGTGAACGGGCTGCTGATCCCGAAGAACGATGTCGACGCCTTGGCAACGGCGCTCGGCCGGGTGATTTCAGACAAGGCGCTGGCAGCGAAACTCGTCGCCGGCGGACGCGAATCCTATGAGCAGCAATTCACCAAGGCTGCGTTCCAACGCGATTCCCTGGCGTTTTACGAGAAGATCATCGCCCACGCCGGGCCGTTTGGCGGCTAGGTCACGGACCGGAAGAATTTGCGGTAGAGGCGCTGGGCGTCACGCCGGCCGAGGCCGAGTTGGACGTGAATGCCCGCATCGCGCAGCGCGCGAATGCCGCCATTGGCCACGGGGTGCGGATCCTCGATCGCGCACACGACCCGGGAAACACCAGCCTCGCGCAGTTTGAGCGAGCAAGACTTGCCCCCCTTCGAGCGTTCCCGGCAGGGTTCCAGCGTGACATAGGCGGTGCCGCCGCGCGCCCTGTCGCCGGCTTCATCCAGGGCAATCTCCTCGGCATGGGGGCGCCCGCCAAGGCCGGTCACCCCGGCCCCGACAACATGGCCGTCCCGGTCGATCAGGATGCAGCCGACGGATGGATTGGCGCCGGTCAGGCCGTGATTGAGTCTTGCGAGCGCAAGGGCCCGCCCCATCATGCGCCGGTCGCGCCGCCGGGACGGGCGCAGGCTCATGGCAGTTCGGGCAATGGCTTGCCGCGCTCTGCATCCAGATAGCGCACCGAAATGGGCTTCAGGCTGTCGTCCAGTTCAATCAGAAGCGGGTTTCCGGTCGGGATCTCGATCCCGGTAATGGATTCATCCGGCACCTGGAACAGGTGTTTCACCAGGGCCCGCAGGGAATTGCCATGGGCTGCAATGACGGTGTCCGTGCCGGATTTCAGCACTGGGGCAATCGTCTCTTCCCAATAGGGCAGCACACGCTTCAGCGTCAGCTTCAGGCTTTCGGTGTTCGGAATGTCTATGCCCTTGTAGCGGGGGTCGCTGGCCAGATCGAATTCGCTGCCGGCTTCCAGCGGCGGCGGCGGGATGTCATAGGAACGACGCCAGATATGCACTTGTTCGTCGCCATGCTTGGCGGCGGTCTCGGCCTTGTCGAGCCCGGTCAGGCCGCCATAGTGACGCTCATTCAGGCGCCAGTGCTTGGTAACCGGCAGCCAGACCCGTCCCATTTCCGTCAGGGCCAGCCAGAGGGTACGAATGGCGCGCGTCTGGACACTGGTGAAGGCGGCGCGGAAGTCGGCGTCGGTGGCTTTCAGCAACTCGCCCGATTTCTTTGCCTCGGCTTCGCCCTTTTCGGTCAGGTCGGCATCCCACCAACCCGTGAAGCGGTTCTGCAGATTCCATTCGGACTGGCCGTGCCGGACAAGCGCTAGTGTGGGCATGAATACTTCCTTCTCAACAATTCCGGGCCCTTTTCAGGGCAAACCCGTTCCGTTTCAAGCATCCATCACGCGGATAAGCTCGGAAAAGGCCAATGCGACGTGATAGCCCGTCGAGGCGGGCATGGTGGCCGAAACAATATGGCCATCGCCATCATATTGCTCGATCCATCCGCCCTCCGGCGTCAGGTGTTCGTCCATTAGCACATCGAAGCTGCGGCAGGCGGCGGCTGCAATCGCCTCGTCTCCGGTCATTTCCAGCATGACCAGGTGCGCCTTCAGAGCTTCGGACTGGGACCAGCTGCGCCGTCCTGCATCATGGGGCAGGCCGTCCCGCGTGGTTTCCAGCAGCGCGCGACCATCCGCATCCAGCGTGCCGGACGCATAGGTGTAGAGCCGCCCCGCAATGGGGGCGACGGCTTCACCGGCTGCGCGGGCATAGGCATCCAGAAGCCAGACCCATTCAAATTGGTGGCCGGGCTCGACAATGCGCGCCGCATCCCCCGCGCCTTCACTCCAGTCTGGAGCGAAGAATTCGCCGAGCAGGCCGCCGGGGCCAGCCGTGAACCGTTCGTGGAACAGGGCGACCAGCTCGCCCGCGCGCGCGAGATGCCCGCCTTCCGGGTCAACCCTGTGCAGGGCCAGGCATGCTTCCAGAAGATGCATGTGCGGGTTCTGGCTGCGCCGGTCCGGCACGGGCAGGACTTCCGCATATCCTCCATTTGTGAGGTCTTTCATGCGCCGGTCGAGGGCATCCAGCAGGGCGCGTGCCGACGCGATCGGGCCGCTGCCATCCTCCATCGCCTCGCTGGACACTGCGAGAGCGTAGAGGGTGAAGGCCAGGTCGTAGAGATCCGGCGTGTCATCGGCGAGGCCGCTGCCATCAGTGTGCAGGGTGCGGCCGGTCAGGCCATCCGCGCGCCGCGCTGCGCCGCTCAGGGTGCGCACGCCCTGTTCCACAAGATCGCCGGCGAGCTCCGGCCTCCAGCCCAGCAATAGGGCCTGCGCGAAGACAAAGGTCTGGCGCGCCTGAACGCGCACCCGGGTCGTGTCCTCGCCGAGCGGCGCGTGGTCCAGTGACAGGGCTTCACGAAACAGGCCAGCCTCGCCGACTCCGCGTTCGCTCCAGAGAGGGAAACAAGCTTCAAACAGCCAGTGCCGAGCCTCCTTGGCTCGCCGCCGCAATGCCGATGTCGACATGGAACTCGCCCCCGTTAATTTCATGCAAGACGGCGTCTGCGGCTCGCCAAACCGCTCGGCTTCCTGCTAACAGGAGTGCCAGTCCTTGGCTAGCGGCTGCCGACGCCGAACTGTGAAAGAGTTCCCCCACCGATGAGAGACCGGATTTTCTTCCCTCTGGCCATTTTGCTTGCCGTGGGAATGGTGCTGCTTGCCGTCTGGCCGGCTTTCGGTCGGTTGCCGGATGGCGCGGTCACCGGCGACGGCGCCAATTACGACCGGATTGTCGTGGAAGGGGCCTTCCTCAACAAGATCCTGGCCGGAGGTGACGTCACCACAGAACTCGTCCGCGACGGCGAGGGCGATTTCCTGCTCTATATCGAGGCACAGGAAGGCCTGCTCGGGCCGGATCCGGAAGAAGGTCCGCATTTCCGCCTGGCCAGCGATCTGGAAGTCCAGTTCTCGGCGCGTCGCATCCGGTGCACGATCCGCATGCGGCCCGCAGACCAGCGCGGGGCCATGCAGGCAAATGCGATTTATTCCGTCGGCCGGGAAGGCGATTCCGGCTGGCAGACCTTCGACCTGTCCCCCGAATTCCAGGATTTCTCGTTCGAATATGACGTGCCCCGGCATATCGGGGACCAGGCCTTCGACTATTTCGCAGTGCGCCCTGTCGTGCCGGAAAAATCGCGCGCCCTGCTGATCGAGCGCATCACCTTCGAGCGGATTGGCTAGCCTATCGCGGAGGGTACAGTTCGGCGCGGCAAATCATGCCGGGCTGATTGCAAGGGCTGGAAATCTGTTTCAATAGTTACAGTTCCTGTCCTGTTGATCGACCGCCCCTGGAGACGATATGCGCAAATTTCTGGCCCCGCTCGGCTTTCTGGCCCTGGCCGCCTGTGGAACCCAAACCCCCGTGGAGACCCCCTTGGCAGACACGATTCCCTCATCGCAAGCATCTGATGCCGCCGCTCAGGATCCGTATCTCTGGCTCGAGGATGTGGAAGGTGAGGCCGCGCTGACCTGGGTCCGCGCCCAGAATGAGCGGTCGCTGGCCGAATTGCAGGCCGACCCGAACTATGCTGCGTTTGAAGCGGCGGCCACCGAAGCGCTGACCTCGTCCGAGCGCATTCCCTATGGTTCGATCCGGGACGGCATGGTCTACAATTTCTGGCAGGATGACACGCATGTGCGCGGCCTGTGGCGTCGCACGCCGCTGGAAAGCTATGCCAGCGATGCGCCGGAATGGGAGACCATTCTCGACTTCGACAAGCTCGCCGAGGAAGAAGACCGGAACTGGGTCTTCAAGGGTGCAGATTGTTTCCGCCCGAAAGGCTCCGACCTGCCCTACAAATGCATGCTGTCCCTGTCGAATGGCGGCAAGGATGCCGTGATCCGGCGCGAATTCGACCTGTCGACGAAACAGTTTGTGGAAGACGGCTTTGTCACGCTGGAGGCAAAACAGGGCGGCGCCTGGGCCGGGCCGGACACTTTGTTGATCGCCACCGATTGGGGCGAAGGCACACTGACAAACTCGGGATACCCCTTCATCGTCAAACGCTGGCAGCGCGGCACGCCGCTGGAGAGGGCCGAAGAACTGATCCGCGGCGATGTGGATGATGTCGGCGTGTGGCCCATGTCGCTGGAGCTGGAGGATGGCCGCGTCCTGCAGGGCGCGGTGCAGGCCGATACGTTCTTCACGTCCCGTTATTGGTGGTTCCCGGAAGAGGGCGGCGACCCAGTACAGATTCCGGTTCCGGCAAAGGCCTCGCTGAATGGTGTCTACAAGGGCCAGCTGCTGGTGTCGCTGCAGGAGGATTGGGCGCCCGAAGGGCAGGACGGCGCTTTCAAGTCCGGTGATCTCGTCTCGTTTGAGCTTGATGAATTCCTTCAGACCAAGGCGCTGCCGCCGGTCTCGCTGGTCTTCCACCCTTCCGAGACCCAGGCCCTGGAAGGGGTTTCCGTCGCCAAGGGCGCGGTCATGCTGGGCGTCAGCGACACGGCGGTCGGCAAGGTGATGCGCGCCGAGCTGTCCGAAGCCGGCTGGACACGCGCCATGGTCGACATGCCGGGCACAGGTCAGGCGAACATTGCTTTTGCCAGCGAAGAGGAAGACACGGTGTTCCTGAATTATGAGGATTTCCTGACGCCGGATTCCCTCCTCTCCTATTCCGTCACCTCCGGCGAGGTGACGACGCTGAAGAGCCTACCGCCGAAATTCGATGCTACTGGCCTGAGAGTGACGCAGCATTTTGCGGTGTCGAAAGACGGAACCCGGGTGCCGTACTTCCTGGTCAGCAAGGAAGACGTGCCGATGGACGGCACAACGCCGACCTTGCTGTATGGCTATGGCGGCTTTCAGGTGTCCATGAACCCGTCCTACAGCCCGGTTGCCGGTCGGCTCTGGCTCGAGAAGGGCGGCGCATATGTTCTGGCCAATATCAGGGGCGGCGGTGAATTCGGCCCTGGCTGGCACCAGGCTGGTCTGAAACTGAACCGTCAGCGCGTCTATGACGATTTCATTTCCGTCGGAGAAGATCTTGTTGCGCGCGGTGTCACCTCGCCGGAACATCTCGGCATCATGGGCGGCTCGAATGGTGGCCTGTTGATGGGCGTCATGCTGAACCAGCGCCCGGACCTCTGGAATGCCGTTGTCGTGCAGGTGCCGCTGCTGGACATGATGCGCTATCACCTGCTTCTGGCGGGTGCATCCTGGGTTGACGAGTACGGCTCCCCGGAAGTGCCGGAAGAGCGCGCCTTCCTTGAAACGATTTCGCCTTATCAGAATTTCGATGCTTCAAAGCCGTATCCGGTTCCGTTCTTCGTCACATCGACAAAGGATGACCGGGTGCATCCCGGGCATGCCCGCAAGATGGCGGCGAAGTTCGAGGCGGCCGGCCTTCCTTTCTATTATTATGAGAACATTGATGGTGGCCATTCGGCCGCAGCGAACCAGACCGAGCGCGCCAAACGTTCGGCCCTGGAGTTCACCTATCTGACCCGTCGGCTGATGGCTGACGATCAGGAATAAGGGTCTGAAACTGGAACTCATTTCAAGTTCCGAAAAGAAACTTTTGGGGCCGGGCGTGGTTTTGCTTGCCACGCCCGGCCTCTGACCTGATGATCCATGTTATGAACCTCGCCGATCCGGCTCCTGAAAATGATGTGGTTCGCCTGGACACGCTGACGGCCGCGCACAAGCCGATCGTGCTGGCGGACTCCCTGGCGGAATCCATGTGGAAATGGATGCCCGTGATGCCGACCGGGACCAGCCTGGAAGCCTATATGGATTACAGTCTGGAGATGCAGGAGACCGGCACGTTCTATCCATTCTTCGTGGTAGACAAGGCAACGGGGGAATTCGCCGGCCTGGCAGCGTTCGAACGGGTTTCGCGCACGCACCGGCGCCTGGAAATCGGATTTGTCTGGCATCCGGAGAAGTATCGCGGCACGGCCATCGTGCCGGCCACCCAGCTGGCGCTGCTGACGCGGGCACAGGAGGCGCGGTTCCGCCGGATTTCCTATTTTGTGCCGGAGCAGAATGAACGTGCCGTCCGCGCCTTTACGCGAATGGGCGCCCAGCGTGAGGGTCTGATCCGCAATTACATGCGCACGGCAGGCGGCAGCTGGGCCAATATGGTCGTGCTCAGCCTGGTCGGCGACGAGATCAAGGCCGCCATCGCCCTGTTGCGGGATCGTGTGCGCGCGCTGCAGCACGCTTGACGCCACGCCCGCTGCGTGCTTTAGCCCCGCGAACATCTGCGCAAATCCAGAAAGCGCGCTTTGACTGATCCCGCGAGGTCAGCGAGGCCCCCCGCCCGGCGAAGTGTCGCTCAGCGGGGCACTTCTGCTTTGTGCAATGGGATTTGAGCGCCTATGTCAGGACCTTCTGGCAGACGGCAAAGGAGCGACACAGATGTTCGACACGCTGAGCGAACGCCTTGGTGGGATATTCGACGGCCTGACCGGCCGCGGCGCACTGTCCGAAAAGGACGTGAATGCCGCGCTGCGCGAAATCCGCGTTGCGCTGCTTGAAGCCGACGTCGCCCTGCCGGTCGTGAAGGATTTCATTGATGGGGTGCGGGCCCGCGCCGTCGGCGAGGAAGTCATCCGCTCGGTGAAGCCGGGCCAGCAGGTCATCAAGATCGTCTATGATGCGCTGGTCGACATGCTCGGCGGAGAAGAGGCCGACACCACCCTGCGCATCGACAGCCCGCCGGCCGTCATCATGATGGCGGGCCTTCAGGGCTCCGGCAAGACGACCACGACGGGCAAGCTGGCCAAACGCCTGTCGGAGAAAGAGCGCAAGAAGGTTCTGCTCGCCTCGCTCGACACACGCCGCCCGGCCGCCATGGAACAGCTGGCCATTCTGGCAGACCAGTGCAACGAGAATGTCAGCGCGCTGCCGATCATTGAAGGCCAGTTGCCGGCGGATATTGCCCGCCGCGCCCTGAACGCCGCGAAGATTTCCGGCTATGACGTCCTCATCCTCGATACGGCCGGCCGCACGACGATCGACGAGCAGATGATGAATGAGGTGGCGGAGATCGCGGACATCGCGACCCCGTCCGAGACATTGCTGGTGGCCGATGCCCTGACCGGTCAGGATGCGGTCGAAACCGCCAGCCGGTTCCATGCGCGCCTGCCTCTGACAGGACTTGTCCTGACGCGGATGGATGGTGATGGCCGTGGCGGCGCCGCGCTTTCGATGCGCGCGGTCACTGGCCTGCCGATCAAGTTCATGGGCGTCGGCGAAAAGCTGGACGGGCTCGATGCGTTTGATGCCAAGCGTGTTGCAGGTCGCATTCTGGGGCAGGGGGACATTGTCTCCCTGGTCGAGAAGGCCGCCGAGCAGATGGACGCCCAGAAGGCCGAACGCATGGCGGAGAAACTCCGCAAGGGTCAGTTCGACCTCGAAGACATGGCCGAACAGTTCCGCCAGATGCAGCGCATGGGCGGCCTTGGCGGCCTGATGGGCATGCTGCCGGGCGCTCGGAAGGCGAAGGCCGCGATGGACGCCGCCAATCTCGACGACAATGTGCTGAAGCGCCAGGAAGCGATCATCCTGTCCATGACCCGCGCAGAACGCCGCAAGCCGGCCCTGCTGAACGCCTCGCGCCGCAAGCGGATTGCTGCCGGTGCCGGCGTCACCGTGCAGGAAGTCAACAAGGTGCTGAAGATGCACCAACAGATGGCCGGCATGATGAAGAAGATGCGCCAGAAGGGCGGCATGAAGAACATGATGAACATGGCGCAGGCTGCCGGCATCTCGCCGGGCGACCTCGCCAAGATGGGCGGCGGCGGCGCAGGCGGCCTGCCCGGCCTCGGCGGGCCTTCTCTTCCGCCCGGCATGGATGGTCTCCTTGGAGGCAAGAAGAAATGACTCTGTGGAGCAACACGTTTTCGTGCCCGAACTGCACAGGAAAAACGTCTATCCATGGCGGCATCTGTGACGGCTGCGGTGAGCGGCTTGGCCGCAGCCTGCAGGGCTATGCAATCATCAGCCTGTGGATCGCCGCGCTTTTCGGCAGCTTGTATGCGGTGTTGCCGAACAGCATGGAGATGGGATTTGCGCGCATTGCCGCAGCATTTGCGTTGGTCGTTGCCGGGGTCACCGGGCTGAACCTGATTTGCCGTCTGAGCTGGACTTGGAGGATTGTGAAATGAACGTGACCACTGAATCCAGCGATACGCTCGCCCAGTTCCAGCTGACCAAGCTGCGCTCCAGCATCGACAATCTCGATGCCATCATCATCCACACCCTGGCTGAGCGCTTCAAGGCGACCCAGGAAGTCGGCAAGCTGAAGGCCGTTCACAATATGCCGCCTGCGGACAAGGACCGCGAGGCAAGACAGATCGACCGCCTGCGCCGGCTGGCACAGGAAAGCGGGCTTGATCCGGCCTTTGCCGAAAAGCTCTTGAACTTCATCGTGGCGGAAGTGATCCGCCACCATGAGCAGATTCGCGCCCATGAGGGCGACGACTAGACCATCACCCCGAGACGCCAGACTTACAGGAGATACACCCATGGCCCTCAAGATCCGACTCGCCCGTGGCGGGTCCAAGAAACGCCCCTTCTATTCCGTGGTCATCGCAGATGCCCGCGCGCCGCGTGACGGCCGCTTCATCGAGAAGATCGGCTCCTATGATCCGCGCCTGCCGAAGGATTCCGAAGCCCGCGTCCAGATCGATGCCGAGAAGGCTTCCGAATGGCTGCGCAAGGGCGCCCAGCCGACCGACCGCGTCGCCCGCTTCCTGTCGAAGATCGAAGTCGACGGCAAGCCGCTGGTGAGCTGGGAGCATGGCAACAACCCGCAAAAGGGTGAGCCGGGCAAGAAAGCCAAGGAACGTGCCGAAGAGAAAGCCCAGAAAGCGGCTGATGCTGCTGAAGCTGCTGCGGCTGCCGAAGAAGCTCCGGCTGCTGAAGAAGCGCCGGCTGAGGAAGCCGCTTCGGAATAAGACTGGCCTGCCAGTCTCGGGATATGGCCGGTGCCCCTTGCGGGCGCCGGCCTTTTTCGTGCGCGTCAGGCGGGATGGCTGAATGGCGGGCAACACGGAACCAGACCGGTGTTCAGGTCGCTTCGTCTAGACAGGAACAGACGAAACGGAGACCCGACATGGCAAAGACCCGACTGTCCAGAACCCTGCCGCTGGCCGCGCTTGGCCTGGTGGCCCTTGCCCTTCCTGCCAGCGCGGACCGGGGCCGCTACCACGATGCCTCCTGGCGCGGCGGTGGGCAGGGCGTGATCCTTCATGCCGATGCCGGCTTCCATGGCGACGGCCTCCGCATTCGCGGCGCCGAGCCTGACCTGGCCCGCCTGCGCTTCAATGACCGCGCCTCATCCATTTCCATCGGATACGGTGTCTGGGAATTGTGTACGGATGCGCATTTCCGGGGGCGGTGCGAGATCGTTGACGCCTCCACGCCGCGCCTCAATGCCTACCGTCTGAACGACAATGTCTCGTCCCTGCGTCCTGTGGCACATCGCGACCGGCCCGGCCGCGGCGGGTGGGGCCGTCGCGGCGGGGATCTGGTCCTGTTCCAGGATTCGGCCCAACGCGGGCATGCCATCGAGATCAGCCATGATGTGGCCGACCTCAGCCAGTACCGCTTCAATGACCGCGCCAGTTCTTTCCTTGTGACGGGCGGCACCTGGCTGGTTTGCGAGCACGCGAACTATCGCGGCCGCTGTGAAGTGCTGCAGGGCGGGGCAGGCGACCTGAAGCCGATCCGCATGAATGACAACATCTCCTCCATCCGCGCCTATGATGGCTGGCGCTGAGACAGCTGATGCCTGCTTGAACTCCTCATCCCGCCCGCTACAGAGGCGGGATGAGCAAGACTTCCAATCCTGACCGGCTGATCGTTGTGGGCGTCATCAAGGGCGCGCATGGCGTGCGCGGTGATGTGCGCGTGAAGAGTTTCACCGCAGACCCGGACGCCGTGTTCACCTATGGCGCCCTGCTGGACGAGGCCGGAAAGCCCGTGCTGACGCCCCGTTCGGCGCGGCCCGGCAAGGATCATTTCATTGTCCGCCCGGCAGAGCAGAAACAGAAGGAAGACTGGGACGGTCTGCGCGGCACGCTGCTGCATGTGCCGCGCGCGCAGCTGCCTGCGCCCGAGAAAGATGAATTCTACATTGAAGATCTTGTCGGTCTCAGCGTCTTTTCCGGCGGCAATGTGCCGGCCGGGACGGTGAAGGCCGTGCAGAATTTTGGTGCCGACGACTTGCTGGAAGTGCGTCTTGCGGCCGGTGGTGAAACGGTGCTGGTGCCCTTCACCCTGGCCGATGTGCCGACTGTGGATCTCGCAGCCGGCCGGATTGTGATCCCCACGCTGGAGGACTGGGCCGCCCCGGCAGAAGACGGGGACCGGCCGGATTGACCCATGTTGCCGCGTGTTCAGGCGCGGCCTGCCATAAAGGTTACCGAAACACTGAGGTAACTGCCCATGCTTGCCAGATTGATCCGCTTCGGCGCTGCCCTTGCCCTTCCGCTGACTGTAGTGGGGACAGCAGCGGCGCAATATGAGACCAGCGACCAGCCCGCCGGTCTGATGCTGTTCAGCGGTGAGGATTTCCGGGGCGAGGTGCGAGAAGTCTTCGAGCCGGTCTATTCGCTGAATGAATTCTATTTCAATGACCGCGCTCAATCGGTGGCTGTGCTCTCAGGGGCCTGGGAGCTGTGTGAGCACAGCGATTTCACGGGTCGCTGCGTGTTCATTCGCGGCGATGTGCAGGATCTTGGCTGGTACGGCCTGGACCGGGAACTGACATCGGTGCGCCCGATCTATGAATATACCGAAGCCGAACACGGTCTGATGTTCACGCGGGACCAGTCTGGCTATATCCGTTATGCCGACAATGCGCGCTACGGGTATGATGACTATGCCTACGGGTATGGCGCCAGCACGCGGATCAGCGTCTACCATTACGGCTACTCACCGCACTATCGCAGCTATGGATACTATAATCCGGGCCTTGGTCACGGCCCCTACGGGTTTGGCTGGACGCGCTATGGCGCCAATCCGAATTATGGCCGCCATCATCGCCACTATTCGACCCGGCATCGGCCGCTCAAGGGCCATTACGGCGCCCGCAATGGAGCGGTGACCCTGTACACGGATTCCTATGAACGGGGCGCATCGCTCGGCCTCAACCGGGGGATTTCCGATCTCAGCCGATACCGTTTCAACGACAATATCTCCTCCATCCGAATCCGGACCGGAAAATGGGAAGTGTGCGAGCACGCCAATTATCGTGGCCGGTGCCAGATCATCGATGCCTCGACGGATCGGCTGAACGGTTTCCGCCTGAACGACAATATCTCCTCGATCCGGCCCGTGGGCGATGTGCCTCGGGGTGACCGGGGAGACCGTCCCCGTGATGGACGTCATGACGGAGACCGCGGCCGGGGAGAAGGCCGTGACGGACGCCATGACGGGGATCGGGGGGACCGCCGCGGTCGGCACGTCGATACGGTCACGCGAACTGCGCCAGGCGCACTGGCTGGCGGCCCGGTTGCGCGGGACCCTGTCCAGCAACGCCGTCCGCATGCCGCGCCGGGACGCCCTCAGCGGGTCGATCTGAATCGCCCGGACCGCGCTCAGTCGAATGTGCGGACGGTGACCCCAAACCGGACACAGGCCCCGCGCCCGCAAGTGCGCGAAGTGAAACCGGTTGAAACGCCGAGAACACTTCCGCATCAGCAACGGCGTCCGATGAGCCGTCCCCGGACACCCGAACGCGTCGATATGGGAAGCCGCCCCAAGGCGCTGAACACGTCGCGGCCGCAGACCCGCCAGCCGGTACGGGCACGCCCGCAGGAAACCCGTCCGCAGCGTGATACGCGACCACAGAGACAGGCTCGCCCGGCCCAGCCCGTGCGCCAGAAGGCGGTGCCCACGCCGCAGCCGCGTCCACGGGCACGGCCCCAGGTCCAGCGCCAGCCACAGCGCGCCGCACCTCAGCCGCGTCCGCAACCGCGTGCACAGCCTCAGCCACGTCCGCAGCAGCGGTCAAACAACATGCCGAAAGCCTTGCGCAATCGCGGCGGTGGCGAGGTTCACAAGAACTAGGCCTGGCGTTCTCGGTTGCCGGATCAGTCTGCCCGCGGGTCTCGCCACTCGCGGGCGATGCCGTATCCACCGCGGCGGACCAGCCAGAACATGCCGATCAGGTCAAAGATGCCGGCACCGAGCCGCCCGAGGAATCCATATTTCGATTCCCCGGCCAGACGCTTCCGGTCATTCACCAATTCTTCCTGTACATCCCATCCGGCCCGCTTGATCAGGGCTGGCAGGAACCGGTGCATGGACGCAAAATAGGGCAGGTCGCGAAAGGCTGTCGTCCGGATCAGCTTCCAGCCACAGCCCGTATCGGTCGCATCATCCTGCAGCACAAATCGGCGCACGCCATTTGCGATCCGCGATTGCAGCCATTTGAAGCCGGAATCGTTCCGGCTGTTGCGCTTGCCTGCAATGATGCCGAGCCGGGGCGAGGCACCGGGCACGATAATCTCTTTCCAGAGCCGGGCCGTGTCCGCCGGGTCATTCTGGCCGTCTCCATCGAGCAGCTGGACCCATTGGCCGCGCACGGATTTGAGGCCCGTAAACAGCGCTGCCGATTTTCCTCTGCGTTCGACATGGTTGAGCACGACCACCGTGTCCGGGTGCTTCGCCGCAGCTTCAGCCAGTTCCTGTTCCGTCGCATCGGCCGAACAATCGTTCACGCAGACAATTTCAAAACTGATGCCGGCCAGCTGCTCATGCACCTCATCGATCACGGGATGAACATTGCCCGCTTCATTGAAGAAGGGGATCAGGACGGAGAGGGCGGGACTGTCTGGCATAGGATTGCACTAGAGGGTGGGGCCGGAGCGGTCCAGCCTCATTTGCCGGTTGCCTCTGCCCGTTGGCGCAGGGCGGTTTCTGCCTGGACGTCTCCGGCCAGCGCGCGGTCCTTCAATTCGGCTGCGCTCATGGTTTTGTAAGCCTCCGGGACAGCCCGCTTTGGGGCGGATCGGGATTTCTGGCCCAGAAAGGCGGCCACCGAAGCGATGATGCCCATGTCACAAATCTCCCGGCGACGTCGTCATGTGGCGAGTATGCCAATTGCCAGCCGGTTGCGATAGGTGCATCTGGCGGCGGAAAGGGGAGTGCGGGCATGGATGTCTATCATATCTGGTTCGATTTGAAGCCAGACACCGATGAACAGGCCTTCGCCAAGGTCTTGCCGGCCTTTCTTGACCATATGAAGCAGGAAGGCCGGATAGAGACCTGGCGCATGATGCGGTGCAAGCTGGGCCTCAGGCCGGACGATGTACGCGAATTTCACATCATGATCGAGACGCGCGACCTTGCCCAACTCGATACGGCGTTTCGTGCGGCGGCCGCGCGGTCTGGTGAGACTGATACGCTGCACTTCAGCGCCAATGCGATGGTCACCAACATCAAGTTCGGCCTGTTCCGCGATTGGCCTGACTGGTCAGATTGAGCCCGTGCGTGCCGGTCAATCGGCGGCCCAAACCTCATCCAGACGCAGCAGGTTCCGGATCCAGTCCGGCTGCGGCTGCTGCACTGCATGGAGGATGGTTGCGACGCCGGTCGCAAGTTCCATGTAACGTGGATCCCCGTACGTGGTGCTGCGGATCGCCCATTTCCCAGCGCGTTGCGCGGAGAAATGGACAAAACTCGACTTCGCATAGGTCAGGTTGATCAGGCACGCGACATTGTTTGAAGGTTTGACCTTGCTGGTGTCTTCCAGCACCGTTTCGTCATAACGGCCGGGCCGGGTTACGATCTCGAGGCTTTGCGCGCAGCTATCAGTCGCTTCCTGATTTAGTTCGGTGAACCCGTCACAAGCAAACATGTGATCAGGTCCTTCGATCATCCTGCCTGCTGTCTTGGGTAATCCGGAAGCGGGGCGATAGAACTGAAACCACAGACGCATGCCGGCACTCTTCGAGACGTAGACGCATTCATACACGGTCGGGCCATCATCCAGCCTCACGCCATCGAATATGTCAGCCGTTCCTGTCTGCTCCAGATCGAAAGCAATCACTTTTGCAGGACAGAAAGGGGCATCTTTCCGGTCGACTTGATCGAGAAAGGCATTTCCGCTCGAATCCCTTACCCAGTCTGCGGGGGCTGCTGATGCTGGCGCCGGCGCAAAGAAAGCGACGAACGCGGTGAGGGCGGCAAGCAGGTGAGAAGATTGCATTCCAGATTCCTATAAGTGGTCTGTGAGGTGCGCGTTGGCTTCAGCGTATAGCGGTGTTTTCCGGACTGTCGTTGATGCAAGGCGTCAGAAGTCTTTGATGGAACTGCAATTGGACATGGGTTAGGCAGGCGGCATGTTCAAAGCGAGTTTCATCACCTTGTTTCCCGAAGCCTTTCCGGGTCCGCTCGGCGTCTCCATTCTGGAGCGCGCGCGCCGCGAGGGCATCTGGGACTATGAAACGATCCAGCTGCGCGATTTTGGCCTCGGAAAGCACAAGAATGTCGATGCTCCGCCGGCGGGTGGGGGGGCAGGCATGGTGCTCCGCCCGGATGTAACCGCGGCAGCGCTGGACAGCATCGACACGACCGGCAAGCCGCTGATCTATCTGTCTCCGCGCGGAGAGCCATTCTCGCAGAAGCTTGCGCGGGAAATGGCGGCCGGGCCTGGCATGGTGATGATGTGCGGACGGTTCGAAGGCCTGGACGAACGGGTGATCCGCGCGCGGGGTCTGCGCGAGGTCTCGATCGGGGATTTCGTACTTG
This sequence comes from Hyphomonas sp., assembly GCF_017792385.1. Taxonomy (NCBI): domain Bacteria; kingdom Pseudomonadati; phylum Pseudomonadota; class Alphaproteobacteria; order Hyphomonadales; family Hyphomonadaceae; genus Hyphomonas; species Hyphomonas sp. Next base: position 1,187,026 of record NZ_CP051230.1, on the reverse strand, counting down.
CCGGCGGAGAGGTGGCGGCCATGGCGATGACGGAAGCCGTGGTGCGCCTGTTGCCCGGCGTTGCAGGGAATGAAGCCTCCCTGGATGAGGAATCTTTCGAGACCGGATTGCTCGAACATGACCAGTATACGCTGCCGCGAGAGTGGGAAGGCCGCCCGACTCCGGAGGTTCTGCTGTCCGGCGACCATAAACGCATACAAGAATGGCGATTCAACAGCGCAAAGTCGTTGACAATTGAGCGCCGCCCCGATTTATACGCCGCTTACTCCAAGACCAACGATTTACAACCGCCGGAGACAGGCGATGAACATGATTGAACAGCTCGAAGCGGAAGAGTTTGCCCGCGTTGTCGGCGACAAGAACATCCCGGAATTTTCCCCGGGTGACACGCTGTCCGTGAACGTCCGCATCAAGGAAGGCGACCGTGAGCGCGTCCAGCGCTTCGAAGGCGTCTGCATTGCCCGCGCAGGCGGTGGCATCAATGAGAGCTTCACGGTTCGCAAGATCTCTTTCGGTGAAGGCGTCGAGCGTGTGTTCCCGCTGGCCTCTCCGATGATCGAGAGCATTGAAGTGAAGCGCAAGGGCCGCGTGCGCCGTGCGAAACTCTACTATCTGCGTGACCGTCGCGGTAAATCTGCCCGTATCGCAGAGCGGACCACGGGCCATGGCATCGAAACGGTCGAGATCGCCGTTTCCAAGACCGAACGCCGCCGCCAGAAGGACGCTGAGAAGGCTGCCCGCAAGGAAGCCGCTGCCAAGGCTCGCGAAGAGGCTGCCAAGGCGAAGGCCGCTGAAGAGGCCGCTGCTGCTGCCGCCGCTGAGGCAGAAGCTGCTGCGGCTGCCTCTGAAGAAGGCGCCACCGAGGAATAGGTTTCTCGGCTCTTGGCTGACTGATAGTAAAGCGCCCCCGCCAACTGGCAGGGGCGTTTTCTTTTGGGGCGCTCCGGCTGGCCGCTGAGACGTGGCTGCAGGTGGGGCAACAGCCTGACAGGTTGGCAGCTGCAGTATTTGTGGCAGGATGGCGGAATGAGGTCCCTGTTATCCACGCTGGCGGCGCTGATCATGCTGGTGGCCTGCAAGCCCGCTGAAGAGACGTTGCAGATCCGTGTCCCGGCCTGTCGGCCGCCGGATGTGATGCAGGGCATTCTCTCGATTGGCGACACGCGGTTCAAACCCTATCGGCTGGAAGCGTCTGCGGTCACGGATGCGGCCGGAAGGCCGGCCCTGTCGATCCGTCTGGATGATGTGGGCGCCGCGCAGCTGGCCGACATAACGCGAGAGCATATGGGAGATGTGGTCCCCTTGCGGGTGGATGATGAAACCCTCATGTCTCCCAGAGTGCTGGAACGGATCACGGATGGCGAGATCCTCGTCTCCGGCGATTTCGAGATGTCCGAGCTGGAAGCCTTGGCGCTGCGCCTGTCTCCCGCCTGTGATCAAGAGTCGCCTGCCGCCAATTGACCCCTTTCCAGCCGGGCGGGCGCCGTTATGGTGCGCCGCGACATCACAGGAAGAGGCCCCATGGCTGGCAAGACACTTTACGACAAGATCTGGGACGCGCATGTCGTTCATACCGACGAGAGCGGCGAGAGCCTGCTCTACATCGATCTGCACCTGATCCATGAAGTGACGACGCCCCAGGCCTTTGCCGGGCTGAAGGCGGCCGGGCGGGGTGTACGCCGTCGGGATCTGACGCTCGCCGTGGCAGATCATAATACACCGACCGAAAACCAGGCGGCGGGCCTGGCAGGGGTAACGGACCCGGATGCGCGCAATCAACTGGAAACGCTGACCCGGAACGTGGCCCAGCACGAGATCGAGTTTTTCCCCATGGGCGATATCCGCAACGGGATCGTTCATGTTGTTGGCCCGGAGCAGGGGCGGACCCAGCCCGGCATGACAATTGTGTGCGGCGACAGCCACACCTCAACACATGGTGCCTTCGGCGCGCTGGCGCATGGCATTGGCACCTCGGAGGTCGAGCATGTGCTAGCCACGCAGACGCTGCGGGCGAAGAAATCGAAGAACATGGCGATTGACGTGTCCGGAACGTTGCAACACGGCGTGACCGCGAAGGACCTTGCCCTGCACATCATCTCCGTCATCGGCACGGCCGGCGGCACGGGCTATGTCATGGAGTATCGCGGCGAAGCGATCCGCAATCTCTCCATGGAAGGACGCATGACACTGTGCAATCTTTCCATCGAAGGCGGGGCGCGGGCCGGACTGGTCGCGCCGGACGAGACGACGTTCGACTATATGAAAGGCCGTCCGGCTGCCCCGAAGGGCGGGGCGTGGGATGTCGCGAAATCCTACTGGACGACGCTTTTCTCCGACGAGGATGCCGTGTTCGACACGGTGGTGCACATAAAGGCCGAGGGGGTGGAGCCGACCCTGACCTGGGGCACCAGCCCGGAACAGGCCATTCCGCTCTCGGGCATCATTCCGAAGCCGGAGGATTTCAGTGACCCGGTCAAGGCCGCAGCCTGCGAACGCGCGCTGGCCTATATGGGGCTGGAAGGGGGCACGCCGATAAAGGGCACGCCCGTGCAACGCGTTTTCATCGGCTCGTGCACGAACAGCCGGATTGAAGACCTGCGGGCGGCGGCCGAAGTGGCCAGGGGAAACAAGGTGGCCGATGGCGTGCGTGCCATGGTCGTGCCGGGGTCAGGCCTCGTCCGCGCGCAGGCGGAATCTGAAGGACTGGACCAGATTTTCATCGAAGCCGGATTTGAATGGCGCGAGCCGGGCTGTTCCATGTGCCTTGGCATGAACCCGGACACGCTGGCGCCGGGCGAGCGCTGCGCCTCGACGTCCAACCGGAACTTCGAAGGCCGCCAGGGCCGCGATGGCCGCACCCATCTGATGAGCCCGACACTGGCAGCGCGCGCGGCGATCCAGGGTGTGATTGGCTAAACCGATCCTTCAGTTGCGTCTGTCGAGGCAAGCACGGATAGTCCGCCACACACTCAAACGCCGAGGGAGAAAATCCATGAGCAAGACCGTCACATTGCCCGGAAACGTCAAACTGGATGGCCCGCGCGGGCGGACCTATGCCTCGATCCTGGAAACCGTTGGCTCGACGCCGCTGGTGGCTGCGCCGAAATTCGCCGAGGCTGAAGGCATCAAGGCAAACCTGCTGTTCAAGTGTGAATTCTTCAATCCGCTGGCGAGCGTGAAGGACCGGATCGCCCTGAACATGGTGCTGCAGTTGGAAGCCAGCGGCAAGCTGGCGCCGGGCGGTGTTCTGGTCGAGCCGACGTCCGGAAATACCGGCATCGGCCTCGCCTTCGCGGCGGCCAGCCGGGGGTATCGCCTGATCCTGACCATGCCGGAATCCATGTCGATCGAGCGCCGCAAGATGCTGGCCTATCTGGGCGCCGAACTCGTGCTGACACCCAAGGAAAAGGGGATGGGGGGTGCCATTTCCAAAGCGCAGGAAATTCTGTCCGAAACACCCGGCGCTGTGATGCCCAGCCAGTTCGACAATCCGGCCAATCCGGAAATCCACGAGAAAACCACGGCAGAGGAAATCTGGGCGGACACGGATGGCGCGGTGGATGCCGTTCTGTCCGGCATCGGCACCGGCGGCACATTCACCGGCTGTGGCCGCGTGCTGAAGGCTCGCAAGCCGGGCCTGAAGATGATGGCGATCGAGCCGGAAGGCAGCCCGGTCCTGTCTGGCGGCGAGCCTGGACCGCACATGATCCAGGGCATCGGTGCCGGCTTCGTCCCGGCAAATGCCGACACAAGCCTGATCGATGAAGTGGTGAAAGTCTCGAATGAGGAATCCTTCGAGACGGCGCGCAAGCTTGCGCGGCTCGAAGGTATTCCGGGCGGCATTTCTTCCGGAGCGGCGGCTGCGGCGGCGGTGAAGGTCGGGACACGGGATGAGATGGCCGGAAAAACGCTCGTCGTGATCCTGCCAAGCTTTGCCGAGCGCTATGTCTCGACGGCCCTGTTCGAGGGTCTTTAGTCGCATATGATCACCGGTCTCGACCATTTCGTGTTGATCTGTCCCGACATCGCGACGGGCACAGCCATTTACGAGCGCCTGCTTGGACGTCCGGCAGACTGGCGCGCATCCTCCGGAGGGGCCGCAACATCGCTGTTTCGCCTGCACAATACGTCTCTGGAATTGATGGCGCCGGATGGCGAAGGGGCCGTCGCCGACCGCCTCCGCGAGATCATCACGGATGAGGGGCCGGGCCTGAAGAGCCTTGCCTTCGGCACTGACGATATTGCCACGGCCCATCACAAGCTGACGCGCCGTGGCCTGATGCCGGAGGAGGTGGTGGAAGGCGCGAGCACGAGCGAAATCGACGGAAAAACACGGAAATGGTCGCGATTTCGGTGTTCGGATGTTCAGACGGCTGGCGTGAAGACATTCATTGTCAGTCCGGAGGCATCATTGCCTTTGGCTGATGCGCCAGCAGCCAGCGCCAAATCTCTCGACCATATTGTCATCAACACGCCAAACCCGGACAGGGCGCTCGGCCTTTATGGCGCGCGGTTGGGATTGGACCTTGCGCTCGACCGGACCCGTGAGGAATGGAAAACGCGTTTCCTGTTCTTCCGGACCGGCGGCCTGACCTTCGAAGTAATCCACCGGCTTGACGAAACCCATGATCCCTCTGCCCACGATACGATCTGGGGCCTGACCTGGGAGGTCGATGATCTTGCAGCCGCCCATGCGCGCCTGACCGAAGCGGGCTTCGATGTTTCCGAACAGCGCACGGGCCGCAAGCCAGGCTCTACCGTCTTTACCGTGCGCGATGGCACGCTGGGCGTGCCGACCCTGTTCATCGCGCATTCTTCACGCTAGGACACGCTTCATGAAAGCCTTCACGCAACTCACCGGAACCGCTGCGCCCCTTCTGGAGAAGGGCAAGCCGATGTCGAATGTCGACACCGACATGATCATTCCGAAGCAATTCCTGAAGACCACCGAACGGACCGGACTTTCAAAAGGTTTGTTCCACGAGCTGAAAACGCGCTCCGATGGCTCTCCAAACCCTGATTTCGTGCTGAACCGGCCGGAATATGCCAAGGCGAGCATTCTGATTGCCGGCGAGAATTTCGGGTGCGGATCCTCGCGCGAGCATGCGCCCTGGGCGCTTCTGGACCAGGGCATTACCTGCGTGATCGCGCCCAGCTTTGCCGACATCTTCCACAACAATTGCTACAAGAACGGCATTCTTCCCGTAAGACTTCCGGTCGATGCCTGCCAGAAACTGGCCGAGCAGGCCGGTGGCAGCAATCATGTGTTCATGGTGGATCTGGCTTCGCAGACCGTGACTGCGCCGGATGGCGAGGTTTTCGAGTTCGACGTGGATGCCGGCCGCAAGGCAAACCTGATGGCGGGACTGGACGAGATCGGCACTTCCATGATGGCCGAAGGAGACATCGATGCGTTCGAAGCCCGGCGCCGGGTTTCGATGCCATGGCTGGAAACATCCGCATGAGACGGCATGCCGTCCTTGTTGTGGTGATGGCGACACTCGGCAGCCTGCCTGCCTGCCACACCGACCCGTTCGGCCTCGAGCCGGAAGTCGACATAACCCTGCCGGAAGACGAATCTGACCAATCGGCACCTGATCCGGCCGCAGACGCCACACGTGGTGTGGCCTCCAGCTTGCCGGGCGATTGATTTCCCTCAAAAGTTGGGACGTGATATCCTGATATTGCGAATATCGCAGGAGACAGAGTGATGCGTTTGTCCGTGATCGCCTCCGGCATTGCATTGGTTGCCATATGCGCGGCCTGTGCAAGTTCTCATCCTGGACAGGAAATGACCCTTGAAGAGGGGGCCAGGATCGAATGCAGGAATGTTCAGCAATCCGGGACAATCCTTCCGAAGCGTGTGTGCAATAACAAGGCAACTTGGGCCGCAATTGAAGCCCGCAACAAGGAGCAGGCAGAAAATTTTGATCGTGCTGTGAATGACCGGTACTTGCCCATTCCACCCAAGGAGGTCTCGATCCCCACGCGTCCCCGACAATGAAAATCTTGTGCTTCAGACACTCTGAGCCGATCTGACGCAAGGGCCAGGCCATCTAACCCGTTGCGCCCGGCTGTTAGCCAGCGTACCTGTTTTCCAGCACCTTTCCCCCTGCCTTGGAGTTTCTCATGAAGCTGGCTATGCCTGCCATTATCGCCGGAATGCTGTTTTCGGTTTCAGCCTGTACAAGTACGCCCGCCAGTACGGAAATGTCGCTGGAAGAGGGTGCGAAGAAGGAGTGCCGCTCCATCAAGGAATTTGGGTCGATGCTGCCGAAGCGCATTTGCAACAACAAGGCTACGTGGGCAGAAATTGACGAGCGCAACAAGGAACAGGCAAAAGAGTTCAAGGAAAAGATCGACAGCCGCTACACACCTTCGGGCCGTGATCCCCGAATGTAGCCTGCTTGCGGCATTTAGGCCGTTTCGGTACTAGACGTCGCAATACCAGATACCACCAGAATTAAGTGGAGTGCCCCCTGTGAAACAGACCCTCTTGCTGTTGCCCGGAGATGGCATCGGACCGGAAGTCATTGCAGAAGTCCGGCGTCTCGTGGACGTCCTTGTACCGGACCTGCACCTCGAGACCGGTCTTGTCGGGGGCGCCTCGTTTGACGCGCACGGCACTCCGCTGACCGACGACACGCTGGAGCAGGCGCGCAAATCCGATGCTGTCCTGCTGGGCGCAGTTGGCGGCCCGAAATGGACGGACGCGGCGCGGGACAAGCGGCCGGAAGCAGGTCTGCTGGCATTGCGCAAGGGGCTGGATGTCTTCGCCAATCTCCGTCCCGCCTTCTGCTTCCCGGCGCTGGTCAGCGCGTCCAGCCTGAAGCCGGAGTTCGTCGAAGGTCTGGACATCATGATTGTCCGGGAGCTGACAGGTGGCGTCTATTTTGGAACACCGCGGGGCATTGATGAGAAGGGTGGTTTGCGCCGGGGGTACGACACGGCGATCTATACCCATCCCGAGATCGAGCGCGTTACCCGCGTTGCGTTCGATATTGCCCGGGGCCGGTCCGGACGGGTCTGTTCGGTCGAGAAGTCCAATGTCATGGAATCCGGCCTGTTCTGGCGACAGGAAGTCACCTTGGCACATGCTGAACTGGGCGCCGGTGTTGATCTCAGCCATATGTACGCAGATGCGTGCGCGATGGAACTGGTGCGCGCGCCGAAACAGTTCGACGTGATCCTGGCTGACAATCTTTTTGGAGACATCCTGTCCGACGCAGCGGCCATGCTGACAGGTTCGATTGGGATGCTGCCATCGGCGTCTCTGGGCGCGGAAGGCACGCCTGGCCTGTATGAACCGGTGCACGGTTCGGCGCCGGACATTGCCGGGCAGGGTGTAGCCAATCCGTGTGCAGCCATTCTGTCGCTGGAAATGGCCCTGCGCTGGTCTCTGGGCCGTGAGAAAGTGGCTGACGCGTTGTTCGCTGCCGTCGGCAAGGCGCTCGAGAAGGGGGCCCGCACCCGGGATCTTGGTGGCGGTCTTTCCACCAGCCAGATGACGGACGCGATCGTCGCGGAACTCTAGAAGCGCTCGCGGATACGGCGCGTGCCCGGTGCCGGAGGCGGTTGCGGCGGGCCGGCGAAACATTGGGCCTGCTCCATCCAGGACGTGGCATTCGCGCCCAGAACGGTGAGCCGGGTGTCCGCTACATTCCGAACCTGTGTGACCACCTGGCAGAATTCCTCGGCGGCCCCTTCGATTCGATTGTCGGCCTGGTCTTCCCCATAGGTCCAGATTTCACCCGAGGGCGATGTCAGTACCAGGTAAGGCATTGGTTCCGGCACCGGCTGTTTCCGGTTCGAAAACGTCCAGCCATAGGTGTTCACGCCCAGCACGACGATGTTCCGGATCCGGTCCTTGTTCAAGCGAACAGAGCCGAGCTGGTCGTAGACCTCCTGACCGTGCGCCCAGGTTTCCATCAGGCGGGCCGTGATGGATGAGCGCGCACTCATGCTCGGGCCAACCCATTTCAGCCTGCGGGACGGATCAATACCCGCAAAAACGTCTGCTGTCTCGCCAGCCTTGATCAGCCAGGCGTCGCGCAGCGCCCGGCCGGACAGGCCATCCAGATAGGCTTTCTCGTGATCGGGCAGGGAACCGGCACGCAATGCATCCGTCAGGCCCATGACGAGCGTGTCGAACGCAAATTCATCCGTGACGGAAAGGAGCGCCGCCATGTTCCAGAAATGCAAATGGCGCAGCACCATGTCGATGGTCCAGGCCTTGAACGCCGTTTTCTGAAGGTAGTCTTCATCTGAGAGCGGCGCGATCACGTCCGCCAGTGCGCGCGTTTCTTCCAGAAAGTCGTTCGCCTGCTGCATTCGCCTAGCTGTAATCCGCGATCCGGCACAGCAGATCGTCCCGGAACTCGAAAAAGCTTGCGCCGCGCACCTTGACGGTTTCGCCAGATTTTACGCCATTGGGCAGATCGACGGCTGCCTTGCCCTCGAATTCGATTTCCGCAGCGGCCTTGCCGCCGCCGCTGACAATATTGACCAGCCTTTGCCGGCGATACGAGAAGGCGTTTCCGGACAGTTCGGCCACCTGACGCATCATGTCCTTGCCGTCCAGCCGCATGGATTGGCCGGTATTGGAGATGTTTTCAAATACGACATCCTGGGTCACACAATCGAGCATGCCGTCAATGTCGCGCGCATTGTAGCAGGCCAAGTATCGATTGATGACATCCTCAAGCACGATGCGCGGCTCCCTGTCTGGTCCATGATTCGGTCTGCCTTAGCAGCGACAGATTGGCAACAGGCTTTAACAAGGCGCCAAGATGCGCCATAAGCCCGGTTCATTTTGCAGGAGCTTGAATATCATGGCCACTCGGATCGCAGTTGTTGGTGCAACCGGAAATGTCGGGCGCGAACTTCTGAACATTCTGGAGGAACGCATGTTCCCAGCCGATGAGGTGTTTGCGGTGGCGTCCCGCCGGTCCATTGGCAAGGAAGTGTCTTATGGCGACCGTACCCTGAAATGCCATGATATTGAGAGCTTCGACTTCACGCGGGTTGACCTGGTTCTGATGTCGGCCGGGGGCTCCACCGCAAAGGAGTGGGCGCCGAAGATCGCCAAGGCCGGCGCGATCACGATCGACAATTCCTCCGCCTGGCGCATGGACCCGGACGTCCCGCTGGTCGTGCCGGAGTGCAATGGCGAAGCGGTGATGGACTACAAGAAGAAGATGATCATCGCCAATCCGAACTGCTCCACGGCGCAGCTGGTGGTGGCGCTGAAGCCCCTGCACGATGCCGTGGGCATTACGCGCGTTGTCTGCTCCACCTATCAGTCCGTTTCCGGTGCCGGCAAGGACGCCATGGACGAGTTGTGGAACCAGACGCGCGGTGTGTTCGTGAATGACGAACCGACTCCGGAAGTCTTCCAGAAGGAAATCGCGTTCAACGTGATCCCGCAGATTGATGTCTTCATGGATGACGGCTTCACCAAGGAAGAGTGGAAAATGCGCGTCGAGACCAAGAAGATTCTCGACCCGTCCATCGAGCTGACGGCGACATGTGTGCGGGTTCCGGTGTTTGTCGGCCACTCTGAAGCGGTGAATGTTGAACTGGCCGGTCCGATGAGCGCCAAGCAGGCCAAGGAGCTTCTGCGCGAGAGCCCGGGCATCATGCTGGTCGATGATCCGGAAGAAGAACTCTACATCACGCCGAAGGAATGTGTGGGCGAGTGGGCGACCTATATCTCGCGCGTGCGGGTAGACCCCACGGTCGAGCACGGCCTGGCGTTCTGGTGCGTGTCCGACAATCTCCGCAAGGGCGCCGCTCTCAATGCGGTCCAGATCGCCGAAGAGCTTCTGAACCGCGGTGTCCTGAAACCGGAAAAGCAACCCGTCGTTTCAGGCTGACACGGCCTGCAGCAATATTTGGGTGGCAATGTCTCATGGCTCGGTGCTAGGCGCTGAGCCATGAACGCTGAAACACGTCTCGGCTTTTTCGCGGGCCTCGCAGCCTATTGCATCTGGGGGAGCCTGCCGCTCTACATCCGGTTGATGCAGCACATTGATGCGGTGGACCTGCTGGCGCACCGTGTGGTGTGGTCGGTTCCGACCGCGCTGATCTTCATCGGCCTCGCGGCGAACTGGCGGGACGTGCGCGCCGCGCTGAACTGGGACAAGCTGAAATGGCTGATCGTGTCCGGCCTGCTGATCGGCGCGAACTGGGGCTGTTACATCTGGGCGGTGAATGCCGGCCGTACGATGGAGGCGTCGCTCGGCTATTACATCAACCCGTTGGTCAATGTGATCTTCGGGATGATCTTCTTCTCGGAACGTCTGCGGCCTGCCCAGTGGGGCGCGGTGGCCATCGCTGCCATCGGCGTTGCCATCATGACCATTGCGTTCGGGCGTGTGCCCTGGGTGGCGCTGTTCCTGTGCATGACCTTTGCCTGCTATTCGCTGATCCGGAAACAGGTAGCCATTGACAGCCGCGCAGGCTTTCTGATGGAGGTGCTTCTGTTGGCCCCGCTGGCTCTGGGTTGGCTGGTCTGGGCCGCAGGGCAGCCCGGCACGAATCTCTTCGGCGATGGCGGCTGGGACATTGCGTTGCTGATGGCCGCCGGACCGATCACCTCTGTGCCCCTGATCCTTTTCGCGCTGTCTGCCCGCCGCCTGAAGCTCTCCACCATCGGCATGATGCAATATGTCGGGCCGACCCTCCAGTTCCTGATCGCCATTCTGGTCTTCCGGGAAGTGTTCGGCTGGACCCATGCGGCGGCCTTTGCCTGTATCTGGACAGCGCTTGCCGTGTTCACTGTGGACAGTGTGATGGGGGAAGCCAAGGCACGGAGACTGGCGCGCGCGGCGCGGCTTGGCTGAAAAGAAAGGCTCCGGCGCCAAGGGGCAGGCAGCCGGAGCAAGGATTATTTGCATGAATGGAGTTGCCTCCGTCCGGGGCTACGCAAGGCGCATGCCAGTCAGGTCGTGGGTCGCCCTGTGGACACTGCGATCCAGATGGCGATGCCGAGCATCATGAGGGCGAAGCTTGCCCGCATGGCCGGCGCTGTCCGATAGGCTTCAAGCGTGCTGCCCAACCGCGCGCCGAGCAGCACAATAAAGGTGTGGATCACGGTGGCCAGGGCGACATGAAGGATGCCCAGCGCAACAATCTGCTGCCAGAGCGGACCCGCCATGGGCGACGCAAACTGTCCGACCACGACCAGATAAAAGACCAGGGCTTTCGGATTCAGCAGATTCGCCACCAGCCCGCGCCAGAACCCCTCGGCATTGTTGCGATTGAGCGGGGAAGGCGTACCGGTATCGTGCCAGGCCTCGTAGGCAAGAAACACCATGAAGGCGACGCCGGCCCAGCGCAGGGTTTCGTACAGGATGGGCAGTTCGGACAGAAGGGCAGAGAGACCCGTGGCGGCCGCAATCAATTGGGCGAAGAGACCAAGCGCGATGCCGCAAACGGCCAGCATACCGGCGCGGCGCCCCCGTTGCGCCGACAGCGCGGCGAGCCACCCCATGTTCGGGCCCGGTGTGAGTTCTACGGCAGCCATGGCGATCAGGAATGCTGCCCAGTCGACATGATCCAGCATGTGTCAGAGGCAATCATACACGGCTTCAACCAGCCGCACGGCGCGTGGATCGCCCACCAGGATGTTTGACTGCCGGTTCATGACATAAGCGCAGGTCAGCTGGTTGTGCTGATCGGCAATCGCCATGGAGCCACCCCACCCGCAATGGCCAAGCGTTGCTGGTTCGGGTCCGAACAGGCCATGTGTGTTGTGCATGATCCCGGCACCGAAAGCGGTGACCATGGGGAGCACCAGGTCCGGTCCGTGGGTAAGGTCGGCGCTCAGCGTCTCGAAGGCCTGGGATGAGACAATTTCCCCGCCGCCGCGTGTGTAGGTTTCATAGAGTTGCGCCACCGACAGCGCGGTGCCATGCCCGTTGGCGGACGGAATTTCGATTTCGCGCCAGATAGCGCCGCCGCGATTGGGGGCAGACCATTTGCTGACAAAGGCGGCCCGCCTCGGCGGGGTGATCTCGCCCAGGTCAGCCAGGGCGCGGGGCCGCTGGATATCTGCGCAGCGATCATGTTCGCTGGCTGGGGTGCCGATCATGAAATCAATGTCGGGGAACAGGGCGCGCAGGCTGGTGCCCAGCGTTTCGCCACTGATGCGGCGGGCGATCTCACCGACCAGATAGCCCCAGCTCAGAGGATGGTACCCATGTGCACTTCCAGGCGTCCACATGGGCGCAAGCTCGGCCAGAGCGGCGGCGCAGGCAGGCGGGTCCAGCCACAATTCCGGGTCGATCTCGTCGGCAAATCCCGGCAGGCCCGCCTGATGGCTCGCGACCTCTGCAATGGTGATCGCGCCTTTGCCATGGGCCGCAAATTCGGGCCAGATATCCGATACCGGTGTTTCATATCCTGCCGGAAGCCGCTCCACCAGATGCGCCAGAACAAGGGCGGCGATGCCTTTGGTGGTGGAATAGACGGGCACCAGTGTCGTGTCGGTCCAGGGGCGTTCCTTCTTCCGGTCGGCCCAGCCGCCGGTGAGGCTCACGACGGTCTGGCCATCCTTGATGACGGCGAAGCCGGCCCCCAGCTCCTGGCCACTTTGGAAATTCTCTTCGAAGACTTTGCGGACAGGGTCGAATTCCGGGGCGGCATGCCCGGCCAGTGGCCAGCTTTCGTCATGTGTGTCGGTCATGCCTGCTCGGTGGCACATCCCCGGTGGGCCGACAAGGGTCAGGGTTGAACCAGCGTCCGCATGTCCGCGGCAATCCGGCTGTCGATATCGGCGTCAACGGACTCATTGAATTCTTCAAGGGCCTGCTGCCATTCGAAAATCTGACGGAGACCGAAATCATCATCTCCCCGGAAGGATACGTGCAGCCGCACGCAGATGGCCGGATTATGACCCTCCTTCGCATAGGAGGTCCCGGTGTCGAAACCGGCATTCATGCGATTGGCAAGGTCCAGCACTTCCAGCCGGGAATATTGCGACAGTTCGCGACACGCTGTGAACCGGGCAGCCTGGCAGGTGCCGTCAATGTCGGAACATTCTCGCATCACGGCCTCGAACCCCTGATCTCCGATAGCGGCCATCATTGTGGGATGGGTTTCGATATAGGCGATCCGGATGGAGCGGAATTCGCGGCTTGCGAACTCGTCGCGGAATTCAACTAGGCTGATGGGTTTCGCAAAGGCAGGCTCGCAAAGCAGCAGGATTTGGGCCAGTAAGAGCAGTCGAAACATCATGGGGCCATTCCAGTGGGTTGAAGGGCGTTCCTTATCGTCCCAATCCATTCCATTTGGTCCCGCCAGGTCAAGGAGTTGTTCCACATGTCTCACACCCATCGTCCCCGTCGTTCCTGCCTCTACATGCCAGGTGCCAATGAACGGGCGCTCGAGAAGGCAAAGTCGCTGCCGGCCGATACGGTGCTCATGGATCTCGAGGATGCCGTAGCGCCGGATGCGAAGGACACGGCGCGCGAAACCATCCGGGCCGCGGTGACCGGCGGGGGGTACGGTCCGCGCGAGATTGTGGTGCGGATGAACGGGCTCGACACCGAATGGGGGCAGGCTGACCTGAAAATGGCCGTGGAGGCGGGCGCTGATGCCCTGCTGGCGCCAAAGGTGATCGATGGCAGCGACATTGACCGGCTGAATGATGCGATGAGCCGGGCAGGGGCTCCGGCCGAAATGGGCCTGTGGGTCATGATCGAGATGCCCAAGGCCATTTTGAACATTCAGGACATTGCCGAAGCGGTGGGTCGCACGCGTCTGACCACTTTCGTGATGGGCACAAATGACCTGGCGAAGGAATATCGTGCGCGCATGACACCCGACCGGCTGGCTTTCCAGACGGCCCTGCAGATGACCATCATTGCCGCACGGGCCTATGGCATCACGGCGATCGATGGCGTGTTCAACGACATCAAGGACGAGCAGGGCCTGATCGATGAATGTGAACAGGGGCGCGATCTCGGCTTTGACGGCAAGACACTGATCCACCCGTCCCAGCTGGAAACAGCGAACCGGGTCTTCGCACCCAGCCCGCATGATGTGGAACATGCGCAGGCCGTAATCGCCGCCTTTGCAGACCCGGAAAACGCCGGCAAGGGCGTGCTGAAGGTGAATGGCAAGATGACCGAACTGCTTCACCTTGATGAAGCCCGCCGCACGGTCTCCATGGATGAGGCAATCCGGGCCTTCGAGGCCTGATCCGGCCCGGCGACGGGCATTGTCAGGGTAAACGATCAGATTTCAGGATGTATCATGAGCTATATTCTACTCCACCATTCCGGGTGCAGCACTTCCCGCAAGGGGCTGGCCCTGCTGCAGGAAAACGGCATCGAGCCGCAGGTGCGCAAATACATGAATGCCTCCGAGCAGCTCAGCCTGGACGAGGTGAAGGAGATTGCCCGCAAGCTGGGCGCCGCCTCGCCGCGGGCCTTCCTGCGCGACAAGAACGCCGCGGATGTCGGCATTGATGCCAATTCGACCGATGACGAGATCTTCGTGGCGATGGCAGCCAATCCGAAAATCATCCAGCGCCCGATCCTGATCAAGGGCCGGAAGGCGGTTCTCGGGCGCCCGATCGAGGCCATGCTGGACCTGACCTGACCAGGGATAGCGGTCTGCGTGGGAAATCGATCAAATTTGATCGATCTCCCACGCGAAGCCTCAACATCTGTATGGCAAGGCTGGGGGCATGATACTGTTCCTGGCTCTCGCGGCGCTGATGATCGCCTTTTCCGCCTTCTGTACGTTCGGCGTGCCGTACATGCTGGCCGGTCCGCGCATGCTCGACGAGTTTTCCGAAAACCGGGAGCAGCAATTGATGGCAGGGGTCCTTGCGACCGCTATCATTGCCCTGTTCCTGCTGCCCTTCGTCTCACCGGCCTTGATTTCCGGTGCCAGTGACGCTCAGGTGCTGGCTGATCTGTATCCGGGGCGGCTTCAAGCCTGATGGCGGGGAAATCTGCCCCTTTTTGACCTGAGGGGCATATGACCAGCATATCGAAATCCAATCCCGGCCACTTCTTCGAAGATTTTTTCGTTGGCATGCCGCTGGTGCATGCAACGCCCCAAACCCTGACAGAGGGCGACATCGCCCTTTACCGCGCCCTGACCGGGGGACGGTTCGTCCAGTATTCCTCTGCCGAATTCGCCAGGGCGGCCGGATATCCGGGACTGCCGGTCGATCCGCTGCACGCCTTTCATGTCGTGTTCGGCAAGTCGGTGCCGGATGTGTCGCTGAATGCCGTGGCCAATCTGGGTTATGCGGATGGCCGATTCTCGCAGGCCGTCCTGCCGGGCGACACGCTGAACACCGTCTCGGAGGTGATCGGGGTAAAGGAGAACTCCAACGGCAAGACCGGCGTCGTGTGGGTGCGCACGCGTGGTACCAATCAGCGCGGCGAGGACGTCATGTCCTTTGTGCGCTGGGTGATGGTCAACAAGCGCGATGCCGGTGCGCCGGCCCCCGATGCCGTCATTCCGGACCTGCCGAAAAGCGTGCCGGGCGACGAACTCGCAGGCTTCACGCCGATGGCATCATGGGACACGGCCCTGTCCGGCAGCGCGTACATGTTCGAGGACTATGCCGTTGGTGAGAAGATCAACCACGTCGACGGCATGACGGTCGAAGAGGCGGAACACCAGATTGCGACGCGCCTCTATCAGAATACCGCCAAAGTGCACTTTGACGCGCACGGACAAAAATCCAGCCGGTTCGGAAAGCGGCTCATCTATGGTGGAGTCGTCATCTCCATCGCGCGCTCGCTGGCCTTCAATGGCCTGGCCAATGCGGGGCATATGCTGGCCATCAATGCCGGCACCCATGCGAGCCCGCTGTTTGCGGGCGACACGATCTATGCCTGGAGCGAGGTGCTGGAAACGGCTGAGCTGTCGGACACGGTCGGCGCATTGCGCCTGCGGCTGGTGGCGGTGAAGGATCAGGATCCGGGGGCCTTCGCCTACAAGGGCGAGGATGGAAAATACGCCGAGGGCGTATTGCTGGACTTCGATTACTGGGCCGCCATTCCGCGCAAGCGCTAGAGCGCTTCCGTTTTGCCGGCGCTTCCCTATATGACACCGCATGAGCGGGTATGGGCCTTTCGATGATTTCACGCTGTTCGCTATCGCGCTTGCGGTGGTGCTGTCAGCGATTGTCAGCCTGATCGGCACCTCGGCCCGCAAGCGCAATGTGGCGCTGGGTGCGGCCACGGTGGCGGATTTGTCCGAAATGACCGGGATCCGGGATCCGAAACGGCTGCAGGAAACCTTCGGACCGCCTGATATGGGCCGGGTCTGGCGCAGCGTGACCCTGTTCGACGTGCGCCGTGCGCGTCAGCCGGCCGGCTGGCTGATGTCGAGTGATCTGGTGGATTATGCCTGCCTGGCTGTGGTGGCTCTGGCCGTCTTCGTCTCTCACCCGCTCGTCGGGGGCGCCCTGATCACGGCGCTGGTCATTCAGGTGTCGGGCTGGATCGTGTCATTCGGGCTTCCCAAATGATCGGCCAAGTTCTGCTTTTCCGAACCCGGGAAACATTCTAAGGGCAGCCTATGAAAGTCTGGAAGATGAATGGGGCCGGCAACGCGTTTGCCATTTTCGACGCCCGGTCGACGCCGTTTGCGCCGAGCGCTGACCAGGTGCGCCAGATTGCAGACGATTTGAAAGCCGATCAGGTGATCGCACTGGAGCGCGATGTGGCGCGCGACGTGTTCATGCGCATCTGGAATGCGGACGGCAGCGAAGTATCTGCCTGTGGCAATGCCTCGCGCTGTGTCGGCAAGCTGTTGCTCGCCGAAACCGGCAAGGACCGTGTGACCATCCAGACCGAGGCGGACGTGCTGAAGGCGTTTTCCGCAGAAGATGGCCTGATCACCGTAGATATGGGCTCGCCCCTGATGGGGTGGGAGGACATTCCCCTGTCTGAAAAAATGGATGTGCGCGGCGTTGATGTGAAGATCGGTCCGATCGACAATCCATGGCTGGCCCGGCCGGCCGTGGTCTCGATGGGCAATCCGCACGCCGTGTTCTTCGTCAGGAATATCGATGATTATGACATTCCGGCGCTGGGCCCGTTGGTGGAATGGCACCCGACCTTTCCCGAGGGCGTGAATGTTGGCTTTGCGCAGGTCATCGACCGGCAGACCATTCGCCTGCGCGTCTGGGAACGCGGCGCCGGCCTGACAAAAGCCTGCGGCACGGGCGCCTGCGCGGCACTGGTTTGCGCCGCCCGGGCAAAACTGACCGAGCGCAAGGCCCGTCTCATCCTCGATGGGGGCGAGTTGATCATCGATTGGCGCGAAAGCGACGACCGTGTCTACATGACCGGACCGGTCGAACTCGAATTCGAAACCGAAATCTGAGACACGCCCCCGGAAAACTGGTATCCCGACGGTTCACAACCAGTCTGGATTCGGGGGACCGCGCCATGAAACATCTGACCATCGGACTCTTGTCCCTGACTCTGGCGGGCGTCGCGTCGGCGCAGGACATGCCAACGGTCAACAAGGGCCAATGGGAAACCGCCATGTCCATGGTAACGGAGCTGCAGGTCGGAGGCGAGCGCCAGGACATCGACCCGGAATATGATTTCAGCGAGGAATGCTGGGCCACGGATGAGGACACGAAGCTGGACGTGAACACGCTCGGCATCGACAATTGTGATGTGACCGACTCGGTCAGCACCGGCGACTTCCTGAGCCTGGAAATGGCCTGCGACATGGAGGGGATTCCCCTGACGGGCGAGGCCGTGATCGTGGTGACCCCGGACCGCGACCAGCTTCAGGGCACATTGATCATCGAGGGCGACTTGCCGGGCATGTCGATCAAGGTGACCGGCCTGTTCAGCGGACACAAAACGGGCGCCTGCGCAGGCTAGGGCGCACAGCAGGCCTTGAACTGCCGTCAATTCGGCGCGATGTGGCGGATTGATCATGTCAGACCCGACCCACCCTCCTGCGGCCCCACAGGTCATCACGCTCGGATGCCGTCTCAACAGCTACGAATCCGAAGTGATGCGCGGACATGCGGCTGAAGCGGGGCTGACCGATGCCGTGATCATCAATACCTGCGCGGTGACGGCGGAAGCCATGCGCAGCGCGCGCCAGACGATCCGCCGGGCCGCGAGGGACAATCCGGAAGCGCCGATCCTCGTAACCGGCTGCGCTGCGCAGATCGATCCGGACATGTTCGCGAAAATGCCGGAAGTCACCCGCGTGATCGGCAATCATGAAAAGATGCAGGCCGACACCTGGCGTCCGGCTGACCTGCTGGGCGGGCATGAGAAAGTGCGGGTCAATGACATCATGTCGGTGCAGGAGACCGCCGCGCACCTGATCGACGGCATGGAAGGCCGGGCCCGGGCCTATGTTCAGGTCCAGAATGGCTGCGATCATCGGTGCACGTTCTGCATCATCCCCTATGGGCGGGGAAATTCCCGGTCCGTCCCTGCGGGCGAAGTGGTCAGCCAGGTCCGCCGCCTTGTTGAAACCGGGCATTATGAGGTGGTCCTGACCGGTGTGGATCTGACCAGCTGGGGCGCCGATCTGCCGGGCACGCCCCAATTGGGCAATCTGGTCCAGCGCATCCTGAAGCTCGTGCCGGATCTGAAGCAGCTGCGTATCTCGTCGATTGACGCGATCGAGATCGATGATGCCCTCATGGAAACAATGGCCGATCCGCGCCTTGCACCCTTCATGCACCTGTCCCTTCAGCATGGGGATAATTTGATCCTGAAACGCATGAAGCGCCGTCATTCGAGGGCCGAGGCCATCGCGCTGACGGACCGGTTGCGCGCCGTGCGTCCCGACATGGCGTTCGGGGCGGATATCATTGCCGGGTTCCCGACTGAAACAGAGGCGCATTTCGAGAATTCCGTCCGGCTGGTGGAGGAATGCGGCCTGTCCTTCCTGCATGTGTTTCCGTATTCACCGCGTCCCGGAACGCCAGCGGCACGAATGCCCCAACTGGACAAGGCGGTGGTCAGGGCGCGTGCGGCGCGCCTGCGCGAAGTGGGCGAGGCGGCCCTCGCGCGCCACCTGACAAATTATGAAGGCCGGATCGTGGAAGCGCTGGTGGAGCGTGGCCGGTCCGCGCGCCTGCCGGACTTCACGCCTGTCCGGTTCGAGCGTGACCCCGGTGACGCTGGACGCCCGGTGCGTGCCCGTATAGTCCGGCAAGACGGAAAACAGCTGATCGGAGCCCTGACCGCATGATCCTTTGGTTCGGAAAAAAGAAAAAAGAACAGGAACTGAAAGAGGCCGGCGCTGCGATGCAGGCGCCGGAACTGTCGGCGGAGGAACTGGCTGCGCAGGAGGCGGAAGCCGCCCGCAAGGCAGCAGAACAGGCGGAGATCGAACGCAAGGTCGCTGAAGCCAACAAGGCCTGGGAAGAGCGCCAGGCGCGTGAGGCGGCCGCTGCGGCAGAAGAGGCAGCACGCCTCGAAGACGAAGCGCGCAAGGCCGAGGAAGCGCGCGCCGCTGCGCAGGCCCGTGCGGACGAGGCCGAAGCCCGGCGGCTGGCCGAACAGGCCGAGCGTGCCCGCAAGGCGAAGGAGGAGCGCGAGGCGGCGCAGGCCAGGGCCGCTGCCGAACTCAAATTGCTGGAAGAGCGCCGGGAAGCCGAGCGCCTGCGGGCGGAACGCGAAGCGGCGGCGCGCGCCGCCATGGAGGCCGAAGCGAATGATCCCGGCTTCATGGCGAAGCTGGGATCGGGTCTGTCCCGGTCGTCCTCCCGGCTGACTTCGGGATTGTCTGTGTTCGGGCGCCGGAAGCTGGACGATGAGACGCTGGAGGAACTGGAAGATCTTCTGATTTCCTCCGATCTCGGTGCAAAAGTGGCGATGCGGGTGACCGGCAACCTTGCGCGGGAGCGTTTTGACAAGGAGATCACGGAAGACGAGATCCGCGCGGCATTGGCGGACGAGATCACGGACGTCCTGAAGCCGCGCGAACAGATTGTGGATTTCTCCGAAGGCCCACGGCCGCGCATCGTGCTGTTTGTCGGCGTGAACGGGTCCGGGAAGACGACGACCATCGGCAAGATCGCCTCGAAGCTGACCGAGCAGGGGGCCAGGGCGCTGCTGGTGGCGGGCGATACGTTCCGCGCGGCCGCCATCGAACAGTTGACGGTCTGGGGCGAACGGGCCGGCATTCCGGTGATGTCGAAACCGACCGGCGCCGATGCGGCCGGCCTCGTCTATGAAGCCATCGAACAGGCGAAGGCGGATGATCTGGACCTGGTTCTGGTGGACACGGCCGGACGGCTGCAGAACAAGGCAGAGCTGATGGCCGAGCTGGAAAAGGTCGTTCGGGTCGTGCGGAAGCTCGACCCGAGCGCGCCCCATGACGTCATCCTCGTGCTCGACGCCACGGTCGGCCAGAACGCGCTGTCACAGGTCGAGGCGTTCAAGAATACTGCCGGCGTAACCGGCATCGTGATGACCAAGCTGGACGGCACCGCGAAGGGCGGTGTGCTGGTGGCCATCGCCGAGGCGCATGATTTGCCGATCCATTTCATCGGCATCGGCGAGAAGGCAGAAGACCTTCGCCCATTCAGCGCAGAAGCCTTCTCGAAGGCATTGGTGGGTCTTCAGGACTGATCACTCGGCCGCCATGGCGGACAGGCCGGGGTGTTGCGGAGCCCGGACCAGACGACCAGGCCGGGCGCCGGTCGGGTCGCCATCGCGATGGGTGATCTGTCCCTTAAGGATCGTTGCCGTGTAGCCGGATGCCTTCTGCATCAGGCGGCGGCCTCCCGCAGGAAGGTCATAGGCCACTTCCGGCAGGTGCAATGTCAGGTTTGCCAGATCGATCACATTGAGGTCCGCCCGATAGCCCGGCGCAATCAGGCCGCGATCGTGCAGGCCGATCCATTCTGCGGTCGCGCGCGCCTGGCGCTGCACGATATGTTCAACCGGAATGCGCGGGCCGCGCGTGCGGTCACGTACCCAATGGGTCAGCATGGTGGTGGTGAAGGACCCGTCACAGATCATGCCGACATGTGCGCCGCCATCCGACAGGCCGGGCAGTGTTGCCGGGCTGAGCATCATGTCATGTGACGGATCGAGCGACCCACTCGCATAGTTCAGGAAGGGCAGGTAGAGCATGCCCCGTCCGTCGCGTTCGAGCATCAGGTCCAGTGCGGCCTCTTCGGGCGACACGCCACGCCGGGCAGCGATGGCCTCCAGCGTACAGTCTGCTGTGGGCTCATAATTCACGGGCGCGTCGAGCTGGAAGATCTTTCCGAAACTGCGCAGCATGACCTTGAGAAACGGATTGTCCGTGTCGGGCGCGTCGGCGAGCAGGCGCTTGCGGAAATCTTCCGTGCGCAGGCGGGCGATGCGGTCTTCGAAAGGCAGGTGTGAGATGTCCCGATAGACCGGGTGGGCGCTGAAGGGATTGAGGGTAAGCTCGAAACCGAGCAGCACCCCGACAGGGCGCGGTGCGACCTGCGCCCGCATCGGCAAGCCTTCATCTGCCGCAGCTTCAATGGCGCCAAGCAGGCGCCGCCAGCCATCCGGCGCGACATCCGCCTGCGCAAGTGACACCGACAGCGGACGTCCGCTCGCCTCGACGATCCGGCGCAGCATCGCCGCTTCCTTTTCGGGATCGTCAAAATCCGACACGAATTGCAGGACGCCGCGTCCGGCGTCTGCCACGCCCAGCGCTATCCCGGTCAGTTCATCCTCGCCTGCGGTCAGGGTCGGTGTGGGTTGGCCGTCACTCGTGCGATGGTTCAGTGTGCGGGACGTGGAAAAGCCGATGGCGCCCGCGCGGATGGCTTCGGTGGCCAGGGCCCGCATGCGCTGGATATCGTCCGGCGTGGCAGGGTCCCGATTGGCACCGCGTTCGCCCATCACGAAGACACGCAGCGCGGCGTGGGGCAATTGTGCGCAAATGTCAGCATCGAACTCGGACGCAGACAGGCTGTCCAGATAGTCCGGGAAGCTCTCCCAGTTCCAGGGCAGGCCTTCCGCGAGAACGGGGAAGGGGATGTCCTCGACACCTTCCATGAGCCGAATGAGGCGGTCATGGTCTTCGGGCCGGCAAGGCGCGAACCCCACGCCGCAATTGCCCATGACAACGCTGGTGACCCCATGCAGCGTGGACGGGCTGATCGCGCCGGTCCAGGTCGCCTGGCCGTCATAATGCGTATGGATATCGACAAAGCCGGGCGTGACAATCTGTCCGCGGGCGTCGATTTCCTCGATGCCGCGGCCGGGGATCCGGCCGACCTCCATGATCATGCCATTGGAAACGGCGATATCGCCTTCAAATCCGGGGTTTCCCGAGCCATCGATGATCGTGCCGCCCCGGATCACAAGGTCATGGGTCATTGTCGGTTTCCTCCGGTTTTCTTGTTTTGCGCGAGTCAGACCCGCGACGGATCAAGAGTCAAATCCTTCCCACGCGTCAGCAATGCGGGCATAGGTCCGCGCCATGTCCGACACTCTCCTCCCGGTCGTGCTGTGCCTGATCTCCGCCGTGACCGTTGCAGCCACCAACATGTTCGTGAAGCGCGGCGGCGATGTGCTGACCGCCCGAATGGCTGTGGCAATTGTCATGGGCCTGAGTGTGCTGCCCTTCGCGCCCTTCGTGCCCTTGCCGCCGGTAGAGACCTGGTCACTGATCCTAGTTTCGGTCGTGGTGCACTGGTTCTACCAGTTCTGTCTCGTACGGGCGCTGCATCGCGGCGACCTGTCACTCGTCTTTCCGGTAATGCGTGGCCTGGCGCCTCTCGTGACCGCCGCAGCGGCTGTGTTCGTGCTCGGCGAATATCTGACTTGGGTGCAGTCGGCCGGACTGCTTCTGGCCAGCCTGGCAATTATTGTCTTCGCGCTGCCGACCGGTCAGACAGCCTCGGCGCGGCGACTGGACCGCAGCGCGCTGATCTGGGCCTTGCTGACGGCGCTCGGGGTCGGATTGTACGCTGTGGCCGACACGCGGGCCGCGCGGGCCATGCCGGATCCGATGACGTTCGTCGTATGGTTGTTCCTGCTCGACTGGATCGGTGTGACAGTGGTGACGCTCTCCCAGCGCCGTGGCCGGATCCGTTCCGCCCTGGCCCGCCAGTGGAAGGGCGGCGTGGCAGGCGGCGTGCTTGGCACTGTCTCATACGGGCTTGCCATCTATGCCTACACGCTGACGGATGCCGCCATTGTGACGGCGCTCCGTGAGACGTCCGTTGTCTTCGCGGCGGCACTGGGCGCGATCTTCCTGAAAGAAGGATTCGGATACAGACGGATTGTCGCCGCTACCGCTCTGGCAAGCGGACTCTTGCTCATGCAGGCTGGTGCCTGATGCAAAACCGCAGATCAAATACGAACTGTTGGTGATTTGTTAGGCCCGCTATTGTCAGAGAGGCCCTGCAGGCCGATATCGATCCGGCGCGACGGCCCAAACGTAGAGAGCACATGACAGAGACGCAGACCACGGAAAACCAGGCAGAGCTCAGCGATGCGACGGCAAAAGCCGGCAGCATCTGGACAGAGCTGGGCCCGACACTGGCCTTCATCGGTATCTACAACGTGATGCTGCGCTTTCCCGAAGGCGACGGTCTGTTTACCAGGGATACGGCGCTTTACTGGGCCACAGGCGTTCTGATTGTCGCCACCCTGTTCGTGGTTGCGCAGAAGCTGTTCCGCCGCGAGCGGATTCCGCCCTTCCTGATCGTATCGTCAGTTCTCATCGGTGCGTTTGGCACCGCTGGCATCGTCTTTCAGTCGAAACTATTCCTGTTCATCAAGCCGACCATCATCAATCTGCTGTATGCCGGCGTCATCTTTGGTGGTCTGGCTGTCGGACGCAACATCTGGAAGATGTTGTTTCACACCGTGTTCAATCTGCCGGACCATGCCTGGAGAACACTGGCCATTCGTTGGGGACTGTATTTTGTTGCCATGGCGGTCTGGAACGAATTCCTGTGGCGGAACTTCTCCGAAGCGACCTGGGCGAACTGGAAGCTCGGCAATATCGTGATCGGGGTTCTGTTCGCACTCGCCAACACGCCGTATACGCTGAAACATATGCGCCAGCCCGAACAGGGCGACACCGCCTAGCGCGTCAGGGCCTCCGTGCCCGGGGGATTGGTGAAGGGGGCAAAGGCGTCCTGTTCGCGCGTCTGGGCAAAATGGGTCAGCCCCCACACCACGGTCGGAAAGGCAAGATTCGACCACGGTATGTCTTTCCACTCGAACAGGCCGACCTCGAGGCTTTCCGGGCCCGGGGAAATATCCGAAACGAGCTCGGCCCGGAACATGATCTGGACCTGCGATATACGCGGAACGGAGTATACGGCCAGCATGCGGTCGATGCGAATATCGGCGTTTGCTTCTTCCCGGGCTTCCCTCATGGCGGCTTCTTCGACGGTTTCACCTTCCTCCATGAAGCCTGCCGGAAGGGTCCAGAATCCCTTACGCGGAGCAATCGCACGCTTGCAGAGCAGTATTTTGGGCCCTTTTGTCGCAACCGCAGCTGCAATTATTCGCGGATTTATGTAGTCCACGAACTGGCAATGTGAGCAAACACGGCGTATTCGGTCGTCTCCATCGGGTATTTTCAGTTTGAAATCTTGCGAAAAGAAACCATTTGATAATTGATCCGTCATCGAAGCTTAAGTCTCTGCAGTATATTGGGGTAGATGTTGATCCGCACACGGGTCGGATACTTAACAGACCAGTAACCGGATTTTCCATTGCGCCCAACGCCTAAATGAACACAGAAAGGTAGACCCTACCATGGCATATAATCTGAACACTTCGCCCAGCCACCTGCTGCACCGTGCCCAGCAGATCGCTGCCAACGAATCCGCCGCTGCGCTGACCGCCGCCGGCATCACCCTGCGCCAGTTCTCCGTCCTGGCAGCCCTGTCGGGCAATGATGGCGTTAGCCAGTCCGACCTGGTCAACGCCACCGGCATCGACCGTTCGACGCTGGCCGACATGGTTGCCCGCATGGAGCGCGCCGGCCTGATCAAGCGCGTCGCCTCGAAAACCGACAAGCGCGCCAAGGTCGTCTCCCTGATGGCCAAGGGCAAGAAAGCCTATGAGAAAGCCCTGCCGGCTGTCGAAAAGGCTGACGCAGCGATCTTCGACGCCCTGCCGAAAACCAAGCAGTCCGCCCTCGTCGCCGGTCTGAAGGACATGGTTGCCGAAGCTGACAAGGCTGAAGCCGCTCCGGCACCGAAAGCCGCTGCCCCAGCCCCGGCTGCCAAGGCTGCTCCGAAGCCGGCCGCCAAGAAAGCTCCGGCCCGCAAGCCGGCTGCGAAAAAGGCTCCGGCCAAGAAAGCGCCAGCCAAGAAGGCTCCGGCAGCCAAGGCTGCTGCAAAGCCGGCTGCCAAGAAGGCACCTGCCAAGAAAGCCGCACCGAAGGCAAAGGCCAAGGCCGCTGCCAAGGCCAAGCCGGCCACGGCCACCAAGCCTGCGAAAAAGGCCCCGGCCCGCAAGGCGAAAAAGAAGTAAGTCTCCGATCGCGGAGCTTAAGTGGGCGGGGCGCTTTCAAGCGCCTCGCCTATTTTTTTGACTGACTCTGCATCCAGCGGACCCTGGACATGCTGGATGATGTCGCCATCAGCTGAAATCACAAAGGTCTCCGGCACGCCGGTCAGGCCGAAGTCGAGTCCGCCCTGTCCGTCCGGATCCAGGGCGATCCGCGTATAGGGATTGCCCAGCCGGTCCAGAAACTCCTGCCCCTTATCGGGCGTGTCCTTGTAGAGCACGCCGAATACCTGGCCTGGATGGGCGCTGGAGAGCTGCGAGATGTATTTATGCTCTGCCTCGCACGGCGCGCACCAGCTCGCGAACAGGTTCACGACAATGGGGTCACCGGTCGGGGAAGGGGCAAAGGCCAAGGCGTCGCCGTCCAGGCTGGGGAACACGGTGTCCGGCGCACTGCGCAGCGAACGCTCGAAATCCCCCTTGGCCGGATCATTCAATTGTATGGCCGCAATGACGCCGAAGGCGAGCAGACCGCCAGCCGGAATCGCCGCGAGCCAGGCTTTCATCCGCGTTTCTGGTCGCGCGTGCGGGCTTCAATGCGCACAAGCTGGGTTTTGGCGGCACGCGCCTTGACCATCACGCCAAGCATGGCGGAGCCGATCAGGAGAAGGCCGACTGCATAGCTCGCCCAGATGAAGGCAGCGTTGGAATCGAAGTCTGGCAGCATGGATCAGTCTCCTGTCATCAGGCGGGCCCGGATCTGGGCCGCGCGTCTGGTCCATATTTCAGCACGCATGAGCGTCATGACAAGGGCGGCAAACAGTAGCGAATGCCCGAGCGAGCTGATCAGCAGTGGCCAGAGATAGACAGCGGCCATTTTCGGGCCTTCCGGCGTGATGACGCTGGCGTCCTGATGCAGCGAGGTGAACAGGTCGACCGAGAACTTGATCAGCGGCACGTTCAGCGCTCCGACCATGGCGAGGATGGCGCCCGCGCGGGCCGCTTTCTGGCGCGTGTCCATGGCCGCGCGCAGGGCCATGTAGCCCAGGAACAGGAAGAACATGAACAGGACGGACATCATCCGGGCATCATCCCATTGCCACCAGGTGCCCCAAGTGGGCTTGCCCCAGATGGCGCCGGTGGCAAGGCAGAGGGCTGTCCAGGTTGCGCCGAGGGGGGCTATCGCCTTCGCGGCGATGTCCGCCACTTCGTGGCGCCAGATGAACCAGACAAAACTCATCACCGCCATGCCGAGATAGCTCGCCATGGCCAGCCAGGCGGCGGGCACATGGATGAACATCACGCGCATGATGTCGCCGCCCTGATATTCGTCCTTAGGAACGATCCAGAGGCCCTGCCACAGGCCCCATCCGATCAGCAGGACGGCGATCCCATAGAATACGGGCGCCAGCCAGTTGGACAGGGTCAGGAAACGGTGGGGATTGGCAAACCAGGAAAACATCGCGTTCGGAATACCCTTCCCTCAGTCTGCCGCCAAGCGCAGGGCTGCACCCATCGCGAAGGGGGCGACAGCCAGCGCAAACAGGGTGGAGGCGGCCAGGAACAGCGGCGCGGCGGCGCTGCTGGGTCCATCGCCCATGGCGAGGGCGCCAAAGATGGCGGTCGGCACATAGAGCGGCAGGGCGATCAGGCTGATCAGCAGGCCGCCGCGGCGGACCGTGGCGGCCAGCGCAGCGCCGACCCCGCCCCAGAAATAGAAGGCGAGCCCGCCAATCGCATAGAAGGCCAGGTTTTCCAGCAGTGCGCCGCTGGCCGGGGCCTGGAACATCAAGAGCAGAAGGGGGGACAACAGGGCGAGCGGCAGGCCTGCGGTCAGCCAGTGGGCCAGTGTCTTTGCTGCAGCGATGGCTGCCGCCGGGGCGCCGGCCTGCAGCCACAGATCCAGAGAGCCATCCTCTGCGTCTGCCTGAAACACGCGCTCCAGTGTCACAAGGCTCGACAGGGCAAGCGAAACCCACAGGATGCCGGGGCCGATGGCCCGCAGGATCTGGGCGTCGGTGCCTACGCCAAGCGGCACCAGAACGGCCGCCCCTGCGAAGAACCCGACCGGCAGCAGGGCACCAGCCCCACCGGCCCATGCCTCGCCGAGCGCCTGCCGAAAGGCAGAGAAGATGGGCGCCGGGGTCAAATCTCCACCTGCATATCGAAATTGAACCCAGTTTCGCCGTGTATGGCGGCCACGATGCCGCCCCCCGCAGCGCAGTGTGCGGTCATCATGTCGGTCAGAAGGGCTGTGCCGTCCTTGTCGAGCGCCGTGAACGGCTCATCCAGCAGCCAGAGCGGGCGAACCTGAAGATGCAACCGCGCCAGCGCGGTGCGTCGGCGTTGGCCGGCCGAGAGATGCCGGGCCGGGACGTCTGCCGGGCGGGCCAGTCCCATCCGGTCCAGGATCGTCTCGATCCCGTCCACGGGGCAGCCCCAGGCCCGGGCCCAGAGGGTCAGGTGGGTGCGCGGGGTCTCATGGGGTTTCAATCCGTCCCTATGGGCGATCCAGTGAAACGGGGCAGGGCGGTCGACCGTGCCGGTTTCGGCCCGCGTGAGGCCAGCCAGGATTCGCAGCAAGGTGGTCTTGCCGGATCCGTTCGCCCCACGCAGCACGATGGCCTGGCCCGGCGCAAGCGAGAGCGAAACGTTCCGGAAAAGAACCCGTTCACCGCGGATCATGCCCGTGTCCGCTGCGGAAAGGAGTGTGCCAGCCTTCATAAGACCCGTTTAGACCCTTTGTCCCAATTGCCTCAATCCATTAGGGCCTATATGAGACAGGCCAGCGCGGCGGCTCATCGCCGCAGATCGACAATCCCAGACGCGAGGTTCCCTCTCCATGCCGTCCCTCGACAGCTTCAATTCCAAACGCACGCTCACCGTTGGCAGCAAGACCTACACTTATTACTCGCTGGCCGCGGCCGCCGAAAACGGTCTGGGCGACGTATCCCGCCTGCCGGCTTCCCTCAAGGTCCTGCTCGAAAACATGTTGCGGTTCGAGGACGGCAAGACGGTGACCAAGGATGACATCCTGGCGTTCAAGACCTGGCTCGACAACAAGGGCGACATCAGCCACGAGATCGCCTACCGCCCGGCGCGCGTGCTGATGCAGGATTTCACCGGCGTGCCGGCCGTGGTCGACCTCGCCGCGATGCGCGATGCAGCGCAGAAGCTCGGCGCCTCGGCAGAAGCCATCAACCCGCAGGTCCCGGTCGACCTGGTCATCGACCACTCGGTCATGGTCGACAGCTTTGCCGGTCCGGACAGCTTCACGAAGAATGTCGAGATCGAATACAAGCGCAACCAGGAGCGCTACGAGTTCCTGCGCTGGGGCTCCACGGCGTTCAAGAATTTCCGCGTTGTGCCGCCGGGCACCGGCATTTGCCACCAGGTGAACCTGGAATATCTCGGCCAGACCGTGTGGACCAAGGAAGAGAATGGCGAAACCGTCGCCTATCCGGACACCTGCGTTGGCACCGACTCCCACACGACCATGATCAACGGCCTTGCGGTACTGGGCTGGGGTGTTGGCGGCATCGAGGCCGAGGCAGCCATGCTGGGCCAGCCTGTTTCCATGCTGATCCCGGAAGTCATCGGCTTCCGTCTCGACGGCAAGATGGCTGAGGGCGCCACTGCAACCGATTTGGTGCTGACCGTTGTCCAGATGCTGCGCCAGAAGGGCGTGGTCGGCAAATTCGTTGAATTCTACGGCCCGGGCCTTGCAAACCTGACGCTGGAAGACCAGGCCACCATTTCGAACATGGCCCCGGAATATGGCGCGACCTGCGGCTTCTTCCCGGTTGACCATGACACGATCAAATACCTCACCAATACCGGCCGCGACGCCGAGCGTGTGGCGCTGGTCGAGGCCTATGCCAAGGCGCAGGGCTATTGGCGTCCGGAACAGGCCGAGCCGGTCTTCACCGATACGCTGGAACTGGATCTCGGCGCGGTCGTGCCGTCGATCTCGGGTCCGAAACGCCCGCAGGATCGCGTGCTGCTGTCCGAAGGCGACACGGCCTTCGCGGATGCGATGGCCAAGGAATTCGGCAAGGCCGCCGATGCTGCCGAGCCCATCGCCGTGGAAGGCGAGGACTACACCGTCACGCATGGCGACGTCTTCATCGCGGCGATCACCTCCTGTACCAACACGTCCAACCCGTCCGTGCTGATTGCGGCCGGCCTCGTGGCCAAGAAGGCCCGCGAACTGGGCCTCGACCGCAAGCCCTGGGTGAAGACCTCGCTGGCACCGGGCTCTCAGGTCGTGACGGACTATCTGGAAAAGGCCGGTCTGCAGGACGATCTCGACGCCATGGGCTTCAACCTGGTCGGCTATGGCTGCACGACCTGTATCGGCAATTCCGGCCCGCTGCAGCCGCAGCTGGCCAAGGCGATTGCCGATGGTGACCTGGTTTCCTGCTCGGTCCTGTCCGGAAACCGGAACTTCGAAGGCCGGATCGGTCCGGACATCAAGGCGAACTATCTCGCCTCGCCGCCGCTGGTCGTGGCCTATGCCATCGCCGGATCGCTGCGCGTGAACCTGACGAAGGATCCGCTGGGCAAGGACAAGAATGGCAATGATGTCTTCCTGAAGGACATCTGGCCGACCTCGCACGAGATTGCCGAAATCATGGCTCGGGCCGTGACGCCGCAAATGTTTGCCGAGCGCTATTCCGATGTCTTCAAGGGGGATGAGCACTGGCAGGGCATCGAGGTCTCCGGCGGTCAGACCTATAGCTGGCCACCGGCCTCCACCTATGTTCAGAACCCGCCCTATTTCGAAGGCATGGGCCTGGACATTGATGCGCCGACCGACGTCAAGGATGCCCGCGTCCTGGCCGTGTTCGGCGATTCCATCACGACCGACCACATTTCTCCGGCCGGATCGATCAAGGCGTCCAGCCCGGCAGGCATCTACCTGCAGGAACACCAGGTGTCGCCGCTGGACTTCAACTCCTACGGCTCGCGCCGCGGCAACCACGAAGTCATGATGCGGGGCACCTTTGCCAATATCCGCATCAAGAACCAGATGGTTCCGGGTGTCGAAGGCGGTGTGACAGTCCACTATCCGGACGGCGAACAGATGCCGATCTATGATGCGGCCATGAAATACGCCGCCGAGAACACGCCGCTGGTCGTGTTTGCCGGGGACCTCTACGGCAACGGCTCGTCCCGTGACTGGGCGGCCAAGGGCACGATCCTGCTGGGCGTGCGCGCGGTCATCGCCGGCAGCTTCGAGCGGATCCACCGCTCCAACCTGATCGGCATGGGCGTGCTTCCGCTGGAATTCGCGGAAGGCGAGAGCGCGGCAGCGCTGGGCCTCACCGGCAAGGAGCAGGTAACGATTGAAGGCATTGCCGACATCTCCCCGCGCCAGGCTCTGGAAGTGAAGATCACCCGCGAGGACGGCACGACGTTCACCGCCAACACGGTGGTCCGCATCGATACCGAGAACGAGCTGGACTATTACCGCAATGGCGGCATCCTGCACTATGTGCTGCGCAACCTCGCGCGCGACGCTGCCTGATCCTGATCGGATCGCATGAAACAGAGCCCCCGCACGTCGCTGCGGGGGCTTTTTTATCAGCCCTCACATCCCTGTGACTGTCGCGCGACCGGATAAGTCCGTATAAGCGGGTCTGAAATGACCCGACTTCTTCTTTCCCTGTCCCTGTTGCTGAGCCTGATGGTGCCCGCTGCGCACGCAGAGGGGCCCGTTCTGGTTGAGCTGTTTTCATCGCAGAACTGCCGGGCCTGCCCGAAGGCGCATCGCACGCTGAAGGCCGTGGACGCGGAACGGGACGACCTTCTGGTTCTGACCTGGTCGGTCGACTATTGGGACTATCTTGGTGACAAGGACCCGATGGCGATGGTGGAGTCCAAGGACCGCCAGAGAGGCTATACGGACCGGTTCGGACTGCGCGGCCCATATACGCCCCAGACGGTCTACAATGGTGTCGAGCAATGCGCCGGCAGCAAACGGACCTATGTCGAACGCGCTCTGGAACGGCTGAAGGAGACGCCGGAGCCGGATGTGCGCCTTTTGCGCGAGGGTGACCGGATCCGCCTGTCCGGACGCGTGCCGAACCTGGCCGATATCTGGCTCGTCGACTATCTGACAGGCGAGGCGAACACGACGGACATGGTGCACCCGGTGACCCGCGTGACCGCGCTCGGACCGTGGCTTGGCAATGATGTCGAGCTGGCCGTGCCGCACTGTGAATCCGGTTGTGCAATCATTGTCCAGGAGGCCGGGTTCGGCCCCGTGCTGGACACGATGGTGATCACGCCCTGACGGAAGTTCAGGGCTGGGCGGGTTGATCCGTCTCCAGCACCATCACCGGTGCCCGTACAATCGAAGCCACGCGCGGCGTAAACTCCCGCCAGTCATATTCAGCCAGTTCGAAGGCCCAGCCCTCGGCCTTGTCATTGATCGTGCTGCCGCGATGCGCGCCTTCGCCGGCCTCCACGGCCCGCAGCGTGATGAAATAGCCGTCCGGTTCCCGATAGGCCGACACATCGACTTCCAGTCCATCATGGGTCTCGGTAATGTGGCGCGCCACGGGACGGGTCGACAGATCATTGGCAGGTTTTACGCCCATCGGAGAGAAACGTGTCAGGGCGAGGGCAGGGGTGGAGGCGGCAAGACGGCTGACCAGACGGAAATCCTGATATGGCGGACCGGGCACGAAGCTGCGGTCGCTGGAGCCTACCGAACGCTGCAGATAGAGGCTTTCCCCGAGTGAATCAAAGATCCGGACGGCCGAGATGGCATCGGAATTGATTTCGAGAATGTCGAAGTCGAGCCAGGCCTGATGATTGTAGAAGGGCGGCAACTCGCCCTGCACCTGAAAGGCCTGCACCTGTCCGGGCAGGCGGCCATAGAGCCTCCTGTCCTTGCGGCCCGTGATCAGGGCGGCGGAAACGTTGCCGCTCTCGTCAAGAATCTCGATCAGCGCGCCCGTGCCGCCCTCGCGCGGATCTCCGAGGCCAATCCGGTTCAGCTTGTCAGGATCGCGCGTGCGGCCTTCGCCCCAGCTGAGCGCTTCCAGGCCCGTCGCCAGTTCGGCGAGCCGGTCCGGCCGGATGGGATAGCCTCGCTCATGCCCCATCTTCCAGCCATCCTGCGTGTTGACGAGAGAATAGGAGTCATCTGACAGCGTGACGCGGATTTCCCCCGCTTCGGCGCGGATTGCGGCGAATTCCGGGATCACGGGCTGGCCCTTGCGCTCCGACACGGGCGCTTTCGGGCCGCCGGTTGCATAGGCGATCAGCGTCAGGACGGTCAGGCCTGCGGCAATGCCGCCCATGATCTGGAGCCGGCGCTTGCGCTGGCGGGTTCGCACTTCGGTCATGCCGCGCCCTTCCGTTTCTGGCGATACCAGACGAACAGGCCGATCAGGCAGACAAGCAAGGGCCCGCTCCAGATATTGATCGCCTTCAGCGTGCCTTCGAGCCGGTCGATGTCACGCCGGTAATTCCGCTCTATTTCCCGCAATTGGGCCCGGAGCGTGACGATGCGCTGCCGCAATTCCAGCAATTCGGTCCGTTCGGCCTCTGTCAGGTCGGCTTCCAGATCCCCCGAGAAAAATCCGTCTGCGGCTCCGATGGCCTGCAATTCCTCGAGCCGTCCCTGGGCGGCTTCGAGATTGTCCTGCAATTCGGCCTGCTGGCGGAAATAGATCGCTTCGGCATTCTCCCGCATTCGGTCGATGCGTTCCATGCGGCGCAGGCTGGGCGCCCGCGAACGCAGGCGAGACAATTCCCCCCCGCCAGCCAGCGCATCAAGGGCGTTGAGCACCAAGGCGCCATTGTCAGCCACGACGATCTGCTCATTCGGAATGACATAGAAATCATCCGCGATGAAATCAGCATCGGCGACCAGAATGACCTGCACGTCAGTCTCGCTGGCGGAGATGTGCGGCAATGCGCTTGCCGCTTCGGTCCGGGCAATGTCTGCCAGCATCGGATCCGCCGGCTCCTCAAAGGGCGGGGGCCCCTCCGGGAAGGCTGTGCGCAGCGGGCCGGACAGCCGCCCTGCCAGGACGAGCGGGCCGGCTTCTGTCTGGTACTGGCGCAGCACCTGTTGCGGGGACATGTCCGTAATGGCGTCTTCGGCTTCGATGAAGGACGGGCTCGGCCCGGTTGTCATCAGCGGCGTGAACTCCACGCCATCGCCCAGCGTGCCGGTGATCAGGGCGCCGGGCGCGCCGAAATTGATAACGCGGCCCAGATCTGCGGTGATGAGGTCTTCCTGGTTCATGTCCCCGGCGGGGATGCCGAGGAACAGGGGGTGGGCAAGCTCCTCGATCCGCCCGCCACCGGTGTCGACCGGAACCGGCAGGGCGCTGGCCGCATCTGCGACGGCCCGTTCGGACACGGTGACGCCCCATGCCTCGCCAAGCCGCGGCAGCGATGCCGAAGCCGCCGCATCGTCCAGGGCAAAGGGGCCGCCGGCACCGGCCGTCTTGGCCGCCGGATCCAGCAGGAAGACGGCCCGGCCCGTGCGCAACACGAATTGGTCGATCAACCATTCCTGTCTCGGGCTCAGCTCGGGCGGCTGGGCCACAAGCAGCACGTCCAGGTCTTCCGGCAGGGACTGGAAGGTTTCCGCAATCGGTTCGACATCGAAGGATTTGTGAATGTCGCGCAGCAGCGCATAGCCGCCTTCACCGCCGGGCGCGGTCATGCCGGGCAGAGAGGACAGGATCCCGATGCGCGGCGGATCGGGATCGTCCAGCCGGTCGATCATGCGGGTCAAATCATATTCGAGCGTGACTTCGCGTTCCGGGGCGAGGAAGGGCATGACGCGCTGGTCGTCGATCGAATTGCGGCCGATCAGGCCGAAATAGAGCGGATCATTTCCGTTCGTGTCGATGGCTGTGATGCCGGCGGCCAGCGCTTCGTCTTCCGCGGGCGAGAAGGGGACCGGGTCGATCTCGGTGATGCGCACCTTTCCGCCGGACTGGCTCTCATAGACCTGCAGCAATTCCCGGACTCGGGCGGCATAGGCGCGGATGGCGGGAAATTCCTGCCCCGTGGCGCGCGTGTAGACGAAGGTGATCTCGACCGGTTCGGCGACGGATTTCAGTGTCGACCTTGTGGCGTCGGACAATGTGTAGAGATTGTTCTCGGTGAAATCGATGCGGGCACCGCTGAACACTTTCTGTACCAGCAGGTTTGCCGAAACGAAGATGATTCCGGTCAGCACCGTGGCGGCAATGAGATAGTGTTTCGCGCGCATCTCAGCCAAGCCTCTGGCGAGAGGCCCACAGGCCGTTGAGAATGGTCCACAGCATCATGAAGCCGAGGAAGAACAGCACCGCCCGCAATTCCAGGACGCCGCGCTGGGCGGCCTCGAAATGGGACAGGAAGGAGAATTGCGCGACAAGATCGGCCAGGCCCGCGCCGAACACCGCCTTGACGCTGGACAGGACCAGCGGCCAGCCGGCGGCGGTGAACACGAAGGCGACAACGACACTGATGACGAAGGCCGTGACCTGACTGCGTGTCAGGGCCGAGATGGCCGCACCGATGGAGAGATAGGATCCTGCCATCAGGAGGCTGACGAAATAGGTCAGGGCGATGGCGGCATTGTCCGGCGTGCCGAGAAAGTTCACCGTCACCCACATCGGCACGGTCAGGACGAGCCCGACGGCGGCCACCATCCAGGCGGCGCACAGCTTGCCCAGTACCATGCCCGGCATGCCAAGGGGCAGGGACAGCAGCAATTCATCCGTGCCGGCGCTGGTCTCGTCGGCCCAGAGGCGCATGGCCAGGGCCGGCAGGAAGATCATGTAAATCCAGGGATGCCAGACGAAGAAGGGCGACAGGTCAGCGGTTCCGGTGTCGAAGAAACGCGCGGCTTCCCAGGTGAACATGCCGAGCGACAGAAGAAAGACTGCCAGGAAGACATAGGCCATGGGCGTTGCAAAATAGGCGCCCAGTTCCCGCCGGAAGACGGGCAGGAAACTGTCGAATTGCCGATGCAGCCGGTTCATGCGGATTCAGCCTCCGCCTGGTCTGTCAGCCGCGTGAAGGCGCCTTCCAGCGTGCCGTCCGCGGACAGGTTGCGCAGGCCTTCGGGTGTGTCATCCGCCACGATGCGTCCGCGGTCGATCACGATGGCGCGTGTGCACATGGCGGGTACTTCGGTCAGCGTATGGGTAGAGATGACAATCGCCTTGCGCGGCGCCATGCGGGCAATCAGGGCGCGCACCGCCTGCTTCTGGTTGGGGTCGAGCCCGTCGGTCGGCTCATCCAGCAACAGGACGGGCGGGTCATGCAGGATGGCGCCGGCCAGGCCGACCCGCCGGCGGTATCCTTTCGACAGGGAGCCGATTTTCTGTCCGCAGACGGTGGAGATACGGGAATCGGCGATGGCGCGCTCGATGGCGGCCTTGCGCTCGGACCGGGGCAGGGACCGGGCCGCGGCCATGAAGGCGAGGAATTCCGGCGGGGTCATGTCGTCATAGAGGGGGGCGCCCTCCGGCAGGTAGCCGAGTGCGGCCTGCGCTTCGCGGCGGGCCGACACGATGGATTTGCCGTCAATCATGGCATCGCCGGTATCGGGCTCCAGCACGCCTGCGATCATGCGCATCGTGGTGGACTTGCCCGCGCCGTTCGGCCCGAGAAATCCCAGGACGGTTCCCTTCTCGACGGTGAAGGACAGGCCTTGTACGGCGCGCTTGTCGCCAAAGGATTTTTCCAGCTTCTGAATGTCCAGCATTCTTCGCAACAGGTCCTTTTCCGGGAGCCTCGTGATAGCGTTCCTGACCAGGTCTGGCCAGTGGGTTCGATGCCGCCTCGATCAGGCGGAGAAGCGGCGCACCTCGTCCAGCACGGCTTTCGCGGCGGCTTCGACAATCTTGCCGCCATCCTCCACACTGGACTGGGTCGGGTCCGACCCGATCCGGCCGTCCGGAAAGTCGCGGCGATACTGGACCGCATCGCCAATGGTGCCGGTCGGGGCGATCTTCGGGGACATTTCGACATCGGTGCGGGCATGGTCCGGATAGCCGTAATAGGTCACGGAAACCTCCGACGCGGTGGCGTGACTGCCATGGCCAACGGGGTAGAGCTGGTTGCACAGCGTCATGACGGATTTGAAATCCCACCAGTCGCGGCGTTTCAGGGTCAGGCCGGGCAGATTGGTCTCCCCGCGCGGGTCAAAGCTGCGCCGGGCATGGATCTCGGAGAAGGCCGCCTCGATCGTGGCGATGTTTCCGCCATGCCCGTTCAGCCAGTAGATCCGTTCGAATCCGTGCCGCATCAGGCTTTCGGTCCAGTCCGCCATCGCCGCGATCATGGTGGAAGGGCGCAGCGTGATCGTGCCGGGAAAGCCGAGATGATGCTGGGCGCAGCCCACGCTGAAGGTCGGGCCGACCAGCATGTCGTCCGGTGCCAGCTTCTCCGCCTCCCGGGCGATGATTTCCGGGCACAGCGCGTCCGTGCCGATGAAGCCGTTCGGCCCGTGCTGTTCCATTGAGCCGATTGGGATGACAATGGTCCTGGACGTCTTCAGCCATGTTTCGATATCGGTCCAGGTCGAAACGGGAAGCAGCATTCAGTTCAGTCCTTTCGGGGCGCGATCCGGCGTGTGATGTGTCCCATCTTGCGGCCGGGCCGGGCATCTCTCTTGCCATACAGGGTGAGAGTCTCATCGGGCTTCAGGCTGGCGGGGTCAACAAGGCCGTCATCGCCGATCAGATTCCGCATCTCGGCATCATGCAGCCGGCGCGTGTCGCCCAGAGGCCATCCGCAGATCGCCCTTACATGCTGTTCGAACTGTCCGGTCTGGCAGGCTTCGGGGGTCCAGTGCCCGGAATTGTGGACCCGCGGCGCAAACTCGTTCGCCAGCAGGGTTCCGTCTGAAAGCACAAAGAATTCAAGGGCAAGGACGCCGACATAGTCCAGCGCCCGCACCAGTTTCATGGCCTTTTCGCGGGCCTCGGATTCGACAGATTTGTCGAGGCCCGACGGGACGATGGACCGGGACAGGATTCCCGCTTCATGCACAT
Organism: Hyphomonas sp.; assembly: GCF_017792385.1. Taxonomy (NCBI): domain Bacteria; kingdom Pseudomonadati; phylum Pseudomonadota; class Alphaproteobacteria; order Hyphomonadales; family Hyphomonadaceae; genus Hyphomonas; species Hyphomonas sp. Next base: position 1,149,570 of record NZ_CP051230.1, on the reverse strand, counting down.
TGCGCGGGGGTGCCCAGCTGAGGGTTTCGCCCGTGCTGGAGCGGGCAACAATGACTGAAATTTCACACTCGAAACCGATTGCGGCTTCCAGAACGGCCGGCGCCTCTCCGATGGCTGACCACGCCGCTTCGGCTTCGTCGGGGCTGCGCACCCAGGCCTGCCCCTTGCCGTCATAGCCGTCGCGCCGGGTTTTCAGCACGCCTGTGCCGCCGACCCGTTCCAGCGCGGCGGGAATGTCCGCGGCGGCATGAATCACTTCATGGGGCGCCGTGGCGATGCCGATCCCGTTCAGAAAGGCCTTTTCCTCCGCGCGATCCTGCGAAACGGCCAGCGCCGTCGGGCCAGGATGCAGGGGCACGCCGCACGCCTGGATCGTCTCGGTGGCAAGCACCGGAATGTTCTCGAACTCCAGCGTGACGACATCGCAGGATGCGGCGAATTCCGTCAGGGCGGCGGTGTCCAGATAGTCCGCCTGCCATGTCTTTCGCGCGGCGCGCGACGCCGGGGAATCCGCTTCCGGGCAGAAGATGTGCACATCGAACCCGAGCTGATTGGCCGCGCCGGCCAGCATGCGGCCGAGCTGGCCACCGCCCAGAATGCCAATCGTCCGGCCCGGCGCGATCATCGTCATGCTTCCGGAGACTCGCCGATCTTGTCTGTCTGGGCCTGCCGGAAGGCATCGAGCTTGCCGGCGACGGACGGATCCTCAAGCGCCACGATGGACGCCGCCAGCAGGCCGGCATTCATCGCTCCGGCCTCGCCGATGGCCAGGGTTCCCACGGGAACGCCCTTCGGCATCTGAACAATCGACAGAAGGCTGTCCATGCCGGACAGGGCGCGCGACTGGACCGGTACGCCCAGGACGGGCAGGGGCGTCATCGAGGCGGTCATGCCCGGCAGGTGGGCTGCGCCGCCCGCTCCGGCGATGATCACTTTCAGGCCCCGTCCCCGGGCAGACTTGGCGTATTCGACAAGCCGGTCGGGCGTCCGATGGGCCGACACGATGCGCGTTTCATGGGAGACGCCGAGTTCCTCGAGAATTTCAGCTGCCAGCCGCATGACCGGCCAGTCCGACTGGCTGCCCATGATGATGCCGACCTTTGGGGATTCTGTGTCCGTCATGGAGCGCCTCGCCGCTGGAAAGCGCGCAACATAAGTGCGCCCGGTGCCGCGTCAACTGCCCGCCTGTCGGCCCGCACCGCAAGAATGGCTGTATCTTGTCGGGCGAAACGCGTAACCTGCAGTCATGGCGGACGATCTTCACGCTCCGGCCGCGACCGAGCGGCTTGCCCTGTTGAACGTGCTGGGGGTGGATCTGGGCGCGCTCGACCTGCGCACGCGTGCCGCCATCGAAGCGCTGTGCGACGAGGTGCTGGCCTTGCGCGGCGACATCGACGCGTTGCAGGATGCGCTGGCCGAGGCGGCCTCCCTGGCAGACAATGATTCCCTGTGCCCGGTTTTCAACCGGCGCGCTTTCGAGCGCGAAATCCGCCGCGAAATTGCCTTGGCGGCCCGGTTCCGGACGCCCCTGTCGGTGATCTATATCGACCTTGACCATTTCAAGCAGGTCAATGACGTGTTCGGCCATGCGGCGGGCGATGAAGTCCTGGTGCGCATTGCGGAACTCCTGCTGCGCAATACGCGGGAAACCGATATTGTCGGACGGCTTGGCGGGGACGAATTCGGCATTGTCCTGGCGCAGGCCACGGCCGAGGACAGCCTGATGAAGGCCCGCGAACTGGCCCATGCCGTGGACCAGCTGGTGGTACGGCAGAAAGGGGCGGGATCACAGCCACCCCTGCGCATCGGCGCGTCCTGCGGCGTGGCGGAATGGCAGGTCGGACAGACCGCCGAAGACCTTCTGGCCATCGCTGACCAATCCATGTTCGCCCAGAAAGCGCGCAGGAAAACCAGCCATCAGGCAGATAAACAATAATTCATGCCCTGCGGCCGAAAATCGGGCCCGACTCCCCGTGACGACCCGCGTCTCATATGATTAAGTGTTGCCGTTAAGACACAGCCACTTAACAGCAGAAGGAGACTGCCATGTCGCTTACCGGCCGGATCAATGAACTCGCCAACAAGCACCGCAAACTCGATGAAAAGATAGTTGAGGAACAAAAGCGACCGTCGGCGGACACGATACGATTGAAACGGCTGAAGCAGGAGAAGCTGCACATCAAGGAACAGCTTCAATCGCTGGATGCCCGGTAGGCGGCGCAACGGAGCCTTCATCTTTGTGGCCTAGCCTGATTTCCAGCAGGCATAAGGATAAGGCATGCGTGAAATATTCGATCAGGACCGCGCGATGACGTTGGGTGCCGTGAAACAGGCAACCGGTGTCCTCGGCCTCTTGTTTCTTGTTTTTGCTGTGTTCGCGATACTGTCCGGGCTGGGCCATGTGTTCACCGGGCACGTCTTTTCCGGACTCGCACGCATTGTGGGAAGCCTGGCCCTGCTGGGCTTCCTGTACATGGTCATCCGCCTGCTGGCGGAAATTCTGGCCGCCCTGCACCGCCTGAACGACCGGCTGTCCATCGTCGGCGAGGATGTGCGCAGCCGCCGCGAGACGGGCGCCCCCAAACCCGGCGCCGACGCCGAGGCTTGAGTCGATGGCGCAACCCGTAACCGTGATACTTGGCCTCGGCCGCGAGGTCGGCGATGCGGTCGCCCGGCGTTTCAGCAAGTTCGGTCATCACGTCGTTGCCGCCGATCCGTTCGACGAGCGGATTGCAACGGCCCGAAATGCCGTCCCGGACGATGTCCTGCTGCATCATGGCGAGTTGCACACGCGCCTTGGCCTGCGCAATGCGCTGACAGTGGCCGTGGAGGCGTTTGGCCGTGTCGACAATCTGGTCGTGATTCCGGAGATCGAAGCGCCCGACACGCTGGCGGAGTTCGCGCAGGAAAAATTCGACAAGGCCGTCACCAAGGCCACGCGCGGCAGCACCCTGGCCCTGAAAGTCTTTGCTGAACGGATCGCGGAGCAGGATGACCTGCCCGAAGCTGGCGTCGAGCGCATTCGCCAGAAAGGGTCGGTCACCTTTGTGCTGTCCTATTCCGCGATTGCGACCATGCCCGGCCGCTATACCGAAACCGTAACCCAGTCCGCCGTGCTCGGCGTCATCAAGGCCGGCTCTGTCGAACTGGCCGAGCAGCAGATCCGGGTGAACGGTATCGTGGCGATCCGTCCGCGTGAGGAGCGTATCGAGAACTGGACGACCCGTCGTACACCGCTGGGCCGCGCGGCGATTGCCGACGAGATCGCCGATGCGGCGCGGTATTTGTCATCGCCCGAAGCGGCCTTCGTGACCGGCGAAGTGCTGAGGCTGGACGGGGGCCGGTCCAGCCTCGCAGGTATTCTCGACTAGGACAGGCTGGCCAGATCGGTCAGCTTTCCGTCCTGTTGCCGTGTTTCGTAGACCGCAACGGTTTCCACCGTATAGTCGTGGCTGAGAATGTTCGACACGGTGCGATACTCGGCGCGGGCAGCCTCCGGCGTCAGTGTCACGATCGTGTAGCCGCGACTGAAGGGATCATGCCAGACGACGTCCTCATTGGCTGCCATGACCTGCTCGCCAAGATCCGGGATGTCCTTGATATAGGCGCCGCTGCCCGGCGAGGTGATCGAGGTGCAGCCGAATTCCACCCCGCGCTGTTCCCCATTCGCATCCTGCAAAGTGTTGACCCAGGCCGTGTGCGTGTCGCCAGCCAGCGTGACCAGTTTGGCATTCGCGGCGGCCGCGCCGGCATAGAGGCGTTCCCGGGCAGCCGGAAAGCCGTCCCAGGCGTCCAGATTGAATGGCAGGCCGAGCGTCGAGAAGCCCAGTAGCGTCTTGACGAAGCCATTGTCCTGAGCGGCAAGCTGTTCCGGCGTGAGCGTTTTCTGAAAGTTCGGCAGCGTGGTGCTGGCCATCACGACCTGGTTGGCGAGCACTTGCCAGGATTTTCCTTTCTCCACGGAGGATTTCAGCTCTCCGGCCAACCAGGCTTCCTGTTCTGCGCCCAGCATGGTGCGGGACGGGTCGCGGATCGTCCGGAGCGTTTCGGCAACGCGTTGCTGCATCACTTCCTGATCGGTGACGCCGGCCAGCGCGTCGAACCAGCTGACATCCGGGGATCGGCCCGTCAGGCGGCTTTCGAGGGCGTGGATGGTTGCCACATCGCCGAAGGTGAAGCTGCGCCACACGGCCGAGGTGATGTTTCCGGCGGCGGGTTCGCGCAGCGGCTGCCATTCGAAATAGGCCTGGATGGCGGCCTGCTTGCGATCGGTCCAGTCGCCTTCGCCGTCTTCCGGATTGTGGTTCTGAGCCCCGGTCCGGTAGGAATTGTTCGTGCTTTCATGGTCATCCCAAGTGCAGATCCAGGGTGCTTTGGCGTGTGCGGCCTGCAGGTTGGGATCGGTCTTGTACTGGGCGTGTCGCATCCGGTAATCCGCCAGTGTGACGACTTCCGTAACCGGATCATGTTCGCGGCCGATCGATGTGGCGACGTCTCCGCCATAGCCATCCACGCCATATTCGTAGAAATAGTCACCGAGATGGATGATGACATCCAGGTCCTCTTCGCGGGAGAGGGCTTCATAGGCATTGAAGAAACCGAATTGCCAGTTCGAGCAGGAGACAACGCCCATGCGCACCGGCGCGCTACCGGTGGCAGAGGTGGTCTTCGTGCGGCCTTCCCGAGAGACGATTTCGCCCGCCTCCGTCGCGACCTTGAACTTGTAGAGATAGGCCGTGCCCGGCTTCAGGCCGGTCACATCCACCTTCACGCAGAAGTCGCGGGACTCGCTGGCGGTCGCCGTGCCCGTCAGGATAGGGGCTGCGGGGTCGGCCGGATCCATGACCTCATAGGTGACCGGAATGGGCCCGGTGCCGGATTTCGGCGTGACGCGGGTCCACAGGATCACCCGATCAGGCAGCGGGTCGCCCGAAGCGACGCCGTGCAGGAATTCGACCTCTCCGGCATAGGGCGCGGTTTTCGGTGCCGCAGGGGCCGGTGTGGCGCAGGCGGCGACGCTGAGGGTCCCGGTGGCGGCAGCGCCCAGAAGGCCGCGGCGAGTGATCTTGGTCATGGCTGTCTCCCGTGTTCCGGATCTCCCCTAGTCCGGTCTGTTGACAATAGCATGACGGTGGCGGGCAAGTTCGTCTATAAGCTCCGCGATGGATAAGTTGACGATTACCGCCGCCGCCGGGGATGCCGGCACGCGCCTGGACACGTTTCTGGCTTCTCAGGCTGATCAATTGTCCCGGTCGCGGGTCAAGGCCCTGATCCTGGAAGGCGCGGTCGCGCAGGATGGCGAAGCCGTGCTGGACCCGCGGCGCAGCGTGGCGGCCGGCGCCACTTATCTGATAAGGCTGCCGGACCCCGTGCCTGCCACGCCCGAGCCGGAAGACATCCCGCTGGATATCTTGTTCGAGGATGAACACCTGATCCTGGTGAACAAGCCGTCCGGCATGGCGGTCCATCCGGCCCCGGGCAGCTGGTCAGGTACGCTGGTTAACGCCTTGCTGCATCATTGCCGGGGGCAATTGTCCGGTATCGGCGGGGTCGAGCGCCCTGGCATCGTGCACCGGATCGACAAGCTGACCACGGGCGTGCTCGTGGCCGCCAAGACAGAACCGGCGCATCTCGGCCTGTCGGAACTGTTCCAGGCCCATGACATCGAGCGGAAATACCTTGCCGTGACACGCGGCGCACCACGCCCGCTTGCCGGAACCGTCGACCTGCCAATCGCCCGCTCGACCGGGGACCGGAAAAAGATGGCCGTGGTCCGCAATCCGGATGCCGGGGTCGGGCGGCATGCCGTGACGCACTACCGGGCCGTCGAAACCTTCGGCCTGCGCGACAAGGGGTCCAGCCTGCCGGCGGCGGCATTGATGGAATGCCGGCTGGAGACCGGGCGGACACATCAGATCCGCGTGCACATGGCCCATATCGGCGCGCCGCTGGTTGGCGATCCCGTCTATGGCCGCCACAAGGGCATCAGCTCCTATGGGCATGGCGAGGGGCATATTGCCGGCACGAAGGCGGCGCGGGCGTTTCCGCGTCAGGCGCTGCACGCTGCCGAACTCGGCTTTGTCCACCCCGTAACGAAAGAGGCGCTCCATTTCGAAGCGCCCCTTCCGGAAGACATGACGGACCTGATCGCGGCGCTCAGGCGCCTGCCCGTGGACAGCTGACCGGTCAGCCCTCGTCGGAGGGCAGGGCGGCTTCCGACGTGACAACAGGCTCGAAGCGCAGCTTGCTTGCCTGCAGGGTGACCTTGCCGATCTTGTCAGTGTCGGCCTGGATCTTGACGGGCACCGTCGCGCCATTCGGCAGGGGGGCCAGCCACATGCGCAGCGGGCCATCAATGCCTGACAGATTGTCCTTGTCGGACTTGTCCTTCTTGTAGCCGGCAACCTTTTCCATCGTGATGTGGCACTCGATGGCTTCGCCGGACCAGGCTTTCACATCGATCTGTTTCGTACCGGCATTCTTCAGGTGCAGATAGGTCAGCTGGCGTCCGTCAAAGATGCGCAGCGGGCCGCCGCAGGGGTCTGCGCCCGGTGCGCGCGGCTCCAGCGCGAAGGTGATCAGGGCCGTGATCGGGTCATTGGTCTTCAGGACCTGCTCGGTCGTGGCCGGGGGCTCACCCAGATTGCCGAAGACCGGATTGGCGGTCATCGAGAAATCCTTGTCGGTGATGGTCAGATTGACCCGGCGGTTCTTTTTCCCGTCCCGGTTCTGGGACACATAATTATAGGTCTTCAGTTCCGTGCCGCGTGTATAGCCCGACGCCTGTAGATGCATGTCGTAATTTACGAACCAGTCGGCAATGCCGGTCACCTTGACCCGGGATTTGATGTTGTAGGTGTCCGGGCGCATCTCGACATCGAAATGGGCGCGGCCGGTTGCGGGAATGAACAGGACATAGGCTTTCGCCTCCAGTTCATAGATCATGCGCGTGGTTTCACCGGCCTTGATGTTGGCCAGGATAGCGGGTGTGGCCTTGCTGGGGGCCGTATCGGCAGCAGACAGGCCCGCCAGGGCAAGGCCGGTTGCCGAAGCAAGCAGGAGGGCGCGTTTCATTTGGACCAGAATCCTTTCCGGGCACGAGGTTTCAGCATTCCCCATACCCTGTCTTCACCAACACCACCTGAACGATCATGCCTCTATCATGCCTCATTCCGCGGGAGATTGCATTCAACAAGTATGACACGGGATGACACGTGCAACCGGAAAACTGCCGAAATGCCTGATGCCCGGAGTTGACACGGGGCCCTCGGGGACTGTAACGACGCGCCTTCGAGACAACAGACATCTATTCGGAGCGAGGCCATGTCCCGCGAATGTGAACTTACCGGCACCAAGCCGATGACTGGCCACAATGTGAGCCACTCGCAAATCAAGACCAAGCGTATTTTCCGCCCCAACCTGGTTCAGGTCACGCTGCATTCCGATGCACTGGACCAGAATTTTCGCATGCGCATTGCAGCAAAGGCCCTGCGCACCGTGGACAAGCTGGGCGGCCTGGATGCCTTCCTGGCGAAGGCCAAGGAAGACAAGCTGTCTGCCAAGGCCCTGAAGATCAAGCGCGACATCGAGAAGAAGGCTGTCGCCTAGGGATCTGCCGGTTCGGCACTGAATTCGGAAAGCGCGCGTGGCACAGGCTGCGCGCGCTTTTTTCTGTCCTGCGCTGGAAACGCCGGACAGTGCGTGCCACACCTCTTCCCAGTGACAGGGGAGAGACGTCATGATGCGCGCAACACTACTGGCAATGACGCTCGGCCTGCTGGTGGGATGCCAGCCCGCCGAGGCCCCTGTGCCCGAAGCCGCCGAGGGCGGCCTCACCGTCTTCACGGGCGGTACCATTCATACAGGCAATCCTGACGCGCCCATCGTGGAGGCTGTCATCGTCGATTCAGATGGCCGCATCGTCGCGCTTGTTCCGCCGGCTTCGTCGGACTGGAGTGAGGACGAGGTCACCCGGGTCGACCTGAAAGGGGCGGTCATGTTCCCCGGCTTCACCGATTCCCATGCCCATCTGCTGGGAATTGGTCAGCGGGAGCTGACCCTTAACCTGGAAGGTACGGCCTCCATCGACGAACTCGTGACCCGTACCGAGGCGGAACTGCAGGAAAAGGCGCCCGGCGACATCCTGTTCGGACGCGGCTGGATTGAGACAGGCTGGCCGGATGCGCGCATGCCGTCTGCTGCCGATCTTGATCAGGTCAGTCCCGACAATCCCGTGGTCTATGTTCGTGCGGACGGCCATGCGCTGGTCGCCAATACGGCCGCCCTGAAGGCGGCGGATATCTACGATCTCACCGGGGATCCGCCGGGAGGTCATGTCGAGCGCGGCACGGATGGCAAGGCGACCGGGATCGTGATCGACAATGCGATGGCGCCCGTCTTCCAGCTTCTGTCCGCGCCAACCGAAGACGATATCGCAATCGCGCTGGAAACCGGCGCGCGCACTTATTCCAGCCGGGGCTGGACCGGCGTGCACAATATGAGTGTCGGACGGGTCGAAGCCCCGATCATGGCGCGCCTCGACGCGGAAGGACGCCTGCCCCTGCGGATCTATAATGCCTTTGACGAGCGCGGCTTCGATCTCGCCGAGCGGCGCGCGCATGAGACGGATACGATCACCAATCGAGCCGTCAAGCTCTATATGGACGGGGCGCTCGGCAGCCGGGGGGCCTTGCTGATTGCGCCCTATTCGGACCGTCCGGAGACGAGTGGCCTTGAATTGCTGGACACCGATTCCCTGCACAATCTGATGATGAAGGCGAATGAGGCAGATGTGCAGCTCGCCATTCACGCCATCGGGGATCTGGCGAACCGCCATATACTGGAAACCTTCGAGGCGCTCGGATATGGCGCGGATGCGCGCTGGCGGATCGAGCATGCACAGATCCTGGCGCCGGAAGATGTCGCGCGGGTCGGGGCGCTCGGCCTGATCGCGTCCATGCAGCCTTCCCACGCCATCGGAGACCTGAAATTCGCGCCGGACAGGCTTGGCATGGACCGCCTGTCCGGCGCCTATGCCTGGCGGGACATGCTGGCTGGCGGCGCCGTGGTGGCCGGCGGGTCCGATGCGCCGGTCGAGGTCGGGTCGCCGCTGATCGAATTCTATGCCGCCGTGGCACGCAAGGATCTGAACGGTCAGGCAGGGGAGGGCTGGCATCCCGAACAGGCCCTGTCGCGTGAGGAAGCACTGGCCCTTTTCACCTCCGCGCCTGCCTTTGCGTCGTTCCAGGAAGACCGGCTGGGCACGATCGAGATCGGCAAGATTGCGGATTTCACCGTATTCGACCGGGATTTGATGACCGTGCCGGAGGCAGACATTCTGGACGCGAAGCCGGTGATGACGGTGATTGGGGGCGAAATCGTCTGGCGCGCTGCTGAATGATTTGCCGACCTCTGCGCCAAACCCACATTTGACCCTATGTCACGCTTGGCGGAAGCGTCAGGTGTGATAGGTCCATCAGTGCAATAGAAACGAGACGCCTGCCATGACTGTGATGAGTGATACCGACGTGCTGGACGGCCTGGAGCCGACGGAAGAGATCAATGTCCGCGAGGTATTTGGCCTCGATACCGACATGGTTGTGCACGGGTTCAAGACTCGCACGGAATATGTCCCGGAAATCGATGATGCCTACCGGTTTGACCCGCAGACCACGATGGCGATCCTGGCCGGGTTCGAGCACAATCGCCGCGTCATGGTGCAGGGCTATCACGGCACCGGCAAATCGACCCATATCGAACAGGTGGCCGCGCGCCTCAACTGGCCGATGGTGCGGGTGAATTTGGACAGCCATGTCAGCCGGATCGACATGGTCGGCAAGGACGCGATCGTCCTGAAGGATGGCAAGCAGATCACCGAATTCCGCGAAGGCATCCTGCCCTGGGCCCTGCAGCGCCCGGTGGCCATCACCTTCGACGAATATGATGCCGGCCGACCGGACGTTATGTTCGTGATCCAGCGCGTTCTGGAAGCCTCCGGCAAGCTGACCCTGCTGGACCAGAACCGCGTCATCGCGCCGAACCCGTTCTTCCGCCTGTTCGCCACGACGAATACGGTGGGCCTGGGTGACACGACCGGCCTCTATCACGGCACGCAGCAGCTGAACCAGGGCCAGATGGACCGGTGGAGCATCGTGACCACGCTGAACTATCTGGAACATGACGCCGAGGTCGAGATCGTGAAGTCCAAGGCGACGGGCGTCGACGAGGACACGCTGGCCAAGATGGTGACGCTGGCAGACCTGACCCGGAACGCCTTCATGGCCGGTGACCTCTCGACGGTGATGAGCCCGCGGACCGTGATCACATGGGCCGAGAACTTCGCCATATTCGGGGATCTGGGTCACGCCTTCCGAATGACCTTCCTGAACAAGTGCGACGAGCTCGAGCGGCCGCTGGTCGCGGAAATGTATCAGCGTTGCTTTGCGGAGGAACTGCCGGAAAGCGCGCTCATGGTGAGGGTCGCCTGATCCGGTCAGGCGCACCAGGTCTTTCTCATGTCCAAAGACACCTCTCCCCAGGAATTGTTCAAGCAGGCGCTGGCCACCACGACCAAGGCAATGAGCGCGGACCGGGACGTGGAGGTTGGCTTCGGCAATGATGTGGGCGGGGACGGCGAGACCATCACCCTGCGTCCGCCGCCGGTGCAGCTGGAACGCCAGGTAGCGGCGCGCATCCGGGGCGAGGCCGATGCCATTGCCCTGCGCCGGGCCCATCACAATCCGGCCGCCCATTCCGTGCACCGCCCGAACGGCGATCTGCCCCGGCGCGTCTATGATGCCGCCGAACAGGCGCGGATCGAAAGCCTCGGGGCCAATGCAATGCGCGGCACGGCGGAAAACCTGGACGCGGTTCTGGACCATCGCTGCCAGTCCGGCGAATTTGCCATGGGCAGCGAGGATGCCGACGCTGTCCTGGCGCCGGCGCTGGAATTCCTGCTGCGCGAAAAGCTGACTGGCCGGCCGCTGCCCGACAGCGCAAAACGCGTGGCCGATGTCTGGCGGGAACGTGTGGAAACCGAGACCGGCGGCGCCATCGAACGCCTGATCGAGCAATTGCACGACCAGCCCGGCTTTGCCCGTACGGTGCGTGACATGATCCGCGACCTGACGGCCTCCGACGCGCCGGGCGAAGACGCCGAAACCCAGCAACAGGAAGAGACCGAGGAAACCGACGAGACCGAGCAGCCCTCCGAGGGCGATCAGGAAATGGAATCCGAGGAGCAGATGGGCGCCTCTGCCGAGCAGATGGATGCGGGCGACACGGAGGAAATCGAAGGCGAGGAATCGAATGTCAGCGTCGACATGGATGTGGATGCTGAAGCCGATGATACACCCGACGACGAGGAAGAAGGCACCAAGCCGCTCCGCCCGAACTTCAAGGACGGCGATGACCGGGACCGGTTCAACTACCAGGTCTTCACGCGGGAGCATGACGAGGTCGCCAATGCGCCGGATCTGTGCGACGCCGAGGAACTGACCCGGCTGCGCGCCTATCTGGATCACCAGCTGCAGGGCCTGCAGGGTGCAGTCTCCAAACTCGCCAACAAGCTGCAGCGCCGCCTGATGGCTCAGCAGAACCGGTCCTGGAGCTTTGACCTGGAAGAGGGGGTGCTGGACACCGCCCGCCTGACGCGCGTGATCACCGACCCGACCGCGCCGCTGTCCTTCAAGCAGGAAGACGATTCCGAATTCCGCGACACGGTCGTGACATTGCTGCTGGACAATTCCGGCTCCATGCGTGGGCGGCCGATCATGGTGGCGGCGCTGTGTGCGGACATTCTGGCGCGGACGCTGGAGCGGTGTGGTGTGAAGACCGAAATCCTCGGCTTTACCACCAAGGCCTGGAAAGGCGGGATCGCGCGTGAGGACTGGGTCAAGGCCGGCAAGCCCGCCGGGCCGGGGCGCCTGAACGACATCCGCCACATCGTCTACAAACAGGCCGATGCGCCTTGGCGCCGGGCGCGGCGCAATCTGGGCCTGATGATGCGCGAAGGCCTTCTGAAGGAGAATATCGACGGCGAGGCGCTGCTCTGGGCGCATGACCGGATGCTGGCCCGGCCGGAACAGCGCAAGATCCTGATGGTGATTTCAGACGGGGCGCCGGTGGATGATTCCACACTGAACGTGAATGTCGGCAATTATCTGGAACGCCATTTGCGGCAGGTGATCGAGGAGATCGAAACCCGCAGCCCGATCGAGCTGATCGCCATCGGCATCGGGCATGATGTGACCCGCTATTACAAACGCGCCGTCACCATCGTGGACGCCGAACAGCTGGGCGGAGCGATGACGGAGCAATTGGCCAGCCTGTTCGACGAGAACGCGCCGGAGCCAAAGGCGATGGCCATTCCTCCGCTGACGGACCGCACTGTGCGCGGCGGCAGCGCCGTCTCCGGCGCCACCAGCGGCGCGCCAAGCTATGGCAAGAAGGTCGACCTCGGCCGCGCGGTGAAGAAGACCAGCCTTCAGGAAGTGAAGGGCGCGAAGAAGTAGGGCTTAGCCCGGAAACCCGCCCGCCTTGCTGAGGGACGAGGCGACCGGATGGCCGAGCACCGTCTCCAGCCATTTCGCCGTGTCGATCAGTTTGCCGAGGTCGAGACCCGTCTCGTAGCCGCCGCGCTCCAGCATGTAGACGACGTCTTCCGTGGCCACATTGCCCGTCGCGGCCGGGGCGAAGGGGCAGCCGCCAATGCCGCCGCAGCTGGCATCGATCACATCCACGCCCGCATCAACGGCGGCCGCCACATTGGCTAGCGCCGCGCCGCGCGTGTCATGGAAGTGCATGCGCAGGAACACGTCCGGCGCCTCCATGCGCACCCGGTCGATCCGCTTGCGGACATCCCACGGGTCTGCCACGCCGATCGTATCCCCCAGGGCGACTTCGCCGACGCCGGCCCGCTGGGCCTGCGCGGCGAGATTGCCAATTGTCCGGATATCGACTTCGCCATCATACGGGTCGCCAAAAGCCACCGAGATGGTGGCCGACAGGGGAATGCCTGCCTCCAGCACCAGCGGCGCGCATTGGGCCAGCATGTCGGCGCTTTCCTGCGGGGTCATGCCCTGATTGCGCTTGCCGAAGGTCTCGCTGGCGACGAGCACGAAATTGATCTCGTCGGCCCGGGCATCGATGGCGCGGCGCACGCCCTTTTCATTCAGGGCCAGCGCGATGTGGCGGGTCGGTTTCGAGCGGTCCAGTCCTGCAAATACCGCGGCAGAGTCCGCCATTTTCGGCACGGCCTTCGGGCTGACAAAGCTGCCGGATTCCATCCGTTTCACACCGGCTGCTTCCAGGCGGGCAATGAATTCCAGTTTCTGGTCGACCGTCAGATTGCCGGGATCGTTCTGCAGCCCGTCGCGCGGGCCGACTTCCACAATATCGATACGTCTTGTCATGAGGCCTATGTAATGTGCATTGAAGGGAAATGACAGATACCAAACACCCTCTGGATGGCCTGCGCGTCATCGAGCTTGGCCAGCTGATTGCCGGCCCCTTCTGCGGACAGTTGCTGGGGGATTTCGGCGCGGACGTGATCAAGGTGGAGGCGCCCGGCCTGCCGGATCCGGCCCGCGGCTGGGGCGCGGTGAAGCAGGATGGCATCGGCCTGTTCTGGCCGATCATTGCCCGCAACAAGAAATCCCTGACGCTGAACCTGCGCGTGGAGGCGGGGCAGGCGCTCTTGAAGGATCTCGTGAAAACCGCCGATGTCCTTGTGGAGAATTTCCGGCCCGGCACGCTCGAACGCTGGGGCCTTGGCCCGGATGTATTGCATGCGCTCAATCCCCGCCTCGTGATCACCCGTGTCTCCGGCTATGGCCAGACCGGTCCGGAAAGCCACAAGGCCGGCTATGCCAGTGTCGGCGAAGCCAAGGGCGGGCTGCGCTATTTGATCGGCGAGCCCGACCGGCTGCCGGCCCGCGCCGGGGTCTCGCTGGGTGATACGATGACCGGCACCTTCGCGGCGCTGGGCACGATGATGGCCCTGTTTGCCCGCGAAAGGTCAGGGAAGGGGCAGGTCGTCGATGCGGCCATCTATGAAACGGTCATGGCCTTCATGGAAAGCCTGATACCCGAATATGCCCTGGCCGGACATACGCGCGAGCGCAGCGGCCCGATCCTGCCGCGCATTGCGCCATCGGGCGTCTATCCCTGCAGCGACGGCATGGTGATCATCGGCGCGAACCAGGACACGCTGTTCCGGCGCCTGTCGGCGATGTGCGGCACGGGCTGGGCAGACGATGCGCGTTACGCCACACATGATGCGCGCGGCGAGAATCAGGCCGAACTGGACGGGCTGATCTCGGACTGGACCCGGCAGCGCACCATGGCGGACGTGCTGGCCGCATGTGAAGACCATGGCATTCCCTGCGGCCCCGTGAACAGGGCAAAGGAGATGCTGGAGGACGCCCATATTGCGGCGCGGGACGCGATCATCCGTGTTTCCCACCCGGTGCTGGGGCAGGTGCCGATGCAGGGCGTGTTTCCGAAACTGTCCGGGACGCCGGGCAGGGTGACCGGGGCGTCTCCGGAGCTTGGCCAGCATACCGGACAGGTGCTGGCGGAGCTCGGCATATCGCCGGACCGCCAGGAACAATTGCGGGCTGATGGCGTGATCTGAGCCGATTCCGCTCTGGCCCCTCGCGTCCATTTCGACTAAGCCGCCTCGCATGACAGATTTTCCCGCCCCCCTGACCGGACGCGAACAGGACGAGACGCAGGAACTGCGCCCGAAATTCAATGCCGATGGCCTGATCGCCGCAATCGCGCAGGATGCGACGACCGGCGAGGTGCTGATGTTGGCATGGATGAATGCGGAGGCCCTGAAAGCAACCGTCGAGACCCGCCGGGCGACCTATTGGTCGCGCTCGCGTCAGGCGCTGTGGGTGAAGGGCGAGACCTCCGGCCATGTCCAGCAAGTTGAGGATGTTCTGGTCGATTGCGATCAGGATGCCATTCTCCTCAAGGTCCACCAGACAGGCGGGGCGTGCCATACAGGCCGTCAAAGCTGTTTCTATCGCACGATCGGCGCGGATGGAGTCAGCCTGTCTGTTGCCAAAGACTGACACTTGCGATTGAATTTCCCGGGACCACAGAAGGGGTGTTGGGTATGCGTTTATACTGTTTGGCCGGAACGGCCTTTGTCTTGGCATTTGCAGCTGCCTGCGGATCGGAGGCACCGGCCACGGTGGAGTCTCCGGCCGGGCCGGAAGATGTCGCGCCGCAGGAGGCGGCCGCGCTGGAAGTGGATGTGCTCGACTGCGGCACGATCGAAGTGTCGGATCTCGACGCCTTTTCCTCGGCCGGGGATTTCGCCGGACAGACCGACACATTCACGGATACCTGCTTCCTGGTACGCCATCCGGAAGGCACGCTGCTCTGGGACCTCGGCCTGCCCGGCATCCTGACGGTGGCGGGCCCGCAGACACAGCAGATCTTTACCGTGTCGCTTGAGAAAACGATCACGGATCATCTGGCAGATCGTGGCATGACCCCGGCGGATGTAGACTATGTCGCCATCTCCCACAGCCATTTCGATCACATCGGCCAGGCCGATCAGGTGGCTGGCGCGACCTGGCTGGTGAATGAAGCGGAACTCGGCGCCATGTTCCCGGAAGAGGGGAGCGCGGCGGAGATCGCGCCGGAACAGCAGGCCCTGTTCGCCCTGTTCGAACCCATGGAAAAACAGGTGTTCTCCGGAGAGCTGGACGTGTTCGGCGATGGCAGCGTGGTGATCTTCGAAACACCGGGGCATACGCCGGGCCATGCATCCTTGCAGTTGATGATGCCGGAAACCGGTCCCGTCCTCCTGACGGGCGACCTGTATCACCGGGCCGAAAGCCGTGAACTGAAACGCGTGCCGCGCTTCAATTCCGATGAAGGCGAAACGCTGGCTTCGATGGAATCTTTCGAGGACCGCGCCGAACGGCTCGGCGCGATGGTGATCATCCAGCATGAACCACAGGATATCGACCCGCTTCAGGGAATCATCCGATGAGGCGCGCAATCCGGCTTGGCGGTGCCCTGGCATTCCTGGCCATGGGCGCAGCCTGTTCCAGTGGAAGTTCGTCCCATTCCGTGCTGCACCAGCCGAATTCAGGCTGGTCGCTCGTCTTTCGTGATGAGTTCAATGGCCATGGCCGTCCGGATCCGGACAAGTGGATGTCCAAGGAGTACAACCGCAAGAACAATCCCGAAGGGCCGGATGGCTGGTGGCTGAAGGACAATGTCAGCCTGACCGGCTGGGGCCAGATGGAAATCACCGCGACCCGCATTCCGAACCGCAATCCGGAAGAGGACAGTGACCCGTTTGACTATGCGTCCGGCATGGTCACCACCGAAGGCCGGTTCAAGCACCGGTTCGGGCGCTATGAGGCACGCATGAAGATGCCGCAGGATCCGGGCTGGTGGATTGCCTTCTGGCTGTTTGCGGACGAGGTCCACAAGGTCGACGGGTCCGGTGAGGACGGCACGGAGATCGACATCGTCGAAGGGTTCGGCTGGACCGACAAGATCAGCTACGCTCTTCACTGGGATGGCTACAAGAAGCACCACAAATCCGTCAGCCAGAGGGATTTCCGGCCCGGCATCCGCAGCGGCTGGCACGTCTATGCGTTCGAATGGACGGAAACCGAATACATCTGGTTCGTGGACGGAGAAGAAGTCTGGCGCAGCAATGCCGGCGGCGTCTCCAAGGTGCCGAAATGGGTGAAGTTCTCGGGAGAGATCAGCACCCAGCCGGAAGTGGCCCACAAATGGTGGTCAAACAAGCCGGACCCCAAGCGTATGCCGGATCGGTTCCTGATCGACTGGGTGCGCGTCTACGAAAAGGACGCGCCGTAGGACGCAGACGCGCCCTACGGCAGGATCCCTAGTTTCCGCCTTCGATCAGGCGGCGGGCGATGACCATGGCCTGGACCTCGCCGGCACCTTCGAAAATGTTCAGGATACGGGCATCCTGGAGGATGCGACTGATCGGGTATTCGAGCGCAAAGCCATTGCCGCCATGGATCTGGACGGCATTGTCGGCGGCGGCCCAGGCGATGCGCGCAGCTAGCAGCTTTGCCATGCCTGCCTCCAGGTCACAGCGTTTTCCGCCATCCTTCTGGCGCGCCGAGAAATAGGTCAGCTGCCGGACACCGACAAGTTCTGCAGCCATCATGACCAGCTTGTTCGACACGCGCGGGAATTCGAAGATCGGCTTGCCGAACTGGTTCCGGTCCAGGGCATATTGCAGGCCGGTCTCGAAGGCGTTCTGCGCCACGCCAATGGCGCGTGCCGCTGTCTGGATGCGGGCGCTTTCAAAGGTCGCCATCAAGTGGCGGAAGCCTTGCCCCTCGACGCCGCCGAGCAGGTTCTCGGCCTTCACCTTGAAATCGTCAAAGCCGATCTCGTATTCCTTCATGCCGCGATAGCCGAGCACTTCGATCTCGCCGCCAGTCATGCCGTCCGCGGGGAAGGGGGTCTCATCGGTCCCGCGCGGCTTCTCGGCCAGCAACATGGACAGGCCCGAGAAATTGTTCGTCGCCGGATCGGTTCGGGCGAGCAGGGTCATCAGGTCGGCGCGGACCGGATGGGTGATCCAGGTCTTGTTGCCGGTCACGCTGTACTCGGACCCGTCCTCGGATTTGACCGCGCGCGTGCGCAGGGAACCGAGGTCCGACCCGGTATTCGGCTCGGTGAAGACGGCGGTCGGCAGGATTTCCCCGCTGGCAATCTTCGGCAGCCATGTCTGCTTCTGGTCGTCCGTGCCGCCGATCAGGATCAGTTCGGCCGCGATCTCGGACCGTGTGCCCAGCGAGCCGGTGCCGATATAACCGCGCGACAATTCCTCGGAGACGACGCACATGGCCGTCTTGCCCATGCCGAAGCCGCCAAACTCTTCCGGAATGGTCAGGCCGAACACGCCGAGTTCAGCCATCTCGTCCACCACATCCATCGGGATATAGGCATTCTGCAGGTGCCACTCATGCGCGTAGGGCTTGATCTTGTCGGAGGCGTATTTGGCAAACTGGTCGCGGACCATGCTCATCGTCTCGTCGAGGCCGGTTTCCTCGACCGTGTTGCGGCTGAGTGCATCCGGCAGGCAGTCGGCGGCGGCCGCCATCACAGCCGGTGTCTTGCCTTCCATGATCAGATGCTTGACGGCCTGGGTCTCGAACAGGGCGTCGGCCTCGGCAAGCGTGCCCAGTTCGTGCGGGCGGATCACTTCGCCCTGGTTCATCGGCACGCCGCCAACCAGCTGGGCGCAATAATCGCTGAACAGGATCTGGGTGAGCAGGGCCTCGGTCTGGCCGAACTTGCCCTCCTGCGACAGGCGGGCTGCCCATTCCGCAGTCTGGCGGAGCGTTTCGGCATAGGTGACGATCCAGGACAGGCCATGCGCCATGTGCTGCTGACGCTCGAGCGCCGCGCGATCCGGCCGGCCATCCCGGGTCAGGGCGTCGCGGCATTTGCTGCGCGCCGCCTCTGCATACGTGTCGATGGCTGCGCTGGCATCCTTGATCACCGTCACAAGGTTGGGAATTACTGCGCGTTCCAATGTCGCGCCCTCAACAGCACCGTCCATACATCTTTCCTCCACTGGTCTGTGTTTTTCATAATTATAGGGCGCAGCCGGGGACAAGTCATGGGTAATTTGTGCGCTGCAACAAAACGTCTCGGTTTGCGAAATCCGGAAGGACGCTACACAGGCGCCCATGTCCCAACGTTAACCGAAATTTCGGTTCCGGCCCCCAGACTGGCCGTTTCCGAAGCCAATTCCTAACGGAGCCGCTCCAGACATGAACCCTTATGAACGTTTCCGTCCGGTCGCCAGCCTGCTTGCCTCGAGCGCCGTACTGGCAGGGATTGTCGCGTTCGGCCCGCTTGTGCGCCAGACCCTTCTCCAGGTCGCGGGTCCGGGCACTTTCGCCCAATGGGCCTGCCTGGCAGGTGCGGGACTGGTGCTGCTCGTGGTCTGGTCGGTGCTTGGCGGCGTGATCTTTCCCGGTGTGCTGAAACTGGGCCTGGTGCGCCGGTGGGTGCTTGGTCGGGCCTATGTCGAAGGCAGCTGGATCCAGGCGGAACGCGGCGGTCCTGCCGGTCCACGCCTGGCCATCGTGTCGCTGAAACCGTCCCGCAAGGGCGTGTCCCTGACAGCGACGACGCTGACCCGCTCAGGCGAGATCGAAAGCGGACTGCAGGCGGAGTACCACCAGTTCGACTGGCCCCGTCTGGACTTCAAGTTCCGGGAAACCCTGCCATCGGAATCGGGCCGGCAGGCGGAAGGCTTT
This sequence comes from Hyphomonas sp., assembly GCF_017792385.1. Classification (NCBI taxonomy): domain Bacteria; kingdom Pseudomonadati; phylum Pseudomonadota; class Alphaproteobacteria; order Hyphomonadales; family Hyphomonadaceae; genus Hyphomonas; species Hyphomonas sp. The sequence goes on along the minus strand of NZ_CP051230.1, from coordinate 1,130,281 downwards.
GGCGAGATACAGTTCGACCTGACTGGTGGCGCCCCCGGCCGTTATGCGGGCTGCCTGCAGGTGTCGGGCGCCGACAAGCGGATCAAGACCGAAGCGGTCAAGCTGACAAGCTGGAAGGAGCGCCGCCAGCTGCGCTCGCTCGACGGGCGCCGCGACGTGCTGTCGAAATACTGGTCGGCCTTTTTCGAGGGGCCGATCGTCCCTGCCGCGCGCGAGGATGGCGATTCCAGCGCGAAAGGCGCGCGCAAGTCCGGGAAGATAGAAGTCCTGCGCCAGCGTGGCGCAAAGGATCTGCGCAAGTCCGACACGACCCCCACTGCGGATCGCATCCGTCAGGAGTTCTCAGCGTCGGCTGACTAGTCCTGCCGACGGATGGTCCGGCTCTGCCGGCGCATGATGGCGCGGCCGACCGGCTCCGGCATCAGCCGGGTCAGTGTGGCCAGCCCCTTGTTGACCAGTCCGGGCACCACCACGGGCTGCCCCCTGTTAACCGCGTCGATGCCCGCTTTCACAACAGGTGCCGCGTCCATCCACATGCGCTTGCTCATGCTTTTCATCTGCTCGCGCGTGCCGTTGACGTCATGGAATTCGCTATAAGTGAAGCCCGGGCACAGCGCGGTGCAGTGGATATCGGCTCCCTCGAATGCGTCGCATTCGGCGTTCAGGCTTTCGGAGAATTTGATCAGGCCGGCCTTCACGCTGGCGTAGAGCGTGTGGCCATTGCTGCCGGGGGCGTAGCCGGCAAGGGACGCGACATTGATGATGCGCCCATAGCCGCGATCCGCCATGCCGGGCAGCACCTTGTGTGCCAGCTCGATCGGCGCCGTATACAGGACGCGCAGGAATTCCGCCTGGGATTTCCAGCTGGTGTTGAAGAAGGTTCCCGGCAGGCCGTATCCCGCATTGTTGACCAGCGCATCCACATGCCGCCCCTGTTCCGAGAGGGCCGTGATGATCTTGTCGGCGGAATTGGCCCGCGCCAGATCCTGGACGATGCAGATGGCGTGCACGCCATGGGTTTCCCTTATGTCGTCAGCCAGGCTGGTCAGCCGGTCTTCCCGCCGCGCCGTCAGGGCGACATCCCAGCCGAGCGCGGCGTATTGCCGGGCGAATTCCGCTCCGATTCCCGCTGAAGCGCCCGTGATGAGGCAAAGTCGCCGGTCCATGGCACCCTCCGTTCCGTATGGCTGTGCCCTTTGAGACTAGCGGGGCCGGGCCGCCTTGCAAGGCAGGCTAGACACGGCGCACGAGGAAGCCGGCCCGCGGAAAGTGCACGTGCACGGTTTCCGCTTCCGGCGAGGTGCGCTGCAGGATGACCCGCTGCGAATCCGCGTGCACGAGTTCGCCCTCCACCCAGACCTGACCATAATCGTCTGGTGCAACGGCGACGTTTTCGCCGGGCGCGAATTCCTGCGGTTCGTTGCGCGTGGTGGCCGCCACGAGCCGCGGGGCGGCGTGCAGGCCGATCTCCAGCGCTTCCGCGGACGTGATCGTTTCCGGCGTCTGGCCCTCGAATTCCTGCAGACGTTCGAACCAGGCCTTGGTCAGGTCTGCCGTCTTGAAGCAGGTCTCGACGAAGTCCGGCAGGTTCTGGTGCATGAACCAGACATTCATGTAGGCATGGATGTCGACCAGGCCGGGTTTCATGCCGACAAGATAGATGCCGGACCCCGCGCCCTTGCCGCCCTGCAGGCGTTCTTCAAGCAACATCAGCCGGGCCCGCCACTGGTCGCGCATCATCGGGGCGACGGCGTTCATGGCCTGAACATCGAAAGGGCGTCCCGACAGGGCCTCGCGGTCCTTCCGGAAGGCTTCCGGCACCTTGTCGCCCATTTCGCCGAAAATCACCGCCACCGAACACTGGAACCAGCGGCCATCGGTCCAGCCGGCCACCATTTGCGCCAGGCCTTCATGACCGGGCAGCTTCAGCGCCGGCATGGGATAGCGCGCTTCCAGTTCGCGCAGGATGATCGCGGTGTCACAGAAAATGTCCGCGCCGATCTGCAGCACCGGCGTGCGGCGATAGCCTCCCGTCAGCGGCATCAGGTCCGGCCGGGGCATGATGACCGGAATCTCGACCCGGCTATAGGCAAGGTTCTTCAGGCGCAGGGCAAGGCGGATTTTCTCGGCATAGGGAGAGGTCGGGTACTCATGCAGGATGATACTGCGCGCATCGGCCATTCTTTTTCTCCCAGCCTGTTTTTATTGGTCTCTACTCTTGCCGGGCTTTTGGCAGGCTGGAAAGCCTCAATCAGGACTTTGAGGCGCAAGAAACGGGTGGCCCGTGCGCCGACGGCGCGGCATTAAAGGGCATGCCTGCAACCTTGTCTCCGCTCGATGAACGTGCTGCCGCCTATGACCGGATGGCCGATGCCCTGTCCTATCTGGGGGACACTTGGCAGGAATGGCCGGACCTCGCGACTGTGGCGCGGGCCATGGGCCTGTCGCCCAGCCATTTCCAGCGGGAATTCACGCGCTGGGCGGGGATCAGCCCGAAACAATACCAGGCCGCGCTGGCCCATGCGGCGGCCGGAGACCTGCTGCGCGACGGCGCCAGCGTGCTCGATGCGGCGCTGGAAACCGGTCTGTCGGGGCCCGGTCGCCTGCATGATCTGTTCATCGCCCATGAAGGCCTGTCGCCCGGCGAAGCCAAGGCAGGCGGCAAGGGCGCTGACCTTGTTCTGGGCCGGGCGCCGACCCCGTTCGGGGAAGGGGCCTGGCTGATTTCGCCGCGCGGCCTGGTGGCGCTCGGTTTCATTGACGACAATCCCCCAACGCGTACCGGATTTGAGCATCAGGGCCGCCGGGAGGCCGACGCATTTGCAGATCTGGCCAGCCGCTATCCCGATGCCAGCATCCGGCGGGACGACCGGGAAGCCGAACAGATGGCCCGCCGCGTCTTCGAAGCCGGAGAGCCCTTGCCGGTGGCGCTTTACGGCACGCCGTTCCGGCGCCAGATCTGGCGGGCGCTGCTCGACATCCCGGTCGGAACCGTGTCCACCTATGGCGCGCTGGCCCGGGCGAGCGGCAACCCGAAGGCGGCCCGCGCTGTGGGCGCTGCAGTCGGCGCCAACCCGATCAGCTGGTTCATTCCCTGCCACCGCGCCCTTGCAGCGGACGGCCGGCTTCATAATTATCATTGGGGCGTGGCGCGCAAGCGTGCCATGCTGACCCTTGAACGCGCCTGCGCGGCCTGACCCGGTCGGCAGGCAGACGGCCAGACGCCGCAGATGCCGGACCGATATCGCCCATGCTTGCATTCCTGATCATTCTCGCCGCGCTGCTTGCGTGGGGCGGTCATCTCGCCTGGCGCTGGAAACAGGCCCGGGACTTCGCGCCCGAGGTTCTGGAAGTCCGAAAGGCCGCGGGGGAAATTCCAGACGATGTCACTGACGTGGAATTCACCGATCTCTATTTGCGCAGCGAAGGCCCGCGGGCGGCGACGTATTTCTTTGTGTGCGCCGTCATCGTGTTCGGCCTGCTCGGGCCGTTTGTGGCCGGGTTCAACCAGCTGTGGCGGCTGTTCTGGCGGCTGAGCGGCCAGTCCCCGGTTTTCGAGACGGGCACACTGATCCACACATTTTCGGTTTTCCTGGCCTTCATGCTGGTCACCATCGCCTTGCTGGCAATCGCGATGCGGCGCTATTACGCGCTGATGCCGCCCACATTCAAACAAGTCATTCGGGACCTGAACGGAGGCCAGACATGAGCATTCAGTATCTGCACACAATGGTGCGCGTCACCGACATCGACGCATCTCTCAAATTCTTCTGCGACGGCCTCGGCCTGAAGGAAGTCAGCCGCATGGACAGTGAAGCCGGACGGTTCACGCTGGTCTTCCTGGCCACGCCGGAAGATGTGGACCGCATGGGCGGCATGCCGGACGGCGTGAATCCGACCCAGACCGACATTCCGATGGTCGAGCTGACCTATAATTGGGACCCGGAAGACTATGCCGGCGGACGGAATTTCGGCCATCTCGCCTATCTGGTCGATGACATCTATGGCGCGGTCGAACGTCTTCAGGATCTTGGCGTGACGATCAACCGCCCGCCGCGGGACGGCCGCATGGCGTTCATCCGGTCACCGGACGGGATTTCCGTGGAACTGCTTCAGAAGGGCGATCCTCTGGCCCCGAAAGAGCCTTGGGCGAGCGCCGAAAACATCGGCGTCTGGTAGACCGTTCCGGCTTCAGGGAAAAAGCCCCGCCTGGTATCAACCGGGCGGGGCTTTTCATTTAGGAGGGGGCAGCGCCTAGTCCTGATCAGGATGGCGCGACTCTTCCCGATAGTCATGCACCGGATGGCCCTTGTCCGGGTCGCCATTCGATTTGTGCATGGCGGCCACGACACCTGACAGGGCCAGAATGGCGATCAGGTTCGGGAACGCCATCGAGGCATTCGCGATATCACCCAGCAACCACAGCCAGTCTGCTGCGGCCACGGTGCCGAGGAACACGACCACGACCCAGATATAGCGGAAGGGGTGTGTGGCCCATTCGCCGATCAGATAAGTCACGGCCTGTTCGCCATAATAGGACCAGCCGATGATGGTGGTGAAGGCGAAGAAGAACAGCGCGACTGGCACGATCCAGGGGCCGATCACCGGAATGGCGGCGGCATAGGCGCGTGTGGTGACGGCGGCCGAATTCGCGTCCGTCTCCCAGGCGTGGGCCACATCCATCAGGATTTCGGGATTGCCGGATGCGTCGAGGGCTTCCTGCGAGACCTCGACTTGTCCGGATGCCTGGCAAGCCAGAAGATAGGATTGGGCTGCCGGGCCCACTGCGGCGATCTTCGCCTCGCGGCCATCTTCATAGGCGGACGGGAACAGGTCCGACACGCCATACTTGGCGCCGTCCGCTGCGTCCGGGTTCACCGGCATCTCGATGCCCGCATCGAAACAGGCATTTGCCGCCATCAGCGCGGGGCTTTTCTTGAAGTCGCCCTGAACCGTCAGGATGACCAGCGCCGTCATGGTGCAGATGATGATCGTGTCGATGAACACGCCGATCATGGCGATCTCGCCCTGCATGACCGGATTCTTGGTCTGGGCAGCGGCGTGCGCGATCGGGGCAGAGCCCTGACCAGCCTCGTTCGAGAACAGGCCGCGGGCAATACCGTAGCGAACCGCCTGCATGACGCCATAGCCAGCGGCGCCACCAGCCGCTTCCTTCCAGCCAAAGGCCGATCCGATGATCTGCATGAAGGCGCCCGGCACCTTGTCGGCGTTCACGACGAGAACGATGAAGGCGATGAGCACATACAGGCCGGCCATGACTGGCACGACCTTCCCTGCAAACGAGCCGATCGACTTGATGCCGCCGATGATCACGGCAAACACCAGGGCTGCCAGCACAATGCCGACACCCCAGTTCGGAATGCTGACACCCAGCTGGGAGCCTGTTTCCAGCGCGGCCTCGGTGATCGAGTTCGCCTGGATCATCGAGCCGGTCGCCATGGCGGAGAACAGCGTGCCCAGACAGAAGATGATGGCAAGCCAGCCCCAGCCTTTGCCGAGTCCGTTCTTGATATAGTACATCGGCCCGCCATTGATGCGGCCATATTCGTCTGTTTCACGATACTTGATGGCCAGCGAGCTTTCCGAGAAGGCGAGCGCCATGCCGAACAGGGCAACCACCCACATCCAGAAGATGGCGCCGGGGCCGCCCAGCGTGATGGCGGTGGCCACGCCGGCCAGGTTGCCGGTGCCGACCTGGCCCGACAGGGCCGTCGAGAGGGCCTGCCACGGTGTGATCGCGCCGTCTTCGCCCTGGGCCTTGCGGCCCTGCCAGACTTCGACCAGCGCGGGCACGAACCGGCGCACCGGGCGGGCGCCCAGTCGAACCATCATGAACAGGCCGGTGCCTAGCAGGACGACGGCGAGCGGGCCGATCTGGCCCGGAATGATGACGGTATCCCCCCAGGTGCCGCCCCAGATGAATCCAGAGACGTTCTCGATGAGCTTGATGATATCCATGGGCCTCCCCGGCTCCTTTGATTGCTTGGCGGCACACTATCCAGCTTTCAGGCCGTGTGAAGCTTTTGTCGCAGGGCCGGAGCGGGTTTTCCGTCGCTGCAGGCAAGGCGCACAAGGTTCTGGCAGCAGCAGTCATTTTCAGGCATAAGCCCGCGCATGACCACTCCACAGGCGAAACAGAACACCAAGGGTCTCTATATCAAGACCTATGGGTGCCAGATGAATGTCTATGATTCCGAGCGCATGCGGGACGTGTTGCGCCCGCTCGGCTATGCGCCGGTGGACACGCCCGAAGCGGCCGATCTGGTCGTGCTGAACACCTGCCACATCCGGGAAAAGGCGACGGAGAAAGTCTATTCCGAACTCGGCCAGCTCAAGCGCATGAAGCAGGAAACCGGCAGCAAGATGACGATTGCCGTGGCGGGCTGCGTGGCGCAGGCCGAGGGCGAGGAAATCATGCGCCGCCAGCCGCTGGTGGATCTGGTGCTCGGCCCGCAGGCCTATCACAAGCTGCCGGAAATGATCGCCCGGGCCAGCCGCGCCATGGGAGACCGCCTGGAGACGGAATTCGAGACGCTCGAAAAATTCGACGCCCTGCCGAAAATCCGCGAGGCGGACGGCCCGACCGCTTTCCTGTCTGTTCAGGAAGGATGCGACAAGTTTTGCACCTTCTGCGTCGTGCCGTATACGCGCGGGGCCGAACTGTCCCGCCCGGTGGATGACATCGTCATGGAAGCGCGCAATCTGGCTGCACAGGGCGTGCGCGAGATTTCGCTTCTGGGCCAGAACGTCAACGCCTTTCACGGCGCCGCCCCCGCCGTCGAGGGCGGTGCGGACTGGACGCTGGGCCAGCTCTGCCGCCACATCGCGAAGATTGGCGGCATCGAGCGCATTCGCTACACGACCAGCCACCCGCGCGACATGGATGATGATCTGATTGCGGCCCATGGCGACACGCCGCAGATGCAACCCTTCCTGCACCTGCCCGTGCAGTCCGGATCGGACCGGATCCTGAAGGCGATGAATCGCGGCCACACCGCCGATGAGTATCGCGAGATCATCCGCAAGGTGCGCGAGGCCCAGCCGGACATCGCGCTGGCGTCGGATTTCATCGTCGGCTTCCCGGGCGAAAGCGACGAAGATTTCGAGGCGACCCTGCAACTCGTGCGGGATGTCGATTATGCGATCGCCTATTCGTTCAAATATTCCCAGCGTCCCGGCACGCCGGCGGCCGAAATGTTCGGGCAGGTGCCGGAAGAGGTGAAGGATGCACGCCTGCAGGCCTTGCAGAAACTGCTCCGGGAACAGCAGACAGCGTTCAACAAATCGAAGATCGGCCAGACCGTGCCCGTGCTCGTGACCGGCCGGGGCCGCCTGGAAGGGCAGGCGCACGGGCGCTCGCCCTGGATGCAGGCGGTTCATTTCGATGGTCCGGCAGAGCTGACAGGGCACATCGTGGATGTGAAAGTCACCGGCGCAACGATGAGTTCGCTGTCCGGGGAACTGGTCCGGGCGAGAGAGGTCGCCCTTTGAGCGTGAAACGTCGTCCATCTGCCTCGCCGGAGGCACCGGTCAGCCGTATCTATGAGGTGAGCAATGCGGAAAGCCTGCGCGATCTCTGCGGGCCGCATCATCGTCATCTCCAATTGCTGGAAACGCGGCTCGCCGAATATGGCGTGAAGGCCGAAAGCCAGGGCGGCGGCATTCTGCTGGTCGGCAAGGCGGAAGGCGTGTCCATTGCCGAGGCGGTTCTGGCAGAGCTGGAGCGGCGCCTGCGCAAGGGTGCCGACATCACCGACATGGATGTCGACGGCGCACTGGAAGCGGCGAAGACGCCCCAGCAGACCTTTGGCACCTTCCGGTCCCTGAAAAAGCCGATCACGCCGCAAACGCGGGGCCAGTCCCGCTATATCGACCTGCTGGCCAATGCCGACAATGCGATGATTTTCGGGGTCGGCCCGGCGGGCACCGGCAAGACATTCCTCGCCGTGGCGGCAGGCGTGTCCGAACTCCTCTCCGGCACGCGCCAGCGCCTGATCGTGACGCGGCCCGCCGTCGAGGCCGGCGAAAAGCTGGGCTTTCTTCCGGGTACGCTGGAAGAGAAGGTCGATCCCTACATGCTGCCGATCTGGGATTCCCTGCGCGAATTGATGGGCCAGGAACAGATGGAGCGCCGCATGGCGCGCGGCGAGATCGAGGTCGCCCCGCTGGCCTTCATGCGCGGACGCACACTGAAGAATGCGTTTGTCATCGTGGATGAGGCCCAGAACACGACCATTCCGCAGATGAAGATGGTGCTGACCCGCCTTGGCCGGGACAGCCGGATGGTGATCACCGGCGATCCGGGGCAGGTGGACCTGCCGGGCAGCCAGCCTTCCGGCATGCGCCACGCGCTTGAGATCCTGTCAGATGTCGAGGGCGTGAATGTGCACCGCCTGACAGCGGCAGATGTCGTGCGGCACGGGCTCGTCAGCCGCATCATTGATGCGTATGCTGCGCATGGCGAAGGGTGATTGCGCCGCGCATGATCGATCTGGATCTGATTGTCGAGGAGGCGGCCTGGTCAGGGATTCCGGACCTGGAAACCCTCTGCCGCACGGCCTTTGACGCGGCCGCGAAAGTCGCGCCCGCAGAGGGCGTCGTGTCGCTGCTGCTGGCCGACAATGACGCGCTGCAGGACCTCAACCGCCAGTTCCGCCACAAGGACAAGCCCACCGACGTGCTGTCCTTTCCGGCCGACCCGATGGACCGGCCCCTGCTGGGAGACATCGCCGTCGCCATCGGTGTGGCGCGGGACGATGCCGCCGCGCAGGGCAAGTCCCTCGCCGACCATCTCACCCATTTGCTGGTCCATGGCTATCTCCACCTTCTGGGGCATGATCATGAGACCGGGCCCGAAGCCGACATGATGGAAGGCCTTGAAATAAAGGCGCTTGCATCGCTGGGCATTGATAATCCATATTTGACCGAGTGATTCCTCTGAGGCCATGAGCGACCCTGACCCTTCTGAAGCGCCGCCGCGCGGCCGATTGCGCAGCTTTTTCGGTTTTCGCCGGAAAACCGAGCCCGTTGAACCGGCGCCCGCGGAGCCCAATGGCGAGATACCCCCTCACAATCCGAACGAGATGCGCCTGCGGCTTGCCGAATTCCAGGATTTGCGGGTCGAGGACGTCATGGTGCCGCGGGCCGAGATCAAGGCCGTCGAAGTCGGCACGGATTTTCCGGACCTGTTGAAATATTTCGCGGAAGTCACCCATTCCCGGCTGCCGGTGTTCCGGGAATCGCTCGATGATCCGATCGGCTTTGTTCACATGAAGGATGTGGTCAGCGAACTGGCCAAGGGCGAGGAGCCGGCCAAGCGGCCGCTGGAAAAGCTGCACCGCGAAGCCCTGTATGTGCCGCCTTCCATGAAATTGACGGATTTGCTTGTGAAAATGCAGTCCACCCGTATTCACCTGGCGCTGGTCGTCGACGAATATGGCGGCACGGACGGTCTGGTCAGCCTGGAAGACCTGGTTGAGGAAATCGTCGGTGACATCGAAGACGAACACGACGATGAAGAGGCCATGTTCGTGCGCCGCAGCCAGAGAATCTGGGAAGCGGATGCCCGCACGGAGATCGACGATTTTGCGGAGGAAACGGGCATTGACCTCGCGCTTGAGGACAACGACACGGATTTCGACACGCTTGGCGGCGTGGCCTTCGCGCTGGCCGGAAAGGTTCCTGTGCGCGGGGAAGTGCTGGAGCATCCGACCGGGGTCGAGATCGAGATCATGGATGCCGACGCCCGGCGCATCCGCCGCGTGCGGCTGCGCACTCCGGAAAAACCCGCCCCTGTCATTCAGGAGTAATCCATGAGTCATGGCGTGCGCAGCCACGGGTTCACGGCGCTTGGACCCCTGCACGAAGCCTTTGCCCGCCTGTCGGGCTGGCCTGCCGTCTTCACCAGCCTGCTGCTCGGTGCGTTTTCCGCAGTGGCCTTCGCCCCGTTCCATTTCAGCGCCGTGCTGGTGATTTCCTTCACCGGCCTGATCTGGATGCTGGATGGTGCGCGCGGCCACAAGAACTGGGGCAAGGCCGTCTTCCTGCGAACCTGGGCCTTCGGTGCCGGCTTCTTCCTGATCAGCATGCACTGGACCGCCGCGCCGTTTCTGGTGGAACCGGAAAAGCATGCGATTTTCCTGTGGATGCCCCTGATCCTGCTGCCCGGCGGCATGGCGATCATCTGGGGCGTGTTCGGGGCCATGGCAGGGGCGTTCTGGTCCTCGTCTCCGTCCCGCATCTTCATATTCGCGCTGTTCTTCGCCCTCGGCGAATATGTGCGCGGACACCTGTTTGGCGGCTTTCCCTGGAACCTGCCGGGCACAACCTGGGTGCCCGGTGGCGCGCTGTCGCAGACCGCCTCGATTGGCGGCGTGTACTGGCTGACCCTGCTGACCGTGTTCATCATGTCGGCGCCGGCCGCCCTGGTGGACACGCGGGAATCCCGCCAGCTGGCCGTGCGCATGGCGCCAGCCTTCGGCGCGGCCATCCTGCTGGCGCTCGGTTGGGCCTGGGGTGCCCAGCGCATCGCCCAGCCCTCCCTCCTGTCGGATCAGTCCGTCGTGCTGATGGATTCCGGCGTGCCGCAGGACGAGAAATGGAATATCGGGCCCGACCCGATCCTGATCGAATATCTGCGGATGCTGTCGACTCAGGAAGGCGAGGCCGGGGACATCATCCTGTGGCCGGAGGGCGCGCTGCCGACGACCCTGTTGCAGGATGCCAACGCCCTGGACGCCGTGGGCGCCTATCTGGGGCCGCGCAAGCTGATTGCCGGCACCACGCGATATGAAATCACCGGCAAGGACGCCCGCGACTATTACAACAGTCTCACCGTGATGGACGAGAATGCGATCCGGTCCGGGCCGATGGCCCTGTATGACAAGCACCGTCTTGTGCCGTTCGGCGAGCTGCCGGCCACCCGCATCATTCCGTTTGGCGAGGCCATGTCCGGCATTCTGCCCGGCGCCATACAGCGCATGGCAAGTGACGGATTCCGGCCGGGACCGGGACCGGCGGTGATCTATGCCGACGATATTCCGCCCTTTGTGGCCATGATCTGTTATGAGGGGCTGTACCCGTCCATCCCGCGCAGCGCCAATGTCGGCGCCCGTGCAGACTGGCTGGTGCTGATCTCGAATGACGCCTGGTTCGGGGGCGGCATGGGGCCAGCGCAACATTATGCCCAGAACCGGTACAGGGCGATCGAAACCGGCCTGCCCATGGCGCGTGTGGCCAGCCGTGGGGCCTCCGGAATGGTGGATGGGCGCGGACGCGAAGTGTTCCGCGCCGCGCCGGTGGCAGAAGCGCCTCCGGGGTGGAATACCGGGTTCGGCCGCGGCAAGCTGCCCCTGCCGGAACCGGTCACCCTGTTCCAGACGCGTATCGGCGTGATGCTCTTCTGGCTCAGCCTGTTCCTCTTCGCGGGACTGGCCTTCCTGACCTGGCGGAGATAGAAAAAAGACACGCTATATACAAAACAAGGGGGGGACATGGCCGACAGCAAGCTACCAAGCGGTATCGACCGGGTTGTTGGCCAGCGCATCCGGTGGCGGCGCAAGGAGTTGAAACTGACCCAGGAAAAACTGGGCGAACAGCTCGGCCTGACCTTCCAGCAAGTGCAGAAATACGAAAAGGGCGTGAACCGGATTTCGGCCGGGCGCCTGTTCGAACTGTCCACGGTCATGGGGGTGCCCGTGACCTATTTTTTCGACGGGGCGGAATCCTTTCTGGACGGCGGCGCGACCGCCGTGGCGGAAGGCGATGGAGAGGATGTTCAGGCGCCCGTCATCACATCGGAAGTGCTCGATCTGATTGCCGCATTCCAGAAGATCGAAGACCAGTCCCTGCGCAAATCCCTGCTGGCGACCGTGCAGGCGGCGGCCTCGGCCTTTGACGGAAAGGCGCAGGCCGAGGATTGATCCGCTCCGGTGGCTGGGGCATCAGACGCCGCGATGACCGAAGACGCCCATCCCTACAAGTCCCGCCCCCTGCGATCGTTCGGCCGCACGGGCGGCCGTGCGCTGTCTGCCCGGCAGCAGGCGCTGATCGACACGCGCCTGCCGCAGCTGGCCGTGCCGGCTGCAGAGCCTGGCACCCTGCAGCCTGCCAGCCTGTTCGGGGATGATCGCCCGGTCTGGCTGGAAATCGGCTTTGGCGGCGGCGAGCATTTCGTGGGACAGGCCACCCGGCATCCGGACGTCGGCTTCATCGGCTGCGAGCCTTTCGTGGAGGGCATGGCCAAGGCGCTGACCGGTATCGAGGCGGCATCCCTGCAGAATGTCCGCCTGGTGATGGATGATGCCCGCCCGGTTCTGGAATCGCTGGCGGATGCCAGCATTTCACGTGTCTTCATCCTGTTTCCGGATCCGTGGCCGAAGAAGCGACAGCAGAAGCGCCGCCTGATCCAGCCGGAATTCCTGGACAGCCTGTACCGCATCTGCAGGCCGGATGCGGGCATCCGGTTTGCCACTGACGTGAAATCCTATGCCGACGAAGCGTTGGGTCGGTTCCTGCAGCATGGCGGTTTCAATTGGAGCGCGACACGCGCCGATGACTGGCGCCTGCCACCGGCGGACCATCTGACCACGCGCTATGAGAGCAAGAAACTGGGCGATTGCGCGCCGGTCTGGTTCGACTTCACACGCAGCTGACACAAGACATTCACTTGACGGAATGTCGCACCCATGCGCTAATATGGGCATCGAATTCGGTCGGTCTGAAATATCAAGACCCCGTCAGACCGGCGGCCATGACTTTCCTTCCCTCCCGTTTCGATAAGTGGACCTGGCTCAAATCCGGACCGGGACGCTTCTATCTAACGTAAAGGACTACAAGTAATGGCAACTGGCAAAGTGAAATGGTTCAATGACCAGAAGGGCTTTGGCTTCATCAAACCGGATGAGGGCGGCTCAGACGTTTTTGTGCACATTTCGGCCGTTGAACGCTCCGGCCTGCGCACGCTGGCTGAAGACCAGGCAGTATCTTACGAACTCTACAAGGACGAACGCCGCGGCAAGACCTCGGCTGTGGACCTGAAGGTTCTGTAAACCACCCGATTCCTTCGGGAAATCGAGACGGCGGTTCCGGCAACGGAGCCGCCGTTTTCGTACCACCGCATTCCGGGCCTCGACACGTGCCCCGGCAGGGCGTATACAGGGCGCCAAGTCGAAACATATCGGCGGCGGTTCCGGAAACGGGGCCGCCGCTTTTCTTTACCGGACCCTTCCGAATTCCATGATTGCGCTGACCCAACAGGAACGCCAGATTCTCGCCCTCGTCACCCCGGTGGCGGAGTCGCTGGGCATGGAGATCGTGCGCCTGCGCATCCAGGGGGGGCGCAGGCCGCACCTGCAGATCATGGCGGAGCGGGAAGGGGGCGCCCCGACCAATGTCGAGGATTGCGCCAGCCTGTCGCGCGCCATTGCGCCCATGCTGGATGAGGCCGACCCGATCAAGGAAGCCTACACACTGGAAGTGTCCACGCCCGGGATTGACCGGCCGCTGACCCGCGAAGGCGATTTCGGCCGGTGGGTTGGCCATGCCGCAAAAGTGGAACTGGCCCGCCCGATCGACGGCCGCCGCCGGTTTACCGGCATGATTACCGGCGAGGATGCCGATGGCGCCCATATCGAACTGGATGACGAGACCGAACTGGTCGCGCATGTCCACGAGATGAGCAAGGCCAGCCTGATCCTGACCGATGAACTGATTGAAGCGGCGCGCGCGGCCGGCACCCTGCCGCCCCAGCCGGACGAGGATGATCTCGGCGATCTGGAGATCGACGAGAGCGACGAAGACACCGAGACAAACGAAGAGACGGGAGACGTCAAATGAGCACCATCGGCGTTTCAGCCAACAGGCTGGAAATCCTGCAGATCGCCAAGGCGGTCGCCGAGGAGAAGGCAATCGACCAGTCGATCGTCATCGAGGCGATGCAGGAAGCGATCGAAAAGGCCGCAAAAGCCAAATACGGCCAGGAGCACGACATCCGTGCGAAAATCGACGCAACCACCGGCGAACAGACCCTGTGGCGCGTCCAGACAGTCGTGGCCGACGAGGAATTCGAGGACGAATCCAAGCAGCTGCGCCTGACCGAAGCGAAGAAGCTGGACGCAACCCTGGAAGCCGGCGACGAGCTGAAGGAAGAGCTGCCGCCCTTCGATTTCGGCCGTGTGGCCGCCCAGACCGCGAAACAGGTCATCATGCAGAAGGTGCGTGATGCCGAGCGCGAGCGTCAGTACAATGAATACAAGGACCGTGTCGGCGAGATCATCTCCGGCGTGGTCAAGCGCGTCGAGTACGGTCATGTGATCGTGGATCTCGGCCGTGCAGAAGGCATCATCCGCCGCAATGACGGCATCCCGCGCGAGAACTTCCAGACCAATGACCGCGTGCGCGCCTATCTCTACAAGGTGAGCCGCGAGACCAAGGGTCCGCAGATCTTCCTGTCGCGGGCCGCGCCGGACTTCATGGTGCGCCTGTTCGCGCAGGAAGTGCCGGAAGTCTATGAAGGCGTGATCGAGATCAAGGCCTGTGCCCGCGACCCGGGCAGCCGCGCCAAGATCGGTGTGATCTCCAACGATTCCTCGATCGATCCGGTCGGGGCCTGTGTCGGTATGCGCGGGGCGCGCGTACAGGCGGTCGTCGGGGAGCTTTCCGGCGAGAAGATCGACATCATTCCGTGGAATTATGACGATGCCACCTTCATCGTGAACGCGCTGCAGCCGGCCGAAGTGTCGAAAGTGGTGCTGGACGAGGATGAGCGCCGCGTCGAAGTCGTCGTTGCCGACGATCAGTTCCCGCTCGCCATTGGCCGCCGTGGCCAGAATGTCCGTCTGGCGTCCCAGCTGACGGGCTGGCAGATCGATCTCGTGACCGAGAGCGCCGATTCCGAGCGCTACCAGCGCGAGTTCCAGGAACGGACCGAACTCTTCATGAAGGCGCTCGATGCCGATGAAACGCTGGCCCAGCTGCTGGCTTCGGAAGGCTTCGAGACGGTCGAGGAGATCGCCTATGTCGCGCCGGAAGACTTCATCACGATTGAAGGCTTCGACGAGGACGTGGCCGAGGAGCTGCAGGAGCGGGCCCGGGAATTCCTGGATCGCCTGGCCGCAGAGAATGACGCCAAGCGCAAGGAGCTGGGCGTTGAGGATGCGGTGATGGAGCTGGAAAGCATGACACCCTCCTTCGCCGTCCGCCTCGGTGAGGAAGGCGTGCAGACGCTGGACGATGTGGCAGGCCTCGTGCCGGACGACATCACGGGCTGGCGCGAGCCGGGCCCGGATGGCAAGCCGGTCTGGGTTGAAGGCATCCTGAAGAAGGGCGAGATGCGCAAGGATGACGCGCAGATGTTCATCATGCGCGCCCGTGTGGCCGCCGGCTGGATCGAGCCGGATGCCATTGAGCAGATGCTGGCCCAGAAGGCCGAGGAAGAAGCGCCTGAACTGACCGAGGAAGAGCGTGCCCTGCTGGCACTTGGCGAGCTTGGCAGCAACGCCTCTGACGAGGCGGTCGACGAGGCCCTGGAAGAGCTCGAGTTCGATCTCGACGCCCTGGCAGCGGAGGGCGGCGATGACGAAGCCGCACCGAAAGACTGATGCGCGGGTAACCGGTACTGAAGAACGCGTTGCGGACGGGGAGGGCCCCGTCCGTCAATGCGTCGTGACGCGGGATCGTCTCCCGCAGGCGGCGATGGTGCGTTTTGCGCTGTCGCCCGATCTCGTTGTGACGCCGGATGTGGCGGGCAAACTGCCCGGCCGGGGTGTCTGGGCCCGGTCCGACCGTGAAACAGTGGACTCGGCCGCCCGCAAGGGCGCGTTTGCACGGGGCTTCAAGCAGCAGGTGACGGTGCCGGACGGCCTGGCCGACACGGTCGAGCGCCTGTTGCTGCAGCGCCTCCTGGCCCAGCTGGGCATGGCGAAGAAGGCCGGGCAGGTCGTGCTCGGCTTCGATCAGGTGCGTGACGCGTTGCAGAAGAAACGGCCCGGCCTGTTGCTGGAAGCCGCTGATGGTGCAGAAGATGGCCGTTCAAAGGTGTATTTCCTCGCCAAAGCATTATATAGCAACGTGAAAATGGCCGGTGCGCTCAGTTCCACGGAATTGGGCGTGGCTTTTGGACGTGAGCGTGTGATACACGGTCTCGTCCGCAAGGGTCCAATGGCGAAAACGATAGAGCTGGCTTATCAGCGTCTGGCCGGTTTTCGCGCAAGGCCCGAACTGGACTGGTTCCCGGATCAGGATCGGTAGCGGAAAACAAAGCCGAGGCGCATGGGCGCGCATCGGCAAGAAACGTGGTATGAAGAACGTATGAGCGATACGAAAGACACTGGTGGCAATACGGGCGGACGCAAGCCGCTCACCGTTTCCCGGAAATCCTCCGGCACGGTGAAGCAGAGCTTCAGTCATGGCCGTTCAAAGCAGGTGGTGGTGGAGACCAAGAAGCGCCGGTCCGTCGGACCGAGCGGCGGGTCGTCTGCGCCAGCCTCGGAGACCGCCAAGCCGTCTTCGGATTCCCTCGAGGCCCGCCTGGTCGCGACCGCCAAGAAGCTTGGCATCACCGTGAACGAGCTCAAGGCACGCCAGAAGGCGCTGCTGGAACGCAAGCAGGAAGAGGCTGCGCGCGCCAAGGAAGAGCAGCGCGAGAAGGAAGCCCAGGACCGGCTGCGGTCCGAACAGGAAAAGAAGCTCCAGGAAGCCAAGGAGCGCGAAGAGGCCGAAGCCCGCCGCAAGGCCGAGGAAGAAGCCCGCAAGGCCGAAGAGGCCGCCGCGAAGGAACGCGCCGAACGCGCGCCGAAAGGCCGGGCCAAGGCCGATGCCGCTCCGGCTGCGGCCCCGCCCGTCGATGACGGGGCAGGGCGCGGCAAGCGCGGCAAGTCCGGCCGCGATGATCGCGACCGGCAAAACCGCGATTCCCAGGGACGCGGGTCCCGTGGGGGCGGCGGCGAGCGTCGCCGCGGCAAGCTGACCATTTCCTCTGCCCTCGGGGATGATGCGGACCGCCAGCGGTCCCTGGCCTCCCTGCGCCGGGCCCGCGAGCGGGAACGCGAGCGCCGCACGGGCGGCAATGACCAGCGCGAGAAAGTGTCGGTCGAGGTGACCCTGCCGGAAACCATCACCCTGCAGGACCTGGCCCAGCGGATGAATGAGCGCGTCGGTGACGTCGTGAAATTCATGATCCAGCAGGGCGAGATGCTGCGCGGCAATGACATCATTGATGCGGATACGGCCGAACTGATCGCCGAGGAATTCGGCCACACCGTCAAACGGGTTGCCGAATCCGATGTCGAGATCGGTCTGGAAGGCGCCGAGGATGATCCGAAGGATCTCAAGCCGCGCCCGCCGATCGTGACCATCATGGGCCATGTCGACCACGGCAAGACATCGCTGCTCGACGCGCTGCGCAAGACCGATGTCGTGTCCGGTGAGGCTGGCGGCATCACGCAGCATATCGGCGCCTATCAGGTGAAGCTGAAATCCGGCGACCGGATCACCTTCCTCGACACGCCGGGCCACGCCGCCTTCACGGCCATGCGGGCCCGCGGGGCGACATCGACAGACATCGCCATTCTGGTTGTGGCTGCCGACGATTCGGTGATGCCGCAGACCATTGAATCCATCAATCACGCCAAGGCGGCCGGCGTGCCGATCATCGTGGCGGTGAACAAGAGCGACCTGCCGACGGCCAATCCGGACAAGGTGCTGACCGACCTGCTGCAGCATGATGTGCAGGTGGAAAGCATGGGCGGCGAGACACAGGCAGTGAAAGTGTCTGCGCTGACCGGCGACGGTCTGGATGCGCTGACAGATGCCATCACGCTGCAGGCCGAACTGCTCGAACTGAAAGCCAATCCGGACCGCAATGCCGACGGCCTCGTGATCGAGAGCCAGCTGGACAAGGGCCGCGGCCCTGTGGCAACCGTTCTGGTCAAGCGCGGAACGCTGACACGCGGCGACATCGTCGTGGCCGGGTCCCAATGGGGCAAGGTCCGGGCGCTGGTCGACGAACGCGGCCAGCAGCTCAAGGGCGCCGGTCCGTCCCAGCCGGTCGAGGTACTCGGCCTGGATGGTGCACCCGAGCCGGGTGATCCTTTCGTGGTGGTCGACAGCGAAGCGCGGGCACGCGAAGTGACCGAGTATCGTGTCCGCCAGAAGCGTCAGGTGTCCGGCAAGGCCGGCGCTGCAGCGCGGGCATCGCTCGACCAGCTGCTCAGCAAGCTGAAGGAAGGCTCTGTCGAGACATCGGAGCTTCCGGTCGTCGTGAAGGGCGATGTGCAGGGCTCCGTGGAGGCGATCACGCAATCGCTCGACAAGCTGTCCAATGACGAAGTCCGGGCGCGGGTCATTCATGGTGCCGTTGGCGGTATTTCGGAAAGCGACGTGTTGCTGGCCCAGTCGTCCCAGGCACCGATCTTCGCGTTCAATGTGCGGGCCAACAAGCAGGCCCGTGACCTGGCCGAGAAGGAAGGCGTCGAGATCCGGTACTATTCGGTGATCTACGACCTGATCGACGATGTGAAAGCCACGCTGTCGGGCATGCTGGCCCCGGAAAAACGCGAAACCTTCATCGGGTACGCCGAAATTCTGGAAGTGTTCAACATCACCAAGGTCGGCAAGGTTGCCGGGTGCCGGATCAGCGAAGGCAAGGTTCTTCGCGGATGCGGGGTCCGCCTGCTGCGCGACGATGTTGTCATCCACGAAGGCAAGCTGAAAACGCTGAAGCGCTTCAAGGATGAAGTGAACGAAGTCAATGCCGGCATGGAATGCGGCATGGCGTTCGAGCGCTATGACGACATGCGCGTCGGCGACAAGATCGAGTGCTTCCAGGTCGAGGAAATTGCCCGGACGCTTGAATAGGCAGGAGGCAGAAAGGCGTGCCTGACCGTATTTCCGGCGTGCTGGATGCGAAGGACCGGAAACGCCTGGTCCGCGTGTCGCGGCACGGAACGGTTGGCCCGACGGCGATCTATTATGCCGGGGTCACCGCGCCGATCATCTCCGCCAGCATGTCGGTCATGATGCGCAATGCCATGGAGATGGCAGGGCTCGGGCCGTACTGGCAATGGTTCCTGTCGGCGCTTGTGGCGGCGCTGGCCGGCATTTCCTGGTATCTGATCTTCATCCGCTGGTCCTACCGTGTCCCCGGCAGCGACACCGACGCACCGGAGCCGGAAACCGAGGTGACCCTGACCGATGACCAGGTCCGGGTGCGGCGCAACGGAACGGAAATCCGGATCGACTGGTCCGGCATCGAAGCCGTGAAATCGCATCGCGGCTTCATCTCGGTCAAGGCCAGCAGCGGGGACGCCTTCATCATCCCCGACAGCTGGTTCAACAATGACAGGCAGGCGCGCAAGCAATTCGTCGCCCGCCTGAAACAGAAAGCAGGTGTGTGATGGCCAGAAAGCCAGCCCCTTCAGGAATGCCGACCCAGCGCCAGCTGCGCGCCGGAGAGCTGATCCGCCATGCCGTGTCGGACATTCTGGCACGCGAGGATCTGCGGGATCCGGATCTCGTCGGCGTGATCGTCACCGTGGGTGAAGTGCGCTGCTCGCCGGATTTGCGTCATGCCAATGTCTTCGTCTCGCCGCTGGGCGACGATTCAGAGGCAGGGCGCGCCAAGCTCGCCGCAGCCCTTAACCGCGCGGCCGGTTTCCTGCGCGGGCGGCTCGGGCGCGAGATCGACATGAAATTCACGCCCCAGCTGCATTTCATCGCCGACAAATCCTATGATGAAGCAACGGCGATTGACCGTTTGCTGGCCGATCCGCGCGTGAAGCGCGATATCGGCAAGGACTGATCCTTTCCGGCCTCTCTGGACAGCTTGTAAGTTGACTCGGTCAGTCCCGGCTGCAACCGTTTGCGGACGGTAGACAGGGGCCGAACGGATGGATCGCCAGACGCTCGACATGGAAGGTTCGCGTCGGGGAGAGATTTCCTCGGCCTCGTTGCAGCTGGGCGACGACACGATCGCCATCCAGTGCATCGCAACCATGTCCGTGGAGTCGATGGAGTTCGCGCCATGGGACACGCCCGCAAACCGCCGGGCGAAAAGCGTTCATGCTTCCCTTTTCGTGATCAATCTGTTCTTCGGCCTGCTGGCGCTTGCCTGGGGCGGCCTGTTTCCCGGCAGCAATGGCAGCATGGTGGCACTTGGTATCGGTGCGCTGCTCGGCCTGATCGCGCTGGTTCTGGGAATACGCGCCGTGATGATCGCGCGCCGCATGAAGATGCGCCAACCCTATTACCGGCTCGTGATCGGGGCGTCCGATGGTCGCCGGATTCCGCTGGTCGACAACAATCATGACGTGCTGCGGCAGATACGGGATGTTGTGCGCCACAAGATGGATACCGGGGATCGCGAGATTCAGGGCGATTTCGATCTCGATCTGGACATCGTCAATCTCCGCACGCCGGCCGCGCCTTCCAGCCGGCCTGCCGCGCTTGCCGCGAAGACTGCAGATCACGCGCCCCTGACGGCAGACGCCGGGGACGCCGACCGGCCGAACGAGCCGGATGTCCTGTTTGACCAGGATCCCGAAGACGTCCGCAACGCCTCCTGATTTGTCGCATGCCCGGCTGATCCCGCCGCCTTGACGCACCGGGGCTGGCTGCGTAAGGCCGCGCCTTGTCCTGTTCCACCGTCGGCCGCGTTCGAACCGTGTGCTGACGCAACCCGCGAGACCTGAAACTTGGCCCGTCAAAGAAAACGCAAGGGTGACCCGATCAACGGGTGGCTCAACCTGTTCAAGCCTGTCGACATCACCTCCACCCAGGCGGTGGCGATCCTGAAGCGAAAGTACAATGCCCAGAAAGTCGGACATGGCGGCACGCTGGATCCGCTGGCCGATGGCATCCTGCCGATTGCGTTCGGAGAGGCCACGAAAACGGTGCAATGGGCGATGGATGCCCGCAAGGAATACGTTTTCACCATCCGCTGGGGAGTCTCCACCGAAAGCCAGGACGCAGAAGGGGAGGTGACAGCCACCTCCGATGCCCGACCGACGCGCGAGCAGGTCGAGGCGCTGCTGGCCGATTATGTCGGCACGATTGAACAGGTGCCCCCCAAATTCTCGGCCATCAAGGTGGATGGACAACGCGCCTATGATCTGGCGCGGGAAGGGGAGAGCTTCGAACTGACCTCCCGCCAGGTGGATGTCTTCGAGGCCAGTGTCATTGGCATGCCGGATGAAGACCACACCGTCATTCACGTCACGTCGGGCAAGGGATTCTATGTGCGGGCCATGGCGCGCGACCTTGCGTTCGACCTCGGCTGTGAAGGCCATATCAGCCAGTTGCGCCGCACCCGGGTCGGCAAGTTCGGCGCGCCCGCCGCGATCCCGCTGTCCAGAATCGAGGAGACGGAAGACACCGAAACCCTGCTGTCCTTCCTGCAACCTGTGCATGCGATGCTGGAGAATGTTCCCGAAATCGAGATCACGCGCGAAGAGGCGGCCAGCCTCCGGCATGGACGCTCGATTGTCCTGTTGCCCTACATCATCGAGCAATGGAAAGCCGAGGCGTCTGGCGATCCTGACGACCGGGCGGCCATCGCAGTGTGCGGTGGAGACGCTGTTGCACTTGGGGACATCCGGGCGGGACAGTTTGAACCGAGTCGGGTCTTTGTGAGATAGGCTGACACCGCCTGTGATCAGGCAATTTGTTTCTCCATACAGCGCATTTCCCCCATACGGGGGAAGAATTTACCGCCATTTCACGGGTTTATGCCCTTTGGGGCACCCATTGGCGAGCCGTGCCCGATAATTTCGTGGGTCGGGGGAATTCATCTGTAAAGTTGCATGGAATGTGCAAGATGATGGGTCCCGCCGCTGTTGGCGGGAACTAAGGGAGTACTCTTATGAACCTTAAGAAAGAAATGCTCCTCGGCTTCAGCAACGATCGTGACGCGAAAAACGACACGATGGTCGGCTGCAAGGGAGGCGGCAGACGGCGCAAGAAAGGCGGCCGGAAGTTCTTCTTCCGGTGGAATTAATCTTTCTTGCCTAGCGAACGTGCATCGCCTCGGATGAGGCGGTGCACATCTTTCCCAACAGGCACAGAGTTTCCGGAACCCATTTGCACATGCTCGACTTCCAGTTTCTTCCAGACACAATGGCCGCGCGGCGCACCAATGCGCGCATGCATGACGGCCTGTTCGAAAGTCTCGCATATCTCTCGGACGTCCTGTCGGAACGTCAGCCCGGCCTGCCAGAGGCCTGTGCCGCCTGGCGCCAGTCGATCGGGACCGACCAGCGCGTCCCGTCCTCCGTATTCGGAGCCTATTATGACGCGGTCGAAGCGATCCAGGCTGACCAGCCGGATGCGGCGGTCGCTGGTCTGCAACGCATCTTCCTGACCCCGCCGGAAGCCCTTCAGACCCGTGTAAACATGCTCGGGCGGGACTATTCGGCCGAAGCCGGGGCCAGGATCATGAAATTCATGGGCGCCCCCGAAACCGGCGTGGCAGGCGTCACCGAGCCGGATCCCGTGAAGGCGGCCCGTTTCGCCGATCGTCTGGACACGGCGCTGGACTGGATTGCCCGCAACCTGCCGGAACTGCACGGCGAGATGAACGCCCTGCTCGGCGAACTGGTGCTGGTCGGCCCGGTGGAAGGGTCCCTGGAATTCGAGGGCGGCACCTGTTTCCGCCTTTGGGGGGCCGTTGCCCTGAACGCCGAACGCAAGGCGTCCGTGGCCGACCTCATTGTCACGCTGGCGCATGAAGAAGGCCATGCCGCCCTGTTTGGTGCGTGCCGGAACGAGATGCTGGTCGAGAATCCCGACTCCGAACTCTACTGGTCGCCCATTCGCCAGACCGAACGACCGCTGGAGGGTATCTTTCACGCCGCATTTGTCTCGGCACGCATGATGTGGGCCCTCCGCCGAATGCTGGACAGCGGCGATTTCGGATGGCTGGAGCGCCGCAGGCTGTCGGCCATGCTCAAACAGGTCGAATCGGTTCAGCGCGAATCTGCGGATATCGTCCGCGAGGAAGGCCGGCTGACCGGCACCGGCGCTGCCGTGCTGCGCGCCATGACAGAATTCATCAACGGAACCGGCCGGCAGTTCGAGCCCGCCTGAGATGACGGCGGGCAATGTCATCCGCCGGGCGGTCCGCAATCTCGCCTGGATGTTTGCCCACACGTGGGTATCGGCTGTTTTCGGCCTGGTCAGCTTCACCATCATGGCCCGTATCTTGGGGCCGGAACCCTATGGGATCATGGCGCTGGCCGGTCTGGTCTTCGGCATTGTCGGCATATTTGTCGGCGCGCCGCTGGTGGAATCCCTTCAGCAGCGTGATGAAATTTCCCGGGCGCATCTCGATACGACCTTCTGGCTGAATACCGGCCTCACCATCGTCTTTGCCGGGATCATTGCCCTGACGGCAGGGCCGGTCGCGGCCCTGGCCGGCGCGCCGGCGGTGGCGGACGTCCTGCCGGCCCTGTGCCTGATCATGGTGTTCGGAAGCCTGGAATCCGTGCCGGGCGCGCTGCTGCAGCGGCGGCTGGAGAATGAGAAGATCGTCTGGATCGAATCCGTTGAATCCCTTGTCGGCACGGTCGTGGCGCTTGTCCTGGCCGTGCTGGGCTTCGGGGTCTGGGCGCTTGTGGCCAGCATGGCGGCTGCAACGCTGATCAGCGTGACCGGCACCGTCTATGCCGCCAGATGGCGGCCCGGTCTTTCCTTCTGCCCGCAAGCCTTCCGGGAATTGTTCGCCTTCAACCGCGATACGGTTGCGACCTATTTTCTCGGCTATGCCGATGATGCCCTTCCGCGCTTCCTGCTCAGCCTTGTCGGCGGCGAACGCGCAGTTGGTCTCCTGTCCATGGCCGGATCGGTGTCGGGCATGCTGACCGAACTGCTCATGGGGCCGTTCAACGAGATCGCGATGAATGTGGTGGCCCGGCTGCAATCGAGCCGGAAGACCGTGCACGATCTGCTCGACCGCGTCTTCACCCTCACCACGGCGGCAATCTATCCGGCCACGCTGGGCTTTGCCGTCATAGCGCCGCTGCTGATTCCGCTGCTTGTCGGCGAGGAATGGCGCGCCGCCATCCTGCCGCTGCAGATCCTGCTCATCCTGGGCATCCGCGATGCGACCGGCACGTTCAACATTGCCATCCTTCGCGGGGTGGGCAACAGCCGCGCCCCACTGCTCATTCTCAGCATCGGCATCCTGCTGCTCGTGGCGCTTGCCCCGGTGCTGTTGCCCTATGGCATCTCCGGCATCGCGGCGATGATTGCCGTGCGCACCTTCCTGACCTGGCCCCTGTCGGCCTTTCTGGTGGAGCGGACGGCCGGGTATCCCGCCCTGCGCCAGCTGACGATTGGCTGGCGCGCCCTGCTCAGCGCGCTGGGCATGGTCGGCGCTGTCCTGCTGGTGCAGGCAGTCCTGCCGTCGGATTTCCCGGTCGTGGCGGAGATCGCCTGCATGGTCGGTGTGGGCGTCATGGCCTATGCGGCATGGATGTGGCTGATTGGCGCGCGGCAGGTACGCGATATTCGTGACGCTTTCAGCTGGTTTCGAAACCAGGATGAAACGGTCGCAGACCTAGTATAGGTCAATCTGTTGCTGCTGGGGGCGAAGACGTGATCTGTTTCATAACATCCGGAGCGCACAAATATGCGGTGCGGGAGCTGCGCGATGTGCCCGGCATGCCGAAGATCGGTCTGCTCTCCTACAATCAGCTGTTGCGCAAGTCGGCGCTGCCCCGCGCGACCTATGTCTTCACTGATTTTGACCGGATCGACTTCTGGCAAAGGGAGCTGGCAGCCAAGGCGTATCGCTGCCTGAAGGCCGCCGGCCTGACGGTGCTGAACGATCCGGCCGGCGTGCGCACCCGGCTGCCAATGCTGAAACGGCTGAAGGCGGACGGGCTGAACAGTTTTTCGGTGTGGGATCCGGAAGTGGACCCGATGCCGGACGCCTATCCCGTCTTCCTGCGCACCCGGGCGGCCCATCGCGGCGCCCTGACAGATTTGCTGGCCACGCCTGAGGCGGCGCAGGATGCGCTCGACGGGCTGATTGCGGCGGGCCATTGCCGGTCCGACCTGATGTTTGTCGAATACCGGTCCGAGCCGGTCGAGGACGGATTGTTCCGGAAACTCGCCGCCTATTGCGTCGGAGACCGGATCGTGACCGGCATGTCCGTACACGACACAGATTGGCACGCCAAATATGGCACCGAAGGCGCCGCCAGCGAGGCGCTGTACCGGGAGGAACGCGACGCGGTGCAGGAAAACCGCTATGCCGCGCCGCTGGCGCGCTATTTCCAGGCCGCCGGCATCGCGTTCGGGCGGGCCGATTTCACGCTGGTCAACGGCAATATCGAAGTCTACGAGATCAACACCAATCCCAACAATTCCCGCATCCTGGACCATCCCTTTGCGATGCGGGTGGACACGGACGCCCTGTTCCACCAGCGCCTCGCAGAGGCCCTGCAGGCCGTGGACACGCCCGCAGGCGGGCCGCCGGTCGCCCTCGATCATCCCGACCTTGCCGCCCAGCGCAAGCGGGACTGGCTGCTGCCCCGGCCACGCTGGACTCCCTGATCAGGCGGTGGCCGCCGCGTGGGCGCTGGCCCAGGCCCATTGGAAATTGTAGCCGCCCAGCCAGCCCGTCACATCGACACATTCGCCGATGAAGAACAGGCCGGGCACATGCCGGCTTTCCATCGTCTTCTGGTCCAGCCCGTCCGTGGACACACCACCCACGGTCACTTCTGCCGTGCGATACCCTTCCGTGCCCATCGGCGTGACCTGCCAGGATTTCAGGAAGGCGGTGAATTCATCCAGTGCCGCATGGGAGAGATCGGCCAGGCGGGCCTCCGGCGCAATCGGGCCCAGCTCTGCCAGCAGGCCGGCCAGCCGGGCCGGGAAATGCGCCTCCAGCGCCTTGGCGAACCCCTGCCGGGGAGAGGCCTGCTTGGCCGCGCGCAGGGCCGGGCCGAGCGCGTCCCCGGTCTGCAGGCAGAGCGTCAGCGGCGCGCCTTCGCGCCAATAGGACGAGGTCTGCAGCGCCGCCGGACCGGACAGGCCGCGATGGGTGAACAGCAGATCCTCCTCGAAGCGTGCGCCCGGCACGCTGGCGGTCACCGGTGTGGCAACGCCGGAAATGGCAGCAAACCGCTCGCCCAGCTCTCCGGAGAAGGTGAACGGGACAAGGCCCGGCCGGGTGGGGACGACATCATGTCCGAACTGGCGGGCCAACTCGTAGGCGAGGCCGGTTGCCCCCATTTTCGGAATCGACATCCCGCCCGTGGCGACGACCAGCCGCGCTGCGGAAACGCGCCTGGCCGCGGTCTCGACCGTGAACATCCCGTCGGCATGCGAGACCTGGTCCACCCCGGTGGACAGGCGCAGCTCCACGCCGCCCTTGTCGGCCTCGTCCAGCAGCATCTGGATGATCGCGCCGGATTTCTGGTCGCAGAACAGCTGGCCCTTGTGCTTTTCCGAATAGGTCAGGCCGTGTGCGGCCATCAGGCCGATGAAATCCCAGGGCGTGTAGCGGGCGAGGGCGGATTTCGCAAAATGGGGATTCTCGCCCAGGAACCGGTCGGCGCGCGTTTCCAGATTGGTGAAATTGCACCGGCCACCGCCGGAAATGCGCACCTTGTCGGCAGGCCGCCTCGCATGGTCCAGCACCAGCACACGCTGCCCGCGCTGGCCGGCCAGTCCGGCATGGAACAGGCCCGCCGCGCCGGCGCCCAGCACGATCGTATCCGGTGGGGGGCCTCGCTCACTCATGCGCGGGCCTTAGCCGGTTTGCCGGGCAGGGGCCAGAGCCCCGCTTCAGGCCGACCGGACCAGCCCAAAAAACCGGGGATGGCGTGATGATCGTCACGGCGGCCCCCCGGCCCGAGGCGTAATCTCGCTGTGTGGCGGGCACACCTGACCAACACACCCCCGCCACAAACGGTGAATGGAAGGAAAAAAGTCATGAATACGACTTGTCCTGCGGTGGGGACCGTAACTGCACGCCTGAACGCGGCGGCGACCGGCCCGCGCGTCGGCAGGGCGGGGGGACACTTGCCCGGCCGGCCCGCGTGCCAACCTTCCATGAACGTGTCATGTGCAACCGGACCCGACCCCTCCTGACGGGCCCGGTTGCCGGACCGGCTGCCAGGATGGCCGGCATCTCGCCACGATGCCGCCCGTCCGCACCAGCCTTGGGGCGCGGGATGCAGCGATCAAGAATGGGGCCCCTTACTCTACCCCAGCTCCGCAGGGGACGGCGGAGCGCAAGGTTCGCACCCCGCTTCCCGTGCCATTCCGGACTTCGCGCCACAGAAGTCCGGGATGGCACCACCCCGCCTGTTTCAGGCGCCCGCCAACCGTCCCGATACATGCCAGTGACCGGTCCCCGACCGGCGGGACTTTCCCCAGTTTCACCCGCCCAGTTTCAAGGAGATGACCCGTGTCGAGAACCGTCAAGGAAGTGAGCATGTTTCCGCCCGGTACGCCGGAAAGCGCCATCTTTGCCATTCAGGGCCTGCGCGGCAGTGCCGACAGTGTTGAAAGTTGCACCAGTTCCGGCAGCGAAGAGCGCGGCTGGATCATGACAACGGTCTGGACGCTGCCGACCGCGCGGGCCGTCTGCAATTCCCGGCTTCATGCAGGCTCCCCTGGCTTGCCATGAAGGCCCGGCCGGTCCGAAACAGATCCGCGTGACCATGTTTCTCTCTCTCCAGCGCGCCCCGTAACGGACCGGCCGGGATTTTTTCAAAGCGTATCCCCTCAGACAGGGCGCGCATAGTAGGCGACGGCGTAGTCCGGCGTATAGCGCTTTTCGCCGATGCGGACGAAGCCGAGCCGCGCATGGAATCTGTGCGATCCCGGATTGTCCGGGTCGGTATTCACTTCCGCGCCCAGCCAGTCCCGCCCCCGGGCGATCTCGAACGCCGCTTCATAGAGGCGCCGTCCCAGGCGCTGCCCGCGCGCCGCTTCCGACAGGGCGATCCGGTCAACATAGAGCAGGTCGCAGCCCTCCGCCGCCTGCCAGGCCTCGAACCAGCGCAGATTGGCGCTGTCATAGGCCTGCGTGCCCGGCTCGATCAGCGTGATGAACCCCAGCGGCCGGTCCTGCGCATCCGCCGCCACCAGACAGGTCGACAGATCAATCCACCGCTTCAGCCCTTCGGCTGAGTCCTCATGTCCCACGCCGGGGGTCGAGGCCTGATTGATGGCATAGAGGGCAGGCAGGTCTGCCGGGGTATAGGGACGAATGGACATGCCCGGCCTTCTGCAACCGGCGCCCCCGATTGACAAGTGGGACATCCTCCCGCTCTCCGCCCACCCCGGCACCGCAAAGTGAGGCAACACACCCCTCTCCCCCGGGGAGAGGGGGCGCTATTCTCCGTTGCCGAAAGTCCTCTTTCACCGCTCACCCCGGCGCTGCGGAGGGATAAAGCGAATGCACTTCATTCGCCCCGCAGCAGGCCCAAGCACAAGCGCAGGGCGCCGGGGCCCCGCGCGGCTGGCTCCGCATCGTTTCGGCAAGAGACCCCGGCATCCGCCGGGGACACGGTGTTGGAGGATGGAGGACCACCCTCTCCCCCCGCAGGCCCCTGCGAAGGCAGGGGCCCATCTCCCGCTGTATCCTCAGGCGCTCCAGGCGATGGCGGGAGATGGATACCTGCCTGCGCAGGTATCTCCGGACCAGCTGAATCCGGCGCACAGCCCCTCATGCGATGATGGTGACCTGCCCTTCCGGGAGCCGGATCAGGTACCGTTCTGGTCGGGAGGGCAGGGACAGGATGGGCCTTGCGGGAGACAGACGGTCCCGCCGGGCCCTAGGCAGGTCAGGCCAGGGTGAGCCTGCGAAAGCAGGTAGGGAACCCGCCTCGTCCGGCAGCCCGGGAGCAAGGCCTCCCCGGATGGACTTCCCGTGTGAAAAGCACGGAAGCCCCGTTTGCGCGGCGCCGGTAACGAAGACCCGGGACCATGGGCCCCCATGAGGGTGTCCCGCCGAAGACCCTGTCCGGCGCGGCGGGCGGTAACGCTCCATTCCGTAGCCTTTTCATTTCCAGGCGGAGCGCCACGGCGCCCGCCGCGCCGTGGCTCCTTGAGCCGCACCGAGATCCCCGGATGGCGCGCGCCAGTCCGGCCAAATGTGCAGGAGGAATCGAAAATGAACACCGCACCTCTTCTCCTCCCCCGCTTGCGGGGGAGGTGGCAGGCGGCGCAGCCGGCTGACGGAGGGGGAACTCCGGACCCGTGGCACCAGCCCCCTCCGCCTCGCGAGGCTCGGCACCTCCCCCGCATGCGGGGGAGGAGTGCCCTCATCTGCCTCCGGCATCCGCCGGGGACGCGGGGGTGGGTAGGGTGGGTTGAGCAAAGCGATACCCACCAATCCCGTCCGTCGTCGCACATTCAAAGTTTGGACAAGGACCAGACCCATCCCGAGCGAAGTCAAAGGAGGACCAGAAGGAGGACCGAAAATTCCGCAAGCCCGCGCCCGTGCTTCGACTTCGCTCAGCATGAGCGCGACTGGCAGCGCGGTTCGCGACGCGGGTTCGGCTTTTGGACATCGTTTCACTCAAACCGGCGTACCCGATTCATCGCGGGATGGCGGCAACCTGCCAGTCATCCTCGTAGACGATCTGGCCAGGGTTTCGCGTTGTTCGCAGGTCGATCCAGTAACCGTAGTCTTTCAGGATCGGCACCATGGTCCAGATCCTGTTGGTGGGTTCATGGGCGGTCTCCTTGAACCAGCAGATGGCGCGGCGATTCTGTGGATTTTCCAGCGCGTCGGGCACGTGCAGGTGATCCCGAAACCATTGGATAAGCCGATTGATCTCGTTGCTATCGTGAATGCGCGTCGCATGCGCGTCACGCACGCGGTAGGCAATATGGAAGATGCCAAGACGGCTCGCATTGTCTTCGCAGCGTTCCTGGCTTTCGAAACGTAGGTATTGCATGTCGAATCTCGAGAGACACGCCACAAGTGCCCTGATGGGCCGCTGAGGAATCGAACCTCTCACCGTCGCCACTCCCCCTGTTGATAAGCGGGACCGCATTTGCGGTACGGGGTGGAGCAAGCGGCCCGGATCAGGCGCGTGAAAATTGTGGCGTGCAATTGGACAATAGGGCTCTGGGCGCGCGGTCAGGCCTGACGCGCGGCGCGGATGCTAGGTGCAATAATAGAGCGGCTTATTGAACATGCGTGTGCTGATATATTTTTGGGAGAGGGGAGTCAATGGATGTGTGGGGCGGGTCGCGACGAGGCAGGTGGACAGATCGATCCAGCGCTTCAGGCCGTCTGCTGAGTCTTCATGCCCCACACCGGGCGTCGAGGCCTTGGTTGATGGCATAGAGGGCAGGGAGGTCTGATGGGGTGTAGGGGCGGATGGGCATGTGCGGGCTCGACTTTTAGTAGTAAGCGGACTGGCTAGCGCATATGCTGCTTGTGTCGATTCTTTAATACGACAGAATTGGGAGGCTAGTATTGAAGCGCGCGAAATCTACGAAAGCCCGGACAATCGGACCCGAAGCGAGCGAAACGTGTTTTTTCATTTCTCCAATCGGCGATGAGAATTCTAACCAGCGCAAAAGATCCGACAATCTAATTGAGCATGTGATCGAAGTTGCATTGCAAGATTTTGATTTAACGTGTGTGCGCGCAGACCACATTGCTGCAGTTGGAATGATATCTCAACAAATACTGGAAAAAATTATCACTTCTGCGCTCGTAATTGCTGACCTCACCGATTTTAACGCCAACGTTTATTATGAGTTGGCAGTACGCCACGCACTAAACCTTCCTTGCGTCTTATTGATAGAAGAAGGACAACTTCCTCCGTTCGACATCAAAGATATGAGAGTGATCTCCTATAATCTTCAAGACATTTCCAAATTAAAGCCTGTCCAAAACGCGGTCAGGACTACAATAGACCATTCACTTAATGCCGAGATATCAGATAATCCTATTTCACTAGCTTTCAGACTAAATGAAATTTCTCATCGTCGATCAGCTGATGACAAGGGAAATCAGTTGCAAACTATAGCTAGCCATCTGCGTCAGATGAACGCTGTACTATCCCACGTTCGGGATGTTGTGGACTTTCAAAGTGAGTCAATGTTCGGCGAAATGAATATCGATGAGCTCCTGAGACAGAGTAACATGTCTCCTATTGAAGTCGCCTCGCAACTAGATTTAATTGATTCAGAGGTGATCAGAATACGTTCTATAGCACGCGTCCACCTTCCGAAAGAGCTGCAAGACACTTTTGACCGAAGATATCATTCCATTGTCCGCAGCTTGAAACTATTGAAAGAAGAGTTTCGCATAAATGATTAGATTCGACTAGTTCTTCCCGAACTTCCGGTCCCGTCCCGCCAACAACCGCAGGCGCAGCGCGTTCAGCTTGATGAAGCCTTCGGCATCTTTCTGGTCATAGGCGCCATGGTCGTCTTCGAAGGTAACGATGTCTTCCCGGTACAGAGAATAGGGGCTGGAGCGGCCGGTGAGATAGGCCTGGCCCTTGTAGAGTTTCAGCGTCACATCGCCGGTCACCCAGCGCTGGGAATGGTCGATGGCGGCCTGCAGCATTTCGCGCTCCGGGCTCCACCAGAAGCCGTTATAGATCAGCTCCGCATAGCGCGGCATCAACTCGTCCTTGAGGTGGGCGGCGCCCTTGTCGAGCGTGGCCTGTTCGATGCCGCGATGGGCTGTCAGCAGGATCGTGCCGCCCGGCGTCTCATAGATGCCGCGCGACTTCATGCCGACGAACCGGTTCTCGAGCAGGTCGAGGCGGCCAATGCCATGCTTCTTGCCATAGGCGTTCAGCGCGGTGAGCAGCGTGGCGGGCGACATGGCCTCGCCATTGATGGCAACGGCGTCGCCGCGTTCGAAACTGATCGTGATGGTCTCGGGCGTGTCCGGCGCCTCTTCGGGGCTGATCGTCCGCATGTGGACGAATTCCGGAGCGGGCTCTGCCGGGTCTTCCAGCACCTTGCCCTCGGAGGAGGAGTGAAGCAGGTTCGCATCGACGGAGAAGGGGGCCTCGCCGCGCTTGTCCTTGGTGATCTCGATGCCGTGCTGTTCGGCAAAGGCGAGCAGGTCGGTCCGGGACTTGAAATCCCAGTCGCGCCACGGGGCGATGACCTTGATGTCCGGGTTGAGGCCGTAATAGCCGAGCTCGAAACGGACCTGGTCATTGCCCTTGCCGGTGGCGCCATGGCAAACGGCATCGGCGCCGACCATGTCGGCAATCTCGATCTGGCGCTTGGAGATCAGCGGACGGGCAATCGACGTGCCGAGCAGGTAGACACCTTCATAGACGGCATTGGCGCGGAACATGGGGAAGACGAAATCGCGGACGAATTCCTCGCGGACATCCTCGATGAAGATGTTCTCGGGCTTCACGCCGGCGGCCAGCGCCTTGGCGCGGGCAGGCTCCAGTTCCTCG
This sequence comes from Hyphomonas sp., assembly GCF_017792385.1. Classification (NCBI taxonomy): domain Bacteria; kingdom Pseudomonadati; phylum Pseudomonadota; class Alphaproteobacteria; order Hyphomonadales; family Hyphomonadaceae; genus Hyphomonas; species Hyphomonas sp. The sequence continues at coordinate 1,097,852 of NZ_CP051230.1, read as the reverse complement.
CCCTGTCCGAGGTCTGCGGTGAAGGTGACGACTTCCGCGCCGAATTCCGTCTGCAGCCATTTCAGGATGATCGATGTGTCCAGACCGCCGGAATAGGCGAGAACGACTTTTTTCGGAGCGGTTTTGGACATGAAACTGTACCTTCCTTGAGCACCTGCGGACTGGGCGCATGCCTTAAGGAGGAAAAACCGCGCTGACAAGCGAGACTCTTCGCGTCAGGGGATGGTTTGATCAGGGTTAACGCGATAAGCTGACGGCGTTAAGGTTAAAGTAGGTAGCCAGGGGTTAGACAGGGGTATGCTTGATACGCACCTGACAGATGGGCACGAGCCCGTTTCCGTCCTTCCAGACTCCCTTCGCCGTGCCGTGATCGACAGCGTGCATGGCCGCGAAACGCCGCCATTGGCGCGGCAGGCGCGCCTGCCCGAGGCCTCGTTCCGCGAGCGCCTCGAAGCGCGCCGGGCCGTGCGGCCGCAATCCACGCTGGCCATCGCGTCCGGTGTTCAGCATCCGCGTCTGGCGCGGGATGCCGCGCGCCGGGCCGCGCCGGTGCGTCCGGCCCGTCCGAAACGCCCGGTGGGCGCCGGGGATGAGCCACTGGCCGACCGGACGCCGCTGATGATGCGGGCCATGTCCTCGATGAGCGGCGCGCTGCCGGCGATCACCCTGTCCAACGGGTTGAGCCTTGGCGGCGACGGCCATGACGGGGATGATGGCAATGGCATGGGCGCGCGGATGGCGAAACTGTCCCAGCTGGCCTTTGCCGGACTGGCCGTGCTCGGCTTTGCCGGCCTGTCCGTCATGGCAGCCGACAATGCGCTGTCCGGCAGCGAGCCGGCTGATGGCGACGAGGATGCCGCCGCGGCCGAAACGCGCGCCGCGCTCGAGGCGGCCACCCGCCAGCGGATCACTGCCAGCCAGGCGTCTGCCTTGGCCATGGCCGATGCGTCCGCCCCTGTCGGCACCGGGACCCGGCCCTGGTTCGACTACAAGGCCATGGCCTTCGACATCGCCGCGCGCAAGGAAGCGCAGGATGCGGCCCAGCGCGCAGCCGATGCCGCCGCTTCGGCCGAGGCCGAGCGCCACGCCGTCGCCGCGATTGCGGAGGCGGAAGCCGGCAAGCTGGCCGAACAGCAGCGCCTGGACCGGTTGGCCGAGGCAACGCGGCTGGCAGATCTGGCCATCGAGAAGCGTCGCCTGGCCGAGGAAGAGGCCCGCCGCGTGGCCGAACAGGAAGCAATCCGTCTGGCCAATCTGCAGGCCGAACGCGAAGCGGCGGCTCGCGCCGAAGCGCTGCGGCTGGCGAACCTGGAAGCCCGGCGCATTGCACAGGCCGAAACGGAAGCCCGCAGGCTGGCCAATCTCGAAGCCGAACGCCGCGCCGAGGCGCGCCGCATTGCCGCTGCAGAAGTCCGCGCCCTGCGCACCGATGTGCGCCTGGCCTCTGCGGCAGACACGATCACCCTGCCCATGGCGCCGACACCGACGGTGAAGCCGCTCGTCAAGCAGCCGGTCATTGCCGCCGCGGTCAGCACGGTGGCCGCCCATGATGGTCCGGTGCCGGGCCCGGCCTCGTTGAAGCCGTCCCGGCCGCTGGTCCTTGTGGCCCAGGCCCCGGTACAGCGGGCAAGCCCGCCCTCGCTGAAGCCGAACGCGGCCCATGTCCGCAATTTTGACCGGCCACAGCCGGTGCAGCCTGCCTCCCAGCGGGTAGAGGATTTCGTGGCGGGGCGTGTGCAGAGCGCATCGGCCACGCCGGTGGATGCTGCAGCGCTCGAGGCGGTGCGGGCGGAGTTTCTGAGCGTGGTGAACACGGCGCTGGACGGCACCGTGTCCCTGATCGCCCTGCCGGACGGTACGCAGATGCAGGTGGCTGTCGAGCAGACCACGACCCGGACGGCGTATCGCCCGGTCGTGCGTCAGGTCAGCTATACGGTCAGCGAATACAGCGCTGTCCAGCGGTCTGTGGTGGCCGAGGGCGCCCGCAGTGTGGACCTGACCTGCCGGGACATGTCGTATGAAATTGCCGGGCGGGAGCGCGGCCGGTTTGCCGCCTGCGAATCCGGCAAGGGCGAATGGCTGATCTCGCGGGCCAGCGAGACCGGCGGTTCCACCATCTAGGCTCCGGCCCTGGCCATCCGCTTGTGATGGCGCCGGGCGCGTTTGACGAGATGTTTTTCAACGACGCGGAAATTCTTGCGGTGGGACCGGAAGAAGAAGTCGAACACATCCCCCGCCAGCGGAACGGAGCCGAGCAGCACATCGACCACCAGGTTCCAGATGATGTGGATATGCGCGGTGATCGGCAGTCTGTGGCGCGCTGCCGTGCCGAGCGCATACAGGCCCGCAACGCCGGTAATGGCATCTCCTGCGACCGGTACGAGGCCCAGGAGCGAGTCCAGCCCGAACGGGACCCCGGCAATCCGGAACCGCGTGTCCATCAAGTCTGAAAAGCGGTCGAACCCGGCAATTGCCTCGGCCACGGTCTGGCCATCAGGCAGGTTCAGGGTTTCGGCTTCTTCCCGGGTAATGTGCGTCGGCATGATATCTGTCCCCAATTCCTTTCCAACAGTGGCCCGATATTGCGCCCGGCGTCAAAGCCTGCTGAATGGCGCGCATGGATGACGTTTATGTCTACAAGCTCCTGACCGACGACCAGTGGCGTGCCGCCGAGGCCTCCGGGGTGACTGATGTGCCGCTCGACCGCGAGGATGGCTATGTCCATCTGTCCACGGCCGGGCAGGCGGGCGAGACGGCGGAAAAGTATTTTTCCGGGCTTGAGGGTGTGCGGCTCGTCCGCTTTCCCGTGGACCGGTTGCCGCCACTCAAATGGGAAACGAGCCGGGGCGGGCAATTGTTCCCGCACCTGTATGGCCGCCTCCAGATTGCCAAGGCGGATGCAGTCTGGCGTCTGGCACATGATGCCGCGGGCGTGCCGGTGATGCCGGAGGAGTTTGATGATGAGCCTGACTGATCTTGGCGTTGCTGCCGTGAAGATGCTGCCGCCGGAGGCAGCGCACACGACAACAATCCGGCTGCTGAAGGCCCGGCTCGGGGTGCCTCTGAACCCGCCGACGAGCCATCCCGTGCTGGCAGTGAAGCTGCCGAAATCCGGCCTTGCCCTGTCCGGTCCGGTGGGACTGGCGGCCGGGTTCGACAAGAATTGCGATGTGCCGACGGCGATGTCGAAATACGGGTTCGGCTTCATCGAGTGCGGCACCGTCACCCCGCGTCCCCAGTGCGGCAATCCCAAACCGCGCCTGTTCCGCCTCAGCGAGGACCGGGCCGTGATCAATCGGATGGGCTTCAACAATGCGGGGCTCGACAATTTCGTTTCGAACCTGAAGGCGTATGCCGGCTCGGTGCCTCTCGGCGCCAATGTCGGCGCGAACAAGGACAGTGATAACCGCATCGCCGACTATGTGACGGGCATGGAGGCGGTCGCATCCCATGCAGACTATATCACGATCAATATCTCGTCCCCCAACACGCCGGGCCTTCGCGGCCTGCAGGACAAGGCGTCGCTGGAAGCGCTGCTGACGGCATGTGGCGCCGCCTCACGAGATGACAAGCCGGTCTTCCTGAAAGTGGCGCCAGACCTCGACGCCGAAGCGATCCGGGATATCTGTCAGGTCGTGCGCGGGCCCGGCGCATGGCTGTCCGGGTTGATCGTCTCCAACACCACGCTGGCCCGTCCCGATACGCTGAAAAGTGCCGACCGGGATCAGGCGGGTGGGCTGTCCGGTGCCCCCTTGATGGGTCCGTCCACGGAAGTGCTGGCCGCGTTCGCCCGCGAGCTGAAAGGTGAGTTCGACCTGATCGGTGCCGGCGGGATTTCGAATGGCGCCGATGCCTATCGAAAGATCCGCGCCGGGGCGCATGCTGTGCAATTCTATTCCGCCATGGTCTATGAGGGGCCGGGTCTGGCTGAGCGGATCAATGCCGAGTTGGTGCGCCTGTTGCAGGCGGATGGGTTTATGTCGCTGGCAGAGGCGGTCGGGAAAGACCTTTGAACAGGCCCGGCACATAGGCGCCAAGGGCAGCGGCCCGGAACACATACATCATCAGGAAAGCGGCCCACACGCCCGTGTTTCCATAGGCCGGACGCAGGAGCAGGTCAGCGCCAACATAGAGCGCAGCGGAGATGAGGCCGGCATTGCGCAGGGCGCGGCCTTGAGTGGTACCGAGGAACAGGCCGTCCAGTTGCCAGGCCGCAATGCCAAGGAATGGCACTGCCGCACACCAGGGCAGATAGGCCAGTGCTGCGGCGCGCGCCTCCGGATCCCTGATGAAACTGTCGATGACCCAACCACCCCCGAGCAAGTAGGCGAGTGAGATCACGGCTCCCGATACAAGGGCGAACTCCGTGGTCAGGCGCATGGCGCGCCGCAATCGCTGACCATCCTGCGCGCCATAGGCTTCGCCGGCCTCCTTCTCCGCCACGAAGGCAAAGCCGTCGAGCACGAAGGCGGCTACCGTGATGAACTGGAGGAGGACTTCATTGCCCGCGGTCGCCGCGGTCGAGATCAAGGTGCCTGACCGGACGAACCAGGCAAAGCAGAAGACCAGGGCGAGCGTCCGTATCATGATGTCGCGATTGGCAGCGAACAGGGCGGCCAGTTTCCCGGGGTCGAGCAGGCGGGCATGACCCCGGAAGGCCGGCGCGACGAGGATCACGCCGAAAGCGAGCGCAAGCCATTCGGCGATCGCAGTGCCCGCGCCGATGCCGGCGGGGCCCCAGCCGAGGCGGGCGACAAACCACGCGTCCAGTCCCGCATTCGTGCCGTTCAGGACAATCTGGAAGGCGAGCATCTGACCGGTCTTGCCCGTGCCCAGCATCCAGCCGGTAACCGCCAGACCCATCAGATAGGCGGGCGCGCCCCAGATGCGGGCGTCGAAATAGCCCTTGGCGAGCGATTCGACGGACCGGGTGCCTTCGAAGGCGGCAAACGTGCCGAGTTTGAGCAGGGGAGACAGCGCGACAAGCGCGACGCCAATGGCCCCGCCGAGCAGCAAGGCCCTGAGCAGGATAGCGCGGGATTCGGCGGTATCGCCCTGGCCGCTCGCCTGAGCCGTCAGACCGGTCGTGGACATCCGGAGGAAACCGAAGCCCCAATAGATGAAGCTGTAGGCAACGGCGGCAATGGCGACAGCTGCGAGGTCTGTCTTGTCCCCGAACCGTCCCATGATCGCTGTATCCACGACGCCGGTCGTGGCTGTGGCAGCTTGCGCCAGAATGATCGGCACAGCGAGAGAGAAGACTTTGCCGCGGGTCAGCATTCTCGCCGATTAGCGTGTTTGCCGGACCGGGGCGAGCCTAATCGCTGTGCAGGGCTGTGTAGAGCGCCTGCGCTTCCGGAAGGGTGAGCAGGAGATAAAGCGGAAAGGCTCCGGTGATCAGGACCAGCACGACAGGGATGAAGCGCGCGGCGTCGGGCAGGCGCATTGTGTCCTGGATGGCCGAGATGATCACCAGGCCGAGCCCTGCCAGAGCCAGCCCGGCGAATGTGTCGCTGGGCCAGTGGGCTCCGAGATAGACGCGGGACACGGCAACCATGACAGCGAGCAGGGCGAATGCGGCGGCGATCATACGGCCCGGCAGCTTTCGGAATACCGAGAGGGCAAGCAGCGCCAGCGCGCCATAGATCAGCGCTGCGTTGGTGGCATGTCCGCTCGGAAAGCTGAAGGATTCGACGCCGCCATACAGATCCACAGTCGGGCGGGGGCGGGCGATGGTGAGCTTCAGAAGTTTCACGATCAGAGGCATCGTTGCGAAGGCGACGCCGAACAGGATGGCTTCCCGCCAGGCCCGGGCCGCCAGAAGGGCGAAGACGGTCACACTGGCGACGAAGATCAGAAAGCGGGAATCTCCCAGTGCGGTGACGGCCAGCATCAGCAGGTTGAGAGATTCCGATCGCAGTCCGGGCACGGCATCGGTGATGGCGCGGTCGAATGCGTCCAGAGGCCAGAGGCCGGCCTCACCTGAGGCAAGTCCGGCAAAGACGAGCAGGCAGACGCCTGCAAGGCTCCAGTATTTCGGGGGAAAATGCATGAGGTTTCAATGCCCCATGCGTCTTCCGGTTCCAAGTATCAGCGGCGGTTCATCACCATCTGGAAGATGTCGTCCATCGCATTGCCGTCTCCATCGGCATCGAGCAGGCCACCCAGCATGCCCATGGCGCCGGATTGTGGCTGTGACTTGGAGCCGCCGCCCAACAGGCCGCCGATCAGTCCGCCAAGGCCGGCCTGGGCCGGTTGCGGCTGCTGACCGCTGAGCATGCCGGCGAGGGCGCCAGCCATGTCGGGCTTCCTGGTCTGTTTCGACAGGGACGCCATGGCCATGGAGGCCACCATCGGCAGCACCGACTTCAGAACCTGTTCGCTGAGGCCTGTTTTCTGCGCGGCCTGCGCGGCAACGGCGCGACTTGTGTCCTTCGAGCCAAGCAGATGACCGAGAATGGCATTCCCGTCGGCGATGGATTCCGGTTTGCCGAGCGTTTCCGGCTGGTCCAGATACTGTTCGTGATGTCCATTCTGCAGGGCACCCAACAGGGATTGCAGCCCGCCCGGCTGTTGCACATTGCGCTGCAATCCGCCCGCAATCGCTGGTAGCAGCGCCTTGATGGCCGCTTGCGCCATGTCCGGCTGCAAGCCCGTTTGCTGCCCCACTTGTTGAACGGCAGCTCCATTATTGGTCTGCGTCAGCATGTCGAAAAGATTGATACCAGCCATTCCCACCTCCGTTCGGCTTAACATGGATCAGGGGGTAACAATCGTTTGTTGAACCGAACATGACTGAGCTGCGGGAAATGTCAGTTCCGCAGCGGTGACAGGATCAGACCGGATCGCGGGCGCGGAAGATTTCCTCATCCAGTTCGCCTTCCCACTTCGCCACGGCCGTCGCGACGGTGAGGTCTCCGGTGACGTTGGTGACCGTGCGCATCATGTCGAGGATCCGGTCGAAGGGGAACAAGACCGCGATGATGATGACGATCTGTTCCGGCGTTGCACCGATCACGCTGAGTGTGGTGGCGGCCAGGAACAGGCTGACGGACGGGATGCCCGCCGTGCCGATCGAAACCAGCGTCGCCATCAGGATGATGGTGAGATACATGCCCGGTGTCATGGCCGTGCCCATGGCCTGGGCCGCGAACAGGGCGATCACGCCCTGATAAAGCGCTGTGCCATCCATGTTGATGGTGGCGCCAAGAGGCAGGACCGACGAGGCCACCGGCTTGCCGATGCCGAGATTTTCCCTGGCGCACGAAATGGTCATGGGCAGGGTGGCGTTGGAAGACGAGGTGGAGAAGGCCACTGCCTGCGCATCCACCGCGCCACGGAAGAATTGCAGCAGCGGCAGGCGCAGCACGCCCCGGACGATGAGGCCATACGTGATCAGGATATGGAGAATGCAGGCAAGATAGTGCGTCAGGGTCAGCTTGCCGAGGAAGACGAGAATGTCGAGCCCGCGCTCGCCCAGCACCCAGGCCATCAGGGCAAACACGCCGAACGGAGCCGTTTCCATGACGATCAGGGTCAGCTTCATAACGGCTTCGGCCGCGCTGTTGATGACATTGGCCAGCGGCTTGCCGGCTTCGCCTGTCATCAGGATGCCAATGCCGAGCATGATCGAGAAGAAGATGATCTGCAGCACGTCGCCATTTGTCAGTGCCGCGACGGGATTGGTCGGGATGATCGAGAGCAGCGTATTCATCAATTGCTCGCCGACACTGCCGGGTTGCGGGTTGGCGTCGAGCCGGGCCTTGGCTTCGGCGATGTCCGCGGCCGACGCGATGGACAGGTCAAAGCCGGCCCCGGGCTGGATCAGCGTGCCCATCAGCAGGCCGAAGCTGACCGCGATGACCGTTGTGCCCATGTACATCATGAGGGCCCGGCCGCCGAGACTGCCGAGTTTCTTCGGGTCGCCCATCGCCAGCACACCGGACAGGAGCGTGGTGAAGATGAGCGGAACGACCAGCATCTTGATGAGGTTGATGAAGGCATCGCCAATGGGCTTGGCCCAGGCTGTCACATTGGCGGTTGCCGCTTCGGCGCCGAGTCCGTACCGCAGACCGAGGCCAACCAGAGCGCCAAGGACAAGCCCTGCAATCACCCGTTGCCAGAGATCGATGCCAAACCACCATTTCATGAGCTGCCTCCTGCCCCGTTGAGCCGCAGACGGTAGGCCGCGCCGCGTACGAAAGCAATTGTACGGCGTGTATTCCTGCAGCTTGCCAGCGCGCAGGGGAAGCGCCTATCAGGCAAGGGTGAATTCCGCGCTTGCCTCCCTGCCCATCGATGATGTGCTGGCCGATGTCCGGTCCGGTCTGCGGATCGGCAACCGGCTGATTCTGGCGGCGCCACCCGGCGCAGGCAAGACCACCCGAATTCCTCTCGCCCTTTCCGGGCTTCTGGGCGAGACGCCGGTGATACAGGGCAGGATTTTGATGCTGGAACCGAGGCGGATCGCCGCCCGCATGGCCGCGCAGCAGATGGCTCGCTCCCTGGGTGAGCCGCTGGGCCGGACAATCGGTCTGACGACCCGGGTGGATCGCAAGGTGTCCGATGCGACGCGGGTGGAAGTGATCACCGACGGCCTGTTCACGCGGCGCATCCTGTCGGATCCGGAACTGAATGGGATCGGTGCAGTGATCTTCGACGAATTCCACGAGCGTGGTCTGAATTCGGACCTGGGACTCACTTTGGCGATGGAGACGCAGGACGTTCTCCGGGACGATCTCCGCATTCTGATCATGTCGGCGACGCTCGATACGGAGAAGGTGTCGAATGTCCTCGGCGCGCCGGTGATTGAAAGCCAGGGGCGGCAATATCCGGTCGAGACCCGGTATCTGGGGCGGTCACGGGACCGGATCGAAGACCGGATGGCGGCGGCGGTGCGCAAGGCACTGCGCGAGGAGGAGGGCTCCATTCTGGCCTTCCTGCCAGGCGCGCGGGAAATCAGGCGGGCGGCCGAACTTCTGGAGGGTCTTCCTCCGGAGGTTCACATTGCGCCACTATTCGGGGCGATGGCCCCCGCTGAACAGGATGCGGCGGTTGCGCCATCGCCGGAAGGGCTGCGCAAGATCGTTCTGGCGACGGATATCGCGGAAAGCGCGCTGACCATTGAGGGCGTACGGATTGTCATCGACTCCGGCCTGTCACGCGTAGCGGAAGACGCTGCAGGCGGGCTCGGCACGCGCTTGTCCACGGTGACAGCGTCGCGGGCCTCGGTCGATCAGCGCAGGGGCCGGGCCGGACGCTTGGCACCGGGCGTCTGCTATCGGTTATGGGACGAAGCGGCGACGCGCGGCCTGATGCCTGCGCCGGTGCCGGAAATCCTGAAAAGCGATCTGTCCGGCCTCGTGCTGTCGCTGGCCGAATGGGGCGAGCGCGATGCGTTGCGACTGACCTGGATGGATGCGCCGCCGATCGGACGGTTGAAGGCGGCGCAGGCGCTCTTGCGGACGCTTGGCGCGCTGGACGCGGAGGGCGTCCTCACTCCGCTTGGCTCGGAAATGGCGCGGCTGCCCTTGCCCCCACGGCTTGGTGCGCTTGTCGCCGGAGCGCCCACCCCGGCAGAGCGCGCCCTTGCGGCAGAGGTTGCTGCGCTGGCCGGGGAGCGCGGCATGGGGGGAAATTCGCCGGACTTGCGTGATCGGCTGGCGGGATTTCGCAAGGATGGTTCGCCACGGGCGCGCAGCCTGAAAGCCCAGGCGAAAAGCTGGGGGCAGGGGGCTGCGCCGGGCGGAGACCTCGCAGGATTGCTGGCACGTGCCTGGCCGGACCAGATCGCCCGAAAACGCCCCGGCAGTGCGGGCAGTTATCTGATGGCGTCGGGCCGGGCCGCCATGGTCCCGGAGACCGAAGCGTTGGCAAAGGCCGATTGGCTTGTAATCGCTGATCTCGGCGGAGCTGCACGTGAAGCGCGTATCTCATTGGCGGTGCCGATAGCGGAGAAGGAGGCTCTCGACGCGGGCGGTGTCGTGTCTGAAGACCGGGCGAGTTTCGATCCGAAGACGGGGAAGTTCGCCGCGCGCCGCGTCAAGGCGCTGGGGGCGATCATTCTATCGGAAAGCCCCTTGCCGAAACCCGGCCCGGCCGTGGCGGCGCGGGCGATGCTGGAGGCGATCAGGGAAAGCGGGTTTGCAGCGATCAGCGCCGAGCATGTGGTGCGGGAGACGCTGGCACGGATTGCCATGCTGGAGCAGGCAGGCTGCATCGAGGCGGCGGGTCGGGATGAAGCCAGCTTGGTCGCCACGGCAGAGGACTGGCTGTTGCCGTTGCTGAAAAGGAAGGGCGCGCGAGTGCCGGCCAGCCACGAAGTGCGCGAAGCGTTGATCACGTCGCTGGACTGGACGGTTCAGGAGGCGCTTCGTAACGACGCTCCGCTCAGCCTGTCCCTGCCATCGGGCCAGTCGGCTCAGGTGGATTATCTGGATGACCGTGCACCGCTGGTTTCAGCGCGGGCGCAGGCCTTTTATGGCCTGAGCGACCATCCGAAACTGGCCGCCGGCCGGGTGCCGGTAACTGTGGAAATGCTCTCGCCCGGCATGAAGCCGGTGGCGACAACACAGGATCTTGGCCGGTTCTGGGGGGCCGGATACCAGGACATGGCCAAAGACATGCGGGGGCGCTACCCCAAGCATGACTGGCCGGCTGATCCGGCCGCGGCCAGGGCACATGAGGGGCGGACGAAGAAAAGATTGTGAGGAACCGGGCGCGGCAGGCGGCGTTTCTGTGGGCATAGTCACTTACGGAGACCAAGATGAAATTCGCCAGCCTGACCCTGATATCCGCCTCGACGGCGGCCCTGGCAGCGCAGGCCGACCTGCCGCCTCCGCCGCAGGCTCCGGTGGTTCATGATCCCGTGCCGGCCCAGTGCGTTACCGAAGAATTCACCATCTATTTCGAGCGTGACGTCACACAAATCGGCGATCAGGCCGAAGCCATGCTGGATGCCGTGGCGGAGGATGCTGCGCAGTGCGACTATTTCCGCATCGAGGTCGCCGGCCATGCAGATGCGACCGGGCCGGAAGCCTTGAACCGGAAAGTGTCGCAGGATCGCGCGGAATCCGTGATCCTCGCGCTCAAGGCCCGGGATTTTTCGGCCGAACAGATCAGTGTAATGCCGAAAGGTGAGGCACGCGCCTATGCCGCAAATGGCGTGGTTGAGCCCCTGAACCGCAAGGCGACCGTGCGGCTTGTGCCGGTCTCCGCGTCGCGGGACTCCTGATCCTGAACTAGTGCGGGCGGCTCGATGGCGGGTCGCCCCATTCCATGCCCATATTCTTCTTCATCCAGTCTGCGAACGTCGCGGGCTTTTCCATGGTGCGGGGATCAAGTGAGCCGAAGGCGACCAGCGGTCCATCCCGGCTTTCAAGGCGTACACCCTTCACGCGCTGGGTGCCCTCGGTCCAGTCGGCATGGGTCGACGGGTCCAGGAGCAGCATGACCTGCTCGCCGCCGCTGCCGTCGGGCGCGCGTCCGAACACGAGGCCGTAGACCTTTTCCCGACCGAACAGGCCGTGGCTGGAGGCTTGGCGTTTGCCGTCGAGAAGGACTTCGTCCCAGAGCAGGTTTCGGCGCCATTGCAGGACATGCATGCGATCATCCTTGACGATCTTGATGTCGACATGGTGCAGCGACAGGCGAACAATCTCAGCGTGCATCGGCAATCTCCATATATCGAAAAACGATAATGCCAAAGGGGCGCTCCGTCAAGGCGTCTGGAACGGGCAGGGGGACTGAAACACCATGCGGTCACCGGTGTAGGGGTGGGTGAAGGTCAGCGAGGCCGCATGCAGGTGCAGTCGGCGAACGTGGCGGCGGGCTGCTAGGGGTGCATACAAATCATCGCCGAGGATCGCGTGGCCACATTCTGCCATATGAACCCGCAGCTGATGCGACCGCCCGGTAAGTGGAACCAGCCTGACGCGACTTGTGGCGGCGTGGCGCGCCAGTACGTCATAGCGGGTCTGGCTGGGTTTGCCGGACTCGTGATCCACTTTCTGGCGGGGCCTGTTCGGCCAGTCCGTGATCAATGGCAGGTCGATGAGACCGGCCTCTCTGTCCGGACTGCCCCAGATGTCGGCCAGATAGGTTTTCTCCACCGCGCCCTGCTCGAACAGGCGGGACAGGGCCCGCTGGACGTCCTTCGAACGGGCAAACAGCAACAGGCCGCTGGTCGCCATGTCCAGCCGGTGGACTGTGAGGGCATCAGGCCAGATCTCCTGGACTCGCGACCGCGCGCAATCTGCCTTGTCTGGCCCCCGACCCGGCACAGACAGGAGGCCGGTCGGCTTGTCCACGACGATCAGCCAGTCATCCGCATATATGTGCGCAGGACCATCTGGCGGAGGGTTGTATGGGGGCGAGGACACGTAGAATCTGCTCCATCGGAACCAGTCCCGCGGCTGCACGTTTGGAACGGGACGCCTTCAATCTGGGGGCTGACTGATAAAGGAGATACGGAAATGAAAAAGCCTCTTATTGCAATTCTGTTCGGATTGGGTGCGTTTGGTCTGGCTGCCTGCGACACGAATGAAGGTCCGGCCGAGGAGCTGGGTGAAGAGATCGATGATGCCGCGGACGAAATCGAAGACGAGACCAACTAGACCCGGTCTGAAAGATGCTCAAAAGCCAGCCCGTCGGGCTGGCTTTTTTTGTGGGCGGTATTGAAGCACTTGCTCAACTTGATCGGGCGGGACCGGACATGTCGGCTTTCTGGCGGTCGAGATCACGCGCGTCGGCAAAGGATTGGGCGTCAAGATCAATGACATCGACAATCTCGCGTGTTCCAGGATTGAACAGCGCGATCCTGTGACCGAATCGCACCGTCTGAAGGCTTTCTGTCTTCAGAGGGGATTCCAGGATGATCGGGAATTCAGCGCTGGTTGCCGGGATTTCAACCGGCAGGATCATGCCCGGCACGATGGCATCCTCCAGGGGAGATCTGCTGAGGCAGATGCCTCGCTTCTCGATCCCGATCTCACAGGTTCGGCCCTGGAGGGTGAAGTCCCGATCATAGATCTCATAGTCTGCCGCCTGAAAGTGATCGACCGGTGTGACGTCCGGGCGCGGCAGGCTGGGCTGCAGTATAACGGCCAGTCCTGCGGCGGCGGCTGCGCCAGTGGAAACAAATGCAGAAACAAGGGTCTCGGGGGTCATGGGGTCCATCCGTTTGTCTGATGAACCAATGCTTTGGGCGGGGCTTGGTTCCCCCGATCGTGTCAGCCTTGTGGCGGAAGTGTGAGGCGGAAACTGGACCCGTCTGGACCGGTTTCGAATAGGACGAGGTCTCCACCCATGGATTGGGCAAGCTCTCGTGCAATCACCAGTCCGAGACCTGTGCCCGATTGCCGCGATGAGCCGGCAAAGGGCGTGAACAGGTTCTGTGCCGCTTTCTCCGGCAGGCCAGGGCCGGTATCATTGAAGTGCACCTCATTCATCTCCAGGCTGACGAATATGCGGGAAGGGTCCGAACCGGCGGCCGACATGGCCTCGGCCGCATTGCGGATCAGGTTCGCCGCGATCCGGTGGAGGTGATCAGGGTCTGCCATGACGTGATCCATCATGTGGACATTGTTGACGAATTCGACGGAAGGCCAGGCGGCAAGGGCTTCATCCGCCGCTTCATCCAGCGCCTGCCGCAGATCGACCCGTTCAAGTTCGGCGGGTTGGGGCATCGCCTTGCCATAGTCCAGTGTCTCGGTCGCCAGCGTGATGGCGCGTGTCAGGGCGCGCTCCAGTCTTGGAGCAGCCTTCTGTACACGTGCATCATCCGAACGTGCCAGCGTGTCGGAGACAAGTTGAGCGGACGCAAGCGAGTTGCGCAGGTCGTGGTTGATCTTGGCAACTGCGGTGCCGAGTTCGGCGAGATGGGCGCGTTGACGAAAACTCTCTGCGACGGCGCTTTCCATATCGGCCAGCGCATTCTGGGCCCGTCCGATTTCATCCCGCCTGCCGGTATGGGGCAGGCGCCTCGTCCAGGAGCCTGGATCCATGCGAAACTGCTCGACGCTCAGGGTGACCCGCTGCATCGGCCGCACCACCAGAAGATGGAGCAGGACATAGATGATGCTCGCCGCCGCCAGGGCGATCAGCACGGACAGGCCCGCAATCCGCCGGGCATAGGCCAGCAGGTCTGCCTTCATCGGGGCCTGTGGCAACAGGACTTCGATGACCCGGCCGGGTTCGGTGCCTTCAGCGGTGACGACCAGAATTCGGTCATCCGGCGCGAAGAACGCCGCGAACGTATTGGCCACGCGGCTGGCCACGCTGGTCTCTCTCAGATCAAGCGCATGCATGCCACCATTGAGCGGCATTTGCGGTGGCAGGAGTTGGAACCGCATCTCGTCTGCCATCTCCAATTCGGCGACGCCCCAGACTTCCGCATTGTCCAGGAGCCGGGCTGACAATTCCTCGGAAACCGACCGGCCAGGCGAGGCTTCCAGGGCCAGGGAGGCAATACGGGCGGCCTCGACGCGCTCTGTGAGCCATGCGGTACGCCGGCCAGACGCGCTGGGCACGAAGATGAAGGCCTCGACCACGAGAATGGACAGGATGGTGAGGCCGAACAGGCGGAATGACAGGCTGTCGAACCAGCGCGCCCCGGCGCGGGTTGTATCAGGGGCCGGCAGGGACGGGTCAGCGGTGTCGTTCACACCGCCTGACCTACCCTAGGGAATGCGCTGGAGCAAGCTGACCAGCAGCCTGGCGCTCTTGCCGAATACGACGTCCGTGAATTGGGCGTTCGCTGCCCGTTTCACCCCTTCGGCCCGGGTCGGGTAGGGTGAGATGAAATTGGTAAGGTCCTTGACGCCCAGCCCGTTCGACATGGCCACGGAGACAAGCTGGATCAGGTCACCGGCATCCTTGCCGACGATGGATGCTCCGAGCAGCTTGCCCTTGCGCACGATCAGCTTCACTTCGCCCTCTGTGTCGGCTTCTGCAATCGCGCGATCGCTCTCCTCGAACCGGAAGCTGGGCGTGGAAATATCATCGCCATGTCTCTCGCGGGCCTCGGCCTCGGTAAGTCCCAGCTGGGCGACTTCCGGCGACGTGTAGGTGACTGCCGGAACTGGCAGGCTGTCAGCCTTTGTGCCCTGCTTGAAGAAGGCGCGGCGGGTGAAGACCGAGGCGTGCCAACCCGCGATATGGGTGAATTGTTCGCGTCCAGCGGCGTCGCCCAGTGCCCAGACCTTGGGATTGGATTTCGAGCGGAGCGTGTCACCGACAATGATGCCCTTGCGGTCATGGTCGACATTACCGGCCTCGAGGTCCATGCCGTCGAATACGGTCTCACGACCGACCGCGACAAGAAGGTGCGAGCCTTCGACGGTCCAGGCTTCGCCGTCCTTCGGTTCTGTATGAACGCGGAGTGTCTGGCCGTCCTGTTCCACTTTCGTGGCTTTGTAGCCTTCCAGCAGCGTAACCCCTTCGGCCCGCAGGGCCTCGATGGCGATTTCGGCATGGGCACGGTCGGCCCGGCCAAGGGCCTTGCCCATTTCGATCACGGTGACCTTGGCGCCGAGGCGGACAAAGGCCTGCGCCATTTCCATTCCGATCGGGCCGCCGCCGAGGATGACGAGATGGTCCGGGAAATCCGGCAGGTCGAATATGGTTTCATTCGTCAGATAGGGAACAGTTGCGAGTCCCTCGATGGGAGGAATGAAGGCGCGCGACCCCGTGGCTATGATGATGCGGCGGGCTTTCACCCGCGTGGTCGGAGACACGATCATGTCGGGCCCTGCGAATTTCGCATGTTCACGAATGACCGTGCAGCCAAGCCCTTCGAACCGTTCCTGGCTGTCGACCGGGGCGATTGTTGCGATGGAGGTGCGCACATGCAGTTTCACCTTTTCCCAGTCCACACGCGGCGGAGCGGTTTCCACGCCAAATTTCGCAGCCTCGCGGATATGGGCGGCCGCCTTGGCGGCGCTGAGCAGGGCCTTGGACGGGACGCAGCCTGTATTCAGGCAGTCGCCACCCATTTCGCCCTTCTCGTAAAGAACTACGGACAGGCCGAGCTGTGCCGCGCCGGCAGCGGCCGAAAGACCGGCCGAGCCTGCACCGATCACAACAAGGTCAGCCTTCATTTCCCGCATTGGCGCAGTGCCAGCTGCATGCGGTGCCGGGGAGGTGGCGATCCGGTCCGGATCAGAAGAGCCGGCGAGCGGGGCGCGGGCATTGGGGTTGGCAAGGTCGGACATCAGGCGGCCTCTTCAATCTGGTTGGCTTTTTTCGGGAAGAATTTCTTCCATGCAACGGGCAACAGGGACACAACGCCCAGGGCGATGGCAGCGGGCAACAGGTTCTGGAACACCGATGCAAGGTCCGGGTCCTCACCCCGGGCAAAGGTCGCTCCCAGGCCTGCTCCCACCCAAGTATACGCGATAACGCCGGGAATGATCCCGAGCGCGGTTGTAACCGCATAGTCGCGATACTTGGCTCCGAGAATGGCTGGCAGGATATTGGCGACCGGAAAGGGCAGGGCGGGAATGAACCGCATGGCGAACATGTAGGCCATCGGACTGTCCTGGAATTCGGACCGCACCTTGTCTGCATAGCCGCTGGCCACCTTGCGGACAAAGCCGCCCAGCGAGGTCCTTGCCGCCAGGAAGAGGAGGCTCGCGCCGAGTGTCGCGCCGATCACGGTCGCAATGGTGCCGCCGGCGAGACCGAACAGGAAGCCGCCAGTGATGGTGATCCACAGCGCGCCGGGAATCATGAAGACGGTGGTTGCGGTGTAGACCCCTATATAGGCGGCAATGGCGAGGATCAGATTATCCTCGACAAAGGCTCGCAGGCTGGCCTGCTGCTGGCGAAGCGTCTCCAGCGAGAGATAGTCGAACAGGCCCAGCGCCCAAGCCGCGATGAGGCCGCCGGCAATCAGGTAGAGCGGCCAGAGCCGGAGCCAGAGCGGGCGCGAAGGGGAAGGTGCAGGATCAGTCATTGGGCAGGGTCCGTCCGGGTGTCGTTGAGCGACCAGTCGTAGTCATAGCCGCGGATTCTCGGTGTGGCGCGAATTTTCTCGGCAAGGTCGGGTTCTGCATGGTCAAGCAAATGGGCGACGACGCCCTGCCTTGATCCCCCGAAGTCAGCCTGGAACCATTTGTAGATGGAGGAAACCGTCAGTCCCCTGGAGGTGGCCCGCACGCCCCGGGGATGGTTGATGTAGGCGCGGGCAGCCGCGTCCAGGTCGGCATCCAGTGTGTCGGCGGCCCAGGCGCGGCGCATCAGGTTCGGGCAGCCATGAGAGGCACAATTGACGGCATAATGGACGCGCGGATCCCGGAAGCGGGGGCGCAGGATATCATGCTCGATCGCATCCAGACTGACTTCCTGCCCGCCGGCCATGACCGTGACCTGTTTCCAGGGTCCGCCAAAGAGATAGCCGTCCCGGATGGAATCGATGGGGTAGCGTGACAGGATATGGCGTATCGTGACCGCATTGTAGAGATTGGCCCAGGCCGCGAACTCGACGTCGCCGCTGCCTGAAAGGTCTCGCGCGGCGAAGCTGTTGATATAGGCGTCAAGCGCGGCGCGATCCTGCGCGCTGGCCGCCAGCCCGGCATAATCAACGCGGTTCACACCGTCTGCGCTCTCATGGACATGCGTGGCGAGCAGACGGGACCATACAGCGTCGGTTTCGGCCGTGCCGGGCAGGGCAATCAGGAAGCTGGCGGCGAGCGCGGCCAACAGGCATCTGGTGGCAAGGAGGCGGGGCATGGCGGGTCGGTCCTGTGGGCAGGGTAGTCTGGAACACCCACATAGTCCGGTCATGCCCGGAAATCCCGTCACGTCTGCGTGCGCGTCGCTGACAGGCGCGTGATCCGGGCGTCAGCGACTGCCCGCGCTGGCCTGTCCATCCAGTTCCATCCAGTCCCGGAACGGCAGATTGTAGGCCATGTCCATGACCTCGAATCCGATGCCGTTCGGGCGGCGGGAACTCGAATTCCAGAGAATGACCACGCCTGTGTCGCGCTCCGGATCGAACAGGATGTAGGACCGATACCCCTCCACGGCGCCGCGATGGCCGACCACGCGATAGCCGGGTTCGCCATATTTGTAGACACGCCAGCCAAGTGCATAGCGGGCGTCCCGCACGGTGCCGCGATAGCGCCGGGACATGCCAGCCTGTTCCCGGCGCGTATAGACGCGGGGGGCCTGAAGCATTTCGAGCGCGGTATCGCTCAGCACGTCCGGCACAAGACCCATATGGGCGCGGGCATAGAGGGCGAGGTCCCGGATCGAGCCGTTTACGCCGCCGGCGGCGGGCACGCGATAATAGTCGTCATTGACGATCTTCTTGCGGGGCGGGCCGGCGTCCCGGCTCCGTTTGGTGTGCGGTCGCGCCCAGGATGACGCGTTTTCGAGCCCCGCCCGGCCGATGCTGGCTGTTACCATGCCGATCGGCTTGAACACGGAATGCTCCACCGCGTCCGCGTAGCGCGATTGGGTCACCTCCTCGATCACTTCGGCGATGCTGTCATAGGCAACATTCTGATAGGTGTGGCAGTCGCCCACCGGACAGATGGCCTTCAGTGAGCGCAGGCTGGTGCGGATTTTGGCAGGATCCCAGCCGTCTTCCAGTCGTGTATCATAGGCATTCGGCAGAATGCCCAGCCGGTGCGACAGGACATCCTCGAGTGTCGCATGCGCTTCACCGCCGTTCGGCAGGCGCAACGTGGTCGCATATTTCGAGACCGGGTCGGACAGGTTCAGCCGGGCTTCAGTGGCCAGGATCGCGACTTCGGTGGCCGCGACGCCTTTTGACAGGGAGGCCCAGCGGAAGACGGTCTCGTCGGTGACGGGCTCTCCTCCCAGTTCCGTCACGCCATATCCCCTGGCGAAGGCGATCTCGCCGCGGTCGATCACGGCCACCGACAGGCCGACAATGTCCTCATCTGCGGCCAGCCGGTTGAGCCGGGCATCGAGGCGCGCATAATCAATGGTCTGGGAAAAGGCCGGGAGCAGCAGTCCGGACAGGACGAGAAGGCAGGGAAGAAGGAAGCGTGGAAGCCGCATGACACCTCTCTGGTATGGTCTGTTCCCCGCCGCCCGGCGCAGGGTTCACAAAGCCGGGCGGGATTGTAAAGAGTGCAGCGCCGAATGAGTCACATATATTCGGTTTCGGCTGCCCCTCCGGCTTGACTTCGGGGCGGTGCTGCCTGTATTGGCCCCTCTTTCCGAGATTCTTAGCTTTCAGAGCAGACACATGAAACGCACATTCCAGCCCAGCAATCTTCGCCGCAAGCGTACGCACGGTTTTCGCGAGCGCATGTCGACCAAGAATGGCCGCAAGGTGCTGGCACGTCGCCGCGCCAAGGGCCGCAAGACGCTGTCCGCCTAAGGCGGCAGGCCAGGGGCTGTCTCTGTCGGAGGCGGCAAGGGCCATGACGCGCGAGACATCCAGGTCCGAAATTGAGGTCGTACGCCTGCGCGTACGGCCTCAATTCGTTTTTGTCCGCCATGGCAGGACCGAGAAGCGCAAGGCATTGCTGGTGCAGGCCCGCCGGCGCAAGGGTGACGCCCCGGGCGCGCATGTCGGTGCCGGCTTCACGGCGACCAAAAAGATTGGCAATGCGGTGACGCGTAATCGGGCCAAGCGGCGCCTGCGGGAGGCAGCGCGTGTTCTCTTGCCGCAGCTGGGCAAACCGGGCTGGGATTATGTGTTCATAGCCCGTATGGAAACCGCTGACATTGCGTGGCCGCGTTTGCTTGACGATATGGAAAGCGCGCTGATAAGCCTCGCCGCTGATTAACCCCACCTGCCGCCGAGACCGGCGCGCTGACTAGATTGCCGGGATCCCGACAGATGGAAAAAGAAGACCAGCGCAATTTTCTGATCGCCATGGTCGCCATGATTGCCTTCGTATTCGCCTATCAGGCCTTCATCATGAAGCCAGCGCAGGAAGAGTTTGAAGCCAATCAGGCCGTTCGCGAGGCCGAACAGCAGACGGGACCGACGGTGACATCCGATGCGCCCGCGATCGCCGAAATCAAGCCGGTGCAGGAAGCGCTTCAGGTTGATGCGCGCGTTCCCTTCGATGCGGCGTCCGTCGATGGTTCGATCCGTCTGGCGGGTTCGCGGATCGACGATCTCAGCCTGAAGAAGCATTACCTGACCGTCGACAAGAAACAGGAAGTGCGCCTGTTCCGTCCTGAGAATTCCGAGTTCGGCTATTTTGCAACCTGGTACTGGGCCGATGGCTCGAAACTCGTCGCCGGCCGCAATTCGAACTGGACGCAGGTCGGGGAAGGGCAACTGACGCCCGGCAACCCGCTCATTCTGCGCCTCGAGTCCGAAGGCCTGGTCATCGACCGCGAAATCTCCGTTGATGAGGATTACCTGTTCACCTTCACCGATACGGTGACGAACAATTCCGGAGAGTCTCGCGAAGTGCGCGCCATCGGTTCGATCGAGCGTCATGGCGACTATAAGGAATTCCTTGAAACGACGGACCCCGGTTCGTCGTCCAAAGGCAGCCTCGCGCATATGGGCCTGATGGGGGTCGTTGATGGCGAGTTGCGCCTGAAGAAATACAAGCCGCTGTTCCAGTTGAAGGATATCAAGGGCGAGACCAGTGAGGGCACGTTCCCGTCAAATCAGGGCGGCTGGTGGGGCCTGTCCGACATGTACTGGCTGGGCGCGCTGGTGCCACAGCAGGACGCGTTCTTTGCCGGCCTTGTCGACAAGCGCAAATTGTCGCGCGGCGGGCCTCTGGAAGTGCGCACCGAGTCCGCTCCGGTCACGCTTGCGCCGGGTGAAAGCCAGACGGTTTCCAACAGCCTCTATGCTGGCGCAAAACGGTTTGAAGTGCTGCAACACTATCAAAATGATCTCGGCGTTCCGCGTATGGTGGATGCGATCGACTGGGGCTGGGCCTTCTTCCTGACCAAGCCCTTCTTCTATGCGCTGGAATGGCTGTCCGGTATTGTGGGGTCGTTCGGCTGGGCGATCCTGGCGTTCACGGTCCTCGTCAAGCTGCCGCTCGTGCCGCTCTACAATCAGAGCTACAAATCGATGGCAAAGATGAAGAAGCTGCAGGAGCCGATGCAGGAGATCCGCGAGCGCTTCAAGGCCGATCCGCAACGCCAGCAGCAGGAGATCATGAAACTCTACAAGCAGGAGGGCGCCAACCCCGTCGGCGGCTGCCTGCCGATCCTGTTCACGATTCCGATTTTCTATGCGCTCTACAAGACGCTCTACGTGACCATCGAGATGCGTCACGCCTCCTTCGGCTTCCTGAAGGACCTTTCGGCGCCCGACCCAACCGCAATTGGCAACCTGTTCGGCCTTATCCCGTTCTGGTCGGCGGCGGACATCAAATCCATCCCGATCCTCGGCATTATTATTGGTATCGGCATTCTGCCGATCCTGTATGGCGTGACCATGGCAGCGATCCAGACGCTGAGCCCGCCGCCGCCGGACCCGACCCAGCGCCGCATCATCCAGGCCATGCCGCTGGTTTTCATGTTTGTCTTCGGCGGATTTGCGGCCGGCCTCGTGATGTACTGGGTGTGGTCGAACATCCTGTCCTTCGCGCAGCAATACTTCATCATGCGCCGGAATGGCGTCGAGACCGAGATCGGCAAGTTCGTGAAACGGCTGTTCGGCGGCAAGGCGAAAGCGACGGATTAGCGGGATGGATATGGATGGCGGCTTCAGTGAAGAGGCGCTCGAAGCTGGCCGCATCCTGTTTGCCGGCCCGGTCGAGTTCGTCAAAGGCGTGGTGGACCTGAAGGGCCTGCCGCCGTCCGACCGGTCGGAAGTCTGCTTTGCCGGGCGGTCGAATGTCGGCAAGTCCTCGCTGATCAACGCACTGACCAACCGGGCTAAACTGGCACGGTCGTCCGCAGAGCCCGGACGTACGCGAGAACTGAACTATTTCGATCTTGGCGAAGGCCGCATGTACCTCGTGGACCTGCCGGGTTTTGGCTATGCTAAGGTCAGCCGGACACAGGCCGAAGGCTGGATGCGGCTGACCCGGTCCTATCTGCGTGGGCGTCCCTCGCTGCGTCGTGTGTTCCTGCTGGTCGATGCACGGCGCGGACTGATGGACACCGACGAGGAAGTCATGACCATGCTCGACAAGGCTGCGGTCACCTATCAGGTCGTGCTCACCAAGGTCGACAAGATGAAGAAGGCTGAGGTCGACATACTGGCCGGAAAGATCGCCGACAGGCTGAAGAAGCGCGGCGCGGCGCATCCGGTCGTGCGCCAGACATCGTCTGAAAAGGGGTGGGGCATCGCTGAATTGCGGGCCGAGATTGCCAGTCTGGAATAGTTAATCGAATTGGGATTACATGCGCGCCGGATGAATTTTTTGGAGCGCATGACCCTATGCCGATCGAGATCAAGGTGGATGATGTTTCCAGCCCGGACATGCTGGCCCTGTTACAGGTTCATGCGGATCTGATGCTGTCCCTGTCACCGCCCGGAAGCTGCCACTTCCTGCCGGCGGAAGGCTTGCGGTCTCCGGACGTGACCGTGTGGTCGATGTGGGATGACCGGAGCCTGGTTGGCTGTGGGGCCTTGAAGGATCTGTCGGATGGCACCGGCGAAGTGAAATCCATGCATACGAAGTCGGACCTTCGCGGACAGGGGTATGGCCGCCGGATGCTGGAGCACATCATGATGGAAGCCGGGCGGCGGAACTACTCGGCCCTGTATCTGGAAACCGGGTCCATGGTCGGCTTCTTGCCGGCGCGCCGGATCTATGAATCCTATGGCTTCCGGTATTGCGGGCCGTTCGGCGATTATGCGCTCGACCCGAACAGCGTCTTCATGCATCGCCCGCTATAGGATTCGCAGTTTGTCCTGACGTCAAACCGCGCTAAGGGGGCGCGCATGACAGACCAGATCTCCGACGCGCAATTCACCGCGCGCACTCTCTCCGAGGCGCTGCCTTACATCCAGCGCTACGCCGGCAAGACGATTGTCGTGAAATATGGCGGCCATGCCATGGTGGATGAGCGCCTGGCGGCAATCTTTGCGCGCGATGTCGTCTTGCTGAAGACTCTCGGGATCAATGTTGTGATCGTGCACGGCGGCGGGCCACAGATCGGCAAGCTGCTGGATCGGCTGGGCATCGTGTCGGAATTCAAGGGCGGCTTGCGCGTCACCGATGAAGCCACAATGGAAGTTGTGGAAATGGTGCTGTCTGGTCCGATCAACAAATCCATCGTGCGCGCCATCAACCAGGCTGGCGGCAAGGCCGTGGGCCTGTCCGGATCGGACGGCAACCTCATCCAGGCCGAAAAGGCCAAGAAGACGGAACGCGATCCGGACAGCCATATCGAACAGGTTCTGGATCTCGGCTTTGTCGGCGAGCCGAGCGCGGTGGACACGAGCGTGCTGGACGCCTTGCTGAAGGCCGATTCCCAACTGATCCCGGTCGTTGCGCCGGTGGGGGTCGGAGCCGACGGGCACCGCTACAATGTCAATGCCGACACATCTGCTGGCGCCCTGGCGGCAGCGCTGGGCGCCAGCCGTCTGTTCCTTCTGACGGATGTTGCCGGTGTGCTGGACAAGCAGAAAACCCTGATCCGGGAGATCAAGGTCGACGATATTCCGGGCCTGATTGCGGACGGGACAGCTGCAGGTGGCATGATACCGAAGCTTGAAACCGCAGCCCAATCCGTAAAACATGGCGTCGGGGCGGCAGTGATCCTCGATGGGCGTGCACCGCACGCCCTGCTCATGGAGCTATTTACAGAACATGGCGCAGGTACGCTTATTTCTTAAAGGCCTTCTGACCCTCGCAGCGATGGCCGCAATTCCGTCTCTTGCGCAGGCTCAGGGCGCATCCGGCGATGGCTGGAAACTGTGCAACGAGACCAGCTACATAATCGAGTCCGCCATCGGACGCCCGGTCGGCGGTTCGGTCACTGTGGATGGCTGGATCAAGCTGCAGCCCGGCGCCTGTCAGGTCGCCGTGCGTGCGCCGCTCGACCCCAAATACCACTACATCTATGGCCGTACATCCACGGCGCATCGTGGCGGGTTGCGCGAATGGGGCGGGGCCCGTGAATTGTGTGTGGACCCGACGGGCGGATTCTCGCTCGAAAGCCCTCCGAACTGCACGGCCATGGGTTTGGAGGCGCGCGGCTTCCGTCCCGTCGAGATCAAGAGCCGCTCGCGCTGGACGACGACCTTTACCGAGATCGAGAATTATGACCGCGCCACGGCGCAGGCTGCCGGCATCCAGCGCCTGCTGGAGGAAGCGGGTGTTGTGTCCGGCGCGATTGACGGCCGGATCGGCTACAAGACCCGGGCCGCCATCGGCAAGTTTCTGGAAGACAACAATCTTCCGGATTCCACGTCTGACGCCGATCTGATCGACTTTCTGGAACAAGTGGCCAAGGAGACGGGCCGGACTGTCGGGTTCACCCTGTGCAACCGCACCGACAAGCGGATCTGGAGCGCGATCGGCCGGCGGGGGACGGAAGGCTGGGAGAGCCGGGGCTGGTGGATGCTGGAAGCCGGTGGCTGCGCGCGCGTGATCGACAAGGCGCTGCGCGGCACCGAGCACTATGTCTATGGCGAAATGGAGGACGGCACGCGGATCCGTACCCTGTCCAAGGCGTCCGACCCGTTCTGCGTTGGCCGCGCCAAATTCGCCATTGTGGGCCGGGACGATTGCGAGGCCTCTGCCTATCGCACAGCGCTGTTCGCGGCCGCACCGGAACCGGTGGACCAGCGGCTCGTGTTTGAGTTCTTTGAGCGGGATTTCGCCAAGGCGGGCGGCCAATGACCGACAACAGGGCGGGAATCCATCTCGCGCCATTCGGAAAGTTCGGTCATCTGACCGATTGGGTGTTCGATCTCGACAACACGCTTTACCCGGCCGAATGCGACCTGTTTGCCCAGATCGATGTGCGGATGACCGAGTTCGTGTCCCGCGTTCTGGACCTGCATCCTGTCGAAGCACGCAAGGTTCAGAAGGATTATTATGCCACCTATGGAACGACACTGTCCGGCCTGATGCAGGTTCATCAGATCGATCCGGCAGACTTCCTGCATCATGTACACGACATCGACCTGTCCCCGCTGCCAGACCTGCCTGTCCTGCGCGAGGCGATCCGTGCCCTGCCGGGCCGGAAATTCGTCTACACGAACGGGTCGCGCCGCCACGCGGAACGAGTGGTCGAGAAAATGCAGCTGGAAGACCTGTTCCATGGCAGTTTCGGCATCGAGGATGCCGACTACACGCCAAAGCCGCACAAGGTCTCCTATGACCGCTTCTGCGACCTGCATGCGGTCCGTCCTGGCCAGGCCATTTTCTTCGAAGATCTTGCGCGCAACCTTCTGCCGGCCAAGGAGATGGGGTTCACCACGGTGCTGGTCCATTCCGAGAAGGATTGGAGCCATGAACCGGTCGAGGCCCGCCCCGCAAACCTGCAGGACCTGTTGGGGGATGACGGGCCGGACCACATCGACTATGTGACGGGCGACCTTGCGGCCTTTCTGGAGGCCGCGCTTGAAACCCTGCCGAAACCTGCCCCCGGAGACACCGATGACTGAAGCCCTTGCCAATGCGATTGAACAGGCGTGGGAGACGCGCGATACGCTGACCACCGAAACGCGGGGCGAAGTGCGCGAAGCGGTCGAGGCCGCCATTGACCTGCTCGATTCCGGGGAAGCGCGCGTGGCCAGCCCGAATGGCGACGGGACCTGGGAAGTGCACCAATGGTTGAAGAAAGCCGTGCTGCTCTCTTTCCGCCTGAACGCCAACGGCATGATTTCCGGCGTGCCGGGCGGCGGGAACTGGTGGGACAAGGTGCCTTCCAAGTTTCAAGGGTGGGGCAGTTCGGATTTTGAAGCAGCCGGGTTCCGGGCCGTGCCGCCTGCCGCTGTCCGTCGGGGCGCATACATTGCCAGAAACGCTGTCCTGATGCCGTCCTATGTCAATATCGGTGCCTATGTCGGTGAAGGCACGATGATCGACACCTGGGCTTCGGTCGGCTCCTGCGCCCAAGTTGGCGCGAACTGTCACATCTCGGCCGGCACGGGCATTGGCGGTGTGCTCGAACCCTTGCAGGCCAATCCGACGATCATTGAGGACAATTGCTTCATCGGCGCCCGTTCCGAAGTGGTCGAGGGCGTTGTGGTCGGCGAAGGCTCGGTGATTGCGATGGGTGTTTTCATTACCCAGTCGACCAAGATCGTGAACCGCCAGACCGGCGAGGTCACCTATGGCAAGGTGCCGCCTTACTCTGTGGTCGTACCGGGCACACTGCCCGACAAGAATGGGGGCCCAAGCCTCGCCTGCGCTGTGATCGTCAAGACGGTCGACGCCCAGACCCGGTCCAAGACCGGTGTCAATGAATTGCTGCGCGACTAGGCGTGCCGTTTGTTGAGCTGTGCCGTGGCGGCACGGTTTGACACAGGCGCTTCATCCCTCTCATCCTGTCTCAAACACAAATGAAGACAGGGGAGGGCCCGATGGCCAAGGCAGTCAAGCAACACAAGGCGGTGGGAGAGGACTATCTCTCGACCGTCAAGCCGAAGCTCCGCGCATCGCATGCGTTTCCGTTTCCGGCCAGTGCCGTCTGGGCGGCGCTGCTGGACGCCGATGCGTGGACGGAGTGGCTGCCCATCACGAAGGTAATCTGGACCAGCCCGGAGCCGTTCGGCGTCGGCACGACGCGCACTGTCGAGATCGGAGACCAGCGCGTGGAGGAAGTTTTCTTCGCATGGGAAGACGGCAAGCGGATGGCCTTCTATTTCGACAAGTCCACACTGCCGGTTTCAGCGGCGATCGAGGACTATCGCGTCATCGAGACGGATGGCGGCTGTGAACTCCACTGGGCCGGCAAGGCCAGCGCGCCGCTGGTCCTCGGCGGGATTGTGTCGAACCAGTTGGCGAAGGGAATCCGGGAGGGCATGCCGAAACTCGAAGCCCTGATCCGGGACAATCCGGCCCGATTTGGGGTCTAGCCGGACTCCTTTTTCAGGATCAGCCAGCGATAGATGCCGATACAATTGATCACGGTCAGGACGAGATTCTGGTAGAGCAGGGGCGGCTCGTTCTCGGCGACTCCAATGGCCACCCAGGCTGTTGACGATATGGCGAAGATCACAAAGGCCGTGCCCGTGATCTTCCGGCCGAGATCCGCCGAGATCATGATGGCGGCACATATTCCTGTGCCCATGGCGATCCATTCGAGCGATTCGAGCATTGTCGTGCCTCCAGCCGGGGTGGAATGAGTCTGTCCGGCTGGAGAGGAAATGTCGAAAACGTGCAGTGGTTCCGACGCGTAGGGCGCAGCTAGTCGAACACGACGACCTGTCGGGCGACCGACCCCTTGTTGTCCTTCAGGTTTTGCAGGGCGCCCGTAATGCCATCCAAACCGATCCGGTCAGAGACAAGATCGTCAAGGTGCAGCTTGCCCTGCTTGTAGAGGTCGATCAGGCGCGGGAAGTCCACCCGGAACCGGTTGGAGCCCATGACCGCACCTTGCAGGCGTTTCTCCGTGACCAGCAATTCGATACCGGGCACTTCGATGTTCACTCCCGGCGTGATCATGCCGATCACCGTGGCGACGCCGCGCGGGCGCAACATGTGATAGGCCTGTTCCGCTGTCTGTTTCAGACCGACGCATTCAAACGAATAATGGACGCCGCCATGTGTCAGCTCCTTGACGGCTTCAATGGCGTCCACCTTGCCGGGATTGACCGTATCTGTTGCTCCGAAACGGACCGCCATCTGGAGTTTCTCGTCAGACAGGTCCACCGCGATGATGCGGCTGGCTCCGGCGATTGCTGCGCCATTGATCGCAGCAAGGCCCACGCCTCCGCAGCCTAGCACCGCTACGGTCGATCCGGGCTCCACCTTGGCCGAATGGAAAACCGAACCGACGCCGGTGATCACGCCGCAGCCGATCAGGCAGGCCTTGTCCATTGGCATGTCCTTGTCGACCGCGCAGAGCGCATTCTCGTGCACCAGAATCTGTTCGGCGAAAGAGGACAGGTTCAGGAATTGGCCAACCTTCTCGCCCTTGATTGAAAGGCGAGGGGCCTCGGTCGGCTGGCGCTGGAACTGGTCCCGGTTCACCGTATGGCAAACAGACATGTGGCCCGTCAGGCAATACTCGCACGTACCGCAAAAGGGCGACAGGATGGAGATGACGTGATCGCCCGGCTTCACCGCAGAGACCATGGAACCGACTTCCTCGACCACGCCTGCGCTCTCATGGCCGAGTATGACCGGCAGTTCGGCCGGGAAATTCCCGTCCCAGAAATGCACGTCCGAATGACAGACGCCAACGGCTTTCAACCTGACCAGCACTTCGCGCGGGCCGGGTTTGGAAATGGTGACGTCCTCGATGGATAGCGGCGCATTTGGTGCGCGCATGACAGCAGCCTTCATGGGTTCCTCCTCTGGCCGGCCTCCACGCTCTTTGTGGCGCAAATGACCGGTGAACCGGAAGTGTTCCCCAGAAAGCCCCTTCTGAACAGGCCCGACGCGACGGCAGCCTACTCGGCCGGGGCCGCGACGAGGCCGGACGCCCGGCCCATGACGTGGAAGATCTCGTTCTGCTCCATCACGCCGGACACCAGTTCCGAACCGGGGCCTGTGGCGAAGATGGCCACATCGTCTCCACCATGCGTCTCCGACCACATGAAGACGAGTGAGGGTTGCTGGAAATCCTTGTCGGTCGTGTCGACCTCGGACAGGTCTTCACGCACACAATCCTGCTGGCCGTCTGCAAGGCGGCAGGCGGTCATGCCGCTGGCATAGGACAGCGTGGTATAGGGTTTTCCATCCTGCGCGTTCATTGGCGCGTTCTCCAGCCCGCTGACGACCTTGCCGAGGATCGGATTGCCGCGTTTCGGATAGCCGGAAATCGTCATCGTATGGGAATGGTCGGCAGTGACGATGATCAGGGTTTCATCGGCATTCGTCATTTCCAGCGCGGCGGCGACAGCCTGGTCGAACTCGTCGGTCTCATCCAGGGCCCGGATGGCGCTGACGCCATGATGGCCATGATCGATGCGGCCACCTTCAACCATCAGCACAAAGCCGTCTTCATTGCGCGACAGGCGTGTGATGGCCGCCCGGGTCAGATCGATCAGCGAGGGTTCGCCTGCGGCGTCTTCGGCGCGGTCGATGGCAAATTTCATGTGGGACGGTTCAAACAGGCCAAGCACCCGAATGTCGGTGTTGAAGTCCACGGCGTCGAAGCCGGCCTTGTCGGAGAGATAGACATGCTGATCGGACATGTCCGACCATTCCGCGGTCAGGTCGCGGCCGTCTTCGCGGTTGCCGGTGCGGTTCCCGTCTTCGACATCGGTCTGGCTCGTGGGAGTAAAGCTTGCACGACCACCGCCCATGGCGATTTCGAAGCCGTCACCTTCAGGCCATTCGATGAACTGGCGGGCAATATCCTTGCAGGCCCCGGCGTCGCCATCCTTGAGATTGGCATCGTCTTCCCAGTCGCGGCTTGGGGACTTTGCGAAAGTGGATGCGGGCGTGGCATGGGTAAGACGCGCGGTCGAGACGATACCGGTGGCGAGACCGGCCCGTTCAGCCAGTTCGAACAGCGTGTCGGCCGTGTTGCCGTCAATGCTGGCGCAATTGTTGAAGCGGGCGCCCTGCAACACACCCAGCATGCGGGAATTGGTTTTCGATCCGGTCACCATGGCCGTGGCGGTGGAGGCGGAATCGGCCACCTGAAAATCATGGCTGTAGGTCTTGGACAGGGCCATGGACGGCAGGGTTTCCATCGTAAGCCGATAGGATTCGCCATCAAGGCCGCGCTTCTGGCCGGCATAGATGCGGGCGGCCGTGATGGTTGGAATGCTCATGCCGTCACCCACGAACAGGATGACATTTTTTGCGGGGGTCACGCCGCGCTGGCGGACCCGGGTGTCCACCGCACTTGCGGCCGATCTGTAATAGGTATCCTCGGACTGGATCGGCGTCACGGCCGTGCGGGCCGGAGCATCGTCCTGCGCATCCGCCATGTCGGATGGCGCAGAACAAGCTGTGGCAGCAAGCATCACCAGCGAAACGAACGATATGGCAGGAACACGCATGGAAAATCTCCGGAAGTTCTGGTCTCGGGGCGGCATAGACTGTGTTCGTGACACTGGTGCTTCAGTCAGTCGATCGGCTCCACCTTGTGGCCCCGCTGGGCCAGCCAGACCGCCACAAGGATCAGCATGCCGCCCGCAGCCTGCAGGGTGGTCAGCGGTTCATTGAACAATTGCCACGAAATCGCAGCGGCCATGACCGGCTGGATCAGGATGATCACGCCCGCAATCGAAGTGGGCGTGCTGCCAAGGCCGGTAATGATCAGGCCCTGGCCGACAACATGGATCACGATGCCAAGGAAGAGCGGCACGGCAAATCCGGACAGATCCTCCGGCAGGAAGGATTCCCCGAAGGCCATAACCATGCCCGCGCCGACAATGACTTCCACAAGCGTCAGCCAGAACAGGGTCTCAAGACCGTTCAGCGTGCGCCGCGCCAGTTTCGAACAGAGGAAATAGCCTGACACGCTGATGGCGGCCACGATGGCGATCTGGTCTCCGGCGAAGCTGGCGCCACCCTCCGCGGTGCCACCCAGTGACAGGGCAGAGGCGCCGCCGATGGCGAGAAGAACGGCAAAGAACCAGATGGGCGCAGGGCGTTCCTTCAGGAACAGCCAAGCCAGGAATCCGACACAGACATTGCCGAGATTCACGATAAACGTGGCATTCGATACGCTGGTCAGGGTCAGAGCCCAGTGCCAGAAGCCGATGTCCACGGCAAAGCAGATGCCTGCCAGAATGACATAGATGTTGGGCTTGCGGGGTGCCCGGCGCTCGACCAGCAGGACCAGCGCGGTCAGTACCGGCAATGCAAATGTGTAGCGCCAGAAGGCGATCGCCTGCGGACCCAGATCGTCGAGGCCGAGACGCAGGCCGATCGGAGCAAAACCGATGGCGACCGCGCCGCCGGCCAGCATCAGCACGCCGAGCCATTCCCGGCGGGCCGGCAGTGAAATATCGGATGATGTCATGGAAGAAAGCCTGTCATGGCGCGAATGTCTTCCGGCGTCTTGCCGTCTTCGCGCCAGACGCGCAATCCCCGATCCCCGGCCCGTTTGGACAATTTCTTGCCATCTGCCCCCAAAACGAGCGGATGAAAGGCATAAAGGGGCTGAGGCCAATCCATCAATGCCTGCAGCAGAACATGGATGGCCGTCATGTCCCTGATGTCTTCGCCGCGAATGACATGCGTCACGCCCTGCAACGCGTCATCATGGCAGCAGGCCAGATGATAGCTGGTCGGCGTGTCCTTGCGGGCCAGCACCACATCTCCGAACGGCGCAGGGTCAGCCAGGGTGAAGCGTTCGCCATCCCGACCGAACACAGCATAGCCGAGCCGGTCATAGCGTGCGCCAAGTTGCGACCGGGCCTCGGCAAGCGACAAGCGCCAGGCAAAGGCCTGCCCCCGGTCCAGCAATTCCTGTTCACGGGAGGGGGGCAGGGGGCGGCTGGTGAAGCCAGCCGTATCCGGACTGGCTCCTGCGGGCAGGGCGGCCGCGATCTCGCGCCGGGTCTTGAAACAGCGATACACCAGTCCGCGCGCACGCAGGGAGTCGAGTGCCGCCTCATACTCCGCGAAATGCTCAGATTGCCGGCGAAGGGGGGGGCGCCAGTCGAGACCCAACCAGGCAAGGTCCTCCACAATGGAAGTCTCGTATTCCGGGCGGCACCGCTTCTGGTCAATGTCCTCGATGCGCAGCAGCACCGTACCCTCATGCGTGCGCGCCGTGTCCCAGACGTGAAAGGCGGAACAGGCATGGCCCAGATGCAGGTGTCCCGTCGGTGACGGCGCGAACCGTGTGACAAACTTCCCGGCGCCCATCCGGCCTCCCTGATCCCTTCGCCTGTTGCGTGATCTAACCATTCACGCAGGGCTCTGAACAGCGTTTAGCTGTTGCAAGCAAAAGGCAGGGACCGTATCGCAAGGGCGGACTGGAGGTCTGCCTGAATGCCCGTGGAAGCCTGGATCGCAACGGCCGAACGCTGGATCGAATCGAACGTCGCGGGGGCGCCGGACCTCGCCACGTTCGGCTTTGTCATGCTGATTGTTCTGCTGCTGGTGCTGGCGGCAGTGTTGTTGAGCCTGATCGGATCATTTGTGAAGACTGTGCGGAATGCCTCCGGGGCCCGCGCCGCGCGCAACGACAAGTCGCCCGGCTATCGCGTGCTGGTGGCCAGACCAGCGGGGCGGGGCGGCGGCTGGGCCTGGAAGTGGCTGCTGTCGGCGCTCGAGGCCCATCTCTCCGAGTTCAATTTCGGCGCCCCGCTGAAACTGTTTCGCACAGGTACGATCCGTGGTGGCATGGAGACCCGCGCCCTCCAGCGGGCACGCAAGCGGCTCGAAGTGTCAAATGCCGACATGATCCTGTGGGCCGACCGCACGGGTCGACCGGACGGTTTCGTGATCCATGGTCTCAGCCGGGGAGGTGGCCTGACTGCCGCGGAAGCTCGTGCCTTCAGCCTGCGCCTGCCATCCAGAAAAGCCGAGCTTGGGGGACGGATGCCCGGTGTCGCTGCCTATCTTCTAGCCCGGGAGTTGCAGCCAGCCCTGGCAAATCCGCAATCCTTCCGACCGGAGAAGATGAAGCTTCTCTCCCTGGCGCTCGCTGAATTGCTGGAAGATGTTCCGGCCCTTTCACTGGAATTGCGCAGCCGCCTCGAATCCGATTTCTGTGCATCCTCGGTCCATGTGGCTGAACAGTCCGGCGATCTGGAAGTGCTGGAACAGGTGGTCGCGCTGCGTCGCCTGCACCTTCAGGACATTCGTCCGGACGGTGACCCGGCCCGCGCCGTCCAGGCGCATATGGACCTTGGCCGGGCACTGCTCGCACGCGCCACGAAACAATTCGACCGCAAGACCGTGGAAGAGGCCGTGTCGCACCTGTCAAAGGTGATCGAGGCGCTTCAGGCCGATCCGACGATCAAGCGGGCACAAGCGGCGTCCGACGCCATGTACAAGGCGCAGAACCTGTTGGAGACGCGCAAGCGTTTCGCAGTCAATTTCGGCAGCTAGGCAGGCTCGCCCGCCGTCAGGATGTCACGCCCAGTCCGATGGGGCAGGACACGCCCGTCCCCCCAATGCCGCAATAGCCATTCGGATTCTTGGCCAGGTATTGCTGGTGATAGTCCTCGGCCAGATAGACCGTATCCAATGGTGCAATTTCTGTCGTGATCTGGCTCGCATGTCCATTCTGCGCAAGCGCGGTCTCATAGGCCGCAACCATTTCACGGGCCGTGGCGGCCTGGGCATCTGAGCGGGTATAGATGGCAGAGCGGTATTGCGTGCCGATGTCATTTCCCTGCCGCATGCCCTGGGTCGGATCATGGCTCTCCAGAAACAGTTTCACGAGATCGGCAAAACTGATCACGGCCGGGTCGAAAACAACTTCCACGATCTCGGTATGGCCGGTCCCGCCGGAACACACCTCCTCATAGGTCGGGTTCGGCGTGATCCCGCCCGCATAGCCGACACGGGTCAGCCAGACACCGTCCTGCTGCCAGAAGATGCGTTCGGCTCCCCAGAAGCAACCGAGCCCGAACACGGCTGTCTCGAATCCCTGCGGCACGGGCCCTTGCAGGTCACGTCCGAACACATAATGGGTCTGTGCGGTCGGGATGGAGGCAGACCGGCCGGGCAGGGCGCTGTCGGCATCGGGCAGGGCGAGTGGCTTCTTCGAGAACAGCATGGTGGAACTCCTGTATTGCTGCCCATATGGGATCGGCTGTCAGGAACGGCAATCACAGTCTTGCGATCTTGCAGGGGTTCGGTTATTGGCTCCCCTCTGCTGAGCACGGTGAGGTGGCCGAGTGGTCGAAGGCGCACGCCTGGAAAGTGTGTAGGCTAGCAATAGTCTCCAGGGTTCGAATCCCTGTCTCACCGCCAGCTCAGTTCTTTCCGAAGACAGTCGTGACTCTCGTCAAATCGAAGGGCGCCGCGTGCACAGACATGCACGCTGACGCGCCGGTAGGTTTGCGGCATGATAAGGATTGGATTTTCGTCCCGTTTTGGCTGTACGGTATGGTGTGCCGGTCAGGCGATGTTTCTCGCACTGACAGCATGCGGAGGCGCCGAACCTGGCCTGCAGAATCCGGGCGGGATTGAGGTTCAGGGTGCGAGCGAACCTGATGCCCCGTCTAATCCCGAACGAAATGCCTATTTCGGGGATCTCCATGTCCATACGGGCCTGTCCTTCGATGCCTATCTCGGCAATGTGCGGACCCTGCCGGAGGATGCCTACCGGTTCGCGCGCGGGGAGACGATCACCCATGCCAATGGCATGTCCGTGCGGCTTGCGGGTCCGCCGCTCGACTTTGTGGCCGTGACCGATCATGCCGAGTATCTCGGGGCCATGCGCGAGGCCAATGATCCGGCCCGTCGGCTTTCGAAGGATCCTCTGGCGGCTGGCCTCTTCAGTCAGGATCCGGCAGAAGCCAATGCGGCATTCTTTCGGGTTCTGGCCCGCTATCGCGCCAAGGACATGCCGGACGGGTTCATGGCCCCCGACGTGGTAGACCGGGCCTGGACACTCGTGCAGGAGGCGGCCGAGCGCTATAATCAGCCGGGAGAATTCACGACCTTTGTCGGCTATGAGTTCACGTCCGAGCCCGGCGGGCTGAACCTGCACAGGAACGTCCTGTTCCGGTCCGCCATCGTGCCGGAGTTTCCATTTGCAGCGCTCGATTCCGAAGACCCGGAAGACCTCTGGCGCAAGATGGAGGCTTGGCGAGATGCCGGTGCGGACGCGCTGGCCATTCCGCACAATTCGAATGGTTCGGACGGCATCATGTTCGAACTGAAACGGCGCAATGATGAGCCGATGACGGCCGAGTATGCCGCCCTGCGCATGCGCAATGAGCCCCTGGTCGAGATCACCCAGGTGAAGGGAACGTCCGACACCCACCCCATCCTGTCGCCGAATGATGAATGGGCCGATTTCGAACTGATGGAAAAGCGGGTGGGGTCGAACGGCGATGTCACGAATTTCCACGGCAGCTATGTGCGCGAGGCCCTGAAAGACGGGCTGGTCCTGCAGGAAACGGAGGGGTTCAATCCTTTCCGGTTCGGCTTTGTTGGCTCTTCGGACACGCACAACAGCGCGCCGGGTTCGGTGGAAGAAGCCAATTACTTCTCCAAGGCGGGTGTCGTCGACGGCACGGCGGAATTGCGCAGCTCGGTGCCGCCGGATCATGCGAACACCTGGCCGGACGGCACGCCGAATTCACGCGAAGCGGTCAAACCCTACCAATCCTGGAGTTCAGCCGGCCTTGTGGGTGTATGGGCGGAGTCCAACACGCGCGACGCGATCTTCCGTGCCCTGCGGCGCAAGGAAACTTTCGCGACGACGGGTCCCCGGATCCAGGTACGCTTTTTCGCCGGATATGACCTGGCAGACGAAACCGGCGCGGTGCCGGACAGGATTGACCTCCTGGATGCGCGCGGCGTTCCCATGGGC
The DNA here is from genome assembly GCF_017792385.1 of Hyphomonas sp. NCBI lineage: Bacteria > Pseudomonadati > Pseudomonadota > Alphaproteobacteria > Hyphomonadales > Hyphomonadaceae > Hyphomonas > Hyphomonas sp. The sequence continues at coordinate 1,062,353 of NZ_CP051230.1, read as the reverse complement.
GGGGATCTGGTCCACATGCCGGGCAAGGTCCCCGCATTCTTCGTCTGGAGCCTGCGGGACCCGTCCTCGGCCTTCCTTCAGCGGGCTCAGATCGTCAAGGGATGGGTCGAGGACGGACACTCGCGCGAACAGGTCTTTGACGTCGCCTGCTCGGATGGAGGTATGGTCGATCCCGAGACCTTCCGCTGTCCCGACAATGCGGCAACTGTAGATTTGGCCACGTGTCAGCCCACGCCGTTCAAGGGGGATGTAGCGTTACGCACGCTCTGGCAAGATCCGACCTTCAAGCCGGATCAGCGCGCCTTCTATTATGTGCGTATATTGGAGAACCCTACCTGTCGCTGGTCGACTTGGGACGCGATCCGGAACGGCACGCCGCCCAATCCGACCTTGCATAGGACGATCCAGGAACGGGCCTGGAGTTCCCCAATCTGGTACGAACCCGTTCGCCCTTGAAGCTTGTCTAACGCGCCGGAGACGGGTCCTTTCTTTCTCCATGCGGATCGGGCTGCTTGGAAGCCTTTGGCGACGGCGTACTGGGCGCCGGTTGATTTTTCCGGTCGGGTTTGGCGACCGTCTTGTGCGAGGCTTTCACAGCTGGTGGGCGCGTGTCCTGGAGGAGCGGAGCATAGATCCATTTCTCGGGCTGTCCGGGCGGTGAAATGCGGGCCCAGTCACCCCGGGAGACATAGACCGAAACCTCCGAACCGAGTTGAAGCACGGTGACCACACCATTGCTGATCCCCGGTCCGCCGCGGACATTGACCGCCTCGGCCTTCACATAGCGCGGGACTGGCTGGGGCGATTGCGCGGCTGCGACCGGGCCGGACAGGACCGAACCGGCAATGAGGCCGATGGCAAGAATGGATCGGAACCGGAATTGAGTCATGGGAAGTCTCCTGTGCGTGGCATTTTCAGCGTCCGGCGGTGTTGACCGGGCGCGGACAGCTCCTGTCTGCCTGACAGGTTTGCCGAGCCTGTGTCATCGGGCCGGAAACTGGTGTCGGCTTGCAACATGACGGGCAGGAATGTGGCCGAAGGCTAAACTTTTGTGGCCGGCTGCAGCAGGCGCAACAGGACCGGAGTTGTCATGGCGGTAAACAGCCGATCATCGTTTGGGACCTTCGGAATTCCAGGCGATTTTTCCTCAAAAATATGGTTAATTACGCATGGACGCAAAAACGGGCCACCTTTTTGATAGGCTCGGAAAGGACGGGACACAGGTCCCGGGGGTGAGGATGGCAATGAAGGTGATTCCCTGGCGACGCGCGCAGTCCGGGCTTGCGCCATGCCTTGCGGCTGTATTCGCACTCGTATCGGCATGCGCCTCGGCACCTGACACATCCGGACCGGCTCCCGCCCTTCAGGCCTGGACCGGTTTGCCCGATTGTTTCGACCGGACGGTGGCTGTTCCGAAAACCGGAGCTACCCGGATGGCTGATCTCTGCGGCGGCGACAGCGCGGCCGGCAACCCCGCGCGCAGCGGCATTGACCGGGCGAATGCCGCTTTCAACGCGGCGGCCGCCCTCAACGCAATCGCCGAAACGGCCGAAGGGTCTGCGATCTGCGCAACGGCGTCCGCCTGCTACCAGTCGGCCCTCGACCAATTGGACAGTTCTGTGGCCAATCAGCGTGATACCCAGATCGATCTGAAATCGGCGCACAATCGGGCATTTGTCATCCGCCGACAGTTGGAGCGTGCCACGGCGCTGCGGGGCCTCGCCTCGATTCCGTCCAGTGCCGCTGGCTGTGGAGGCGCGACGGCCTGCCTGACCGAAGCCTCCCGGATCCTGCAGCCAATAGAGGCGCCGGCTCTGGTCACAGCCAGTGATCCGGTCTCGAAGGAGCTTGGTTGCCGCGTTCTGGATACGCGCTGGCGGGTGAATGTCGCGCTCGGGAGGGACCGGGAACATCAATATGTTGAAGACCTGACCCGAGTGGCGAAACTTTGCCCGGCGCAGGCCTTGGAGGCTGAGGACAAGCTCGCCGATATCGCCTTCGATCGTGCGGAACGGATCCGAACGGCAATGTCTGCCAGTGCTGCGCCGTCGGTCGATATGGGATTTGGCGCCATATCGAGCTACAAGGCTGCGGCCAACTCGGCACGGTATCAAGTGCCGGCGCTGCGGGGCATGGGTGAAGTCTATGAGCGGCTGGCGGCCGCGCAGCCCGGCGGGCGGGCGAGTTATCTGGAACAGGCCATTGCCGCCTATCAGCGGGTGATTGAACTGGACGGGGCGGCAGGCTCTGTTCAGAGAGCGGAGGATCATGATCGTCTCGGCATGAGCCGGTCGGCGCTGGCCGTTGAACTTGGATCCCCGGGATCCGAGGCGCGGCTTGCCATGCATGCGAGCGCCGCAGATGCGTTCCGCCAGGCGGTCACCCTCGTGCCGACGCCGGGCCGGTATGTGAAACTGGCAGAAGCGGCCGGCTCAGCCCGCCAGTACGAGCAATCGGTCGAGGCCTATCAGGCGGCACTGCCCAATCTTTCCGGGGCACGGAAGACCGAGGTCAGCCTGGCGCTGGTTGGTATACTGGACCGTATGGGGAACGAGACGGCGGCCCTGGCCCTGCTGAAGGAAGTCTCGCAGGACCCCGACGCTGCCCCGCAGGTCGCCTTCGAAATCGGCCTGAGAGAGTTTCGGGATGGCAAGCCGGAGGCGGCATATGCGCGGCTGGTGCCGGTGGTTGGCAAGCTGTCGGCCACCGAGGCAGCCGAGGCGCACTACATGATCAGCGTTGCGGAATTTGTGATGCGCAAATCCGGATGGCAGGCGCGTGCTGTGTCCCATGCTGACCGTGCCATCGCCCTGAACGCCGGCAGATGGAGCTATGTTCGGCAGGACTGCCTCGCGCACATCGTGGTGGGGGGGCGGCCGGTCAAGTCCGGCGAGAGCCTGATGCGCTGCCCCGATGAAGGCACCGCGGAAGCCGGATTGCTGCGCGGCATGTATTTGTTGAAACAGGCACAGCTGCAGGATGTCAGCGCCTACAGCCTGGAATCCCAGTCCCGCTGGCGGGAAACCCTGCGTGCCGCCGAAGCGGCGTTTGACCGGGGGCTGGCCCGGCTGGCCACAGGCAATGGCCAGGGACGGACGGTTCCATTCGATGACCTTTCGGTGCCCGTCGATCTGGAGCATCGGCTCGGGCAGGGGAAGATCCTGATCGACCGCTGCACCCGGCAGATCGAACTGGGTCCGCAGGATCCGGTCTGGAAGGACATGGAAGCCTTTTTTGGCGTCTACGGAGTATTGAAATGCTCATGATCGGTGAGTGCATCAGGCAGTATCCTGTCCGGCTTGCGGCGATTGTTCCCGGTCAGGCGAACAGAAAGGGAAATTGGCAATGAGTGTCCCAACGGTCCAGACAGACAATGGCAATCAGCAGGTGTTCCGGCCCGTGCCGACACATGATGACATGCGGGAATTGTCGGAACAGGTTCGAGCAGCGAAAGGCGGTCAGGCCAGATTGCTCGTCATGGCCATCTTCCTTGCCGGCATCATCGCAGCCGGATCTGTGGCCCTGATCATGATGTATGGCAATGCAAATCAGGCGGTGGCCGCAGCCGAGGCGGATCTTGCCGCCGAAATGAAAAAGGTTACCGCGCTGGAAGCCGTCATCACGAAGAAGGACGAAACGATTGCTGCCCAGGCCGAGACGCTCGACAGCTATGCAGACTTCCAAAGCATCATTGCGCTGCAGGCAAGGTCAGATGCTCTGGAGGCAGACATCGATGCGCTTCTGGCACAGCCCAGCCGGGCCAATGCGCCGGCCAGTCTGAAGCAGATGCCGGATGAGGTCGAATGGCTGGACGATGTGGTCAGTGCGCTCTCGGCACGTCGCGACAAATTGGCAGCGCAGAAGGCGGCGGTGGAAGCCTGGCCACCCGCGCCGGCGCGCGTCCGACCGGACTGACCGGTCATGGGCAGGAACAGGATGTACAAGCAGGAGTGAACGCCAATGGGCGAAGAAGTTCAGAATTCGAGAGCCTTGTTCGATGCGATACGGGCGGAACGCAAGCCCGATTTCAATCTTCGGGAACTGGTCTCGGAGTTTCCGGACCACCAGAATGACTGGTCCATCCCTGAGGCGTTTCTCTGCCTGATCCTGTCGGCCGCCTATGCGGACGGAACTGTCGCAGCGCAGGAGCAGGAAGAGATTCGGGCACTGGCCCACCGGTCGCGCACGCTGAAACATCTGGACGAGAATGAGTTGGCCCAGATGAACCAGATCGTGCTCAAGCGCCGGGCTGATCGGCCAGACTGGCTGGGGGAAGTGTGCGAGGCCCTGCCACGCGACATGCATCTGGCCGTGTTCGCGCACTGCCTGGATATCTCGCTTGCCGATGGTGTGCTGGTGGCGGCGGAAGCAGACTTTCTGGAAAAGCTGATCCTGACACTGAATCTCGACCGGGACGAGGCGCGGACAGTGACATGGGTGATGTCGCAGAAGAACCGCTTCTGACCTGCCGACGGTATTCATGTCTTGGCAATATCTGATGTAATTGGCTGCAAATCCTTTATGGATTTTGAGCAAACATTAACTAATTGGGTCAATTCTTGGCGGCACATATTCACCGTCTCTGCCAAGGATCATTGCCATGCTGTCGCGCCCAGCTGTCTTTCTTGCCGGAACGCTCCTGTTCGGAGTCCCGGCCATCGCCCAGGACCTCGTCGTCGAACAACAGGTCGAACGCGTTATCGTCATCGAGGATGAAGAGGGCGGCGTGGAAATGGAACTGCTGCCTGCGGACGAAGTGAAGCCGGGCGAGCAATTGTTCTATTCGGTAACCTATTCCAATCCGGGCGAAGCCCCGGCCAAGGATGTTGTTCTGACCCTTCCGGTCCCGGAAGATGTCAGCCTGCTCGAACAATCTGCCGTGGCGGAGTATGATCAGGCCTCCGTCGACTTCTCGCTCGACGGCGGAGAGACATACATTCCGCGCGACAAGCTGATCTCCGAGACCGGGCTCGATGAAATTGATCCGGTGCGTGTAACGATGCCGGATGCCATCACGCACATGCGCTGGACCTTCAATCGCGAGATCGGTCCGAAGGATTCCGGAAAGATCTTCTTCGCGGGTGTCCTGAAAGAAGGCGGACCGACCATCCGTCCGTGAATTGACCTGGCGGGGTGCTCTGGCGTAACGCCTGCGCCATGACCCAAGTCAAGATATGCGGCCTCACCGATCCCGACCTTGTGCGCCACGCGGCGCAGGCCGGAGCCGACTGGATCGGATTTGTCTTTGCGCAGGCCAGTCCCCGCCATGTGACCGAAGCTGCAGCTGCCAGCCTGCTGATGCAGGTGGGCCATGCCGTGCCGGTGGCCCTGCTGGTCGACCCGCATGATGCGCAGATCGACCGGATTGCCGCGCTCGGTTTTCCCGTCCTGCAATTGCATGGCAGCGAATCGCCCGACCGGGTTACCGAGATCAAACGGCGCACGGGTCTCGAAATCTGGAAGGCGGTCGGCATTGCGGAGACGGAAGACCTGGTCCGCGCCGGGAGCTATGAAGCCGCGGACCGGTTGCTGGTGGACGCAAAGCCACCGCCCGGCGCTGTGCGGACCGGAGGGCACGGCCTGGCCTTTGACTGGGGTCTGCTGAAGAACTGGACGTCGCCGCGGCCCTGGTTGCTGGCGGGAGGGCTGACGCCGGACAATGTTGCCGAAGCGATCCGGTTGACCGGTGCACCGGCCGTCGATGTGTCTTCGGGTGTCGAGCGCCTGCGGGGCTTGAAAGACCGGACCCTGGTTGAGGCCTTTCTGACCGCCGCAAAAGCGTCATAAGTTAGATATTGTTCCGTTTTTGTTCTATGATAAGATGCCGTCAGGAATGGAGGGATCTGAACATGTTTGCACAACACTTGATGGAAACGGCCAGACGCTTGGCCGAATGCTGCAATTCCGGCCGCGAGGCGGAAGCGCTCGACACGCTTTATGATGAGGCGTGCGTGTCGGTCGAAGCCCTGCCGATGGGCGAGGCAGGCCGCGAGACGCAGGGGCTGGCCGGCATTCGCGGCAAGCATGAGTGGTGGTATGGCGCGCATGAGGTTCATGCGGTCAGCGCCGAAGGCCCCTTCCTGTTCGGAGAGGACCGGTTTTCCCTGGTCTTTGACATGGATGTCACGAACCGGGAGTCCGGCGAACGCTCGCAAATGCGGGAAGTTGGCGTTTACACCGTTCAGGATGGCAAGATCGTTCGCGAGGAATTCTTCTATCCGGCAACCGGCTGAGTGAGGCGTGGCCGGGCACATCGCCGCGCTTTCCTTCGCCCTGCCTTCGGTCTAAATACGGGCCGAACGTGCAAGGAAAGCTGGATACGATGGATTTGCGGAACACTTGGGACCAATGGCCGGACGCAAATGGCCGGTTTGGCGAGTTTGGCGGACGGTATGTTGCCGAAACGCTGATGCCGCTGATCCTCGATCTGGAGGCCGAATATCGCAAGGCGAAGCAGGATCCGGCATTCAAGGCCGAGATGGATGACCTGTGGGCCCATTATGTGGGCCGGCCATCCCCGCTCTATTTTGCGGAACGCCTGACCGAGCATTTCGACGGCGCGAAGATCTATTTCAAGCGTGACGAGCTCAACCATACCGGTGCACACAAGATCAACAATTGCCTCGGCCAGGTCCTGCTGGCCCGGCGGATGGGCAAGACGCGCATCATTGCCGAAACCGGTGCAGGCCAGCATGGTGTTGCCACCGCCACGATCTGCGCGCGCTTCGGGCTGGATTGTGTGGTCTTCATGGGCGAGACCGATGTCGAGCGTCAGAAACCGAACGTCTTCCGGATGAAGTTGCTCGGCGCCGAGATCGTGCCGGTGTCCTCCGGCACGGGCACGCTGAAGGATGCCATGAACGAGGCCTTGCGTGACTGGGTCACCAATGTCGACAATACGTTCTACTGCATCGGCACAGCAGCCGGACCACATCCGTATCCGGAACTGGTGCGGGATTTCCAGAGCGTGATTGGCCGGGAGGCACGGGCCCAGATCCTGGAGCGCGAAGGCCGCCTTCCGGACGCCGTTATGGCCTGTATCGGCGGGGGATCGAACGCCATCGGCCTGTTCCATCCCTTCCTCGAGGATGAGGGCGTGCGGCTGATTGGCATTGAAGCGGCCGGACATGGCATCGAGACTGGTGAGCATGCCGCAGCGCTCAATGGCGGACAGCCCGGTATCCTGCACGGCAACAAGACCTATCTGCTGCAGACTGGTGACGGCCAAATCATCGACGCGCATTCCATTTCCGCCGGATTGGACTATCCCGGTATCGGGCCGGAACATGCCTTCCTGCGCGATACCGGCCGGGCCGAATATCTGTCGTGCACGGATGACGAGGCATTGAAGGCCTTCCAGCTGTGTACGCGGCTCGAAGGCATCATCCCGGCGCTGGAGCCCTCCCATGCGCTTGCCCGCGTCGGAGAGGTCGCGGCAGAACTTGGCAAGGACGGCCTGCTGATCCTCAACATGTGTGGGCGGGGCGACAAGGATGTCTTTTCGGTTGCGAAGGCGCTCGGAGTGGAAATGTGAGACTTGTTCTCGCCCTTGGCGTGTTGATGCTGGCCTCGGCCTGCGTTCCGACCACGAAGTACAATTATGTTCCGCTCTCGCGGGAGAATTTCGAGGCGGCGCAGAATGGCGACCGGATTCCTTTGGTTGCGCACAGTACAGCGCTCTGCTTCGCCGATGCGCGCACGGCCTTTGTGCGGGATGCCGAATGGACCGATACCGGCATATGCGGCCGGACACATGCCCCGGTTGGCGATGATGATGGCCAAGACTGTATTGGCTGGGAAGACCTTGCGGGTATCGGGATCCCCTATGAAGGCAGGTCCCTGTCGGCTGTGCCGATGGCGGCAGTGCAGATCGGACAATGCGATCCGCTGGCACTTGCCGCACAGGCCGCGGAAGACACCCAATGATCTCCCATGTCACACTTGGCACGAACGATCTGGCGCGCGCTGCGGAATTCTACGAGCCGGTCATGACGGTGCTCGGCTATCCGCGCGTTCCGTTCGAACGATCCGATCCCTTCATCATGTGGCGCCGGCCCGGCGATGACCGGCCCCTCGTGGCGCTGGCCCGGCCGTTCAACGGTGCGCCGCATGCGCCGGGCAATGGCCAGATGCTGGCCCTGCTGGCGCCTGACCGCCAGAGCGTCGACATCGCTCATGCGTGTGCCCTGTCCGCAGGCGGCATCGATGAAGGCGCGCCCAGCCTTCGGCCGCACTATCACGCCCATTACTATGGCGCCTATTTCCGCGACCTGGATGGCAACAAGATTTGCATTGTCTGCCATGAACCGGATGGACGCACCGGCTAGAAGATGCTCCCTTGCGGGCAATCCGACACTCTATCGACGAGGCCATTGTGACAGACCTTCTCCTCATTCGCATTACCTGCCCGTCCCGCCGCGTGGCCGAGGAGATCGGCGATGCGGCCATCGAGCACAGGCTGGCGGCCTGCGCCAATCTGGAAGGCCCGGTCTCTTCCACCTATCGCTGGAAGAATGTGGTGGAGCAGGCGTTCGAGTTTGTGCTCTGGTTGAAAGCCCCGCAGGCCAACTGGGACCGGATTGAGGCGCTGGTCCTGACCCACCACCCCTATGATGTGCCCGCCATGGTTGCGCTGCCTTGCATTCAGGCAAATGCGCCTTATGAGGCATGGGTTCACGAAAATACGGACACCTGATGCCAGTTTCCCGCATTACAGACACTTTCGCCAAGGCGCGCGGCGAGTCCCGCGCTGTTCTCGTTTCCTATCTGATGGCCGGTGATCCGGACCTGGACACCAGCTATGCCGCCATGTGCGCCCTACGCGACAATGGCGCTGACATCATCGAACTGGGCGCGCCCTTCACGGACCCGATGGCCGATGGGGCCTCCATCCAGAAGGCGGGGCTCAGGGCGCTGGCCAACAAGACGACCCTGACCGACACGCTGGCGCTGGCGGCACGGTTCCGCGCAGATGACCAGACCACTCCGGTCATCATCATGGGTTATGCCAATCCGGTGTTTCGCATGGGCTATGGTGCATTTGCGCGGGCCGCCCATGAGGCGGGCGTGGACGGGACGATCATCGTCGATCTGCCACCGGAAGAAGATGGCGAGTTGCGCGAAGCCTATGCGCCCTATGACCTGTCCGTCATCCGGCTGGCCACGCCGACGACCCATGAGACACGGATGCAAAAAGTGGCAGAAGGGGCCAGCGGCTTCCTGTATTTCGTCGCGGTGACGGGCGTTACAGGGGCCGGAAGCGCTGATCCCCAGGCGATTGCCGGGAACATTGAAATGGCCAAACGCGTTTCAGGGCTGCCGGTCTGTGTTGGTTTTGGCGTCAAAACTGGCGTTCAAGCTGCAGAAATGGCTAAAATTGCCGACGGGGTTGTCGTAGGCTCCGCTTTCGTGGACCATGCGGAAAAGGCCCACGAATCGGGGGATTTTGCCGGGGCACCGCGGGGAATGGGTGATCTGGCGAAGGAGTTGAGCGCGGCGATCAGAACGATCGCCAAGCCGTAAGTGTTGATTGCCGCCGAGGAGGTTCTGGCATGAACTGGATTACCAAGGTCACCCCGCCGGGCCTGAAGACCATGCTCGCGAAAAAGGACACGCCCGACGATTTGTGGGTAAAATGTCCGCTGTCCGGCGAACTCGTCTACAAGACTGATCTCGAAGAGAACTGGCATGTCACGCCGGCGGGTGCGCATCTTCGCATCAGCCCGCGCACGCGTCTGCGCCTGATTTTCGACGATGAGCGCTGGGAGCCGCTGGAGCTGCCATCGGTGCCGCATGACCCGCTGAAATTCAAGGACGACAAGCCGTATCCGTCGCGCCTGAAGGCCGCGAAAGCCAAGATCGCAGCCCGCGACAAGAAGGAATCCGAACAGGGCGGCGCCCCCATCATTCAGGAAGACTGCATGGTCGCGGCCTATGGCAAGATTGGCGGCGTGCCGACGGTTGTGCTTGTCCAGGATTTTGCCTTCATGGGCGGGTCGCTCGGCATGGCGGCCGGTGAGGGATTCGTCGCTGCCGCGCACATGGCACTGGCACGCAAGGCCGGATTTGTCGTCTTCACGGCCTCCGGCGGGGCCCGGATGCAGGAAGGGACGCTGAGCCTGATGCAGATGCCGCGCACGACGCTCGCGATCAACGAACTGGCCGAGGCCAAGCTGCCCTATGTCGTGGTTCTGACGGATCCGACGTCGGGCGGCGTGTCTGCCTCCTACGCAATGCTGGGCGATGTGCACATCGCGGAACCCGGGGCGATGATCGCTTTCTCCGGTCCGCGGGTGATCGAGCAGACGATCCGTGAAAGCCTGCCAAAGGGATTCCAGCGCGCTGAATTCCTGCGCGAAAAGGGACAGGTTGATATTGTCTGCGACCGGCGGAAACTGAAGGACACGATTTCGAACATTCTGTCCATGCTGATGCCGAATGCGCGCCGCGTGGAAGACCGGCTGCCAGCCTCGCTGACACCGCCGAAAACCCACGCCGCCAAGAGCGGGAAGAGCAAGGGCAGTCCTGCTTGATCGGTAACAGTCCGGCCCTGGCCGAGGCGCTGGGGCGGTTCGAGGGGCTATATCCAGAGACAATAGAATTGTCGCTCGGGCGCGTTCTGAATGCGCTCGACCTGCTGGGCCGTCCGCAGGACAGGCTCCCGCCGGTCATCCACGTGGCGGGCACGAACGGCAAAGGGTCTACCTGCGCCTTCTTGCGCGCCATGATGGAGGCCGCCGGGCTGAAGGTGCATGTTTTCACCAGTCCGCATCTTGTCCGGTTCAATGAACGTATCCGGCTTGCCGGAGAGATCGTGGACGATGCCCGTCTGATCGATTGGCTGGAACGCGCCTACAGGGCCATTCAGGGCCATGAGATCACGCAGTTCGAGGCCACGACCGCAACGGCACTGCTCGCCTTTTCGGAAGTGCCGGCGGATGTGTTGATCCTGGAAGTGGGTCTTGGTGGCAGCTATGACGCAACGAATGTCATCGACCAGCCGGCACTCAGCGTCATCACGCCGGTGGATTTTGATCACAAGGCGTTTCTCGGATCAGACCTGCGCAAGATTGCCGGCGAGAAGGCTGGCATCATCAAGCCGGGCTGTCCCGCGCTTACCGCGATCCAGCGCAAAGTGTGTGACGAAGTCATCGCCAAACGCGCCGAAGCGGTCGGTGCGCCGCTCTACCGGCTGAAGGCGCACTTCATTGACGCCATGCCCGAAGACCTCGGCCTGGTGGGGGAACACCAGAGGGCGAATGCTGCGCTGGCGGCCATGGCGGTTCAATTGTTCGGAAATTCCACCCGTATTGATCAGGCCGCCATTTTCGAGGGCGCCCGAAAGGCCAGCTGGCCAGCCCGGATGCAGAAGCTCGGCCCGGGACCTCTGACCGCTCTGGTGCCGGATCAGCAGGTCTGGCTGGACGGCGGACACAATCCTCATGCGGCCCGTGCGATCGCGCGACAGCTGCAAGCCCTTCCGGGGCGGACGGCCCTGGTCTCGGCCATGCTGGCGTCCAAGGATTCGACCGGCTTCTTCATGCCGTTCCGGCAAATTCGTCCGGATGTTTTCACGCTGCCGAATGCGCCGAGTCATCAAGGAGCCGAGCCACAGGCGCTGGCCGAGGCCGCAACGACGGCCGGCCTGAAGGCAACGGCATGTGACAGTCTGGAGGCTGCCCTTCAAGCCGCCGCTGCAACCGGCGTCGATCGGATCCTGATCTGCGGGTCACTCTATCTGGCCGGAGAGGTGCTGGCCCGGAATGAAGAACTGCCGGTGTGAGCCTTACTCGGCTGCGAGTTTCAGTCCGTCCCCTTCATCCCCCAGAGCCTCGGCAACTTTCAGCGCCAGCCGACGCGCCACTTCATCCTTGCCCATGCGGGGCCAGCGCTCGGCGCCGTCGCGCGTGATCAGCGCGATCTCGTTTTCAGCGCCGCCCATCACGTCGCCAGATACATCATTGGCGACGATCCAGTCGCAATTCTTGCGCTTCAGCTTGGCCTGGGCATGGTCTTCGACATCATGGGTCTCGGCTGCAAAGCCGATCACGAGGCCAGGGCGGTTCTTGCGCTTGTTGGCCAGCGTCTTCAGGATGTCCGGATTCTCGGTAAGCTCCATGGATGGATGCTCGCTGCCGGCGCCCTTGATCTTCAGTTTCTTGGTTGCGGCGCGGGCCGGGCGCCAGTCGGCCACGGCTGCGACCGATACGAACACATCCGCGGGCAACGCCTCTTCGCAGGCCTTCAGCATCTGGCGGGCGGTTTCCACTGGCACCAAATTCACGCCGCGGGGGACGGGCAGGGCGACCGGGCCGGACACGAGCGTCACCTGCGCGCCAAGGCGTGCCAGCGCATCGGCAATCGCATAGCCTTGCTTTCCGGAAGAGTGATTGGACAGGAAGCGGACGGGATCCAGCGGTTCGCGCGTCGGGCCGGCTGTGACAAGGGCATGGGTGCCAGCCAGCGCTCCGGCGTCGTCGCCGTCCAGCATCCGCTCGACCTCTGCCACGATGACCGGGATTTCCGGCAGCCGTCCCGGGCCGAACTCGCCGCAGGCCATTGCACCTTCGTCCGGGTCCATGACGGTCACGCCATCGGTACGCAGCGTCTCGACATTGCGTTGTGTCGCCGGGTGCTGCCACATGCGGACATTCATGGCGGGCACCATTAGGACGGGCTTGTCGGTTGCCAGCAATGTGGTTGAGGCGAGGTCATTGGCCAGACCGCCTGCAGCCTTGGCCATCAGGTCTGCCGTTGCCGGGCAGACCACAACTAGGTCGGCAGAACGCGACAATTCGATATGCCCCATTTCAGCTTCGTCGCTGAGATTGAACAGGTCGGCATAGACCTTGTCGCCCGACAGGGCCGACACCGACAGCGGCGTCACGAATTCCTGCCCGCCCCGGGTCACGATACAGCGGCAGGCAATCTCGCGGCGGCGCAGTTCCCGGATCAGTTCCAGGCTTTTATAGGCGGCAATGCCGCCGGATATGATCAGGAGGATGCGTTTCTGCGCCATCTGTTTCAGCCTTCGGTCTTGAGCTGTTTCTTATCGCAAATTCCTTGCCGTTGCCCCATGAAATCCCCGTGAACCTGCCGTGTCGGTTAAGGATTTCGCGGCTTTTCGCAGGAATCTTGCATGACTTGCCTATTTTGCAGCCCAGACGGCCAGCGCCACCAGCGCGGTCACGAAGCCGAACCAGCCCCACCAGGGCGCGAAGCGCCGCGGCGGCGGAGGAGGGGGGGCTGGCGGTTCCAGCGAGGCTTCGAACCGGTCCATCACATCCGGAAGGCGTTTCAGCCGATTGGTGATTTCCTTTACATTGCCCGCCACAAGCTTGGCGGCGCCTTCCGGTCCGAAGCTGCGACGGATCCAGCCACCGACGACAGGCTCGGACGCGACCCAGATATTATGTGAAGGGTCGATGGCACGGGCCACACCCTCGACCTGAACCATGGTCTTCTGCAACAGGACCAGTTCCGGACGCAGAGACATGCCGAATGTGTGCGTATAGTCGAACAATTGCAGCAGGACCCGGCCCATGGAGACCTCTTCCGCCGGCTTGCCGTGGACTGGCTCGCCAATGGACCGGAGCGCCTGCGCGAACTCTCCGACAGATTGGGATGCGGGCACATAACCCGCCTCGAAATGAACTTCCGCCACGCGCTGATAATCCCGTTTCAGGAAGCCCCAGAGAATCTCGGCCAGGAAGCGTCGCTCGGTCATGCCAATCCGGCCGATGATACCGAAATCGACCAGAGCCACCTTGTTCTCGGGCGTAATGATCAGATTGCCCTCATGCATGTCCGCATGAAACACGCCGTATTCGATCGCATGGGTCAGAAAGCCCTGCGTGATGTCGTTGGCCAGTTTCCTGCGATCAATGCCGGGTCGGTCCAGCGCCTTCGGATCGGTCAGCGGGATGCCGTCGATCCAGTCAATGGTCAGCACCCGTCGGCCGGTTCGATCCCAGTCAACCCCCGGCACGGTGAAGTGGCCGGATTTCTGGCTGATCTCGTGCATTTCATCCGCCCCGCCAGCTTCCAGACGCAGATCGGTTTCGCGCATCATGGCAGCAGCGATGGTTTCGGTGAATGCGACCGGTTTCAAGCGCTGGCTTTCGGCGGAAATGCCTTCAATCGTCCGGGCGGCGCGTTTCATGGCGGACAGTTCCACCATCAGCTGCCGCTCGATCCCGGGACGCAGGATCTTCACGGCACGTTCGCCATCGGGCAGATTCATGCGGTGAACCTGCGCGATGGATGCGGCGGCGACCGGCTCTGACAGTTCACCGAACAGGCGGGCCGCATCAGCGTCCCCGAACTCTTCGGCCAGGGCAGCACGCGCGGCCTTCATGGAGAAGGGGGGCAGTTTGTCCTTCAACCGGCCGAGATCCTCGGTGACTTCAGCGCCGAATACGTCCGGACGGGTGGCCAGGAACTGACCAAGCTTTATGTAGGCCGGGCCGAGCTTCTCCAGTGCCCGCGCCAGCCGTTGGCCGGGCCGTCCTTTGGCCCCGCCGCTGACAAGACGCAGCACACGGCCGGCGATGCGCGCGGGCAGGGGAAGACGGGTCTGATAGGCTCCCGGCAGGATGACATCATGGCGCGCGAGCGCGATGCCGGCGCGCATCAGACGGCGATAATCTCCAATCACACCCATGTCAGGCCTCCGCGGCGTTCGGGAACCGGTACGCCCGGACGGCGTTTCTTCAGGGACGAGATATGTAGCGAGGAGGCTGTCATGGCCACTAAAAAAGCACGGAAAAACAAAGGAACTCTATATTTTGTGATGAGTGGCCTTTTGGTGGCGGCGATGGTGGCTGCCGCCGTCTACTATGCCGAACCCAGCCAGACGCCGAAAGAACTGCTTCTCGATCCCACCCAACGCTCCAGCCTGGCCCCGGACACCAATCCGGGCTGATGGGCATCAGACTGCCCAGCCAAAATGAAGGGCGGCGATACCTCCGGAATAATTGGTCACACTGACCCGCGAGAAGCCAGCGCCTTCCATTTCCGCCTTGAACGCGTCCTGCGACGGGAACTGGCGGATTGATTCAACAAGATACTGGTAGCTGTCGGCGTCCCCAGCCACGAGGCTGCCCAGTTTCGGGATCACGTTGAAGCTGTACGTATCGTACGCCGCCTGCAGGGCGGGAGCGGTCATGTGACTGAATTCCAGCACCGCCAGACGACCGCCCGGTTTCAGGACACGTCGAAACTCGCGCAGGCCGGCTTGCCGGTCGGCGAAATTGCGAATCCCGAAAGAGACGGTGACGGCGTCAAAGGACCGGTCCGGATAGGGCAGATTCTGCCCGTCTGCGCAGACCCAGTCGAGCCGACCGGTCCATTTCTCATTGTCGGCGCGGCCCTTTCCGGCCTCGAGCATGGCATCATTGATATCACAGACGATGGCGGTCGCCTCGCGGTCCACACCGCGCCGCTTTGCGGCCCGGTCGGCCAGGGTCAGGAAGGCGCGGGCCAGTTCTCCCGTGCCGCCGGCCACATCAAGGTGGCGCTCGCCAGGCTGGGGGTTCACGCGGTTCATGGCGTCATGCTTCCACAGCCGGTGCACGCCAGCCGACATCAGATCATTCATCAGGTCATAGCGGGAGGCGACCGAGCGGAAGACGCCCTTCACCCGGGCGACTTTCTCCGTCTCCGTGACTTCCTCGAAGCCGAACGAGACCTTGCGTTCCGTTTCACTGCCTGCAGCCATGCGCGCCACCATACTTGCCTCGTTCACCCTAGGCTATATGCCATTGCCATGCCTGAATTGCCCGAAGTCGAGACAGTTCGCCGCGGACTGGCCCCTGTCATGGAGGGCCAGCGCATCGACCGGCTTGTCCAGAACAGGACAAATCTGAGATTTCCGTTTCCGGACCGGTTCGCCGAGCGCCTCACAGGCGCTCATGTCCGCCACCTTGGCCGCAAGGCAAAATTCCTGACGCTCGAGCTTTCGACCGACGAGGTCCTTGTCATGCATCTCGGCATGACGGGGCGGTTTACGGTCTCCGGCGGGCAGGTGGGCGAATTCCATCACGAAACCGGCACCGATCCGCGCCACGACCATGTCGTGTTCACCCTCTCGAACGGGGCCAGCGTCACCTATAACGATCCGCGCCGTTTCGGGTTCATGGAATTGTGGCCGGCCCGGCAATTCGGGGCCTATCCAAGGTTAATCGCCATGGGGCCGGAACCGCTCTCGAACGGGTTTTCGGAAACCTATCTGAATGCGGCCCTGACAGGGCGCAAGACACCAATCAAGTCAGCCTTGCTGGACCAGTCGGTGATCGCCGGGCTCGGCAACATCTATGTCTGCGAAGCGCTGTGGCGCGCCGGCATTTCGCCCCGGCGCAGCGCAACAACGGTGCCCGGCAAGCGGGCGGCGCGGCTTGTTCCAGCCATCAATGAAGTGATCGCCGAGGCGATTGCAGCGGGCGGCTCGTCGATATCCGACTTTGCCAGTGCCAGCGGCGAGCTCGGCTACTTCCAGCACACATTTGCGGTCTACGACCGCGAAGGACAGGCCTGTCCATCCTGTGCTGCGCCGATCCAGCGGATCGTCCAGTCCGGGCGTTCGAGCTTTTTCTGCAGCCATTGCCAGCGTTAGCTGCGGCGCATGCCCAGCGCGGTCAGGACATGGATGGCGGCGGTCAGGTCTTCCGGATCAGACAGCCGATCAATCAGTCGACGCGCATCGTGCCGGAGAAGCTGGACCCGCTGGCGCCGCTCGCCAGAGTCCGGCTGGGGCAGGGACAGGGGTTCGAAGAAAAACGTCACGGGCTTGGCGAGGGCAATCGCCACATCGCGCAGACGTCCGGCAGACAGGCGGCTTCGACCGGATTCGTATTTCTGGACCTGCTGGAAGGTCAGCCCGAGTGCCTCCGCAAGCGCATCCTGGGACATGCCGCGTTCGCGCCGGGCCTGTCTCACTTTCCGGCCCGTGAAACGGTCCGCCTCGGTCGGCTTTCGGACAGAATGACGGGAAGCGGCCTTGCGCATGTCCGGTCTCCGGCAGCGTGCCATGGCGCGGGAATGCGCAGCACGAGATCAACAGATCCGCATACTACCTGTAATTGTAATTTTGACAACCCGTTGCCCAAACTCAACTGGCGCGGGCATCTCGGCCTATTTGGGGTCGAGCCGGATGATGTCGTCCTCGGACGGCTGAGCGGCAGCCGCCTCTTCGCCCGGCAGGGAAAGGCCCAGCGAGGGAGCATCCTCAAACTGGCCGCCGCCGAAGCCGCCGGAGCCGATGAGCAAACCGTCCTCGTCGCCGGACTGGCCGATGCGGAGGTTCAGGGAGCCGGACTCGCTGCTCTCGGGCAGTGAGGAGGACGGCAGGCTCAGATTCAGCGATCCGGAATAATCATCCTCGACCTGCGCGGTTTCCGTGGCCACGACAGCGGTGGTGTCTTCAGCCTGCGTGCTTTCCGAACAGGCTGTTCCGGCAACACACAGGGACAGGACGGCGAAAGTCGATATCAGCTTCATGTTCATGCCCCCATTCTTGCCCCGCGCCTCAACGGCCCGCAAGCTTGTCTTGCACAGAGTCCCAGAAAACGGCCGCGATATCAATGCCGCTCAGTTTCTTGACCGCCTGCACACCGGTCGGGGAGGTGACATTCACTTCCGTCAGGCGCCCGCCAATCACGTCAATTCCGGTCAGTACGAGGCCACGCCGTTTCAACTCCGGGCCGATGGCCTCGCAGATTTTCCTGTCAGCATCGCTCAGTTCCGTGGCTTCCGCCGTGCCGCCCACGACGAGATTGGAGCGTACCTGTCCAGCTTTCGGGCGTCGGTTCAGGGCTCCGGCAGCCTCGCCGTCAATCAGGATGATTCGCTTGTCGCCTTCGCTGACGGACGGAAGAAAGGCCTGGACCATGACCGGTTCGCGCGACCGGGTGAAAAACAGTTCGGTCAGCGAGTCGAAATTGGAATCGTCTTCCTTCAGGCGGAACACGCCGGCGCCGCCGTGGCCGTATAGCGGCTTGATGATGATGTCCTTGTGCCGGTCGCGGAAATCCTGAATCGCGTCGAGGTCGCGAGAGACCAGCGTCGGCGGCATGAGATCCGGGAACATGAGCGGGAAAATCTTTTCCGGGCTGGACCGTACGCCGGCCGGATCGTTTACGACGAGCGTCCTGGACGACACTTCTTCCAGCATGTGACAGGCGGTGATGTAGCTCATGTCGAAGGGGGGATCCTGCCGGATCAGGATGACATCGACATCCGAAGCCAGGTCGATCCGGACGGATTCACCGAATTGGCCGGGCGTGTCCTTGACCCGTTGAACTTTTGCCGGGCGGACCTGCGCCGTCACCCGGCCGCCCTCGATGCTCATGGCCTCGGGGCCGTAGACGAACAATTCCATGCCACGGGCCTGCGCGACCTCGGCAAGGGCAAAAGTGGTGTCCCCGTCAATATTGACGGATTCCAGCGGATCCATCTGGATCGCAACGCGAAGGCTCATTGGCGGCTCCGTTCAAGGGGCCGCCGCCCGATAGGGCCGGCCCGGCTAGTAACTTGCGCCGATCAGTTCCCCGTCGGCCCCGGAGTCATATGAGGCATCAGGTGCGGTTTGATAAGGGGGCGTCCCCTGCAAGGTGGGCGCGGCCTGCTGTGTGCGTCCGTCACGAATGCGGACATAGGACACGACCTGCCGGACGCCGCCCACCACGCTCGCCTCCTCGGCCGCGCGTTTCAGCTCATCAGCCGTCCGGGCGATGCCCATCAGGTACACGACGCCATCATAGGTCTCGATATTGTAGTTGAGGCTCTTCACGGTGCTGGAGCCGACGAGGCGGGCGCGAACGCGGGCCGTGATCAGTTCGTCGGATACATTGGCCAGGAAACCGCCGGGTGGCTGGATCTTGATTTCGTTCGCCACGTCGCGTGTCAGCGGCGAGGTCCAGGCGATGCCTTCTGCCAGCACGCGCTCCTCGGGCGTGTTGACCCGCCCGGACAGCAGGACAAGGCCGCCAGTGACTTCCACATCGACCTCGCCGAAACGGTTGGCGCTCTCCGACAGGAGCTTGCTCTTGATCTCGTTCGAGGCGGTCGCGTCATCGACAGCCTCGCCGAGGGATTTTTCTTGGGCGGCCGCGACCCCGACCGCACCGGCCGTACCGATGGCGGCCACAGCGCATCCTCCAAGAGGGGCGGCAAACAAGAGGGCGGCAGCAGCAAGTGGCAGGCGCATGAAACTCTACTCCATCAGCGGTAAACTTGGCGTCGTCCTATGGCATGAGGATACGGCGAAATTCTGGCAAGCACTGTACAGGTGAAACTTTCGAAAGAATTCGGCCTGGTGCCCGGTGAACACCGACTCATTTGGCTGGTTGTTCGGCGGGCCGGATGCTATTATCTTGTCGGTACGTAAAAGAAGGAACCGGACCCCTGACCCCCAGCGCCCCACGGCTGCAGCCTGCCCAGCCGGCCACGCTTGATGAAATTCGCACTGTGGCTGAATCCCTCGCCAAGTCCCTAGAGGACGACAAGGCCGAGGACATTCTCTTCATCGACCTCGACGGCAAATCCTCTCTCGCAGATTTCATGATCATCGCATCGGGACGGTCCGGCCGTCACGTCGCTGCGCTTGCCGATCATGTGGTGCAGGACGTCAAGAAGCTGACAGGCCGCCCTGCCAGCGTGGAAGGCATGCCAAATGCCGATTGGGTGCTGATCGACACAGGGGATGTGATCATCCATCTGTTCCGGCCGGAAGTCCGCGAATTCTACAATCTTGAAAAGATCTGGGCGTCCAGCGATGCCCATCGCACGCCGGTCAACTAGCATCCCGGCATGCGAATCCTGTTGCTCGTTGTTGGTCGGATGAAATCCGGGCCCGAACGTGACCTTGTTGATGAATATCTGAAGCGCGCCGGGCCGATTGCACGTTCGCTGGGATTTCGCGGGATCGAGGAAGTCGAAGTCGCCAGCGGCGGGGGACTGGATGCCGAGGCAGAGCGGATTCTCGCCAAGCTGCCGGCGGGTGCCAAATGCATCAGGCTGGATGAATTCGGCCGGGCGCAGCGATCACGTGACTTTGCCGGAAACCTGTCGAAATGGCGCGATCAGGGCGTTCCGGACCTGGTTTTCCTGATTGGCGGGGCAGAAGGCTATGGAGACAGTGTCCGTTCTGCCGTGCCGGATACCATGGCATTCGGCCCGCAGACCTGGCCGCACCGCTTTGTCCGGGTGATGCTGGCCGAACAGGTGTACCGTGCTGTCTCGATCCTTGCCGGTACGCCATATCACAAGGATTAGGCCCTATCCTGCATACAGGGACGGTTGCGGCATCAGGACCATGGCGAAGGCGATCACCGCCAGAAGGCCCATCACGCCGATGGACAGAAGTCTCGTCAGGGATATGGGGTGGCTCACTTTCCGGTCCTTTCCTCTTGTCCCATGCAGATGGGGACGCACTGCCTTCATGAACACTCTTCTAACGGAATAGGTTCCATGCGCGGCACGCATGGGGCGATTTGAAGGCAGGGCGTTACGTTTTGTTGATCCTTGCAAGATCCCGGCCTACAGCTGGGGTCTGCACAGGCAGAACGCGGTGGGAGGCGGAATTCATGTCGGCATTGAGAGACTTCCTGAAAGTCTATTGGCCCCTCGTGGCCGTTGCGTTTGCAGGCGTCCTGCTGGCGCTCATGCTGATGGATCCGGCGCCGCCAAAAACCATCCGGTTTGCCGCCGGCAGTCCGGGCGGCGCGTATCATGCCTTTGCCGAACGCTATCAGCGCCTGTTGGCGGAAGAGGGCGTCGAGGTCGAACTGGTGGAAACCCAGGGCTCGATCGACAATTTGCGTCTGCTCGATGATTCCGAAGTGGATGTCGGCCTCGTCCAGGGCGGCCTGTCCACTCCGCGGGATGAGGAAAAGCTGCGGTCGCTGGGGGGCCTGTTCCCTGAACCTTTCTGGGTGTTCGCGCGCCAGGACGTCGAGGCCGAAACCCTGGGCGATCTGAGAAATCTCCGCATGGCGGTCGGCGGGCAGGGGTCCGGCACGCGCATGCTCGCGCTCGAACTGGAAACCGATTATGGCGGGGAATGGGTCGATGCGTCTCGCCTCTCCCTGTCGGGGAATGCAGCCGCGACGGCCCTGCTCGCCGGGGAGATCGACGCGGCGGCCTTCGCGGCATCGATCGAGGCATCCTATGTCGACCGGTTGCTGCGCAGCGATGAGGTTCGCCTGATGCGATTCGACCGGGCGCCGGCACTGGCCCGGCGCCATGAGGCGCTCTCCGACATCGTTCTGCTGCGCGGCGTTGTCGATATCGGCCTCAATGTGCCGGCGGAAGATGTGCCTCTGGTTGCGCCGGTCGCCCAATTGGTCGTGCGCAAGGATCTGCACCCGGCCATCGAATCCCTGCTGATGGATGCCGCCATGGCCATTCACTCCGAGGGCACCCTGCTGGCCGCCGGTGGGCAGTATCCAGATCCGGATGTGACAGACCTGCCAATCACGGACCAGGCGCGTCGCTACTATCAGGACGGTCCGTCCTTTCTACGCCGCTACTTCTCCTTCGATGTCGCAAACTTTCTCGAGCGGGCCTGGATACTTGCCATTCCGCTGCTGACCCTCCTGTTCCCGCTGGTGCGGGTGGCCCCGCCGATCTATCGCTGGCGTGTGCGGCGGAAGATCTATGTCTGGTATGCCGACCTGCGCGAACTGGAAGATCGCGGACGCGCCGCCGAGTCACAGGAGACCTGCAACAGGGTTCTGGACGATCTGGAAAACCTGCAGGCGGAAATCGGGGCCGTCGAAGTGCCCCTGTCCTATACGGATGACCTGTATCGCCTGCGCAGCCATGTCGAGTTCGTCAAGCAGCTGGTGCGCGGGCGCAATCCCGTGGCCGTCGCCGGCTGAGGTGGCTACCTCGCTGAACATTGCCGTCGCCGGCGCCGGCATTGGCGGCCTCGCGGCTGCCGCCTTGCTGGCGCGGCAGGGCCATCAGGTCACAGTGTTCGACCAGTTCGACGCGCCCCAGCCTGTCGGTTCGGGACTGATCCTGCAGGAAACCGGTCTGGCTATTCTGGGTGAACTGGGCCTTCGGAGCGATGCGCAGCGGCTTGGTGCCCCGCTTCGCAGGTTGCATGGCGAGTCGGTCGGGTCAGGCCGAACCGTTCTGGACGTGCGCTATGACGCGTTGCGGCCCGGCCTATGCGGAGTCTCGGTCCAGCGGCCCGCCCTTTTCAATCTCGTGCATGACGCGGCCAGAACTGCCGGTGCGGACATTGCAGTTTCTACGCGGATCATTTCGGCGCATGCTGCCACGGGCTATGTGACAACCGGGGCAGGGTACACGCTCGGCCCGTTCGACCTGGTCGTGGATGCTCTTGGCGTGCGCTCGCCGCTCTCGTCTCGCCCCCGCACATCGCTGGCCTATGGTGCGTTGTGGGCCACGCTCCCTTGGCGGAATGGTCTGGGGTTTGAAAAGGATGCGCTGGCGCAGAAATACCGGCAGGCAAGGCAGATGGCCGGCGTGATGCCTTCCGGACGCCTGACGGAATCCGATCCCGAAACGCTGACCTATTTCTGGTCGATCCGGGCAGACCAGCATGTCACATGGAAACAGTCACCCCTCGAAGCCTGGAAACGCGAGGCCATCGAGCTCTGGCCGGAAACGGCCCCCCTGCTGGACGGGGTCGAATCTCATGACCAGTTGACCTTTGCCCGCTATGACCATCGCACCCACACGCCGGTGGTGAATCAGAGGCTGGTCCATGTCGGTGACAGCTGGCATGCGGCCAGTCCGCAATTGGGGCAGGGGGCAAACATGGCCCTTCTGGATGCTTATGCGCTGGCGCGTGCGCTGGGCCAGCCTGGTGCGCTTGATCGTCAGCTCAGGCACTACAAGGCGATGCGGGCGGGTCATGTTCGCCTGTTCCAGATGATGAGCTGGCTGTTCACGCCCGTCTATCAGTCTGATTCCGCGGTGCTGGCCTGGTTGCGGGACTGGTTGGCCGCGCCGCTCAGCCGCGTGCCGCCTGCGCCGCAAATACTGGCCGCCATGGTGTCAGGCGGACTCGGCAGCCCACTGAAACGGCTCGGCCTGTCGCCCGGCGATCAGCCGCCCAGCGATTTCAATCGGTAGAGCAGGTCCAGTGCTTCGCGCGGCGTCAGGGAATCCGGATCAATCTGCTCCAGCAGAAGGTCGGCTTCGGACGGGCCGGTGTCCAGAACGTCATCATCTTCCGTGTCCGGCCCAAGCGAGGCCGCAGCGAACAGGGGCAGGCTTTCCGGCGCGCTCGGTTCGGCTTCCAGCTGTTTCAGAATCTGTCCGGCGCGTTTCACGGCCTTCTTTGGCAGGCCGGCCAGCTTGGCCACCTGCACGCCATAGGATTTGTCGGCCGGGCCCGGCTGGACTTCATGCAGGAAGACGAGATCGTCCTTCCATTCCTTTGCCCTGAGGGACGCATTTGCTGCTCCGGGCAGGTCCTCCACCAGCTTTGTCAGCTCGTGATAATGTGTGGCAAAAAGGGCGCGCGACCGGTTGACCGAATGCAGGTGCTCGACTGCGGCCCAGGCAATCGCCAGACCGTCCCAGGTTGATGTACCGCGCCCCACTTCATCCATGATGACAAAGCTTCGCTCGGTTGCCTGATTGAGGATCGCCGCGGTTTCCACCATCTCCACCATGAAGGTCGAGCGGCCCCGGGCCAGGTCATCCGATGCGCCGACCCGGCTGAAAATGCGGTCGCACAGGCCGAGCGTCAGCGCGCGGGCGGGTACGAACAGCCCTGCCTGTGCCAGGATCACCGCGAGGGCGGCCTGTCTCAGATAGGTCGACTTGCCGGCCATGTTCGGGCCGGTTACCAGCAGGAGCCGGGTGCCGGGCTCGTTGCCGCTCAGGTCAAGATGGTTGGCCGTGAAGCCCTGGCCATCCTTCTTGAGCGCGGCCTCGACAACGGGATGGCGCAGACCGGTTGCCGCGAAGCTGGTATCGTCCGTCAGGACGGGCCTGACCGCATCCGCCTCAAAGGCCCATTCGGCCGAAGCCGCTGCAACATCCAGTTCGGCAATTGCCGCTGCCGTACGCGAAAGCGATGCGGTCAACTGGTCGATCCGTTTACAGAGCGAATCGAAGATGGCCAGTTCCCGGGCCTTTGCCTCGTCCTCGGCGCGGGAAATCTTGCCGGCAAGTTCCGAAAGCTCCTGCGTCGAGAAGCGGACATTGCTGGCCAGCGTCTGGCGATGGATGAAGGTTTCCGACAGAGGCGGCTTCATCAACGGGTCGCCATGACGGGCCGGCACGTCCACAAAATAGCCAAGCACATTGTTGAACTTGATCTTCAGTGCGGTGATGCCGGTTTCCTCGGCATAGCGCGCCTGCAGGGCTGCGATGATCTGGCGGCTGTCATCGCGCAGGCCCCGCGCCTCATCCAGGGCGGCATCCCAGCCGGGCGCAACAAAGCCGCCATCCCGAGCCAGCGTCGGCGGGTTTTCAGACAAGGCTGCGTCAAGGTCGCGGGCGAGCGCCGCCAACGCGTCACTGTTGCGCAGATCGAGCGCCGCGATCGCCTCGGCGATCTTCGGTGGCAGGCCGGACGCGGTCTCTGCCAGCCGGACGGCAGCGTCATGGGCGGCGGTCAGGGCGCGACCGATACCGACCAGGTCCCGCGGACCGCCCCGGCCCAGCCTGAGCCGCGTGCGGGCGCGTTCAAGGTCCGGTGCTGCTTTCAGGCTGGCGCGGACGGATTCGACCGTGTCGCGATCATCAGCGAACCAGGATACCGCGTCGAACCGTGCCTCGATCTCTGGCCGGTCGACAGATGGGCGGGCCAGCCGCGCGCCCAGCAGGCGCGCGCCCGGCGCGGTCACCGTGCGGTCGATCGTGCCCAGAAGGGATCCGGCCCGCTCGCCCCGCATGGACCGATCGATCTCCAAACTCGTCCGGGTCGCCGGATCAATCGCCAAATGCCCTTCGGCGCGCGCGCGGACGGGCGGGTCGAGGCGGATGTCGCTTCCTGCCTGGGTCAGCTTCACATAGTCCAGCAACAGGCCGATGGCGGCGAGTTCCGCACGGCTGAAATCCCCGAACGCATCCAGCGCCGCAATGCCATAGGTTTCCTTCAGCAGCGCTTCGCCATTCTTGTGGGTGGCGCTGCGGGCCGGCCGGAAGGTGACCGGCGCACTCGATAACGCGGTGGCATTGGCAATCGCGGCCTGGTCCAGATCACCTTCGGACACCAGCAATTCCGACAGGGGGTAGGCCATCAGGCTGTCGGCCAGTGTTTCAGCAGGCAGGGCCGTCACGCCGAACCGGCCGGTAGAGACGTCGCACACTGCAATTGCGGCTTCGGTGCCACCACTGCCCAGGGCAATGGCAGCCAGCGCCTGGTCCTGCCGGGCCGGCAGAAGGGCGTCCTCGGTCAGGGTGCCGGGCGTGACGATGCGAACGATGTCCCGATTCACAATCGCCTTCGACCCGCGCTTCTTGGCTTCAGCCGGTGTCTCGGTCTGCTCGCACACCGCCACCCGGCATCCGGCCTTGATCAGTCGGGCCAGATATCCTTCGGCAGCATGATACGGCACGCCCGCCATCGGAATCGGCTTGCCCTCATATTCACCGCGGGAGGTTAGCGTGATGTCCAGCACACGGGCGGCTTCGACGGCGTCCTCGAAGAACAATTCGTAGAAATCGCCCATCCGGAAAAACAGCAACGCATCATCGTGCCGGGCCTTGATGGACAGGTATTGCGCCATGAACGGGCTTGGCGCGGGAGAGGGTTTTGCAGGGGCAGCGGTATCAGCCATGGGCGGGGACGCTACCGCCAGCGCGGGAGATTCGCAAAGCCTCGCACCAGCTTGCCCGTGACAAAGTGATCATATCGCAGGAATCGGCTTGTTTTACGGTTGGCATGCCTCTCGCACCGGCCTAGTTTGCCGCCTCAATTGAAACTTTTTGCAACAACGGAATTGCCGCGCAATGACCACCAAACGGCCGAGCTTCACCGATCAGGAAGCCCTCGATTTCCACTCGCAGCCACATGCCGGCAAAATCTCCATGGTGCCGACCAAGCCAATGGGCACACAGCGGGACCTGTCGCTGGCCTACAGCCCCGGCGTTGCAGTGCCCGTTCTGGCCATCGCTGAAGATGAAGACAAGGCGTACGATTACACCGCCAAGGGCAACATGGTCGCCGTGATCTCCAATGGTACGGCCATTCTGGGGCTCGGAAATCTGGGGCCAATGGCGTCAAAGCCGGTGATGGAAGGCAAGTCGGTCCTGTTCAAGCGGTTTGCCGACATTGACAGCTTCGATGTCGAGGTCAGCACGACCGATGTCGAGGAGTTCATCACCACGGTGCGCAATATCGGCGCGACCTGGGGTGGCATCAATCTGGAAGACATTTCCTCGCCGGACTGTTTCATCATCGAGAGCCGCCTGCGCGAAGATCTCGACATTCCGGTATTCCATGACGACCAGCACGGCACGGCCATCATCGCCGCAGCTGGCCTGATCAATGCCTGCCACATTACCGGCCGCAAGATGGAGGACCTGAAGGTTGCCGTCTCCGGGGCAGGGGCGGCCGGCCTGTCCTGCGCCGGGCTGATCCGTCATCTGGGCGTTAAGGCCGAGAACATCCTGATGTGTGACTCTTCGGGTGTGGTCTATGAAGGCCGCACGGAGAAGATGGACCAGTTCAAGTCCGCTTTCGCGGTCAAGACAACGAAGCGCACGCTGGCCGAGGCCGTTGACGGTGCGGACGTATTGCTGGGCCTTTCGGTCAAGGGCGCCGTGACCAAGGACATGGTGAAGTCCATGGCCAAGAATCCGATCATCTTCGCCATGGCCAATCCGGATCCGGAAATCACGCCGGAAGACATCAAGTCCGTTCGTGACGACGCCATCATCGCCACCGGCCGGTCGGACTATCCCAACCAGGTGAACAACGTCCTCGGTTTCCCCTATATCTTCCGCGGTGCACTTGATGTGCGCGCCCGCGGCATCAATGAGGAAATGAAGGTCGCCGCTGCCCAGGCGCTTGCGGAACTTGCCCGCGAGGATGTCCCGGACGAGGTTGCCGCCGCTTATCATGGTGCCCGGCCCAGCTTCGGCCGCGACTATATCATCCCGACACCGTTCGATCCGCGCCTGATCAGCTTCATCCCGCCCTTCGTGGCGCAGGCGGCAATGGACACAGGCGTAGCCCGCAAGCCGATCGACGACATGGAAGCCTATCGCCACTCGCTGGCGCGCCGGGCAGACCCATCGGCCTCCTTCATCCAGGGCGTACAGGCACGCTGCAAGGAGCTTCAGCGCCGAATCGTCTTTGCGGAAGGCGAGGAACCGGCCGTGGTCCGCGCTGCGTTCAGCTTCAAGAATCAGGGCCTCGGCCATCCGATCCTGATCGGCCGCGAAGCCCAGGTCGAGCGGGCCATGGAACAGATGGGCATCCAGCCCGGTACGCTCGAAATCCTCAATGCGCGCCTGTCGGACAACAATCCGGTCTATACGGACATGCTGTATGCCCGCCTCCAGCGCGACGGCTATCTCAAGCGGGATGCCCAGCGGCTCGTCAATCAGGATCGCAACGTGTTCGGGTGCTGCATGCTGAAGAATGGCGACGCAGACGGCATGGTGACGGGTGTGACCCGGAACTATGATGTGGCGCTGAACGATTCCCTGCTCGTGCTCGACCCGCTGCCCGGCCAGGCCGTCATTGGCATGTCCATGGTGATCAATCGTGGCCGGACGGTCTTCATCGCCGATACCAGCGTTACCGAGCTTCCGCAGGGCGAGGACCTTGCCAGCATCGCCATCGAGGCGGCGCGCTCGGTTCGCTCGCTTGGCTTCTCGCCGCGCGTGGCCTTCCTGTCCTATTCGACCTTCGGAAACCCGATGGGCGAGCGGGGGGAAAAGGTGCGTGATGCCGTGGCGATCCTGGACAGCATGAAGAATATCGATTTCGAATATGAGGGCGACATGAGCGCCGATGTCGCGCTGAACCCCAGCCACAAGCTGCTCTATCCGTTCTCCCGCCTGACCGGTCCGGCCAACGTGCTCGTGATGCCGGCCATTCATGCAGCCTCCATTTCCACCAAGCTTCTGGAATCAATGAGCCGCGCCACGGTGATCGGGCCCATGCTTCTGGGCCTGGAAAAGCCGGTCCAGATCGCGTCGCTTGGCGCTACGGTTGGTGATATCGTGAACTTGGCAACCATCGCCGCCTTTGACGTCGATCACGTTCACGGCGCCTGACACCGGCTGGCGAAATTACCCTGCGTCAGGACTCGCCCGTCGCGAGTCCGGCACCTATAGTCATGACCAGCATATGGATCATTGGGAGGCCCGAAGAGCATGAAAGAATACAAGCAATTCTACATTGATGGCGCATGGGTGGACCCCGTGGAGCCGCGCACGATGGAAGTCGAGAATCCGGCGACCGAGGAAAGCTTTGCGGTCATCTCCATCGGGTCGAAGGCGGATGTCGACAAGGCCGTGGCCGCGGCCAAGGCCGCATTCCCGTCCTTCTCCCAGACCAGCGTCGAATATCGCGCGGAGCTGCTGGAGAAGATTGCCGCTGGAATCAAGGCGCGCATGCCGGAAATGGCCGAGGCGATCTCCAGCGAAATGGGTGCCCCGATGTGGCTGGCCAATGCCGCCCAGGTGCCGGCTGGTATGGGCCACTTCGCGACGATGGCGGCCATCTTGCGCGAGTATCAATTCGAGGAACTGAAAGGCACCACGCTGCTTCGCAAGGAGCCGATCGGTGTCTGTGGCTTCATCACGCCCTGGAACTGGCCGCTCAACCAGATCGCCTGCAAGGTGGCCCCGGCCATCGCGGCTGGCTGTACCATGGTGCTGAAACCGTCCGAAATCGCCCCGCTCGATGCGATGATCCTGACGGAGATCATGCATGAGGCCGGTGTGCCGAAAGGCGTGTTTAACCTCGTCAATGGCGACGGTCCGGGCGTTGGCGCTTCACTTTCCGCGCACCCGGATGTCGACATGATGAGCTTCACAGGCTCCACCCGCGCCGGCGTGCTGGTGGCCCAGGCGGCCGCGCCGACCGTCAAGCGCGTCGCTCAGGAACTGGGCGGCAAGAGCCCGAACATCATCCTGCCTTCGGCTGACCTCGAAAAGGCCGTGGGCGGCGGCGTCATGCAGATGATGACCAATTCGGGCCAGTCCTGTAACGCCCCGTCCCGCATGTTCGTGCAGAAAGACCAGCAGGAACAGGCCATGGCCATCGCCAAGGCCGCTGCGGAATCGGTCAAGGTGATGATGCCGGGTGAGGCAACGCCGGGTGCCATCGGTCCGATTTCGAATGGCAACCAGTATCAGAAGGTGCAGGATCTCATCCAGAAGGGGATCGAGGAAGGCGCGACCCTGGTCGCAGGGGGTCCCGGTCGCCCGGAAGGCTTCAACAAGGGCTATTTCGCCCGTCCGACCGTGTTCGCGAACGTCACCAATGACATGACCATCGCCCGCGAGGAAATCTTCGGGCCCGTGCTCGTGATGATCCCGTACGAGGATGTCGACCATGCGGTCGAGATGGCCAATGACACGGTCTATGGCCTCGCTGGCTACGTCCAGGGACCGGAAGACGAGGCCCGCAAGGTCGCCAATCGCATCCGCGCCGGCCAGATCCAGGTCAATGGCGCCCGCCCTGACTTCACGGCGCCCTTTGGTGGGTATGGCCAGTCCGGCAATGGCCGCGAATGGGGTGAGTATGGCTTCGAGGAATTCCTCGAAATCAAGGCCGTCATGGGCTACAAGGCTGCCTGATCGGAGCCTGTTTCTCTTGCGAAGGGGCGGCTGGAAGGCCGCCCTTTTTCATGCCCCCGTCAACTGCCCTCGGGAACGATCTGCTCGCTGAAACGTGATGCCGGTTCAACTGGCGTTCAGCAGGTTTCCCCCATAAGCTGCTGTGACGATTGCTTTTGGAGGGTTGTTGCCATGACCAGATTCCTGCCCATCAGCGCGCTTGCCGGGCTTGTCCTGTTGGGGGCCTGTGCCACCGCGACGCCGTACCAGGCTGCCACGCCGGACAGCAATCGGGGCTATTCCGAGCAACAGATCGAATCCAACCGGTTCCAGGTCCAGTTCTCGGGCAATTCGCTGACGGACCGGAAAACGGTGGAAACCTATCTGCTCTATCGCGCCGCCGAGCTTACCCGCCTCAATGGCTATGACCATTTCCGGGTCGTGCGCCGGGAGACCGATTCCGAAAGTCGGCTCGTTCCGGTCGGCAGCAGTGCCTATTCGCCCTTCTACGACCATTTTCATCTCCATTACGCCTATTACGGCCCGCACGCCGCGTATTACCGCAACCCGTTCCACCGCCCCCGCGTTGGCGCGCTTGGCTATTATGACCCCTATTGGGGCGGACCTTCGGAGTATCGCGAGCGCACCCGCTATGTCGCGTCTGCCGAAATCCTGATGGGCAAGGGCGAGAAGCCGGCCGATGCCGCCTATTTCGACGCCGAGCAGGTGGTCTTCAATCTCAGCGGAAACATCGTCCGCCCGCAGGAACGCTAGGCCGCAACCCTGCATATCCGCATTCCAGCCCCGCCCCACCGGCGGGGTTTTTTCTGGCCCGGGCACTGGTGTTTTCGAACCGAAGGACCCAGATTGGCCGACTCGACCGTTCAGGGGAAACCGCCCACCGATGCCCGACAGCGAAATGCCATCCTCCCAGCCCCGCATTGTGACGGGTGCCCATGGCCGTTCCGTTCCGGGGCGGACGGAGATGGTGATCATGGTCGCCGCCCTGATGGCGCTTAACGCGCTGGCCATCGACATCATGCTGCCGGCGCTGGGGGAGATCGCGGCCTCGCTCGGCCTGTCCGACAGTGCGCCCGGCGACGCCAACCGGCAACAGATGATCGTTTTTGCCTACATTCTCGGCTTCGGGGCGCCCCAGCTTTTCTGGGGACCGGTGTCGGACCGGTTCGGTCGCCGGCTCCCGCTGTTCATCAGCCTGTCCGGATACATCCTGACTGCCCTGCTCTGTGTCCTGATGAAGGATTTCACGGCCCTTCTGGTTGCGCGCTTCCTGCAGGGAGTGTTTGCGTCCGGCGCACGTCTCGTGGCGGTGTCCGTCGTTCGAGACCTGTATGCCGGCCGCCAGATGGCCGGCTTCATGTCCCTGGTCATGACCATATTCATGATCGTGCCCATGATCGCGCCGGCGATTGGCCAGGTCATCCTGTTCGTGGCGCCCTGGCAGTGGATTTTCGGCGTGCTGGCCCTGTTTGGCGGGGCACTGCTTGTCTGGACGTGGATGCGCCTTCCAGAGACACTGGGAGAGGATTCGCGCACGCCGCTCAACCTTGGGTCCGCATTCCGTAGCTATCTGGCTGTCGGCCGCAGCCGCGTGACCTTTGGCTATATGTGCGCGTCCGGCATCATATTCGGGGCATTGTTCTCCTTCATCGGATCCTCCGAACAGGTTTTCCGCGATGTGTTCGGACAAGAGGAATCCTTTGCGTTCTGGTTTGCGGGCATTGCGGCCGCGCTGGCCGCAGCCAATTTCCTGAATTCGCGCGTCGTGGAACGGATCGGCATGCGCCGCATGAGCCATGGGGCCATGGTCTTCTTCCTGATCATGTCGTCTGCACTGGTCGTCATCACGCTTCTGTTCGGCGAAAGCCTCTACTGGTTCTTCCCGATGTTTGCGCTGACCTTTGCCTGTTTCGGCCTGATGGGCGCAAACTTCTCGGCGCTGGCAATGGAGCCGCTCGGCAAGATTGCGGGCACGGCGTCTGCCGCCTATGGGTTCGCCACCACAACCGTGTCCAGCCTGCTCGGCATGGCCATCGGCAGCTTTTACAATGGCTCGACACTGCCCCTGATGATCGGCTTTGTCTGTCTTGGTCTCGGATCCCTGATGGTCGTGCTGTTGACGGAGAAGGGACAGCTGTTCAGCTCCCGCTAGGGGGCCCGCTTCCGCCGGGTCGCGGGTTCGCGCACCCGCGAAAGAGGCCGGACCTGGCTTTCCAGATGTTCGATGATCAGGCCGGCAATGTCCTTGCCGGTCGAGGATTCAATGCCTTCGAGGCCGGGGGAGGAATTCACCTCCAGGACTTTCGGTCCGTTATCTGTCTGCAGAAGGTCAACGCCCGCCACACGCAAGCCCATCACCTTGGCGGCCTCCCGGGCGGTATCGCGTTCCTGCCGCGTCAGCTTGATGGTCGAGGCCGTGCCGCCACGATGCAGGTTGGAGCGGAACTCCCCCTTCTGCGCCTGGCGTTTCATTGCGCCGACAACCTTGTTGCCGATCACGAAGGCGCGCACATCCGTGCCTGCGGCTTCCTCGACGAATTCCTGCACCAGAAAGTTCGCGTCCAGGCCCCGGAAGGCATCGATCAGGCTTTCGGCGGCCTTGCGGGTCTCGGCCAGCACCACGCCCTTGCCCTGCGTGGACGAAAGCAGCTTCACGACAACCGGCGCGCCGCCGGCCAGCGAGATCAGATCCTTGGTGTCCTTCGGGCTGTGGGCAAAGGCGGTCACCGGCATGTCGATCTTGGCGCGGGCCAGCAATTGGTGCGCCATCAGCTTGTCGCGCGAATGGCCGATCGAACTGGCCCCGTTGAGGCAGAAGGCGCCCGTGTTCGAGAATTGCCGCAGCACAGCCAGGCCGTAATCCGTGATGCCGGCCCCGATCCGCGGAATGACGGCGTCATAGCGCGGCAGCGCCTTGCCATCATAATGCACTTCCGGATGCGTCGTGCCGATCTGCATGTAGCAGCGGGCCGTGTCGATCGCTTCGATGACATGCCCCCTGGCCTGTGCGGCCTCGATCAGGCGCTGGCTGGAATAGTTCTTCGGTTCCCGGGTCAGCAGCGCGATCCGAAGGGGCCGTTTGACCGGCTTCTTCTTGGGCAGGCCGGAATAGGCGGCAAAGTCCAGCTTCGGCTGGCGGAAGGAGGCATTGGCATCCACAATCATGTCCGGCTGGATCGCGCCGCGCCCGAACAGCATACGATAGGACATGCTCTCCCGATTGGTCAGGGTCAGTTGGATCGGCCAGCGCCGGCCACCCATGTCCACATCGGTCTGGATCACATAGCGCAGCTCGGTTTCGCCGTTTGAACTGGTCACGTCACGCCGATCGACGACAGGCGCCGAACAGGTCACCTCCAGCGCCGGATTGTTCGGGTCCGGCTGGATCAGGAAGCGCACCTGCGGCGCATCCGACGGGCCGAAGGGCTCGATGATGCTGGCATGCAGCGCAGATGTCCGCGCGCCGGTATCCACCTTCGCCTTGATGGCTGGCAGGCCGAGATCGGGCAGCGCGAGCCACTCTTCCCAGCCGAGTTCAAAAGGTTTGGAATGGGGCATCGCGAAAGCCTCCCTGCTTGTTCGGGCCCGATAAAGGCGAACCGTCAGGTATTCAATCTACAATGCGCAGAATGTAGGGCTCAGCCCTCAACCAGCCAGGCCTTCTCGACGATGCCCACCACGTCGCCCATGATCTCGGTGATCTTGAAATCCTTCGGCGTATAGACGCGGGCGATGCCCATCTGGCGAAGGGCGCGGGAATCTTCCGGTGGGATGATGCCGCCCACAACGACCGGGACATTGTCGAGGCCGACCTTGCGAAGCTCGGCAATCGTTTCGCGCACTAGGTCCAGATGGCTGCCGGACAGGATCGACAGGCCGACGACATGGGCATTGTTTTCCTTTGCCTGCGCGGCGATCTCGGACGGCGTGAAGCGGATGCCCTCATAGACGACATTCATGCCCACTTCCCGGCCGCGCGCGGCAATCTGCTCGGCGCCGTTGGAGTGGCCATCAAGGCCGGGCTTGCCAAGCACATAGGTCAGCTGACGGCCGAGCGCTTCGGACACGCGGTCGACTTCCTTGCGAACCTCGGCCGTCGTCTCTTCGCCTTCGGTCTTGATAACCATGGCGACGCCCGTGGGGGCACGGAATTCGCCGAACACTTCCCGCATCGCGGTGCCCCATTCGCCGGTCGTGACACCGGCCTTTGCGCAGGCGATGGATGGCTCCATGATGTTCGTGCCGTCCAGGGCGGCCTGCTTCAGATTGGCGAGCGCTTCATCTGCCGCAGCTTGGTCGCGCTGGCTGCGCCATTCCTTCAGGTCGCGGACCTGCGCGGATTCCTCGGCAGGGTCGACCGTCTGGATTGCGCCATCGCCTGCGCCCAGCGGGCTGGCTTCGCTTTCGGTATAGCGATTGACGCCCACCACGGTCAGCTCGCCGCTCTCGATGGCCTTGATGCGCTCGATATGCGCGCCGACCAGGCTTTCCTTCATGAAGTCGATCGACTGGGTCGCCCCGCCGCGCGCATCAATATCGGCCAGCGTGTCGCGGGCCAGCGCTTTCAGCTCTTCGGTCTTGGACTCGATGACGTGGCTGCCATCGAAGATGTCTTCAAACTCCAGCAAATCCGTTTCATAGGCCAGGATCTGCTGAAGGCGCAGAGACCATTGCTGGTCCCAGGGGCGCGGAAGGCCGAGCGCCTCGTTCCAGGCGGGCAATTGCAGGGCGCGGCACCGGGCCTTCTTCGACAGTGTCACCGCCATCGCCTCGATCAGGATGCGATAGACATTGTTTTCAGGCTGGGGTTCGGTCAGGCCCAGCGAATTGACCTGCACCCCATAGCGGAACAGCAGGGCTTTGGGGCTTGTCACACCATAGCGTTCGCGGCCGATCTCTTCCCAAAGTTCCACAAAGGCACGCATTTTACAAAGTTCTGTAACGAAACGCACTCCGGCATTCACAAAGAAGGAAATCCGTCCGAACACGGTCTCGAAGTCTGATTCTGGAACTTGTCCGCCCGCCTTCACCGTATCCAGCACGGAAATGGCGGTCGCCAGCGCATAGGCCAGCTCCTGTTCCGGCGTCGCGCCCGCTTCCTGCAAATGGTAGGAGCAGACATTCATCGGATTCCATTTCGGGACTTCGGTATAGCACCAGCTGACCATGTCAGAGATCAGGCGCAGGCTGGGTTCCGGCGGGAACACGTAGGTCCCGCGGGACAGGTATTCCTTCACGATGTCGTTCTGTGTGGTGCCGCGCAGCTTCTTGCGGTCATCGCCGCGCTCATCTGCCAGTGCCACATACAGCGCCAGCATCCAGGCCGCCGGCGCGTTGATCGTCATGGACGTGTTCATTTCCTCCAGCGGCAACTGGTCGAACAGCTTGCGCATGTCTCCGAGGTGCTTCACGGGCACCCCCACCTTGCCGACTTCGCCCTTCGACAGGATGTGATCGGCGTCATAAGCGGTCTGGGTGGGCAGATCGAACGCGATGGAGAGGCCGGTCTGGCCCTTTGCAAGATTGCCGCGATAGAGTTCGTTGGACTTTGCCGCCGTCGAATGACCGGCATAGGTCCGGAATATCCACGGGCGGTCCGGCGCGTGCTGGTATGTCTTGTCCATGTCTGCCACGGATATCTCCCCTTGTTTTGTTGCGGCGCAGCATGCCGTGTGCCACGTCACAAGGCAAGCGTCCGTGCTTGCGTCAGGATGTCTGAGCAACCAGATGAAAGCGAGAGGAGTCCGAACGTGTCCCAGCCTTCCAGCCCGATCCAGACCGCCCTTCTGCTGAGGGTGCTCGCCCTGATTACATTCCCATTGGGTGTGGTCGTTGCTGCCCTGATGGAGCGCAGTGTCCTGACCGTCGCGGCACTGGCCGCCGGCATGCTGGTCACCAGCTGGGTTGAGCGGTTCCGGCTGCATCGCGTGGCAGGTCATGAAGGCTATCCGCAGGTCACGGGCCTTCTGCCGGGTTTCGCCATACGCGCGGGCCTGCTCGCGGGCCTGTTCATTGTCTGCCTCGGCATATTGGCGCTGTTCCGGGAGACGGCGCTCGCGCGGGGCGTTGGACTCGTGGATGCCGGTCTGGTTTGTGCTGTGACCGGTCTCGCCCTTCTGGCCAATGGCATCAGCGCGCGGATTGCCGGATCACAGGTTTCGGCCGTGATGAGCCAGTTCCGGGCCGGGTTTCCCGCTGAAGGATCCGCCCCCGCCGGGGAGGGGCCGGGAGACATCATTGAGGGAGAAGTGCTGGACCGGGATTAGGCCAGCCATTCCGTTAGCGTAAACATTTCAGGCGCGCAGGGCGGTATCGCAGGCGCGGCAATTGAAGTATAGCGGCCGCGCGCCCACGGAGTTTCCCTGATGCCAGACCTGATCGGCCTGTTCGCTGCCACGCTCACCACCCTGTCTTTCCTGCCACAGGCGCTACTCGTCATCCGCACCGGCCGGACGGAAGGCATTTCCATGGTGATGTATGTCATGTTCACCACCGGCGTCGCAGGCTGGCTGGTCTATGGCTTCCTGCTGGGCTCACTGCCGATGATCATCGCCAATATCATCACCCTTCTGCTGGCTGCGGTGATCCTGTTCCTGAAGATCCGCAACAGTTTTCAGGCAAGGACCCAGGGCGAGACGGCCTCCACATCCACGCCGATGGCTTCATAGTACAGACGCTGGACACGGCGCGTGACGGGTCCGGGCGCGCCGGTGCCGACAGGCTGGTCTTCCAGCTGGATCACCGGTGCGATGAGGGCGCCGGCGGATGTGGTGAAGATTTCCTTCGCCTCATAGGCTTCGTCCGGCGTGAAGGCGCGCTCCTCCACATCCATGCCCAGATCGCGCAACCGCGCGATGACATGGGCGCGGGTGATGCCCGGCAGGATGTCGCTGGAAAGGTTCCGGGTCAGGATGCGATCATCCTGCGTCACCATCCAGGTATTGGCGGAGGCGGCTTCCGTCACGAATCCATCCTCCACCATGAACGCCGTCTGTGCTCCGGCGTCCCGGGCCGTGCGATAGGCCAGCGCCTGTGACAGGAGCTGCGTGGTCTTGATGTCCCGCCGCCGCCAGCGGATATCGTTGAGGAAGATCGCCTTGATCCCGGTGCGCGCAGCCTCTCCGACCAGGGGGCGCTGGTCGGCAAACAGGTGGATTGTCGGCTCGAACAAATCGGGTCCGGCGAAATCCCTTGTCTCATAGGCCCCGGCGGACACCTGAAGATAGATCAGGCCCTCGTCCAGCGCATTCTCCGCAATCAGTCGGCGGTGAATGGTCTCCCATTCGGCGGCGTCATGCGGATTCGGAATGCAGATTGCGTCCAGGGTGTTGCCGAGGCGCGACACATGACCCTGGAAGTCGATCAGTTTGCCGCCATAAACCGCCGTCACTTCATAAGCGGCATGGGCAAACAGGAAGCCCCGGTCCAGCGGGGAAATCCGGGCTTCCTTCCGCGGGGTGAACGCGCCGTTCAGGTAAACCGTTTCGCCGATTGGCATGAATGCAACGCCTCGATCCAATGTTTTGTGCAGTGCAACAAATTCCTTGCAAGCCGTGCACTCTCCGGCCAAGGTGGCCGTAACCGGATGGTTTGTGAAGTCACAGAATAAACGTGCGACGATCCCTTCCGGAAGTGAAATCAAGGAGGAGGGCCCCCCTGCCATGGCAAGGGAGACAAAAGACATTTATGAACTCGGCGAGATTCCGCCGGAGTTCCACGTTCCGAAAATGATGCATGCCTGGGCGATCCGGCGCGAGCGCCACGGCCGCCCGTCGACCGCTATGCAGCTGGAACAGGTGCCCGTGCCGGAAATCGATTCCGATGAGGTGCTGGTGCTCGTGATGGCGGCTGGCGTCAATTACAATGGCATCTGGGCCGGTCTCGGCGAACCGGTGTCCCCGTTCGACATCCACAAGCAGGATTACCATATCGCCGGCTCTGACGCCGCCGGTATCGTCTGGGCTGTCGGCCGCAAGGTGACGCGCGTGAAGCCGGGCGATGAAGTCGTCATTCACTGCAATCAGGATGATGGCGACGATGAGGAGTGCAATGGTGGCGATCCGATGTTCTCGCCCAGCCAGCGCATTTGGGGCTATGAGACCCCGGACGGCTCCTTTGCCCAGTTCTGCCGGGTCCAGGCGCGTCAGTGCATGCCACGGCCGAAACATCTGACATGGGAAGAGAGTGCCTGCTACACGCTGACACTGGCAACGGCCTACCGGATGCTGTTCGGACATCGCCCGCACATTCTGAGACCGGGTGAACACGCGCTGATCTGGGGCGCGTCCGGCGGTCTCGGCAGTTTCGGCGTCCAGCTCTGCGCGGTCACGGGCGCACACGCCATCGGTGTCGTGTCTTCGGATGACAAGTTCGACCACGTCATGTCGCTTGGCGCAAAAGGCGTGCTGAACCGGAAGGATTTCAATTGCTGGGGCCAACTGCCCACGGTCAATGGTCCGGAATTCGGCGACTACATGAAAGAGACGCGGAAATTCGGGAAGGCGATCTGGGAGATCACCGGCAAGCAGGATGTCGACATCGTGTTCGAACATCCCGGCGAGTCCACGTTCCCGGTCTCGGTCTTTGTCGTCAAGCGCGGCGGCATGGTGGTCATCTGCGCCGGCACGACCGGCTTCAATTTGACCATGGATGCCCGCTTCCTCTGGATGCGCCAGAAACGGGTTCAGGGCAGCCACTTCGCCAACCTCAAACAGGCGTCGGCGGCCAACAAGCTGGTCATTGACCGGCGGATCGATCCGGGCATGTCGGAAGTCTTCCCCTGGGCGGACATTCCGGCAGCGCACGAAAAGATGCTCGATAACAAGCACCTGCCGGGCAATATGGCCGTTCTGGTCACCTCGCCCAAGCCGGGCCTGCGCACGGTTGAAGACGTTCTGGCGGTCAGCGGCCAGGCCTGACCGGGCCATTTTCCGCTTTCATGCAAAAGCCCCCGCCGGCAGTGCGCAGGCGGGGGCTTATTCGTTCCGGATTAAGAGGGTCCGGCTACAGCTCGTCCATGCCGCCCGGATTGCGCCGGCGGCGGATCAGCCACATGACACCGCGCAAATCCGACAGGGCATCAGCCAGACGGCCGAAATTGGTATAGTTGGACTTGCCCGATCCGCGCTCGCGATGGTTCACGTCGCGATACTCGACATCGAAGCCTTCCGCCCGCATCAGGGCAGGCATGTAGCGGTGCATGTGATCGAAATAGGGCAGGTGCAGATAGGCGTCCCGCCGCAGGGCCTTCACGCCGCAACCGGCATCATCACAATCATCCTTCAGCATCCGCTTGCGGATATTGTTCGCAAACCGGCTGCCAAACCGTTTCCAGGCCGTGTCCTTGCGCTTGGTGCGCCGGCCCATCACCATTTGCAGCGTGTGCGGCGCGTCCGCACGGGTCAGCTGGCGGTAAAGGTCCGGCAGGTCCGCCGGATCATTCTGCCCGTCTCCATCCAGCGTGCCGATCACCGGGGCGCGCGCCGCCAGAATGCCGGACCGGATGGCGCGGCTCTGCCCGGCATTGCTGCGATGGCCCACAACGCGCAGCATCGGGAATCGCGCCTTCAGTTCCACCAGACGCGCCCGCGTATCGTCGGAGGACGCATCGTCCACGAAGATCATTTCAAAGGCGCGGCCATCCAGCGCGCGGTGAATTTCGCTGATCAGCGATTCAACGTTTCCGGACTCATTGTGAACCGGCACGACGACGGAAAACTCAGGCGATTGGGCCACGGCTGGCACCTTTCAGACATCAGGCCCCGTTCACATGACGGGGCGGTTTCGCACGCTCATACAAAGCGTTTTCGTCCAAGGCGAGCCCCGGGGCGCATTTGTCACGCTATGAATCTCACCGCAAATGGCTGAAGACGGGCGGGGAGGAACAAGGTAAACGGCAATCATGACTTTGCTTGACCGACTTTCAACCGGCTGGAAGCCCTGGTTCGTCCTGTTCATCCTCACATTCGGCGCGGCCGCGCCCGGCGTCTTCAGCCTGCCAGCGCTGGATCGGGACGAAAGCCGCTTCGCGCAGGCATCCAAGGAGATGCTGGAAGAGCAGGATTATATCCGGATCCAGTACCAGGACGAGCTGCGCAACAAGAAGCCCGCCGGCATCCACTGGCTGCAGGCGGCCTCGACCGCCGTGTTCACGGGTCCGGAGGCCAAACAGATCTGGACCTATCGCGTGCCCAGCTGGCTCGGCGCAGCTTTCGGCACGCTGGCCTGTTTCTGGACCGGCCTCGTGCTGGTCGGCAGGCGGGCCAGTTTTGTCGGCGCTGCCCTGTTCGGCGCCACCCTTTTGCTGACCTCAGAGGCGCACATATCCAAGACGGACGGCATGCTGGTTTTCCTGACCACGCTCAGCATCGGCGCGCTGGCGCGGCTCTATATGCGCCGGGATCAGTCCAAGGCGATGGCGCTCCTGTTCTGGGCCTGCATGGGCACCAGTTTTCTCATCAAGGGCCCGGTCACCCCCATGGTGGCCGCCTATGCCGGGATCGGCGCCTGGGTCTGGACCAAGGCGACGGACGGGAAGGGCGGAGACTGGTGGCGGGTCCTGCTCTGGTGGCCCGGGCCGGCCATCTTCGTGGCCATGGTGCTGCCCTGGTTCCTCTGGATCCAGGCCGCCACCGACGGCCAGTATATCAAGGGCGCGGTCGGCAAGGACCTCAAGGACAAGTTCACCGGCGCCTCCGAAGGGCATGGCGGCTGGGCATTTTACCATCTCACCCACATCCCGGCCTGGTTCTTCCCGGCCACGCTGTTTTTCGTGCCGGGCCTCGTGGCGGCGTGGAAGACCATCGGTCCGGCCAGGGCGCGCGGCGTCGCATGGCTGAAACATGTGGTCCTGATCGCGGCAGCCCTGTTTGCCGGGCTTCTGGTCCTGAACTATCTGCTGCCCTTCCTGCCGCGCCCTGACAGCGGCCTGGCCGGGCAGGCATTGAACACGATTGCCACGCTGAAGCCCCTGCCGGCCTGGCCGGCCCTTCTGCTGGTCTTCTTCTGGTGGGCCTCCGGACGGGATCAATGGATGACCCGCTGGCCCGTGGGCGAGGAGGTCATTTCGGAGGAAACCCGCGCCATCCGCCTGCTGGCGGCCTGGGCCGTCCTGACCTATGCCTTCTTCGAGCTGATGCCCACCCTGCTCAGCCATTACATCCTTCCGGCCTATCCGGCCTTCGGCCTGTTGGCGGGATACGCGGCCACGAAGATGATGGAAGGGGAGTACTGGCCTGTGACGCGTTGGGTGTCGATCGCCCTGTTCGCACTGGGCGCCATCCTGCTTCTGGCGGTCTCCTTCCCCGGTGTGACGACCTATTTCATGGCCGAGACGGCCGGGGATTTCTCGACGGCCTTCCCGCAGGACGTGCTGGCCAACTGGACAGAGTATCGCGAATTCCCGCTCTGGTTCTGGTGGGTCGGCTTTGCGCTGTGCGGCATCGCGATCATCGAATTTGCGCGCCGCCATGAGTGTAATGCCGCCATGTTCGCCATCTACGCCGCGGTGGCGATTGGCTGGCATGTGCGTATCTTCATGTTGCCGAGCCAGGTCTGGGTGCAGCCGACCGAGACAGCCCGTCTGGCGCTGGAGGATGTCTGCGGCGTTCCGGGCGAGGCTTGCGACTGGCCTGCACCGGACCGCATCCTGGCGCTCGGCTATGCTGAGCCCTCCTATATCCTCACCCTCGGCACGCAGAACCTGCATCCGCCGGAAACCCCGCTGGACCTGCCGCAAGACCTGTCAGCCTATCCGGTTGTCTATCTGGTCAATCTCGAGGACCGGAAGGCCGAGCCGCCGATTCAGGATGAACTCGTCCATTTGCGTGCGCAGGCCGACCGGATGGGGCTCTGCGTAACGGAAACGGAATCCTATTACGCGCTGAACTATTCGAATGGGGACCCGGTAAACTTCCGGGCCCTCCGCTTCGATCATGGCGGCTGCCCCGGCTGAGGCTAGAATTCGTAGCCGATCCGAATGCCATATGTGCGCGGATCGGACCGGAACGTGTCATAGCCGATAAAGCCGTAGCCGGAGACCGCATAATCCTCATCGGTCAGGTTCCGCCCCCAGAGTGTCACGACCAGTCCCGTCTCGGTGAAGGCGAACCCGGCTTCGGCCTGCAGTGTGGTGAATGAGTCCTGCATCCGGCTGTCCAGCCCTTCCGGGTCCAGATAATAGTCCCCGCGATACTTTGCATGGGCGGCGAGGCTCGCATCGATCGTGTCGGTCAGGGCAAATGCGTAACGCGCTCCCAGCGTCGCAGAAACATCCGGCGCAAAGGGCAGGGGGTTGCCGTCGAACTTGCCGGCATTGCCGCCAATGTCGGATGTCTGATCGATCTCCGTCTCCAGCAGGGTGACCGCACCATCCAGGGAGAGCCGGTCCGTGGTCTGCCAGGAAAAATCCGCTTCCAGGCCATAGGATATGGCTTCGTCCAGATTGGACAGTGAATTGGACGTGATGCTCGACCCATCAGGCAATGGAAAGGTCACGAAGATCCGGGCCTGGGGATCGCGGTAATCCTGCACGAACGCCGCCAGATTATAGGCCAGCTTGCCTGTGCGGCCCTTGTAGCCGGCTTCGTAAGCGGTGACAGTTTCGGCATCGAACAGTCCGGCATCGTCGAAATGCGTCGAATTGTTCTGAACCTCGCCATTGAATCCGCCGGATTTGTAGCTGTTGGAGACGGACACATAGGCATTACCGTGTCCGATGGCATAGGACAGGGCGGCATTTCCGGACAGGCGTGTATCCTCGATCGCGTTTGATCCGGCCGCCAGGCCGAGGCCGCTGACATTGTTGTACCCGATCGTGCCATCCTCAAAGATGTGGCGTCCGCTGCCCTGACCCTCGATCCGTTCATGCGTGATCCGTGCACCAAGCGTGGCGGTCAGGCGATCCGACAGGTCGACTTCATTGTAGGTAAACAATGCCAGTGCCGAACGATCCTGTCTTGTGTCGGTGACCAGCGTCATGGCGCGCGTATCGGAAACCGGCGCGGGGCCGGCCCGGCTGGCAGCGCCGACATAGGGGCAGGTGCCCAGCAATGTGGCAGGGTCCAGCTCTCCGCACCAGATTGTGTAGGTCTGGCTGAAATCCTCCAGCGCGCCGGACGCGCCAAACAGGGTGCTGCCACCTGTCCAGTCCCTCTGCAGACGGAATTCCTGGGAATACTGCCGGAAGTCGCGGATATAGGCGAGATTGGCGTCGAAGCCGGGATTGCCGAACAGGGCCACTGCACCGTCAAAGTCGAATCCGTAGTCCTGATTGTAGCCCTCGAACGCGGTCAGGGAGGTCAGGGACCAGTCGCCCAGCGCGCGCGAATACTCTGCCGAGACGCCATGGAATTCATTGTCAGTGTCCTGAATCCCGTCGCTGCCGACGGCGATCTGGTGATCGCCCAGGTCCAGCGTGTCATTGCGCGGCGCGGCATTGACGCCATTGTCCTCTTCATAATGGATGCGCACCAGAAGCGAGCCGCCCAGCGACTCTTCCCAGTTCAGGCCGAGCCGCAGGCCGAATTCGTCCCGCACACCG
The DNA here is from genome assembly GCF_017792385.1 of Hyphomonas sp. Classification (NCBI taxonomy): domain Bacteria; kingdom Pseudomonadati; phylum Pseudomonadota; class Alphaproteobacteria; order Hyphomonadales; family Hyphomonadaceae; genus Hyphomonas; species Hyphomonas sp. Next base: position 1,019,065 of record NZ_CP051230.1, on the reverse strand, counting down.
CCGGCATCCTTCGGTCCGGCGACATTGTCGAGCGCTGCGTCCCGGGACAGGTATCGCCCGGCCAGCCGGTAGCTGAACCCATTGTCGAAGGCTTCGCCATAGGCCCCGTCCAGATCGAAACGGTCCAGATTTCCATATCCCGCGCGGACAAAGCGGCGCTGGTCCTCGCCCGGGCGGGCCGTCACGAAATTGATCGCGCCACCGGACGCGTTGCGGCCGTACAGTGTTCCCTGTGGCCCTTTCAGAACCTCGACCCGGGCCAGATCATACAGCATCAGACCGGTCTGGACATTGGTCGCCAGGTACACGCCATCGGAATAGACCGCGGCGGCGGTCGGGGTCAGGGCCTGGTGATCCACTGCGCCAATGCCGCGGATCTGGAAGGCGACCTGAGTGCCATTGGCCACAGCGGCCTCGACGCCGGTCATCAAGTCGGTCAGGTCTTCGGCGCTCACATAGGCGTCTGCCAGAGACAGGTCTTCAGCGGCGAGGACGCCCACAGACATGGGGATGTCTGCAAGAGGCGCGGCGGACGGCGTCGCGGTTGTCACGACAGGGTTGAGACGGCTGGGTGCATCGCCGGTCTGCGCGTGGGAGGGCAGGGCAAATGAAGCGAGAACGAGCGGGGCTGCGGAGCAGAGAAGGCTTTTCATGAGCGGCGCTTACCAGCCGCCCGGAATGAGACGCAACTGCATTAGTCGGACAGGGCAGCAGTGCAGCGCGCAGCGACGCTTTCCGGCAACACTGCTGCAGGAACCGGGTTTAGCGCGGGGCGCGTTTCGCCAGGATGCGTTGCAGCGTCCGGCGGTGCATGTTCAGGCGGCGCGCGGTTTCCGAGACGTTGTGATTGCACAATTCGTAGACCCGCTGGATGTGCTCCCAGCGAACCCGGTCGGCGGACATCGGGTTTTCCGGCGGTGCAGGTTTCTCGTCCGGGGAGGCCGTAAGGGCCCGGATGATGTCTTCCACGTCTGCCGGCTTCGACAGATAGTCGACGGCGCCAGCCTTCACGGCCGCGACGGCGGTCGCAATGGCCCCGTATCCGGTCAGGATGACCGCGCGGGCGTCTGGCCGGTGCTTCTGCAGCACTTCCACCACGTCCAGGCCGCTTCCGTCTTCCAGACGCAGGTCCAGAACGGCAAAGGCCGGTGGGTTCAGGCGGGCAATGTCCTTGCCTTCGGAGACCGAGGACACCGCCGAAACGACGAACCCGCGTTGGGCCAGGGCCCGGGCCATGCGTTGCACAAATGGTCCGTCATCATCCATGACAAGACATGAGCGGTCCTCAACATTCTTGAGGCTCTCGTGCAAATTCACATTTACAGGCCGGTCCATTGGCTTTTCCTCGATGACATATCCGTCATATAGGTCTGAACCGCCAATTAATCCAAGTCAGATGCCTGCAAATTGCGCAGTGGCCACAGGGTCTGAACCACGGCGCCTTTCTTGGGCGGTGTGCGGTTGCGCGTGGCGATCCGTCCGCCAGTCCGCTCGATCAGGGTCTTGGCGATGAAAAAGCCGAGTCCCATGTCGCCGCCGCCCAAATGGGCCTCGCCGCGTTGGGACACATAGGGTTCGCCCAGTTTGGGCAGCACTTCCGGCGCAAATCCGGGGCCGTCATCGCTGATGGAAATCACGATCTGGTCGGCGGTCCAGGTGGCGACGACATTGACCCGCGTGTCAGCAAAACTGACCGCATTCTCGATGAAGGCCCCCAGAGCGTGCAGCACTTCCGGGCTTCGCTTCAGCACGGGCGCGCGAGGGGCGCCGCCTTCGCCTGCTTCTGCGCGCACACGCACGTCCACGCCCAGCCCCTTGAACGGTGCGGCGGCCTCGGCCACCAGGGCGTCCAGCGGGATCTGCGCGTGCACGATGTCAGTCGCCTCGCGCGCTTCCCGGATCGTCGCCAGGATGCTGCGGCACCGGTCAGCCTGTTCGGCAATCAGTGTGATATCCTCGGCGCGCGGATCGTCCGGATCGAGATCCGCCTGCAATTCCTTTGCGACCAGGTGAATGGTGGCCAGTGGAGTGCCCAATTCATGCGTCGTCATGGCGGACATGGCGCCAAGTGCCGACAGGCGCTGCTCTCGTGCCATCACCACGCCGGCGGCGTCCAGTGCGCGGACGAGGCGGGCTTCATCCTGGCTGACGCGCGCAGCCGAAAGGGCGAAGAATACCACACCGACCGCCAGGGCCATTAACTGGCCGAGCTGGAACAGGGGCGGCAGGGCAATGCTCGTATCCGCCACCCCCCAAGGCAGGGGCAGGTGAATCAGGGGCATGAGGCCCGCAAGTATGAGTGCGAGCAGTGCAATCAAAGTCGCCCGGAACGGGCTGAGACTGAGGGCGGCCACGGTTACCGGCGCCACCAGCAGCAGCAGGAAGGGATTCGACAATCCACCCGTTGCCGCAATCAACGCGGCCAGTTGCACCGTATCGAAGGCCAGTTGCAGCGTCGCCTCCCATCCGCGCGTCAGGCGCTGGCTCTGAAAGGCGAAGGACAGGAACACGTTCAGCCAGGCCGATGCGGCAATGATCGCCAGGCACAGCGCCAGCGGCATGTCGAAGCCGAGGCCGAAGGCCACAAACAGCACGGCAGCGGTCTGTCCGGCCACGGCCAACCAGCGCAGCGTGATGAAGGTGCGCAGGCGGGTCCGCCCCAGGGCAGATTGCGCCGAACCCAGCCCCTCGGGAGGCAGGGTGAAGATCGCATCATCCAGATCGAAGTGCCCATCGCGCGCTGAATCGTCCATTTGCGCCTTATGCGGCAGCGTGACGCTTGCGCCAAGCACCGCTTGCGCGCCATATCGCCCTCATGATGATCCGACATTGCCTTTCCCTGTCCGCTTGCGCGGCGGCCGCCCTGCTGGCGGCCTGTTCTCCGTCCAACGAATCCGTTCCAGCCGAGACGGCCCGCTCAGGCGGTGCTCAGGCCAGTTGCCTCAGCCGGGCCTATCCGGAAATCGGTGGCCCGATCTCGCTGATCAATCAGGCCGGTGACCGCGTGACAGAAGCGGATTTCAAGGGGCGGCCCACCCTGGTCTATTTCGGGTTCACCTATTGCCCGGACGTGTGTCCGATGACGCTAGTCACGGTCGAGCGCGCCTATGAGCAGCTGCCGGAAGGCATGGAACCGCCGCAGACTGTCCTGATCTCGGTGGATCCGGAACGTGACACGCCGGATGTGCTCGCCAGCTATGTAAAGGCACCACGCTTTCCCGAAAACCTGGTCGGCCTGACCGGCACGGACGAAGAGGTTCGGGCGGCTGCGGACGAATTCCTGTCCGACTATTCCCGGGTCGAACAGTCCGACAGCCAGTCGGAATACACGATGGATCACACTTCGCTGCTCTACCTGATGGACGAGGACTGGCAGCTGAAGACCTTCTTCACGCATGAAGACACGGCTGACAGCATTGCGGCCTGTCTCGGCGAATTGCTCGCCGAATAGGCACGGGGCCCGCCGCTTGGACAGGCCCCGGCCGGATCAGGCGAGCAGGCTGGCCGCGAAAAAGGCAAAGAATGCGCCGATGGCAAACGCGGCGACACTGATCCACCACACGACCCAACTGATCTGACGTGCGCGTGTGCAGGCCCGCGCCTTTGCCGGGTCAACCGGGCAGGGCAGTGAGCGCGCATGCCATTGCCATGCCCCCGCCACCGCAATCATCGCGGCGGCGATGGAGAAGACCAGCACCTTGTTCCTGCCCAGCCAGGTGATCTGTGGCACCGCCTCGATCAGGCCGGCCATCACCGCGCCCGCTCCAATGCTGACCAGCAGTGCCGGCAGGGCGCAGCAAATCAGGGTTCCGGTCGAGGTGAACAGGGACAGGAAAGCCGGCAGCGTGCTGGGGGCCTTTACCTCGCTGCTCATGCGCCGTCTCCCCGGTCGATGCTGACAAGGGAATAGCCCGATTTGCGGATCAGCTTGCCGATGGTCTCGTCATCCATGTCGGCGCCGGCCTTCAGGCCCAGGACAATCTCGCCATTGTCCAGATCCACTTTTACGCTTTCGACCGCTTCCTGCTTCTTGAACACTTTCCGCACCGCCTGGGCGCAGAAATCGCAGACCAGGCCATTCACCTTGGCTGTAACGGTTTGAGCCGACATGGCCGGATCTGCTCCGGTGTCAGCGGGCATCTCCATTCCGGCATGGGCGGAATGGTCCATTTTGGAATGATCCATCGTCTCTTCGGCCGGGGCCGGCATGGCGAGCAGGGACAGGGCGAGGGCGCTGAGCGCGGTTTTTGTGAGTTTCATGTGTGTTTTCCTTTGGGGTCAGAACCGGATGATCCAGTTCGCAAGCAATTCGTCCGACTCCAGCGTGTAGCCGATCTCGACCATCTGGACGCCCTTGAAGAACCGGACGAGGGGGGTTGTCGTGGTGGGCTCGTCGGCTTCCGGATGATTGTCCACCTGCAGCATGAGCCAGGTGTGGAGATCCCCGAAATCGCCGATATAGGGCGCGACACCCAGCCGGGCGCTGTGGCGCAGGCTCTGATTGCCTGCATAGTCGGTGGCTCTTGCCTCATAGGAGGTGAACCAGCGCCTTGTCTCCCAATCGGCGGCGAAACCGGCAAAGCCGGACAGCTCTCCGGAGTCCGGCCCGAACGGATCTGCCTCGCCAACACCCAGTTTGAGATAGGTGTTCGCCTGGCTTTTGGGGCCGTTCCAGCGTTTCAATAGCCGGTTGTACTGGAGCCCGGTAAACTGGACGTCTTCCGCCCAGTTCCGCTCGGCATAGAAGCCGATCGAATCCGAGGCCGTGGGTGAATAGTGCACATGAACGGACGAGCCATCGCCATTGTTCATCTGCATGACCGTCCAGCCGCCGGGATAGGAGACGGGACGGGCCTCTGCCAGGGGGGCATGTGCCACCCAGGCAAAGCATGCCGCAAGAGGTGCGGCGCGGGACAGGAAGGACAAGGCCTTCTCCTTTGTTCCGGGTTGAAGGGATGTTTCGCGGGAAACATCAGGCCCGGGGAGGCGGCGGCTCCGGCACAAAGGCGACAGACACCGGGTCGGCGTCCAGAGGCATGTCGAACAGGGGCGGATAGGCGTCCGTGCTGTCCGCCGGCACGGGTGCAGGCGGCAGGGCCGCCACGATGGCCGGACAGCAGCAGGCGGTTTCGTCCATCGGCATGTCGGGCGCTTCAGGGCCGGCGGGGGTCACTTTGCCCATGTCCACGCCCCCCATGTCCATATGGCAATCGCTCGCCATGGCATGGCTCATCTGGCTGGCCTTGGCCGCCGGACATCCAGATTGCACGGCGCTGGCCGTGCCGGACGTCATCAGCAACAGGCTGAGGCAGAGAAGGGCGATCCTGTGCAACATCACACGCCGTATATCACGTTTCGCCACCGATCGGTCAAATGACGGTTCAGGGAGCTATTGCGCCACCCAGCCACCATCGATCGACAGGTCTGCGCCATTGATCTGGTCCGCGTCCGGCGAACACAGGAAGGCAACGAAGCCGCCGATCTGCTCTGCCGTCACGAACTGCTTGGTCGGCTGGGCCGCCAGCAGCACGTTCTTGACGACCTCATCGCGGCTCATGTTCCGTGCCTTGGCCGTATCGTCGATCTGGCCATCGACCAGAGGCGTGTGCACATAGCCGGGACAGACCAGATTGCACCGAACGCCATGTTCCGCCCCCTCCAGCGCCGTCACCTTGGTCAGGCCCGACAGGCCATGCTTGGCCGCGACATAGGCGGACTTGAACGGAGAGGCCACCTTGGCATGGGCGCTCCCGGTATTGATGATGCGGCCCCAGCCTTTCGCTTTCATTGGGCCGATGGCCAGCCGGGTCGTGTGAAAGGCCGCCGACAGGTTCAGCGCCATGATCAGGTCCCATTTGGCCACTGGAAACTCTTCCAGCGGCGAGACGAATTGCGTTCCGGCATTGTTGACCAGGATATCCGTGCCGCCGAACTCGCTGTCCACATGGGCCATCATCTCCTCGATGGCCTCGGGGTTCGTCAGGTCTGCCCCGGAATATCCGACACGTACGCCATGTTCCGCTTCCATTTCAGCCTGCAGAGACTGGATCTCGTCTGCATCGCCAAACCCGTTCAGCACCACATTCGCGCCTGCCTGGGCAAGCCGCTCGGCAATCGCCTTGCCGATGCCGCTGGTAGAGCCGGTAACGAGGGCGGTTTTCCCCTTGATCATGAATATGTCTCCTTGAGGCTGTCGCGTGCTATGGTTAGGGATAAGACTGGCTCAGTTCGGGTCAATCGATTTTAGAGGAATTTGCGAGCGTTTATGGGCGGTGAAACTCTTGCCTTTGTCGAGGCGTTCCCACGCTTCCTCCTGTGGACGGCTGCCGCAGGTGGCATGTTGGCCGTCGCCAGCACGATTTACGTGCTGCTGACGCCCTGGAAGGAACTGGCCCTCGTGAAGGCGGGCAATTCGGCAGCGGGCTTCGCGCTGGCGGGGGCGATTGTCGGCCTCGCCATTCCGATCGCCTCTTGTCTAGCTTCAAGCGTCACGTTGATAGATTTGGCGATCTGGGGCGTGGTATCCCTGCTGATCCAGCTTCTGGTCTATCGCCTTGTGGATGTGCTGCTGACCGACATTCCGAAGCGGATCGAGAAGGAAGAGGCCGGCGCGGCTGTCGTCCTGATCTCGGCCAAGCTCGCCTCCGCCATGATCATCGCCGCGGGCCTGTGGGACCCGGTATTGCAGAGATTCTGAAGGAGAGGCGTCGACAGGGATGCGTTCGTTTGACTGGGTGATCTACGCATTGGTGCTGGGCGTCGTCGTCTGGACCCTGTTCGCGCGCGATCCCAAGGCCGACGCGCCAGAGCCGCCACAATCCGTGATCGAGGCCGACGGGCCCACCCTGCCGCCGCCATCGCCGCTTGATGAACAGGTTCTGGTTCAGGTCAGTGAGCCCAAGGATGGCATCGGCACCGCCTTTGCCGTCAACAAGCAAGGCCAATGGATCACTGCCCGCCATGTCGTGGACGGCTGCAATTCGGTCGGCCTGCTGGTCGCCCCCGGACAATATGTGCCGGTCGACAGCATCGTCGTCGATCCTGACCATGACCTTGCCTTGCTCTCCACGGGGCGCAGCCCGAACCCCGTCAAGCTGGACCTTGAATCCCCGCTGCGCATTGGCACGCCGGGCTATCATGTCGGCTACCCCCAGGGGCGGCCGGGTGAAGTGGCCACAAAGCTGATGTCCCGCTCGAAACTCATCACGCGTGGCCGCCGCGAAGGGGCAGAACCCATCCTGGCCTGGGCCGAGATCGGGCGCACGCGCGGCCTCACCGGCTCGCTGGGCGGCATATCCGGCGGTCCGGTCTTTGATGCGGGGGGCGCCGTGCGCGGCGTGATCGTTGCCGAAAGCCCGCGCCGCGGTCGCATCTATACAGCCGCGCCAACCTCTATCGACGCCTTTCTCACCAGTCTCAGCATTGATCGTGAGGACGGTCCCGCCGAAATTTTTGCCGAAGAGACCTATGGCCCGATGTCGGACAATGCCCGCCGGCGTCTTCAGGTCGTAAAGGTCGCCTGCCGGGTCACGCCATGACACATTTTGCTTCCCGCCTCATCGGTGCTGTCCGGCGCCAAGGCCCCCTCTGTGTGGGCATTGATCCGCATCCGGGGCGCGTGCCCACCCTGTTCGGTGGGGATACGCCGGAAGGCCTGGCCGCATGGGGGGAGGCGGTGGTGGCTGCCACAATCGGGCGCGCGGGCATCGTCAAGCCGCAGGTCGGCCTGTTCGAACGCCACGGTCCGGACGGCCTGCGGGCCCTTCAGCGCGTCTGTTCCGCAGCAACCGAAGCGGGCCTGATCGTCATCACCGATGCCAAGCGCGGAGACATCGGCACCACGGCAAAGGGCTATGCAGCGGCCTATCTCGCCAACACGGCGCCCTTTCCGTCCGACGCCGTGACGGTCAATCCCTATATGGGCCTCGACACGCTGGAACCCTTCCTCGATCAGGCCGAGGCCAATGAAAAAGGTGTGGTGGTGCTGGCCCGCACGTCAAATCCGGGTTCGGCCGATTTCCAGGCCCGGGACCTGGACGGCGCCCCGCTTTATGCGCGCGTCGTCGAGGCGCTCGCCCCGGCCATTGAGCGCCTGAAAGGCCCCGAAAACTGGTCCAGCCTGATGCTGGTGGCTGGCGCGACCGGCCCGGAGGAAGCCCGTCACCTGCGGCGGCTCGCGCCTGACGCGCTGTTTCTTGTACCCGGCTACGGGGCACAAGGCGGCGGGGCGGCCGATGCCCTTGCCGGCTTTGCGCGGATCGGCGACCGGCTTGAAGGCGGCGTGGTGAACGCCTCCCGGTCTGTCACCTTTCCTGAAGGATCGGATACAGCGACCGATCTTGTCGCCTGGCGCGCCCTGATCGAGACGGCCATTGACGCGGCCCAGTCGGACCTGTCCGTCCATGCCGGGCAGGGGGCTGACACGCACGCCTGACCTTGAGACAGGTCTCGACAATCGGCCCGCCTCCTCTACTCTTTCCCGGGAAAGCGGCGTCAGACCGTTTCGAGGAAACGAACAGGGAGAGGAACCGCCATGACAAACTGGCAGTCCACACTGATTGCGGGGGCATCCTTCGTAATTCTCGCCGCTTGCGGGCAGGCGAAAACGGCCGACACAGACACATCAGCTGAGCCAGAGGCATTCGCTTCGGTCGACACCAACCGGATCAGCACGGCCAGTGCCGGAGAAGAATGGCTGACCTATGGCGGAACATATGACGAGCAGCGCCATTCCAGCCTGACAAATGTGAACACCGGCACCGTCGCCGATCTCGGTGTTGCCTGGACCTATGACCTCGCCACCAATCGCGGTGTGGAATCGACCCCGATCGTTGTGGATGGCGTCATGTATGTCACGTCAGCCTGGTCACTGGTCTATGCGCTGGATGCAAAGACGGGTGAGGAACTCTGGGTCTACGATCCGGATGTTGATCGCGCCGTCGGCGTAAAGGCCTGCTGCGATGTCGTGAACCGCGGTGTCGCGGTCTATGACGGCAAGGTCTTTGTGGGCGTCATTGATGGCCGGCTGGAAGCGCTCGATGCAAAAACCGGCGATGTCGTCTGGAGCAAAGTCACGGTCGACCAGTCAAAGCCCTACACGATCACCGGGGCACCGCGCGTCGTGAACGGCAAAGTGCTGATCGGCAATGGCGGCGCGGAACTGGGCGTGCGCGGGTATATCTCCGCCTATGATGCGAATACCGGCGACAAGGTTTGGCGTTTCTACACCGTTCCGAACCCCGAGAAGCAACCGGACAATGAAGTGTCCGACGCTGCGTTTGAAGAGATCGGCAATGTCACCTGGGGGGATGAAGGCGCCTGGGTCACCGATGGCGGCGGTGGCACCGTGTGGGATTCCATCGTCTATGATGAGGTGAACGAACAGGTCATTTTCGGAGTCGGCAATGGTTCACCCTGGAACCGGGATTTCCGCGATCCGTCCGGCGGGGACAATCTGTTCCTCTCGTCCATTGTGGCCGTGGATGCGGAAACCGGCACCTATAAATGGCACTTCCAGACGACGCCGGGCGACAATTGGGATTATACCGCCACCCAGACCATCATCCTGGCGGACCTGCCGGTCGGCGAGGATGGCGAGTCCCGCCGTGTTGCGATGCAGGCCCCGAAGAACGGGTTCTTCTATGTGCTGGACGCCGCGACCGGAGAGTTCATTTCCGGCGATGCCTTTGTTCCGCTGAACTGGGCCGAGGGGCTCGATGAGAACGGGCGTCCGATCGAGATCGCGGATGCCCGCTATGGCACCGTCCCCTACGAACAGCTTCCCGGCCCGCTCGGGGCGCATAACTGGCACCCGATGGCGTTCAATCCGGATTTGAACCTTGCCTATATTCCCGCACAGGAAATTCCGCAGGCCTATGCCCGCGATCCCCGGTTCGAGACCCAGTCCATCGCCTGGAATACGGGCGCCGACTTCGCGGCCGGTGTGCCCCCGATTGCACCGCCCGAAGTGGCGAAATACCTGCGCTCGACCCTCAAGGGCCGCCTGATTGCGTGGGATCCAATTGCCCGAGAAGCGCGCTGGTCAGTCGAACATGGCAATGCCTGGAATGGCGGGGTGTTGTCGACGGCGGGTGGTGTCGTTTTCCAGGGCAAGCTGAACGGAGACTTTGTCGCCTATGATGCCGCGACCGGGGACAGGCTCTGGAGTCATGAGCTGAAATCCGGCGGCGCGTCCGGCCCCGGCACATACATGGTCGACGGCGAACAATACGTCACCATCACAACCGGCTGGGGCAGTGCCTTTGGCCTGTCAGCCGGCTTCGCCTATGACGAGACCGTTCCTTCGACTGTCGGCAAGGTCGTGACCTTCAAGCTGGGCGGGGAGGGTGAAATCGCCGATCCGGACTTCCCGATGATCGACAAGACACCGAAGGCGGATTCGTTTGGTGACGAGACCATGATCGCCGAGGGCTCCGTGCATTATGCGCGCAACTGCACCGTCTGCCACGGACCATTGGCGGTCAGTTCCGGGGTCCTGCCGGATCTGCGCTGGTCGGCCATAACGGGCAATGAGACGGCATGGAAAGGTGTCGTGCTGGATGGCAACCTCGCCTCGAACGGCATGGTCTCCTTCGCAGACCATCTGTCCCCGGAGCAGGCGGAGGCCGTGCGCGCCTATGTGCTGGCCCAGGCGCATGCGGCAACGCCTGCAGACTCCGGCGCAGACTGACCGATTGTGAGTGGCGCGGCCTTCGGGGCCGCGCTACATACACGTCATGCATATCCTGATCCTCATTCTCGGTATCCTGACGACGATCGGCATCTGGTCCTGGCGGATCCAGATGGCGCGCCGCGGGGCCAGGGTGGCGATGGATGCAGCGGGGGCCATCGCCAATGCGCCCCGGCGCTTTGCCTTCAAGTACCGGGCCGGGAAAGCGGGAATAAGCCTGATCGAGGACCCGCGCGAAGCCGCCGCCATCATGATGATGGAAGTGGCACGGGCGCGGGAAGGACCGCTGACCGATGCCCAGGCCCGCACCATTGATGAAGAGATCATGCGCCATTTCAGGTTCACCCGCAAAGAGGCGGATGAATTGTCGGCGCATGCGGCCTGGGTCACCAATTCAGCACCCGACCCGCTGGCGACCATGCGCACGCTCAGTCAACTCGTGGTCAGCGCCCCTCAACTTGGTCCGAAGGAGATCGTTGATCTCGACGCCATGCTGGTCGCCGTGTCGGAAGCCGAAGGCGTGCCCACGCGCGCGCAACTGGCCCTGTTGCAGGTGTTCAGGGACAGGGCAGGCCTGAAGACCTGACGCGCCAACCGCTGTCGGCGCTTGCGCCGCCGGTGTGGGCGCAATAGGGATTTGGGTCATGTCAAAGCCATTGCCCAGCGAGTACCGCGCCAAGGTCCTGAACGAATCCTGGACCAATTTCTCCATTCTGCGGCATGGCCGGTTCGACGGCATGCTGGTGACGTCGAAGAATTCCGGCACGCACTGGCTGAAATACATGCTGGCCGTCGCGCTGGCTGAAACACACGGCATTCCCCATCCGGCCTATTTCTCCGAGAATGCAGTGCGGCCCTATATCGGCTGGCCCAAGGATGATGTGACGTTCCCGGAATTGCCGCGTCTGGCTTTCAGCCACACCATTCCACACCATCTGGCCGAATGGGGCTGGGCCCGCAGCCTTGCAGGCCTGCCGCCCTATGTGCTGGCGGTGCGCCATCCCATGTCCATCCTCGCCAGCCACCATGCCAAATGGGAATACGACATCAAGGTCGACTGGCTGACCTATCTGAAAGGCGATCCCGGCGGGTCGAAATATCGCTGTGATCTCTACTGGCTGGCGCGCTTCTGGAATCGCTGGGGCGATGTACGTGCGCGCCATGGAGAATCCCTCCTGCTGGTCCAGTATGAGCGGACCCAGAAGGATCCCCGCGCGGTCCTGCAGGCCGTGTCGGATCATTGGGCGCTCGGCCTGACTCCTGCCGCCCTGGACGTCGCGCTTGCCGCTGGCACCAAGGAGGCGATGGCCCTCAAGGTTGATCCCGACGCCGAGCCAAACGTCCTGCAGAACCGCAAGACGCCGCTTTCAGACCTGTTCACGGGCGAGGCGATGGACATCTATGCAGACCATGTCCGGACCCTGTTCCGGCATGATCTCGACTATGACCTGTTCAGTCTTCCGGCTTGAGATAGCCGCTTGATCGGCCATCGGCGGTGTATTTGATCCACCATGGTTCGGCCTCGGCCTGCGCTTCCAGCTCCAGGAAGAGCGGGTCTTCCAGAACGGCCGCCGAATACTCCGCCGCTGCGCCGGTCAGCGGCAGGCCATAGGTCCGGAAGCGCGTCACGACCGGGGCATAGAATGCATCCGCCGCGCTCCACTTTCCTAACAGGAAATCGCCGCCCGCGCCAAATTGCGCGCGCATCTCGTCCCACATGACCTGAATGCGGGCGATGTCGGCCGCCAGCGCCTCGGTCATTTCAGGCGTGGCGGTACGGCCGCGAATGTCCATCGGGCACGCCTTGCGCAAGGCCGGGAAACCGGCATGCATCTCGCTGGTTACCGCGCGCGCAATCGCCCGCTTGCCGGCATCTTCCGGCCAGACCTCGCCCGCAGGCGCCCAGTCGGCAATCCATTCCGTGATCGCCAGGCTCTCCCAGACGGTCACATCGTCCCAGATCAGCAGCGGCACTTTCGCGGTCGGGCTGATCTCCTTCAACCGTGCCGACGTGTCCGGGAAGTCCAGCGGCACGATCACTTCCTCCACCGGCAGGCCCACGCGCCGCGCCACCAGGAGCGGCCGGATCGACCAGCTCGAATAGTTCAGATTTCCAAGGACCAGCTGTCTCATGCGCGCTTTCCTTCCCCGATCAGCCACTTCACCTCATGCACCCGGACCTCCCCGAACACCCCCGCCCTGGCATAGGGGTCCTCCGCGCCCAGCGCCTTCGCCGCCGCCAGACTGTCTGCCTCGATCAGGCACAATGAGCCGATCATCCGGCCATCCTCCGACAGGAGCGGCCCGGCCATGCGCACCGCCTCGCCCAGGGTCTGGACCCATGCCAGGTGGGCCGGGCGATTGGCGGCGCGCAGCTCGGCGCCATTGATGTCATTGTCGAGATTGTGAAAGGCGAAAAGCGGCATGTATCGAGGCTCCGGCAACAGGTGTGGCTGACCTGCCATATGGCACAGGCGGCGCCCTCTGCCCATAGGCGCGGATCGCGACAGAAATGGGCTGAATGAATCATTGATCCTTCAGTAACAAGGAGTATGGTGGCCGCATGAATGACACGACCGATACCCGCCAGCAGATACTGGAAGCCGCCATGGAGCGCATCGTCCATTATGGCTATGCCAAGACGACGATGTCCGAGATCGCCCGGGACTGCAACATGTCCGCGGGCAACATCTATCGCTTCTTCGCGTCCAAGCTGGACATTGCCGAGGCGATCGCACGCAAGTTCAATTCCGAACTCTACCAGACCTATGCCGGCATCTGCCGTCAGTCCGATTCCGCCGCCGACCGTCTGCGCCGCTTCTTCGAGTTCAGCCTGGTCCGCACCTTTGAAGCCTTCGAAGAGAAGGACAAGTTGATCGAACTGGCCGAGACGCTGAGTGACGAGCGCCCTCTCTTCTTCAATGAGCAGCTCGCACAGGAGCGCGTCTATCTCGTCCAGATCCTGGAGGCCGGCATCGAGTCGGGCGAATTCCGCCAGATCGAGCACAAGGACGAGACGGCAGAGATGATCCAGGCGGCCATGATGAAGTTCCGCTTTCCGCAATTGTTCTCCCATCTGACGCTGCCAAAACTGAAACGGGAACTCGCCGGCGTCATGAACCTGGTTCTGGCAGGCCTGTCCGCCGGGGCCGCGGTTCCGGAGCGCAAAATAGATAAACTCTGAATAATTTCGTTTTCGTTCATTGATAAATGTTCAGGCTGATGCTATATGTCAGGCATCGGCAGCGATGGTTGCTGCCGGCAAGAGCTGAAAGATCAGATCAATGACCCTGTCCAAGACCGAAGCCCGCCAGTCCCTGGTCGCTTTTCTTGCGGCATTGCCGATGGCGCTGGCCATCCTCGCCGCCACCTATTCGCTTGCTGAATTCGCAGTATAGACCCTGTAGTCAGGTTAGGCCTTCGCGCCCCGTCGCCCGGTCTCGTAAACCGGTGCCGCCCGCGCTGCCGCTTCGTCCAGCGGCCAGCGGGGGCGCGCGCCGGTGGCGAGGTCTCCATCCGGCTCGCTGACCAGGCCTGCTGCCAGCCGTTCGGCTCCGGCCAGGGCGATCATGGCTGCATTGTCCGTGCAGTGCCGAAGCGGAGGGGCTATCAGGCGGGCGCCTGCAGCGTTGGCAACCGCCTCCAGCGCGGCCCGGATCGCCTTGTTCGCCGCCACGCCGCCCGCCACGACCAGCCGTTTTTGGCCATCCCCACCCGGATCAAACCCGTCCAGCGCCCGCGCGGTGCGTGAGGCGAGGATATCGGTGACCGCCTTCTGGAAACTGGCGCACAGATCCTTGATCCGCGCGTCCGTCATGCCGCTTTCCGCGGCGCGCGCGACCGCCGTCTTCAAGCCTGCAAAGCTCATGTCCAGGCCCGGCCGGTTCAGCAGGGGCCGGGGCAGCGCAAACGCGTCCGGATCGCCCCCCTCGGCCAGCCGCTCGACGGCGGGTCCGCCCGGAAACCCGAGGCCCAGCGTCTTGGCGGTCTTGTCGAAGGCTTCCCCGACCGCATCATCAATGGTCGAGCCGAGGCGGCGATAGTCGCCCAGGCCGCGGACCTCCAGAAACTGGCAATGCCCGCCGGAGACCAGCAGCAGAAGATAGGGGAAGGGGCAGTCATTGCCGAGCCGCGGGCTCAGCGCATGACCTTCCAGATGATTGACCGCCACAAAGGGCTTGCCGGCCGCCTGCGCAATCGCCTTGCCGGTCATCATGCCCACCAGCACGCCGCCGATCAGGCCGGGGCCGGACGTGGCGGCCACGCCATCCAGGTCTTCATAGCCGATCCCGGCCTCGTGCATGGCGGCCTTCACGGTCAGGTCTGCCAGTTCGGCATGCGCGCGGGCCGCAATCTCCGGCACGACGCCCAGATAGGGCGCATGCTCGTCGAGTTGCGTACGGATCACGTCAGACACCAGCTCTGCCCGCCCGTCGGTCAGGCGCAGCACCGCCGCAGCGGTCTCGTCGCAACTGGTCTCGATGCCCAATATGGTCAGCGTGTCGCTCATCCCGTGCATTTAGGCCGCCGGGAAGCATTTGGAAAGCGCGGCCCGCAGGCCCTATAATCAGTAAAAAACAATGGGAGGCACGATCTTGGCGACACCATTCCGGTGGAATATTGCCCGTCGGGAACAATTGGGCGGCCTGATTTCGGCGACCGCGCCGGGTCGGCCCCTGAACGACATGTTCCTGGAATCCCTGCGCGCCACGGCATCGCGCATCCTTGCCCATGCCAACCGGTCCGACCTCGCCTTCATCGGCCGCACGCCGGAAAACCTGTATGATTACCTGTCGGGCTGTTTCGAGGGCTTGCGCGATGTGCCGGCGCTGCATCTCGTGCAGTATTCGTTGCGCAATGCCGGTTCGGTCGAGCAAGTGCCCGAGCCCGCCCTCAACGGTCTGTTCGACTACCTGACTGCCGAAGGCCTCGGCCCCAGGGCGATTGCCACCGGCCCGCGGCCGATTGCCCTGGTCGACTTCGTCGCCTCCGGTGGCACGATGGAAGGGCTGATCCGCCTGATGAGGCTTCAGGCCGAGCGGGAAGGGCAGGACTGGACCGCTGTCCAGCGCCGCCTGCGCATCATCGGCCTGCGCGTGCGCACGAAGAATTCGCCCAATACATGGCGCTGGCAACAGCATCAGGACTGGTTGCACTTCATTCCGGACACGATCATCCGCAATGTCTCCGCGCCTGCCGCCTTTCTCTACTATCTCGGCAATGACCAGCCCAAGGTGACGGCCAGCTTCCATCCGGGCCGCTGGGCAGAGGAGGAAGGCGCCGCCCGCCGTCCCAGTCGCGACCAGCAGGCCGCGCTCGGCTTCGCGGCCCAGCTCTATGATCTCGGCCGCTCACGGGACGAACGCCAGTGCCTCGCCCACCGCATCGCCCGCCATCGCAAGATGAGCCAGCGTGCCACGCGCCGCCTCGTTCTGCGATTGCGAGGGGGATAATCGCCAGATAGGATACTGCATGACCCAATCCGACCCGATAACCGCCTCTCTTGAACGCTTCGGAGCGCTCTGCGCCGATCCGGCGCCGTTGATTTATCAGCGCCTGTTCGCGCGGCATCCGGATTTTGAGGAATTGTTCGCGATGGACACGGATGGCGGTGTGCGCGGATCGATGCTGACAACCTGTTTCGAATGTATCATCGGTCTGGCGGAAGGCAGCCCGCTGCCACGCTTCGAAATGCAGTCTGCGCGGCTTTCACATCAGGGCTATGGCGTACCCGAGTCCAAACTGGATGACATGTTCGCCGCCATCCGCGATACGTGCCGGGATACGCTGGCGGGCGAGTGGACCCCCGCCATGGAGGCCGCCTGGGCGGCAGTTCTGGCCGAAATCGCCTGCATGGGCCACGCCCCGGCCTAGTTCAGTCTGCAGAAAGGGGGCGCTACCGCCCCTTGAATGCTGCTGGTCGTTTCTCCAGGAACGCCATCATGCCTTCGCGCGCATCCTCTGTCTTCAGAAGGGGCAGCAATTGCAGGAAGACATGATGCACATGCTCCGTAAACGGCTCTGACAGGCCCATCCGCATCAGACGCTTCGAGGCCTGCACGGCCAGTGGCGCATTTGACGCAATCTCCCGGGCCATCGCACGCGCTTCATCCATCAATGTGTCGTGAGACACCACTTTCGCGCACAGCCGCTCAGCCAGGCAGTCCTCCGCGCTCAGTGTGCGGCCGGTAAAGATCAGCTCGCACGCTTTCTCCCAGCCCAGCATGCGGGGCAGGAACCAGGTGCCGCCGGATTCCGGAAGGATACCGCGCTTGGTGAAGGCTGCAGCCATCTTGGCCTTGTCCGACATGATGCGGATGTCACAGCCGAGCGCCGTATCCATGCCATAGCCGGCCGCCCCGCCATTGATCGCGCAGATCGTCGGCGTATACATGTTGAACAACACCGTTGGCGGCGTATTGCGCAGATCCAGCGTGGCGCTCGCCACGGCGCCGGACCCGATACCTTCGCCTTTCGTGGCGCTTTCCAGATTGAGCCCCGCACAAAAGGCGCGGCCCGCCCCGGTCAGGATCACGCAGCGCACATCCCTGTCAGCATCCGCTTTGAGCAGCGCCTCACACAGCTCGTCCAGCATCGGGCCGGAAATGGTGTTCAGCCGTTCCGGCGCATTCAGCGTGATCGTCGCAACATGGTCTGCGACCTCATAAAGAATTTCAGCAGGTTGTATGTCTGTGTCCGCCACGGCGTGTCTCCCTCTTGTTTTGGCCGGAAGCGTAGCGTGGACCGACAGGCGAGCCTAGGCTGTCCTCGCGGCAGTTTTCCGTCGCGGCGGACCAGTTTTCAGATTCTGTGTAAGAAAGTCAGGTCGCGGTGGACTAAGAAGACATGACACACGCAAAAGATCAGGAAGATCGCTACCGGGCAGCGGCTGAAGAGTTCGGCCCTGCGATGCAGCGGCTCGCCCGCGCGACAGAGGCCAATTCCGCCCGGCAAGCCGATTTGCTGCAGGAAATGCATGTCGCACTCTGGCAAAGCCTTGCCCGGTTCGACGGCCGCTGCGGCCTCGGTACCTGGGTCTATCGGGTCACGCACAATGTGGCGGCCGACCATGTCCGGCGCGAACGCCGCCACCGGCAGGCCGCTGTGCCCCTGGATGTTGTTGACCAGATGCCGGACGGCCGCAGCGTCTCTGCCGAGCGGGAACAGGCGGATGCGCTAGCCCGCCTGCATCAGTGGATTCGGGGATTGGGCCCGCCCGACCGGCAAGTGATGCTGCTTTACCTCGAAGAAGTGAGCGCAGCCGACATTTCCGACATCACAGGCCTTACGCCCGGCGCTGTGGCCACCCGTATTTCCCGTCTCAAATCCCGCCTCAGTTCAGATTTCAAGGAGTCCCGTCATGACTGATTTCGACCAGATTCGCGCCCTTTGGACCGCTCAGCCTGTCGAGCCATTTACACTGTCCGTAGACCAGCTGCGCAAGCGCGCCGGAAAATTCCAGGCTCGGATCCGCCAGCGAAACATCACCGAATATCTCGCCGCCCTTCTGGTGATCGGTGTATTCGGCTGGATGGCCTGGCTCATTCCGGTGTTCACAGTGAAGGCGGGCGCACTCCTGATCATTCTCGGCGCGCTTTATGTCTGCTGGAAACTGCACAGGATCGCCGGGCAGGGGGCTGGTCAGCAGGCAGACAATACAGCCCGCTTGCTGGACCATCACCGCACCGAACTGCTGCGCCAGCGTGATGCGCTCGCCTCGGTCTGGCGCTGGTATCTCGCCCCCTTTGTGCCGGGATCGGTTCTGTTCGTGGCGGGGGTGAATTTCTCGCCGGACACCGGACTGCCCTTCCTGGCGGGGCTTGCCAGCTTCGCTGTCTCCATGGCGATCATGACCGGCGTGTTTGCCGCCATCATATGGCTCAACAATCGCGCGGTGAATCAGCTCGATGCAGAGATTGCCGAACTCGATCGGGTGTGGAACGAGGGCGCAGCCTAAGCCTGGGCCTAGGCCGCCCGAGCCGTCGTTTTCCAGCACGCAGCCGTAAAGGCGATTTTGTCTCCCTCGGCAAACTCCATGATGGCGGCCCGTACCACATCGATGACTTTCTCGCGCGTCGCCTCATCCACGCCCTGTGCCATTGCATAGCCGACCGGCCCCATCAGCGAGACGTAGAGATCCATCGCCGACAGGGGGAACCGGCAGTCCACGTCCAGCTTCTCATGCGCCAGATCCTGCCATCCGGCCTCGGACAGAATGCGCTCCACACGCGCAGAATCGGCAAAGCCGAACTGGCCCCGCGCGTTCGGCTCGCGCTTCGGCAGGCCGGGCAGAAGCGGGCGCGCGGCGGTCTCGGCAGCTGTCATGAACGGATTCTCCGCCGGGTCCCGCCAGCTGAGCAGCACCATGCCGGCCCCCGGCGCAGCGGCGCGGTTCAGATTGCGGAAGGCCGCGACGGGATCTTCAAAGAACATCACGCCGAAGCGGGAGGTGATCAGGTCATAATGACTGGCGGAAAACTCATGCGTCTGTGCGTCGGCCACAATGAATTCGGCGTTTGACCCGGCCTCAGCGGCGCGTTTGCGGGCATGCGTGATCATCGTCTCGGAAATGTCGAGGCCGAGGCATTCTGCATCCGGGCCGAGGGCGTCGCCCAGGGCCAGCGTCGTTGCGCCGGTTCCGCAGCCAATGTCCAGCACGCGGGCCGCCCCCGCTGCTGATGCGGTCTCGACCAGAACACGCTCAAAGGGCGTGAAGGCAGCATCCAGCAATGCCTGCGCCCGGACCCATGCCTTGCCGCCGGCGCCGTTCCAAATCTCTTCCTGATCCTTGTTTGCGATGCTCATTCTGCCTGCCTTTTCCTTGTCAAACTGGGCTGATATCGGCATCCTGCCACTTCAAGCCGACTTGAGGTCAAGAGCCATGTTGGAAATTTCAGACGTTGCGAAGCAATCCGGCATCCCGGCCTCCACGCTGCGCTATTATGAAGAGCGCGGCCTCATTCGCTCGGCCGGACGGCGTGGCCTGCGCCGCCTGTTCGAACCGGACGTTCTGGAACGGCTCGGCCTCATCTCCCTTGGCCGTGCCGCCGGTTTCACGCTGGAAGAGATCGCCGCCATGATGTCGGAAGAGGGGCCCCGCATCGAACGCGCGGCGCTGGTCTCAAAGGCAGATGAGCTGGACGAGAAGATCCGTCAAATGACGATCATGCGCGACGGCCTGCGCCACGCCGCCAAGTGCCGCGCCCCCAGCCATATGGAATGCCCCAGCTTCCGCCGCATCCTTCGCGCCGCCATGACAGGTAAGATTTCGGTGAAGGACAGACCGATGGGGCTCAGTGGACGAAAGTCTTAATCCCCATCCATCCGCAGTGCTGCCACAAAGGCTTCCTGCGGGATCTCGACCTTGCCGAACTGGCGCATGCGCTTCTTGCCGGCGGCCTGCTTGTCGAGCAGTTTCCGCTTCCGGCTGGCGTCGCCGCCATAGCATTTCGCGGTCACATCCTTGCGCAGGGCACTGAGCGTTTCACGTGCGATCACCTTGCCGCCAATGGCTGCCTGGATCGGGATCTTGAACATCTGGCGGGGGATCAGATCCTTCAGCCGCTCACACATCTGGCGGCCCCGGCTTTCGGCGCGGTCGCGGTGTACCAGCATGGCGAGCGCATCCACCGGCTCGTCATTCACCAGGATCTGCAGCTTGACGAGATTCTCCGCGCGGTGGCCGACAATCTCATAGTCAAAGCTCGCATAGCCGCGGCTGATGGATTTCAGCCGGTCATAGAAATCGAACACGACCTCGTTCAGTGGCAATTCGTATTTCACCATGGCGCGCCCGCCGACATAGGAGAGTTCGGTCTGGATGCCGCGCCGGTCCTGGCAGAGCTTCAGGATGCCGCCGAGATATTCGTCCGGCGTGTAGATCGTCGCATTGATCCACGGCTCGCGGATTTCCTTGATCTTGGTGACTTCCGGCATGTCCGCCGGATTGTGCAGCTCGATCTCGGTATCGTCCGTCATCGTCATTTCATAGACAACGCTCGGCGCGGTCGCGATCAGGTCCAGGTCGAACTCGCGGCTGAGGCGTTCCTGGATGATTTCCAGGTGCAACAGGCCGAGGAAGCCACAGCGGAAACCCATGCCCAGCGCCGCAGAGGTCTCCATCTCCCAGGTGAAGCTCGCATCATTCAGGCGCAGCTTGCCCATCGCGGCGCGCAGTTCGTCGAAATCATTCGCATCCATCGGGAACAGGCCGCAGAACACGACTGGTTGCACGTCCTTGTAGCCGGGCAGGGCCTTGGCGGTCGGGCGCTTCTCTTCCGTGATCGTATCACCGATGGCCGTGTCGCTGACTTCCTTGATCGAGGCGACGAGAAAGCCAACTTCGCCCGGCCCCAGCGCGTCGGTTTCGGTGATCTTCGGATTGAACGTACCCACCTTGTCGACCTCATAGGTCGCGCCGGTGCGCATCATCTTGATCTTCTGCTTCTTCTTCAGCACGCCGTCATGCACGCGCACGATGACCACCACGCCCAGATAAGGGTCATAATAGGCATCGACCAGCGCGGCCTTCAGCGGCGCGTCGGCCTCGCCCGTTTGCGGGGCAGGCAGGCGCTGCACGATGGCCTCCAGCACGTCCGGAATGCCAAGGCCGGTCTTCGCCGAAATCTCCAGCGCGTCAGACGCGTCGAGCCCGATCACATCTTCAATCTGCGCTTTCACGCGGTCAACGTCCGCGGCGGGCAGGTCCACCTTGTTGAGCACGGGCACGATCTCATGGTCCTGGTCGATCGCCTGATACACATTGGCCAGCGTCTGCGCCTCGACGCCCTGAGAGGCATCCACGACCAGAAGCGAGCCTTCGCACGCGGCCAGGCACCGGCTGACCTCATAGGCGAAGTCCACATGGCCCGGCGTGTCCATCAGGTTCAGGACATAGGTCTCCCCGTCCTGCGCCTTATAGGTCAGGCGCACGGTCTGGGCCTTGATGGTGATGCCGCGCTCCTTCTCGATGTCCATCGAGTCGAGCACCTGTTCCTTCATCTCGCGGTCGGTCAGCCCGCCGCAATGCTGGATGAGGCGGTCGGCCAGCGTCGACTTGCCATGGTCGATATGGGCGATGATCGAGAAATTGCGGATTTTGTCACGTGATATCATGGCCGGGATATAGCCGTGCTTGCGGCCTGCGGGAAGCGGTCACATTCACAGGAGGCGCGCTTCCCGGCCGCGGATCGCCGATTTCCCGCGGATTTCCATTAAAATCAGGCAATTCCGGAACTTCCCCCGGCGCGCGTCCATTGAGTCCCTGTCACATGAACCCCAGCCCGACGGAAGGAATTCCCATGAGCATCACGACTCTCAAAGACCTCTATATCGACCAGTTGCAGGACCTCTACAGCGCCAATCGCCAGTCGCTGAAAGTCACCCGCAAGCTCGCCGACAAGGCCAGCAATGACAAGCTGAAGGATGCGCTGAAACGCGGCGTGGACGGCATCCAGGACGGCATCGATGCAGTCGAGGGGCTGATCCGCCAGCACGGCGCCGATCCGCGCGGCGAGTTCTGCCAGGGCATGGAAGGCCTCGTGAAGGAAGCAAACGCCCACGCCATCGAGGCCGACATTGCCGACAAGGATGTGCTCGATGCCTCGATCATCTCGCAATATCAGCGCATGACCCATTATGCGCTCGCCGGTTATGGCACGGTCGTGGCCTTCGCCCGCCGCCTGCGCCTCAGCGACGAGGTCCGCACGCTTCAGGCGTGTCTCGACAGCACCTATTCAGGTGATCGGGAAATGTCGCAGCTTGCCGAAGGTGAAGTGAACCGAGAGGCGGCCTGATCCGTAAAGATCTTACCACCGAGAGAGAGCTGGCGGCCGGTCGCCCCCATCCATAGACGGCCGCCCGCCAGGGTGGGAACCCGGTCCGGCATATGCCGGGCCGGGTTTTCCATACAGGCTGCCTAGCCGCCGGTGCCCGGCACGGTGATGTGCGCGGGGGCGCCCGGGCCAAAATCCATGCCGAGGAAGATCCAGCCCATCATCAGCACAACGCCCGTGATCAGCATCCACACCGAATAGGGGATCATCATCGCCGTCAGGCTGCCGAGCCCGAAATCGGTTTGCCAGCGCCGCGCAAACACCAGGATCAGCGGGAAGTACACCATCAGCGGCGTGATGATGTTGGTCGCGCCATCGCCCACGCGATAGGCCGCTGTCGCCCCTTCGGGGCTGACGCCCAGCAGCATCAGCATCGGCACCAGAACCGGCGCCAGCAGCGCCCATTTCGCGCTGGCCGAGCCGACGAACAGGTTCAAGAGCGCCGAGAACAGCACGATCAGGCCCAGCACGATCGGCAGCGGCAGGCCGCTGGACTGGATCGCGTCCGCGCCATGCACGGCCGAGATCAGGCCCAGATTCGACCAGCCGAACATCGCGACGAAATGGGCCGCCGCAAAGGCGAGGACGAGGTAATAGCCCAGATCCTTCATTGCCTCGGTCATCATGTTCACGAGGTCGCGGTGATTGTTGATCGTGTTGGCCGCTGCGCCATAGGCCCAGCCGGCCGCCAGGAACAGGACGAGGAAGCCTGCCACGAGGGAGCGGAAGAACGGTCCAGCCTTCTGGTACCACGGGTCGCCCTCGGTGCCCGGCCCGTCTGCCAGCAATGGCGTGCCCGGCCCGAACGTCATCAGCGCCCACAGCGCGCAGACGCCCAGCACAGCCAATCCCGCCATGCGCAGGCCCTTCTGCTGTTCAGCGGTCAGCGGCTTGTCCTCATCGCCCGCCTGCACGGCGGCGTCCGGGGCAGGGGTCCATGTGCCAAGGCGCGGCTCGATCACCTTGTCGGTCACAAACCAGATGACCGGCAGGTAGATCAGCAGCAGCGCGATGATGAAATAGGTGTTGCCGGCAATGTTCATCGTCCAGCCCGCATCGATATTGCTCGCGCCATAGGCCGCCTCGGTGATGCCGAACAACAGCGCGTCGAGCTGGCCGGGCGAGATGTTGGCCGAAAACCCGCCCGACACGCCTGCAAAGGCCGCCGCAATGCCCGCCAGAGGGTGGCGTCCGGCCGAGGCGAACAGGATGCCCGCCAGCGGGATCATCACCACATAGCCCGCATCGGCGGCATGGTTTGACAGCATGGCCACCAGCGCGACCAGCGGCGTCAGCAGGACTTTCGGCGCATTGCGCACGGCGGCGCGGATCGCGCTGGAAAACAGGCCCGAGCGCTCCGCCACGCCCGCGCCCAGCATCACGACCAGAACATAGCCAAGCGGATGGAAGTGCGTGAACGTCTTTGGCATCTCCACCCAGAGTCGCTGGATGTTGTCTGCCGAGAACAGGCTGGCGGATTCGATGATCAGCGGCGTGCCACCCTCGGTCACCTGGGTTGGGTGCGGCGCGCTGAAACTGGCCCAGGCGGCGATCTGCGAAATCGCCATCAGGGCGATAATCAGGTAGAAGAACAGGAAGACCGGATCGGGCAGGCGGTTGCCCGTCTTCTCCACCCATCCCAGGAATCCCTTGTTGGTCACTGTCTCGGCCATGCCCGATACCCCATTGTTTCCGCGCCAAAGGCGACACCTTATTGCCAATTGCCGCGCTGGCAATATTCGGCCCTGCATGCGCCACAGTCTGCGCTGCAGCCCGAACACTGGTGACCCCCTGCCAAATGCGGTAATCAGGCGCTTCAGTTGACCAAACGGCCCCCGCCCATGCCCGACACACAGCCTCCCGCGCCCAAACAGGGCATTACCGAAGACGGCTTCCTGACCGACAGCTGGTATCTGGCGGCGCCCTCGACAGAGCTGAAACCCGGCAAGCAGCACCGGATCATGGTTCTGGGGGAGCCTGTCGTGGTGGGGCGCACGCCGAAAGGGGAGGCGTTTGCCCTGCGGGACATCTGCCCGCACCGGCTGGTGCCGCTCTCGGCCGGCCAGCAGCTGGAAACCGATGGCGAATGGACGCTGCAATGCCCGTATCATGGCTGGCGCTTCGGCACGGATGGCGGTTGCAAGCTGATGCCCTCCCTGACCGACGACAGCCCCTATGATCCGTCCAGGGTGAAAGTGCGCCGCTATCCGGTGCATGAGGCGAATGGCGCGGTCTATCTCCATGTCGCGCACAATCCCCGCAGCGTTGAGCCGCCGGCCGTGCCGCCGCCGGAATTCGGCCCGCTGCCGGAAAAGCCGGGCTTCGTCATCCATGACGTGTTCAACGCGCATATGGATGATGCCGTCGTCGGCCTGATGGATCCGGCTCATGTGCCCTTCGTGCACAATCAATGGTGGTGGCGCCCGCCCTCGACGGGCCTGAAGCTGAAGGAAAAGCCCTTTGTGCCCACGACACGCGGCTGGGCGATTGACCGGCACCGGCCAAGTTCGAACTCGAAACTCTATCGCTGGGTGTTCGGCGATGATGTGGAAACCGAAATCCGGTTCCAGCTGCCCGGCTATCGCTGGGAAATCATCTCCAACGACAAGGCGCGCCTCCTGACGCTCACCTGCCTGACGCCGGAAGCCCCGAAACGTACACGGATCACCCAGTTCACCTGGTGGACCGGCGCGCCGCTGCTCCACCTCGCCGTGCCCATCGCCAAACCCATGGCGCGCAAATTCCTCCGCCAGGATGGCGATATGGTGGATCTGCAAAACCAGGGCATGGCCCACCAGAAAGCCATGATGTGGATCGACGACATCGACATCCAGGCCAAATGGTACCAGCGCCTAAAACGTGAGTGGACGGACTGCCGGACAGAAGGGCGCGAGTTCGCGAACCCGATTGAACCGCGCGTGCTGAGGTGGATGAGTTAGGGAGGCTGGTCGACAGCTCAAGAGGGTTCGCCTTGCGATTCTGTAGGGCGGGGTAGCGGAGCGCAACCCGCCCTACGCTACTCCTCTCCCCGTCTCTTCCTCTCTCCGCATCTCCGGCGGATGCCGGAGTCTCCTGCGGCTGGTTCCGCGCTCTTACCGCAGGAGGCCCCGGCATCCGCCGGGGATATGTTGTATGGGGATAAGGTTTGCGCTCTCCTCCTGGCGTCACCCCCGACGCGCAGCGTCTGGGGGCCCATCTCTGAAAGACGCCGCAAGTGCGTCACACGCAATCGCGGGGGCCAGGCCCAATCGTCCCCTTTCTCCGCATCTCCGGCGTACGCCGGAGCCTCCCTCGGCTGGCTCCGCGCTCTAACGGCAGGAGACCCCGGCATCCGCCGGGGACACGGTGCTGGAGGATGGAGATCATGCTCTCCCCCCGCAGGCCCCTGCGAAGGCAGGGGCCCATCTCCTGCTTCCTCCTCAAGCGCTTCAGGCGATGGCGGGAGATGGATACCTGCCTGCGCAGGTATCTCCGGACCAGCTGAATCCGGCGCACAGCCCCTCATGCGATGATGGTCATCTGCCCTTCCGGGAGCCGGATCAGGTACCGTTCTGGTCGGGAGGGCAGGGACAGGAGGGTGCGGGCCGGAGCAGCGGTCCGGTCCGCACCTAGGCAGGTCAGGCCAGGGTGAGCCTGCGAAAGCAGGTCGGGCTGTCGAGGAACAGAAATCGTGCCAGTGGCACGATTTCCCGAGACAGGCCTCGTCCAGAGCCCTGCGCTTGCGCTTGGGCCTGCTCCGGGCAATCGCAGTGCGATTGCTTTTCCTCCGCAGCCGGTAACGAAGACCCGGGACCATGGGCCCCCATGAGGGTGTCCCGCCGAAGCCCCTGTCCGGCGCGGCGGGCGGTAACGCTCCATTCCGTAGCCTTGTTCAGTTCCAGGCGGAGCGCCACGGCGCCCGCCGCGCCATGGCTCTGTTGGGGCCGGTTGTTGGATCCCCGGATGGCGAGCGCCAGTCCGGCTTTGGGTGCTGGAGGAAACACCCTCACCTCCCATTGCTGACGCAATGGGCCCCTCCTCTCCCAAAGGGAGAGGGGTGCAACTCGGAGCCCGGACAAATCCCTCTCCCGCTTGCGGGAGAGGAGAGACCCGCGCCGAAGGCGTGCGCGGGGTGGTGAACTGGACGATGGGCCGCCCGCGTCCTGCCATGGAAAACCCGCATTGAGCGCGCGGAATCCGGTATGCGCCACTGAACCAAATCACGGCGCGCGCGTTGTCTGCCCATTGCCTGCCGGAGGAAAGGATCCCCGCATATGAAACCCGCCCTGCTTGTTCCTGCTCTCGCCGCACTGATGCTGGCCACCGCCTGTTCGGGCGAGTCCCCGCAACCCCAGGCCCTGCCGGATGATCCGGTCCAGCCCTATGCGGACGACATCGACATTGCCGATCCGGCCCTGCCGGAACCGGAGGAGGAGGACGTCTTTACCGAAACGATGGACCGCGACGCGATGGTCCTGTCCGGACCCAATATCCTCGACACGATTGCGGCCGATCCGCGCCTGTCCACCCTGTATGGCGCCATCGAGGCGGCCGCGCTGGACGAGACGCTGGCAACGGGCGGCCCCTATACCGTGTTTGCGCCGACCAATGATGCGTTCGACGCCCTGCCGGAGGGCCAGCTGGAAGACTATCTGCGTCCCGAAAAGGCGGACCGTCTCGTCCGCATGCTGGAATACCATATTGTCGAGGGCGAGCTGCGGGCGGCAAATGTGCCTCCGGCCGAGGACGGCACGCCCGTCGCCAGCCTGAACGGGCTGGACCTGTCGCTGCGGGACATGGGCGGCGGTGATCTGATGATCAATCAGGCCAGCCTGATGGAAACCGATATCGACGGCGGCAATGGCGTCGTGCATGTCATCGACTCCGTGCTGGTGCCGCGCGAAACAGAATAGGAGAAAGCGGCTGCAGCCGGTGTGAACAAATCGAGAAAATGCAAGGTGTCATTAACCCCGTGCCTTGATAGGATGACGGGGATGAGCACCACGATTCGCATTCTCGGCATCGATCCCGGCCTGCGCCATACGGGCTGGGGCGTGATTGAACAGACCGGCGCCCGGCTGGCGCACATCGCACATGGCGTGATCTCGGTCGATCCGGCCCTGGCGATGTCGGACCGTCTGGGCGGAATCTTCGAGGCGGTCGGCGAACTGGCCCGGCATTATGGTCCCCATGCATCGGGCGTGGAGGAAACCCTGGTCAATGCCAATCCGCGCTCGGCGCTGAAGCTCGGCCAGGCGCGCGGCGCAGCCATGGCGGCACTGGCCATGGCGGGCATTCCGGTCGCCGAATTCGCGCCGCGCAAGATCAAGCTTGCCATTGTCGGCACCGGCACGGCCGACAAGGACCAGGTCGCCTTCATGGTCAAGCGCCTCCTGCCCCGGGCCGGGCAGATGAAAACGGACTCGGCCGATGCCCTCGCCTGCGCGATCTGCACCGCGCATCATTTGCCGCTGGATGTGAAACGGGGCGCAGCATGATCATTGGCAGGCTGACCGGCACCGTTGCCGCCCTCGGCGCGGACCATGTCCTGATCGACGTCAATGGCGTCGGATATGTCTGTATGGCGGGCGCGCGCCTCCTGGCCAAATTGCAGGCCGGTGACGAGACGGTGCTGCATGTGGAAACGCGGGTGACGGAAAACTCCATCACCCTGTTCGGATTCGGCTCGGACGAGGAGCGGGCCTGGTTCGTGCGGCTGCAGGATGTGCATGGCGTCGCCGGCAAGGCAGCGATGGCGATCCTCGATGCGATCACGCCCGCAGAATTGATGGATTCGATCGCGCTGGGCGATGCCTCCGTGCTGACTAGGGCCAAGGGTGTCGGCAAGAAGCTGGCCGAACGCATTACCGGGGAATTGGCCGGCAAGCCGCCGCCCCTGGGCCGGTTCGGAAAGTTTGAAACGGCAAAGGTTGCCGGCCTTGCCAGCGCGCCCGTGGCCGCCGCCACGACCGGGGCACGCAGCGAAGCGATCTCGGCGCTGGTAAACCTTGGATATGCCCAGGCCGACGCCGCCCGCGCCGTCGCCAGCGCAGCGAAGGAGACAGGCGATGAGGAGGTCGGCGCGCTGATCAAATCCGCCCTGAAGGAGCTGGCGCGATGAGCCGCGAGGGCGCCTTGTCCGACCCGAACGCCCAGGGCGGCGATGCGCTGGACCGCGCGCTGCGGCCGCAGGCCTTTGATGACTATGTCGGCCAGCGCAAGGCGAAGTCCAATCTGAAAGTCTATGTCGAGGCCGCGCGCAAGCGTGCCGAAGCGCTGGACCATGTTCTCCTGTTCGGCCCGCCGGGCCTCGGCAAGACGACGCTGGCACAGATCCTGGCCCGGGAAATGGGTGTCGGGTTCCGCGCGACCTCCGGCCCCGTCATTGCCAAGGCCGGGGATCTCGCGGCGATCCTGACCAATCTGGAGCCGAACGATGTTCTGTTCATTGACGAGATCCACCGCCTGCCGCCCGTCGTGGAGGAAATCCTCTATCCTGCGATGGAGGATTATGCCCTCGACATCGTGATTGGCGAAGGCCCGTCGGCGCGCTCGGTGCGGCTGGATTTGTCGCCCTTTACCCTTGTCGGCGCCACCACCCGCGCCGGCCTGCTGGCCACGCCCTTGCGGGACCGGTTCGGCATTCCGCTGCGGCTGGAATTCTATGAGCCGGAGGAACTCGCCCGCATCGTCATGGCCGCCGCGCGCAAGCTGACCGCACCGATCACGGAAGAGGGCGCCATCGAGATTGCCAGCCGGGCCCGGGGTACACCGCGAATCGCGCTGCGCCTGCTCCGCCGGGTGCGCGACTTTGCCGAAGCCGATGGCGGCACGATCACGAAAGACGCCGCCGCCAGCGCGCTGAAACGGCTTGAAATCGATTCCGACGGACTCGACGCGCTGGACCGGCGCTATCTGCATGCGCTGGTAAAGACCTATGCCGGCGGGCCGGTCGGCGTGGAGACGCTGGCCGCGGCCCTGTCGGAAGCGCGCGACGCGGTGGAGGACGTGATCGAGCCCTATCTGATGCAGAAAGGCTATGTCGCCCGCACCCCGCGCGGCCGGGTCGCCGCGCCGCTCGCCTATGATCGCCTCGGCCTGCCGAACCCCGGCACCGGGCAGGCAGGCCTGTTCGGGGAAAAATGACCCCCGATCCCTCCGGTTAGGTAGTTTTCCCGATTCCGGCAGCCCCCGCGAACGGGCCAATTGGGCCCAGACGCTGTTTAGAGGGAGCCGATCCACATGTCGCACACGCCGCACGAACTCGCCGCCGATTTTCCGGAAGCTGCCGACCGCATCCGGGCATTGAAGGAGTCCAATCCCCATTTCGCGCGCCTGGCCGAGGAATATCATGAGGTGAACCGCCAGATTCACCGCATCGAGACGGATGTCGAACCGGCCAGCGATGATTTCCAGACCCGGCTGCGCAAGCAGCGCATGGCGCTGAAGGATGAATTGTACGCCCTTCTGAACGCCCCGGCCTGACGCTGAACAGGAGAACACGGTCATGGGCAATCTCAGCGTGGACGCCCTCGCCATTGCGGCGCTGGTCGGCTTTTCGACCCTTTTGCTGATCGGAGCGGGCCTGACGGCCTGGCTGTGGAAGCAATCCGGCAAGTCGGAAGGCGATCTGTAGGATTGCATAGCTGGCCTGCAACAGCTTGCTCAAATTAGGGGAAGACATTTCAACCGAGCGGTGTTACGTAACAATGCAATCGATTGTAGTGGGACCAATCCGATGACGTATTCCTTTGCTGGACTTGCCGGTGAATTTCCGGACGCCGTGCCTGAAATCTTTGAACTGACCTCGACAGACGAGGCCTTCGAGCAGATGGCGCGGGCCTTCGAGGACATCACCCAAATGCTGGCCGAAGCCGAGACCAGCATTGATGCGCCGGATCTGCGCGACCGGGAGAAGCTGGAAGCCCGCCGGGCCGAATTGCGCGCTGCCCTGTGCGCGGCGCTGTGCGAGGCCACGGGCCAGGATCGCTGGTGTGAAGAGGCCGCTGGCCTGCGCGGGGACAAGAACCCGCGCAGGTCGGCCGCCTGAACGCGATCTGACACCGCCCCCGTGCGATAGCCAGGAGGCGCGGTCCCTTCCCGTTCCCGTCATCCCGGAATTTGCGTGAGCAAATATCCGGGACGCTGCGGATGCCGGAGGCAGATGAGGGCACGCCTCCCTCGCAAGCGGGGGAGGTGCCGAGCCTCGCGAGGCGGAGGGGGCTGGTGCTGGGGGTCCGGAGTCCCCCCTCCGTCAGCCGGCTGCGCCGCCTGCCACCTCCCCCGCAAGCGGGGGAGGAGAAGAGGTGCGGTGTTCATTTTCGATTCCTCCTGCACATTTGGCCGGACTGGCGCGCGCCATCCGGGGATCTCATAGGCGGCCCCAGCAGAGCCACGGCGCGGCGGGCGCCGTGGCGCTCCGCCTGGAAATGAAAAGGCTACGGAATGGAGCGTTACCGCCCGCCGCGCCGGACAGGGGTTTCGGCGGGACACCCTCATGGGGGCCCATGGTCCCGGGTCTTCGTTACCGGCTGCGGAGGAAAAGCAATCGCACTGCGATTGCCCGGAGCAGGCCCAAGCGCAAGCGCAGGGCTCTGGACGAGGCCTGTCTCGGGAAATCGTGCCACTGGCACGATTTCTGTTCCTCGACAGCCCGACCTGCTTTCGCAGGCTCACCCTGGCCTGACCTGCCTAGGGCCCGGCGGGACCGTCTGTCTCCCGCAAGGCCCATCCTGTCCCTGCCTCTCCGACCAGAACGGTACCTGATCCGGCTCCCGGAAGGGCAGATGACCATCATCGCATGAGGGGCTGTGCGCCGGATTCAGCTGGTCCGGAGATACCTGCGCAGGCAGGTATCCATCTCCCGCCATCGCCTGAAGCGCTTGAGGAGGAAGCAGGAGATGGGCCCCTGCCTTCGCAGGGGCCTGCGGGGGGAGAGCATGTTCTCCATCCCCCAACACCGTGTCCCCGGCGGATGCCGGGGTCTCCTGCCGTTAGAGCGCGGAGCCAGCCGAGGGAGACTCCGGCGTACGCCGGAGATGCGGAGAAAGGGGACGATTGATGGGGGCGGGGGTTTCTCCTAGAAGGGGCGGAACGGAGATCAGGCCGGGGCCTGGGAAGAGGGGGTCATGACCGGGTCGGGCCAGCGCGCGCCATGCTGATATTCACCTCCACGCTGGCCGTCTGGGCACTTGATCCGGATACGGGCGATTGCTGGCAGATCGACAGCGGCAAGGGTGTCTATTACGGCATCAGCTTTACCGAGGACCGCCTGTTCATCGGGGCCCGGCAGGCCGCCTATGGCAGTGACCAGTCCGTGCAGCAGAATGTTGTCCTGGTCTATGACCGGGCCCTGCGCCTGAAGAATGTGCTGGCCCCGCGCGGCGCGCCGATCCGCGACCTGCACCAGATCCTGGTGGCGGGGCGCAGCCTGTATGTCACCTCCACCTATGATGACACGATCGCCATTCTGGACCTGTCCGACCGGCGCTGGACCGAATGGCGGCCCTTGCCCGCGCGGGCGGGGGCGCCGGACGAGTATCATGTCAATTCCCTGTTGGCGGCGGGCGAGTCGCTCTGGCTGGCAGGCAAGCGGCCAAAGCCCTGGGTGGCCGAGTTCGACCGGGCCGGGCGGCAGCTGAAACGGCAGATGCGCCTCGGGCGCGGCACGCACAATGTCTGGCTGGACGATGGCGTGCCGGGCGTGTGCAGTTCCGATGAGGGCGCGCTGGTCTGGCAGGATGGCCGCCGACGGATGATTTCAGACGGGGCCTGGACACGCGGCTATTGCCGCCTCGGAGACCGCATCTTTGTGGGGCTGAGCGAGGTGAATTCGCGCGAGAACCGGGCGCAATCGGATTGCTGCCTTGTTGAACTGGATGCCGATCACGCCCCCGTGCGGGCCTGGCATTTGCCGGGCTGGGGCATGCTGCATGATGTGCGGGCCCTGAACACAGCGGATGCGAGCCATAATGGCGTGCGCTTTGCGCTGGACCGCGCCCGGCTGGATCTGCGTTTTCGCCGCCAGCGCCTGTCGGCCGGGTTTGGCCCGTTCACGCCGCCGCCGGCCTGAGGCCGGATCAGTTCCGGGACGGGAAGATGCCTTGCGTCACGACGCAGTGTTTCAGCGCGAGATAAGGCGGCATGTTGTTTCCGGCGGCGGAGTCGCCCAGCGGGTCTGCTGCGCCATCATGCGCCAGTGCCGGGCCAGCAATGTCGGATTCGGTGCCGCCACGCTCGCCTTGCCGGCGGTCGGTCAGGCCGGGGCCCTGGCCCGCGCCGACGACCACCCGTCCGCGCAGATCGGGCAGGGCAAATGTGGTGCGCCCATCCCCGCCATACATGGTGCCGAGCAGGGAGAAGAGCGCCGAATTCTGAGAAATCGGCAGCAGGCGGCCATCCGCCTCCAGCGTGCCGCGCGGGCAGAAATTGAAGCCGACGGTCAGGATCTCGCCGAGATACTCGTCCGGGCCGGCCTGCGCCGATGGTGCGGCCAGTGTCGCTGCGATGAGTGCTGCCGTGAAAATGGAAAGCCGGGCCATGATGCATCCTCCCCTTGATGGATGGGACGCAGTCTAGGCGGCTTTGGGGGCGCGGCAAGGGGGGCGTCGATTGCCATCAACACCGGATCCCCGGCGGATGCCGGGGTCTCCCGCCATTAGAGCGCGGAGCCAGCCGCAGGGGACTCAGGTGCCCTGCGCCCCACGCTTGGGCCTGCTGCGGGGCGAATGCAGTGCATTCGCTTCATCCCTTCGCAGCGCCGGAGATACGGAGAGAGGGAAGTTTGTCATCCCGGAAAGCGCGCAGCGCTTATCCGGGACCCATCCTGCCGAAAAACACCCATGCTGCTGGGTCCCGGATATTTGCTGCCGCAAATTCCGGGATGACAAGGTTGAGACGTGGAGGGCGTGGCGGGTTACGCTAATAATGCGGGGGCGGCCGGTCCACGGGGGCGGCCTGGCCGGCGGACTGTTCGGCATCCGCCACGCGCTCGGCAAGGCGCGCCACCTGCCGCTCCAGCCGCTCGATCAGCTTCCATTGCGCCGTGATGGCCGCGTTGAGGTCCTCAATCGTCTGCTCCTGATGGACAGCGCGCATTTCAAGCTCGTCGAGTCGGGAGGCGGTGTCGGGTGTGTCTGACATGGCGGAGGGATTAGCGGGGGCGGTGGGGGGAGGCAATACAACAAAGCGGACCTTGCAAGAGGGGCTTTGGTTGCGCGGGTGGACTGGCGCGTTATGATAAACAGAGACACGTCCTTGATGCAGGAGCTCTCATGATCATTCGATTTGTCGTTTTCGCGGTCCTTATCCTTCTGGCAGTTTCAACTGTTTCATCCGCGAGTGCGCAGATCAGGGAGTATGAGGCGGCCCGCGTCGACATGTCGGCCAAGAGCCGCGAGTGCAAGGCACAGGGCGGGAAAATCGCTGGCGCGATGGACTGCTTCCGCACCTGCGCGATGAGCGCGCGCACGGTCCAGAACTCGACCGGCCTTGCCGCCGAAGCGGTCGCGCAGATGCAGGCGGAATGCGACGCGAAATACCGCTTCGCCCAGACCGGCACGGCGGCGCCGGTTCCGGCTGCGCCTGACTATTCCGGCCGCGCCGCAGCCCTGCCGGCCAAAGCCGCTTATTGCCGCCAGGCCGAGGCCCGCATGGGTTGCCCGGTCGACCCGTCAGAGCCCAACTGGGTAAAGCGCGAGCAGATCTGCAACACCGCCAAGGTCTGTGGCCGCTGCGGCGATGCGGGGCTGGTCGAACGCCTGAGCACCACCCCCGCCCGCCGCGACACGATGATGCTCGACAGCTGCGAGGAAAACCATGACGCCGTGAAAGCCTGGCTGGACGGCTAAAGCGGGCGGGTGTGCGATCTGATTTTGCTGTACGGCCGCTCGATCAGCGTCCACTGCGCCGTGATGGCCGCGTTGAGGTCCTCGATCGTCTAATCCTGATGGACCGCACGCATTTCAAGCTCGTCGAGGCGGGATAAGGTGGAGGGTGTGTCTGTCATGGGGCGAGGGCTTAGCGTTGGAGGTGGGGGGAGGCAATGCGGGAACCCATAGGGCGGGTCATGACTCGCCAAGACTTTGTGCGAAGGGGGTGGCAATAGCGGCTCTGGCGGAAATGTGCGGAGGTAGGATGGGCCCACGCAACGCCGATATCCACCGTGCGATATTTGCGGTGAGGCCGGATGGTGGCTATCGCTCCGCTCAACCCACCCTACAGCAATGCGGAGCATCGCATTACTATGGCGATCCAAGGCATCGCTTTGCTGATATTCTCATTGTGCCGAACTTACTGTTCAGAAGAACTTCGAGGACCATCGATCATAAACAGCCTGCGCAGCACTGAGCGGAATTTCCTTCTGTCTCTAAACTTCAGCATTAGAAATGGAGGAATCAGGTATATGAAGGTGCCAATGACAACGGCGAGAAATAGACCTCTATCGATTCCTACAACCGTCTCTTGAAGGGTCATATTTGACAAAGATGCATTGGTGATAGGTAGTTCCTCGCAATCTCGAAATGTAAAGATAGAGGAGCGTTCGGTACAGACTTTGAATTTATTAGACTTCGGACGAAACAAGACGCCACCCGAGGCGTGTTCTCCTTGAAAATAGATGCTTGACTGCACTCCGTTGTCCAGAAACAGAGAGCTTCCCAAGATTGTAAATAGAACAACATAAGCGACGGCCAGAGGAGCAAGTATCGGACGCGTCATCGGCTTGTCATCGACGTCAACCAATCTAGCCTCGAAGTTGATGTTCTTACGATCAAGTGTTTCAGATTTTGGAACCATACAAACGGCAGAGATGGATATGCTTTCTCCGCGCTTTAGCAGAGACCACTCCGCGCAAACTTTCTCTTTGCCAAGCGTGCGTACTTGAACGTCGGCGGCTCCTGAGCAGTCAATAGATAGAATTTCGCAAAAATCGGGGAAATGAAAAGTGACAGGACTTAGAAATCGGTCCTGCGATATATCTCGCGTGCCGATATTCTTGATCTTCAACTCCGCCACGTAGATATCTTCATGTACTTGATTGCCATCTACCGTGTACTGCACGGACACTTTTTCATGGCTTCTGGACAGGCGAAGACCAATAAGGCTTATAACCTCGTACCCAAGCTTACCTCTAGAGCCTAATCTTGGGGCGATTAGAGTAGCGAATACCGTTAGACCTCCGATAGTTACCACCCAAAAGAGGGAGTTGGTGAGCAAATCCAGAAAAAAGGGCTTCAAATTTTCCATCTTGAGCTTTTCAATCAGAACCTAAAGGAATTCCAATCTTACACTTAAGGTGTAATTCCGCAAACGATCCAAAGGACTAAGAAAGTGATTGCCTCGATTTCTTGCGAAAGTAACCCTTCTGAAGGGAAGACAGCGCTTCCATCAGTGAGCTCATATCGACAATATATATGGCTTCTAGCTCGCGGGGGAAGATGAGGGCTATAAGCGCAGTTTCCGGAGTGAAAAGGCTTCATTCTAGGGCCCGTTCGAACGTAGCAAGGCGACTACGTTGTCTCAATGTATAGTTGGCGTCCCATTGCCTCATACTCGGCGCTCTTCTCTTCCATCCCCTTTTTCGCCTCCGCCGCCTGCTTCTCTAGGTCCAGTCGCTCATTCTCGCTCATGCCCGCCGCATATTCCCGGACCTCCGCGGTAATTTTCATGCTGCAGAATTTCGGGCCGCACATGGAGCAGAAATGGGCGACCTTGTGGGCGTCCTTGGGCAGGGTCTGGTCGTGGAAGTCTCGGGCGGTTTCGGGGTCGAGGGAGAGGTTGAACTGGTCTTCCCAGCGGAATTCGAATCGGGCGCGGGAAAGCGCATCGTCGCGGATCTGCGCGGCGGGGTGGCCCTTGGCGAGGTCTGCCGCGTGGGCGGCGAGCTTGTAGGTGACAACGCCGACTTTCACATCGTCACGGTCCGGCAGGCCCAGATGCTCCTTGGGCGTCACATAGCAGAGCATGGCCGTGCCATACCAGCCGATCATCGCCGCGCCGATGCCGGAGGTGATATGGTCATAGCCGGGCGCGATGTCTGTGGTGAGGGGGCCGAGCGTATAGAAGGGGGCCTCGCCGCATTCGCGCAGCTGCTTTTCCATGTTCACCTTGATCTTGTGCATGGGCACATGGCCCGGCCCCTCGATCATGACCTGGCAGCCCTTGTCCCAGGCGACCTTTGTCAGCTCGCCAAGGGTTTCCAGCTCTGCGAACTGGGCGGCGTCATTGGCGTCTGCAATCGCGCCGGGGCGCAGGCCGTCGCCGAGGGAAAAGGAGACATCATAGGCGCGCATGATGTCGCAGATCTCCTCGAAATGTTCGTAGAGGAAGCTTTCCTTGTGGTGGGCCAGCATCCATTTCGCCATGATCGAGCCACCGCGCGAGACGATGCCGCAGACACGGTCTGCGGTCAGGTGGATATAGGCGAGGCGGACGCCGGCATGGATGGTGAAATAGTCGACGCCCTGTTCGCACTGTTCGATCAGCGTGTCGCGATAGACTTCCCAGGTGAGGTCTTCGGCAATGCCGTTCACCTTTTCCAGCGCCTGATAGATCGGCACCGTGCCAATCGGGACGGGGGAGTTGCGGATGATCCATTCGCGCGTGTTGTGGATGTTGCGGCCGGTGGAGAGATCCATCACATTGTCGGCGCCCCAGCGAATGGCCCAGACCATCTTGTCGACTTCTTCCTCAACCGATGAGGCGACGGCGGAATTGCCGATATTGGCATTGAT
Source organism: Hyphomonas sp. (assembly GCF_017792385.1). Lineage (NCBI taxonomy): Bacteria > Pseudomonadati > Pseudomonadota > Alphaproteobacteria > Hyphomonadales > Hyphomonadaceae > Hyphomonas > Hyphomonas sp. Next base: position 981,830 of record NZ_CP051230.1, on the reverse strand, counting down.
CTTCACAAGGAAGTTCCGGCCGATGATCTGCGGCTCCAGCTCGGCATGGTTGATATTGGCCGGGATGATGGCGCGGCCGGCAGCGATTTCCTGACGGACGAATTCCGGCGTGATGTATTCCGGGATATGCGCGCCGAAGCTCTCGCCCTGTGCGATCTGTTCCGCGGCGCCCTCGGCGGCTTTCGCGCGGCCAATGTTCTCGCGCGTGGCGACATAGATCATCTCTTTCGTGATGATGCCGGCCTTGGCGAATTCGTATTGCGTAACGAGGTTTTTTGATTTGCTCGCGGCTGTTCCGTCGCCTTCGGCTCCGGGCCGCTGCGCCTGCGCGTTGCTTGTGGGGTCAAAATCAATCGCCTTAAGAGGCCGGTGCTTTACCGGGAATTCGCGGGCAAGGTATTTGCCGGTGGCGCCGCCATTGTCTTCCGGTTTCACATCGCGGCCGTCATATTCCTCGACGCCGCCACGCTCCAGCACCCAGGCGCGCCGGTCGCGGGCGAGGCCTTTCTCGACATCGATGGTGACCGACGGATCGGTATAGGGGCCGGACGTGTCATAGACCGGCACGGCAGGCTCGTTCGCGGAGGGGTGAAGGTCAATCTCGCGGTGCGGCACGGCGATGTCCGGCGCATCGGCGGGATGGGAATAGACCTTGCGGCTGGCGGGCAGGGGGCCGGTGGTGACGTTGGGGGTCTCGAACTGGCTTTGATCGGCGGGCTTGTTCATGGGGCTATTCCTTAGATGGCCGGTGTGGCGGACATGAATGTCTTGTTGAAGTCGGCGGCTGTGGCGGGCAGCTGGACGAAACCTTTCCGGGCCCATTCCTGCACAAGGTCTGCCGAGGACGCGTATCTGTTGGCGAACAGGCAGGGATCGGCGGAGTCGTAGGCCCAATCGGCAAAAGCCGACTGTCGGTTGGACTGGATGGCAATGCTGTTGTTGACGGCGTGTGTATCGCAAATGTGGATTGTGCGCTTCACTGCAGCGTTTTGATTCAGCTCGAACCACCGCTCTTCCGGCGTTGCGAAGACGGGATCCCGATACTGAAGTCGTATATATTCCACGCGCTCACTCCCGTCCCTTGCGCCGGTATTAGCCGGATCAGGTTCAAAGGGTGCTCGGGCGGCATCAGCCCAATCTCAGCGCTTACCAGACGCGCCCCTCGGATGCGGGAAGAATAGGCGGGTTGGAGGCGGAAGGAAAGAGGCGAGGTGGCGACAAAAGGTAGGTGATTGCCTAAGTGTCTTGACGGGATCGCGCAGTCCGGGATAGGTAGCCATATGCCTAACCATTTCTCTTCCGACCCTGCCGCCCTCGACCGCGCCTTTCAGGCATTGGGCGATGCGACGCGGCGCGGCGTGCTGGCGCAGCTGGCGCTGGGCGAGGCGCCGGTGTCAAAGCTGGCCGAGCCCTATGACATGGCCCTGCCGACCTTCCTGCAGCATCTGAAAGTGCTGGAGGCGGGCGGACTGGTGTCCAGCCGCAAGCAGGGGCGCGTGCGGCTCTGCAGGCTTGAGGCGGCGCGGCTGGCCGAGCTGCGATCCTGGATCCGGCAACATGAACAGGTCTGGGCGGCGCGGCTCGACCGGCTGGATGATTTCCTGAACACACACGATCCCGAGAAGGATACCTGACATGACCCATCACACCGCCCAGCATGGCACCGCCACGCTCGAGAAGGGGCTGTCTGCCCCACCAGCCCGCGTCTTCGCCGCCTGGGCCGATCCGGAGCAGCGCAAGGTCTGGGGCTCTCCCTCGGACGAGATCGACATGCGCATTGATGCCGCCGACTTTACCGTGGGCGGAGAAGATGTGACGACCTGCCTGGCCGGCGGCGAGGCCGTCGCCGTGGTGCGCGGGCGGTATCACGACATCGTGCCGGACAAACGCATTGTCTATACGGAGATCATCGCGTCGATGGAGGCCCTGGAAGGGGCGTGCCTCGTAACAGCCGAATTCCTGCCGGAGGGGGATGGCACCCGCCTCGTCGTGACACTGCAGACGGTGGCGCTGGATGGATCAACCCTGCGGGAGGAAGCGCAGGAGGGCTGGGCCAGCGCCCTGATCCGGCTGGAAGACCTGCTCGCCTGACGCCGGACTGCGGAAAAATAGCAGCTGATTAATGCCAGAGGGCAGTTTGTTAACCCTATGGCGACTCCGAATCGCAATGTTTGGCAAGAACCCGATGACGGAGACCTGCCCCCATGGCTTTCACGGCGACATTCGGCCCGGCTGAAGAGACGAAGGCGAAGACGAAGTACAAGACGTTCAAGGTGGACCTCTGGGCGACGGATCTGAATCCGACCGAGATCGGCATCATGAAGCGGACCCAGCATGAGGCCGCGTCTGACCAGTTCACCAAGGATATGGAAATCTTCGGCCAGGTGAAGGATGGCCGGGAGCGGACCGGCATCCTGGCCTATCGCAAGGAAATGTGGAAAACCGAGGAGGGCATGAAGCGCCGTCTGGTGCTGAAACTGTTCTCCGAGGGCATGCATTGGCGCGGGACGGCCGAGCTTCTGATGGGGCGTTCCCTGCAGTTGAGCATCGGGGCCAAGGGTGTCCCGGTTCCGGCCTATTCAGTGAATATCAGCCGCCATGACCAGATTATCCAGCTGGAGCGATCGGCCCACAAATGGCCCCTGTTTCCGGAGAAATTCTCCTTCTTCATCGATACGAAGAACGGCCCGCGTTTCTACCGCCTGCGCCGGAACGTGATCGGCATCGGTGCGGACTATAGCCTGTATGACGATCGGGGCCGGAAGATCGGCAGCCTGGACCACCGGATCATCAATCTGGGTGGGTCCTGGATCGTGAAGCTGGATGCGGCGGAGAGCTATGCCAAGCTGGAAGCTGTCTTGCAGATATTCTGTGCCCTGCTGAAATTCAACGGATCTGCGCGCAGGCATGTGGCGAAAGAGGTGGAGCAGCTGCATATCGGGCGGGCTGTGCGCCAGCTGGACACGCAGGAACGCAACCTCTACCTGAACCCGCGGCGCCGTCGCTGAGCGGTCAGGCGGCTTCCTGTTTCAGTTCGATCCACAATTGTTCCGACTGGGCGAGCAGCCGTCCATCGCGCGTGAACAGCGCAGTGGCTGCGCCATGCTTGCGTCCATCATCAAACAGGGACCATCCGGCGACGATCAGTTCGTCTCCCGGGGCCGGCCGGTCGTGGATCTGGGCGGTGATGCGGGCCAGAACCATGGGATTGTCCTGAAACCCGATCGCGAATGCGCCCGGACAATCCAGCGCCGCCCAGAGGATTTCGGGACGGATCAGCCCATCATCGCCTGCCAGGCTGGCCTCCGGCGTCCAGACATCGGTCACGCCGTCATAGTTATCGGGCCGGCCCGTGAACAGGCAGAGCCCGTCTTCGGTGCGGGCCGGTCCACAGACATAGCAGCCGGGAAAAGCGTGGGTTTCAACTGGCGGGAAATGGTCCGGGCCGGATTTCGCGATCTCGTAACCGGGGGCAGCCGGAGGCGGAGCGAGCGGCGCGCCGGGGCGAACCTGCATGACGATTTGCCCGTCGTGACGGACGTCATATCCGTCGGCGGTCGGCACGCCCTGCATGGGCATGTCCAGAGGAGGGGGCGCGCGCAGCGATACTTCTGCCGGACCGTCAATCCGGCTGGCGGCGAGGCCCGCGGAGACGCCGCCATTGGCCGAGCCGGGCGGTCCGTTGAACATGGCGGGGACAAGGATTGTAAACGCGGTGGACATGGGGCAACTCCTGTCCTGCGCGCATGCCGATTGCAGGCCGCCCTGCCAATGCGACATGCCGTCCGGTACGGTCCTAGTCGATCAGGCCGAGCTCGCGTTGTTTCTTCTTGCTGAGCGCCATGCCAATCAGGCGGAAGGATTCTGTGAGATATTCCTTCAGATCGTCGTCGGAGAGCGTTTCATCCGAAAAGCGCTGGATCCATTTCATGCCGCGCGAGGCGAGATAGGGGGCGCCCTGGCATCCGGGCTGTTCCTTCAGGATGTGAAAGGAGATCGGGCGGACCTTGAACGTACAGGCGGCCAATTGGTCCCCGTCGGGCGTCCCGATGGCAAAGACCTTGTTCCCGATCTTCCAGACATGCGAGCCACCCCATTGCACGACATGTTCGGTCTGGCCGAGGCCATCACAGAAGGCGTTGTACTCTTCGAGCGTCACCGTGCCAGTGCCTGCTGTGTGCCGCTGTCCCAGCCAACGAGGATTTCGGCGCCGGTATCGATGACGGGGCGTTTGATGAGGGTCGGATTGGCTTTCAACAGGTCGGCGGCCTCGTCACCGAGAGCGCCCGACTTCTCAGCCTCGGACAGGCTGCGCCAGGTCGTGGACCGGCGATTGACCAGCGTCTCGGGCCCGACTGCCTTCAGCCAGGCCGGAACCAGACGGTCAAGATCGGCTTCGCTGCGAATGTCCACAAAGGCGGTTTCGCGGTCTGCCGCGTCCAGCGCCTTCAATGCCTTCTTGCATGTGTCGCAATTCTTCAATCCGTAAAGCGTGACCGGGCCAGCCGACATGGCAATTCCTTTCATCCTGTCCTGCGCGACAGAGCTAGAGCGCCCCGATGGCGAAGACAACTGCGCCAATGGCGATGGAGACAATGCCGAACCCGCGCAGATGGTCATCGTCCGGCATCATCCAGTGGGCGAGCGCCCAGAGAGGCTTGGGCCATGCCACCAGCAGCAGGCCCTCGATCAGCGCCCCGGCCACAAGCAGGGTCGCCAGCCCGTCCGCGATGCTGGAGAAACCATTCTGGACAGACAAGGTTCCGCCAGCCCCGAAGATCATGACAGCGCCGCACAGATACCCGACCGCAGGGCTGGCTTCGAGATCATCAATCAGCCGGGCCATGCGCAGCGGGTCTGTCAGAAGGCCCGCTCCGGCCGCCATGGCATAGAGGCCAAACAGGAGAAGGATCGTGCTGGACAGCATGCCGGGCTCCGTTCGCGACTGCCTGGAAATCCTAGCACGTCCCGGCGGAGGGGTCAGTCGCTTTCCGATGGAATGGTGACGCCCACGATCGGGCCCATGTCGAGCCCGGTCTCGTTACGCCCGAGGTCCGGCGCATAGAGCTTGGAGACCACCCCGTCCAGAAACAGGGCGTTCGGCGTGTCCAGTTCGTCCCGGAACAGGGTGGCGAAACTGTGAAAGTTGACCGGCACGTCGCTGATCGCGAAATGCAGCGTGCCATCGGTGGCGACCCCGACGCCATTGCGGCGCTTGCGGCTGGGCCCGTCGGCGTTGAAGTTCGGGTGCAGCTTGCCTTCAATTACCAGCATCGGGCCGGACTGGGTAGCAAATGTCGGGTCGGGCGCCAGGCTTTCATAGGCCAGGGATTCGGTGACGTGCGGGGTGCCGTCTGCATCGATCCAGAACACGCCATTCGGCAGCATGCCGAAATTTCCTGGGCCGGCACGCGTGACCAGCGGCGCTGTCTGGCTGCCCTGTTCGACATACAGTCCAACCGGTCGGCGATCCTGATGATACATGCCGCCATTCATGGCGAAGAGGAGCGTTTCCTGCCGAGACTCCAGATGCGCGGCCAGCCGGTCGAATTGCCCGAACGGTGCCCCGTCAGGATGGGACAGCCAGAGTCGTGCCTGTGCATCCGGCGGAAAGGAGCAGACCGTATAGGGCTGATTCAGGTGCAGGACTGGCGCGCAGGGGGAGGGGGTCTCCGCCTGGGCACAGGCCTGCAGCAGCGTAAGACACAACAGGACGGAGAGGATCAGGCGCATGGTCGAAGACTAGACGTGTGGCGAGACCGGCGCCATGGCCAAGTTCATTTGGCGCGATGGGTTTCGATCATCGCCCCGACAAGGTTCGAATAATCGTCGGTCCAGGGACGCCGGGCGTCAGCCGTGACCGGTTGCCAGCGCGCATCCGCGTCGAAGGGGGTCAGCGCCCCGGCATGTTTCGCAAACATCATCACATTGGTGGGCTGGACGCCGCTGGCGGCCTCATCCGGTGTGGGAACGTAGAATTGATGGCGCATGGCCGCGCCTTCCGCTGCGCCGATCCGCGCCAGCACGGGCACGAGGTCGATATGACGGTTCGAGATATGGAAGACGAGCACGCCGTCTTCGGCAAGGCGCGACAGATAGAGCTGCATGGCTTCGCGGGTCAACAGGTGGACGGGAATGGCGTCTGAGGAGAACGCGTCCAGCAGCAGCAGGTCGAATTGACGGGGCGCTGCGTCGGCCAGCGTGATGCGGGCATCGCCCAGGATGATGCGGGCGTCCGGCGTGCAGCTGGAGAGAAAGGTGAAATGGTCCGGATTGGTGGCCATGTCGACGACAATCGGATCAATTTCGTAATAGGTGAAATCCTGTCCGGGCCCGGCATGGCAGGCCACGCCGCCCGCCCCGAGGCCGACGACGCCCACTGTGCGGGCAGTGCCGGCCAGCTGCGTGAAGGCCTGCCCGATGGGCGTGGCGGCATTGTAATAGGCCAGCGGGGTGGGGCGGTCTGTCTGGCTGCGGATCTGGGCGCCATGGATCGTGTTGCCATGTTGCATGAGGGTCAGGTCCGTGCCGGCGGGCGAGTAGACCTTCACGACGCCGAAGAAGCCGCGGCGCGTGACCATGCTGCCATCCGCGTCTGCCCGCAGCAGGGCGAAGGTGGACCAGATGGCACCGATGGCAAGCAGGATGCCGGCCCCGATGGTCAGGGTACGGCGATCCAGGGTGAGCCGGACGCCCTTGCCGAGAAAGGGCGGGCTGAGCAGCAGCGCCGCGCCAAGCAGAAGCGGATATTCGTGGATGTCATTGAACAGGACCGGAGCCAGCAGGGCGACAAAGGCTGAGCCAAGCACACCGCCGAGCGACATGAGGAGATAGAATTCGGTCAGGCCGCTCGCCGCCGGGCGACGCGCGACCAGGGCGCCATGCAGGCTGAGCGCGGCGAGGAAAAGCGCGCCGATATGGATGATCAGGCCGAGCACCACGATCTGGGAATTGAAGACCGGGACGTTCAGCATCAAAAGGGCAGCGGCGACAGCAAACAGCAGCGACTTGTCGGCCATAGCAGGCGAGATCAGCGGCCGCTTTGCGAAAACGATGATGAAGGTGGCGATGTAGGCGATCAGCGGCGGTGCCCACAGGAAGGGGGCAGAGGCAATGTCGGTGGAGATGTGGGATGTGGTCGCCAGCAACAGGCCGGACGGGATGGCCGACAGGAGCAGCCAATAGCCCTTTTCCTTCCAGCTGATCGATGCGGGACCTGACATTGCGGGCGCGGTAGCCGCGTCAGGGACGGTGCGGCGATGGTGGCTGAGCACGAGCAGCCCGCAGGTGACCAGCAGGAGCGCGACCAGGCCATAGCCTCCGCTCCAGAGCAGGGATTGTGCGCCGAGCGTCGAGAAGGGCTCCATCATGAGCGGATAGGCGACCAGTCCCAGCAGCGACCCGGCATTCGACGCGGAATAGAGATGGTAGGGATCCTCCGCATCCGGCCGGCCGGAGCGCGCATACCAGTGCTGGATCAGGGGGGCGGTGGCCGACAGGATGGCAAAGGGCGGCGCGATCGAGACGAGAAAGGTGCCGGTCAGCCACAAGGCGGGATGCTGTGGGTCCGGCGCGCCGAACAGGCCGGAAATCGACAGGGGCAGCGCCAGGGCGGCGAGCGCCAGCAGGGTGGCATGAATGGCGACCTGCAGGCGCAGGGAGTTCAGCCGCCCCAACAGGTGCGCATAGGCATAGCCGCCCAAGAGCGCCGCCTGAAAACAGACCAGCGAGACGTTCCAGACTGCCGGCGCGCCGCCCATCAGCGGCGTTGTCATCTTGGCGTACATGGGCTGGACAAGGAAGATCAGCGCAGCCGAGAAGAAGACGGTGACCACCCAGGGGCGCGCTCCGAGCCGGTCGGTGAGTACGGACAGGCCTGCTGCCGGCCTGGCTGATTGCGCATAATCCATCGACACCCACCCCTTGTTCTCATGTCCGGGACCAATCGGCAGTGTGCCCGATCCCGGTTAAGCGGCCCTCTGCAATTCGATCGAATTGATTGATGGGCGGAGAGGTCCCGTTAAGGCTTTGCGCAAATCGGCGCGATGATTGCCTGAAGATTTTAGATAGTACGAAACTTGATTTTTCGATATATCGAAAATATATGCGATTCAGATATATCGAAAGGATACAAAATGACATATCGACACAAGGACATGGGATTTCGCGGCGGCGCGGGCCGGGGCGACGGGGATTCAGAGCGTTTGCACGGGAGACGGTTCAGGATGCGGCACGGACATGGACGAGGACGGGGGCAGGGGCCCCGTGGCGGTCGGCGCCGTCCGCTGAATCATGGGGATCTGCGCCTGCTGATCCTGGAGCTTGTCTCCGGAGAGCCGCGCCATGGCTATGATCTGATCCGCGAGATCGAAGGCCGCACGGGCGGGGCCTATGTGCCCAGTCCGGGAGTGATCTATCCGGCGCTGGAAGCGCTGCTGGATCTGGGCTGGGTAGACGCGGACATGGATGGCCAACGCCGCCTGTTCCGCCTGACCGAGGCGGGCCGTGAGCAAAGGGAGGCCGCCGCCGAGACGGTGGCCGCCATCGAAGCGCGACTGGCCGATCTGCAGGAGAGTGACCGCCCGGACGACCCGCATGACGTGCGCGGCGCGATGCACCGGCTGCGCCATACGGTGCGGGACACAGTGCGGTCAGCCCCGAATGACGGAGAAACGCGCAAGACGGTTGCCGACATTCTGGCAGACGCGCAGGCCCGCATCGCCGCCCTCAAGGCCGACTGAACGGGGCGGGGGCTGCGCTGCCGGATTGACCGGCCGGGACATCCTGCCGAGTATGCCGCGTTATGGAGGCGAGCAGGGAACAGGACATGGTTCAGACAGTTCTGGTTGCGGGCGGCGGCAGCGCTGGCTGGATCACGGCAAACCTGCTGAATGCGCACTGCCGGAGAGCAGGCAGGCCGACCCGGATTCTGCTCGTGGAGTCCCCGGACATTCCGACCATCGGTGTTGGGGAAGCAACGGTGCCGACCATCCGGCGAACGTTGAAGGATATCGGTTTGCCGGAACAGGATTTCCTGACCTCGGCCGAAGCGACCTTCAAGACACTGATACGCTTCAATGACTGGAACCCTGGTGAATCCTATGATCATCCCTTCGACCGGCGGGCCCGGCCCCAGACGGACCGCGCGGCTGGGGCATGGGGGGCAGGGAATGGCCTGGCCTTCGACCGGCACTTTTCCGCACTGACCCGGCTGGCGGACCACAACATCGCGCCGAAATCTCCTCGACATCCACAGTATCAGGGAAGCTTTCCCTATGCGTATCATCTCGATGCCATCAAGCTGGCTGCCCGTCTTTCGACATTCGGACGCGAACGGGGAATCGAACACCGCCTGGCCAACATCGCACGGGTGAATGTTTCACCGGAAGGATTGATCGGTTCTGTCGAAACAGACCAGGGCGAGATCCTGACTGCGGATCTGTTTGTCGACTGTACGGGTTTCCGGTCGATTCTGCTCGGCGACGCGCTGGATGTGCCCCTGCAATCCTATGCCAAATACCTGTTGTGTGATCGCGCCGTAACGATGCGTGTCCCCTATGAGGTGTACCGGCCCGACCGCATTCTGACCTATACGAAGGCCACAGCACGAGAGTCCGGCTGGCAATGGGACATCAACCTGCAGAGCCGACGGGGTATCGGCTATGTTTATTCCAGCCAGTTCCTGGACGCGGACGCGGCCGAAACCGCGCTTCGGCAGTTTGAAGGCCCGCACAGCGAGTCGCTTGAGGCCCGGCACATCCGGTTCACGAGTGGCAAGCGTGTGCACAGCTGGAGAGGTAATTGCGTGGCCGTGGGACTGGCGGACGGATTTCTGGAACCCCTCGAATCCTCTGGTCTGTATCTGATCGAATTTGCAGGTCTGGCGATTGCCAGCATGTTGGAGGATTTTGCCACCGCGCCGCATGCGACGGTGCGGTACTACAACAGGATCATGACTGACCTGTACGAGGAGATACTGGGTTTCCTGAATTTGCACTATGTGATTTCCACCCGTCGCGACACGCCGTTCTGGCGGGCAGCGACTGCAGAGGATGCCATTGTTGATGATTTGAGGGACCGGCTTGAACTCTGGCGGCACCGGGCCCCTACCCAGTTCGACTTTCCCGGGGCTGATCGCTTGTTCGCGCGGGACAGCTACGAGTTCATCCTTCATGGGATGAACTATGTCGCCGGACTGGTTCCGGGCAAACCGGATATTCCGGACATCAGTCCCCTTGTGGACAAGGCCCGGCACGAATTGCCTGAACATGAAGCGTTCCTGGCGCTGCTCCAGCGATCTGCTTCTTCCGCTCAGACAGCCTGAGTTCAGGTCGTACCGGGTGTCTCTTCAGCCAGGGCTTCGCGGCGTTTCTCTGCGGCGGACTTCTTGACGCTTTCCGAGCGCAATTGTCCGCAGGCGGCGAGAATGTCGCGGCCGCGCGGCGTACGGATCGGGGACGCATAGCCGGCCCGGTTCAGCACTTCGGCGAATTCCTCGATGGTCTCCCAGTCGGAACACTCATACGGGCTGCCCGGCCAGGGGTTGAACGGAATGAGATTGATCTTGGACGGCACGCCTTTCAGCAGGCGGACGAGATCGCGGGCTTCGGCCAGGCTGTCATTCACGCCCTTGAGCATGACATATTCGAAGGTCACCCGTTTCGAATTGCCGAGATCCGGATAGGCGCGGATGGCTTCGAACAGGGTCTGCAGGTCATACTTGCGGTTGATCGGCACAATCTCGTTGCGCAGGTCGTCATGTGTGGCGTGCAGGGAGATGGCGAGGGCGGCGCTGGTGCGGTGACCCAGTTCCGGAATCTTCGGCGCAACCCCGGCGGTCGAAACGGTGATCCGGCGGCGCCCGATGGCAATGCCGTCCCCATCCGAAATCGTGTCGATGGCCTCGGCCACATTGTCGAGATTGTAGAGCGGTTCGCCCATGCCCATGAAGACGATGTTCGTGAGCTTGCGGTTCTCGGTCGAGGTGGGCCATTCGCCGAGCCCGTCGCGCGCGATCAGGATCTGGGCGACGATCTCCTGGGCGGTCAGGTTTCGCACCAGTTTCTGTGTGCCGGTGTGGCAGAAGGTGCAGTTCAGTGTGCAGCCGACCTGGCTGGACACGCACAATGCACCGGCCTTGCCCACATCCGGGATGAAGACGCTTTCGCCTTCAACACCGGGGCCGAACCGGGTGAGCCATTTCTGTGTGCCGTCGCGCGAGACCTGATGGTCCGTGATTTCCGGTCGGGTCAGCACGAAGGTTTCGTCCAGTTTCGCCCGCAGGTCCTTGGCGATGTCGGTCATGGCGCCGAAATCCTGCGACCCGAAATGGTGCAGCCAGCGGCGCAGCTGCTTGGCGCGCATGCCGGCTTTCTTCGGTTCGAGTCCGAGGGCTTCCATCTCCGCTTTCAGGGCGGGCAGGGACATGCCGGCCAGCGAACGGGGGGCAGGGGACACAGCGTCGGGGCGCCGGGTGAGGTCGAGTGCGGTTTTCATGATCGGCCGCCTATAACATGCTGAAGCCGTTCAAGGAATTGCTCGCTGCAGGGCCAACATTACGGGGAGTTAATGGCCTGCGCCATTGTTTTGTCACCGAAGGAACGGAAAGACTGCGCCACGCGTTGATATGCGTGCCCAATTCCGGGCTGTCCTTTGTCAAAGGAGCTGATGAAATGAAACGTCTTTCCTATGCGCTGCTCGCGCTTCCCCTGATCGCCCTTCCGGCTTGCGAAACCGGGCCCAGCCAACGGGTCCTGACCGGCGCCGGTGTTGGCGCAATCCTCGGTGCGGGCGCAGGCACGCTGGCAGGTGGCGATGATGGCCGCAATGCTGCAATCGGCGCTGCGGTCGGCGCAATCGCAGGCGCTGCTGTCGGCGACTATATGGACAAGCAGGAGCGTCAGCTGCGTGAACAGACGGCCGGTACCGGTATCGGCGTCGAGCGCCAGGGCGACCAGATTGCCCTGACCATGCCGTCCAACATCACGTTTTCGGTGAACAGTGCGACGATCCAGCCGAATTTCTACAGCGCCCTCAACGACGTCGCCGCAACGCTGGTCGATTACCCGTCAACCGCCGTGGACATTATCGGCCATGCAAGCTCCGACGGTCCGGACGACTACAATATGGAGCTGTCCCAGCGCCGTGCGGAATCAGTGCGTTCCTATCTGGTGAACCAGGGCGTGACCCCGGTGCGTCTCGCCGCTGTGGGCATGGGTGAAACCCAGCCGATCGCCGACAATGCAACGGCCGAAGGCCGCGCAGCCAATCGCCGGGTCGAAATCATCCTGACGCCGATCACGCAGGAAAGCTACTAGGCGAGTTCGAACTGACCTGACCCCGTCAGGTTGCAAGGCCAGCCGGGCACGCGTCCGGCTGGCCTTGTCGTGTTTCGGGAGACCGAATGCAGCCCTTGGCCGCTAGCGACAGGTTTCCGATGCCTTGTCGATAGCCGCGGCCGAGCCGCTGAGGGAGAAGTGATAGGCGACCTGGGTGTTGCGCTTGGAGACGGCCTCCACCCGCAATTCCCGGCCCTTGCGCAGGGCAGAGACGATGCGGGCATCGTCGGAATCGTCGGCAAAGGCTTCCCGACCGACGCCGAACAGCGTCCAGGATGAGCGGCCTACACTGGCTTTCGGGGCCAGATCCTCGCGCAGTTCATATCCGACCTTGAGGCTGGGCTGGTTGCGGGCGCGGCCGGATTTCCAGTTCGTCACATAAAACCAGACATCCCCATGATTGGCCGAGCGTGGCGCCTTGTCGGTGGCCTGTGTTGCGGCATAGCAGATGGTCTCGCCATTGGCGGTATCGGTGAAGACCGACCAGTCCTTGTAACGCCCGATGGCGGTGGGGCTGGCGCTGGCAAGCGGTGCGGCCAGTGCGGCAGACACCGCAATGGCGATCAATGAGTTCCGGCTGAGTCTCGGTGCGTGCATCTTCCAGATATTTCCCTTGGCGCGGAGTTTCCCTGCACGATACAGACAACAGGGTTAAGGCTAAACTACGGCGGTTGGCGGCGTGCAGCTTCACACGGGCGTGTTCACTGCACTGGTTGCCTTCCGAACCGGGCGGCCCGATACTGCGGACGTGCCGAGACTAAGAGCCTGCGTGTGAACGACACTGTAACAACGACCCTCTCGCCTGTGTTGCGGGCCCATCATGCTGACTGCATGGCGCGGATTGCCGCGAACAAGTGTCGGGAGTCGTTTTCGGAGCTGTTCGATTTTTATGCCCCGAGGCTGAAAAGCTATCTGTTGCGGCTGGGGGCCAGCGAAAACGAGGCGGAGGATCTCGCGCAGGATGTGATGGTCACGGTGTGGCGCAAGGCGGGCATGTATGACCGCAAGCAGGCGTCGGTCTCGACCTGGGTGTTTCGCGTGGCGCGCAACCGCCGGATCGACCGGTTCCGGCAGGCCTCGCGGCCCGAACTGGATGCGGATGAGCCAATGTTGCGTCCGCCCGATATCGAACAGCCGGACGTGGCGCTGGACCGCGCCCAGATCGAAGAGACGGTCCGTACGGAATTGCAAAAACTGCCCCCGGAACAATTGGAATTGCTGCAGGCGGCCTTCTATGAGGGCCTGTCGCATTCCGAGATTGCCAGCCGGTTCAATTTGCCTCTGGGCACGGTGAAATCCCGCATAAGGCTGGCCTTCGGCCGATTGCGCGGGCAGTTGGAGAAGGGAGACGGTGATGCCTGAGCCCCGCGAACACGGACGCGATGCGATGAGCGGTCCCGCGAATGCCGCATTCAGTGAATTGTATTCGGCGTATGCTGCCGGACGCCTCGATCCGGCCTTTGCCTTGCTGCTGGAAACCCAGAGCATGCTGCGGGGAGATGTGCGCCATGCCCTGGCGGTCAGCGAGACAATCTCCGGTGTGGTGCTGGAAATGGCCGAACCAGCCCGCATGTCCGCCGGCGCGGCAACCCGAGCCCTAGACCTGATTGCACAGCTTGAAGGCGAGACGGGACGGGCGGCCTCCCGCCAGCCGGAAGACCGGGAACTGGCTGACCTGCCGGATCCGTTGCGGACCCCCGCCCAGGACGCGTTCGCCGCCGCTGGCTGGCAGGGAACGGCCCCCGGCATCCGGCGCATGAAGCTGGATGTGGGCAGCGAACTCGACGTCGAATTGTACCGCATCCAGCCCAATGCCCGCGTGCCACGGCATACACATGGTGGCATGGAGTTCACCCTGGTTGTGGCAGGCGGCTTTTCCGATGAGAGCGGCAGCTATGGTCCCGGAGACCTTGCGGTGAAAGGCCCCGATGACACGCATCAGCCTGTCGGGGATCCGGGAGATGTGTGCTTTGCCCTGGCGGTGCGGGATTCCGGCCTTCGCTTTACCGGTGTGATGGGCATGATCCAGCGGGTGCTGGGCCGCTGATTACTTGCGGTCCTTGCCCGGTACGTAGGAACCGGGCCGGCCGTCTCCGCCGGTGCCGCCGGGCATGATGGGACGCGGCGCATAGCCCCCCATGGACAGGTGGCGGTCATACATGACCAGCGCACCGGCCAGGCTGACATTGATGCAGAATTTGGTCGGAATTTTCACCACATGGTCGCAGCGTGCGACAATGTCCGGCGACAGGTCGCCTTTTTCCGGACCCAGAATATAGGCCGCCTGAGGGGGGTGCCGGAATGTCGGCAGCATGACGGCGTCATCGGTCAGTTCCACACCGACCAGCTGGCAGCCACGCGGCAACTGCATCTCGTCCACATTGTCCCATTGATAATAGGGCACCTGGCCGGCCGTCTTGGATGTATCGGCCTGATAGGCCGCCTTCAGCCGGTGCTCGGCATTGATGGAAAAGACGAAACTGGCGCCGAACGCATTGGCCGTGCGCATCAGGGCGCCGAGATTCATCGGTTTGGAAATCCGCTCCGATCCGATGGCGAAATAGCCGCGCATGTCAGAAAGCCTCCAGACCAAATCGCAGGACGACCAGAAGGGCGACAATCACCGGCAGCGTGAACACCGAGGCCCGCCGCGCCAGGCGGAGATGAGCGAGCTGGTCGGGATAGGTTGTGTTCAGATGGGACGCGACGTCGGTATGGGATATCTGGCGTCCGGCATCGGCCACGCCCTGCCGGTAGGCGGCATCCGACGGCAGGCCGCCGAACTTGTCGGCCAGCGCGCGGCGCAGGGCCAGTGACACCATCCAGCGCATCTGCAGGGCCAGCAGCAGGACGAAGACGGTGATGCCGAGCAGAATGAAGAAAACAATCGCCATCAGCCGAACGTGCCCACTTCGAAACGGCCATTCGAGTCCGCCATGGCGCGTTTGAGACCCGACGAATTCCAGAGCGTGGAAATTTCACCACTGGCAGACACGGCAATCATGCCGCCCTGACCGCCGAGCCGGCGAACATCATCCAGGGCGCCCTGGACCGCCGATTCCAGCGCTTCGCCCGCATAGCGGATGCGCGCCGACACATCGGCCGCGGCCGCGGCGCGGATGAAGTATTCGCCGAGCCCCGTGCACGAGACGGCGCAGCGTTCATCAGCCCAGGTGCCGGCGCCGATCAGGGGCGTGTCCCCGAGCCGCCCCGGGGTCTTGCCGCGAATGCCTGCCGTGGACGTGGCCGCCGAGAGGTCGCCATAAATGTCCAGCGCGACCGCGCCGACCGTGCCGGTGGAACGGATCATGTCCTGCGTGGTCAGTTCGTCCACCGGATCATAATAGGCCTCCGGATCCTCGATCACGTCCAGGCCGGAATTGGCGAGCAGTTTTCGCGCACCATCGGCGATCAGCAACACGTTGGGGGTCTGCTCCATCACAGCCCGGGCACAGGATACCGGATTGCGATAGCCCTGAAGCGCGCCGACGGCCCCGGCCGTGCGGTTGCGGCCGTCCATGATGGCTGCGTCGAGTTCATAGGCGCCATCGAGATTCGGCGCCGCGCCCTTGCCGGCCAGGTAGAGGCCCGATTCCTCAAGGCCCTGGACCATGATCTCCACCACGTCGAGCGCGGCCTCGCCATCGCGCAGGCGTTCGGCCCCGTTCTGCAACAGGGTCGCCAGATGGGCTTCCTGCAGGGAATAGTCGTTGCCGGGAATTGGTCCGGCTCCGCCATGCAGGGCAAGGGCCCATTTCTTTGCCATTTGATCGCTACCTCTCCGCTACGTCAGGCTTGGACTTTTATCAGGCACACCGCTACCGTCTGCCAGCAGAAACAACAAGACGAGAAGGATGTTGCAGGCATGAAAGCAGTGCTCTCCAAGGAAGTGGGCGGACCGGAAACATTGGTGCTGGAAGAGGTGTCGGTGCCGGAGTGCGGCAAGGGCCAGGTCCTGATCGAAGTGAAGGCGTGCGGGGTGAATTTCCCGGATTCGCTGATCATTCAGGACATGTACCAGTTCAAGCCGCCGCGCCCCTTCTCGCCGGGCGGAGAAATCGCCGGCTTCGTCAAGGAAGTGGGCGAGGGGGTCAGCCATGTGAAGGCCGGCGATCGCGTGCTGGCATCGATCGGCAATGGCGGCATGGCAGAATATGCGCTTGCGGCCCAGCATGCCGTGATGCCGATTCCGGACGGCATGCCCTTCGAGGAGGCTGCCGCCTTTCTCATGACCTATGGGACCAGCTATTATGCCCTGAAGGACCGGGGCGACCCGAAGCCCGGCGAAAAACTACTGGTTCTGGGCGCCGCTGGCGGTGTCGGCATTGCCGCGGTCGAACTGGGCAAGGCCATGGGGCTGGAAGTGATCGCGGCCTGCTCGACGCAGGAGAAGGTCGATTTCTGCCTGTCCAAGGGCGCCGACAAGGGCCTTGTCTATGCCCGCGAACTCGACCGGGACGGCCAGAAGGCCTTCTCCAATGACATCAAGGAAGTGTCCGGCGGCGGCGTCGACATCATCTACGACGGCGTCGGTGGCAATTATGCGGAACCCTCGCTGCGCGCGATGAACTGGGAAGGCCGGTTTCTGGTGATCGGGTTCCCGGCAGGCATCCCGAAACTGCCGCTGAACCTGACCCTGCTGAAGAGCTGCGATGTGCGCGGCGTGTTCTGGGGCGCGGCGGTTGCACGGGACCCGAAAGCGCATGCCCAGAATGTGTCGGAACTGTTCCAGCTCTACAGCGAAGGCAAGATCCGCCCGCACATTTCGAACTCGTATCCTCTCGAGAAATCAGCTGATGCGATTCAGGAGCTGATGGACCGGAAGGCGCAAGGCAAAGTGGTTGTTACACTCTAGTCTCAAACCCCTGACTTAACACAGCTGGGCGGGGGGCGAACCTCGCATTGTGTTGTAGCTGCTGCAGCATGACACATGATTCCTCCCCGCCCAAATCCACCCCGCCCAGTCAGAGACGCGCCGCGGCCCGCAGGCGCACTTTGCGTCGTGGGCGGATATTGCTGAACCTTCGTCACAGCACGGTCGACGTCATGGTTCGAGACCTGTCTGCGACGGGCGCACAGTTGAAGCTGCCTGGTCTTTGGGATGTGCCGACCGATTTCGACCTGCAGATCCTGGCGCCATGTGGTGGCGAGGAACTGATCGTGTCGTGTGAGAAACGGTGGCAGACCGGCGTGCTGATTGGCGCGAGGTTTGTCCGACCTCCACGCAAATAGTCCAGATTGGTTGCTCTCATGAAAAAAACCCGCCGGATCGTTCCGGCGGGTTTTCTGATGGTCAGGTGAGGGCGGCCTAGGCGGACTTCTGGTCGCCGTCGACTTCCTCGAAATCGGCATCCACCACATCGTCGCCATCGGCTGCGGAATCTGCGGCCGCATCAGTATGGGCAGCTTCTTCCTGCTGGCTGGCATAGATGGCTTCGCCGAGTTTCATGGCGGCGGTCATCAGCGCCTGCTGCTTGGCCTGGATGTCGGCGATGTTCTCGCCTTCGCGGGCTTCCTTGAGCTCGTCGATGGCGGTCTGGATTTCGGCTTTCACCTCGTCAGAGACCTTGTCGCCATGCTCCTCGACCTGTTTCTCGGTCTGGTGCACGAGGGCCTCGGCATGGTTCTTGGCTTCGACCAGTTCGCGGCGGGCCTTGTCGGCGCCGGCATTGGCTTCGGCATCTTCCATCATCTTCTTGATGTCGTCCTCGGAAAGGCCGCCATCTGCCTGGATGGTGATCTGCTGTTCCTTGCCGGTGGCCTTGTCCTTGGCGGACACGGACACGATGCCGTTGGCGTCGATGTCGAACGTCACCTCGATCTGCGGCACGCCGCGCGGGGCCGGCGGAATGCCTTCGAGGTTGAACTGGCCGAGCATCTTGTTGTCGACGGCCATTTCGCGTTCGCCCTGGAAGACCTTGATCGTCACAGCCGGCTGATTGTCGTCAGCCGTCGAGAAGACCTGGGACTTCTTGGTCGGGATCGTGGTGTTGCGGTCGATCAGGCGGGTGAACACGCCACCCAGCGTCTCGATGCCCAGCGACAGAGGGGTCACGTCGAGCAGGACCACGTCTTTCACGTCGCCTTGCAGAACGCCGCCCTGGATGGCCGCGCCGATGGCGACGACTTCATCCGGGTTCACGCCCTTGTGCGGCTCGCGGTTGAAGAATTTCTTCACCGCCTCCTGCACCGCCGGCATGCGGGTCATGCCGCCAACGAGGACCACTTCGTCAATGTCGGCAGCGGACTTGCCGGCATCGGCGAGCGCCTTCTTGCACGGTTCGATCGTGCGCTTGACGAGATCCTCGACCAGGCTTTCGAACTTGGCGCGGGTCAGCTTGATGTTGAGGTGTTTCGGGCCGGTCGCGTCTGCCGTGATGAAGGGAAGGTTCACTTCATACTGGCTGGCGGAGGACAGCTCCTTCTTGGCCTTCTCGGCTTCTTCCTTCAGGCGCTGGAGCGCCAGCTTGTCGGCCTTCAGGTCGATGCCCTGATCCTTCTTGAACTCGTCCGCCAGGAAGTCGACGATGCGCAGGTCGAAATCCTCACCACCGAGGAAGGTGTCGCCATTGGTGGACAGCACTTCGAACACGCCGTCACCGATCTCCAGCAGGGAGACGTCGAACGTACCGCCGCCGAGGTCGTAGACGGCGATAGTCTTGGACTGCTCGTCCTTGTCGAGGCCATAGGCCAGGGCTGCCGCGGTCGGCTCGTTGATGATGCGCAGCACTTCAAGGCCCGCAATCTTGCCGGCATCTTTGGTCGCCTGGCGCTGAGCGTCGTTGAAGTAGGCCGGAACGGTGATGACCGCCTGGGTCACTTCGCTGCCCAGATAGGCTTCGGCCGTTTCCTTCATCTTGGTCAGGATGAAGGCCGAGATTTCCTGCGGCGCGTAATCCTTGTCACGACCTTTCACCCATGCATCGCCGGACGGGCCCTTGACGATCTCGAAGGGCGAAATTTCCTTGTCCTTCTGTGCGGTCGGATCGTCGAACTGACGGCCGATCAGGCGTTTGATGGCGTAGAAGGTGAAATCCGGATTCGTCACAGCCTGGCGCCGGGCCGGCATGCCGATCAGGCGCTCGCCGCCTTCGGTGAAGGCAACCACGGACGGGGTCGTACGCTGGCCTTCTGCGTTTTCGATGACCTTCGCCTGGCCGCCTTCCATGACGGCAACGCAGGAATTGGTCGTACCAAGGTCAATACCGATGATTTTGCTCATATTGCGTCTCTCTTTTTATCAAGCCGCCACGGGCCATGTTCTGTTGCGGTCTGCTCAGCAGCCCCGGACAGCCGGTGGCTCTCTCCAAGGGTTCAAATGAGGTGGCGGAAACGGGTTTTATCCGTGCGCCGGTTCGACTTGCGATATGGGAAGGCTTTAGCGCGTCTCAAGGGGGGAACAATACGTAGCTGTACAGGTTTTTGGCCCCTTGCTGCGATAGGTTGGCTCTATGGGAGGTCGCGCGCCTATTTATTTGAAAATGGTTCTCACTCTCACTATTTCAATTGGTGTGAAAGGATTTCCCATGCCCCGCCAATTGATCAAGACCCTGACCTACAGCCTGATGCATCTTACGGTCGCCGTCGCGGTGGCCTTTGCCCTGACGCGCAACTGGCACGCGGCGCTGGCCATTGGCCTGATCGAACCGGCCGTGCAGACCATCGCCTACACATTCCATGAGCGGCTCTGGGAACGCTTGCCGATGGCGCGGTCGGCCCCTGCGGAACCTGTCGGCTGATCGCGTTTCGGAAAGGCTGGACGCGGTGATGCCCGGCTTGGCATAGTGGTCAAAACACATGCCGGGGAGGCCATCCATGATCCGCACAGCCGCTTTCGCTTCATCCCTCATTCTGATGGGGGCCTGCGCGGCCCCTTCGGCCGGGCCGCACAGCGAGGCGCTCCCGCTGGCGGTCGCCAGCATCGAACAGGTCTGGGTGGCCGAAGGGTTCGAAAGTCCCGAGGGCGTGGCGGTGGCGCCGGACGGGGCCTACCTGATCTCGAATGTTGTCGGGGAGGGGAGTGCAAAGGATGGTGATGGATACATTTCCCGCCTCGCGCCCGACGGTACAGTGACCGAGCGCCACTGGGCAGCAAAGCTGGACGCACCGAAGGGCATGGCCGTTCTGGACGGCGATCTGTACGCGACCGACATTGATGCCGTTGTGTCCTTTGATGCGACCACCGGCAAGCGGCTCGGCAAGGTGCAGATCCAGGGCGCGAAATTCCTCAACGATGCGACGGTCTGGAACGGCGCGGTGTTCGTCTCCGATTCCGGCGATGCCGCCATCTACCGGATCGAGGATGGCGCGGCGGCGCTGTGGCTGCAGGATGAACGGCTGGCGGGTGTGAACGGCCTGTTGGGGGATGGCGACCGGATGCTGGTCTCTACCATGACAACCGGCAGCTTGTTCAGCGTGACCGCAGATGGCGAATTGACCGAGATTGCCGCCGGCATGGAAAATGCCGACGGGATCGGGCTCGTGCCGGGCGGCGGCTATCTCGTCTCGTCCTGGCCCGGCCAGATCCACTATGTCGGCGAGGATGGCGTCGTCACGACCCTGTTTGACGAGCCGGTCTCCCAGAACGATCTGACGGTGATCGGCAATACGGTCATTGTGCCGAACTGGCGGCAGAACACAGTCACGATGTGGAAGGTGCGTCGCTAGTTCGCCGCGCCTGCGCTGACGGCGACCATGGCGGCGCGCAGGGTGCGCTCGCCGATCTTCCAGCCGGGCTGGAAGCAGGAGGCGATGGTGCCGTTTGGCTGGTCTGACGGGATGTTGGCGACGGCCTGGTGCAGGTTCGGGTCGAACGTGTCGCCGGGCTGGGCCGCGATGGCGGTGACGCCGTGCCGGGCGAGGGCCGTGTGCAGCTCCTTCTCCGTCATCTCGATGCCGCCAAGCAGGTTCTTGCCCGGCTCTGACAGGGCATCGCGGTCTTCCTCGGACAGGGCCGAAAGGGCGCGGGACAGATTGTCGGAGACGCTGAGCAGGTCGCCGGCGAATTTCTCGATGGCGTAGATGCGGGCATCGGCCACCTGGCGCTCGGCGCGTTTGCGTGTGTTTTCAAGGTCTGCGAGCGTGCGCAACAGCTGTTCGCGCAGTTCCTCCTTCTCGACCTCGAGCTGTTCAACGGGTGTCAATTCGTCTCCCGGCGTTTCATCCTGTTTCGGAGCAGACCTCAGGATGTCATCCGCGGCCGCTTTCAGGTCAGCCTTAGAGGCATTCGGATCGATCTCAGCGGTTTCGCCGGGCTTGGTTTCGTCGCTCATCCTTGCACATCCTTCTTTCGGCGATTGGTCAGCAGCTGGCCGACCATTTTCGCCGTATAATCCACCATGGGTATCACGCGGGCATAGTTCAGCCTTGTGGGGCCAATCACGCCGAGCGCGCCGATAACCTGTTTTCCGCCTCCCATATAGGGAGCCACGATCACACTTGAACCCGACAGCGGGAAAAGCTGGTTCTCCGAGCCGATGAACAGCCGGACGCCATCGGCCTCGCGGGTCGTATCGAGGATATCGAGCAGGCTTTGCTGGCGTTCAAGTTCGTTGAACAGCTGGCGCACACGGTCGAGATCCTCGGCGGCCTGGGCATCTTCCAGCAGATTGGCGCGGCCCCGCACGATCAGGGACCGGCCCCGGCCCGGCGCTTCGCCGCCCCATTGGGCAAGGCCCTGTTCGACAAGAGAGGAGGCCGCCTGGTCCAGTGCCGCGCGGCGGGTGCGCAATTCTTCACGGATGTCGAGGGAGACTTCCGACAGGGTGCGGCCGCGCACGCGGGTGGACAGATAATTGCCGGCCTCGATCAATGTTGTGGCGGGCAGGCCTTCGGGGACTTCCACGATCCGGTTTTCGACATCCCCGTCTTCAGTGACGATGACGCACAGGGCTTCGCGTCCGCCCAGAGGCACGAATTCGGCATGCCGCACCACCGCATCGCGGGTCGGAGAGGAGACGAGGCCCGCTCCGCCGGTCAGGCCGGACAGGATGTCGGAGGCCTCGCCCATGACCGCCTCGATGTCTGCCCCGGCGGATTTCAGCCGTTCGTCGATCTCCCGGCGATCATCCCGGCTGGGCTCGCCAATCTCCAGAAAGCCGTCGACGAACAGGCGCAGGCCCGTATGGGTCGGGGCACGTCCGGCCGAAATGTGCGGCGATTCCAGCAGGCCCAACTCGGTCAGGTCCGCCATGACATTGCGGATCGAGGCCGGAGACAGGGCGATGCCGCTCTTCGACAGCGTCCGCGAGCCGACCGGTTCGCCGGTGGTCAGATAACCTTCGACAATCTCCCGGAAAATGTCGCGGGAGCGCTGGTCGAGGCGCTGCAACAGGGATTGCGTGTCGAGGGGCTGGATCATCCCTTATTGATTAGGCGCGCGCCGCCCGCGGTTCAATAGGTTTCAGACGAGGTGGCGCGAGCCGGTTGCGCGGTCCTCCAGAACGCTCGTACTCAGGCGGTTGAGGATTTGCGTGTCCTGGCGCTCGGCCGGCTGGCGTCGAATGCCTCCGCAAGGTCCCGGGCCGGCCAGAGCCTGCTGTCAGGCAGGGTGCGCCCGGGTCATCAACACGCGATTTTGCATAAGTTCCAATCAGCCTTTTTGCTAAGTAGAGTCAAATGGCGTCAGGAGAGGCCTTCGATCTGGCCGGACGCGTTCAGGTGAATGCCCTCTGCGGCAGGCTGGCGGGGAAGGCCCGGCATGGTGACGATGTCCCCACAGACCCCGACCACGAATCCCGCGCCTGCTGACAGGCGCACTTCGCGCAGCGGCAGGACATGGCCTTCCGGCGCGCCGACCAGTTTGGCATTGGCGGAGAAGCTGTACTGGGTCTTGGCCATGCAGACGGGAAAATGGCCGTAGCCTTCCTCGTCCCAGCGGTCGAGTTGGCGGCGGACGGTGGCCGGGGCTTCGACATGGCTGGCACGATAGATGCGCCGGGCGACCGTTTCGATCTTGTCGAAGAGTGGCATGTCGGACGGGTAGAGCGGCTTGTACTCGGCGCCTGTTGCAGCGATCAGGGCGGTTACCTTGCGGGCCAGGTCCTCCGCGCCATGCCCGCCTTCGGCCCAATGGGTGCAGATCGATACGGGCACGCCGATGCGTTCGCAGAAGGCCTCGACAGCGGCGATTTCGCCCGACGTGTCGGACGTGAACCGGTTGATCGCGACCACGACCGGCACGTTGAACTGGCGCAGGTTTTCGATGTGCCGGCCGAGATTGGCAAGGCCGCGCTCGAGCGAGTCATAGCTGACGGTGCCCGCATCCTCCTTCGAGACGCCGCCATGCATCTTCAGTGCACGTACTGTTGCGACCAGCACGGCGGCATCGGGGCCCAGTCCGGACTGGCGGCACTTGATGTTCAGAAATTTCTCCGCGCCGAGATCCGCGCCGAAGCCGGCCTCGGTGATGACATAGTCCGCCATCTTCAGCGCCGCCCGTGTGGCAATGACCGAGCTGCAGCCATGCGCGATGTTCGCGAACGGACCGCCATGCACCAGGGCCGGATTGCCTTCCAGCGTCTGGACGAGATTTGGCAGCATGGCTTCCTTGAGCAGCGCCATCATGGCGCCGACGGCCTTCATTTCCCCGGCCGTCACGGGCACGCGGCCGCGGCGATAGCCGATGACCATCCGTTCGAGCCGCCGCTGCAGGTCATGCGCATCATCGGCAAGGCAGAGAATGGCCATGATTTCCGAAGCGACGGTGATGTCGAAGCCGGTTTCCATCGGCGTGCCGTTTGCACTTCCGCCCAGACCGGTCACGACATGGCGCAGATTGCGGTCATTCACGTCGAGCACACGGCGCCAGCTGATCCGTGTCGGCTCCAGTCCGGTTTCGCCGCCCCAATGGACATGATTGTCGATCATCGCGGCCAGCAAATTGTGGGCAGCCGTGATGGCGTGAAAATCGCCGGTGAAGTGGAGATTGATGTCCTCCATTGGAACGATCTGCGCCTGTCCGCCGCCGGTGGCGCCGCCCTTCATGCCGAAGCAGGGGCCCAGCGACGGTTCGCGCAGGCAGAGCAGGGTACGCTCTCCGATCCGGTTCATGGCATCGGCCAGGCCGATACTGGTCGTGGTCTTGCCCTCGCCGGCCGGGGTGGGGTTGATCGCGGTGACCAGGATCAGCTTGCCGTCGGGCTGTGACCGGATGGCGTCGAGATGCCCGGCGGCGATCTTCGCCTTGTCATGGCCATACGGGATGATGTGTTCGGCGCTGATGTGCAGCGCGTCTGCAAGTTCCTGCATCGGGCGCTTCCGGGCCCCCCGGGCAATCTCGATATCGGTCGGCATATGTCCCCCAAGCGAATAGAACCTCTTACCCGGTGTAGACAGGCGCGCCAAAACCCGCAATCAGGCAGGTCAGCAAAGAGGATACCCAGATGAGCACGCTTATCCGTCCGTCCGGACGCGCTTTTGACCAGCTTCGCGAGGTGACGCTGGAAACCAATGTCACCCGCTATGCAGAAGGCTCGTGCCTGGCAAAGTTCGGCAATACGCACGTCCTTTGCACGGCCAGCTGGGAAAAGAGCGTGCCGCCATGGCTGAAAGGGCAGGGCAAGGGCTGGGTGACCGGGGAGTATGGCATGCTGCCGCGCGCCACCCATACACGCGGACGCCGCGAGGCCGCTTCCGGCAAGCAGTCGGGACGGACACAGGAAATCCAGCGCCTGATCGGGCGGTCGCTGCGCTCGGTCTGCGACCTGTCGGCGCTCGGCGAAAACCAGATCACCATCGATTGCGACGTGCTGCAGGCCGATGGCGGAACGCGCACCGCCTCGATCACCGGCGGGTTCGTCGCGCTGGCCATGGCCTGTCGCTATCTCAAGGCAGAAGGCGTGATTTCAGCCGATCCGATCACGAAGCAGGCCGCAGCGATTTCCGTGGGCGTCTATCAGGATCATCCGGTGCTGGATGTCGACTATCCCGAGGATTCGCGCGGCGAGGCCGACATGAATGTGGTGATGAGTTCCGATGGCGGCTTCATCGAGGTGCAGGGCACCGGCGAGGAACGTCCCATGACCCGCGCCGAACTGGACGAGATGCTGCGGCTGGCCGAGAAAGGCTGCATGGAATTGTTCGAGGCGCAGCGCGCGGCGCTCGGCTAGCCGGCAGGCCCGTTGCCCAGTTCGAACATGCCGAGCTGGAAGCTTCGGGCGATCCGGTCGGCGCGTTCCATGAAATAGTCGACCGTCTCGGCATGGGTGGACAGGTCTTCCAGCGTCATCCGGAACAGGGCGAGCCAGACATTGAAATGGGCGGGTGTGATGCCCGTCAGTTTCATGTGGGCAGGGAAGGGCTTGCCGGAATACCGGCCGGTATTCATCGCCACCGATGACCAGAAATCCTTCATCGTGGCGAGGTGCGGATCCCAATGGTCTCCGATTTCGCGCTCGAAGACCGGGCCGAGCAGGGGATGACTCCGCACGCGGCGATAGAAGGTTTCGACCAGATCGGAGATGAACGCCTCATCGATGCCGAGCCGGGCGGCATTCTCCCGGATTTCGCGGCGCCGGTCTTCGGCAGAACGGATGCGGACAGTCATGACGCGTCAGATGGGATACGCGGAAGCGCGCGTCCATAGGGGAATTCCGGGATGCGGCGAGATGGCAGGGTCAGTTGCCGGTGCCCGGCTTGCCGTTCAGCCAGGTCACGTCTTCGCCGAACAGGGGCACGGTCGACAGGCTCATCTTGGCCGATCCGTCGACAATCTTGCGGCTGTAGGAGACATACATCAGGCTGTCGGAATCGGCATCATAGATGCGCCGCACGGCCAGCTGCTTGAAGATCAGACTCTGATTCTGGTCGAAGACTTCCTCTCCGGACTTGTCCAGATCGATCCGCCCGATGCGGATGGGGCCGGACTGGAGGCAGGAAATCGAGGAATTTGACGGGTTCTCGAACCAGTTGCCCTTGCCGAGCCGGTCCCAGACGCCGCGATCAAAATAGGACAGATGGCAGACCACGCCCTCGATTCGGGGGTCCTGCAATTGCTTGATCTTGATCTCGTTGCCGAGCCAGTCATTCTTGAATTCGCCAACTTCCTTGTCATTGCTGCAGGCGGCAGCGAACGGCAGGATCAGGGCGAACAGGACGAAGATGCGTTTCCGGGTCATGCGCAAGATACGCCGGGATCGGGCCGGTGTTCCCTGTGCTGTTGCGCCCGCCGGTCAATCATGTCTGCGCCGGCTGGACAGCATGTCCCCCAGGGCCCGGACAGTTGCCGCGCCGATCTGCATCGGGGTGGGCTTGCGCCGGTGAGCGTGCCGGACGAGGTGGCCGCAATTGGAGCCGAACAGATCATAGTCCCGGCCAAGCTGGCGGCGGGCCCGGCCTTCGACGAGATGACCGTCCAGATGGCTGTAGCGGCGGTGCAGGCGGATCTGGCGGCCGGTGGCGAAGTCGGCCGGATGCTGTTCGATCACGCCATCATGCAGGCGGGAATTGCTGATGATCGTGCCGCGCGAGGTGACCACGCCATAGTGGGACAGGACGACGCCGAACCGGACCGATACGACATCACCGGCCTCGAACGGGAACGCGTCGCGCCAGCCCATCTATTCCGCCGCCACCTGTTCATGATCGGCGGAATCCTCGTCGTCGAAGACCAGAAGGTCGCCCGGCTGGCAGTCCAGCTCGCGGCACAGGGCTTCCAGCGTGGAGAAGCGCACGGCCTTGGCCTTGCCGGTCTTGAGGATGGACAGATTGGCCAGTGTGACGCCGACACGTTCCGACAGTTCCGTCAGAGACATGCGGCGATCCAGAAGCACACGGTCGAGGGTCACGCGAATGGACATATCCTGTGCTCCTATATGGTCATTTTCTCTTCATCGCGAAGGCGGGTGCCTTCCCTGAAGACTTGGGACAGGATGAAGAGCGCCGCAACCGATGCCCATGCGATAAGGTCGATCCGGGGTGATATTGTCGCTTCCTTGAACATTACAGGCGTGGCGAGCTGGATCAGGATCGTCAGCAGCTGGGTAAGCGCGATGGCGATGGCGATGAATCGCAGGCGGCGCGCATTCTCGGGCACGAACGGGTCCCCGTCGGACAGTGTCGCGAGGATTCGCCGGAGCTGGAAGCAGACATAGATGATGGCGGGAATGACGATCAGGGCGCCCAGAAAGCCGGCAATCAGGGCGGAAATGCTGAAGGTCTTGTCCTCGATCAGAAGGTTCAGAATCTGGATCGAGCCATCGGAGTAATGGGCGATGATGCTCATGCCGATCAGCGCAATTGCGATTGTGCCCACGATGGCTGTAATCCACATGACAATCGTGACCAGCACGGTCATGATGATCGCCATGGAGTTTCCCGCGTTTGTGCTCATGCGTCTGTGTCTACCTTCCGGCGTTGTTGACCTGACGCCCCATGTCTTTATCGCTAAAGACGCAGGGCTTACCGAATAACGATATATACTTAAATGACAAAAGCAAGAACAGGGCCATTACAGAATGGGTGAAATTAGCATGATTCGAAGGCTCTCGCCGGGACGGCTCGTCGCGGCGACCCACAATAAGGGCAAAGTGTCGGAACTGAAGGACCTGTTCGAGCCATTGGGCTTTGACGTGGTCTCGGCGATCGACCTGGACCTGCCCGAGCCGGAGGAAACCGAGGCGACCTTCGCCGGCAATGCCATCCTCAAGGCGCGGGCCGCGGCCGAGGCGACGGGCGCGCCGGCGCTGTCGGATGATTCGGGGCTCGCGGTGACCGCGCTGGGCGGCGCGCCGGGCATTTATTCAGCGCGCTGGGCCGGGGACCCGCGGGATTTCGGCAAGGCGATGGAGAAGGTGCAGCGGGAACTGGACGAGATCGGCGCGACCGACCGGTCGGCAAAATTCGTCTGTGCGCTGGCTGTTGTCTGGCCCGATGGCCATGCCGAAGTGTTCGAGGGCGAGGTGCACGGCACGCTGACCTGGCCGCCGCGCGGTGACAAGGGATTCGGCTATGACCCGGTCTTCATCGCGGACGGGGAAAGCGTGACCTTCGGCGAGATGGAACCGGCGCGCAAACATGCGATGAGCCACCGGGCCGCAGCGGTTGCGAAACTGAAGGCGGCGCTGCTGTCATGAGTGAGGGGGGCGCCCCCTTCGGTCCAGAGTATGGATTCGGGATTTACATTCATTGGCCGTATTGCGCCCGGATCTGTCCCTACTGCGACTTCAATGTGTACGCAGCGAAAGATCGCGATCCCTCACCCTTGCTGGACGCCATCTGCCGTGATGTCGCGATCCACAGGCCGCGCCTGCCGGAGCATGGCGCGCTCGACAGCGTGTATCTGGGCGGCGGCACGCCCTCGCTGTTGCCGCCGGCCGATATTGCCCGGCTCATCCAGTCGGCGTCCGACAGTTTCGGGCTGAAGCCCGGGGCGGAAATCACGCTGGAGGCCAATCCGAACGATGTTCTGCGGCTGGACCTGCACGGCCTGAAGGCTGCGGGGGTCAACCGCCTGTCCATCGGGCTGCAGTCGCTGGACGATTCTGCGCTGGCCTTCCTGGGGCGGGACCATGACAGCGCCGCCGCCCGGATCGCGCTGAGCCGGGCGATGGACGTGTTTCCGAACCTGTCGGTGGATCTGATCTATGCCCGGCCCGGACAGACCGGGGAGGCGTGGCAGGCGGAGCTTCAGGATGTGCTCGCTTTCGGTGCGCCGCACATTTCCCTGTACGAGCTGACCATCGAGGCGCGGACGGCCTTCGGCAAGGCTGTGGCGCGGGGCCAGTGGACGCCGATGGACGATGATGACCAGGCCGACCTGTACGAGCTGACACAGGATGTGCTCGCCTCGGCCGGCATGCCCGCCTATGAAGTGTCCAATCATGCCGCCTCTGCGGATGTCCGGTCCCGGCACAATCTGACCTATTGGCAGGGCGGGGACTGGATCGGGGTCGGGCCGGGCGCGCACGGGCGGCTGAGCGTGGGCGGCAGCCGCTATGCCTCGGAGGCGGAACGTCAGCCGGCGGCCTACATTGCCAATGTGCAGGCGCTGGCGTCGGGCTGGTCCGACGCGTCGAAACTGTATCCGCTGGATGCGGCGCGGGAACTGCTTGCGATGGGGCTGCGCCCGGCGGGCGGGATAGACCGGCGCCGCATCGAGGCGCTGTCCGGAAAGCCGCTCGCGCAGGACAAGATCGATGTGTTCGTGTCCGAAGGGTGGATGACCGAGGCCGGGCCGGTGATCGCCCTGACGCCGTCCGGCCGTCTGCTGGCCGACGCGCTGACGGCGGAATTATCCCCCTGACGCCGGCGCCGGAGGGAAGCGGCCCATGCGTTCTTCCCAGTGCCGCCGGCAAACCGAAACATAGGTCGCCTTGGCGATGCTGACCTGTTCGCCTTCGGTGAGCGTTTCGCCATCCGGGCCCAGCCGGATCACCATCGTTGCCTTGCGTCCGCACTCGCAGATCGTACGGATTTCGCGCAGGGAGTCGGCGATGGCCAGCAGGGCGGAAGATCCCTCGAACAGGTCACCCCGGAAATCCGTGCGCAGACCATAGGCCAGAACGGGTACGCCCAGTTGGTCTGCCACGCGGGCCAGCTGCCAGACCTGGTCCCGCGTGAGGAATTGCGCCTCGTCCACGAAAATGGCGCTGATCTTCACCTGCTCGAGTTCTGTCCTGATCAGCGCGAACAGATCTGTTTCGCGCGTGTACAGGGTGGCGTCGGCGCCGATGCCGATGCGGGAGGAAATGTGCCCGTCGGCCTCATCCTTGTAGAGGGAAGAGGTCAGCAACAGGACTTCCATGCCGCGCTCGCGATAATTGTACGCCGCCTGAAGCAGGATGGTCGACTTGCCTGCATTCATGGCGGCGTAGGAGAAATAGAGCTTGGCCATGACCGACTAGTCCAGGGTGCGGGCCACGCCTTCCCGGCGCGGGTCGGCGCCGCCTTCCAGACCGTCCTCGCGCACGACGATGACGTGCAGGCCGGAATTCTCTCCCTCGCGCTCCTGAACTTCATATCCCATTTCGCGCAGGGCCTCGGCCGCTTGCGGGCCGCCCGGCACATCGATCTCCACGCCCACCGTGTCGCCGCGGGCGATGATGTTGGGCAGGTTGATCGCCTCTTGGGCGGTCTTGCCCCATTCGAGCACGCCGACCAGTGTCTTGGAGACATAGGCGACGATGGCGTTCCCGCCGGGCGATCCGGTGACCATGAACAGGTCGCCTTCAGGATCGAAGACGAGTGTCGGCGACATCGAACTGCGTGGACGCTTGAGCGGGCCGGGGGCGTTCGCAACCGGCTTTGTGCCCTTGGTCGGCTGGCGCGAGAAATCCGTCATCTGATTGTTCAGCAGGAAGCCCTTGACCATGATGGACGTGCCGAAGGCGGCCTCGACCGTGGCTGTCATGGAGACAGCATTTCCCTCTGCATCGATGATCGAGATGTGGGTGGTGCCGGGCGCATGCTCCGTCCCGTCCTCACCCCAGAGCGGACGCATCGGATCGCGGCCGAGGGCGAGGCCCGGGTCTCCCGGGAAGCTGGCACCGTCGGGCGCGAAGGCTTCGGTGGCGCGCACGCGCAGATAGGCCGGATCGATCAGGTCCTTGGACGGGACCGGCACGAAATCGGCATCGGCGACGTAATGATCGCGGTCCGCATAGGCGAGGCGCTGGGCATCGACATAGGCCTTCAGATAGGCCTCTTCGGTCATCTCTGCCTCGTCTGTCGGCTCCAGCAGGTCATACAGGCCCATGATCATGTTCTGGGTCACGCCGCCGGAAGAGGGGGGCGGGGCGGAACAGATGCGATAGTCATCCGCCCGCTTGCCACACAGGGCCGGGCGCAGCTTGACGGAATAGGCGGCCAGGTCTTCGAGCGTCATGTTGCCGGGCGATGCATCGCCATTCACCGCGTTGACAATGGCTTCGGCGACCTCGCCTTCATAGAAGGCGGAGGGGCCGGATGCGGCGATGGCCTTCAGTGTGTCGGCATAGTCCGGATTGGTGCGCAGGAAGCCGACCGGCAGCGGCTCGCCGTCCGGATAGAAATAGGCAGAGGATGCAGGCAGGTCGTCCAAGCGCGTGGCGCCGCGAAGTCGGGGATTTGAGAGCAGGTTTGCCAGGCGCGGCGAGACCTCGAATCCCTCTTCGGCCAACTGGATGGCAGGCTGGAACAGTGCGTCCCAGTCCAGCGTGCCGGCAGCGTCGTGCGACGCCTTGTAGAGCGCGATCTGGCCGGGCACACCAACCGCCTTTCCCGATTGCCAGGCTTCGAGGAAGCCGAGCGGCTGGCCATCCTTCATGAAATGATCGGGAGTGGTGGAGGCCGGAGCGGTCTCGCGTCCGTCAAACACGGTGATCTCGTCCCTGGCATGGTCGTAATAGACCATGAAGGCGCCGCCGCCGATGCCGGAGCTTTGCGGCTCGACAAGGCCGAGCACGGCATGGACGGCAATAGCCGCATCCACGGCCGAACCGCCCTGGCGCAGCATGTCGAGGCCTGCTTCAACCGCGCGCGGGTCTGCGGCCGCAACCATGGCGCCCTTGGTCCATTCTTCAGGCGCAGCTGTCTCCGCCGGGTCCTGTTCGGTCCCTGCCATGCGGGCGGCGTCGGCGGCCTCTGCGGCGCGGCGGGCTTCTTCCGAGGCATTGAACGTTGCATCTTCGCCCGGCGCGCAGGCGCTGAGTCCGATACAGGCGAGGAGGATCGGCAATCGTCTCATAAGGTGCCCCTTCAGCTTGGCGAGTGTTGCGGCAGACCTTATGAAACAACGCTCAGAAGGAAAAGACGGGGTCACAGCTTATGGCGAAACCAGGCGCAAGAAACCTGATCACGGATGTGCCGGGCATTCAGGTCGGCCAGACCGAGGATGCGGCAGTGCGTACAGGCGTCAGCGTGATCGTGCCGGATGCCCCGGCGATTGCGGCCGTGGCCGTCTCCGGCGGCGGACCGGGCACGCGGGAAACCGATCTCCTGTCGGCCGGCATGCTGGTGGACGGGATTGACGCGGTCTGCCTGTCGGGCGGCAGTGCCTTCGGGCTGGCGGCCGCGGATGGTGTGGCGTCCGGCCTGAAGCTGGAAGGGCGCGGCTTTGCGCTGATGCCTCTGACCGGTGTGCCGCGCACTCCGATTGTGCCGGCCGCGATCCTGTATGATCTTGCCAATGGCGGCGACAAGAATTGGGGCGAAACCTCTCCCTATGCCGCGCTGGGACTGGCGGCCTATCGCGCGCGCAGCCGCGAGGTTGCGCTGGGCCGGGCAGGGGCCGGGTATGGCGCACGGGCCGGGGCACATGATGGCGGCACGGGATCTGCCAGCATTGTCACGCAGGACGGCATCACCGTCGGGGCGCTGGCCGGGGTCAATTGTTTCGGGTCGGTGTTCATGCCCGGCACGGAGGCCTATTGGGCCTGGCCGTACGAGATCGGAGGCGAGTTCGGGGGAGAGCGCCCGCCCGAAGACTATGCCGCCGACGCCGAGGATTGGGGCGCGGCCAAGGCGAATCCGGCCATGGGACAGAACACGACCATTGCCTGCATCGCGACGGATGTCATCCTGACCGCCAGCGAAGCCAAACGCGTGGCACAGATGGCGCTGTCCGGATTCTCCCGGGCCATCCGGCCGGTATTTGCGCCTTTTGACGGAGACGCCGTCTTTGTCATGTCGTCGGGCCGGATCGCGTCCCCGGAGCAGCGGGCATTGCTGTTGGCGCGGATCGGCGAGCTGGCCGCCTCGACCCTGGCGCGGGCCATTGCACGCGGGGTATTCGAAGCGAAATCCTGACGCTGCCGGGCGCTGTTGCCAGGGCTGCAGGGGCCGCAGCGATGCGCACTGCACAGGAATGTCGATTGGGTGGCAAACAGGCTTGCATCCCCCGATTCCTCGCTGTATGTGTCCGCCTTCCAAACGGCAGGCACCCGTAGCTCAGCTGGATAGAGCACCAGACTACGAATCTGGGGGTCGGGCGTTCGAATCGCTCCGGGTGTGCCATTTGCCTTTCCCGAATTGAATGAATTGAACCGCGTTGCGGATTTTCCGGAGCGTCGGGTTGACCCTGTTCGCCATGGCGTTGAACATGTCCGGCGACGAATTCAGTTGGCAGCTCGGACAGTCTCATGCGTTTCTTCCTTTTTGCGGCGGCATTGGCCGCCTTGCCTCTTCTTGCGCCATCGGCAGACGCCCGGGAGGTTCCGATGGCAGGCTGGACCGTTCAGACGTCCCCGAACAGCATCTATCTGACCCGGCCCGACCTGCCGGGCATCAATATCGGCATTGTCAGCGATGTCCGTCCGGACCTGACGCAGGCGGAAAAATTCGAGTTCGTCAAAGGCTTCTTTGCCGGGCGGGCAGATTGTCCGTCGCTGGCGACGGCGGAAACGGTCACATCCTTTGCGGGCTTTTCCGCGAAAAGCGGTGGGCCTGTTGCCCGGTGCACCCTCATCTCGATGGGGCATTGGGAGGAGGGGGGACTGCAAAGCGCGCTGATCCTCGATGAACTCGTGAAGGAGAACAAGATCCTGGGCGGCGTGCCCGCCGGTCCGACAGCGATGAGTGTCACCGCGCTGTCCGAAAAAATTCAGCAGGAGGTCACGGAATATCTGATGGGCCGCTATCAGGTGGCCGAAGCGGGCATGACGGGCGATCAGGTGCGGGCCGCCATGAGCGCGCAAGGGCTGGCAAAGCGTGTTTCACCGGACCGCAAGCCGGTCGGCATGGTGCGCATGATCGACAGCGGCGGCTTCGACTCGGTCAGCTTTGCGGGCAAGGAAGAAACCCAAACCCTGTTGCTGTTCGCGAAACGTCCGCAGGATTCTGCGGCGAGTGCCATCACCTGCATGAATTGGGACGCGGCGCTGTTTGACCCTTACTATTATGAGTCCCCATGGAAAGTCGCGCTCGGATGCGACCGGTATTTCTGGCGCGGGTCTGCGGATGATTTGGACCTGAAGGATCTATTGAAAAGCTCGGACTGGACGGGGGCATCCCTCAAATTGGGCAAGTTTACTTATCGGAAGGCCGAGACATATCGGAAGTTCGACAAAGGCGCGGCGCTCGACGTGCGGATCGGCATTGGCCGATCGCGTTTTGACGATGTGCTGGTCGGCAATCTCCCGCTTTCGGAAATGCAGCCCCGGGACATCCTTTTCCTGCCGGATGGGCGGTTCATGGCCGGGCATGTGCGGGCATCATCGCTTCCGGGCGGCGGCACGGAAGGGCCGGTTGCGGGGCAATACTATTTTGATGGCCATGTCGTGACCCTGCTGCTGGACAGCGGCGAGGTTGTGTACGGACATGCCGGCTGGTTCCCGGGAGCGGGGACTTCGGGCCTCGACCACAAGGCCGTCGTGAACATCAATGGCTGGGTCTATACCAGCTATTGCCGGGACACATTGGACAATTGCTGAGCGAGGCGGGACGGCGGCCTCAGAAGCCCGCCGCGTCGCTCTGGTTCATGCTGCGATATTCGTCCCGCATGCCGATATAGAGGCTGAGACAGCAGGTCAGCAGGATCAGTGTGAAGGGCAGGGCGGCGGTGATCGTGCCTGCCTGCAGCGACTGCAGCACATCCGTCCCGCCGCCATAAAGTAGCGCCGAGGCCGTCAGGCCGATCAGGCAGGCCCAGAAGACGCGCTGTCGGCGCGGGGAATCCGTCTTGCCGCCACTGGTGATCGTGTCGACGACGAGCGCGCCGGAATCGGCGGACGTGACGATGAAGACGACCAGCAACAGGATCGCGGCCGTGGACGTGATGGCGGACAGCGGCAGGTCGGCCAGCATCTGGAACAGGACGAGCGAGGCGCTGCTCATGCCGTCGCCAAGCTCTCCTGTGCCGGACTTGAACTGGGCGATTGCCGTCTTGCCGAAGGCGGTGAACCAGATCACGCCGATTGTCACCGGGGCGAACAGGACAACCGCAAAATATTCACGCACGGTTCGCCCTTTCGAGATGCGGGCAATGAACATGCCGACAAAGGGTGACCAGGAAATCCACCATGCCCAGTAGAAGATCGTCCAGTCATGGAACCAGGCGATGTCCGGGCGGCGGACCCAATTCGTCAGGGCCGGCATGTCGGTGATGTAGGCCAGCACGTTCTGCCCCATGCCGGTGAAGATCAGGATGGTCGGCCCTGCAATGATGACGAACAGGAGCAGGGCAAAGGCGATGCCCATATTGATGTTGCTGAGCAGTTTGACGCCGCCATCCAGCCCGCGCAGGACCGACAGCACTGCCAGGCTGGTCATGGCGATGATCAGCAGGATCTGGATGTAGACGTTCGGCTCGAAGCCGAGCAGGTAGCCAAGGCCGCTGGCTGCCTGGGTCGCGCCGATGCCGATCGTTGTGGCCAGGCCGAACACGGTGGAGACGACCGCGAACAGGTCGATGATGTGTCCTGGCCAGCCCCAGACATGTTCTCCGAGGACCGGATAGAAGGCCGAGCGGATGCTTAGCGGCAGGCCCTTGTTGTGGGCAAAGAAACCGAGCGACAGGCCGACAATCGCATAGATGCCCCAGGGGGCGAGGCCCCAATGGAAGATGGTGGCGCTGTAGGCGAGGCGTTCGGCCTCGGCCGACAGGGGTTCGGCGTTCAGCGGCATGCCGTACCAATCTGTGTAATAGGCGAGCGGTTCGGCGGCGCCGTAGAACATGAAACCGACGCCGACGCCGGCGGCAAACAGCATGGCCACCCACGACACGATGGTGAAATCAGGCGTCGCGGTGGGGCCGCCCAGCCGGATCTTGCCCAGCGGGCTGATGGTGAGGGCGATGCAGAAGCCGAAAACCAGCACGGCCGTCAGCGCAAACAGCCAGTCGGCACTTTGCAGCGTCCAGGTCCGTGCATCGGTCAGATATTGCGATGAAACGGTGGGGAATAGCAGCGTCAGGCCGGAAAACAGGATGATCAGGCCGGCACTGAGAAAGAAGACGGGATTGTGGATGTCGAGTCCCGCCACCTCGATATTGTCCTGGCCGATCTCATAATCCGTCTCGTAGACGAACAGGGCTTCCTCATCCTCCTGAGGCGTTCCGGACAACGGGGCTGATGTATCTGTATCCATGCCGGGCTTTTGCCGCAAATCCGTCGACTATCAAAGCATTGATCTCAGGAAACTCACTCTCGCGTCGGGAGAGGTGCGCCTTTGTTGCAACACTTTCGGGGCGATTCCCATCCATTGCAGGGGAATAGCTGGGCAAAACCTTTCTATGATCGAAATAAACCTGTACCTCGGACGCATCGAGCAGCCATTTGTTCCGAGCTGCGCCGTGACTTCGGCGCGCCATGGCTGGAGACGACCTAAGGGAAGACATATGAAGAAGCTTAAGTACGGGGCCTCGTTGATTGCGATGGCCGGACTGGTTGCACCTATGGCGCTGGCGCAGGACGCTCCTGCCGAACCGGCCGCCGCGAAACGGCTCCAGACGGTCACCATCACGGCGACGAAGCGCACCGAAAGCGCGCAGGACGTGCCCGTTGCCGTGACGGCGTTGGGCGAACAGCAGCTGAAAGAGCTCGGCGTCAAGAATTTCTCCGACTATCTCGTCCAGTTGCCGGGCGTGACGGCGGGCGGCTCCGGCCCCGGCCAGAACACGATCTATATTCGCGGCCTTGCCTCGACGACGCCGAACCTGACCGTGGCCGGCGTTGCGGGTCTCGCGCCGAATGTCAGCTTCTATCTGGACGAACAGCCGCTGGCACAGCCGGGCCGGAACCTGGACGTCTATGCGGCCGACATTGAGCGGGTCGAGGTCCTGTCCGGACCGCAGGGCACACTGTTCGGGTCCAGCTCGCAGGCCGGTACGGTGCGCATGATCACCAACAAGCCGTCCCTCAGCGGATTTGATGCCGGATTTGACGCCTCCACCTCGTTCACCGATGGCGGCGAGATGAGCAACAGCCTTGAGGCCATGGTCAATGTGCCGGTGAGCGACAAGCTGGCGCTGCGCGGTGTGGTCTACACCGACACCCAGGGCGGTTTCATCGACAATGTCGGCGGCACGCTGTCCGTTCGCGACTCGGCGCGTTTCCGTCCGGCTGGCACTGTGCGCGACAATGGCATTCCGGTGAATGCGAACCGCGAAGGGTTCCAGGCCGGGGCAGACCTGTCCGGTGTGACCTTCATTGATGCCAACAACAGCAACATTGCCGAGAATGACATCAATGACGTGACCTATCAGGGTTTCCGCCTGAGCGGTCTGTACGAGATCAATGAGGACTGGGAGCTGCTGATCAGCCACGCGCAACAGCAGATCGAGGCCGATGGCGTGTTCGCCGCTGATCCGGATCTGGACGATTACGACATCGTCCGCTTCACGCCGGAGAATATCGAGGACAAGTTCCACAACACGTCCTGGACGCTGGATGGCCGCATTGGCGCCCTTGAGGCAATCTATACCGGTGCGTATACGGACCGCACGACGGACCAGACGGTCGACTATTCCGACTATCTCTTCGTCGGGCAATACCTGCCTTACTATATCTGCGACTATTCGGTGACCTATCCGGCCGGTGCGCCGACAGGCACCTGCTATGCGCCCAACCTGTTCGTGAATTCGCACAGCGAAACAAAGGTGCAGACGCACGAGCTGCGCTTCAATACGCCGAACGAGCATCGCTGGCGGGCCACTTTCGGGGCGTTCTACAGTGACTTGGAACTGGCCGAGCGCAATGACTTTGTCTATCCGGGCTCGACGCAGGTGGCCTATACGGACGGCACGATCGGCTTCGCGCCCAACTATCCGCTCACCAATATCGACGTGACCGGCCAGATCGGCAGCGCCTATCCCGGTTATTACAGCGAAGCGGGACCGTTCCCGGAAGGCGTGATCTTCCGCAATGACGTGCTGCGCACCGACCAGCAGATTGGCCTGTTCGGTGAGACGACCTTCGACATTTCCGACCAGTTCGCCGTCACGCTCGGCGCGCGGTATTATGATGTCGAAGTGGACCTGGAAGGCAGCGCCAACTCGTCCTTCTACAACCTCTTCACGGAAAGCGACCAGCAGGTATTCGGTACGAACATCTCTTTCCTGTACGGTCCGGATGGCCCGGCCGAGGCACCTGACAAGGCCGCAACGGACGGCATGATCTACAAGCTGACCGGGGAATGGACGCCGACGGATGACGTGATGTTCTACGCGACCTATTCGGAAGGCTTCCGTGCCGGTCTGCTGAACCGTCCGGGCGGAGCGTCCGGCCCGGGTGGCTACACCGTGCCGTATGCGGTTGATACAGACGAAGTGAAGAATTACGAACTCGGCTGGAAGACCGAACTGTTCGACAATTCGCTGCGCTTCAACGGGTCTGCCTTCTTTGTCGACATTGAAGGCCTGCAAACCACGATCTTCGATCCGTCGATCGTGAACCTGTTCTTCTCCGACAATGCCGCGAATGCCGAGATCAAGGGCATCGAGGGTGACTTCACCTGGGCCCCCGCCTCGGTGGACGGGCTGACGGTTGCCGGTGCGTTCTCGCTGCTCGACACAGAGATCACGGAAGTCCTGGTGCCGACGGATGATGTCGTGGAAGGAACCGATCTTGCCTTCGCGCCGGCCTATCAGGGCAATCTGCGCGTGCGCTATGAGTGGGATCTGGAACAGGAAGTGGCCGGTCAGCGCCTGACCGCCCATGTCATGCCGCAGATCGTGTTTTCCGATGACTCGGTCACCGATGTGATCGAAATCAACAAGATGGAACTCGATGGCTATGTCACGCTGGGCGCCACGCTGGGCGTGACGGCAGACAATTGGGGCGCCGAACTGTTCGCCACCAATCTGACCAACGAGTATGCCGAACTGAGCGGCAGCTTCGTCTATGACCGTGAACGTGTCACGCCAATGCGTCCGCGGACGATCGGGATCCGTGTGTCCTACGACTACTAGGACGCTTCAGGATTTGATACAGATGCAGCGCCCTGACAGGTTCAGGGCGCTGCTTTCAGTTTGAACGGGAGGTCCAGACCGCCGCATGACTGCCACTGCCGAACCGGACCAGGCCCTTCGGGAGGCCCAGAAAGCCCTTCAGGCCGGAGACTTTGCCTCGGCGGCCCGGATTGCCGAATCCCTGCTGGCGGATCGTCCGGACAGTCAGGACGCGCTCTACATGGCGGCGGTCAGCGCACGCTATCAGGGGCGCCATGATGCGGCCCTGTCCCATCTCGCTGCGTTGAAACGCGTCGCGCCCGATTATGGCCGCGCCTATCAGGAAGAGGGGCATCTGAAGCGGGCGCTTGGCGACATGGCCGGAGCGGTCGCCGCCTTCGAACGGGCGACCCGGTACAATCCGTCGCTTGTGGCAAGCTGGACCGCGCTGGCGGATCTCTACCAGCGGGCCGGACAGCTGGACGCGTCGGCCAATGCCCGCGCGCAAGGCGACCGGGTGCGTGCACTGCCCCGCGAATTGCAGGCGGTGACCAATCATATTCATGAGGGGCGTGTGTTCCGCGCCGAAGAGATCGCCCGCGCCTTCCTGCAGCGCCATCCGACCCATGTCGAAGGCATGCGGCTGCTCGCGGATATCGGCTCCCGGCTGGGCGTGCAGGAGGATGCCGACTTTCTGCTGGAAAGCGCCATCGATCTCGATCCGGAGAACATCCAGCTGCGCCTCGATTACATACAGGTCCTGCGAAAGCGGCAGAAGTTCAAGGAGGCGCTGGAGCAGGCCCGCCAGTTGATGGCCCGGGATCCGGACAATCCGCTGTTCCAGTCGCATTTCGCCATTGAGAGCATGCAGGCGGGCGATTACGAGACAGCGCTGGATTATTTTGATCGCGTGCTGGCGAGGCTGCCGGGGGATGCTGCGACGCTGGTCTCTCGGGGGCATGCGCTGAAGACCTATGGGCGTACGGAGGATGCGATCGATTCCTATCGCGCCGCGAGAGATGTTGCGCCGGGGCAGGGGGATGCCTGGTACGGTCTGGCAAACCTGAAGACCTACACTTTCAGTGATGAGGAGCTGGCACAACTGGAGACCCAGTTCGGATCACCGGATGTCGATCACATGTCCCGCATTCACATCGCCTTTGCGCTGGGCAAGGCTCAGGAAGATCGCGGCAATCATGACGCCGCCTTTGCGGCTTATGAGAAAGGCAACGCCCTGAAGCATCAGACGGTGCGCTACACGACCGAACAGATGCAGGCCGAGTTCGAGGCCCAGAAAACCATCTGCACCGAAGACCTGTTTCAGGCGCAGAGTGGGAAGGGGTGCGCGGCACGAGACCCGATCTTCATCGTCGGCCTGCCGCGGGCGGGCTCGACGCTGATCGAGCAGATCCTGGCGTCTCATCCCGACGTGGATGGTACGCTGGAACTGCCCAATATCCTGTCGCTGGCGCATCGGCTGCGCGGCCGCAAGCAGCTGACAGACCGGGAGCGCTATCCGCGCATCCTGCATGACCTTCCAGCGGAGGAACTGCGTGCGCTGGGCGAGGAATACATCGAGACGACGCGGATACATCGTCAGGGCGCCGCGTTCTTCACCGATAAGATGCCGAACAATTTCCGGCATATCGGACTGATCCATCTGATCCTGCCCAATGCGAAGATCATTGATGCACGGCGTCACCCGATGGATTGCTGCTGGTCCGGCTTCAAGCAATTGTTCGCGGAAGGTCAGGAGTTCACTTACAGCCTTGAGGACATTGGCCACTATTATCGCGGCTACGTCGATCTGATGGCGCATTGGGAAAAGGTCCTGCCGGAGGGACGTATTCTGCGTGTGCAGCATGAGGATGTGCTGGACGATCTGGAAGGGCAGGTGCGTCGCCTGCTCGACTATTGCGGCCTTCCCTTCGACCCGGCCTGTGTGGACTTTCACAAGACGGACCGAGCCGTGCGCACGGCCAGTTCCGAACAGGTGCGCCGCCCGATCAACAAAAGCGGGGTTGAGCAATGGCGCCCCTATGAGGCACATCTTGGGGACCTGAAAGACGCGCTGGGACCGACCCTGACGCAATACCGGAACTGAGACCATGAGCACGCGCTCCGATGATGCCCTGATTGCCCTGCGGAAAATCCAGCGCATGACTGAACTGGCGTCGAAGCGTCTGGCCCAGACCGCCGGACTGACGCCCTCCCAGATGGCGGTGCTGCGGATGCTGGATGAGCAGGGCGAATTGTCGGCCGGTCATGTCGCCGAACATACCCAGCTGAAGCATGCGACGATCACCAGCCTTGTGGACAAGCTGGAGGCGCGGGGCCTGATCGCCCGCCGGCGCTGCGACTCCGACCGTCGCCGGGTCTGGCTGGATTTGTTGCCGGCCGGGAAGTCCGCGCTGGATGCGGCGCCGGACCCGCTGCATGAGACATTTGCTGCCCGGTTCGACGGGCTGCCCGATTGGCAGCAGGCCATGATGGTGGCCGCGCTGGAGCGGGCGGCCGGGTTGCTTGATGCCGAGACACTGGACGCGGCGCCCGTTCTGGATGTTGGCGATCTGGGCTGATCGCCAAGCGCAATCATGCGATTGCAAATCATTTGCATGTCTGTTAGGTCCCTCTCACCCCGGTCCGGGGAGAATGCGAGAGGGAGAGTTTCATGCTGCGTATCCATCACACGATTTTGGCGGTCAGTGTCTCCGCAACCGTCCTGCTGGCGGCATGTGCGACACCGTCCTCGCGTCAGGATTTGGCATCTGCGCCTGTCACGGCAGGTGCGGAAGCGCCGGACAGCCAGTTCCAGATGGACCGCGAGGCGATCCTGGCCATGGCGGGGGATTTCAAGGTCAAGTTTGATTTCAACGAGACGGTGCCTTTCGACGCAGACTATGATCTGAAGCCGCGCAAGGTATCCGGCGGGGACGAAGTTGTCCTTGTTGTGGAGGATCGCGGAGATTTCATCAGCCTGCAGCACATTCTCGTGGTTGGGGGTGAGCACAAGATGGCGATCAAGCACTGGCGCCAGGACTGGCAATACGAGCCGGAAAAGGTGTTGAGCTTTATCGGCGGCAATGCCTGGGAGTGGCGGGAGGTCCCGGCGGGCGAGCGGGCAGGGGCGTGGTCCCAGACCGTTTATCAGGTGGATGACGCGCCGCGCTATGGCGCTGTGGCGCGCTGGTCGCATGACACTGGCATCGCTGAATGGCAACCGCCGCATGAATGGCGTCCGCTGCCGCGCCGCGACATGACCACGCGCGACGATTATCATGCGATTGACGCGATGAACCGCCATGTGATCACGCCCTGGGGATGGGTGCACGAGCAGGACAATGGCAAGCTGGTGCTCAGCGGAGACGCGCCGCAGATGCTGGTTCGGGAAACCGGCCTGAACACCTACCGCCGCGACAGCGATTTCGAGACAGACATCGCGACCGATTACTGGCGCGGGACCGAGGCGTTCTGGGCAGGCGTGCGGGCCGAATGGGCGCGCATTGCAGAGGAAAATGACCGATTTGCCATCACCATCAAGGGCGAAACCGAAGCGCTCTACATGCCGCTGCTGACCCTGGCCGGCGCGGTGGCGAGCGAAGAAGAATCCCTGGATGCAGCCCTGGCCGAGGCCCGCGAGCTGATTTCGGGGTTCGTCACCAGCGATATTGGCGACCTGGGCAACCGGCTGCGTTCGGACGAGTAGGCGTTCGCCTGCTTCGGAAACCGTCTCGGAGACGGCGCTGAAGCCACAAATGATCTGTGTCGGGTGCGCATGAGACGCTCCTGACACGGCCTGACGAGGTTCGTGCAGGTCCTGTTAAGGGGTCTCGCGTGATCAATAGAGCACCAGAAGGCCTCCGAAATCCGTGAGGCTGCCAGATGATGCGAAGAGGTGCTCAAGATGCGTTTTTTGATCGTACTGATGGCCATGATGTCTGTCGCAGCGACAGCCATGGCCGAAAAGGACGAAACCACCGTGTACGTTAGGAATCATAGCTGCAAGTCCTTGTTCTCGGACAAGATCGACGTTCACGTCTATGACTCCCACAATTCGCACTGCACCCATACATGGGTGAAAGGCATCAAAAAGGGGCACTCAAAGCAGGTGACCCTCAAGATTGATAAATGCCGGTACATTGCAGAGGCGGCTGGCACGGTTATGGGGAAGCGTGAATTCAACCCCAAGGAAGACGCCGAATTCAATTGCTACAGCAATGATTTGGGCACATGCGGGTGCTCACCTTACCTTGACGGACCTCCGGCCGGATACCGCCCGTCCGAGCACGGCGGTTGGACGGAGTAGTCACCGACATGTCCGGCTTGTCCGCAGGCCGTCTTGCGCACCTTGATGCCGGATATTCCTTCATGTTCAGCATGTTGATTGTGGCGAGGTAGAGCGGATCGAAACCGGGAGACCCATTTGGGCTCCCTGAAGGGACATCGGGGGTTCTCAAATGCGTATACCGATCTTGTCTGTGGCCGCGATGATGCTGTGCGGCGCGGCCCTCGCGGAGTCGCAAGACCATATCGAACTGCAGGTCGAGAATGTGAATTGCGGCGCGCTGTTCTCAAAACAGGTCAGTGTTCATATCTATGATTCTCACAATGAGGCATGCACCAATATTTGGGTGAAGGATGTCAAACAGGGCGAGATCAGGACCCAGAAAGTCAGATACCTGTTCGACGAAGGCCGCAAGAAATGCCGTTACAAGCATGAGGCGGAGGGTACAGTGATGGGCAAGCGGGATCTGGAACTCCCCGGGGAAACTCACATCACCTGCTATACGGATGTGACTGTATGCCAATGCGTCGCGTCCTGACGCGCCGGGCTCTCATCCCGCAAAGCAGAAACATGAAATGCGTGAGACGCCATCGGTCCGCCACTGACTGCATGATACGCTCTGCAGGTCTCCCTGCGGGGGCCGAGATAGGGAGCCGGTCCGGATATGTCTTCCGGACATGCCGAACTCCCGTCAGCAGAAACAACCATGTCTGGCGCGCGTCGAGCGCGGTGCCAGCCAGACCGCTGCGGATTTACGCAGGTCGGGCGGCCCGTCATCGCAGGACCGCGTAACGGGCGAAAAACTGGAAAAAAGAAAAAATGCGACTCATTATCATTTGCAATTGAGCCTCCGCCGCGCTATGCGGGCCCCCTAAATGCAATTAATTCTCATTAGCAACGCTTTTGGAGGGGTCCATGAAGTTCGCATTCTGTCGCAAATCCGCCTGGTTGGGGGCCACCGCCCTGGCCGCAGCCCTCGCCGTTCACTCGCCTGCCCTTGCGCAGGAAGAGGCCGCAGCAGAGAGCGGGGAATTCCTCGGCACGCTGACGCTTGGCGAGAGCAAGCGGGAGGTGCAGACGGACACGGCGACGCCCAATACAATTATCGACCAGGAAGAGATC
Organism: Hyphomonas sp.; assembly: GCF_017792385.1. NCBI lineage: Bacteria > Pseudomonadati > Pseudomonadota > Alphaproteobacteria > Hyphomonadales > Hyphomonadaceae > Hyphomonas > Hyphomonas sp. The sequence goes on along the minus strand of NZ_CP051230.1, from coordinate 937,285 downwards.
GAGGACCGTCAGGCGGGCACGATTGCCGAACTGATCGATTCCGTACCGGGTGTCTCCCTGGTCAACGGATCCACACCTATCGGCTCCGGCATCAATATCCGCGGCTTTGGTGCAAACGGCACATACGGCACCGACCAGAAGGTCGCGGTGACGATTGACGGGGCGAGTGTCGGCTCCGAGGAATTGTACCGTATCGGGACCCAATTGTTCACCGATCCGTACCTCTACAAGAGCGCGGAAGTCATCCGCGGCACGGTCGGCAGCTTCGAGTACGGCTCCGGCATCATCGGGGGAGTCGTGCGACTGGAAACCATTGATGCATCCGATCTGACCGGCGGCGAGGCGGGCATCGCTTTCCGCCAGACGCTTGGCGGGGCAACCAATTCCAACGGGTTCAACTCGTCCAGCACGCTGGCAGTGCAGCCGACTGAAAACCTGGACCTGCTTGCCAATTATTCCTGGCGCGAGCAGGGGAACCAGGAAGACGGGCACGGCCGGACAATCGAGAACAGCGAGTTCGAACTGCCATCCTACTTGCTGAAAGCCCGCTACACGCAAGGCGAGCACAGCGTCACGGCCAGCTACACAAACACGGAAACATCCGAACGTGACAAGCCGTATGATTCCTTCGGGACAACGGGTGGCTCGTTCGGCAATGTTGACCGCGACACGACGTCTGAAACGGCAACGCTGGCCTACAATTACACATCAGCGACGAATGCACTGCTCAATCTCGATGTGATCTATTCCTATGCCAATCAGGAGATCGTCCAGGACTGTGTCGAGGGCAGCGGGCCGTTCGGGTGCTTTGCAACGGTGGACGCCGATCATCAATATGAGACGTCGAAGCTGACGGCCAAGAATACGGCCTATATCGAGACCGGCGCATTCACGCATGATTTGCGCACCGGGATCGAATTCATCCTGAAGGAGCGTCTGGATGCATCGTCTGCGCCGGGCGGCGAAGACAATCGGATTGCCCTGTTCGTGGTGGACGAGATCGCTTTTGGTGGCGGCTGGACCTTCTCGCCCGCACTGCGTTACGAATCGTCTGAAATCGAAGGCGTGCTCGATGATGGCAGCAATGCCAGCTATGACAATGACGCCCTGATGGGTGGTGCTTCGCTGCGCTACGCCTTCGACAACGGCTTCGCGCTGTTCGGAAGCTATGCGCATACGGAGAGCCTGCCCATCCTCGATGACCTGCAGAACGAAGTCTACATGACGCAGCCGGAAGTCGGGAAGACCTATGAGTTTGGTGGCTCCTATGACCGGATCGGCATTTTCACCAAGGATGACTCTCTGGCCCTGAAAGCGAACTATTATCATACCGATCTGGAAGACAATACGTCGTATTCCGGTGTGGAGTCCGTGGAACTGCAGGGGCTTGAACTTGAAGGCTCCTATGCCCGTCGCGACGGGTATTATGCGGACGTCAATGCCAACATCATTGATGCGGATTATGTTGCGCTGGGTTCGGGAGCCGTGGGTGACTGGTACAACGCGCCGGCGGACACGCTGCGGCTGACCCTGGGCAAGCGCTTCGCCCGCTCGGCAGACTTGTCGACTGAAATCGTTGCAGCCGACGAGTCGAAGCCGGCCCAGTACACCGGCGAGAAGAGCCCCGGCTATGTCATACTGAATTTGCGCGCGACGATCACGCCGCAGGATGGGCTGCTGGAAGGCACGGCCTTTCGGTTCGGTATCGAGAACGCCTTCGACATGAATTACATGCCCGCGCTGGCGACGCGTCCCACGCCGGGCCGCAATCTGAAGTTCACGGTGTCGAAAGCGTTCTGATCCGGCCCGGATCCTCCTTCTGTTCGGAGCGGGCGCATTCCCGTCCGCTCCGGGCTTCCTTCCCACAGACAAATCAAGGGGCGGTACATGCTCTCTCACATAACGACCCTTTACCAGACCGGCGGCCCCGTTCTGATGCTGCTGGTTCTGGTTTCCGTCTTCACGCTGGCGCTTGTGATCTTCAAATACTGGCAGTTCCGGTCGGCCGGTCTGGGCAAGGTGAGTGCCATAGAGCGCGGGCTCGAGGCGCTCGATGCGGGCCAGGAGTCCGAAGCGCGATCCCGGTTCCAGTCCTCGACGCACTGGCTGTCCGCCATCCTCCTTTCAGGTGTGTCCCTGAAGGGAAGGGAGGGAATGCACGCCCGCCTGGAGGCGGAAGCCGAACAGGCCTTGCGGCCATATGAGAGCGGGTTCCGGGTTCTGGACACCGTGGCGCAGCTGGCGCCCTTGCTGGGTCTGCTGGGCACCGTACTGGGCATGATCGAGGCTTTTCAGGCCCTGCAGGCTGGCGGGACGCAGGTGGATCCGGCGGCGCTGGCCGGAGGGATTTGGGTGGCCCTTCTGACAACGGCAGCCGGACTGGGCGTGGCGATGCCCACCTCGATTGCCCTGTCCTGGTTCGAGGCGCAGATAGACCGGGAGCGGAGTTTTGCCGAATATGCCTTCTCCGTGCTCGACATGGAGGATGCGCCGACCCCGGCCGCGGCCCGTCTGAGCGCGGTTCAGCATGGCGCTTAGACGCATCCGACGCCGGCGCAAGGCATCGATCACGTCGCTCATCGACGTGATTTTCCTGTTGCTGCTCTTCTTCATGCTGTCGTCCACATTCTCGATATTCTCCGAAGTGGAAATCGCGACGGCTCCGGCGGGGCAGGCAATGGCGGATGACAGCCCTGTCCATATTCTTACGCTGACTGAAACCGGCCTGGTTTTGGACGACCAGCCGATCCGGCTGGATGGCCTGCCGGCGCGTCTTGAGAAGTTGAGGCCTGCTGCGGGCAGCCTGTCAGTTTCGGTCGATGCGACCGGGGAGGCGACCACTCAGCAACTGGTCGATGTTCTGATGGTTCTGCATCAGGTTGGCGGGCTTGATATCCTTGTCATGGAGCCGGCATGAAACGGGTGAAACGCAAGAGAGAGCGCGATCCGGTGATCTCCCTGATCAATATCGTGTTCCTGATCCTGATCTTTTTCATGGTGGCCGGTACGCTGTCTTCACCGACGGAGCCGTCCCTTCGTTTTGTTCAGGCCGAGACGCCGGATTGCTGCGTGCCACCTGACGCGATCGGGATCGACCGGTTCGGGCACTTCCTGCTGGATGGCCGCCGGACCGGGAATGTATCCGCAATCCTGTCCGATCGCGACGGGGCGACAAATTCGATCCGCCTGCTGCCTGACCGGGACCTGCCCGCAGTAACGCTGCTCAAACGCGTTCGCCAGCTGAAGGACCATGGCGTTCAGGACATCGTGATTGTGACGGAGGCGGGAGACTCATGACGACGAGGGATGGTCTCAAATTCTCGACCGCGATGTGCGCGGCCCTGGCAATCCATGCCGGAGCGCTTGCCTTAACAGTATCGCGCGGGTCGGCGCCGAAGCTCGCGGGCCATGGTGTCAGTGTTCAGTTCGGAGTGGCGGCGCGGCCTGCTGCAGCGTCCGAGTCGCAGGACCGTCCGGTTGCACAGGCGCAGCCGGAACCGCAACATACACCGGTCACGCCTCCGGTGAAGGCGCCGGAGACTCCCCCTCCATCTCCAGTGCCGGCGCCGCGCAAGGCTGCGGCAACCCCGTTGCCGGTGCCGGATCCTGTCATGCCAGCGCCGGAGCCTGAACCCGCCCAGAACATACCGGCGCCCGAGCCGAACAAGGATGCTGCGGCGACGGCAAAACCGAACCCGCAGGCGCAAGCGTCTTCCAAGCCGGCGGCGGATGACGGAACTCAGGGGGCGGATCCGTCTGCCCCCGATCAGGTTCACACGGCGCACAGCGATTCTGCCTCATCGGCGGAGCCGGAGAGCGCGACGGCGGGCCCGGATTCAGCGGTCGGGGCGGGAGATCCTGATGCCGGGGCTGGCAATGCGGCGGAGACCAATTATGCCGGGGACGTCATGCGCCACCTGTCTCGTCTGCGGCGGCCGCGCGCGTCCGGGCCGGGATCGACCCATGTCAGCTTCCGGATCGCCCATACGGGCGCGATCAGCCATATCAGCATTTCCCGGGGATCCGGATCGGCGCGGTTCGACCGGGATGCCCTGAATTTCGTTCGAAAGGCCGCCCCGTTCCCGCGTCCGCCCGGCCGCGAGAGCCAGATCCTGACAGTGGAGATCGAGGGGCGCTGACCGACCCGCCGGAAAGGGCAGGTCAGGTGGTGAAGAAGATGTAGAGGCTGGCGAAGGCGAGCAGGGTCGATCCCATGATCTTCAGGCTGGTGACGAGGCGGAACCGGAGCGAGAAGAACAGGATCAGGCCGATCAGCGACATGGTCAGGATCAGGCCGGCCGTGAGGTCGATGAACGCCTTCCAGACCGCCCCGGCGTCTTTCCCACGATGCAGGTCATGAATGATCGCTGTCGGATTTGGGCGGCTGACCTCGACGTCGGCAATACCGGTTTCGAGATCGATATAGACATCAGTCGTGCCCTTCACGCCCGTATATCTCAGAAAGGCTTCGTCTTCCATTATGTCCGCGGTACGGAAGGCACCTGCTGTTCGGGTTTCCTGGCGCACGAGACCAGCCAGGGCGGCGCCCGGTGCGTCTGACTGTACGGCTTCGGCCAGAGCCGCGGGTTCCAGTTCGATCTCGACCGGCGCGGCGTCGCTGCGGCCCGCCCCGAACCAGTCCGGATGGTTGAGCAGAAGGCCGGACAGCGAAAAGAACATCAGCATGATGAAGGCAGCTGCGGACAGGTAGGTGTGCAGCATGCGGCACGTCCGGTAGAACTTGCCCTTATTGATGCTCAGGCGAAACGGCAAGGCGGCCCGAAGGCGGTTCCCGGTCGTTGAGTTCATTTGGCTCCTCCAAACCGGATCTCGATTTCGCCCAGTTCCTCTCCCGCCGGAATGGTGGCCGAGAAGGGGGCTTCGGACAGCGTGAAGGCGTGGCTGCTGCGTTGGTGTCCACCATGCTCTCGGGCCGCCTCGACATGCAGGATGTAGCCGCCTGGAGGCACGGTCTGCCCGTCATCTGTCAGGCCATCCCATTGCAGGTCGTACCGGCCGGGGCGGCGGGTCGGACCGGCGACGGCGTCAACCAGGCTGCCGGCCTTGAGTGCAAAGCGGCGATACCAGAAATAATTCTCCTCCATCCAGCGGCTCTCGTCTCCGGCAAGCATCAGGATACGGACGAGGTTCCGCCTGGGATCCGCGATCCAGACGGCTACATAGGGCCGCTCATAGTCCGCTGTATCCTGTTCGGGGATGGTCAGGGCCACATCAAGGCGTTTGCCTTCCGGCCAGCCAGCGCCTTCGGAGCCTTGTTCTTCCGGGCGGATTTGAAGCGCGGACCAGCCGGAGGTGGCGTGGCGGCGGCCGTCGGCGGTGACGACCTCGGCTTCGATGCCTGGCTGTGAAGCGATGTAGGACAGCCCGGACTTCAGCTCCATGACCATCAATGCAGTGGCCAGAGCGTCGGCCTCGATGGCAGTGGGCGCGTACACGCTGGCGGCCCGAACATGCGCAACCGGCCAGCCATCGGCAGGTGAGATCACATGGCCAAATGCCTGCCCCGCGATCTCCCGGTCGCGGGGGCCCTGACCACTGGCCGCAATTGCACCGCTGCGGATCCGAAGCGCGCCGGCCGGGGCGCTGGCGCCGTCGGCAAGTTCCGAGGCGTCGGTCACGGCGACAGACCATGCGCCATCATGCGGGCCTTCGCCCCAGGCGCGGATGTCGCCTCCAATGTTGACGAGCACGCCATCCGCCTCCGGCGCAGCCTTTCGTCCCGCGGTCAGCGCGGCGTCCAGAATGTATCCCTTGGCCAGCGCATTCATGTCGAATCGTACGGCGTTGGGCCGGGTGATCTGGTTGATGGATGTGTCGAGACCGATTTCGGCCCGCCGGGTCTCACCGGCCCGCAGGCGCAGATCGGGACGGGAGGGGACAGTCTGGGTCGCCTCTGCGTCTTGCCAGGCGGCGGTCAGATCGCCGATCCGGCAGCTGAGGGCATTGCCGGTTTGCTCGCGGTAGGATTCGCAAACCGTCCATACGGTCACCAGATCATCCGAGACGATCAGCCTGTCCGCATCATTGAGCCGGCGGAGTTCGGATGGCTTATACAGGCTGAATACGTCATTCAGCCGGTCGATCTCGGCCAGAATGGCGTCTTCGGCTGCGTCAGCCGCTTCAGCCGACGACGCTGTGACGACAAGATCGAAGGACGTGCCAAGCACGTGATCCTGATGGCGCCGGAACGTGTCGGCATGACTGTTGAAAAGCGGCAGCGCCGCAGCGGTCAGTGCCGCGAGCAAGCCGAATTTGAGGTGGGAACGCATAAGGCCTCCGGCGTGGCTGGGTCCTGAGCGGGCCTGTGAAACCTAATGCGACAGGCGCGCCGGGAAGGGCGGGTCAAAATCTATACTTGCAACTAAATCTCATTTGCATATTGTGCAAGTGATTATTATTCTCAAATACAGGAACCAAGGGGTCTGCCAATGAAATGCCTGAAACCGGGTGCGCTCGCACTCACCGCCATGACGGGACTGTGCCTGCCTGCCCTGGCGCACACATCCTATGTCTTGCCGAACATGTTCGTCACGTCCGAAGGGAATTATGTGACGCTGCAGGCCTCCTTCACCGAGGATGTGTTCGTCCCGGAAATCGCCGTTGCCTCTGACGATTATCATGTCGTGCTGCCGGACGGGTCGCGCGATGCGTATGATTCGATCACGCCGCTGCGTCAGGTTGTCATGCTGGAAGAGGCACTGGGCGGGGAAGGGACCTATCGGTTCACGACAGGCGTTCGGCTTGGCCGGTCCAGCCGCAAGGCCCTGGTGGAAGGTGAATGGAAGGTCCTCATGGGGCCGGACGCGGTGGTGCCGGAAAACGCGACCGAGGTGATCACCAGTCAGACGGAGACCGTGGCGGATGCTTATGTCACGAAAGGCGCGCCGACCTGGGATGCGGTGACCCGGCCCATCGGCCGACTGGTCATTGCGCCGGAGACCCACCCGAATGAAGTCTTCCTGGATGACGGCTTTGCATTTCGCATCCTGTTCGACGGCGCACCGCTGGCCGCGCAGTCGGTTGAGGTCAAGCGCGAAGGCGGCGCCTATGAGGAGCCGAAATTCGTGCAGCATGTCGAGACCGACGCCGATGGCGCGCTGACGCTGGGCTTCGATGCACCCGGAAAATACCTCATCATGACGCGCCATGCCGCCGATGCGCCCGAAGGGGCGGATACGGATGAACGCAGCTACACCACCTCCCTGACGCTCGAAGTGTCCCGCTAGCGCGGGGCAGGTTCCGGCCTTTCACTGAAAATGGAAACTCTCATGAAACAGATACATCTGATCCTTCTCGCCGCCGGGTCTGCGGCCCTGGCGGCCTGCGCCTCACAGGCTGCGCCGGCCACGCTGGACACCGCAGACATTGCCGCGCCGGCAGCTGAAGCGGACGCAGAGGCGCAGGCGCCCCGGCGATCCGCCCGGGGGCACAGCAAGGACGCCTTCTTCGAGAAATATGATACCGACGACGATGGCCAGGTGACCGAAGCCGAATTCCTGGCCGAGCGCGAGACAGGGTATCGCCGGCGCGACGCCGACAGCGATGGCGCAGTGTATTCGGAGGAATATGTCTCGGAATATGAAACGCGCCTGATTGCCCAGCTGGAGGACCAGCACAAGCGCCAGGTTGACCAGGCCGAGTTCCGCTTCACCGTTCTGGACAAGGATGAAGACGGGGTTCTTTCGCTGGACGAGTTCAATGCCTCCGGCACCCGCATGTTCGAAACCCTCGACACGAATGGCGACGGCACCATCGACGCCGCCGACACCGAAGATAGTTATTGAGTTGAATTACTTCGGGGCCACACGCAAACGTGGCCCCGAAGGCGACGATATCTTTCAGGACATGCATGCCGACATCCCGGAATATCGGCGGCGGAAATGAAGAGGTCCGGAAACAGTGTCTGGCGGCGGGATTTCACGCCCTTCGGGGAAGACCGCCAGTCCCCTGCCGCGATGGAGGATGATCAGGGCTTCACGGGCCACATTCAGGACACGTCCACGGGCCTGACCTATATGCAGGCACGCTATTACGACCCCGTCGCCGGCCGGTTCCTCTCAGCAGATCCGATCGGGTATGAGGATCAGCTGAATCTGTATGCGTACGTCGCAAATGATCCGGTGAATGCGACGGACCCGACGGGGGGTGGACTCTCAGAATTGGGTTGGAAGGAAAGACTGGAGGCGGACCAGTTCCAGCTGGTGGTCAGGGGTCTTTTGGATTCATAGTCGGCACGAATCAGGCCGGCCAGTTGGAAATTCGACCATACGTGAGCTACGGCGCGTCTGTTCAAACTGGAGATTCGTTGGACGTGGAAGTGGGCGGCTGCCCAGGGTGTTCCGTCGAAGATATGTCAGGCAATTCCGAAGCACTATTCGATGTCGATATCGGAAAGGGTCGAGATGTTGGCTTCGGTGCAAATCGTATCAACGGGAACGTCGAAGCGACGATCTCAGGAGGTGTAGGTGCTGGACAACAAGGGCCTGGCGTGGAAAACATGGTCGTCGGCGATGACTTGATTTCCAGTACTGCGGACCAGATGTCTTCAGTTGCAAATTTTGCAGGCCGGGTGGCTTCGGAGCTTCAATCCCAACCCGGTCAATTCATGGATCGACTATCAGGGACCAGCGGACCACTTGTGCCTCCACTACCAGACATGGATGATCCGGCGCGATGAAACAGTTACCTATCGCTGCAGCAATGAAGATAGTTTTTCTGGTCTTCGGGTTTACTGCACTATTTGCATGGACTACCGGGTTTTTACCTGACGTTTGGTTCGTAGGCTTTTTTTTTGGCTTGGGAGGGCTATTGTTGATCACGATCAGATATCTGGAGCGGTGAAGGGTTGCACTGGCATTTCGGCAATATAATACGAACTTCTCCTTTCAGGCGAGTGCGGCTCTAACGCACTGTAGGTTCGAAATTATTTTGTGCGCCAATGTGGCGTCCTCGGTCTAAAGCTCACCTCCGCTTGGCGTCCTTTGTGCTTGCGGTTTCAGGCGTATTCCGGCCCTGATCTGGCAGGGCGTTTTGAACAATCTGGGATGAAGACTCGTTTGGCCCTTCGCAGGATCGACGAGGAGGCCTTCAGAGCGGTTCTCAAGGGAACGATCTGAGAACCGCAACCACAGCAGCAGGCGCAGGGCATGTGGGGCGCCCCCAGATACGACCACGGCTCCTTCCTAACGAAGGCGAACCACACGGTTGCTAAGGCGCAATCCGTTACTCCAAAAGCAAGCCGAAGACGGGTCGGTTCAAGGCGCGCGGCTCAATTTCTGTCAGCGGGGAGTTGGTGCCTGCCTTTTGAAAGGCCATGCCGGATAGGACCACGAAGCATGAACTGGATGAGTGATGTAGATATGCGAAGTTTGATGTATTGGGGAGCAGTATTCTGCATAATTGTGGTCGCTGGTGTGGTGGGGCTTGATATAGGCTTTTTTTGCAATGCGCGCACCGTTTGCTGGAGGTCCCCTAACCCAGACAGCTTTTTGCAACCTGCCGAAATGATGACAGGAATACTGGTAGCGGCTGCGGTCTTTGCGACTTGGGCTTGGTTCTTGTCAAAGGCAGACAGGAAGTGAGCCGCCTCGAAATATGAGTCCGCATTTGTTGGTCAAGCGCCAATGATTTAGGTATAGGTTGAGACAGAACGACCAACTCTGTTTGGTCCGCGGCGTGCGATGCCAAATTCGGAGAAGACGAAACCACTTTCTCATCCAATTCTCATGAGCATGCGCTGCCTTCGACGGACCCGCTTTTTTGATGATCAGTTGTTCAGGGCAGGTGGCCACAAATCCCTCGCCGCACATTGGCCAAGGTGGCATCCAAGAACGAAGCACCCCACAACGTTCTATCTACTGTCACTGTCACGTCTTCCGCCGTCGATTCTTTGGCAATGATCCACGAATACGCATAAGTACGAAATTTAAGATTGGTAGGATCATCCTGGTGGACATGAGCGCGGCGAGATAGTTCGCAAGCTCGTCCCGTGTTGAAGTCACCAAGGCAATAAAATCAATAGGATAGAATTGGCGCACCGGGGAGGGTGAAACCTGGAACTTACGGATAGCGCGAACAAGCTGAGGGATCGGTCGATTTAGGTTCGAAGACCGGCACTCGGACATGTGCTCCAAAGGGCAAATATTCGCCGAAGGCGGCCACACAGCTTTACCAATCTGACGGCTGCAATGCGCAGCAAAACCAGTCATTAAAAGCGTCGGCAACCAGTTTATCCAAGCATCTAGGATCAGGTGGCTTTTACATCCGAGGCAAACCGCGCTGCATTTTCTTTCAAGAAAGCGTCGGCGTCCGCTGACGCATCCCAGAATTGCGGCCGCGCCACGGGAATGGTCAAAGCCTTTTGAACCGCGGGACGCGCATCTATGCGATCGAACCAGGCTTGGAGGTGCGGCAGGTCCTCAACCTCAACCAGCGCCCAAGGATACGCTCGGGCCCATGGGTAAATCATCATGTCAGCGATAGAATAATCACCGACCAAATAATCACGGCCTTCAAGCCGCGTGTTCAGCACTTCCATCAGTCGGCGACTTTCATCGACATAGCGATTGATCGCGAATGGCACTTCATGCCCGTTCGGCGCGGCGATGCGCTGAAAGTACATGGCCTGACCCATCATCGGGCCGACATGCCCAACTTGGAAAAAGGTCCATTGCAGCGTTTCTGACTGCGTAATGGGATCATCCGACAGGAACTTTCCGTACTTTTTGGCGAGGTGCCAAAGAATGGCGCCAGATTCAAAAATGGCGCGCCCTTCGCTACGGTCCACGATCGTTGGGATTTTGCCGTTCGGATTGAGTTTTAGATAGTCCGGCGCCTTTTGTTCCTGTTTGGAGAAATCCACGAAGGTCAGGTCATAGGGCACACCTGCTTCTTCAAGGAAGATGACTGGCTTATAGCCGTTCATCGTTGCAGCCGTATATAGGTGGATGTCAGGGGCGGTCATGTCAGTTCCTCCCTTAAGCGGGTTCGTGAATGGGAAATACGTTACGCAAATGCGTATCGAAGCGGTTCAAATCGGCCTCGACATCAGCATTTTTCATCACGTCAAATGCCGCAAAGGTCGGCAGAGCGCTCATGCCGAAGAATTTGGCATTAAGATGCATAGGGCGCAGTAGGTCGTCCAATGACCCACCAGCAAAGAAAGCCTCTTTTGGGTCGTCAAACGCTTCAGCTGGGGCATTCAACGTCACAGATAGCATGTAAGTCGTATCCTTGAGCGTGCCGCCCAATCCATAGTTGGCCTTAGGCGCTTCTGCGGTGCGGCCGTCTCCCGCACACAGCCGTCCGTCCATGCCGGCTGTATAGACCTCATCCATATATTTCTTGAACGACCAAGGCGCTCCCATCCAGTTGACCGGGAATTGCATGATCACCGTGTCGGCCCATTGATGATTGGTGATTTCCTGCTCAATGTCATAGTCATCCGTGACAGCTGTGATGCGAACCTCGTGGCCCGCTTTTTTGAGATGCGCTGCGGCGCGCGCTACTAGCGTTCGGTTCAATTCTCCTTTTGCAAAGGGGTAAGGTTGGTGGCCATTTATGATGTGAATATTGCTCATTTGCCTCGTCTCACGCGTGGTGTTCCTTGACGCAGACTGCGTCTGACACGAAATTGAGGATGCGGTGAGAATTATCAACCAGTATACTTTTAGTAACCTGTAAAACATTCGAGAAGAAAGATGCGAGCGCGAGTGGAAGAAGATGAGCGGGGGCGTCGTCAGGCTGTAGATGCCTGCGATACGCCCTGCGCGATTGAACGCGGCATGCGGATCATTGGCGGCAAGTGGACAGGCTCCATTTTGTGGCATCTGAAAGATGAGCCGGTGCGGTTCAACGACTTGTCGCGGATGATTGCTGGCGCAAGTAAAAAGATGATCACAGAACGCTTGCGTCAACTCGAAACGCAAGGCCTGGTTCACCGCGCCGTCATCGAGACATCACCAGTATCGGTTGAGTATTCGATCACAGATTTTGGTCGCTCGGCGCTGGGCGTCCTTGATCAGCTCAGACGGTGGAGCGAGGGGCTTCCGGAAGAGCTTACGGGTTAAATCGTCAATTGCTCAGAACGCTGCAAGGCGAGCAAGAGCAGACATCAGACTAAACGGCTTGAACGTCCACCAAGGGCCAATTGTTGCCTCTCTCGCCCGCTACCCGAACTTCCGCGAAGCAAGGCAACAAGGTCATTCAAACTGGCTATGGCTGCTTGGGAAGTTAAATCCGCTAGCTGCCGCAGAGGATTCGCCCATTTGGGGAAAATGGCGCACCCAAGAGGATTCGAACCTCTGACCTCTGCCTTCGGAGCTGGTTCATTGCCCTATCCGAAATGCGCGATAGGGCACGCCAGAGCACGATAACCACCTGAAAAACATTGATTTTCAGAATCCGCTCTCCGAAGTCTCTATCCGAGAATACGCCCGAATTTGCCGCCAAGTGCTTACGTGGTGCTTACGCGAAGTCGGGTCCGGCAGGGACTGGAACCATGGCGAAGATCACCAAGCGGGTCGTCGATACGGCTGAAACAGGCACCAAAGATTACGTCATTTGGGATGATGACCTCCCTGGGTTTGGTCTGCGCGTCTTCGCATCCGGGAAGAGAAGCTATGTGATTCAGTATCGATCCAGAGGACGTTCGCGTCGCTATACGATAGGCCTCCATGGCGTATGGACCCCGGAGACCGCGCGTCGTGAAGCGAAAGCGCAACTTGGCCGGGTCGCTCATGGTGACGACCCCGCCGAAGAACGGGAAGAAGACCGGAAGGCGCTTACCATCAAGCAGCTCTGCGAACAGTACATCGCTGACATGGAAGCTGGCCTCATTCTGGGGAAAGGCGGACGGCCGAAGAAGGATACCACCATCGCCACCGATGTCGGCCGTATCCGCAGGCACATCATTCCTCTTCTTGGGACGCGACGTGTGCGGGACATCACCAAGCCGGACATGAATAACCTGATGAAGGACATCATCGCCGGCAAGACACGCGTGACCATGAAAACCGAAAAGCTGCGCGGCAAGGCCATCGTTCGCGGCGGTCGCGGAACCGCGATCCGGACTATGGGCCTGCTTGGCGGCATCTTTTCTTACGCGGTCGAGGCCGGGGTGATCGAGCACAATCCCACGCATGGCCTCCGCAAACCGAAATATCAGGTCCGCGACCGCCGGCTCAGCGAAGCCGAGTATCGGGTTCTAGGCGGCATTCTTCGCGAGGCGCAGGAGAGCGACCACTACCGCATACACGCCGACATCCTCAGGCTGATCGCGCTGACTGGCTGCCGTCGCGGAGAAATCATAAATCTCAAATGGAGCGAGGTCGATCTTGAGGGTAGCTGCCTGCGGCTGATCGATAGCAAGGAGGGGTCTTCCGTTCGTCCTGTCGGATTGCCTGTTATCGAGTATCTCGAAGACGAACGAAAGCGGCGGGCAGGCACGTATGTATTCCCCGGCAAGGGCTTGGACAACGCCGTCGGGAACTTCCCACAGAGTTGGAAGAAAATGTTCAAGGACACGCCGCTTTGGGACGTAACCCCTCACGTTTTGCGACACAGCTTCGCGAGCATCGCGAACGACCTGGGCTTCACAGAGATCACGATCGCCGCGCTGATCGGTCATGCCAAAGGATCAGTCACGAGCAAATACGTCCACACGCTCGATTCTACACTGATCATGGCCGCAGACACTGTGTCCGGCTACGTGAAGGCTTTGCTTGAAGGCGTAGAGTTCAGACGGAACACCTACACGCTGGATCGGCAGTCCCGACAGAGCGCAATCAACGAGATTTTGAACGAAGCACGGCCATGCACCCAATGATTGCTTTCGATCACTCCTCGTCGGTCCGCTAACTGCCATATTTGACGGCCAAACCAAATCTATCTGTCAGATATGACGGTTAGCACTCTGTATTTGATCAATCCGGTTGCCCGATGTCTGCTACATGCTTCGGACAAATGATGCTACGATTGCTCAGATCGTTCCATTCTTGACGGTCTTGGAAGAATGATAACTTTCTCAATTCCGTCTAAGCTTTCAAGACCCATCTGGAGGGTCGCATATTCCTCTGTTTGCCGACAATCGTCCCAGATGAACGCAACAAGTCTCTCATAGCCAGTCCTGTCGCCCAAATAGAGTGAGCGGTCTGCTGCAATTTCCTGCGTGATTTTGCGGCACTCAGCTGGTCCAGCGCGGCGCATGAATTTTACTTCGATGATGGTCTGTAGAGAAGGTACTCCGAGATCATACCGAGGAGTCGTGTGCCCGAGCTTTGGGAGAGACTGCTCATCGACAAGGTCCTTGAAGACTGGCCTCAACACAGTCCAAAGCAAATTCTGCACGTGATACTCATGATCAACTTCCCACTGCTGTGGCAAAACGCCTTTGACGCGCGGCTTCGTCTCGTACGTCCAATGGGACATCGCATCCCGCACTTCGTCCAAAAGAGACACAAGTTCTGGGAAGCCTGCTCCATGCACAGGCATGCGTGAAAGCGCTTCAACACAAGAGTCAAAAACAGATCGAGCAGCGGCCAATTTCGGGAGAGCGGTCTCTCCAACAAGATTGACTGCTCTCTCCCAAGCAAGTTGCCTGTCATTGGCATCACAATCCTGATTCAACGCTGCCTGCACAGCAACCCTGAATAAGACGTCAGCGACAGCGCCCCAAGCTTCGACACCGAGTAGGACTTGAGCAGCTTTGACCAGCCCATACTCCCACTCGTCCTGGGGAACTGTTGTTGCTGATCTGGCTAAAAGTTGAACAAACCAGCCTAGCTGGTCTTCAGCTATCCCGGCCGTCTGCGCACCGAGCGCCACGCCCAGTAAAGCAAATCCATCGATCTCAAATCTCGGAACTCTCCCCTCGGCGAAAAAGGTTCGACCAGATAGATGCTCAAATCCCTGTCGAAAAGACGCCAGATCATTATCGGACACTAAGCCTGCGGCAAGCGCATACCCAATACACGCCACTCGAGGATACGCCGCGACGTCCTCATCCGCCTCTTCGTCTGGTCGGAAGAGAGATGGAAGCATCGCTCGATCGCTTTTGATCAAAAATGCACAGAAACCGGCGACGTGAACAGGTAATGCGGAGTAATCCGACTCTGAGATATCAAGTGCAGACTTAAGCTCGGTCAATTGCATTATAGGAACCAGGGCGTTCTGCCGATATCGCGAAACTTCACGGCATCATCATCCCAACTTTCAATCTGCTTCAGTCCGGTCAGCCTCTCAGCAATCAGGTCTGAGTATTTGATCGTGATTGGGAATGGCTCTGGTGACATTATTCGCCACGAATGTGCAGTAAAATCGAATGCCTGTCGTGAAAGATAGGTCATATCTCGAAATGTGGAATTGCGATGCAGTTTGAGCAAGCAAGCTCGTGGCATGCCATCGGTTGCTTGTTTGAGTTCGGAGGCGCCTGCGAAAACGACAAGCGATTCATAGTCGCCAAGCTTTAGATGCATTCCCCTCGACGGTCCCAAAATCCCTTTTTTTTGTTGAGCCCACGGAGGCTCCCCTTTCTGGTCCGTGTCAAAAAGCACGAAAGGATTGGTCGGAGCGATGTGAACAAAGGCATATGTAACGTTGTCCAGCTCCAGCCCCTCGACTGCGGCCTTGATTGCTTCTGCTTCTACATCCTTCGCTGGCTTGAACATGTGGAAAATCAGACGAACCCTATCTGTGTTCTTCCAATTGTCCTGATCTCTGACCCTGATAATTGTTCTCTTCAAAGTTTCGGTCAATGCGGAGGTATATTCGGAAAAGGGAACCACGTTTGTTCGTTCACTAAGGTGATATCCGCCATCACTTGAGAAAACTGTTGTGATACCGACTTGGCGAGCGCCCCCGCCGATCCTGCTAGTGGTCGCAACGTGCGAGCCCACGCCAATGACGAGTTCGTGACCAACCGTCTGCTCGGCACCCAAAAGCCATGGACGACCACCAAGCTTCGCATAGCAAGCAAGGCTCATTTGGTTCATCGTAAATACTAAACCTGCTGCGGGTTGGCTCATCGTTTCCAATCGGAAGCTCTGAACAGCAACGTGATTCTTCAACAACACCGCCTTAGAGCCAAAATATGGGTTTTGGTTACCAGGGAGCGCTTTGAAGTCTTCCTCGACTTGAACCAGTGCTAAATCCCACTGGATGCCCGTATCTGCGGCGTGTGCAAGCGCTGCGGTGCAAGCCTCCTCGTATCCATTTAACGTAGGCGACCTAGCAGTAAACGTCTGAACATTGGCCTTCTCAAGCTGGAACCGGCGTAAAAAACCATCGCCATATCGAGCCTGCTCTCGTCCTCGGCGCCCGGTCTTAATATCAGGCATGCCCTCAAGAAACTTAGCGACAAATGTTTCTACTTGGCCTTCATATCGAGCTTGGCAGATGACGGCGATGTTTAGCTTCTTGGGCGTGAAAGTGCGTTGATCATAGGGCCCGTTCGCCTTTATTCCGCGCTCGTTCCAACTGTCGGTACGTGTTCCCGATGGATCGAATACAAGCGCAGGCTTCTTTATCAATTCGCGCATTGGAAATGACGGCGACTTTGAGTCGAGCAGCTCGGAAATCTCAAATTGGACGCCTGGTACTGCTTCCATGGATTGATCACGTAGGAAACCCAACGTTTCTTCGATCATTCTGAGACGCCCCGGGCCCGAATGCAGCTGACTTGTAGCGAGCTTTGCATCGTTCAGCACTCTATCCGCTTCGCCGCCAAGGAGGGTGCGCACACACCAGTCGAAATCTACTTTGCTCCCAGACAGTCGAGCTCGAGACGCCTCGACCGTGTCAAAGCCTTCACGGTGATCTTCCAAGACCAACTGCCCATCTGATATCGAAGCTACGCGCCCTACCGTTTGAGGGCGCAGCCCCAGCCGTGGATCGATAGGAGGGTGGTCGATGAGCACATATCTACCGATAGGTGAGATCCCCACCTTGATAAGTTGATCGCAGGTGGCAAGAAGAAGGTTCCGGACTCTCGCATCGCACAACAGACCAAATTGTGGTTGACCATCGGATCCAAAAATCGTTCTGGGCGTAAACTCAAGTAGCGAACGCTTTTGCACCCATTCGGGCAACTCGCCGTGACTAATGAAGTTTCTCTGAGCGCTACCGAGCACTTCAACGGGAAAGTCACGAGCAATCTCGCGTTTTCCCGAGAAGGTTCTTATTAGCGCCGCATTGAGCAGGGCCGCCCAGTGCCAATGCGTTTCTTGAAGATCAATCTCCATCGTTTTGTCGCTCAACGGCTCTGCGCCTTGCGCAACGGGAATGTCGATGATCGTATCGTTTTCTCTGTCCGTACGAAAAACATGCGTTTCACCAAACTCTTTTCGAAGCGAACTCAAAATGTCCGATTCGAATGGGCGAAATCCTACGTGAATTTCTGTATCGCCACTTAAGCTCACCGAAGCGAAGTTTAGTTTCAGATTTTCACCGCTCATCTGCCTTCAACTTCTCATTTCGCTAGGGTTTGATTTGGCTCCGCCACCTTATAATAATGCTTGGCAGGGCCTTGTTCTACTTGTGATTTGAAGATCTGCTGCGCTAAGCTGAACTCTCGACAATTTCCGATAGGCCCAACTGCTGAGCTACGTCGTCGGTCTTGGCCCAACGCTGGCCTGGTAAACGCGTTACCATCTCGCCAAATACCCTTACAAATGCGGCGCGACCGGCAGCAGCATCAAGTGCATCAGCACGATCGGGGGTGAGTAGCGCACGGATATCTCCCAAAAGGTCTGGTCGCGCGAATTTCGCGAGCATCCGCTGTTCTGCCTCAGCCCGGGAGATGGCCTGACCTTGCTGATCAAGATAGCGCACAAAAAGCGCGACGACCCGTTCGATGTCCAAATCGGGAAGCGCATCGAGCGCATGATCGAGATCGAAAAGATCGCGTCCTTTATCGCGTTGTAGCAACGCACGTAGCTTCGTCGCCAGAAGCTCTTCCGCGGAGAAGGACGCTATGGTCGTACTTCCCGTGAACCACGGATTCTGAACGGCATAGGGGATTGAAGCCGGTGGATCGAAGGCTTCGATCTCTGAAATGTTGATCTCGACCTTCAGACGAATCTGCGCTTCAGGGTCATCCTCGGCTGGCACACGAAAGCGCAACTTCGGAGCAACTTGGCTCGACGCAAAATTCGCTTGCCCTAACCAAGGTTCCAGCACATCTCGCATAGCATCAAGAATGGGGCCGATAGGCCCTGCGGTCGTCCGGACGAGATCAATGTCTTCGGAATACCGTAACGGTTCCGGAAAGATCACTTTGTTGAGAGCCGTACCACCTCGGAACCTCAGCTCAGGTCCTAGGAGATCGTGATTGAAAATCTCCACGAGCGCTCGCGAGATGATCAGATCCTGCTCAACCTGCCTCGGCTCAGCCCAAGGCGCCGTCAGACTCCAGGCGGTGATGTTCGTCTCGGGGATCATTGTTCGTCGACTTCAATTGGCCGGCGGACAATAACGTGCCAGCGTGAGCTGCGTTCTCGTTCGTCGCTGGAGGCGATTGCGTTTGCTTCTCCAGGTTCGAGTTCGACCCACGGCACATTGCCGTTACGAAGATGCCTCTCCAAACTGGATGCTATCTCCTCCTGTCCAAGGTGTTCGAGAATGTATCCGAGGCGCTGGACGACAGACCGCTCAAACTTCGGGGCCAACGCGTCGAGGCGTTCTGGGTCAATTTGGGCGGCGAGTTCGTTGAGAACACCCGCCGCATGACTGATGCCTCCGCTGGCTTGTGGATAGCGCACAAGGTCCAAGGCGGTCAAAGCCGGTGATGACACGCGCATCGAACCGGTATCGGTCTTTCTTTGCTCGATACCCTGCTGAATGCTCTCTATGTCTTTGCGGAAATAGAAGGCGAGCTTGGAACGCCCGGCCCGAATGGGTTTCCACTGTCGATCGGTTACGACTTGGAACTCCATCACTGCCTGGTGTGACGCCCCATGGACTTCTGCAGCCTTCAGAAGCGCCACGTAGTAAGGCCTCTCTGCATCCTTCATCATGGCGTCGATGTACCAGCTTGGCGGTGGCGCACCCCACTTCAGATACCGCGTGGGCGTGATCACGTAGAAACCTCGACGCGGCACGACGACATGACCACGCTTCTTGAGGCGTGCGGCCGCGTCGAGGAACGCCCCATGGCTTACACCCAAGGCTTCCATCGCATCCTCGCGGGTGAAGCTGATGCGTCCACTCGACGCCAGTTCTTCAACATAGGCCGCCAAGGAGGTGGTGCGCTCAGGTATCATATCTCAAAATCCGCTCTACCAGCCGAGTTTTTAATATGATATTGGAATGCAAGCAAGCTTGATATAGATAACTCCGTGTTTAGCGCGGACTTTAGCATACAATCCAAGGCGCGCCGATGTCAGGGACAGACGATAGCGATCGGTTGATTCAGGAGGTCCTTTCCGAGCTCGGTTGGGATGAGGATCCGAAGACAATCGCGAACAAGGTCAGGCAGCTCGACCAAGGCCTACCAGCAGAGGACGAGTTCACAGCCATCTGCAACTGGCTCGGACGAGCCCGCCTCGTTCACAAACTTGACCAGCATCAAGCGCCCGTGGCCTCTCGCAATTTCTATCAAGTTCCAGACCTATTGGCGGAGTTCGAGCATGGCGGCCCCGTCCTCATAGAAGTGAAATCAAAGACGAAACCGAAGCTCTCCTTCACGCCGCGCTATCTCGACCGTCTCCACGCCTACGCCCGGCTCGTCAACATGCCCTTACTTATCGCCTGGAAGCTTCATGGCATCTGGGTGCTGTTCGAAGTCAAACACCTCACCAAAGCAGAGAAGAACTTCAACATCACGTTCGGCGACGCCATGAAGGAGAATCTGCTTGGTATCTTGGCAGGAGACGTTTCTTACAAGATCGCATCCGGTGCGGGGCTGCGCTTTCGCTGCAAGAAGGAAGAACTCGTCAGCCGGCAAGAAACCGACGGTACGGTGACCGAACAATGGCAAATGAGGATCGACGAGGTTGGTTTCATGATCTCCGGGGGCAGGCCAGCTGAGCACCTAGACCCAGATGTGACGACGCTCTTCACGACTTGGGATTTATCAGAGGAGCAATCACACAGCGACACGCATATCGAACTTCGCTTCGTTGCCGGCGATGATGACGGCATGATGTTCGGCCACATGGCCCTGACACATCTCCTGCATTGGCACCTCCCACAAGGTGCGACAATCAATTGGCGTCACGCGATCAGACGCGACGCAGTCGTGAGCAACATGACCAATTTCGGACGCGCACTCGAACGCGCCCTGGAGCAAAAGGTAGTACACCTCATACTCCATCAGCAACCGCACACCTGGCCAAGCTTCCTACCGAAAGAAGAGGTCAACACGAAAGGGCCGTCACCTCGTGCGGACCAAGACACTCCAGTCAAGCAGCAGGGGAGCGCCTCATGAAGCAGGCATTTGGCCGAGCCGAACAACTCGAAGCTGCGTTGGGCCTGGATCAAGTCGTCGCCACGAAGCTGGCATCGATTATCGTCTTTGCCGCGAACATCGAATAGCACCTTGAACGCGCCATCTGGCTTCTTGATGGTGTTGATCCCAAAGGCATCCGACCGAAAACAGACGGAAAACCGATCAGCGAGTTGATCGCAATGCTTGAACAACATGTCGGCAACGCAGCAGGTGATGACGTGCAGAGCATGTTGGAGACTTGGTGCAAGGCTGCCCGATCCGGCTTCATTATCCGCCACAACATCGCACATGGCGTCTCTTTCAAAATGGAGACAACACTCGTGTTCTCGCGAAATCCACGCTGGCATGGCGAGGTTCGCCGCCGCGAGTTTGGCGATCTGTGGTGTGAGCCAAACACCTTGGATCTGATCCGCGAGTCATTCGCCACTTTGCTGCGCGTCATTGGAACGATTGCGCAGGACCGAAAGCCGCTTCCAGAAATCGCGAATGCGAGCGCACTGCGCGCTCTGCGAGAAGCTCGATCCATCTTGGGTGAGTTTGCTGATCGATTCTACAATCCAAGCTTCGAAAAATACTAAAGCGTCCGGCCTCTTTTTTTGCGTCTGCGCACGGTATTCATCTGCGGTAGGCGGCACCTCATACTTCAAGCCCAAGGATATCTATTCGGAGGCCGCTTCCGGAGCGAGGCGGAAGACTGCGACGTGACCGCTCGCTCAGCATCCCAATGCGCTCGGTATAACGCGGCCTGCTAGACATCACCCCGCTCTTCGGAACATGAACATCGACAAACAGGCCTCGTACCTCCGCTAGACAGCTGGCGTGAGAACCGGATTGGCCGTGCAAATCACAAGCTTTCGGGATCCGCGTGTCATGGCAACATAAAGGTCACGAGCACTCAAAAGATCTGTATCGATAATGACCGCGACGTCAGCTTCCAATCCCTTGAGAAGCAAGGTACTTCCCACCGCTCGACGTGGCAGTGTGCGCCCTTTGACGCGCGATTGCTCACGAGCTCGGACCGCCATTTCATGAAAATCCTTTGCATCGACGCAGCCGTTGAAGGCCTGGATTGCGGAACGCACTAGTGCTGGCCTTAACGGGAAGACACCGGCCTGGCGATTAATCTCGACCAACAAAGTCACGGCTGCTGTCGGGCTTGGCGCGCGTGCAAATGCCAGTGCAGCCGCCTCTGCATCATTTGGCGGAGATCGTTCCCGGCCAGCGAAAAGCACACGCAACCTCTGCTTCATCTGTGCAGCACCGACACCAGTCATTGTCGATCCGGCGAAATCGATCAAGTCATCGGCGGCGGTCGCTGCATGCATATCGAAAGATGCCGCGAAACGAATGAAATCCGTCAGATCGGCGTTCTCGACGACAACAGCGCCTCGTGCCCGTGCAGCGATCTCACGATGCCGCGGAGGCCGTCTGGCATCGCAGACAATCAACACGTTTCCACCTTCATTCGGCGCGCGCGTATTGGCTGCCCTTGTCTGATTCTGGACGTCTTCGTCACCGGTGACTGCAATCACCTCCACCTCTGGCGGAGCCTCACGAAGATCGATCGGTTGACCGGCTTGTAGCGCCGCCCTCACGGCCAAAAGCCATCGACCAAAGCGCTCAGTACCAACGTTCCGCCAACGCCAAGGCGTATCCAGTTCGCCCGCTGGCGGGAACCGCAATTGAACGTCAGCCTCCCAATCGACCAGTACATTAGTGCCCCATCCAAAGATCGCCTGCATCGGATCACCGAGCACGCAGGTCGGCAGGACTTCTGCGATCTTCGAGACCATCGCATGCTGCTCAACAATACAGTCCTGGTACTCATCCACGAGCAAGCGCGCATAAGTCGCTTTCAGCACATCCCCAAGGTGACCGCCGTCTAGGATATTGACCGTTCCCTGTCGGATTGCGGGGTAGTCGTTTCTCGGATCGGTCAGATCGAGAATGCCTCCGGCATGGCCGCTCCGGAGCGGAAAAGTACCGATGAGGCGCATCGCCCAGCCATCGATTGTCGTGATCCTATAGGCACGTTGCGACACACCCAGATGCGTGAGCCGAGCGCGTAGCGCCGCGACTCCTGCATTGGTATGTGTCAGGATAAGGACCGGCTTCGCATCGTCATGCCGCTGCAGGGCCGACGCGATGAGGTGTGTCTTCCCGCACCCAGCCGGCGCTGAAACGCTACCACAGTCAATCTTGAGCAGATCGATATCAGCCATGCTACGCCTGTGCCCAGCCAATAAGCGCATTGACCCGGTTCCGGAAGTCTTCACGTACATCGGCGAAGTTCAAAGCCAAGATTCTACTGGCCACATGTTCCATCCGACCCACCGACTTGAACCACGGGTTGCTCTTGTTGGTGCTCGCTGTGACGAGAACAGCGCGCTGAGCAGGCGTAATGGTGTGCTGGGGCGAGTGGAGCAGCGCTCGTAGATTTTCGACCGTCTCCTGATTACCGGACGCCGACTGAATATGAGCAGCCACCATTTCCTGCCCGTGCTCGATAATCGCGTAGTCCAGCATCGCCAGGAGTGTCGCATCCCCCACATTATTGAAGATCGCGGCTTCCAGCGACTGGCCTGCGTCCCAAGTAAACGTGCCGCCGCCCAGTTGATGAAAGGTCGCTTCCACCTGTGCAGTGGGTGTGATGTCGGCATCTCGAAAAACGGCTGTCCGATATCCGAGCTTCGCGAATTCGGTGCCGCGTTCATACAATCGATCCGGATGGCCACCACCCCCGTCGACGAGTGCAACACCGCGAGCGAAAATCGAAGGTTGGCCCTGTCCCACACAAAAAAGCTCGAACCCGCGCACAAACCCGACTTCGGACGCGCCCTCACAAATCAGAACAGATGGAGCCAGAAAAGCTTCCGGTGATCGGCGTAGTGTCCCCTGCGCCGAAGTAGGGACAGGCCGCGCTTGATGTTTGTCGTCCGACCGCCGCATGATCCGCAGCTGCGCCACAGAAAGCTCCCGCAACACGATCGGTGAATGTGTGGTGGCGAAGACTTGTTGGGGCGGCGTTTCGTCCTTTGCTCCTAGCGAGCCGAGAAGCCGAATGATCCGGTGTGGTTCAAGACCATTCTCCACCTCGTCGACCAAGAGAATGGAGGACATCGCCGCGACTTCCCGCTGGAGCCCAGCGATAAGTAAGCGCGTGGAACCGAGCCCCAAACCGCGAAGAGGAACCCCTCGCTCGTCGTGCAGGGCGATCGAACCGCCGGTGACCGAAACAGAATGCATGTCGAGGAGCGCTTGCGCCTTCTCGCCAATCGGGATGCCGAGTTCATCCGCCGCCTTCTTCACCGATGTGAGCGCATCGCCAAGCTGAGCATCCGCGTCATTGCCGAAGCTCTTTCTTGCATCGCGCGCTGCCTGCGACAAAGCGAGGGACGCATCCGGCTTCTCCTCGCTCAACCGATTGAGAACGGAGCCGCGCCGCCATGCGAGATTGTGATCAGACGTCGCACCGAGACGAGTTGGCGCAAGCTCGACCCGATCCTTCCAATTCAGATTTCGCTCCGCGCCCTTAGCGTCTGCGCGATCCGATCTTAACCTCCACCGTGGCTCCAAGTCGCCTGCGATCTCAAGATTCAACGACAGAACTGTTTCGAGTCCATGCCCGGGTTCATCTTCGATCGTTCCGAGGAGATACTGATAGCCGCGCAGATAATCCCCATATGCCTCAAAATTTTTCAGCGTATCCGACAACGCCCCCAAGGTCAGCGTGATCGAGATGGGCGTCTCGACATCGAGTTGGTAAAAATCTGCATCAGTGATTTGAACGGACCGGCGAGCACCAAGGCACAGGTCGATAGCGTCGAGAACCGTGCTCTTGCCAGCATCACCAGACCCGATGAGACAATTGAGACCAGGTGACGGATACCATTCGAACGACTTGATCGATCGAAAATGCGAAATCTCAACCTTGCGAATAACCGCCATGTTCTCCTCCCAGGCGCTTACCGCCAATCCCTAGCTTCGTCACCCGCGTGAAATTTGGACTCGCTCGGGCTCTTCATCGTGTTCGACAGCCAAGCCATCCAGATCCAAGTTTGGATTCACGACTAACGCACCGTCCCCATCGGGGTCCGGATCGTCGGGCTTGACCGCAAAGGTGATGGAGCGGCCAGCGGCCACGACATCACGCATCCACCTTTCCAAAAGTTCGGATTGCGGAATGTTTGTCCCCACCCATGCGCCCTTGACCATCATTGTGAATGAGGTGTTGTCGAAGTATCGACCCACATTCGAGTACGCCAGACGGCGACCGCCCCGCGGGCCCTTAAATCGGTCGTCTTTTTCAAGAAGCTTCCAATAGGCATGGGGGATATACATTCCTTTCGTCAGGCCTGTGCTATCGGGTTCGAACTGAATT
Source organism: Hyphomonas sp. (assembly GCF_017792385.1). Taxonomy (NCBI): domain Bacteria; kingdom Pseudomonadati; phylum Pseudomonadota; class Alphaproteobacteria; order Hyphomonadales; family Hyphomonadaceae; genus Hyphomonas; species Hyphomonas sp. Next base: position 912,440 of record NZ_CP051230.1, on the reverse strand, counting down.
CGTGGGCAAAACTTCAAAAAGAACGGGTTGTCGCTAAAGCGAAAATCATCCAGTGCCGAGGCGGCTTTTACCTTGGACAACTCCTTGAGAAACCTGTCCATTCGATGGAGTTCATCGGTGAGTTTTGCCTCAGGGAACCGAAAGATCGCACCTAAATCGTCATCCGCCTCCATGGCCTTGTATTGAACCATGACGAACGCCCTGAACCGTTCATTGTAGTAGATCAGATCAGTCCCGGTCTGCTCCTCGAGCGGCTGCCGATTGGCCATTATCACGGTAAGGCGGTCGTCACCGTCAGCGAAAACGGCAGCGGCAGCATTGGGAATCTCTCGGAGGTAATCGTAGCCCGGCACCTGTCGCATATCTTGGATAACCATCGGATCCTCGCGCATGCGAACCTCCGGCAACCCGTCCAAGAATGACCCGGGGGCCTCATCCTCCAACGACCACTGAGCCAGTGGCGCACGGTCGATCCCGGCGAGGCTCATGGCAACGGCCAAAGCTTCCTTCTGATAGGCAAGGCTATCTCGCGCCCGCTCGCTCAGCCGCTCAAGACGCTGGCGGGTCGATGTTGTGAAACGATCGACCAAGCTACGAGCCCCTGGCGCGAGCCGGACAAAAACATCGATCGCTTCCTGGAACGCCTTTGGCGAAAGCAAGCCGCCACTAAGGAATCTCTGTTCGACGGCCTTCCGATTGCGAGTTGGCACGCCGCCGATAATGCGTTGAGTGGAGACAACATCATCGACCGAGTGGATTTCCTCAATGTTGAGTCGGCTTTGCTGCGTTCCCGCGTTCACCCCCCGTCGTCCCCGCCCGATATGCGTGACACGGCCAGACGGATCGACAATGAAACAGACTAGAGGCGCATTGCGGCTGTGGCCGAACAACGGCACCGCTTCCGCGAAACGGCCATACTCATCCACGGCATGATGAAAGACATCGCGCCGCTCATGGGTCAGACGCAAGACATATCCGCCAGCCTTAGCCATTGGTGGTCAGTGCCTCCAGATAAGGGCGGATCACCGTGCCGACCCCGCCTGTGTCCGCTGCCCTAGCGATCTCGGCCGGCGTGGATTTGCGTTGGCGCAGAGCCTCTTGGAGGCCCTCGAGCGCGACGGCGAGACTGATCTTGCCGCGATGGCGGAAGCAGTCCGCGACGGTCTTCGCCACGCCGAACACCTTTACCGATACGCCTTCGATCACATGGGTTTCGACGCTTTCGATGAGCAGATCGTCCGAGAAGCGCAGCACACGGATTTGCATGTCGCTTGGCTTCGGCGTCCAGTCATTACGGCCGATCGCCATCCACACCTTCTTGGGAAGCTGATCCGTGAGACCATGAAAGGCGAGCGCCGAGACGAGGCAGATCACGCCCTTGGGGAAACGCTTGGCCGCTTCGGCAAGGCTGTGGTTTGCGTCGAGCTCTGCGTCAGGGAGCTGGTAGAGCCCGCGCGCCAGGCGGATAACCTCACCATCCTTCTCCATGCGGCTGACGGTTGCGGCGGTGACACCGGCGTCCCTAAGTTCCGCAAGGCGCAGAATCCCACGCGCCGCTAGGAGGTCGCGGACTATCTCGCGTTGGGAGCGGGTCTGGGGCATCGATATATACTCTCACACTTCAGCATTTGTAGTGTGAGGTTTTGTATCACGTGGAGCGATGAAAGGAAAGACAACACATTGAAGTCGACCTCTGGGCTCTGATTCCGACAGCAAGGAAGGGAGTGTCTCTCTGACGGGTAGAATCAGCCCTATCTGTATCCGACGGTTTCGACATGCCACTAACACATGCACGTTCCAGAACGGACGCACATCAGATCATGAGAATTGGGCTTTCGGGCTAGATCGCGTTCAGGCCACGCTTTCTTCCGGGACGTCCGCCGTCTTGATCAGTTCCTTCGCATAGCGCTTGGCCTGAGATATGCTCTGCTTGTAGTCATCTGCAGCCAGCGAAAGAGATTCGGGCGAGGTGGCACGGTCGAGATCGTCGCTCGACCAGTCGTCAGAGAGTCGTTTGCTGATGGCGTAGCAAGTGGCTTTCCCAACTCGGAAGGCCATGAACTTGCGAGAGGCCCTTAGTATCGCAGTGCGCACTACTTCCGGCTCGCCGGACGTACGAAGTTCCGCATCAAGTTCGACAGCCATACGCTCCACGACGGAATACAAGCCGTTCACGAACAGCGTTTGGGCATCCTTGTAAAAGCGCCCCGCACGGCCTTTCAAATTCTTCTCGGCGATCTCTTCGGGATCGGTGAGGATCTTGATCTCCGGCACGCGCTCCAACGATTGGGCAGAACGTGAAAGCTTTGACCCCTCTGGCGCCTTGCGCACCTTCTTGTGTTTGGCGCGTTGACTCTTGTTCGGGTCGCGCTTGTCCCCATTCTCATCGGGCTCGTCGCCCGTTTCCGGGAAATCCGTATCGAGGTCGACGGGATCGGACGTATCGGTGCCCTCAGCAGTATCCTCCGTCGGGGATGCCATCGGACGACGAGAGGGACTAAGGGTCGCCGTGGGGACACGGAACTCGTCGAGGAGTTTCTGAAGGTCGGTTTGGAGATCATCCAGATTGTCGTCGGAGGATGGTGACTCGGAACGAATGACCTCCCTGACCCATTCGGGCATGAGCTCGCGCACATAGGCGTCGAAGTCCTCAGCGATCATCGGGGACCGGTCATCGGGCCAGGTCAGTCCATCACGATACTGATTTGGCATGGCGACATTGTCAGCAAGCTCGATTTCGATCGTGAGGACCTTCGAGCCGAAGGGAATACCGAAGTTCGGGGCTGCCGCCGACCAAGCCTTCTTCGACTTGATGTCATAGCGCTCACCTTTATGCACCAGCGCGCAAAATGTCGTGGAACTCGTTGCCGGATTGGCGAGCGCACTTAGCGAATGGCTGTGCCGCTCATGCTTGGGGTCGTGGATATAGTGTACAGTGACCTCCCCGCCGGGCGCTTCGACCCTTTCATGGTTGGGCAACTCGTCGACCACATCTTCCAGCGTTTTCAATCGACGCGTACGACCTGTCTCGCCTTTGCCACCGCCTTTGGTCATGGCGACATCGACGCGAACTTCGACTCCCTCTCCAAAACGCGCAAAACGCCGGAAGATCGCCGACGGAATGAAGCTTCGGTCCAGACTTTTCCCTTTGCCCAGCGGCTCGGCTACGGTGTCGTGATCTTCGCTTTGACCGAGCAGGACGACTTCCGTCCAGTCGAACGCGGTGTCCTGTCCCGCTTCACGGGCCACGTCGGTAACGTCATAGACAGTGTCGGAGCTGCCGTCAGGCAATTCGACAGGGAAGCGGACATAGGTGCCTTCGTCGGCATCGAAGCCGATGGTGACTTCGTTGACGATGCCACTCTTGCACGACCGATAGCGTATCCCTTCGCGCGACATGGTGAGACCTGAGACCTTCGCCCCAATCCCGAAATTGCCATCAAGCGCCATCTCTTTGTTGATCGAAGACGATAGATCGGTCGCTTGCTTCAACTCTCTATCGTCCATGCCCACGCCCGTGTTCCAGAAGGTCAGCTTGCGTACGCCATCAATCGTCGTGGGGTAGATTTCGATACGACGATTCCCCGTTTCCGCCAGAACAGCGCTTTCGTCGGCATTCTTGAAGAACTCGCGAACCAGCGTGCTCACGGGCGCCTGTTCGATCAGCCGGTTTATGAGAAATCGCTTGTCGCGAATGTTAAGTGGTTCAGCCTTCATGGATTGCGCCCCCTACAGCTTGAACTTGTCTGCGCCATCGCCCGAAGTCGATCCGAACTTTCGCTCTATCTCGCCTGTCGCATCTCGGAGCGCTTTGATGATCTTCTTCACGTCAGCATCGTTGTATTCGTAAGCCCGGCGGTTCGAGAGGTTGCCAAGTTTCCGAATGGCGTCGAGCGCAGACTGAGTCCGCCCCTCGGCCAGCCGAACAAACTTCTCCCGTTTCTCACTGTCTTCAGACATCAATCCATCACCGCCTTCTGCATCCTTCACTGAAATTCAGGTAGTTTCTACATCGCTTTGAGTCAATAGACTCCATGAATTTCGTGCCATATTTCGAAATACTTTGGAGAAATCTGTGCCGAATATCGATGCAAATACGCCGTCTGGACGCCAACATATTGCCAACGACCTTCTTGTTGGGGCGGTGTCGCAAGGCTGAGATTCTTTGCTTTCGCCGGTGCAAGAGAGAGTGAGAGTTCGGCGGCTTTCGCCGTGACGGGTTTGGAGGTCGAGAGAGAGTCTTTCGGCCGGCCCGCTCACGGAGATTGACCCATGACTAACCTTGAAACCCTGGACGGCCGACGCGACGAGAGCGGCGGCTTCAAAGTCGATATCTCGCGCGGAGAGCGGATCGGCCGCGTCTCCTCGGAATGGTTTTCCCGGCCGGATGACGAACGCTACCTGTCCCTGTCGGAGCTCTACGCCTCTGTGAAGGGCCGCGCCGAGCACAGCCGCACGCGGACGGTCGAGAGCGCAGCGATCCGCGTCGAAGCCCATCGCGACGATCCGGAAAACCTGGCGCTCATCCTGCCCGAAGCCGACGCGCCGGTCGCGCCGACCCATTGGAGCTTCGGACAGCTTGCAAGCCTCGTCAGCGCACCAGCGGCCTATTTGCGCCAGCTCCCGGCGCCGCTCGCTGGCATCAATCTGCAATACGGGCTCACCTCCCACCGAGCCGAGCAGATCAAGACGCTGGAAACCGAGGATGGGCGTACCGAGCTGCGCGCCGTCACCGGCCCGGATTATGGCCGCATCTACGACCACGAACTCGTCGCCGCCGTGCAGAAGATCGCGGGGAACGGCACTGGCGATACGCGCTGGAAAGTGCCCGGCACGCTCGACTGGTCGAGCGGCGTCTACAACCCGATGGTCGACATCACCAAGGATACGACCACACTCTACGCCTCCGACCGAGACGTTTTCCTCTTCCTGGTCGACGACATGAACCCGATCGAGGCGGGCAAGCTGCCGGATGGATCGCCTGATCTCTATTTCCGGGGGTTCTATTGCTGGAACTCGGAAGTCGGCGCGAAGACGCTCGGCATCGCCAGCTTCTACCTCCGCGCCGTCTGCCAGAACCGTAATCTCTGGGGCGTTGAGGACTTCCAGGAAATCAGCATCCGGCATTCCAAATACGCCGCCAACCGCTTCGCACACGAGGCGGCGCCGGCGCTGACCCGCTTCGCAGATTCCTCGCCACGACCCTTCGTCGAAGGCATCCGTGCGGCGCGCGAGCGGATCGTCGCGCGCAATGACGACGATCGCACCGACTTCCTCCGCAAGCGGGGCTTCTCCAAGGCGGAGACGGCCAGGATCGTCGAGACAGTCCTCGCCGAGGAAGGCCGGCCGCCCGAGTCCGTGTTCGACTTCGTGCAGGGCATCTCCGCCGTCGCCCGGTCGAAGCCGCAGCAGGACGCCCGGCTCGAATTGGAGGGCAAGGCGAAGAAGCTCCTGGAGCGCGCGGCGTAACTGCAAACGGCGCTCTATCGTTCCGGTCCGTCGCTTCCTCAAGAGGAAGAGGCGGGCCGGGTTTTTCGTGACGGGTTTGGAGGTCGAGAGAGAGGCTTTCGGCCAGCCCGCCCACGGAGAACTGATATGACCAAGTCTCAGAAAATCACCCTCAGCGCCTCGCGCGACATCCCTTTCAACAAGCTGGTGCTGAGCCAGTCGAATGTTCGGCGCATCAAGGCCGGCGTCTCGATCGAGGAGCTCGCCGAAGACATCGCCCGGCGCACGCTTCTGTCCTCGATCACCGTCCGGCCGGTGCTGGACGAGGACGGCGCTGAAACCGGCATGTTCGAGATCCCGGCAGGCGGACGCCGCTACCGGGCGCTCGAACTCCTGGTGAAGAAGAAGCGGCTGAACCGCACAGCGCCCGTGCCCTGCATCGTGCGCACGGATGGCCTCGCCGAAGAAGACAGTCTCGCCGAGAATGTTCAGCGTGCGCCGCTTCATCCGCTCGACCAGTTCCGCGCCTTCCAGGCGATGCGCGAGAAAGGCAAGAGCGAAGAGGAGATCGCGGCGGCCTTCTTCGTCTCGGCGAATGTCGTCAAGCAGCGGCTCAAGCTCGCCGCTATCGCGCCGTCGCTTCTCGACGCCTATGCGGAAGAGGAAATGACGCTCGACCAACTCATGGCCTTCACGGTCAATCCCGACCATGAGCGCCAGGAACAGGTCTGGGAGTCGATCAGACGGACTTACGCGAAACAGCCCTATGAAATCCGCCGCATGCTGACCGAAGGCGCCGTGCGCGCCTCCGACCGGCGGGCGCAGTTCGTCGGGCTGGGCGCCTATGAGGCGGCCGGCGGTGCCATCCTCCGCGATCTCTTCCAGTCCGATGATGGCGGCTGGCTGCAGGATGCAGGCCTGCTTGCGAAACTCGTCGATGAAAAGCTCGAAACCGATGCGCAAGCGATCCGCGCCGAGGGCTGGAAATGGATCGAGATCGGCACGGACTTCCCCTACGGCCACACATACGGTCTGCGCCGGATCACCGGCGAGACCGAGCCGATGAGCGAGGACGAGATCGCGAGCTTCCACGCGCTGAAGACTGAATACGATCAGATTGAAGTTGAATACGCCGACGCGGAGGAGTTTCCCGAAGAGGTCGACGCCCGTCTCGGCGAGATCGAAACGGCGATGGAAGCCTTGCAGGAGCGGCCCGTCCGCTTCGAACCGGACGTAATCGCGATGGCCGGCGTCTTCGTCAGCATTGGCCATGACGGCCGCCCGCGTGTCGAACGTGGCTATGTCCGCCCCGAGGATGAACCTTCCGTCGAATCCGATGGGCGGGATGAGGTCGACGGGATGGACGCCTCCACCGAGGAGGACGTCGACGAAGTTACGAGCCCCGACGCCAGCGAAGAGGTGGAAGAGGAAGAAAATGGCCTGAAGCCGCTCTCCGACCGTCTCGTCATGGAATTGACGGCGCATCGCACGCTCGCCCTTCGCGACGCGCTGGCCAACGATCCGCAGACGGCGTTCCTCGCCGCCTTGCATGCGATGACGCTGCGGCTCTTCTATCACTATCCGCTGGATAGCTGTGTCGAGATCACGCCGCACAGCGCCGGTTTTGGCGCCCAGGCGCCGGGCCTTGGCGACACGGCTTACGCGCTCAGCATCGACGATCGCACGACGAGCTGGCTAGGGGCGCTGCCGAAAGCGCCTGAGGATCTGTGGGAGGCGCTGGTCGGGTTCGACAAAGATAGCCGCGAGGCGCTGTTCGCGCATTGCGTCGCCATGACCGTCAACGCTGTACAAGAACCGTACAACCGCCGTCCGCGGGCGCTCGCCCATGCCGATGTGCTGGCGGCGACGCTCGGGCTCGACATGACGAGTGCGGGCTGGACGCCGACGGGCGAGAGCTATCTCGCACGCGTCACCAAGGCCCGCATTCTGGAAGCGGTGCGCGAAGGCAAGGGCGACGAGGCGGCCGACCGCATCGCTGGTCTCAAGAAACCGGAGATGGTCGCGGCGGCCGAAGAGCTTCTCGAAGGAACCGGTTGGCTGCCCGGAGTCCTGCGCATGCCGGCTCTTCCCGACAGCGAAGCGCAATCGGCGGATAACGGCGGCGAAACGGCCATGGGCGATTCCGCCGTCATCACCGATGATGAACCTGTCACCGGCAACGCCTTCGCCACTGCGGCCGAGTGACCGGGAGCCAAGCCCCCCAACGGCTCCCGCAGCCGCCCCTGGAGCCCGCCCAATGTGGCGGGCTCCTTCTTTTTTGCTCTCACCAAGGAGGCGCAAATGAATAGCATTGCATCTGACATGGCCCGCCAGCTCGGCCGCGAAGCGGAGGCCGTATGCCGCCACTATCTCTCCAACGGCCGCAAGCAGGGCCGCTACTGGATCGTCGGCGACGTCGAGAACACGCCCGGACGCAGTCTTTACGTTCGCCTCACTGGACCAACCCACGGTCCTGGCGCTGCCGGCAAATGGACCGACGCCGCCACGGGCGACCATGGCGACCTGCTAGACCTCATTGCCGGCGCCCGGCAACTTCGCACCTTCGGCGAGACGCTTGATGAGGCGCGTATCTTCCTGAGCCTCCCACGACCTGAACCGCCAACCCGCGAACGAGCGGTCGCACCCACCGGATTGCCGGAGGCTGCACGGCGCCTATTCGCCATGGGAAAACCGATCGGTGGAACGCTCGCCGAGCGCTATCTTCATCGGCGCGGTCTTTCCGGGCTTGGCGACGCGCCAGCACTGCGATTTCATCCGTGCTGCTACTATTGGCGAGAAGGTCAGCCCAAAGACACACCACCGGAGACCTGGCCCGCATTGCTCGCCAAGGTCACGGACGTGAACGGCAATCTCACCGGCGTTCACCGCACATGGCTCGATCCGGCGACGGCTCGCAAGGCGCCCCTCGATCCATCACGCAAGGCGATGGGGAACCTGCTCGGCCATGGCGTGCGGATCGGAACTGCGAGCGACATCCTCGCTGCTGGCGAAGGGCTGGAAAGCACGCTCTCCGTGCGCATGGCGTTGCCCAACATGCCCGTCATATCCGCGTTGTCGGCCAATCATCTCGCCGCGCTGATCCTGCCGACCGGGCTTCAGCGTCTCTACATCGCCGCCGACGCCGACGAAGCAGGCGACATGGCCGCCGCCAATCTGATCGAACGCGCAGGAGCCGTCGGTATCGAAACGATTCGGCTTATTTCTCTTGGCGGCGACTTCAACGAAGACCTCCGCAAGCTCGGACGGGACGACCTAAGGACGCATCTGGGTCAGCAACTGGCCACTGCCGATTTCTCACGGCTGCTTTCCGACGAACACTGAGCGGCAGAGCAGGCCCGTCACTAGTCTGGTCGCTATCGTCAGATCACCTCCTAATTCAAGAGCCTCGCCTTCGGCCTTCCGAGAGGAGCGAGACGGAGCGGAGACTGGCCGGGCCGGCAACGGCTACGGCGACACTCTTTTCCGCCGCCGGGCGTAAAGGCCCGGCTTTGCATCGCGAAACAAAAGAGCGCCGCCTCCGCCGTCCTCCGCCTCTGGCTCCGGCCGCCGTGACCGGCGGTGCAGTCCCGGCCAGCCCCCGCTTTCCCGTCGCTCGGGAAGGCCGCGAGAGGCGCGGCCCACGCCGAACAGGAGACGATCCCATGACCGCCGAGACCACCGAACCAATGGCCAGCTCCGCAACCGCGGCCGTACTCGAAGAATTGCAGCTCTATGGCTATCGGCCTTTCGCCGACGAACCCGACCCGAGACCCTTGCCCGAAGCCGACGCCCTCCAGGGTGCGATAGCCGATATCTTCGACGCACTCGCCGCCACGTTCGAAGACACGCGTCTCGAACCGGGTCTCGAAGACCTGCTCTGGTCCGTGACGAACCTGTTTCATCGCACAGCAGCCCGCGTCGATCGCGACCTCGACGACAATGAGCAATCACAAAGACGATCACAGCGTGAACAGGACGGCTCGGAAGTACGCTCCGTCGAACTTGAAGCTCTGACGGCTCAGGGCGTCACGCTGATCGAACGGCGCAACGCTTACGAAATCATGCGCGATATCGCCGCCGATCACTTCGAGACCCATATCGGTCAGACCTGGCGTCCGCACTCGGGGTCGCGGATCAGTCATCGCACGTTGACCGCGGCCATGATCGACAGCCGCGACTATCTCTCGGCGAAGCGACGCGCGGAGATCGAACCCCTCCTGCCAAGCGGACCACGGGTTGCGTTTTCCGGCGGGCTCGACGTCACCGACCATCGGGCGATCTGGGATGCGCTGGACCGTGTGAAGGCCAAGCACGTCGACATGGTGCTCCTGCATGGCGGCTCGCCCAAAGGCGCCGAGAAGATCGCCGCCTGCTGGGCCGATAACCGCAAATGCCAGCAAATCGTCTTCAAGCCGGACTGGAAGCGCCACGGCAAGGCCGCGCCGTTCAAGCGCAACGACGCGCTTCTTGAGGCGATGCCCATCGGCCTCATCCTCTTTCCGGGCTCCGGGATCACCGACAATCTCGCCGACAAGGCCAAGAAACTCGGCGTCCCGCTCTTCGATTTCAGACCGAAGAAAAATACGGCGCAGGCGGTATGATGCACAGGATGCATCACCTGATGCGCGCGCCGGAAGGTTCCGGCGTGCGCTGCTTTGCGCTATACTTCGAAAAGCGCCGTGGCGGTTGGTGGAGGCGCTCCATCCATGAAGGAGACCGCCCATGTTTCTGTCCGCATTGCTGAGCGTTGTCGGCCTCGGCTTTCTCTGCTGGCTGTTATTCAGCCTGGCCGTCTATGCGCTTCCGTTCTTCGTCACCGTCAGGGTCGGATACTATGCCTTTGAAAACGGCGCGGGGCCGATCGGCGCCATCGCCGTCGCCCTGTTCGTCGGCGTCGTCGCTCTTATCCTCGGGCAAGTCGCGTTCGCCACGATCCGGTCACCGACCATCCGCCTGGCGATCGGCGCGCTCTATGCCTTGCCGGCGGGACTGGCCGGTTTTCACGCGGTCAAGGGGCTCTCTGAGACCGGCGGCGCGGGCGAGACGTGGACCCTCATCTTCGCGAGCATCGGTGCGATCATCGTCGGCGCGACGGCATGGGTGCGCATCGCATCCCCTGCAGGACCTGACGCGCATCATCAGCTGGTCTGAAAGTTCTCCATTACTGGCGACTGGCATGCAAGCCCACCAGTCGCGATAGAAGGATCACTGTGTAGAGCGTACCACCTATCGCTTCGAAGTTGACGAAGGACTGCGCGTAGAATCCGACAGGAGTGATATCGCCGTAGCCGAGTGTGGTGAGGGTAACGTAGCTGAAGTAGACCATCTGTTGCCAGTCGATAGCGGCACCCGAACTCGCCACGAAGGACCCCGGCGCGCACCATTCGATGAAGGCCAGAACGGCGGCGAAGCCCGATCCGATGACAAGGTAGAGCGAAGTGGCCGAGAGGAGCACATCGGTCATCACCGTCCGCGCGCCGAAGGTGTAACGGGCCAGCACCACGATCATGCCGAGATGATAAACCATGGATGTCAGGTAGACGGCGAGTGCTGTCCCGTTCGAGGGGACATAGGAATTCAGAATGCCCGCGATGAACACAGCGAGCCCCGCGCTCCCAACAAAAATGCGTTGAAGGCGATGACCCGTGAGTGCCCAGGTCGCCACTCCGAAAATCGCCGCGTAAAAGCCATAGAACAGTGCAGGCCAAACCCCAGCGGCGGCTGACAAGGGATAGGTCAGATTGTGGATCAGGATCGCGGCCAAAAAGCCAGCATTGGCGGCGACCTTGTTCCTGGCGGTGGGAAGCGACAGCATCTCAGGCCACCTTCCGATGACCGAGCGCCGCCATGGCCACCATGATCAGCAGGACACCCGCGCCGAGCCAGAGCCCTTGCAGGTGCAGACCTACGCATGCCCAGCCCCAGGCCGCCAGCGCCGCGACGGCCAGAAGGTAGAGGCCGCGCAACCGTTCCGCAGTGACGCGGTGAAAGATTGTGCAGCCGAGAAGGAAGAGCGATGGCCCGGCGAAGGCGATGATCGCGGTCTCGGCATGGATCGCGTCATGGGGATGGGCCACGATCATCTCAATGGCGACGGCGGTCACGATGGCGCCGCAGACCGCGACCCCATGTGCGTAGGCCAAACCTGCGCGGGCGAGACTGGTGTGATCCGTCTCATGTTCGAACCGGTGTTCCCCCGGCTCCGCGAGATCGACGAAGTAGATCCACCACAGCGTCACGATCAGCAGGAACCCAATCAGCGCGGCGGCACCCGTGTCCACATGGATCTCGTGGCCGACCAGATAGCCGCCAAGTAGGAGAATGGATTCGCCGAGCGCGATGATGAAGATCAGTTGGTTACGCTCGAAGAGGTGCAACCCCTTCAGTGTCCAGCTCGACATCGGGGTCGCGCCTTGGCCCGGAAGCCAGAACCCCAAATAGGGCGCGGCATAGTCGATCAGCACAGCGAGGATCCAAAGCGCCAGCCGTGCAGGTTCCACAAAGGCGCCGATGATCCAGAAGGCGCCGGAAATCGCGCTCCAGGCGCCAAGCTGGAAATAGTTACGCCCCATGACCTGACCGCGAAAGACAAAGCCCATATAGCCTGCACGGATCAGCGCCATGGAGACATACGCGATGGCGAACAATTCCGCGCGTTCGCTAAAGGCCTGCGGCGCCGCCACCGCCATCAGCAGCGCGCAGCCCATCAGGACAATCATCAATCCACGCCCGCTAGGATGATCCGGGTTCACCCAGTTCGCGGCCCATGCGGTGTAGTTCCACGCCCACCAGACGGCGGCGAAGAGCGTCAGATACTCAAGCGCGCCGAGCCAGTTCGCGTGTTCCAACAGGTAATGCGAGAGCTGAATGATGGTGAAGACGTAAACGAGATCGAAGAACAGCTCCATATTGGTCACTCGGGGCGTTTCTTTGGGAGCGAGGTTGCGTAAGGCGCCAGTTGGCACGAGGCGATGAATTAGGCTGGACATGGAATTTCCTCGTGGTGTTTTTAGTAACTATCCCTGAAATCCGCCTGCATTCAAATATTGGCTTTCCTCGGCCGTCGGCATGCGTTCGAAGACCGGCTGCCTGTGGGGAAAGCGGCCGAAGCGGGCGATGATGTCGCGATGACGCTTTGCCTTGTGGAGCCCCGAAGGCAGGTAGCGGCGATGCAGCTCCACCGACAGGTCCTGATCCTTAAGCGTTTCGGAATGGGCGAAGGGTAACAGCATGAACAGACGTAAGTCCCGCGGCGCCTGTCTGATGAACTCTTGCTTCTCAGCGTGGTGCGCAACCGACAGGGCCTGCTGATCTGAGTGATACATCTCTTTCGTGCCGCGAAACGCGTTGCGTGGATACTGATCCAGCAGGATCAGCAGGGCGAGACAACCCTCGGGTATGGCCTCCCAAGCCGAGAGATCACCCGCCATGGCAGCCTCATGCAGGGGGACAAATCGCCTGCGAAAGGCGCCGTCGAACGCGGGCGATTTGGAGAACCAGTCTTTGGATGCCGCTCGCCACCATGCGATCACTTCACCGATACGCGGATCTGTCATACTGCGCGCCAATCTTGCTGGATGGAAAAGGCCGGCGGCAAGTCGCCGCCGGCCAAAACGGCTCACTTGGTGGTGTAGCCGCCGTTGACGAGGATGGTCTGGCCGGTCATCCACCATCCGTCGGAGACCATGAAGGTGATCCAAGGCGCGATATCCTCGATGTCGGTCAAGCCTGTCTTCGAGAAGGGAGAAAGCGCTGCTGCGGTTTTGTGGTACTGCTGCGCTTCCTCACCCTCGGCAGGGTAGAAGAACGGCGTATCCATTGGGCCGGGGCCGATTGCAGTTACTGAAATGCCGCGATCTCCGAGTTCCTTAGACGCAGCACGGGTGAAATGCTCCACCGGCGCTTTCAGTCCTTCATAGGCCGCATAGAAGGGCGTATAGGCGCCCAGTAGTGAAGTGACGATCGTGCAGATCTTGCCGTTATCGTTGACGTGCTTGCCAGCCTCTTTGAGGAAGAAGAAGGCGGACTTCACATTGACCGCACAGGATTGATCGAAGACCTCTTCAGTCACCTCGGCCATCGGCTTCTTCACCACCATGCCGACCGTGTTGATCGCGATGTCGGGGCGTCCCACGGCAGCGACCGTGTCCGCGAACAGTTTTTCCATCGCCGCCGCCGAGGTCAGGTCAGCCTGGAAGGCCACCGCTTCGGCGCCAGCGGATTCGATCGCCGCGATCGTTTCTTCGGCGGCCGCCTTCGTGGCGTCGCTGTTATAGTGGATGGCGATGGCCTTCGCGCGGGATTTGGCGAACTTGCGTGCCAGCAACCCGCCCAGGTTCTTCGCACCCCCCGCGATCAAAACCACTTTTCCTTCGATGCTGTTTCTCGACATGCCGTTTCCTTTCCATTGTGAAAACGCCGCTTGGTTCGGCGCCTTGCACAATAGATGACCTGTCCAGCATTTCGGATAAACATGCACAACTTGACATCATCTGTCAGAAATGGCGAACAATTGGCATGGACAGAATTCAACAGATGCAGGCCTTCGTTCAGGTTGTGGAGAGCGGGAATTTCACCCGCGCGGCCGAGGCGCTTGGTCTACCGCGCTCGACCGTCTCCAGCACGGTGCAGGCGCTTGAAGACCGGTTGGGCGTACAACTCCTACAGCGCACAACCCGCGTGGTGCGTCCGACACAGGAGGGGCTGCAGTTCGCGGACACCGCCCGCGATCTGGTCGATGCCGTCGCGCAGGCTGAAGGACAATATCGGTTTCGGCCAGATGATATCTCGGGGCGTCTGCGGATCGACATGCCAAGCCGGATTGCCAGACGCATGGTGATTCCGCATCTGCATGAGTTTCGCGCTCGCTTCCCGGCAATAACGCTCGACATCAGCGCCACAGACCGGTTGATCGATCTCGTGTCCGAAGGCATCGATGCGGTGGTGCGGCTGGCCGAACTGGAGGACAGCGAACTGATCTGCCGCAAGATCGGAGATGTGCCGATGCTGACCTGTGGTAGCGCCGACTACATCGCGCGCCACGGGGTTCCGAAGACGCCTGCGGATCTGACGGATCATTGTCTGGTCAATTACGCACTGCGGATGCCCGCACTTTCCGCCGAATGGGATGGGCTTGAGAACGGTCAGGAGGTTACGGTCGAGATGCGCAGCTACCTCTGCGTCGACAACGCCGAAAGCTATGTGGCTGGAGCTCTCTCCGGACACGGATTGATCCAGGTTCCGGCCCATGATGTTGCCGACGACATCGCGGCCGGACGCCTGATTGAGGTACTGACCGAATACCGTCCCGCGCCGGTCCCGGTTTCCTTTCTCTACGCCCGCCGACGATACCTCGCGCCGCGCCTGAAGGTGTTCATGGACTGGATGGCCGAGCTATTGAACGTCGAAGGGTTCGTGGAAGCTCACAACGAAACTAGTCGTGGGATTTGAGCCCCATCACGCTTCGGTTTCCCGCTCAGGTCTGACACCGAACGTTCTTTGCGCGAAACAATAGGTTGGCTGATCTGATCGTCTAGTACAAGCGACAGACACTTCAGGTCACCATACTGGTTTATCCGTGTTCTCCTTAGCTCATCACCCACGCCCAACACGGCCTCTCATGGACTGATCTGGCCGGGATCGGCTGACGCCTCGACCGCCTTGGCCGCAACGGCGGAGCCGAACTTTCTTCCCCTGGGCTGCGCCCATTCCTCGCGGACCATGAAACTCCGTCTCCGCCGTCCTTCGCATGCGCTGCGGGTCCCTCGGACTGCGTCGGCGGTCGTCCCGGCCTCGTCGATCGCCATCGAGGCCGCGAAGGGCGCGGGCTCGGAAGCCAAAAGGAGAACTGACATGGCCACCATCGGAACTTTCAAGAAGTCCGCCAACGAGTACGTCGGCGAAATCGTCACCCTCAGCGTTCAGGCGAAGAATGTAAGGATCATCCCGGAAGAGGATCGCACGAATGACAACGCGCCCAGCCACCGCGTCTTCGTCGGCCGCGCCGAGATCGGCGCCGCCTGGTCCAAGCGCTCGAACGAGGGCCGCGACTATCTGAGCCTCAAGCTCGACGATCCGAGCTTCACCGCTCCGATCTACGCCAACCTCTTCGACGACACCGTAATCGAAGGTGAAGATAGCTACAGCCTCATCTGGTCGCGGTCACGTCGCCAGAACGGCGACTGACGCCTCCGACAGCCCCGCCCGGCAAGACCGGGCGGGGCTGTCTTCATGCCCTTTTTCTCTTTCGCTGATCGTCCAGTAGCGCCGCCGGTTTGACGTCGAGCGCCTCGGCTACGTGCCAGAGCGTAATGATGGTGACGTTCTGCTGGCCACGCTCCATGGCGCTTATGTGCGCGCGGTCGACGCCCATCTTGTCCGCCAAAGCAGCTTGGCTGAGGCCGGCTTTCTCCCGAAAAAACTGTAGGTTCGCACCAAATACTTCCCGAATATCCATCCGCCAGTAAAATGCGGATCGCGTATTTTAATGCGACGTATTATAATGCGCGACACTGGAGCTGACCCGTCGGTCTGCTCACAGCCAGGACTGGAGATTTCAACCGGCCGGCGCTTGCGTACTTTATGGTTTCCGGTTCATTAATAATTCGCGCCAGACCCGTAAGGACACCGATGCCCGCCACCCAGATTATGATCGCTGACGCTCCGCCGAACGACGCGGCCGTGACCGTCTATGACCGTGATCACTTCGCGCTTTACATGCGGCTTCTCGACGCGAATGACGCGGGAGCATCGCTGGAAGAAGTGTCGTCGCTTCTGCTCGGCATCGATGCGGATGAGGAACCGGAACGCGCCCGCCGTGTCCATGACAGTCACCTGTCACGCGCTCGCTGGATGACCGAGCAAGGTTATCGAGACCTGCTGAAGAATGGCCTTCCCACGGGCTGAAGAGTGCTCTGATGCGTCCAACGCATCACACGATGCCTGCGGCCATACTATGCAACCGCAGATTTATTGAGAAACATCCCAAACAACTGACGCTGCTCCACATTTCGGCGCGTGATTGGGAGGAGTTCGCCATGCCAACCGACTGGCGCGACGATCACCAATACGATCATTTCGATGATCTCGGCATCTCCGGACTCGCCTGGGAATGCCTTCGACGAAACCTGCACTATCGCAAGGACTATAACCTGATGCGGGAGGGCGGTAGCGCTCCAGCCGACTGGGGGTTGCGATTTCCTTGCAGATCCAAAACTCAATGCGCTCAACGCACCAATCTACTGGCTCCCATCCGCAGCGCCTGCGGTGGTCCAACTCATCGCCGTTCTGCCGGACATCGGCTTGACCGCATCCATACCCCCCGAAAGCATTGCGGACCGCAAGATCGACGCCGAGGGACTGTCATGGGTTCGGCTGAAGGAAGGCGTCAATCTTGTCGGCGATCAGGTCGGTGATGGGCCCGTTGGCCTCCTGCTGCCACTCGATGGCGACTGGCCCACTAGGCTCGCTGCGGCTGATCGACTGTATCACCAAATCATCGACCGCGATGCCGATCCGCCAATCACGCGGCAGCGACGCGACCGCCTGAAACGCGCTCTGCGGACAATCGACGGACGCCAGAGCGGCGCCAGCTATCGCGCCGTCGCTACCGTTTTCTTTGGCGCCGATCGCGTCGCCGCCGAACCCTGGAAGACGAGTTCGCTTAAGGCGCAGGTTGCGCGCCTGGCATCCCATGGCCGAATGATGATCGATCAGGGGTATAGAAATCTGCTGCGCGGCAAGTAGTCATCAGACCCTGCAAAGATTGCTATCTTTTCCCTGCGGCAATCTCAGAGAGGGAAAACATGACCAGAAACCGTTGGGAAGATGATCCTGCCGCAATCGCCGAAGCGGAGCGCTTCTATAGTTTTGTGGGGCAATACGTAATCTCGTTTCAATGGCTGGAAGGGCAGATCGATCAAATGTTTCTGCTCGCGCGCGGCCATGACGAATGGAACGAAACCCACCATTGGCTCGCTGGGCTCAGGAATGTCGACAAGATCAATGCGTTCCGCGACCTAGTGCAGGCTGACGAACCCTTCGATCGCATTCAGATTGACGGCTGGTATGAACACTTCGAGCAAGTGGTCGATCGTCTACATACAGAGCGCAAGCGGCGAAACGGCATCCTCCACTCACAGTTCTTGTTCGATTTCCTCGCAATCGGACAGCCCATCATGCGGTCTGACGTGCATCGTCGGGGACACGATGTAGATTTCACGCAGGAAGATCTCTCGCAGGCTCGGTGCGACGAAATCATGGGCGAGCTCGCAAAGCTCGCCGTTGATCTGAATTTCGTCTGCGTGCAGCTTCGTCACGTCTACAGGCTAAGCTGATCTTTAGAATACACGTCAGTCTGACATCTCGCACGACCAATCTCCGTCCTTTGGAACGCCACCCAACCGCGTCGGGAATATGCATGTGCTGATGACGGTATGGGGTGACGTTTTTACCATCCGCTGATCGTCATCCCTCCCGGCCTCGCTTCTCCGCTTTTCTCGTCTCCGACAGTCCCGCGCTTCCCGCAGCGGGATGGCCTAACCGGAGACGCGACCCATGCCCGATCCCAATGCCGGACTTCCCCCACGCTATTTAAGAACGCCTGAAGCGGCCCGTTTTCTCGGCCTTTCGGGGCGGACGCTCGAAAAACATCGCACCTACGGCACGGGACCGCGCTACTCGAAGATCGGCGGGCGTGTCGTCTACGCGATCGAGGATCTGCAGGCCTGGGTTAGCCGGGGAGAGAAGAACTCGACCTCGGACGACACGGGCGACGAGGTGTTGCCCGCCAAGCGGCATGCAGCGATCTCGCCCGCCTATGCACGGAAGGCCCGCTCATGAGCGGCGGCGCCATTGTCGAGCTCGTCTGGATCGAGAAGCAGATCGAGCACTGGATTCGCTTCGGCCGGATCGCGCGGACAACGATCCAGAGCCGCAGTCGCAGCACCGTCGCTTTCGATCCCGGCGCCGTCTTCGCCTTCGTCCGCTGGCAGGCAAATGATTTCGGTACGGCGGAAAGCCGGATCGACATTCTGCGCGCGCCCAGAGCAGGTGAGCCCTATGCGACCGTGCCGCATGTGACGCCCGGCGGCGACAGTCTGTTGCGTCTCTCCGGCTGGCCCAAAGTCGAACGGGTTCTTCAGTTCGCCGATGCGATCGAAGCGCTCGGCATCGAGCCGGCTGACGCCGCGACGGACTATTGGCGCCACGTTCACAACAGGCTGTCAGCAGGCCTAGAGCCGCGCGGCTACACAGCCGCTCAACATCGCGCCTGGCTCCTGCGCCAAACCTGTTCGCCCGCTCCGCACGCCACATCGGCGGGGAGCGCGTTATGACCCGGTTCGGTTACGTCATGACGACCTATTTCTCGGTGCTCGCGATCGGCGGACTGGCCTTCGTTCATGTGAGCCCCAAGCTGATCTGGAACGCATCCGCGAGTGCGCCGATCGGACTCTACGCCGTCGCATCGGACAACGATCTTGTCGTCGGCGATCTGGTCGTTGTCCATCCTCCGAAATCACTTGCGATCTATCTCGACGAACGCGGCTACTTGCCCGAAGGCGTGCCGCTCCTCAAGCACATCGCTGCACTTCCCGGACAGCACGTCTGCCGCGATGGCGCCGCTGTCGCTGTCGACGACACCACCGTGGCGCAGGCGCAGCCAAGCGATCGCTTCGGCCGCGACCTGCCCGTTTGGCAGGGCTGCCACATCGTCGCTGAGACCGAACTCTTCCTCCTGAATCCCAGCCATCCCGACAGTCTCGACGGTCGCTATTTCGGCGCGCTCCCGGCGGACGCCGTGGTCGGACGCGCCGTCCCGATCCTCACCGATGAAGACGGCGACGACCGCTATGTCTGGCGCGCTGATCGCGACGCCGACGCTCTTCCAAATTCATCCGACCGCAAATGAAAGGAACTTCCCCATGGCTCAGATCGGTCAATTCACTCGCACGGAAACCGGCTTCACCGGACGTCTTCACACGCTCATTCTCTACCGAGAACTCACGCTCGTTCCGGCAACGCCGTCAGACAGCGAGAACGCGCCCGACTATCGCATCCATCACGGCGATGAAGACGGACCGGAAATCGGCGCCGGCTGGAAACGCACCGGCGAGAAAGCCGGCGAATACATCTCTCTGCAGATCGACGACCCGACCTTTGCGTTTCCGATCCGCGCCAATCTTTTCAAGACGGACGGGGAAGACGAGCATTGGGCGCTCCTTTGGAATCGCGCCGCAAAGCGTCCCGAGAAACGCGATGAGCGCGGCTAGACCATCTCGGCGCTGCGCGATGATGGCGAAGTTCCTCCTCTGCGGTCTGCTCTCCGGCGTGGTTGTCTCTCACGCCGTATCAGCAGAGACCGCGTCCTCCAGGACGGAACAAGGCGGCAATTCCTATGCTGCCTATGTCGCCGAAGCTGCGCAGCGCTTCGGCGTCCCGGCGCATTGGATCCTCGCCGTCATGCGCAGGGAAAGCGCCGGCGACGTGCGCGCCGTCAGCGAAAAAGGCGCGATGGGGCTGATGCAGATCATGCCCGACACCTGGGATGAGCTGCGCGCGCGTTACAGTCTGGGGCGCGATCCGTTCGATCCTCGCGACAACATTCTGGCGGGCGCCGCTTATCTCCGTGAACTGCATGACCGCTTCGGATCGCCGGGCTTCCTCGCCGCCTATAATGCGGGGCCGACGCGCTATGCCGAGCATCTAGCCACAGGTCGCCCACTACCCCGAGAAACCCGCGATTATGTTGCGGCGCTGGCGCCGCTCATCGGCGCATCGGTTGCAGCAGAACGGCGAGAGCAGAGCGCAATTCTGACCGTGGATTGGCGCGAGGCGCCACTCTTCGCCGTCCACAATGATGGACAATCGGTTGCTGACGAAACGCACTCAGGCAGCAGCGCCGACGTTTATCCTCCGCACACATCGGGCGCTTCCGACAGCCTTTTCCCGCCACATGGAACCGGGGATCAGCGATGACCCCGCTGATCGCACTCTCGCGCAGTCCGTCGCGCGATGGCGTGCTTCCGGGAGGAACGACGGGGACGGAAGGCGCAACAACAACGGGAGGGCGAGATAAAAGGCGTGGCACTAATGCGCGCTATGTCGTTGTTGTTTTTGGGTATTTAGCCCGCTGCGGCCATGGATGCAGTGCCGCCCCACGGTCCAATCCCTTGTTTTCATGCGGGTTTCACCGTGCCGCGTGCTTTCTAGCGGGCATTTTTTCATGAGCGACCGCGACAATGACATGCGCATCCGGCCCGGCCGTATCCGCAATAAGGGGACAAGCGTCCGGAAGGCGCAAAGCTTCGTCGGTCAGGTCATCGGCGCTGCCCGCAAGGCCGGACACACCGGATACAAGCCGGGCGGCTCGAAGGGACGCGGTCGCGGCTCGCAATTCGGTCGAGGCCGGTTCGCCGGTGCGGCACGGGGGCTCGCGCGCACCCAGCGGCGCGTCGTCGTCAAGGCGCGGATCGTCCGCCATCGCGGAGTCCGCTTTCGTTCCGCGCCGCTCACCAAGCATATCGCCTATCTCAAGCGCGAGGGCGTGACCCGCGACGGTCGCGACGCGGGCATGTTCAGCGCCGAAGCGGACAGCGTCGATGATCGTGCCTTCGCCGGGCGATGCGAAGAGGACCGGCATCATTTCCGCTTCATCGTCTCACCCGAAGACGCCGACCGCCTCGAAGACCTGCGCGCCTTCACGCGCGACCTGATGAACGAGGCCGAGCGCGGTCTCGGCACCAAGCTCGACTGGATCGGCGTCGATCACTGGAATACCGACAATCCCCATGTCCATGTGCTGGTGCGCGGCCGTGCCGACGATGGGAAAGACCTCGTCATCTCGCGTGACTATATCAGCCGGGGTCTCCGCGATTGCGCCGAGCAACTGGTCGAATTGGAGCTCGGCCCACGCACCGAGCGGGAGATCGCAGCCGGGCTTCAGACGGAAGTAACCGCCGAGCGCTGGACCGGTCTCGACCGCGCGCTGCAAGGGCTTGTCGATGATGGCGCCGGCGTTGCCGATCTGCGTCCGGGATCGCCGGAGCCGCGCGATCCGGAATTGCGCAAATTGCTGATCGGCCGCGCGCAGACGCTGGAACGGCTCGGCCTCGCCAACAGGCTCGCCCCCGCGGTGTGGTCGCTGAAGCCCGGCGCCCAACAGACGTTGCGCGAGCTTTCCATCCGGGGCGACATCATCAAGACCATGCACCGCGCCATGGCGGGCGGACCCGATCGCGCGCAAGCGGACTTCGCCATTGAAGACACGCCTCACGCCCCGGTGCTGGGAAGGCTCGTCGAACGTGGCCTCCATGACGAGCTGAGCGGCGAAGCCTATGCCGTGATCGACGCGGTGGACGGCCGCGTCCATCATCTGCGCTTCAACGATCTCGACGCCACGGGCGACACGCCCGAAGGCGGCATTGTCGAAACGCGTGTCTCGCGTTCGAACGATGGCGGTGGTCAGCGCATGGCCCTCGTCGGCCGCTCCGATCTCAACCTCGAAACCCAGATCGGCGCGAACGGCGCCACTTGGCTCGACCGAGTGCAACTGGCAAAGGAACGCGCGCCGCTCAGCATGGGCGGGTTCGGCGCCGAGGTCCGCGGGGCACTGGACCGGCGTCGCGATCATCTCGTCGCCGAGGGGCTGGCGACCAGGAACGGCCAGCGCATCACCTTCGCCCGCGATCTTCTGAAAACGCTGCGCGACCGAGAACTCGACACGGCGGCGGCGGCTATCGAGGCCGAGACCGGCTTGCCTCGCCGCAAGCCCGCCGAGGGTGATCGCATCTCCGGCACCTATCGCCGGCGGCTCGATCTCGCTTCGGGTCGCTTCGCCATGGTCGATGACGGCCTCGGCTTCGAACTCGTCCCGTGGAAGCCCCAGCTCGAACGCCACCTCAGCCAGCCCGTGACGGGCACGATGACGCCCGGCGGCGGGATCGACTGGAGCCTCGGCCGCAAGCGCGGGCTCAGCCTTTGAGCATTCTCCCGGAAGGAAAAGAAATGCCGATCAAGACACAGCAAACACAGGCCACCAGGATCCTCTGGGGCCAGATCATCATCGTCTCGCTCGTTGCGGTCGGCTTCGTCTGGGCGGCGACGCAGTGGACCGCATGGCGGCTCGGCTTTCAGCCGCAACTCGGCGAGCCGATGACGGACGTCCTCGGCTGGCCTGTCTATCCGCCCTGGAGCTTCTTCGTCTGGTGGTATTTCTACGACGCCTATGCGCCGCGCGTGTTCGTCGAGGGCGCAATCATCGCAGGCAGTGGCGGGATCGCCGCGATTGCCGTTGCCATCTTCCTCTCCGTCCTGCGCGCTCGCGAGGCGCGGGACGTCACCACCTATGGCTCGGCACGATGGGCTGAGAGAAGAGACGTTGAATCATCAGGACTGCTTGCCGCGGACGGCGTCGTGCTCGGCCGCTTCGAGAACCGATATCTCCGGCACGACGGTCCGGAACATGTGCTGTGTTTCGCGCCGACCCGCTCCGGCAAGGGTGTCGGGCTTGTCGTGCCGAGCCTGCTGACCTGGCCGGGCTCGGCCATTGTCCATGACATCAAGGGCGAGAACTGGGATCTCACGGCCGGCTGGCGGTCACGCTTTTCCCGCACCCTCCTGTTCGATCCGACCGATGCGAAGAGCGCGGCCTACAATCCCCTTTTGGAAGTCCGACGCGGCGACAGCGAGGTGCGCGACGTTCAGAACATCGCCGATATTCTGGTCGACCCCGAAGGCCTGCTCGAACGCCGGAACCACTGGGAGAAGACCAGCCATTCTCTGCTCGTCGGCGCGATCCTCCATGTCCTCTATGCCGAGGCCGACAAGACGCTCGCCGGCGTCGCCGCCTTCCTCTCAGATCCCGGCCGGCCGATCGAGGCGACGCTCGCGGCGATGATGCGCACACCGCATCTGGGCGACCGACCGCACCCGGTCGTGGCGCAGGCGGCGCGAGAACTCCTCAACAAGTCGGAGAACGAACGCTCCGGCGTCCTGTCCACGGCGATGAGCTTTCTGGGCCTCTATCGCGATCCCGTCGTCGCCAAGGTCACCAGCCGCTGCGACTGGCGAATTAGAGATCTGGTCTCCGGCGCGCGGCCGACCACGCTCTATCTCGTCGTGCCGCCCTCCGACATCAGCCGCACCAAGCCGCTGGTCCGCCTCGTGCTGAACCAGATCGGACGCAGGCTGACAGAGGAGTTGAACGCCAATCGCAAGCGCCACCGCCTGTTGCTCATGCTCGACGAGTTTCCGGCGCTCGGGCGGCTCGATTTCTTCGAGAGCCAGCTCGCCTTCATGGCCGGGTATGGGCTCAAGGCATTCCTCATCGCCCAGTCTCTCAATCAGATCGAGAAGGCCTACGGTCAGAACAACGCCATTCTCGACAACTGCCATGTCCGGGTGAGCTTCGCGACGAATGACGAACGCACCGCCAAGCGCGTGTCCGACGCCCTCGGCACGGCGACCGAGATGCGGGCGATGAAGAACTATGCCGGGCACAGATTATCACCCTGGCTCGGCCATCTCATGGTCTCTCGGCAGGAGACCGCGCGGCCCTTGCTGACGCCCGGCGAGATCATGCAATTGCCGCCGGATGATGAGATTGTCCTCGTCTCAGGCGCACCGCCGATCCGGGGGAAGAAGGCGCGCTACTATATCGACCCGCAGTTCAAATTGCGCATCGTCGAACCGCCGCAACTGGTTGCCGATCACGCCGCGCCCCACAATCCGCAAAGGGATGATTGGAGCGGACAAGCTACCATCGCTGCGCCCAACCCCAGGAAGAAGGCCTTCCGCTACGGGAGTGAGGACAGTGACAGCGGCATCCGCCGCGAGCCGGAACTGCCCGAGCATGAAGACATCGCACCGGAACGAACAGCGCCGGCACGGGAAGAATTCGCAGGTCTCGACGATGAGCCGGATGATGATGCGCAGCGTGCCCGGCAGATGCAGGGGCGGTTCAAAAGCGTCGCGCGCCAAGCCTCGCTCGATCCCGATGACGGCATCGATCTTTGAGGCTCGCCATGAAGAAAGATCGGCTCAATGTCTATTTCGATCCGTCGTTGTCGCCGGAGCTCGACGCGCTGGCGGCACGGCGCAATGTGTCGAAATCCCAGATCGTGGAAGCGGCGCTGGCCTCCTATCTCTCACCGGACGCCGCCGATCAGCGCGAGGCTGCGATCACACGGCGACTTGACCGGCTGACCCGCGCTGTCGAGCGCCTTGAGCGGGATGTGACGATCGGCAACGAAGCGATAGCATTGTTCGTCCGGTTCTGGCTCACGACGACTCCGCCGCTGCCAGATACGATGCGCGACGCAGCGCAGGCGAAAGGCCGCGAGCGGTATGAAGGCTTTGTAGAAACGCTCGGTCGGCGGCTGGCCAAGGGGAACACACTGACCAAGGAGATCTCGGAGGAAGTCGCCAGTCTCCGATCAGAGCAATGAAGGCGCCGAGCTCCAAAATGCATGATGCTTCAAAGCCGATGGATGTCGGCTTTTTTCAAGACATCCATGTCGATGCGTCGTAGCGCTGTCTTACGCAAACTCTATGCGAGGTACCTTGAATGATCTTTCGCTATACAATCTTGTACGTAGATGACGTCTCCGCGTCATTGGACTTCTTCGAAAGGGCGTTCGGGCTTGAACGAGCGTTCCTTCATGAAAGCGGTGATTACGGTGAAATGACGACCGGGACCACCAAACTCGCCTTTTCCTCCAAGGAACTGATGCGCCAGTTGGACAAGAACCCGGCTTCGCCAAGACCGGATGCGCCGACATTCGAGATCGCCTTCGAGACAGATGATGTGGCGGGTGCTTTGCAGCGGGCTGTCGATGCCGGCGCCACGCTCATTCAGAACGCACGCGACGAACCCTGGGGACAGACGACCTCCTATGTGTCCGATCCGAATGGCTACCTGATTGAAATTTGCTCGGCCGTACAGCTGCCGAGTTGACGCCATGCAGGATGAGATCATCGAGCGGTTAAAAATCCTGGTCCTCTCGGTCGAGCCCAATGCGGGTTTTGTCGAGAAGTATGGTGGCGTCATCGTCGAAAGCATCGCTGGGCAACCCAAGTCGCAATTTTGCGGTGTCTTTGCCTATACAAGCCACGTATCCCTGGAGTTCACCCATGGCGCACAACTCGACGACCCGGATGAAATCCTAGAGGGTCGTGGGAAACGTCGGCGACACATCAAGCTCGTTGGCCTGTCGGACATCGTTGAAAAGCGATGCGAAGACTTCCTAAGTCAGGCTTACAGGCTTACAGGCTTCAAGACGGTTTCATCTGACCAATTGCTCAAGCCCGGTTGAGCCAGTTCGTTTAATGTGGCTGAGTCCTGGCGCAACTGCGCCGGTGTTCGTCCAAACCACCGCAAGAACTCCCGCGTCATGTGAGCCTGATCGCTAAAGCCATATTCGAACGCGATATCTGAAAGCGGAACGCGACATGGCAATGCCCGAACCGCCCGCCTGGCCCGCCCTAACTGACGCCAGAAGATCGGAGGCGGAAGGGAAAGGTCCTTAAAACGGCGTTGCAGGGTTCGTTCCGACACGCCTTGCTGCTTGGCCGAGCGCTCTACACCGCTACCCGGAAGACTGAGATCATAGATGATCTCCTCAACCTCCTGATCATGCCTCACACTGCATTCGATTTCTGGTCCCAGATTTGAATGCGCGCCATTTTCGATCTGAAGATCAGACAGGCGAATGGTGGTTCCTGGCCGCAATCGGTAACCAATCAAAGAGGTTCCCGCCTTTAGCTTCACCTGTCTTGGCGAGAAGTCCCAATTGGTGAGGCCAATCAAGACGCGGTTGGTCTCGCCGCAGGACGAGACAAGGATGTCGACACACCCATCCGGCAATACGAATGAGACCTCGTCAGCCTCGACGGTGTAGGTCCAGCGATGAACGCGCGGAGAAGTCTTGTTGGTTGGATGCCCCATAGACCCAACATGCACCAGAGGCGGTCACTGATCCAGCGGGCATGAACGGCACAATTATCCGAAAAGTAGCCCTCACTCATTCCAGCGCTCTACGCGACTCCCTGCCTTTGCGCGCCGCCCTTGTACTACGCCTACAAGACTGTTGCCGCTAACCCGATAGCGGTCTTCTTAATGAGCCCCGAAATCAAACACGGGGCCCTCGATGACCGTATGCACCTTAAAATCAGAAGCTCTCACTCGCGGCGCACGCATGCTCAGAACCGCTCTGGGGGCCGACGTAGCCGCATGGCTCGAAGACCCTGCGGTTATCGAGGTGATGCTCAATCCGGACGGGCGTCTGTGGGTCGACCGGCTGAGCGAAGGTCTCACCGAAACGGGCGTAGAGCTCTCCACAGCTGACGGTGAGCGCATTGTCCGTCTGGTTGCGCACCATGTCGGCGCCGAGGTCCATGCGGGATCTCCGCGCGTGTCGGCAGAGTTGCCGGGAACGGGGGAGCGGTTCGAGGGACTGTTGCCGCCTGTGGTCGCCGCGCCCGTCTTCGCGATCCGCAAGCCCGCCGTCGCCGTCTTCACGCTCGAAGACTATGTCCGCGCCGGGATCATGCCAGACGATGCGGCGGCGACCTTGCGTGACGCCATCACGTCGCGCGCCAATATCCTCGTCGCCGGCGGCACCTCGACCGGCAAGACCACCCTTACCAACGCGCTGCTAGCGGAAGTCGCCAAATTCTCCGACCGCGTCGTTCTGATCGAGGATACGCGCGAACTCCAATGCCTGACGCCCAACCTTGTCGCTCTGCGGACCAAGGATGGCGTTGCGTCGCTCTCCGATCTCGTTCGCTCCTCGCTCCGCCTTCGTCCTGACCGCATTCCCATCGGCGAGGTGCGCGGCGCTGAGGCGCTCGACCTCCTCAAAGCATGGGGCACTGGCCATCCCGGCGGCATCGGCACCATCCATGCCGGCTCGGCCGTCGGCGCGTTGCGCCGCCTCGAACAGCTCATCCAGGAAGCCGTCGTCACCGTGCCCCGCGCGATGATCGCAGAAACGATCGACTTGATCGCCGTCCTCTCGGGACGCGGATCGGCGCGCAGGCTTTCCGAGCTCGCCCGGGTCGAGGATCTCGATGCGACCGGGGACTACCAGATCCAACCGCTTCTTCACCACCAGACAGGAGACCATCCATGACCAAAACCACAATTCTCTATCCACGCTGGCCGCTCTACGCGACGGCGCTTGCGTTCAGCCTTCTGCTCGTCGCACCCGCCCATGCGGCGGGATCAGGCATGCCCTGGGAGGTGCCGCTTCAGTCAATCCTGGAATCCATCGAAGGGCCGGTCGCCAAGATCGTCGCGGTGATCATCATCATCGTCACGGGACTGACGCTCGCCTTCGGCGACACCTCTGGCGGTTTTCGCCGCCTCGTGCAGATCGTCTTCGGCCTCTCCATCGCCTTCGCGGCGTCGAGCTTCTTCCTGTCCTTCTTCTCGTTCGGCGGCGGAGCGCTGATCTGATGCGGGAGCTGGCCGACATTCCGGGCTTTTACGCGCCCGTCCACCGCGCCCTGGTCGAACCGATCCTGCTGGGCGGCGCGCCCCGCACAGTCGCCATCGCCAACGGCACGCTCGCAGCGGCCGTCGGACTCGGGCTCAGGCTTTGGGTGATCGGGATGGTACTCTGGCTTGTCGGCCATCTCCTCGCGGTCTGGGCCGCAAAACGCGACGCTCAGATCGTCGATGTCGCACGCCAGCATCTTCGCTTCCCAACTTGGTTCGGAGTCTGAGCGATGATGCGCCTTGCCGAATACCGCTCCAAATCCTCGCTCCTCGCCGACTTCCTGCCGTGGGCGGCGCTCGTCGCGCCCGGCGTCGTCCTCAACAAGGACGGCAGTCTGCAACGCACAGCACGGTTTCGGGGGCCTGACCTCGACTCCGCGACACCGTCGGAACTCGTCGCCGTGTCCGGCCGACTCAACAACGCACTCCGCCGACTCGGATCGGGCTGGGCGATATTCGTCGAGGCGCAACGCCTGCCGGCGCGCGACTATCCTCTCTCGCGTTTTCCCGATCCCGTGTCCGCGCTCGTCGATGCGGAGCGGCGGGCTCAGTTCGAGGAGGCGTCGAGTCATTTCGAAAGCAGCTATTTCCTGACCTTCGTCTGGATGCCCCCGGCGGACGACGCCAGCCGCGCCGGGCGGTGGCTTTATGAGGATGCCCCCAACAAAGGGCTCAATCCGCAGGAGCACGTCGCGAGCTTTGCGGCGCGGACGGATCGTCTGCTTGATCTCCTCGACGGCTTCATGCCGGAAGCGGCCTGGCTCTCCGACGAAGAAACGCTGACCTTTCTGCATTCGACCGTGTCGACGCGTCGTCAACGCGTGCGTGTGCCGGAAACGCCGATGCATCTCGACGCGCTCCTGGCCGATAGCGCGCTTGTCGGCGGACTGGCGCCGAGTTTGGGAGGGGCGCATCTGCGCAGCCTCTCCATCATCGGATTCCCCACAGCCACATGGCCGGGACTGCTGGATGAGCTCAACAGCCAACCCTTCGAATATCGTTGGGTCACGCGCGCCATCTGCCTCGACAAGACCGACGCCGCCAAGTTGCTGACGCGCATTCGCCGGCAGTGGTTCGCCAAGCGCAAATCCGTCGCCGCGATCCTGAAAGAGGTGATGACCAACGAGGCGTCGACGCTGCTCGATAGCGACGCGGCGAACAAGGCCGCCGACGCCGATGAAGCCTTGCAGGAGCTCGGCGCCGACATGGCGGGCGCTGCCTACATCACCGCGACACTGACCGTCTGGGATGAGGACGAAGCTGTCGCGGACGCAAAGCTAAAGGCGGCCGAAAAGGTCATCCAGGGACGTGACTTCACCTGCAAGCCCGAGACCTTGAACGCCATCGAGGCGTGGCTCGGCTCGCTGCCTGGCCATCTCTACGCCAATGTCCGTCAACCGCCGGTCTCCACGCTCAATCTCGCCCACATGATCCCGATCTCGGCGGTCTGGGCAGGACCGGCGCGCAACGATCATCTGGACGGTCCGCCGCTCTTTTACGCGGAGACGGAAGGCTCGACCCCGTTCCGCTTTTCGCCCCATGTCGGCGATGTCGGGCACACGTTGGTCGTCGGTCCGACCGGCTCGGGCAAATCCGTGTTGCTGGCGTTGATGGCGCTGCAATTTCCTCGCTACGGGCGTAGCCAAGTATTCGCCTTCGACTTCGGCGGCTCGATCCGCTGTGCGACCGTCGCCTGTGGTGGCGACTGGCAGGATCTCGCCGGCGCGCTCTCGGATGACGAAGCCGCCGTCCAGCTTCAGCCGCTCCGCAACATCGACGAGACGAGCGAACGCGCCTGGGCGCAGGACTGGTTGTCCGGCCTGATCGCGCGTGAAGGCGTCACCATCAATCCGGTCGCGCGGGATCATCTCTGGTCAACGCTGACGTCGCTCGCCTCGGCGCCCGTAGGAGAACGAACGCTCACAGGGCTTTCCGTCCTGTTGCAGTCGACCGAACTCAAACAGGCATTGGCGCCATTCTGTCTTGGCGGCCCCTTCGGGCGTTTGCTCGACGCCGAAACTGAAGAGCTCGGAACGGCCGATTTCCAGGCCTTCGAGACCGAAGGGCTGATCGGGTCGGCGGCAGCGCCCGCCGTGCTCGCCTATCTGTTCCACCGGATCGAGGATCGCCTCGACGGACGTCCGAGCCTCATCATCGTCGATGAAGGCTGGCTCGCGCTCGATGACGGCACTTTTGGCGGCCAACTCCGCGAATGGCTGAAGACATTGCGGAAGAAGAACGCGTCCGTCCTCTTCGCAACGCAATCGCTTGCTGACATCGACAATTCCGCGATTGCACCCGCCATCGTCGAGAGCTGCCCGACGCGGATTTTCCTGCCGAACGAGCGCGCCTTCGAGCCTCAGATCGCCGATATCTACCGCCGCTTCGGCCTCAATGAACGCCAGATCGAGATCGTCGCGCGGGCCATGCCGAAGCGTGACTATTACTGCCAGTCGCGGCGCGGCAATCGGCTTTTCTCGCTCGGTCTCGGCGAGGTCGCGCTCGCCTTCACGGCCGCATCGTCGAAGACCGATCACGCCGCCATTACCGACATTCTCGCCGAACACGGGCGAGACGGTTTCGCCGCAGCCTGGCTCGCCCGTCGCGGTCTCGATTGGGCCGTCGAACTGCTCGGCCAAGCACCTGATCCGATCCCATCCCCTCAAACCAAGGAGACTACTCATGCGTAAGAAATTCGCCGCTCTCATGCTGACCGGAGCCATCGCTTTGGCGCCCATGCAACCGGCCTATGCGCTGTTCGGCGTCGGCGACGTCGTCATCGATCCGACCAACCTTGCGCAGAACATTCTGACCGCCGCGCGCACCCTCGAAATGATCAACAATCAGATCACGCAGCTTCAGAACGAGGCGCAGATGTTGATCAACCAGGGACGCAACCTCGCAAACCTGCCGCACTCATCGCTGGCGCGTCTGCGATCGATCATGCAGCAGACAGAAGATCTGTTGGGCGAAGCGCAGCGCGTTGGATACGTCGTCTCCGAAATCGAACGCGTCTTCTCAGAACAATATGGAGACGCCGCAGCAACCGGCGATTTCGCCGCCATGAACGCCAATGCCGAAGCGCGCTGGCGGACCTCGGTTGCGGGCTATGAAGACGCATTGAAGGTCCAGGCAGGTGTCGTCGGCAACATTGAAGCGACGCGCACGGAACTGAGCACTCTCGTCTCGCAAAGCCAGGGTGCGGTCGGCGCCTTGCAGGCAGCGCAGGCCGGCAATCAACTGCTCGCCTTGCAAAGCCAGCAGATGACGGACCTTACCGCCGCCATCGCCGCGCAGAACCGCGCGGACGCGCTGGACGCGGCTCGGCGAGCCTCCGCTGAAGCGCAGGGGCGCGAGAACCTCAATCGCTTCCTCGACTACGGGTCCGGCTACACGCCAACCGCCGTCAGCATGTTCCGGTAAGTTCCGTGCGCAGCTCTCCCGACCAAATCATCAGGCTCGTCGCTATCGCCCTGGGCGGGCTCGCTGCGCTCTTCGCCGCGGTTGAACTGGCGAACACGGTCACTTCGGAAACGCCGGCGAGATCGTCGGCGAGCGACGATCCTTTGCAGGCGGAACTTTCTCGCTGCCGGACGGTGACGCCGGAAGAGCTGGAAACCGACACGACGTGTCGCGCCGCCTGGGCAGAGCAACGCCGCCGGTTTCTCGGGCTTCCTGGCGACGATCCCGAGAAGGAGTAGGATATGGGCGGCGTTGGCGTCATTGACCGCTTCCTGCAGGTCTTCACCTCCTACATCGACAGCGGCTTTGGCCTGCTCGGCGGCGACGTCGCCTTCCTGGCAACGACCCTGATCGTCATCGACGTGACGCTCGCCGCGCTCTTCTGGGCCTGGGGCGCCGACGACGACATTCTCGCCCGGCTCATCAAGAAAACGCTCTTCGTCGGCGTCTTCGCCTACATCATCGGCAACTGGAACGCGCTCGCCCGCATCGTTTTCGAAAGCTTCGCCGGTCTCGGCCTCATCGCTTCCGGCGGCAGTCTCAGCCCCGGCGAGCTGCTTCAGCCCGGCCGCATCGCGGAGATCGGCCTTGATGCGGGCCGTCCGATTCTCACATCGATTTCCGATCTGATGGGCTTTGTCTCTTTCTTCGAGAATTTCCTCCAGATCATCATCCTGCTGTTCGCCTGGCTGGTCGTTCTCCTGTCCTTCTTCATCCTTGCGATTCAGCTCTTCGTCACGCTGATCGAGTTCAAGCTCGCCACGCTGGCCGGCTTCATCCTCGTGCCCTTCGGCCTCTTCAACAAAACCGCCTTCATGGCCGAGCGGGTGCTCGGGCTGGTGATCTCGTCCGGCGTCAAGGTGCTGGTGCTCGCCGTGATCGTCGGCATCGGCTCGACCATCTTTGGCGAGTTCACCGCTGGGTTCACGGGCGAGCCGACCATAGAAGACGCCATGGCCATCGTTCTGGCCGCGCTTTCAATGCTGGCGCTCGGCATCTTCGGTCCGGGCATCGCCAACGGCATCGTCTCGGGCGGACCGCAATTCGGCGCAGGCGCTGCGGTTGGCGCAGGCCTCGCCGCCGGCGGGCTCGCTGTCGGCGGGGTCGCCGGCGCCCGGATGGCCGTGGGAGCGGCCGGCGCAGGAGCGCGCGGCGCGGCGGCAGTCGCTGGCGGCGCCTCGACCGCCTACAGCATGGGAAACGCCGCTGCTGGCGGCGGCGCATCAGGTGTCGCCGCGGGTCTCGCCAGCGTCGGAAAAGCCGGCGTCGGCGCAGCGACGAACCCGCTTCGCCGTTCAATGAGCGAAAGCTACCGCTCCGGCGCGCGCGCCGCCTTCGAAGCGACCGGCGGCAAGTTCAGCAATAGCCCCGAGCCCGCCACGTCGACGAACGACGGACCGCCGGCCTGGGCGCGCCGCATGAAACAACAGCAAACCCTTCACCACGGCGCCGCCGTCGCAGCTCATGCCGTTCGCTCCGGCGACCATGGCGGCGGCGGGACCGCTGTCAGCCTTTCGGAGAAATCATGATCTTCCGTCGCCCGAGCGTTCGTTATTCCAAGACCCCCGAGCCCGTCACGCCGTATCAGAAGGCCGCACAGGTCTGGGACGAGCGCATCGGGTCCGCCCGCGTGCAAGCCAGAAACTGGCGGGTAATGGCGTTCGGCTCGTTGCTGCTCTCAGGCGGGCTCAGCGCCGCTCTGGTCTGGCAATCCACGCAAGGGACGATCACGCCCTATGTTGTCGAGGTGGACAGGCTTGGCGCGGCGCAAGCGGTGGCGCCCGCCACCGCGGACTTCCGTCCAACCGATCCGCAAATCGCATACCACCTCTCGCGCTTTATCGAGAATGTGCGCCAAATCCCCGCCGATCCCATCGTGCTGCGCCAGAACTGGCTGCACGCGTATGATTTCACGACCGACAAGGGCGCGCTGGCGCTCAATGACTACGCCAGGGTGAACGATCCTTTCGCCAAGGTCGGCGACACGCAGATCTCGATCGAAGTCTCCAGCGTTATCCGCGCCTCCGAGAGCAGCTTCCGCATCGCCTGGATCGAGCGCCGTTACGCCAACGGACAGCTCGCCGCGACCGAACGCTGGACCGCCATTCTCACCATCGTTCTGCAACAGCCGCGCGACGCCGAGCGCCTGCGCAAAAACCCGCTCGGCATCTTCGTCAACGCCATCAACTGGTCCCGGGAGTCCGCCCAATGATAAAAACACTTCGCCTGAACAAAGCCTCCATGACGGTGCTTCTCGCCGCGACCGCGCTCTCGGGATGCTCGACATTCAAGCCGCCTGAGATCGCTTACGACACCCCTCCGATCGAAGCGACGCTTCTTCCTGAACCGGAGCGTCCGGTACGGATCGTCGAGCGCACCAGTCCCTTGCCGCTGCCCGGTCAACTCAAGCCGATCAATGGGGGAGACCGGGCGCCGGAATCTGCCGATCCCGCCGAACGGGTGAACGAAGCGAACGCCGCCGCCCGGATGGAGCCGGTACGCGACGGCTTCATCAACGCCGTACAACTCTATCCCTATAACGAGGGTGCGCTCTATCAGGTTTACGCATCGCCGGGGCAGATCACCGATATCGCCCTGCAGCCCGGAGAGAGCCTAGTTGGCTCCGGGCCGATCGCGGCCGGCGACACGGCGCGCTGGATCATCGGCGACACCCAGAGCGGTGCAGGCGACAGCCAGCGGATCCACATCCTGGTCAAACCGACGCGACCGGATCTTCAGACCAACCTCGTCATCAATACGGATCGGCGGACCTATCATCTCGAACTGAGAGCGAACCCGTCCGCCTACATGGCGTCCGTCTCCTGGACCTATGCCGAAGACGCCTTGATCGCGCTCAGGCGGCGCAACGCCGAGGCGGAAGCAGCCTTCCCGATCGGACGCGACGTGGCGCTCGACTCCTTGCGCTTCCGCTACCGGATCGAGGGCGACCGCGCGCCCTGGCGGCCGCTTCGCGCCTTCGACGATGGGCGGCAGGTCTTCATCGAGTTCCCGCGCGGGATCGGTCAGGGGGAAATGCCGCCGCTCTTCGTCATCGGACCGGAAGGCGAAGGCCAGCTCGTCAACTACCGTATCGCCCGCAACTACATGATCGTCGATCGGCTTTTCGCCGCCGCCGAACTGCGTCTCGGTGACAGGCAGAAACGTGTGCGGATCGTCCGTACCGACGGGGTGAGCCGCAACGCCCCTACCGCGTCACGTCCTCGCGCCGTGGGGCCGCGCAAATGAGCGAGGATAGAGAACCCCGTGAGGACAAAAGGATCGCCGCCTCCTTGCGGCTGCGCGTCGATCCGCCAAGGGTCATGCGGCTATCGCGTCGCACGCTGACGGTTCTTGGCGCGGCCAGCGGACTCGGTCTCGGCGCCATCCTGATTGTGGCTCTGCAAGATCGCAAACCGGCCGATGGACCGACGGAGCTCTATTCGACCGAGCGCATCCAGGCAGCCGAAGGTCTGTCGCGCCTTCCGACCGACTATACACGCATACCTCGACTTGGACCGCCACTGCCCGGTGAGCTCGGGCGGCCGATCCTGTCAGCTCAACAACGCGGTCAGCCTGTGCCGGCGGTCGTCACTGCGCCTGCCGTCGATCCTGACGAACAGCGCCGGTTGCAAGAATTGGAGGCCGCCCGGCTCAGTCGCCTTTTCGCCGAAGCCAAGACCTCCACCAGCGGACCCCAGCAAAATTCGACCGCAGTTTCTCCGACACCATCCGGCGCCGGATCATTCTTTCCCGCGAGTGCAACCGGCGTCACGCCAGACGCCACGGACAGACAGGAAGCCTTCCTCGACGAACCCGTTGAGCGCCGAACGACCGCCGCGGATCGACTCGTCGACCCTCCAAGCCCTTATGTCGTGCAAGCCGGAGCGGTCGTTCCGGCGGCCCTCGTGACCGGCCTGCGATCCGATCTTCCCGGCCAGATCACCGCGCAGGTGACGTCCAATGTCTATGACAGCCCGACCGGACGGTTCCTGCTGATCCCCCAAGGGGCGCGCCTCATCGGTGAATACGACAGCCGCGTCGCTTTCGGGCAAAGCCGCGTGCTGCTGGCCTGGACACGGTTGATCCTGCCCAATGGGCGCTCCATCGTTCTCGAACGCCAGCCCGGCGCCGACGAAGCGGGCTATGCCGGGCTGGAAGACGGCGTCAACAACCACTGGGGTCGGCTATTCATGGCGGCTGGGCTCGCCACCGTCCTGAACATCGGTGTGGAACTGGGCGCCGATGACGACGACGACATCGCCCGTGCCATTCGTGAGGGAACCCAGGACACAATCGGGCGCGCCGGGGACGAGATCGTCCGCCGTCAGATTTCCATCCCGCCGACCTTGACGATTCGCCCCGGTTTTCCGGTCCGCGTCATGGTCACGCGCGACCTCATCCTCGAACCCTATCGGAATTGATCCATGAGCAAACTAAAACTGGGCGCTATCCCAGACAACAAACCTGTCAAGCTGAGCATTGAATTGCCAGCAGACGTGCATCGCGATCTTGTCGCCTATGCTGATGTGCTGGCCTGCGAGACTGGGCAGAAGAACGAAGCCGGAAAGCTTATCGCGCCTATGTTGGCGCGGTTCATGGCCACGGATCGCGGTTTTGCGAAACTTCGGAAAGAGAGGAGGCAGCCCCCTTCGCATGAACCCGCGCCAAACTCAAAAAACGCCTGAGCGCCGGATTGTCATTCTCGGGTCGCCAAACCAAGGAGAACGGTATGCGCTCGTCTGCCTCACCAATCCGAACAAATGTCACATTCGGATATGAGACTCCGCGCCAATGATCGGCGATGAGGCTGATACCGAGCCCAAGTCCAACTAAGGTCATGATTCCTTCGTGTCCGAGCCGGTGCCATTGCAAACTGACGGGTTTGCCAAGATCGGATATTCGGCGGTGGATGTAGTCGTGGATGTCCTGACCGGCCTCGCGTTTGCTGACGAGATAAGTTTCGTCTTCGACATCGGTCCAGGTAAGCTGCGTCTTCACGGCCAAATGCGAATTGGACGGCACAGCAAGATAAGTTCTTTCCTCGTCGAGGACCATCGTGTCACCGATTGCTAGAGAATTGGTCCCTGTGGCGATGAAGACGTCGATCTCACGATGATTCAGCAAGCTGAGAAGTTCGCCGCGCTCTGCCTCAGTAAAGCTCAGGTGGACGTCCGGGTGACCAAGCAAAAACTCTTCGATGACGCATCGAAGAGTTCCTCTTGATAACGAGGCGATTAGTCCGATCCGCAACTCTCCGGTTTTGGCTTCCCCCACACTGCGCGCCATGTCCCATGCTGCACTCAGGTCATTCAAGATGCCACGCGCTCGTCCCACAAATACACGTCCCGCAAGGGTCAGCCTCGCTCCACTCCGACGCCGTTCGAACAGCGAAACCCCAATCCTGTCCTCCACTCGAGCCACCCGACGGGAAATAGCAGGTTGACCAATGCCAAGTCGAAGGGCCGACTTGCGGAAGCTGCCTGTTTCCGCGACGGTCTCAATCGCTTTGAGGTCCAAAACAGAGAGGCGTTGCATTCGAGTTCTCAGGTCCTAGAAATTTCGGCGGCGCTTGCTCCTAATCTCGATCACCACGGAAGGCCGCAGGAACAATTCGGGTATCTCGCAACCTCGAAAAAGAGACTATGGCTTAACTTGGGACTCCAACCCGGCAGTTGCGCGATGTCTACCTTCATTCGTCCGCATGAGCGAAGATAGGTATGAGTTCCGCCGAAGTAGAAATGCGCGCAGCAGAGATGGATAGTCTTCGCCAACGGCCTTCTCAACGCTATCTCTGCTACAGAGCGCTTGCCTCCAACGGTCGATCTTGGGAAGGTCGGTTAGGATGCCGAAGGCGCCAATCTCTTCGAACACGTTGAAATACCGGAAGACCGGGCCGAATACGACATCGACGAGACCGAACCTGTCGCCGGCAAAGTAAGGTCCTGCTTCAAGTTCTGCTTCCACCCGTCTGAACTTCTCATGCAGAACCGCAATTTTCGCGTCGAATACTCCCTCGTCGGATGCCGAATAGAAGCCCGCGATGTCGTTGAGGACGGCTGAGCCGAACTCCATCCAAGCCCTGTGGCGTGCCCGTTCGAGGGCGTCATGGGGATGGAGCGGATTGGGTTGTGTCTCTTCTAGATATTCGAGGATCACCGCAGATTCGAAGATCGGGACCTCGCCCTTCAGTAGCACCGGCGTCTTGCCCAAAGGCGACACTGCGAGGAACCAGTCAGGCTTGTTCGCGAGGTCAATGTAAGTCCGCTCAAACCTGACCTTTTTCTCCGCAAGCGAGATCGCCGCGCGCTGAACGTATGGGCAAAGCGTGTGACTTATCAAATGCAGGCTCATGGTGTCTCTCCCCAGACGTACAGCAGTTCCTCACCCTCGATCCTTGTTGGCGGTAACATTAGGTGGGTACCCGCTCCCGCCGGCGCCGGGCCGTCGAGCCTTTGTCCATTGGTCGTGTCGAACCGCGCGCCTTGCCACGGGCAGACGAACGCTCCATCCTTGCACTCCAGCGGTCCCCCGAGGTGAAGGCACGCGTTTGCTGATGCGCAGATCCGGACATCCACGCGCCAGACCTGGACCTCCCGGCCAAAGTCCGGGAAGACCCGCGCCCTCTCCTTCCGGCGGCACGTCGCCGGTCTTGCAGAAGGGAATTTCATGATTCAACCGTTCCTTTCCCGGTGTGTCCAATCCAGTTAGGCGTGACAGAGGGACTGAGCGCGAACCGGCCGTCACCCAGAAGCCCTTGCGCAACGGCGAGCAAAGTCAGGTAGGCCGGATACTCCCAGCCACCGTTCTCGTACCCAAACATCCAGCCATTGCCGAAATGAGCCCATGTCGCCCCTGCGAGAATGGGCACGGTCGCTAGCGCGACCCACCGCGTCTGTACACCGAGGACCAGAAGGACGCCGGCAACCGCCTCTGTGGCGAAAATTACGTAAGCGAGCCAGCCGGGCAGCCCAATTGAAACGAAGAATTGGGCTGTGCCGGCCAGTGTGAAGATGAAGAGCTTCAGGAGCAGGCTGTGGGCTAGGAACATGATCCCGAGCGCCACGCGGAGCAGGAAAGCGCCGGTCTGGTTGAGTTGGTGCTGTGACATGGACACACTCCGTTGATAGATGCAATTGCATTCACTTTAAGCATGATCACCGCGCGCCGTCAAGGTTGATGCAATTGCATCGATATGGCATGATTAGTTTATGAGTGAACCTAATAGAGCGACCCAAGCTGCCTGGGCGGCTTTGATATCAACCAGCCGCAAGCTGCTGGAAGCGGTTGAGGCTGCCCTCAAATCGGCCGGACATCCGCCGCTTTCATGGTATGATGCATTACTTGAACTTGAGAAGGCAGGCCCAGAAGGCCTGCGCCCGTTTGAACTCAAGAACCGACTTCTGCTGCCTCAATACGGCACGTCGAGACTGTTGGACCGCATGGTGAAGGCAGGATTGGTGAAGCGGCAGGATTGTGAGGGCGACGGCCGCGGGCAGATCGTCGTTATATCAGAACAGGGGCGATCCATCCGGCGGGCTATGTGGCCCATCTATGCCCGGGTCCTATCCGACGCAATCGGATCGAAGTTGACAACTAAAGAAGCAATGAAGCTTACGAGGTTACTGTCGGCGCTATAGCTGCGGCATTCGGCTTCGTTGGATCGTCCGGAAGTCAACGTCATTTCGAAAGCCGCATTCACGGCTTCCCTTGATCCTACACACGTTCGAACTGGGAAATGTCCCCTAGAATGATTGGCAATCCAACCATTGGCGTTAGAATCCTCCTCGCCAACGTTCGGTCACATTGCGGCGAGCCGTTTCGTAGTTAGCCCCGATAGAAAACTAAGTCTTTGCAATTCGACGGAAAATGGCGCACCCGACAGGATTCGAACCTGTGGCCTTCGCCTTCGGAGCAGATATTTAGGGGTTACCCGCAAAGTCACTGCAAGTCACTAAGTATCTGAAATACTTATTATTTCTCTGTATTTCCAACATTCCGTGTACTGCCTTGTCACTCTATGGTGTTACCTATGTGTTACCCAGCTTGGCAATTTTGAGGTCGTCGGTCCGTCACCCCTAGCTGGGTAACACATCCTGACTAACGCATTGATTTTTCGGTGTAAACAGAAAGGTATGTGATGACTAAAACAATCAAACTCACCACGAAGTTCATCGAGACATTTGAGCCAGCAGGAAAGACAACTGTTGTCTGGGACGTCATGCCAACCGGCTTTGGCGTGCGGTTCTACAAGTCAGGAAAGATTGCTTTCATTGTTCAAAAGCGCGTCGGATCAGGCCGGCTTGCGAAGCAGCGAAAGATGACGATCGGGACTTACCCGGAGATAAATCTAGTGCGCG
This sequence comes from Hyphomonas sp., assembly GCF_017792385.1. NCBI lineage: Bacteria > Pseudomonadati > Pseudomonadota > Alphaproteobacteria > Hyphomonadales > Hyphomonadaceae > Hyphomonas > Hyphomonas sp. The sequence goes on along the minus strand of NZ_CP051230.1, from coordinate 872,675 downwards.
CCAGAACGCTTGCCCTAGAAGCAATTGCCAAATTCCAGATGGGTGGTGACCCTGTTCAGGAAGAGGTCGATCGCCAGGAAGAGGCACGTCTTGCGAAAGCAGCCGAGCTTAGCGTCGCCGAGCTGACCGAAAGATGGCTCGCCACAGACGCGCTACGGTCCCGGATGCGCGGCCCCCGTTTCGGCACGTTGCGTAAAGCCAAAGACGTCAGATCGAACGCCAACCAGATCAAGCGCCATGTCATCCCCTTGATCGGGACAATAAAGCTCTCGGATGTCACGCGAAAGACCATCATGAAGATGCAAGACGATATCGCAGCGGGCAAGACAGCCAAGAGGGTGAAAACCGGTCCGCGAGGCATAGCCCGTGTTACCGGCGGTGAAGGCACAGCAGGAAAAGCGGTTCGACTTATGGGAACAATCTTCAACTACGCAGTACGGGAGGGATTGCTCGACAAAAATCCGGCCTCCAACATACCGATCGCGCCATCTCGCAAAGTCGAGCGATATCTCAGCACGGAAGAACAGGCGAGGCTGGAGGCTGTTCTTCAGTCGATGGAGAACATAGCCAAGTACGAAAAAGGATGCGCCATGATCCGCGTGCTCATGCTGACGGGATGCCGTAAGAATGAGATCGAAACGCTTAAATGGTCCGACATCGATTTTGAGCGCGGCTTTGTGAAATTCAGCAAGTCAAAAACCGGCGCGAAAGTAATTCCATTCGCCCGCGCCGCGCTCGACATTATCGAAGCGCAGCCGCGTCTTAACAGTACGCCCTATGTCTTTCCATCAACAAAGATCAACGACTACTACAAGGGTATTCCGAAAATCTGGCTTGAGGTCCGCAAGAGAGCAAAAATTGAGGATTGTCGACTTCACGATTTGAGACACAACTTCGCGAGCATCGCCGCTTCAAATGGCGCTAGCTTGCCAATGATCGGTGCGTTGTTAGGGCATACGCAGGCTCAAACAACTGCACGATATGCTCACCTAACCAGACATTCTTTGCATGAATTGGCCGAACAAGTTTCTGCTACTATCGGCGAACGCAGCGGTTCGGTACAAAACTGAGTGAGACTGAACTGCGTGAGCTCAACGGTGTTGATAAGTTTTGGGAACAACACAGAACCCTATAATTTTCGGAGAGGGCGTGAGTTGATAGTCGTGAATGTCCGAGTGATTTATGACTATGTGCCTGTGGTCCAATGAATCATACTTCACGGCAAAAATGACGTAGTCGCCTGGCTCGTCAGTTCTAATCATTGCTGCGTGCGTCAATGCACCGACGCTTCGCTTTGCGAATGACACAGATTTGAGACCGTGCGCCACTGACTCACCGGGGATCTTAAATCCCTCATTAGAGATTGCATCGAAATTCCTGCTGGAGGTTGCATGGAAAAGGATATTTGGGTCATCTTCTAGTTCTGTAGGAAATACACAGTAACCTTCGGAAGCCGGATCTGTTGGAAAGGGGTATTCAATCATCGAATTTTGCTCAAGTTGACTTTCTTAGTCCGTAAGCCAATCCGCATAAGCCTCGACGTCTATCATTGGAACGGTACCTGCAAGCTGAAGTTGGGAAATTAAACGAAACAGGAATCCTGTAGCCGGTTTTCTGTCGGTGTCTATTGAGTACTCGCCCGTTTTTCGATGGCGATGAAAGAAGCCATGTGATGCGACACATCCAAGGTCGAGCAATCTATCGTTCTCTGCAGTCACCGCTTTCGTAAATGAATCACCGAATGGCGGACTCCAATCTGACTCGAAGGTTAGCAATCCACCCAGAATGTGGAACGGGGGCTTGGCAGGATATTCACCCCCAGCATGTGGTATTGGCAGACTCGTTCTCTTGAGTTTGCGAACGCTCGCGACCTTGTTCTGAGCATATTCGACGAGCTCAGCGTTCATCGTCTGTTTGGCTTCGAAAACCGCATACACGCTTTCGGCAGGAATCACCGTCGAGTTTTGAAATTTGTGAATGAAAGGCGAATACTGGCGGTCAAATATAACAACATCAATTTGATCGCTGAATGTACCTTCGCTGTCGACCACATGAGCTTTGATCGCATGATATCGCGCCGGCAGATAGTGTTGAAAAAGTTCCAGCCAGACGTCCTCGCTAGCGTCGCCTTTCTCACCAGGATGACCAATGTTCTTTCTGGCACGGTGTAATTTGTTTTGGATGTCTTCGTGCAGGTCGCCCAACAACTCTTTCAGATTCCATGTGGTCATAAAACTTCTTCCTTCAGATTAATCCGCTATTTCAATTTCGCATTCCAATATGTGTCCGGACGCCAAGAATGTGCTCGCTGACACTTCCAATTCCTGCTGACCATTTACGCGTAGAATCATGAGGACCAGAAAATTGGCAATTGTCGTCTTGTCATCGAGCAAGCTCTGCATGGTCCGACAGTCTACTGTGCTTGGAATGGCGGGCGCATTTGGATGCGAGTGCCATTCCCCGAGATAGTTGAATCGGCTGTGATCATTTCCATGCGCCTTGCTGAGCCGTTTCAGACTCCGGCTGGCTTCTCGCCCCTTGCGTTTGAATGAAGCTTCACCGCCTCTTCTGCGCTGAGTGGTGAACTTGATCAGCCGAAATTCTTCATCACCAACATGCTCGCCGAACAACACGCCGCCAATTTCTTTATGCTTTGCGTTCAGAAGCTCTTCTTTCCAGACATCAAGCGTTTTCTGACTGATCGACAATTTCATCCAGTTTCTTCTTCACAAGGTCATTTACAAATTCTTCCTGCTCCGCGGATTTTACGGTGGAGCTCGTGCGCATGCGGATCGGCGCATCTACGCTGATGGGTTGAACATGAAAAGCTGATTCAAATATCCAGGCTCGTTTGAGCCCGACTAGGTAAACGGGGTCGTCATAATCCGACGGATCATTCTTCAATAATGTATCGAGAGCTAACCCACTGATATGGGCAGCAACGGAAGACACAGCCGGGTCTGCGGCAACATATATTTCTGCTTGATCCTCACCGTCATAACCGGCACCTGCGGGCACTGGCGGTGGATCATCAACGCCGTCATAGAATTCATTCAGCGCCTGCCTAATGGCGTGAGGCGTCGGCTCGTGACCCTCCCTAGATCGCGCCATGTAGCCGCCGATGCCTCCAGCATATACGCCGCCCCAAACAACCGACCCTCCGGAGCGCAAACTAATGGACGTGATATGATTAAGCACTTCGGGGTTGGCCGTCGCATCAACAATGAGATCACTGTCGCTCAGTGCGCCATTAACTGCTGCCATTTCAGTCGGAGAGACCTGCGCACCAATTGAAACTTTTCTTGCTGTGACGTTTACCTCTTTTGAAACCAATTTGATCCGACGTGCTGTAGCATCGACTTTGTGCAACCCAATATCGCGCAAATCACAATCATGACGCTCCAGATTGCCCGCGTGGATAATATCGTCATCAACAAGGTCGAAACGACCGACGCCAGCCCGCGCCAACGAGACAGCTATTTTTGCACCAAGTGACCCCAAACCAATGATTGTCACTCGAAGCGAAGACAGAAGCGTGCCCAATTCGCCGGATCGTGACGCGGTATCAGTCGGCGCCATTATGGTTCTGTATTTGATCAACCCATCAACATCTTCGATTTGCCTGTACAAGATTGGGAGCCCGTCTTCAGGAACGACGAATAACCAGAACGACGCCTCATCTAGGGATAAATCGACTCCGAGCAGATCAAAAAGCTGCTCCTTCTTAGCCATACCCAATAAGGCAGCGCGGGGTACCTTGGTTTTTGCGATTACACAGGAATGCCTGCCCGCATCTTCTGCCAATGCTACCGGCAGAGATTGGTCGTTCCACCTCCAGTCACCCATGGAGGCTTGTGCAAGATGTGCGATTACAAAACTTTCTCCGCACCACACGACCCATAAGTTGCCTGCAGCAATGTCTGGCGTTTCATCGCGGAGCATATCAAATTGAGACTGGGAAAGGTAAAGACGGCTGACGGCATGCCGTGATGCAATGGTGTCTGGAACATTGTGTGCAGATGGTGCGGCCGTGACAGTCCCGTCTTCGTCTGGCGTTTCCTCAGTCAACAAATTATAGGCGCTCTCAATCAGATTTGCACCTGTGAATGCGGGCAGCCAATTGTCCGGTCGGATTTCAAGACAGAGGTCGCGACTACCGTATTGATGCCCTGACATTCGACTTGGATCTTGCGGCTGAACACTCGGGCATGTGTCAGGAAAGGTATTGTGATAAATCAGACGCAGCGGAAACACGCCATGAGCAAGGCGTATCTCGAAAACAACTTGCATCCGAAATTCATTGTCAAACGACCATGCTACATCGTGCAGCCATTCTGACGCATCTGCTAATTCGCCAATCGCTGTGCGCTCTGACTCCAGCCGCTGTTGATTATCAGCCCACCACGCCGTCACGCAAAGTCAGCCGGTTTGTTGGGTGGTGTTGACGCCTTCGCGGGGAAAGCTAACGGTGACATTGCAGCTGCAGGCTTCAACCCAAATGAGCTGGAAGATTTCGCCGTTTTTGGTGACGGAAATCGCGAACCGAGAATGCGGCGCCAGTGTTTGGTGGCGACATCCTGATCTTCTGTTTCAAGCGCTTTTGCCGCTTCATCGCGAAAGTATTTTACCTTGTCATAAAATGCGCAAAAAGCGTCGCCGGAAACTCCTGCTAGTAGATTCCCATCTTCAATTGCAGGATCATCAAGATTGGGGCACGTTCCCCAAAATCGGTTCATGGAATAAGTATCCACGATATCATCGAACGTGTCATGAAGCAGCCGTCCATAATGGGTTTCATTCTTGTCCATGTGTTCGGCGACGAGCGCCTCAAGCGCAATACTCTTCGGATGTTTACTTTTGGTCGGATATTCGCGGCGGCTCCACTTGACCATCTTGACCATCGGATTGAACCGCATTCCGGCATTGGTATTTACGTCGGCGGACCAGATAGTATGCTCTTCGGGTTCGGTCAGATACCATTCGCCAGTTTTCCGGTTGCCGATGCGATAGAAACCGTCACCGTTGCGCTCAAGCAGTGGTGACACGTCCATATCCGCCTTATTCGTTGAAATGGCGATAGAGCAGCGGTTTCGGGTGATTTTGGTAATTCCGAGTGCCTTTCGATTTCGGTTCAACGCAGCATAAAGCTCCTCGATTACGTCTTCGGGCGTCTTGTGGTCTGACGAGAACCAGGATGTGGAGCCGCGAACGACAACATAAATGTCAACGTCGGGTCGTTCCGTATCGCCATTTTTCGTAACAGGGCGGATTGCGGTTTTTCGCTTGTATGAGCCGCCAAGAAATGTGCGGATGACCTCATCCTTGTAGTCGTCATCGCCTTTCAAGGCGTCTCGAACTGAAATGTGCGCAGACGCAGAACGCGAATTTGTCGTCGCGCTCGGTGTGATGTCTTTGATAAATTCGGTAAATCGGGCGTTGGGTGTCATGGTCTTTTCCTTCAATATTGTTTCGACCATGCTCCCTCTGCTGCTGGCCCTTCGACACTAGATGGGGTGTGAATCGCGGAATCCAACCCCTATATGTAGAAAATTGTTGATTTTTAAGCCGAACAATACAAGCGCTGATTCGTTGAGCCACACAACGCAATCACGAATGGGGCTTTTCACCGTTTCATGAGCGACAAATCAGAGAACTATGCTGACTTAATCAACCCGCGAATTCCGACGCGACCAAACCAATTCCGCCTTGCCATCCTTATCGAAAAGAGCTGCGCTGATAGGTTCCGCAAAACTGGGGTCATCCAGTCTGACAGAAAGATAAGGTTTAGAAGTTTCTTTCGCTTCTTCACGCCAGGCAGCGCCAAGATCGCACTGGCCTGTCTTCACAAAAAAGTCCGGGCTGTCCTCGCTTTTCTTCTTGTCGTTCGCGACAAAGCGAACCTTGCGCGCCATCGAAAGCGTGGAAATCGTGCCTTCATAACCGTCCTTCACCGGACGAAACTGACCAATAGTTGCCATGGGATACTCCTTTACGGCTGTATTACGGCGAGCGTTTTGCGCGCCTTTTTGAAATTGGAATCTGACGCCATGAAGCTGGCGAGCATGGAGGGAATGAGATCGACAATTTTCGCGGCCTCTCCGTAAGCCTGTGCATAAACAGCGGCATAATCCTGTAGCTCGGCCTGCAAGTCAGGCGGCACCGCAATGGAGAGTTTAACGGGCGTTGTGTCGGGCAGTTTGCCGATTTTCAACGTGCTCATGGCGTGCCTCCGTAGGGTTGTAGAACAATGTCCTTGTTGACGATGACGCGCAGACGCCAGCCGGGCCGGATCTTCAGTGTGGGTTGCAGTTGAAGCTGTTTGGTGACGATCTGCTGTCCGGCCTGATTGATGGTCTGCTGGCCGCCATCACGCAGCGCATTCACGATATCGTCGTCGCGGTCGCGTCCGATTTCAGAAGACACGGACAGGACGGAAGACAGAATGGCGGCTTTGAAAAGCCGAAAGCCATGATGATCCACGCGGTCCTTCAGGCCCGCATAGCCTTCCATGTCCACGCCAGGCAGATTGTCGATGGTAATGGATGTACCATCCGGCATAATGATCCGTGACCAGACGACTAGCGCGCGTGACTGGCCATAGGCGATTACGCTGTCATAGCGTCCTATGAGTTTAGAGCCTTGGGGTATCAAAAGATGTTCGCCTGTAGGTGTATCGTAAACATGCTCAGTCACTTGCGCGATAACCTGTCCCGGCAAATCGGAATTGAGCCCTGTTATCAAACTCGCCGGAATAATTGTGCCAGCCATAACCTGATAAGGCGAGATCGGCGCTTGGACGCGGTGCGGATTGTAAATATCGGTCTCGACTTCCGCCCCCAAAAAAGCTTCTTTTCGGTCTTGGTGGTTTGGATCAAAGACAGATGGTTGAGGCGTAATTCCACCTGGATTCAGAAACTGATTTGCGTAAGGAGCACCTGTAACATCATAGGTAAGGTTCAGCGGCCTTGCTTCAGAAAGCGCGCTATTTGCATCACTTGAAATGAAGAACAGCTTCGAGGTGCGCGCTGATTCTGCAAGTTGGGCTTCCGGCGATTGATTCGGCGGCGAATATCGATTGCCGCCGGAGTGTGCCGGTTGATAGCGAAACGGATTATCGTCGGAAACCGGCTCGCGCTCCGCACCGATAAGTGCCGCGCCCAAGTCTCCAGGTAAAGGCGGCCCGAGTCTATGTGTCTCCTGCGGCACGTCCGCATAAGTCATTGGCATAGCGTTTAGGCCATCCGGCAACGCTTTCATCGTCGTGTTGTAAAGCTCTTGAGGTGTATCACCTCCTGTTCGATCGGGTGTACGCAGTGCAAAGGCTGCTGCACCGAGGACAATCACACTGGCAGCAGCGGACAGGCTGATCAGTGCGCGGCGATTAAACCGCCGGACTGATCTTGGCTTGCCGCGAAGTTCCAAAGGCCCTCTCATCTTAGAGTCCCACCATTTTGGTTACGGGATCGCGTGTACGGGAGATACGCACGACCTGCTGGTCATTTTCGCCCAGACGCAATTCGGCGGCTCCAAATAATCTGTCTACGACATAGTAAGCGCCGTTGATCCGGTAATTGACGAGTTGGCTTTCACCATTGCGCCCGACGACGAAGAGCGGCGGGGCTTCACCCTGATCCAGCCGTGCCGGAAACTGGATGAAGACCTTTTTGCCATCATCAAAGGCGCGCAGCGGTCGCCAATGTGGGTCATCGCCATCAATCTCATAGCGGAAGTTCAGGCGGTCAATCTGCAAGCCGCGTTCTACAGGCTTGCTAGGCATGCGGCGCGCTGATCGGCGGTCCGCATGTCGGAGCATCAGCTCTTCATGCGGGTAACGCCAGGATACCGCCGCCATGTAGGTCTCACGGAAAGACCGCATCTCGATATGATAAGTGCGCTTCGACGTGGTGATGATGAGGTTGGTCGTCAGGCCATGAGAGATCGGCTTCACCAGAATATGGACTTGTTCGGTTTCGCCAGAGCCTGAAACGGTATCGCCCAGCACCCAACGCACCGTATCGCCTGCCGACACTGACATGAGTTCTTCGCCAGGCTGCAGCGCTATATCCGTGACCTGTTCCGGCGCGGTATAAACCTGATAAAGCGAACCAATGGCGAAGGGATAGATTTGGATGGCATTTACAAACCGCCCCGCGTCAGGCTCGACAGCCGCTCCCTGATTGGCCCGGTCAATCGCTTCATGCGGCTTGAGCGCTAGCTCCGCGATCGGTTCCTCATGCAGCGGCTTGAGCTGGCCTGCCATTGCAACGGGCTGAATCCGTTCCAGCACCAAAGGCGCAGATGGGTCGATGTCTGCAATGTCGAGTTCATCCGGAAGATAAACTGCTTCTATATAGTCAGCGTCATCAAGGGTGAAATCTCTCGGTGCCTCATCGAATATCGCTTGCATGTGTGAGCACCCGCCAAGGAAAACGAGGCAGAGGCACAATAGTCTTAGGGGAAGTGGTGGTCGGATGATCATTGTGAGGTTCCTTTCATTGCGGTTGCGGAAATCAGATCGCGCGACCAGTTGATGCCGTGAACGTAAATGCCGAGCGGGTTGCGATGCAGAGTCGCTTCATCGCGCGGCGGGTCGATAATGATGGAAAGAACAGCGGTGTAGGTGTCCTGGCCTTGCTGAACGCCGGAGAGATAAGTCGTCTCCCGCCAGCGAACATCGAAACTGTCATTCGAGCTGCGAACAATGCTCACAATATCAACGGAGACAGAGCGTTTGCCGACATCGCTAAACGGGTCATTGTCCCGCGCATAATCATTGAGCGTCAGTGAGGCTTTATCCGTCGTGAAGTTATAGGCGTCCAGCCAGTTCTCCCGCACGACAATCGGATCAATCGAGACTGAGCGGACATTCTTGATGAAGCCTGCAAGCTGAAAGGCAATTTGGGCGTCGGTCGGCTCATAATTGGCGATAGTGGATGTCACCCCGCGCACTTCGCCTGTGGTGTCGAGTTCCACGACATAGGGTGTGACAATACTCTGTGTGCTGCGCCAGACATAGGCCGCAGACATGGCGGCACAAAGTCCGAGGGCGATCAGAGCTGTGAGTCGCCAGTTCTTTGCCTGCACGCGAGCTGATCCCATCCGGTCATCCCATACCTGTGCGGCGCGCTGATAGGGCGTTTCGGGGACCGGCGTGTTACCATAGGCATTACGGCTGCGTTTCCAGATCATGATCTACTCCTCATCCTGTTTGAGTTGCGGGCCCTGGCCTGCGCCGCCGCCATCGCCGCTGCGCACGGCGTGCATGGTTGCCATGCCGGCATCTCGGCGGTTCTGCCCGCGCCGGGCTTGACGTGCCCAATTGGGTTCTTGCCCCGCCGAAGGCGGTGCGGCGTCATTGGCGGCACTCATGCCGCCTTTGATCGAGCCGCCTGTGGCTGTCACAGCGCCGCGACCGCCGGATTGAAAATTCTCTTTGATCGGGGATGTAAAACCGCCTGCGGCGGACTTTGCACGATTGGCAATTGAGCCAGCGCCCGCTTGTGCCACTGCGGTAATACCCGCCGCAGTGCCTTTGATGCCGCCTGCACCGGATGCGGCCTTACCCATTGAGAAAGCCATGCGCGTGCCGCCAGCCATGGATGCGCCTGCACGCGTGGCTGCCATGGTTCCGCCCGCGACAGCCGCCGCGCCGCCTGTGGCAACCGCACCAGCGGCCATCGCGCCTGCGCCAACACCTGCGGCCGCACCGACGGCGGCCCCAGCGCCAAGTTGAGGTGCCCCAGAGACAAGACCTGTCGCAATGCCCGGTCCAAAAATACCAAGGGCGAATAAAGCCAGGCTTGCAAGTATCACCGCGCCGGCTTCTTCAAGGCCAACATCGCCCGTGAAGCTCGCGGTGACAGAGGCAAATAAGGTCGAGCCGATACCGACAATGATGGCCAACACCATAAGTTTGACGCCAGATGCAATGACATTACCGAGCACGCGCTCGGCCAGAAACGACGTCTTGTTCCAGAGCGCGAACGGCACCAGCACAAATCCGGCCAGCGTCGTCAGCTTGAACTCAATGATGGTGACAAAGAGCTGGATGGCGAGAAAGAAAAACGCGAACAGCGTGATCAACCAGGCCAGAAAGAAGACAATAATCAGTACGATATTGGTGAAGAATCCAATCGGACCTGTCAGATCGCTAATGGCATCAAGCAGCGGGTAACCGGCGGTAAAGCCCGTATTGGCGACAAAGCCTGGACGCATGAGATCATCCGCCGTCATGCTTGCCCCTGACGCTGTAATGCCCAGAGAGGCGAAACTGTCGAAGAGGATATTGGCGAGAAAACTGAACTGATTAAGGATCAGCGCAAAGACACCAATATAGAGCACCTTTTTTACAAAACTGGCGATGATATTATTGTCCGGCCCCATCGCCCAGAAGAGACCCGCCAGCACAATATCCACCGTCACAAGAAATGTCGTGAGATAGGCAATGTCGGGGCCCAGCAATCCGAAACCGCTATCAATGTAAGCTGAGAAGGTCGCAACAAACTGGTCAATGACGCCGAGATCATCCATGGCGCGCTCCTAATGGCCCTTATAAGCGCTGGCCGCGCCTGACATGAATTTGGAATGGCGCGCCATGCTTTCGCGCTCTATTTGAAGCCTCCGTGCGCGCTCCAGCGCTTCTGCGCGATATTGCGCTGCCATGAGCTGCTGAAGCTGCATGTCCTGTTTGATCCCAAGCGCAGTCAATTGATTGCCCGCCTGCTGAACGGCGAGGTTTCCACTTGCATCTTGGCTCGCGCTTACAAGGTCGTCCAACACGCGCGTATCGACCTTGATGGCTTGCACGATACGGGACTGCATGATCAACGTGTCTTGATAAGCCGCCCGTGATGTCTGCCATTGAAACTCGGCCGTTTCCGCCATCTGTGTTTCTGACCAGTCTTTATACTCTTCCGGATAATGCTCCCGGAAAACGCGGTCGGTTTCTTCGACCTTATAGGAGATGGCATTGGCTTCTTCTGTCAGCCGGAAAATCTCTTCCATGATCCGGCGCAGCTCTGCGCTCACATCAATATCAAGCGCAAGCAGGTCTTCTGCCTGGTTGCGTAGCATCTCGGCCTCATTCTGAAGCTGCCGGATCTGATTGCGAATCTGCTCAAGCGAGCGTGCGGCCATCAGTAGGTTCTGCGTATGGTTAGTCGGATCATAGACAATCCCCCCACCAAAGAACTGTGCCTGAGCAGGTGCGGTTAAAGCCAGCGGGCTGGTTGCGAGCAGGATGGCGGCAATTATTGAGCGGCGCATAAAACGTCTCCATGAATGTGTGAATTGATGAGGTCGGCGGCCCAGTGCAGGCCGCGTGCAGAGAGCCAGGCGGCTGCAAGGGCATCGCCTTTATTTTGGGCGTGAACGGCATTCAGTGCTTTCAGTTCATCTTTGGATGAGACACCGCAAAAGCTGAGCGCGACGGCGCCCAGGACAAGATCAAAGAGACGGTTTCCTGAGCGGGACTGGAAATAATAATCCCGCTTCGGAGTGGCCTCTGCGATGATCTGCGTCTGGCGCGCATTTAATCCGAACTGCGCGTAAGTCTCGGCCTGTTGCGGTTCCAAAGCGCGGTCATTTGGCAGGAAGATACGCGAGGCGCAGCTTTCAATCACCGCAGGTGCAATTTTGCTGTTTGCGATGTCGGAGAGAGATTGTGTAGCGAAGATGACGGAGACATTCCGTTTGCGCAGCACTTTCAACCACTCGCGAATTCGGTCAGCAAAAAGAGGATCATCAAGGAACACCCAAGCTTCATCCAAAATGAGCAAGGTGGGCCGTCCATCAAAATGATCTTCAAGCCTGTGAAAGAGATAAGTCAGCACAGGCAGCACAAGCGACTTGGCGTGCATCAGTTCTTCCATTTCAAAGCACTGCCAGTCAGATGCACCGAGCGTTTCATGATCAGCATCCAGCACTGTGCCGTGCGCGCCCTCAAGCGTATAAGGGAGTAAGGCTTGGCGCAGCTTTGAGGATTGCAGCAGCGCGCCAAGACCCGTCATGGTGCGCTCGTTTTCCGGCGCGCTCGCAAGTGACGTTAGCGCCGTCCAGACCGTTTCTTTAACCTCTGGCGTGACCTCTATGCCCTCATGGGTGAGCAATCCGGTAAGCCAGTCTTGAGCCCAGCTCCGCTCGTGATCCTCGTCTATGCGCGCCAGTGGTTGGAAGCAGAGAGCACCATCGCCGCCAAGGGCATAGTGCTCCCCCGCCATGCCGAGCGTGGCGGCTTTGGCGCTTTCGCCCTTGTCGAAGATGAAGACTTGCGCGTCCGTGTATCGACGGAACTGCAAGGCAAGTAGAGAGAGTAAGACGGATTTACCTGCGCCAGTCGGCCCGACAACCAGCGTATGGCCAACGTCGCCCTGATGCGTCACCAGGCGAAATGGTGTGTGCGAATTTGTGGTCGCGTAAAGTAAAGGCGGCCCATCCAGGAGGTCGTTCTTTTTAGGCCCGGCCCATACCGCAGAGAGCGGCATCATATGAGCAAGGTTGAGCGTATGGACGATAGGCTGGCGGATATTGGCATAGGCATTTCCGGGGATTGTGCCGAGCCAAGCATCGACGGCGTTCACACTTTCACGAATGGTTACGAAGCCGCGTCCATTCACGACACGCTCGACGGCGCGGATCATTTCATTCGCGATTTTCGGGTCCTTGTGATGAATACAGAGCGCCGTTGTGACATAGCCAAAGCCCACATAGTCTTGACCAAGTGTCTGCAGTGCTGCGTCTGCATCAGCCGCCTGATTGTCCGCATCCGTATCCACGAGCGCTGACGCTTCATTCGTCAGGACTTCTTTCAAAACGGCCATGATGGACTTGCGCTTGGAAAACCATTGGCGGCGATAGCGGCCGAGCATTTTGGTTGCTTCGGTTTTGCCCATGGGCAGAAAGCGCGTCATCCAGCGATAGGAAAAGCCGAGCCCGTTCAGCTCATCCAGCAAACCCGGTTCTGTCGCATTCGGAAAACCCTGCACGGAAATCAAGCGCAAATGCTCACCGCCCAGCACGGGCTCCAATCCACCGATTAGATCAGCACCGCCAAGGACAGCATCGAGATAGGCTGGCGTATCTGGCGTTTTGACCGGATGGTGCTGAGGGCTGACCGTGCTTTGTAGATAGGTCAGCGTGTCATCATCGGATAAAAACTCAGCCGAAGGCATCACGCTCGCAAAGAGATCGAGCGCCTTGTCTGTCTCGGCGATAAACCGCGCCAGATGATCGCGTCCGACGAACTCCTCAATTTCTTCCGGCGTCTCAATCAGAGCATGTTCAAATTTCCCGACACGATCAGTGGGCGGTAAGAAAGCAAAAGTCAGATAATAGGCGCTTTCATACAGTTCGCCTGTTTCCGAGAAATGCCCCCGGCGCTCTTCATCAATAATCCAGGCGAGCGGGTCACGCCAGTCAGTGTCAGGATAATCCTCCGCTGGTATACGCGCTGCTTCAAAATAGAGCGCCCAGCCAGACTCAAAGCGTTTCAATGCATTATTGATCCGTGCACATATGGCAACCAGCCCTTCTGCTGTTGTGCTGTCGAGATCAGGCCCGCGATAACGCGCCGTGCGCTGATAACTGCCGTCTTTGTTGAGAATCACGCCCGGCGCAATGAGGCAGGCCCACGGCAGATAATCAGACAGGCAGCGCGGCTTAGCGCGGTATTCGGCGAGGTTAATCATGCGAGATACCCCCGGTGACGGATGTGACGGGTCAGGACATCGAGGAACTTCGGGTCACGTTTGGCCGCAAAGACGCAAACGCCATGCGCAATCGCCCACCATGCCAATCCGAGCAGCCAGATTTGCAGACCGAGCCCGAGTGCAGCCGCAATGGTGCCATTCAAGATGGCCGCATTGCGCGGCGCGCCGCCCAGTAGAATTGGCTCAGTGAGCGAACGATGCACAGGAATGGAATAACCCTCCACCATTACAGCACCGCCCCGCCGCCAAAGCTGAAGAAGGAGAGGAAGAAGCTGGTAGCGGTGAAGGCGATCGACAGGCCGAAGACGATTTGCATCAGACGGCGGAAACCGCCGCCCGTATCGCCGAAAGCCAATGTCAGCCCCGTGATGATAATGGCCAGCGTGCCGATGATCTTGGCAACCGGGCCCTCAATGGATTGCAGGATTTGGTCGAGAGGGCCCTCCCACGGCATGCCGGAGCCTGCTGCATGGGCGGGTGCAGCTATGGAAAGGACAATGATTGCCACGCCAAGTGCGCGGCAAATTTGTTTGTTCAGAATCATGAAAGACCTCCTTTGGAAGTGATAAGTTTGAGGGATTGCGGGCGTAGCGGCTCGCAATGGTATCCATCGGGGCCATCTGGGGAGATGACTTCGAGAATGTCGGTGACGGACCTTTGGCCGCCCGAATGCTGAATGCCGATCACCACATCTACGGCCATCGCGATAAGTGCGCGGGGAATGCGTGCGGACTTTTCTGAAATAAGTTGTTCGAGACGGTTTAGGCCGTCCGCTGCTGAGTTGGCGTGAACGGTAGCTATGCCGCCGGGGTGTCCAGTGTTCCAGGCTTTAAGCAAATCCAGCGCTTCCCCGCCGCGCACTTCGCCGACCACAATCCGGTCTGGCCGCAAACGTAAGGTGGACCGCACAAGATCGGCCATGGAGACAGACCCGGCCTGTGTGCGCAGCGCGATTTTGTCCGGCGCATCGCATTGCAGTTCGCGTGTGTCCTCAAGAATGACGACGCGATCACCTGTGGCCGCCACTTCATGCAGCAGCGCGTTGGCAAGTGTCGTCTTGCCAGACCCTGTGCCGCCGACAATGAGCAGGCTTTTCCGGCGGATCACGCAGTCCCGTAAGAGCTGCGCTTGAATCGATGTCATCGTGCCGTCAGAAATATAGTGCTCAAGCGTGAAGATGCAGGCCGCAGGTTTGCGTATCGAAAAGCTTGGCGCTATCGCCACAGGCGGCAGCACGCCCTCAAACCGCTCACCGCTAATGGGCAATTCTGCACTAACAATTGGAAACTCACGCGTTACATCCTGGCCGATGTGAGACCCGACCAGTCGAATGACGCGCTCTGCTTCTGACGGGCGCATGATCTGGCCGGAATTCTCTCGGCCTTTCCCATGACGTTCTATCCAGAGCTGGCCGTCAGGGTTCAGCATGATTTCAACAACGCTGGGATCGTCCAGCGCACCGGCGACTGTTTCGCCCATGGCTGTTTTCAGCATGGCGTCAGTGCGTTCGAGCGTGTGTTTGTTTTTACCCATCTGCCGCGGCCTCCCGTTTGCGAGGTCTCGCAGGCGCGGGCTCATGGAGGCGCTTTAATTCTTCGGCTGTGAAGAAGGCACTCTCATCAACAAGAATGTCATCAACGGCGGAGAACAGGATCTTGTCCCCGTCGGCCAGAACCGTGCGCAGGGAATCCAGAAAACCCTCAAAGCGGTTTTGTCCCTGGGCCTTCGCGGCTTCCTTGTGGGCAGTATCCACCGGCGGAATGACCGTGAGGAAATAACGAACGAAGAGTGCAAAAGCCTCTGCTGAAATTATCTGACCCCGGCGCAGTCCTTCATATTGGCGAGCGATCCGGTCAAGGCGCCGGATGAGCGCGCCGTCGCGTTTGTCCTCATATTCGCGGCTGAAATAGGCGGCGAGTGCCTGATCGACAATTTGTGACTCACTCCGGCCCGGCAGTTTCGCCAAAGCCTGCAGGCGCACATAACAGTCTTCGGAGATATAGGGGTGTATGCGGGGGTTCTTGGATGGCATGTCAGAAATCCATCAAATCTGTTTTGGGTGTGCCGCGATCGAGACCGTAGACTTTCTGGGCTTTGCTGAGTGCCTGTGTGCGGCGCGTCACCAAGCTCGATTGTGCGCTTAATGCGTCTGCTTGGTCAGGCGCGACCTCAGCTTCATTTCGGTCTTTGTCTGGAGTTGATTTACGTGGAGCATCCAGCTCCGGTTCGCGCTGCTTGCCGCCTTCATCTTCAATGCCGCCCGCGATTTGATCAAACCATGGCTGCATCAATGTCTCATCGACATCGCGGGTTGCTGAACCCCAATCATCCTCGCGCCGAGGGGAGAGGCTGGCGAGATGATTGGGGTCGGTGGGCGCCAGGGAGGGAAGGACGCGCCCGGTAAAGTTCTTGTCTGTGTAGTAACGGATTTTTCTGGCGCGCACGGGCGGTGCCCCCGACACCAGAATGATTTCTTGATTCGACGGCAACTGCATGACCTCGCCGGGCGTCAGCAATTGACGGGCAGTTTCCTGCCTGGACACCATGACATGAGAAAGCCACGGCGCGAGACGGTGGCCCGTATAATTCCGCATGGCGCGCATTTCAGTGGCCGTGCCAAGGGCATCTGATATCCGCTTCGCGGTGCGCTCATCATTGGTCGCAAAGGCGACGCGCACATGGCAGTTATCCAAAATGGAATTGTTGGGGCCGTAGGCTTTTTCAATCTGATTGAGGGACTGCGCAATGAGAAAAGCGCGGAGGCCATATCCCGCCATAAAGGCCAGAGCACTTTCAAAGAAGTCTAGTCGACCCAGCGCCGGAAATTCATCCAGCATCAAAAGGACCTGCCGTCTGGATTTCTGATCCGTTTCTCCTGCAAGTTTCTCCGTCAATCTTCTGCCAATCTGATTGAGGATCAGGCGAATAAGCGGTTTGGTTCGGGAAATGTCAGACGGCGGAATGACGAGATATAGCGAGACCGGGCAATCCGCATTGATCAGGTCGGCAATCCGCCAGTCACATTTCGATGTCACCTCGGCGACAGTTGGATCGCGGTAGAGCCCGAGAAAGCTCATCGCCGTTGACAACACGCCAGACCGTTCATTTTCAGATTTATTGAGAAGTTCGCGTGCGGCCTGCGCGACAACAGGATGGCAACGGGCACTCTCTCCGTCGCCGAGGTGATTGGTGGACATCATGACCCATAATGTCCGCTCAAAAGAGCGGCTGGGATCAGACAGAAAGGAAGCAACGCGGGCGAGGGTTTTTTCCTCTTCCGCGTAAAGAACATGCAAAATTGCACCGACCAGCAGCGCATGGCCGGTCTTTTCCCAATGGTTACGCCGCTCAAGTGCACCTTCCGGATCAACAAGAATGTCAGCGATATTCTGGACGTCCCGCACTTCATGGCGGCCTTTGCGGACTTCCAGCAAGGGATTGTATTTGGCGCTACCCGGATTGGTCGGATCAAATAACAGGCAGTGAGAAAATGTCCCGCGCCATCCGGAAGTGATCTCCCAATTCTCGCCCTTGATATCGTGGATGACGACAGAGTGTGGCCAGCTGAGCAATGTTGGGACTACCAGGCCAACCCCTTTGCCAGAACGCGTTGGGGCGAAAGCCATGACATGTTCGGGGCCGTTATGACGCAAATAATCTGTTCCGGTTTGACCGAGAAAGACGCCATCGGATTTGGTGAGTCCAGCGCGGCGCAGATCTTTCGGCCCCGCCCAATGCGAGGAGCCGTAAGTGGTGAGGTTTCTTTCCTGCCGGCCGCGCCAGACGGAACCAATAACGGCGAGGGCGCAGCCCAGAAATCCCGACCCGGCGGCGATGCGCCCACCCTTGGCGAACACGTCCGGGGCGTAGGCATCAAAGGCGTACCACCATTCAAACAGCCGCCAGGGATAATAGATGGGTGTGCCGCCCACCGTGAACCAGGCCGGCCCCAGATATGCATCATGTGAGAACTGCGCAGCGGTCCATTGTGTCGCAAACCATACGCCACATACGATAGTCGTCAGGACGACAATGATCTGGCCTATCAGTATGGATTGCGGTGACACGAATTAACCTCATCTGTTGTGATGAGGTTATGCTGCGCGAAAATAATATGTTCCGTATAGTGAGGAAAGCGGGTAAAAATTCAGAGTAAAACTGGAGCTTTGGAAGGAATTTCTGACTTTAATTACCTTCAGTGATACAGGATGGGTATGTTGGGTAACCCTTGCTGGATTTTAGGGGCATTCAGAGTGCAAAATTCAGGAATTTGAGTATCGCTGAGGTCGTTTACACAAAATCCTGCGTACGAAGTGCAGGCTCTATCTTCGTAACCTGCTCATCCTTCACTTGTGCTTGCTCTGCAAAGTCGCACCACTGCTTTACTGCATCCAATATGTCATCCAATATCGCTTTGAGCTTTCTTTCCTTCAATCCGGCGAGTGCCCCAAATGCTAGAAGGTCAGCGGTTTCAAAACCATCCCGTTTGCCATTGAGCTGCATTTGGTGTCGAGACGTCCATGGCCCGCTTGGATTATAACTGTAAGCCACATCAAAGGCGGGAGAGAGACGCCACTCGCCCTCGCGGTCCATGACAAAGCCAATATTCTTGACATGATCATCCTGATTACGGGCAACGATATTAAACAGCGCGCGGCGCACCTGCTGCTCAATGTCCTCAGCCGGAAGCTTCAATAATTGAATCGTCTGAATGGCCTGCTCATATGCATATGCCCCCGCCATGTTGAAGTCATAGTGCTGCAAAGCCCCGAGAGACTGGTAGTGCAGTTTTTCACCTTCATCCGTGCGGTCAAATCGTTTGGTCATGAAATGCGCCCGGCCGCCTTCTTCATGCAGGCGGCAGGGCATCATGATGATCCCGGCAGCTTTCGCCATTAAGTGATAGGCGTATTCGATGCGCCCATAGCCTTGAGGGTCAGCCAGCTCCTTATCTTTGTTTTCTTCAACGCCGTCGAACTTCATCAGCCAGTGCGTGAACCCTTTACCAGCCTTTATCTGGCCGGACCGAAATTCGCCTGTTTTTTCATTCCATGCGAGGATGGCTTTCGCTCTCGCGCCGCCGGCGGACGTGCCGACGCGCAAAATGTCTTCAATATCGCGTTTGTCATTATCCCCCGTCAGATGACCGGACAGGTTTTCGCGTTCGGTCAAAATGAGATTGGACAGTTCCACCAAACGGGACACTTCGATTTTTCGTGCGCTCGTAGGTGCCCCTGATATTGCGGGTTTATATTCCAGCGCCCCCATACCACGTTTTCCAGTATAGCAGAGCCGTTCGACCGGGTTGAAACTATCTTCTTCGCGGCCTTCGCTGGCGAGCCAGACATTGATAAGTGCATTCCCGAATTTGTCGGGAAGGCTGTCGGCCAGCATACCGGGTAGTCCCTTGAAAGTTTTCGGGCTGAGGGTCTGGAATTCATAGGGCGCTTCTCTCCATGGCATTCGGAGCGGAGCAACCTCAATCCCACTGTCTCCAAATTCGGGTGTATATTGAAAGATACCGATGTTGCGATCACTGTCCCAGGTGACCGCTCCAATACGCCGCCCCCACAGCTCGACACTGGCCGTGGTCATGCGTCGTCTCCGGCATCATCCCAAGTCCATTTTTTTTCGTCTTTTTTGCGGCTTCGGGCGCGTTGACGAACGGGCCGGTTTTCCAGTTTCAGTTTTTCGAGCGGACTGATACGGCGCTCCGGCACCACCAGATCGAGAGTGCTCGCAATGTCGAGCGCTTTAAGAACGCGGATAAAACTGTCCAGCGAAATACCTTTGCCGTCCTGCGCCAAACGGGTGATGGTGCTGCGCGATACGCCTGCTTCTTCGGCAAGGCGTTTCTGAGTTATATTGCGCTGCAGACGAATATCTTCGAGCCGCCGACTGAGCACATCTTCAATGGCTTCGCTGGTTGCAAGTTTGAAATCTAGTTTATGCGTCATAAATCAATCATTAAGCCTCATATAATACGTTACTACATCATATATGGTGCATTATCTGAATTTCAATAAGAAAGTGTTTACAGCATCATAATTAACGCACTAATGGCCCTTTATGCCCATAATGATGCATATTTCACGTATTATCAGAGCGACTATTCAAAGGATTTGAGGTAGTCATCATACTCTCGGGGCAAGGAAAAATCCCCAAATGCTCCCATCAAACCAGCAACCGTGATCATTCCGATGACCAGACCCGCAAATGGCAGGATAACGGATATGAGCGGCGCTGGTCGCGGCCAAACCCGAAAACGAAGCGCCGCCGCTATATGTATGAATATGGCAGTTATGCCGAGCACATAATATGGCGCAAAATACCAGACGAATGGCGGACGACTGACTACTGCGGCAGCAAAATAGCTATTTGTGTCCAGCCCGCCCATGCGCGCCAGCAAAATTGCACCCAAATGCTGAACAATAAACAGAACCAGATAAACGCCTGATCCGATCTGTAACCAGGCCCAAAGACCTTTGGGCACGCCCCGTCTAGCTGACAGAATGACGCCAAGTGCAACCTGCGTGAAAAACAGGGTGATTAGCGCGTGCTCAACGCCCGGAAAGCGGTAGATATTTCTCAGAAGTGCCTGCACGGAGAGATGATTTTCAATCCCGCCTGTCACAAAGAGGTGATTAAGAAAATGAAGGATCAGAAACGCACCGAGCGCCAACGCATTCCATCTGTGAAACCGGCGTATCATTTAAGCCGCCATCAATATGGCCGCGCCGCCTGAAACTGCAATCACGGCAAATAGGGACGTTGATGGAAACCGGAAGGGATTGATAGCCGCTTTTAATCCAACGAACAGACTAAGCATGGACGAGCTCACAGCGAGCAAAGTCAGAAAAACTATGCCGGGCATATATGGCGCTGTGCCCAGCCAGAAAAACCCTAGAGCCATGAACCCAAGCATAAGGGTGACAAGATGCCAGCAATAATAGTTCAACCATTTCGACGCTGGGGGAAGTGCAGTGCTGGCGAGCAGCGGGCGAGCGACATGGACCCCGCCAGCAAACAGGTGAACCAGAAAGGTGACCAAACTTAATCCGGCAGCCAGGAAAAGGCACAATTCTGGGCTCATCAAAATCTCTTTACTAGAAAGTATTTTCTAATATATTCCTGCCATGGGCCGGAAGTCAACTTTCTTAGACCGCGACATTTTTGAAGCTGCGGGTCTGCAAATTGCGAAAGATGGTGAATTTCGAATACAGCGCCTCGTCGAACAGACGGGCGTCTCTACGGGCTCGCTCTATCACCGATATGGATCGCGTGAGGGACTTATTGCGTCTGCCTGGGTGGATGCATTGGAGGCGTTTTCCGCAAACTTGCTGCCCGAGTTAATGGCTGAGGACAGCAAAGCAGGTGAACGCGCCGCATTGGTCACGCCAACTTTCGCACGGCGCGAGCGCGCCAAGGCCATCATTCTGGCATCGGGCCGCCAGTCCCAGTTTCTAACAGGAGAGGCTTCGGCAGAATTGCGCGCGCGTGCGCAAACGATAAACGACAACATTGCAAAAGCTGTGGCGGCATTTTCCAAGCGCGAGACTGTTACTCTCGAAGCTGCCCGCTACGGCACAATGGCATTTCCGCTCGCCGTTGTGATGACGTATCTGCCCCAAAAACGTGTTCCGAAATCGGCTGACGATTTCATTTTGGCCGCCTATCGCTCAGCCATGACGACAGGCAGGCGCGCAAAATGATTACTCGTGAACCCACCTGATGTCATGGTTGTTTATTGTCATTGGCCTTTGACTATCCGCGGTAAGGCATGTGCGAGTGTGCCATAGTGCGACAACCCCTCTAGCCATTCGATTTGCACGGGCCCTGCGATTGCCGAGGCCAATGCTTTTGCCATATCTGGCGGCGCCCAATTGTCAGCCGAGCCCTGCCAGATGCGGACAGGTGATTGCACTTTGGGTAAGATCTCCGACCAATCCCTGACATAGGCGTTGAGCTCTCTTCGATATCCTGCAGCGTGTTCACGAATTGCATATCGCATTCCGTTAGTGAAGGCTTCGCTGCGTATGGGCTCCGCCATCATGGATTTTTCAATTTCCGGCGCGCTTTTGAAAAGTTGAAGAGCGACAGTATTCGGCGCAAGCCGGAGACCGAGAGATTGCAACCCTGCCAGTAATCCCAGCCTGAACTTGCCTGCGGATGCAGCCTCGAAGACAGGCCGACCAGCCATATTATCGAGAAAACGCCCCAACTGTAATGGAGCACCGGGCGCAATCAGGTCGATCGACGACACATTGTGAGCGCGTGCGGCTGCGATGTGGAGTGTCGGCATCGCACCAAGGGAAAACCCTATAAGCCGTACTTTCTGCTGATCATGTCTCTCAAGATACTGATCGAACGCATCCAGTATCGCACTTCGGTAGTCCGCTGCCGCTTCAAGTCGAGGTAACCTTTCCAGGCTGGCGATGGTGGAGGGAGCCTCGCATGATCCAAACGCTATGGTCATTTCCGCCTGCGCAGAGCCTGGCAGGCCGTGCAAATATAGGAAGGATTCGTTACTCACCTTGTGACTTACCCGTTCCCGCTCCACGGAGGAGAAAGCTGACATAGGACTGGATCGATTTACGCGTAAGCGGTGCTGTTTCGGAAAGCTGCTCCGCGCCAATCAAGGTTGAATAGTAGAGTGCTGCACACTGTTTGGCAGCACGCGGTTTCACCCCGGTCGCTTTGAGATTCTTCTCCAGAAAGCCCAATCGCCTGCGGTCAACCTGCCGGACAGTTTCAGCAGCAGCAGTGTGGCTACGTGCCCAACTGCGGATCGCCGATTCTGCCTGTGGGCCGCCATAATCGGCAGCTGGATTGGATGCAGCCTCCATGAGCAGGTTTTCAAGTATGGTCGCCATCGGCGCGCCGGACTCCTCTGAGCGATGGATAATGTTCTCGGTTGCCACGTCCCGCCAGTGCTCCAGCATAGCTGCTTGAAGAGCGGGCAAGTCAGCAAAATGCCAGTAGAAAGACCCTTTGGTGACACCGAGCTCACGCGCCAGTTTCTCGACGCGCACCGCTTCCGGCCCATGCTCAGTGAGTGCACGAAAGCCTGCCTTTATCCAGTCTGTCGGCCCAAGTGATTTGGCTTTGTTCATAAGTCTTCCATACGCTACCGTATTGACATTGAAAAGGCATTATTGCTAAGACCATACGCGAGCGTATGGAATTGCTATGGCTGAGACACACACATTATTGCGCCGCGCGGGAATCCTTTTGGGAATACTCGTTTTGAGCTTTGCGACACTCGTTCCCGGCGGCCCCATAGAAACGCGTGATTTTTCGGGACTGGACGGGCCAGTATTCTGGGGCTTCAACGCATTCCTGATCGGCCTGGGTCTTGTGGCGCTCATATCTGCCGTTGCTCTGTTGAAGGGTGCAGGCAGGTTTGTGTGGTCGGCTATCGCCGCATGCTGGGGGTACATTTTTTGTTGTGCTGCTCGATCTTGGCGGTGTCTTTCCTCGCTCCCCTGATGTCATCCCGCTAGCGCTCGGCGTTGTCGAGATTCTGGACCTGGTCCTCGCATTTTACGTCCTTGCGCTTTGCCACAGAGCTTTGGAGCATTTCTAGCTATGCCTGCAATCAACAAAACCTCTATGCTCCGCGGTATTGCCGCGCTACTGGCCCTGTTCACCGCAGCAGTTCACACTTTTGTCGGCGGCAGGGACTCACTGATCCCATTACTGGAAGCGGATATTGATCCGATGGCGGAGGGCGCGCTTCATGCAAGCTGGCACATTGTGGCTATCTTCCTTGCCTGGTCATCTGTTGCGTTCTGGAAAGGCGGTGTGGTCGGTCGCCACTTTGCAGGGCTTTGGATCGCCTCCGCATTGGCATTCGTCGGCGTTGATTTGTGGCAAGCTGGCCTGACTGGTCTACTCTTGAATCCGCAATGGGCTATTCTTGCCCCGGTCGGGTTAATGGCGATGTATGGTGCAGGTTCTCCGCTTCGAAATTCGGAACACCAGAGTCTCGTCCCGGAAAATGAATAAGCGTAACGAACTCAACTCATACGGTTTACCCATCCTTGCGGTCTAACTCGCCTTACGAAATTGACCGCCCTCGGCTGAGGTGCCAGCTGATCTGACTACCACGCACAATACCAGTCACGGATTTTCCGAGATTGCGCTCCATAACTTGCCGCCATGGCACAAGTGTAAAATCCTTGGCCCGCTCAATCAGAGCATACTGTCCGCTCGTTCGAGTGACTCGTTGAATGTAAAGCCCGGCAATCTTTCCGCTCTCCGGCGCAGCGATAAAAGGTTTTCCAATCCGGCTTTCCAACTCTAAGCCAGCGGCTTCCAGGTCGGCCTTGACCAAATCGTTGTAATTCTCCGGGGAGAGTCTCTGCTGATCTTTCCGCATCACTTTGCGTGCTATCAAAATGTCTCGGCGCCGGGATTTGGCTTCTTCTACATCGCGGCCAAACCCATAAGCAGCATCTCGGTAACCATGATCGCGCAGATCACGGTCAAGCCAGGTTGCGCCCTCGGCCTTCACCATATCTGCAAGATTCAAATCTGTCTCCAGTTCGATGATTGCAGGACGGCGGCTCGCCATGCGTTCTCCATATTGTCTGGCGCGGGAGAGATAGTCTTCCGGTATGCGCCAGCTGCCATCCGGGAAGCGTTTGACAAGACCGGCCCGGCGCAGGGCTTCCAGGCGTCTCACATGCGACTGGATAAATTCAGGCCGGGCGCGTTTATCTGACACGGCATGCAGAGCAGGAGAGTAAAGTCCGCCATGCTCACTCGCGATTTTTGCAATCGTGTGGTCGGACGGCTTCGGGTCTATGTCAGCCGGGTGCGCTGTTACAATCTGCCCGGTTTCAAGCCCTACCAGATGCTCTGCTTTGCCAATATCGACATAGACAGCTTTACCATCCATGCCGTCCAGAATGACAAAGGCGCGATCATTCACATCGTCAGCAATACCCGTCGAGAGTATGCGGCCTGTAACTTGCCTGGCGTCCCTTGTGAGCGGATCAAATATCGACGCGCCGTCCACACGCCGCACATTTTTGTTATCTCGCATCGCCCGGTGGATGGATTTGAGCCTGTCGCCGCGCTCGCCCATACGGACCAGAATGTCTCTCATATCCGGTTTGAGAGTCCAGCGTCCCCGACCTGCATGTTCGGCAAGGCGCATACGGGTCAGAAATGCAAGGCGTTTTTTCTGGAGCTGGCGTTCCCAAAATCTGCCTTGCGGCGCGGGGCCTGACATATCGATTATCCCGCTACCATCTGCGCTTTGTGTGAGTTGAAAATCGATCTGGGTCCATCGCTCCTGCGAGGTCATCCGCGCCATCCGGGTTCGTCCCTCAAGCTCGCTCACGGGACCTAGTTCGAGTTCCGCGAGTTCCTGAGCACGGCAGCGCAGCCCGTAAGACACATAATCTCTCGGAATAACAAGATCGCTTCCGTCCTCGCGCATGCCGCGCACAACAAGATGAATATGGGGCTGCGCCGTGTCATAGTGATTGGCGGCGGCCCATTCGAGCTTTGTTCCGAGATCCTTTTCCATATCACTGACGAGATCGCGGGTGAAATCTGTGAGGCTCGCAAGCTCGCCCGCATCTTCAGGTGAAATGATAAATCTGAATTGATGACGATCACCCTGGCTGCGCTCCATAAAGGTGTCTCGGTCCGCTTCCAGGGATGTGCCGTTATAGAGCTTGCCGCGCTCACCATCTCTGGCCGCGCTGTCGCGTTCAATATATTTCAGATGCAGGGTTTGAACCTTGGCACCAGACCCACTCAGCCTCTGAATGTGGGCTTTGACCAAAACGCGTCTTGCGAAG
Source organism: Hyphomonas sp. (assembly GCF_017792385.1). Taxonomy (NCBI): domain Bacteria; kingdom Pseudomonadati; phylum Pseudomonadota; class Alphaproteobacteria; order Hyphomonadales; family Hyphomonadaceae; genus Hyphomonas; species Hyphomonas sp. The sequence continues at coordinate 847,153 of NZ_CP051230.1, read as the reverse complement.
TGAGATTGCTGGGCAAAGTTTCGCTGGGTTTTTCTGTAATGACGAGACGCGCCTGCGAGACGTTTCCCGCCATATCTAACCTGTCCAAAAAATCCGCGCAATCTTGTGCTGCCGGATGGAGAACGTATACGCCCAAGCCTGACTTCAAACTGGTCAGAATTGCCCCTCTTGCTCATTGGGGTTTCCGTGACGTCGCGTGATAATCCGGGTAAGGAGCGCTCCCGATAAAGCCCATAGACTCAGGCAATCCGGCTAAAATGGGGGTGCTCCCTGCTCCCAAGGGAGTGCCCCCAAAACTGATGTGCAGACAACCGCTTAGCGCCCCAGGAGCGCTATTTGCTTTTATCTTGCCCTCCACGCCCTTCACCCGTGCCCAGCCCCCCAACGTATCCGATCGCTCCGACTTGTTTCCGAGGTAAGTCACGGTTCCCAGAATTTTTTCCATCGGGACAGCACCAAAATAGCGGCTGTCCCAGGATGTCTGCACATCTATGGATACAAGGAAGACTTCGTCTACATTAAGAGTGAAGCATCCTTCGAGCTGGGGCAGTTCTCGCCCAAAATCATCCTGCGCGCGCGCGTAAATATCAGGACGGTTTTGGGCTGAAACCCGCCCGTTTCTGACGCAAATCCGCTCGCCCCCAACCGCCCAGACGGTTTTAATGAGGGGGACATGCTCCGGCAAATACCCCCGTTCATGTGCAAGTTCTCGCGCCTTGTCTGGCGCAAAACCTGCGACGAGGGAGCCGCGTTTGACGTCTCTATCAGTGTGCAAGCGATACCATCCGGTGGGGGCACTGGCGCTACTATTATAGATGAGCCGCGGGCCCGGCGGCGCGTGTATCTGATAGAGAGTCGCGGCGCAAAACACAGTCACGGCGATATGGGGAAGCCAGCGGATCACGGATGCGGGGCCGTCTCAAAGGCGCGGCTTTGCAGCGTGGTCAACACATGCGGCTGACGGCCGGTTTCAAAGGCATTATGGGCATGTCGCCAGTAATGAGCGGATAATTGGCTAGGCTTAAGTCCCGATCTTTCCTGTTCTTGTAGCCAGCCAAGCACGCGTTTTGCCCGCGTCTTGCCTGTTGTTCGCAGCAGAATTTCCGCGCCGGGAATAACGCCTTTGACTCTGGTAACCGGGCCAAAGGAAACCGCGAGCAATACATAAGTCTCCCAGCTTTGGGTGCCGTATTTATTTCCCAGCCACCGTTCATAACCGAAAATCTGACCCGGATTGAACACGGCCAGTTTCCGGTGCCAGCCTCGCCGAACTGTCAGGATAGGCTCACCAAATACAAGCCGGTGATTGATGCGGTTCTTGCGATATTGAATGATGACGGCGGTCAGGTCACGCCTCATTATCATTCTCGCCCTTACTTTTTATGTCGTAACTCGGTCCGTCTCCGAAGTCGTTTTCCCGTGACCATCCTTCCAGATCGAGGCGGTGATAAATCACTTTCCCGCCATGCTTGCGCCAGTGCGGACCCTCTCCGCGCCAGCGCATATTATTCAGTGTGCGCTCTTCGAGGCGCAAAAAGGTCGCGGCTTCCGCAGCCGTTAAATAAGGGCTTTCGATTGAGACCTGGGCCATAAATTTACTCCTTAGTTTCAAATCGAGCCAAAACTAAAAAAGGCTCGCACAGGAAATCTAAGGTGAATATGGGATCGTTGAGAGTGTCGAAATCGGGACGGCAGAATATCGACACCCCAAAATTTTGTGATGTTTACAAGGTCTTTTTACCCAGCATGTCCAGATAATCACGGGTGACAAAAGCCATGCCTTTGTCCCGGGCGCGCCGGGCCATATCCTTCAAACAGCGCGATGTTCCGTTCCATTCTTCATCGACGCGGCGTGGTCCAACCAGCGCGGCGGCGATGTCTTTTAATGATCCTTTTGGCCGTTCAAACCCTGTCCAGATATCATATGCGGTCAATGCCCGTTGCAGCGGTTCAATGTTTTTGTGCCGCCCGATGCGCTGTAATTTTCCGCCGTTATTTCTGTAAAGCGACAAAAGCTGAGAGGCGGTATCAAGGTGCCGCTCCATAGTGGTTGCAGCGTTCATCCTGATACCGATATGGGCTGTATCTCCGATCACATTGGGCTTTCCGCAGAAGAGCTGTATCCAGAAACGGTGTCCATTCAGGACGATATGGCGTGCGCCATCCATGGTTTCCAGCAACACTCTTCGTGTCTGCAACCGATGCAGATAGATAGCCCCCATTTTGCTGTCCTGTTTAACTTCGTCTGGAAATAATCTGGATAGTCGCACGTCCAGACATCCGGAAAACACATGTGGGCACCAGAAAATATCGGCATCTATAGCGGGTTTTCGCGGGTCAGCAAAAGCCAGCAAACCGAACTTCTCCGCCCTGCGATGGCGTGAACGCATACGCAGCAATGTTGCCCCGGTTGTAAGATTTATGTTTGTCAGCGAGTGATGCCGTTCCGCGAAATAGGCCCGGCGATAATCAGGGTTTCGCCGCAATCCTTCCCAAGCCCACGCCGCATTGGGTGCACGGCGCGGCAATTGTATTTCGCCAGCCCGTTCCATAACATTGTTTTGGGAGATGCAGTTTCTATGCCATCTCTGGATGAATACATCGAAGTTTCAAGCATAAAGACGCCCGCCCGGCGTGAGCCGGGCGGGCGAGAGTTTGAGTCTTGTTGCCTTAGTCCTGCGGGTTCCAGAGCAGAACGTGGCGGCCTTTCTGGCCTTTGACAGGTGCGAGGTTTGCGTAAACCCTGCGTGGTCCGATGGCAGGGTCCGCGAGCGTCAGGGACACATATTTGCGGCCCGATGATTTGGCTTTACGGAACCAGCCACCGCCAATGTCGGAGCCGGTTTTGCGGCCCGCATAAACGCGGAAGTCAGGCTGTGCCTCACCAGTCTTGTCGCCATTTTTGACGATACGGATCGGTGTGGACAGGCTCATCATTGCGAGTGTGCCTTCAAAGCCGGTTTCAGTTTCAGTGACATATCCAAGTGCATTTGCCATGGTTTTCATCTCCATATGTTAATGTCGCAAGAGCCCAATGCCCTGTTGACGTGCCACCGCCCGATGGGCAGGTCCAAGGCGGGCAGCCTCGAACGTCAGTGAGAGGGCGTAACGTCAGAGAAGCGCCGCAGGCCGGACTTATTTTGCTGCGCGAGGAATGACGCGTAGCGTCAGGGGAAAATAAGTGCGGGCCAGGTCTGGTAAGCCGCAGGCTGTCCATCAGGTTGCACGCGGGAAACAGGGATATGGGGTCTTATGGTGACAACGGCTGTGATGAAGGCCACGGCAAATTGCTCGTTTTGTGCCTGATGAAAGCGGCAGAACCACAGCTGAGGGTGAGACTGTCCACACCGTCGTATTTGCGAGCGAACAAAAGCTGAGACACAGGCTTTTCTATCCTGCTTTACGGGTTTCCTTTACATCGGACGGCTTGTAACGCCCGACGCCGCACAAATATCCATCACTTACTGACTAGGTTCCGTCGACATCGAGAACACGTCGACAAACACAGCGAAACGATAAGTGCGGAGGTTCAGTTGGTAGGCTGGATAGACAAGAGCATCTGGCACTATTTCTCGCCGACCGAAAGTTTACCTGCGCGATGCTGCAAAGATGCCCGTCACCAGCCCATCACCAGAACGATATGCTGAATCATTAGGGTGCTGTAGAGTGCAAATGTCATGCTGCGCTGTTCGATTGGCCAGACGCTCGCCAAGTCAAAAACTGCCAGACAGCAACCGCGCCGACGGCCAGCGCGTCGGCCAAAACGAGAGTGCCTGCGCCTGCCTGGCGGTCTGGACCGAAAACAAGATAGGCAAGCAGAAGAAATGGGTAGGGACCAACGCATATCAGGTTGAGCTGCGTCCATAGTCGCACATCCGATCGCCTGTGGACAATCATGAGAACCACGAAGTGGACGAGGAGGAGTACCGCAAAAGCCTGCAGCCACAGAGCGTCATTCAGGCCAAGCGCCGGACCCAAACGCGCGGCAAACGCGCCAATCAGCAAGCCTGTCAACAGAGAGAGCACCGCATTGGCCAATAGCGACAGGCGAAGAGAACGAACTGCAGTTTGTGCCATCATTCACTTATCCTCCGCTTCTTGCCAGTCTTCGTCGCTCACTTTCCCCGCACCTTTGCTGTGCGTTTTTTATAAGCTACCGGGCTTTTATCCTCAAGGACGGAATGTGTGCGCAAGGTGTTGTAAGAGTTGTTGATGCAGGCAAACAGGGCGGCATAGACCTGCTGCTGTGTCTGCGAGAGTGAAGCTGTCAGATACTCCTGCATCTGCGAGCGAAAAGAAGCTGAGTCACAGGCTTTTCTATCCTGCTTTGCGGGTGTCGATTGCGGCTCCAAAGGAAGGCGAAGGCCGCGCCCAGATCGGACGCGGCCCTCTTGAGGCCATCGGGCTTGGCCCCGTCATTGCGCCCGCGTGTTGGAGACGTGCCTGTCGCGGGGGCAATCTCTCGAAATCAGGCCGCTTTCTGCTTGGGTGCTGTTTTGGCAAAAAGCTTCGCCGCCACCGTCCGGTCTGCGCTGGGCGGGCAGGTTTTGGCACTAAGATAATGGCGGGCGGCAACCTGCATCCAGCGGGGTCGCCAGTCAGGACGCGCCTTGTCTGCGCTGACACCAATGCCTTTCATCCGATTGCGGATAATCTCCTTTTGCGCCTTGCCCGTATCGGTCAGCGCGCCATCCGCGCAGGACTTGCCAGCAACCTCTTTGACCATTTCGTTGATGACTTTCTTGTCGCGCAAGATGTCAAAGAAAGCATCATCCGGCTCCCACAGGGTCTGCATATCGACAGGGATAGCGAGCGTCACAGCTTCGGTGATGGTCTCGCCCGCGCCAAGGCTCATGCCCATAGCAAGGGTCAATGCGCGCATGACCTGCGCATCTGATGTCTCCATAAGAACGGCGAACACCTCCGCCACATCCCCTTCGGCCAGTTGCTTGGTTGGGCCGTAATGGGCTTGGGCCGCTTGCAATCCAAGCGATTCCAGAACCTCTTTCTGTTCCTTGGCAAATCGCTGCGCACCCTGACTGTTTGCGACGCTTTCACTTGTCAAATCCTTGCGTGAAGTCGTTTTTTGCGGAGCAACCGACCACAGATTGGAGCCGACCAGCATATGCGCAACCGTCAGGCGCAGGGCCACCATGGGATGGTCTAACAGACTGGCGCGAATGGCGGCGTGGCGGTGCAAGCTGATATATTCGACCATTGGGCCTGACATTTCAGGTTTGGCTGATTTCGGCGCGTCGCCGCTGTCACTGCCAGTTTTAAGAATGGCGTCAATCTTCCTGATGTCCGCATTTGACAGATAACCGATATGCGGCGTCACGCTGCCATCATGGCCGATTGCGAGGAAGATTTTGCCGCCCTGTCCCTGTGTCCGCTTGCCGTGTTCCCATGTGGCGAAGTGTTCACCGCGCTCCATCACCACAATTTCGTTCCAGCCCTCGGCTTTCCATGTCTCTATGGCTTCGGCAATCGCTTTGTTCTGGTGCGTCCAGAATAAATCAGGGTCTTGAAAATAAGCACTCTCGCCAAACAGGTCGGTAATGATCGTGCCCGCGTAATCCTCAAGGCTGAACAGGGCGACGTCGGTCTTAATCCGCGCCCCGCCTGTCAGCCATGCCTTGAGTTGTTCCCCCTGCGGGGCGTAGTCGTCGGAATGAAAGACCTCCAGCCATGCGCTCTGTTGTTCTTCGGTGGCGAGGGTGAGGGCCTGCAAAGTGGCCCCGCGAATCTCTTCACTCTCATAAAGCGCAAGCAATTCAGGTTTGAGATTGGCGAGAGCCAGAACGCGCTTCACGTCCAGTTCCCTGATGCCAAAGGTTTCCGCAATCGCGGCGGTGTCTTTGCCCGTCTCGGCCAGTGCTTTGTAAGCGGCAAAGCGTTCCAGTTGCGTGGCAGGAAGGCGCGCGACATTCTCCAAAAGAGAAGCTTCACGGGCGGCCCCGATGTTCCCGCTCTGCATGATAATGCAGGGTGCGGTGACAGCCTTGCCCGTTTCTTTGGCTTTCTTCTTCAAGGCAAAGAGGCGGCGGCGTCCCGCGATGACACCCCAGCCTTTGCCTTCCTTGCGGACAAGTAAAGACTGGTGAATGCCGCTCTCCAAAATGCTCGGATATATGTCGCCTATATCGGGGGTTTGCTTGCCGTGCCGCATATTCAGCTTGCTCACATGCAGGTCAGCAACAGGCAGAAATCTGACCTGCGGTTTGGGCGTCGTTTTTGCCTTTGGGCGGGGTCTGGTTTTTGTATCGGTGCTCATGGTTTTGTCTCCTTCATTGATTGAGCGATGAGGTCACACAGGTCTGTTTGTGCACGGCCGACCTCATCAAACAGGCCGTGGTCACAGGGTTTCTGGGGAAGGCCCGCGTTCCGTTTCGGGGCCAAGGGCTGGGCGGCCAGAACACTGAGGCGGTCGCGCAAAGTTACAGGCCGCACGCCGGGAGTCAGGGTCTGCTCGCCAACATCGGTTGCTTCGGAGTCCTGTGCGTTCGGGCGGTTCATGCCGCTGCCGCCGTTTCGTTCTCAAAGGCGAGAATGTAATCCGCCGCTTTGCTGGCAAGAGACGCGGCGCGGAAAATCGCGCGCTTGTCTTCTTTCAGGACTTGCAGCCAGTTGGCGATATAATCCGTATGCCGCACGGTTGGTGTGATGGACTGCGCGGCACAGATAAACGCACTGGCCATTTCCGCGACCAATTCTTCGCGGGCATAGTCCTTACTTCCGAAACGGCTTTTCAGATTACGGTCAAGGCGGGTTTTATGTCCCGTCCAGTGGCCGAGTTCATGAAAGCAGGTGCGGTAATAGTTTATCTGGTCGTGGAAGGCGGGCTGCGGCGGGACTTGAATAAAGTCTTCGCTCGGCACAAAGAATGCGCGGTCTCCGCCAATCCGAAAATCTGCGCCCGTGGCCGCAATCAGTTTTTCCGCGCGGGGGATTAACTCGCGCTCTGGCAAAGGCGTGACGCCCTCAAAAAATCTGTCGTCCAGCCCGTCACACTGGTCAGCGTTAAAAACGGTATAGCGTTTTAAGAATCCCACGCGCTGGGCGTCTTCGCCCGTTCCCTGCGCCCGCTGCGCTTCGGCTTTCGGAATGAAAGTGTCAGCGTAACAAACGGTTGTGCCGCGCTCACCTTTTCGCACAGCGCCGCCAAGGGAAAGGGCCTGTTTGAAGGTCAGCCAATAAGGGGTGGTGCGGGCGGTCTCAATCGCAGCGCCCCACAAGAGCAGGATATTGATGCCCGAATAGCTGCGCCCCGTGCTGGCATTTTGGGGCAGCGCACAAGGGGCCGTGACATCAGGTCTGCCCCAAGGCTGCACCCATGGCACAGCGCCCGCTTCAAGCTGGGCAATCACGGTATCGGTGACCTCTTGGTAGAGGTCGCGCCGTGCTTTGCGCGGTTTGCGGTTTCTCGTCGCGGTTCCTTGGCTGGCGGTCTTGGTGCTCATGTCGCGTCTCCTTTAGCCCCCACACAAATTTCCCCGGGCAGGCGGGGTGGGCGGCAGGAAGGGACGGACAGGCTCAGGGCATCAGGACGGCGGGCAATTGTCTTGGTAGGAGAACTTAAAAGCGCTGAGACAGCTTATAGTCCCAAGGCGGTTGCGCGCTGGCCGCCCTGTGCCAGACCGGCCTGACGCCCACCCCGACTGCCAAGGGAAATTCTCCATAATGCCGGCGCGCCAGCGCCGTCCGCTGACCCACAAGACAATCAAGACGGCGCCAGGGATCAAAGCCGCATGGCGGACACGGCGCAAGCCGGGTCCGTTTACGCGAGCCCGGTCGCGGGCCAGCCCGCGAGGCGTCCGAATTTATGTTTTTCAGAACGCGATGTGATTGTGGCCCCAAAACCAATCCGCACTGCTAAACGTCAGAATCTCTCCCCGAGCTTGGTTTATGGTGTTTGCCGAGCATAGTCATAACTCAAAGAAAAATGTTCAGACACAAAAGACAATCTATCACTTGTTACATTCCGCTTCATCATAGAAATACCGATCAATCGAAACCGGAGACGAGGTTCCACTCTTCACGAAACCAATGCTTGTCAATCAGTATGGCATGGGTCTTGCCAAGTCTTTTCAGCCAAACTGACGATGCGGAATTTACGGCATCGCTGACCAGAAAAACGTCATGCCCGCGTTCCCCGGTCATCATCGCCAAAGCGGTCAGCCCGGCCGTCAGTGTGCTCGCAAATATGGCAATCTGCCGGCATTCGTTTTCGTCCAGAAAAGACAGAAGTTCCCGATTTTGCCAGGGCGGACATTCTATATCCGAGATTTCAAAATAGGGCCTGCCGGCTGTGCCCCGGTATGGTTGCACACGGTCAGATACATCCGTCCCGAAAGCAATCAGCGCAATATTGTCCGGATTTACCCAATGGAGCGGTGGTACAGGCTTATCGGTCATGACATCTGCTCAGACCGCAAGAAATCTCGCGCGTCACAACCGGTATCATTAAGCTGGTATATGCAGGCCAGCACCCATTTTGCCGTCCTCTGCCCGCCATGGCGGCCCCCTGAAAGTGAGCTGCCGACCAGGCTTGTTTCGATTGTGAGACATATCGCCATTCAATCGAACGCGTCACGCCGCACTGCAGGTTTCAATCGGGTAACTGGCACGCCGCCATTGCACGGTTTCACCGAGATGCTCCCGGCCAATGCCGGCTCTGGTAAAAAATGAAAGTAGGCTGACAATACCGGTGTCACCGCTCAACGCGCCGACACCCAGGCCGATGGCCTCATCAATGCTCGCCCCCAGATAAATCCGGGCTTCTATCTCATCGCGGGACTTTGCAAGAACAATAAGATTGTAAACCTGGCCCTCATTGGGATCATAAAGGGTGCCGCGATATATCTGAGCCGCTTCTGATTGCTCCAGATCGGCCACGATAAGGCTGCCGCAGAGTTTTTGTCCCCAGTGAAGCCAGCTTGGGTGGAGGTAATCCCGTGCTTTCGGATTTCCATCAAACGCAATTAAGTGGCCGCACAGTTTTTCAGTGTCATTTTTACAGGGACGTATTTCGATATAGGATGCAGCGTCGTCGATACGCCAAATTCCTTCTATAGGATGCACTGCGCGCGTTTGAGATTCGTTGGTAACGGGCGAAGTCGCGCAGGCTGACAATGCGATCGTCAGAACGACTAAAAAGCCGACCCGCCATTGCGTAAGCTGATATCGCTGTTCCGCGCTGATATTTGAAATATTCACTTGGCTCTCCAGACGACACTGACCTGTCGTCCGGAGTCTGATGCATTAATGATGGAATAGCTGCCAAGATTTTATGGAGAGACTGTGGATGTATCTCCAGGTAGCGGCAAACAGAGTGTGAAAGTCGCGCCTCCATGCGCGTTCGTACTGGCCGAGACCTTCCCGCCATGCGCCTCAATGATCGATTTGACTACGGACAGGCCGAGTCCCGTGCCGCCCTTGGCGCGATTTCGCGATTCATCCCCGCGCCACCACCGCTGAAAAACATTTTCGTGGTCCACAGGGTCGATTCCAGGCCCGCGGTCACTGACCTCAATATAGCCATGCATGCCATCCTTATAGGTCGAGATTTCGATGTGCTGTCCAGATGCGGCGTAATGTTTTACGTTGTCGATGAGTGCCGTTAGTGCCTGGCGAATACGAACGGGATCTGCGATGAGTTTCACGGGCTCATCGAGTAGAGTGATTTGAAGCCCCAGTGATTCAAGGTCGGGCCGCAGCGGTGTTACGACCTTTTGAACTTCTCCAACAAGGTCAATTTCGATCGCCTGAAGCTCGAATTTTCCGGCACTGAGCCGGGACAGCAGGCTCAGCTCGTCAACAATGCCCGATAGCGTATCGACCTGCGCGATGAGGCTATCGGTCATCTCTTTTGAAGGTTCGAACGCGCCATCATTGAGCCCCTGCAACCGGCCGCGCAGAATGGTCAATGGGGTGCGCAATTCATGGGCGATGGCCGCTGAGGATTCCATGGTTTCACGTTCCGCCGCAGACAGCGCATCGGTCATGGTACGGAAGGCTTTCACAAGCTCTTCTGTTTCAGCTGCGCCGCCCTGGATTTGAGGCAGTGCCAGAGTGAAATTGCCGTTTGCAATTTCCAGGGCCGCATCTGTAACAGTTTCGATTGGGGCGCACATTCTTTTGGACATAATAAGACCGATAACAACAGCGCACAGTGCCGCGAGGATCACTAAAGTGATGAGGGCGGCAAGCTCGGCCTGCGCGTATCCGCCGCTCCACGAAAATGAAAAAGTGCTTATCAGCGTGGTTAGGGCGTCGGACGAAACTGTTCCATCATCCATGAGTGTCTGGAGCGTGGCCCGGTTTTCATCGCTCAGTCCGCTGAGCCAGGATTTCTGCAAGAACAGGTAGAACGAGATCATACCCAGACAAAACACGCCAAGTGCAACGAAAGCTGTCATGATCATTGAAAATGAAAGCTGTGTCCGAAGTTTTGACCCGCGCCCGATCATTTGAGCGGTTCCAATCGGTATCCGACGCCTCGGACGGTTTCCAGAAACCCTGAGATACCGTTTGCCTCCAGCTTCCGTCTTGCATTTGAGACATGGCTGTCGATGGTGCGTTCAAGTGCTTCCCCTTCAGGCAGGCAGGCATCAACCAATTCTGCCCTCGAATAAGCCCGTTGCGGCGATCGGGCCATTCTGGCGACAATGCTGTATTCCGTTTGTGTCAGTGGAATCGGTTTGCGGCCACTCTCATGAGCCAAAAAGGCTGCATGTGCATTTGGGTCTATGATTAAAGACTGGATTGTAATGGGCCGGTCGCCTCGCTGTGCATTCGAACCGGCGCGCCGCAAGATGGCTTTTATCCGTTCAACGACCTCCAGTGTGTTGAAGGGTTTAACGACGTAATCATCCGCACCTAGACGTAGGGCTGAGATTTTTTCGATATCTTCGGCCATCGCTGTTACCATGATGACCGGCGTGTCCGAGGTCTGCCGTATAATGCGCAATACATCGATACCATCGCGTTTCGGCATTTTCACATCCAGCAGTATCAGCGCCGGAGAAAAATGCCGAAAATGGGAGAGTGCCATTTCCCCATCACCGGCAACCACCGTCCGGAAACCTGCCCGTTCCAGATAGGCCTGAATAATTTCTGCAATTTCACCTTCGTCCTCAGCGATGAGGATCAATTCGTTACTCATAGTCAAAGTCCTGAAAAACGCTGAGGGATAGTATATGAACAGTGCCGTGCAATCCAGAATTTATGGAGATTTGATGGAGACGAAAATAAATTGCTCCACGAAACCTTGACCAAATCTTCCAATCTTCTTGATGCCGCGAATTCACATTGCGTCTGACATTGATCAGAAATGTGAAAGGACTCTCTTATGTCAAAAAAATCACTCGCAGTAATTGCCGGCGCGGCGACCTTGTTCGCGACGCCAGCCATGGCCGGCCCGGACGGCGCATTCAGTGGACCGTTCATTGGCGGAGAAGCTGGCTTTCAGCGTAACAAGGTTGAACTCACGGCGCCGGGGAATGTTGCTTTGAAGGACCGCGACAAGGGTTTCAATCTGCGCGGTCTTGCAGGTTATGATGTCACCATGGGCGACAGTCTTGTATTGGGCGTTGAGCTTGGCTTAGGCCGCGGCGGCCCCGAGGTTGATGATACACAGGGAACGGCCTCGTTCAAGGCGGACCCGGGTTTGATGCTGGATGCATCGGCGCGCGCCGGCATTCTCGCAACACCCTCAACACTGCTCTATGGACGGGTCGGGTATGCCAACTCAAAGATAGATATCACGGCGACGAATACGGATATCACCGACGGAACATTCACCCGCGACAAACGCAAAGGCGGCCTGATGTTTGGAGCCGGCGCTGAGTTCGCTGTTACGGATGGCTTGCGTCTGCGTACCGAATATCGCCGCTCGAAGACTGGTGATCTAAAATCAGATCAAGCTCTGATTGGTGTCATTCTCAGCTTTTAACCGGGCAGCTAGTAAACACTTCACGCAGCATCTGCCGATTTTCGCCTGCTTCATCACGGCGAGCTGCCGGATGACAGGTGCTGCGTGATCTCCAAGGAGGTCAACCATGATCCATCCCCTTGAAATCCTGCGCGTGCTCCGCGCTTTTGCGCTGCTATCGCTCACTGTCCTGGTGGCGGCCTGTTCCCATAGCATGACAGATACCCGCACCGACTTTCCGCATAATGACAATATGCTGGCTGGCAGGCTACTGCTTCCAAAGACGCCCGGGCCGCATCCGGCGGTTCTCATTGTCCACGGGGATGGGGATAGCACCTGGAACGGCTATGGCTATTACAAACCCTTTATGCAGGCTCTGACTGAGGCCGGGTTTGCCGTTTATTCATGGGACAAGCCCGGTGTTGGCGGCTCCAGCGGGAATTGGCTGAACCAGTCCATGGAGGACCGCGCCGATGAGGTCATTGCGGCAGCAAATGTTCTGCGGCGCAGGTCTGATATTCGCCTGGATGAAATCGGATTACTGGGCTTCAGTCAGGCCGGCTGGGTCATGCCAAAAGCCATCTCAAAAGATCAGAATTTCGCATTTATGGTGTCAGTCTCTGGCGCCATTAACTGGCTCGAACAATCTGAATACACAACACGCAATCGGTTGCGTCTGGATGGCGCGCCGGATGCGGAAATTGAGATTGCGCTCACTTTTGACAAACGTGTTGTTGATCTTCTGATCAAGGAAGCTGACTATCAGGCTTATCAAGAGCTCATGAACAGTGCGCCCGAGTGCTGCGATGATGTTATGTCAGAAGAACGCTGGGCCTTTGTAAAGCTCAATTTCAGGAGCGATGCCCGTGAAGATCTCGCACGCGTCGACGTGCCGGTTCTCGCGGTTTTTGGCAATAGAGACATGAATGTCGACTTCGCCCAAAGCGCCGAAGTCTATATGGACATTTTATCAAAAACACCCGGTGCTGATGCCATTGTTACATTGCGCGATGCAGATCATATGCTCCTGCCCGCATTATCTGATCGCTACGTCACCGCCGATGCAGCACTTACGCAACGGATCATTTCGATTGAGGTATTCGGGGCGGATGCTTTCGCAGATGGCGCCATCGAACGCATCACAAATTGGATCAGTCGCCTTGATCATATTGCGCCGCCCGCGCTCCCGGCCAAAGAGCAGGAGGGCAACTGAGATGAGTGCATTTGAACTGCGGATTGCACCGCATGAAGGCTTGTTTGTGGCAGTAATCTCAGTCGCACTGTTCTTTTTTGTGATCATTTTTGCTGAAACCATTTTTGATCTTGCCACAGGAAGACGCTCTGGCTGGAGGGAAACGCTGGCCAATTTCACGATAGAAATTGGCAATCAACTCCTCGAAAGAACCATCTTTGGGACTGCGTTTGTTTTAGGGATTCTGTTTGTTGAACAGTTTGCCGTTCTTTCAATACCTGTAACTTGGTGGAGCTGGATTCTTGCACTCCTTGCAGCGGATTTCACCTATTACTGGATGCATCGCATCGAGCATGAGCGGCGTGTCTTCTGGGCGTATCACAGTGTCCATCACTCCTCGCCTGAATTTAATCTGACGACTTCTTTGCGATTGTCCTGGGTTGAGGGAATGGTGGAGTGGATCTTCTTTATTCCCATGATCATGCTTGGTTTCGATGCCGTGCAGATTGTCGGATCGATACTCATCGTCGTTGTGTATCAGACATGGATACATACAGAGAAGATTGGCCGCCTTGGAGTTCTGGACAGGATTTTCAATACGCCGTCCGTACACCGTGTGCATCATGGCCGAAACCCGGAATATCTCGACAAAAATTACGGCGGGATACTGATCATCTGGGATATTCTCTTCGGAACCTACCAAACTGAACAGGCGCCCGTTGATTATGGCGTAACCCAGCCGCTGGAAAGCTCCAACCCGGTCACGATCAACTTTCACGAATTCTGGTTGATGGCTCGCGACCTGCTGAATGTCCGAAAGGCTGCAAGCGTGTGGAATGTGCTTTTCGCGCCGCCAGGCTCCGACCCCAATTAAACGCATCCCAATCACAAAGGAACGCAAAAATGACCCATCTGACGCGGCGGCGTTTCATGTCCCTATCCGCGGCTTCGGTAATCGCGGGGCCGCATATCTCAGCCCATGCCCGGAACAATCCAGAAATGTTTGACACAATCATTATTGGCGCCGGGCTATCCGGTCTGAGTGCCGCTCATCGGCTTATTGAGCGCGGCGTCACGAATATTCTCATTTTAGAGGCGCGGGACCGGCTCGGCGGACGGATTTATTCTCAGCAAGTCGAGGGGCTCAGCCTTGAAGCCGGCGCCCAATGGGTGGGTCCCGGTCAAACCAGATTACTGGCACTGGCCGATACGCTGAACATAGAACGCTATCCAACATTTATGACGGGTAAATCCATAATTCGGTGGATGCGCCGCAACCATGTCATTTCCAAAGAAGAGACATTTGCGCAGTCTACTGCGCTCCGCACGGCCATCGCACAACTGGATAGAATCGCGGCGACTGTTCCGCTTTCTTCGCCCTGGAATTATCCCGGCGCGAAGAAAATTGACGACTTGTCTGTCGCAGCCTGGGCAAAGCAATCAGGCTATACCGGCCCGCCATACCAGGAGCTTCTAACTGAAACCATTGACGCCCTCGGGGGAAGTCCGGCCATGTCAGCTCTTGATTATCTCTGGTCTGTACGCGCCTGCGGCGGGCATGACAGCATCAACCGCTTTGAAGGTGGGGCCCAGGATTCACGTTTCATCGGTGGGCCGAGTGCAATCATCGAAATGATGGGCGCCCGGATGTATGATCACATACGGGTGGATGCACCTGTGACGTCCATTAGATATGGATCTGATACGGTGACTGTGAATGTCGAGGATCTCGCGCTACAGGCCCGTAAATGTATCATCGCGCTCAGCCCTCTGGATATGCAGCGAATAGAATTCACACCCGGGCTTCCATTGGACCGCAGAGGGTTGAATCAAAACTGGCGTATGGAGCCAGGGTTCAAAGCACACATCATTTATAAAACCCCTTTCTGGCGGAGCGGCGGCCTCAGCGGTCTTGCGGTTGGTCATAAACATATCGAGGCTTCGCTCGACAACACACCTGCTTTGAACACGGAAGGTTATGGGGCCTTGCTATTGTTCCTGAGCAAAAAAGCCGCTGATCTGTCACCGGGGCAGAGATACAAGTCAATCTTGAAAGAGCTGAAGAGTTTCTTCGGCAAAGAGGCAATGTCTCCGATTGGGTTTTCCGAAATGAACTGGGCGAATGATCCCTGGAGTGGTGGATGCACGTCCCCACTCCCGCCGGGTATTCTCACCCAATACGGTCCGGCTCTATTTAAGAATATTGGGCCCTTGCACTTTGCCGGCACCGAGGCGGCAACCGCTTGGCGCGGATATATGGAAGGCGCAGTACGGGCGGGCGAACGGGCGGCGGACGAAACGCAATCATGACCCAAGTGATAACCATTCGCCGTCGCTCTGCCCGTATCCTCGTGACCAATGAGTCGAAAGACGTGCTGCTTCTCAAGTTTGAATATGGTGACCAAAACAATCACCGGTCATATTGGGCGACGGTGGGCGGCGGTCTTGAAGCAGGTGAGACGCCAGAACAGGCCGCGCGCCGGGAGCTACTGGAGGAAGTCGGCCTTGCGGCTGACATCATGGATTATATCGGTGCGCAGGCCGCGCAGTTTACAGATCCGAACGGCAACAGAATCGAGGCTGAAGAGCATTTTTTCCACACAAACACTGCATCCCGGCAGATCAGTTTAGCCGGGCTATCGGGAGATGAAGCGGCGATGATCAAAGGTCATAAATGGTGGTCGGTTGAAGAGTTGAAGGCAACAAACGAAACATATTTTCCGAGTAACCTGCCTGAACTGCTGCAAAAGACGCTCAGTCCCTGAATGGGACATGGCGTTCGCTGTTGGTTCATTCCAGTGTAGCTAACTTCGCCATTTGATCAGCCTCCGGCCGAACTGGAAAATGCGGCGCGGACCTTTGCTTCGAGTTCAGGCCCGGCCTTTTCTGGTGATGCATCACCAGAAAAGCTGATAGGAAGCACTTGAGTGAAACAGTGTTGAAGTTACCCAGTAAACTCCGGAACTATAAAACATCGATTTTATTGACCCATTGGCGCGATCAGCTCTTCCCCTTGATTGCGAACATTCCCAACGGCTTTGTCCACTGGCCATGCATGCAAATCATTGCCCGCATACGGCGCGATCATCGCCATTCGCTCATCCAAGCTACCCGTAATCCATGCCTTAGCGTCAGATTGTTCGGGGATCAGCGGCATCCTATTGTGAATGCCCTCCATAAAGTCATTTGGCGCGGTGGTAAGTATGGTGAAGCTATCCAACGGCTCATCATCAATATACGCCCGATCCCATAGACCCGCCACATAGAACCATCGTCGGTTACGCATGGAGATTGCATATGGCTGCTTTTTGCCTTTTGGGCCTTTCCATTCGTAGAAACCGCTCATCGGCACAAGACAAGGTTTTGACTTGAACGCTGATCGGAAAGTTGGCTTTTCATGCGCCTCTTCCGCCTTTGCGTTGAAAGTTGAAAACTTCTTCTCGGATAAGGGTTTCTTCCACCAAACAGGCACGAGGCCCCACATGGCGAATGCGAGTTCTACCTCTTCGCTATCATGAAGTTGTCGGATGATGGGGGCAATTTGCGTTGGCGCTACATTGTACGCAGGTTCATTCTCCGGAATCTCATCCGGACGAAACAAAGCAAGCTGAGCATAATACTCTTCCCAACTGACCTTATGCCTGAAAAATCGTCCGCACATACTATTGAACCGAACAGGTGAAACCAAACTCTGAAATCTGCTTACTGACGAACCCAATTGCGTGAGGCTTGCAATAATTTCTATCATTCTTGGCAGACCAAAGCGTTTCGAAACCTTTTTCGGATTTATATATTACGCGGCACTTGTCTGAGGATTGAGAGCTAGGGAACTCTAGTGCGATTTGCCGTACGATGTCAGCCTTCGTGCAAATGAATGAGTGTCCGATGTAGCTCTCAAGTTGCTCATCTTGTGACTCTGAACTGACGCTTCCTACGGAAGCCCGGTAGTCAATGGACTCGCGTCCATCATTTTCTATAGCGGACTCTCTAATTAAGTCGTAACTTGGACCGCCTGTTCCAATATATGTAATCACAGTAGCAGGTGGAATTGTGAGCGCGGAAGAAACGGGGTCCATTTCCCAGTTTATTGCCCATTGATCGTGAAATACGGACATAGCATTCATCCCGGGAATTTTGGAAACTCCCGTCATTACCATTCCAGTTTCTTTCGACGCGAAATGCCCAATCCCAGTTTCGCCTGGTTGAGACCATTTACCGACATGAGGTCGGCGATTATCCAACTCGGCCATTATTCGGCTTTTGTCTCGAAATTTTGGAATTGTGCGTTCAGCATCTTCGTAAACAATCTGATTGTTTTCGTCCCTTACAAATATATCTTCTGTAGGGAGGCAACTGGCAGCAGAATTCTTAGCAAGGGATTCTGCAGTCACATTCAAACAATAAGCCTCTCCACGCGAAGCTTTCAATGAGTCTCGATCCAGATCATGTTCTGTAAGTTCCTTATAGCCATCTTTGACGACTACCAATCCAGCAGATAGAACAAATCCATCCAGCATCGCTTTCTCGTCACCGCCACTTGCCGCAACTGAGATGCCCCCAATTGCACCTGATAAAATTGCTTTCTTTGTGGTATGGCTAAGTCCTTCGCCCTGTATCCCGGCTACAGCTTCATTCCCGTAACTTGTTGCCGCTGTGATCACACCAACCTTAAGCGCTAACTCAATATCGCCCGTCTCATTATATGTTAGCCAAGCTGCATATGCAGCGGTACCAGCAGGGCCACCATATGCACCAGCAGCTACTTGCCCGACGGCACGAATTATATCGCTCTCCATAGCAGCGGCGGCAGCGGCTTCTTCAGTGTTTTTTACTGGGTCTGTTGCCAAGTGCCAAAGCGCGTCAACAACTTTTCCTTCTCTTACTCTCTTTTCGGCATCCGATAGCGAGTCACCTAAGCCATGAGCCTGAGATTCAATAAATTTTCCTACCGCGTGAACTGCTTCCTCCAGATTCTCTCCAGTACGCTCAGATTCGTCAAGGATGTCTGAGATTGCCTTATCCAGTGTGTCGCAAATATCTCCACCGCAATCGCCAGTTCTTATAGTCGTTTCAACATCGGAAAGAGCGTTTTTTACTTCGTTCTTTCCTTTTTCAAGCGCATCGCAGATGTCACCGCCACAATCGGGTAAAGTCGGGCCAATTACTTTCGCCGCCTCGCATGTTGCCTTGCATGCCGGTTCGCAAACCGTTTCCCCAAATATTTTTGTGCAGCATTTCTTCTTACAATCAGTTTCGGCGGACGCCTTTGAAAATAGGCACAGTGCCGCAGTAAACATGAATACGAAAATAAATTTTTTGCTCATTTTGTCCCCACTACCGAATGAACTAGTGAGGTTTCATTCGCATACTTTGCAGTATTTATACGCTATTGTTCTTTCAATGAAAATCCCGACTGTAAAAGAGCTTTTTGGCTTGTTGTCTCGGATGATGCGCGCCCGCGCCCAATCGCGCGTGCCGAGCGTTTTGTAGGGCGTCCGTGACCGTCTCTGATTGCGACTTCAAAGCTGGCCTTGGCCCTGTGCGATTGTCCTGCACGGGCCGCTTGGCCTCATCCATACGATCCGCGGATGGATCAATGGAGCCTCCCGCATGCGCCGTATCACCCAGCGTATCGAGTAAATACGAATAGTCCTCTATATGCGTGGCAATAACATGCGTGACTGTGCCTTCGCGCTGCAAACGCCCGCGAATATGCAAGAGCCGCCCGGCCATCACTGCTTTGCGGTATTTCTCAAATGTCTTGGGCCAAACAACGATGTTCGACACAGCGTTTTCGTCTTCGAGCGTCAGAAAGATAACCCCACTCGCTGTACCAGGGCGTTGTCGCGTTATCACAAGGCCTGCAACACTCAGCCACGTCTCATCTGCGATCTGGCGTAAGTCTTCAGCACCCATATAGCGTTTCATCTGAGGTTTCAGAAGTGTGGTCGGATGCTCTCGGAGTGTCAGTCGCGTTGCCACATAATCTTCAAACACATCCTCATCCAGACTGAGTGTTGGCAGCAATGCTGGAATATCCGGTAAGCCTTCACCGTCATTTTCAAAGAGTGGTAGCGGTTTATCCCCGCCAAGACCTTTCACTTTCCAAATCGCGTCTCGCCGAGATAGTTCGTATTCGGCAAAGGCATCTGCGCCAGCCAGTTTCACAAGCGTTTTGCGGGACACTCCCGCTCTGCGCCATACTGCATCAATCGCCCGATAGCCATTTCCGCGCGCTGCCGCAATCCAATGACCTTCTTCTTCTTTCAGCCCTTTGATCTGACGAAAACCCAACCGCACGGCGAGAGAACCATCATGGTCATATTCCAACACATTGTCCCAATAGGAACGCTCGACGCAAATCGGCTTAACGTTGACATCATGCTGAATAGCATCACGCACAATCTGGGCTGGCGCATAAAAACCCATGGGCTGCGAGTTTAAGAGCGCGCAGCAAAAGACTTCCGGGTGATTATGTTTAATCCAGCAAGAGGCATAAACAAGCAAGGCAAAGCTGGCGGCATGGCTTTCGGGAAAGCCATAACTTGAAAAGCCTTGAAGTTGTTTGAAACAGTTTTCGGCAAAAGCCAGTTCATAGCCGCGCTCCACACACCCTTTAATAAACCGCTCCCTGAAATCCTCCACTGCGCCTTGTCTGCGAAAGCCATTTAAGGCTCGGCGCAGGGCATCGGCTTCTGTTGGCGTGAACCCTGCTGCAACAATGGCAATCTGCATGGCCTGTTCCTGAAACAGCGGCACGCCATATGTGCGCTCCAAAACTTCCTTTAATTCCTCTGAGGGGTATGTGACCTTTTCTTCGCCGCGCCGCCTGCGGATAAAAGGGTGTACCATGTCACCCTGAATGGGACCGGGCCGGATGATGGCGACTTCGGCAATCAGATCCTCCAAATTGCGCGGGCGCATACGCGGAAGAAAATTCATCTGCGCGCGTGATTCAATCTGAAAAACGCCAACCGTATCGGCCTTGCAAATCATGTCATATGTGCCTGTGTCTCCCTGGGGCAGTGTCGCCAGCGTGTAATGCTCACCCTTCCATGTTTTCAGGAGGTCAAAGCTACGACGCAGGCATGAAAGCATCCCCAACGCCAAAATATCTATTTTCAGCATACCGAGCGTTTCGGCGTCATCCTTGTCCCATTCGATAACAGTGCGATCCTCCATGGCCGCATTCTCAATGGGGCACAGCTCATCGAGCCGCCCGCGCGTAATGACAAAGCCGCCAACATGCTGCGAGAGATGGCGAGGAAAGCCGATTATCTCTTTCGTAAGTTCCAAGGTAAGCGCGAGCCGCCGATCTTTCACATCAAGACCTGCAGCTTTGGCGCGTTCTTCGTCGAGCCCTGAACTGGAGACGCCCCAAACCTGACTGGACAGCGCAGAAACCGCATCTTCGGATAGTCCCATCGCTTTGCCGACCTCGCGGATGGCGCGGCGCGAGCGAAAATGCACAACGGTTGAGCAGAGGCCCGCACGGTGACGTCCATATTTCTGATAGATGTGTTGAATAACTTCTTCACGCCGCTCATGCTCAAAATCGACATCAATATCGGGCGGTTCATTCCGCGCTTCCGAGATAAAGCGCTCAAACACCATGGTAATCATTTCTGGTGAGGCTTCTGTGATGCCGAGCGCATAACAGACAACGGAATTGGCGGCGCTGCCGCGCCCCTGACAAAGTATGCCTTGGCCTCGCGCAAACTGCACAATGTCATGCACGGTTAGAAAATAGCGCGCATAATCGAGCTCCTTGATGAGCGAGAGTTCCTTTTCAATCATCGCACGGACTTTCAGCGAGACGCCATCGGGATAGCGCCGCTCCAGCCCGTCCTCAGTGAGCGCCCGCAGGCGTTCATCCGGATACATCCCATCGGTGATTTCGTCCGGGTATTCATATTTCAGTTCATCAAGGCTGAACGCGCATTTTTCCGCAATCACCCATGTATTCGCACAAGCCTCGGGATAGGCTTTGAACAGACGGCGCAATTCAAACTCTGATTTCACTCGGCGCTCAGCGTTCGGCTGAGCGTGGCGCCCCAATCTATCGATGGTGGTTTTCTCGCGCAAACAAGACAGTACATCAGCGAGGCGCAAGCGCCCGGCAGTGTGCATCAGCACATTGCCAAGACTCACAAGCTGAATCTCGGATCGCGATGCCATCGCGGCGCGTTCGGCAAAGCGGGTTTCATCCTCACCATCATAATGTGGCATAAGGCCGAGAAACACATCGCTTCCAAAACGTTCGCGCAGACGCGCTAAAAGCAATTCAAGATCAGGGGCGGTCAAAGCGACCAGCACGCAAGTCGCGCCCCATTCCAGCACATCGTCTAAGGTGAGATCGCAGTCACCCTTGGACGCCCGCCGCTTTCCAAGTGTGAGCAAGCGGCACAAATGACCGAAGCCTTTGCGGTTTTTCGGATAGGCGAGGATTTCACAGCCATCACTCAAAACAAGACGTACACCGACGATAAAGCGTAGGCCCAATTCTCTCGCTGCACCATGTGCGCGCACGATCCCGCCAAAAGTGTTCTTATCGGTGACGGCCATGGCCCCTAGGCCGAGTTGCACGGCGCGCGTAACAAGCTCCTCAGCGTGTGAGGCCCCGGTTAGGAAGGTGAAATTGCTGGTGACGTAAAGCTCGGCGTAGCTCATGCGAAACGCCCTGCAATATACCAGTCCGGTTCGGCTTGACCCGGATAATTCAAAAGCCAGAAACGCGGGCCTTCTTCAGTCTGCACCCGCCAATAATCTCGTGTGCGTCCATCGCTGCTTGCCCACCATTCTGGCGTCAGTCGTTCCGGGCCATTGGCAGTCTGTAAATGAAAAGATGCTCTGCGCCACTGGAAGCGGCGCGGCGGTCTGCCAGCTTCAATCAGATGCAAGCGCTCCGGCCCGTTAAACAGTCTCAAGGGACGCTGGCGAGGGGTCTGTGTCCAGCTTGGTGCATCCCGCCTGTCCATGGTTTCAAGCTGAAAAAACTCACTTTCGGGCAAGTGGCTTTCATGGCCTGCAAAATGGCGCACATGGTCAAAGCCGATCCGATTGCCAAGAGTCGAAACAATACGCGACAGTTCATTCTCCGTGTCCGTCTGTTCGGTCAGTTCCATTTGCTTTGATCGGACAGGCTCAATGTGCGCAGCGCGCAGACGAAACCAGTCCGCGCCAAACTCGATTTTCAGAGCGTCCAAGGGGCGCGCAAATTGCTGTAGGATCGGGCCTTCCTCGAAGCATGGCTTGGCAAAACCGACACGCAAGACATGATTGCCTGTATCCACGCAGCGGACTGTCAGTTCAAATCGGCGTGCGCCTTTTTGATCCGTTTGCAGCCGTCCACATACGCTGGAAGCAAGCCTTCCAATCACACCTTCAATGTCGGACAGATAACCAATCGGATCGGGAAGGCTCATACGCGCCGCATAGACTGGATTAGCTGCGCGAGGTGTGACCGGATCGGGCGCATGGCCTGACGCCGTTGAGAGTGCTTTCGTTAAGTCCAGACCGAACCGCCGCGCAAGTTCGCCTGACCGAATGTCCATAAGCTGACGAATGGTCGTCAAACCAGTTCGGCTCAGGTCAGAGATCGTCTTGTCGTCTAAACCTAACGCGGCAATCGGAAGCGTGCGCAAGGCGTCCATTGTCGCACCGATTTCAGCAATAGCCGGATTGCCCTTCCCATAACGCGCGAGCGCCCAGGCGCCACCCTTGGTATCAGCAATGCCCAGCCGCGCGGTGATCTGCATGTCAAACAAGCGCTCCTTGGCATGGGTCGCCATCTCTTTTTCGCCGCCAAATAAATGCGCGCAGCCCGCAATATCGAGGAGCAACCCGTCCGGCGCATCGAGCGCCACACGCGGCGATAGCACATCCGCCCATCGCCACAGCGCACGCAACAAAGACGCTTCGCGCATCTCGTCTGAAGGCTCGGTCAGCAGGTCAGGACAAATTGCCCGTGCATCAGGAATGGACAATCCGGGGCCGAGCCCTGCGCGCCGGCCCGGTGCATTCACATGAGTCAGGCGGTGCGCGTTTTTTATGTCTTTGGTGATCGCGAAGGGGCCTTCAAGGCGCGGGTCTTGTTGGCGCACCCATCGGTCAAGCGGCAGTTGCGGCAACCAAATGGACAATATCCTGACCATCGCGTCCTCCTTGCCATTTCACCTGCCATATGCCGGGTTCTCCTTTTCTGTTCTTTGTGCAGCGCCATTCCCAGTCATAAGCTGCGCTCGACACTGCATGGCAGTCCCACCGTGTTTCTGCCGCCGATGTCTGGGCGCGGCCTTCGATTAAGATAAGTCCGAGTGCGCCGCTTTCTTCGCAGGCGATTTGAAAACGGCGGCTTTCGCGCAAGTCAGGCCCATCGCGTAGTTCGACAATCACCACGCCCACGCCAGACATCCGCAACGCCTGCTCCGCCGACCACATGACTTCGCCCCGCGAGACACCTTCGACGAGAAGCAAGCGCGCCGGATCAAGAAAGTCCTGAATGGCGGTCGGGGCGAGCGTGCCAATATCCGTCCCGCCGCCACACCACAAAACAGGCCCCGAGACTTTCGCCGCAGCAATAAGTGCAAAGACATCGGCACTATCGCCCAGCACTTCATGCACACGGCCAAGCGCCAAGCAGATGTCATCGCCAAGGCGAAGCACCTTGTGGGCATGAGGGTACAGCTCCCCCGCAGCGCCGATAATGGCACCGGATGGTAGACTAATTTTGTCCATTATGTTCTTATTTTGTTCTTTTTGAGGAGCAAGAGTCAAGAGGTATATGAGTTTCAGCAAAGTTCTTGACTAAAGCTAGGACTGGAAATGGTAGATGGAATAGACGCGGCAGAACTCGTCCAACGCATCTCAAGTTAGAAATAGTAGCAACACAAATCGATTTTCAGAGTGGCACTGTTTAACTTCATCCACTCAGGGGAATACGATTGCGAGTTAGTCTGTTACGAGCGTACCGACATCGCCATCTACAAGAGAATAAAATGATAGTTTGGACAATGGGTGGCCTCACTATGCCAGTTAATTTTTCAAAGTGAGAAGTGGCGGTCCCTATTGGATTCGAACCAATGGCCTCTACCTTCGGAGGGTAGCGCTCTATCCAGCTGAGCTAAGGGACCGCAAATCGATTTCGGTGTTACCTATGTGTTACCTTTGTAATTTCCTCAATAGAGCGTCATAGGCAAGCATCAAGCTAAGTCTTTGACAGTTTTATTTTTTCCTTCTCTGCACCTTTTCCTTCAAACCGCTTGACACCCGGCTTCGGAGGGCGACGCTCTATCCAGCTGAGCTACGGGTGCATACCGTTCGCGAGATGCTTACGCCATGCTTACGCGAGATTTTCGTCGGCCTGAAGAGCGAACCCGACATCCGCTCAAACCGTTGTTTAGTCACTTCTTTCTTCCAACACCAACAACCATCGCCAGACTTGACATCCGCCTTCGGAGGGCAGCGCTCTATCCAGCTGAGCTATGGGTGCCAGCCGAAGCCGGTGAATACGGCAAGCGGCCGGAGAGTGCAACGCCGGAATGCGGTTCCCGCCGCACGCGGTGCTTGCGCCGCCGCCGGATTGGGCTAGGTCTGGATGTCCCGGAATTTTCAGGAGCCAATTCATGCGGAGAGTTTCCCTTGCCATGACAGGCGCCGCCCTGGCGCTTGCGTTCAGCCTGTCCGGCTGCGGCCCGAAGGCGGATGCGCCTGCGCCCGCCCCGGCGGCGCAGACGGCCGAGAGTCGCGCCGCACAACTCGAGGCCCAGAAGGCGGCCTATGCGGCCGCGCTGGCGGAGGCGGAAGCCTCCCGCGGGGCAGGGACGCCGGCGCTCTGGACGCTGTCGGATGAGGATACGACGCTCTACATGCTCGGCACGGTCCACCTGTTGCGGCCGGATCTCGACTGGCGCAGCGATGCGATCGATGCCGCGTTTGCCGAGGCGGACACGGTCGTGTTCGAAGCCGATGTGACAAGCCAGGCGGCGGCATCGGAAATGATGCGGTTCATATCCACCGAAGGCATGCTGGAAGGCGGGCAGCAGCTGACCAGCCTGCTGGACGAAGTGGAACGCGGTGAATTGCAGAAGGCGCTGGATCATGTCGGCATGCCGCTGGGCGCGGTCCAGCCGATGCAGCCCTGGTGGGCGGCGGTGAACCTGTCCGTCCTGCAGATCCAGAAAGAAGGCTATGATCCGAATTCCGGGGTCGAAATGGTGCTGGGCGCCGAGGCGCGCGCCGCGGGCAAGTCGCTGGCCTATCTGGAGACCATTGAGGAGCAACTCGGACGGTTTGCCGATCTGCCGATGGATGTGCAGGTGGACTTCCTGATCGGGTCTGCCGAATCCATCGAGGAAGGCGGCGAAGTGCTCGACACACTCGTATCCGAATGGGTGGATGGCGATGTGCATGGCATCGGCCTGCTGATGGCCAATCCGGACATGATGGGGTCGGACGAGGTTTATGATGCGCTGCTGAAATCGCGCAACGAAATCTGGGTCGGCAAGATCGAAGCCATGCTGGACACGCCGGGGACGCGGCTGATCGCGGTCGGCGCAGGCCATCTGGCCGGTGAGGACAGCGTGATCGACATGCTGGAAGCGCGGGGCCACACGGTCGAGGGCCCCTAGGCGCCGTCCGGCGGGCTCAAATCTCGGCGGACCGGCGCAGGGCCAGCAGGGCCTGATCCAGAATGTCCTGGCTGGCGCAGCAGACGATCTGGCCGCCCAGTCTCGGCGCATTGCCGCGCCAGTCTGTCGCCAGGCCGCCGGCCCCGCGCACGACCGGGATCAGGGCCGCAATATCCCAGGCCTTCAGCCCGCTTTCCGCAACCAGGTCGATCGTGCCGGCTGCCAGCCGGGCATAGGCATAGGCATCCAGGCCATACCGGCTGATACGGGCCGTGGCCCGCAAATGGGTCCATGCGCCCTGTTCTGCGGGGTTCAGGATGAACGGGTCGGTGGTCGAGATGACGGCTTCGCGCAGGTCGCGGCAGCCCGATACCCGGATCGGGGTCTGCGTGCCCGCCTGTTGCAGGGCCGCGCCGCCCGGCCAGCCAAGATAGCGCTCATCCAGCACGGGCTGGTCAATGATGCCGATCAGCGGTGTGCCCTCTTCGTCGCATAGGGCGATCAGCGTGGTCCAACTGGGCAGGCCGGCCACGAAGGCGCGCGTGCCATCGACCGGGTCCAGCAGCCAGGTCAGGCCGTTGCGGGACGGGATGTCCTCGAACTCTTCCCCGATGACGCCATGGTCCGGCCGCTCCGCCGCGATCAGGTCGCGCATGGCGCGCTCGGCGCCGGTGTCGGCTGCGGTGACCGGGTCAAACCCGAACTGGGCCGGGCCGCCCGTCTTGCCGTCAACACCATCCAAAGCGCGAAAATGCGGCCGGATCGCTGTCCGGGCCGCATCTGCCAGCCGGCCCGCAAAGGCCAACTCGTCTTCAAGGGAAAAGGGAGTGCTCATCGGCGCAGGGATTGCCCCGCGCCGTGCGCAGCGTCAAGCGACGCCGGTATTGCTGGTGTCGCCTTCGAGCGCCTTGGCCAGCTCCAGCAGGCGTTTGCGCGGGCGCTCGCCAAGCCGGTAATAGGCCCGGACCAGTTCCAGCGTTTCCTTTTGCGAAAGGATGTCGCCTTCCATGCGTTCGGCGTCATTGGCAGCATCCGGGGCATCGCTGGCGGGAATGCCGTCGAAGAAATATTGCACCGACACGTTCATCGCCTTGGCGAGTTCGTACAGGCGGGAGGCGGTGATGCGATTGGCGCCGCACTCATATTTCTGGATCTGCTGGAATCGCACGCCAACCTGGCTCGCAAGGTCCTGCTGGGTCATGCCAAGCAGTCGGCGGCGGCGGCGGAGGCGTTTGCCCACGTGCAGGTCTGTTTCGTCAGCCATATTCAGCTCCTTGCGGATGGGACCGGTATCAGTCCCAATTCGGGATGGTGTGGCCGATCCCTCGCAAATGGCGTGCCGATGGTCAGTTTTGCACAAATCTTGGGCGGGTGATTCAAAAAACAGCGAATTGCCGATTCAGCTGTTGCGTTTTGTGCGGCGCAACATAAATCTGGTCCTGCACTCCGGTGCAGACGCCTCTGGCGTTTCCTCCCTTTGACCTTGGCCGCGCTTTCGGAGCGCGGCCTTTTTTTTTGGAAATGAATCAAGGGGCTGGGCGTGGCTGTCCGGATCAATCCGGATCAGCGGGGCCCGATCTGTCCGGCCACAAGCAGGATTTCCTCGACCACTTCTGAAATCAGCTGCTGTACGTGGTCAAAGCCCGAAGCAACCGCCACAGCGTGCTCGTCCATGTAAAGGCCCCGATTGATCTCGATCTGGACGGCGTGAAGGTCCCGCTTGGGGCGGCCATAGCGGCGGGTCGTGTAGCCGCCGGCATAGGGCGCATTGCGCGCGACGCTGAGGCCGCGGGCCCGGAAGGCGCGTTCTATGCGGCCTGTCAGGCGCGGATCGCAGCTGGAGCCGAAGCGGTCGCCCAGAACGATATCGGCCAGATTCCGGCGGCCGGGCTGAATGCTGGGCATGGAATGGCAATCGATCAGGAAGGCGCGGCCATGGCGTTCCGCCAGCTGGCTTAGCTCCGTGGCGAGGAATTGGTGATAGACATCGTGAATTCCGGTCAGGCGAGCCTCGCCTTCAGCGCGGCTGAGGCGACGGCCATAGATCCGTTCCCCGCGGGCGGCCACACGGGGCAGGCAGCCAAGGCCGGCCTCGACGCGGGCCGTCGGCAGGCCGCAGGCCCGCGGCGGGCCGTCAACGAACATGTCCGGGTCCAGTTCCCGCGGATCTCGGTTCAGGTCGGCAACGCTGCGGGCATAGCGTGCCGCCAGCAGCATGGCGCCCTTTCCCGGCACATCCGCGAACAATTTGTCGACGAAGGCATCTTCCGTGCGGCGCAATGTCTGCAACGGCACACAGAGCGCTGACTGCATCTCGTCCGGATACAGGCTGCCGGAATGCGGAGAGGCGAAAATGACCGGGACATCCAGCGTTTCGGGCAGTTCCAGGCGATAGGGCAGGCCATAGCGCACCGCGCCATCCTGATCGGTCGGCGTCGTCGGCGCATGCGGCACGGGGCTAGTGTCGGTCCGGTCCAGGAATTGGGGCGCTTCGGTCATTCACCTTATCGTTTCGTGGTTTGCAGGAAGGTCAAGCCTTTTCGCCGTGCCGTGCAGTCAGGCAGAGCGAATATGGTTTCCCGTCCGTATCATTCACCCCTGATTTACCGAACTGCGTCTTTATGCTTAGGGTTCTACCGAGAAGAGGGCTTTCCGCGTGACCAAGATTCTGCTGGCCGAAGATGATGACTCCATGCGCATGTTCCTGGCGGCCGCCCTGCGCCGCGCCGGTCATGAGGTTCAGGATTATGCCGATGGGGAGAGCGCGCTTTCGGCGCTGGAGCGGGAAGTCTTCGACCTTTTGCTGACCGATATCGTGATGCCCGGCCTGGACGGGATCGAACTGGCCCGCCGCGGTGCGGAGCTCGATCCGGCCATGAAGATCGTCTTCATCACCGGCTTCGCCGCCGTCGCATTGTCGTCCGGCGCGCCCACACCTGCCGGCGCGAAGGTCCTGTCCAAGCCGTTCCACCTTCGGGAAATCGTCGACGAGGTCGACAAGGTGATGGCCGCCTGATGAGCCGGGGCGCCTCCGACGAGCCGCCCAAGCTGCTGAAATCCGTAAGCCATGATGCCGGCCGGCATTTTTTCGATGCCCCTGCCACGATGTCGCTCGACGCCTGCATGCTCCGCCTGTCGCAAATGGATGGGCTTTCCATCACGTCCCTGACGCCCTCGGAACTGGGCCACTGGCTGAGTTTCACCTGTGAAGGGTATGGGTTTGCCGCCAATGACCCGTTTGGTGAGGTCTGGTTCTTCGCCGAGGATCCGGAAACACCGGACGCGCTACTGCAGAAAATCGCCCTCTGCGTCGTTACACCGCCAAACCCGTCTTGACGGCGCGCGCCGAATTATTCATTACCCCTGCTTCCGACTGGATCGGGCGGTTAGCTCAGTGGTAGAGCACTACGTTGACATCGTAGGGGTCACAAGTTCGAACCTTGTACCGCCCACCAGGTCGTTTTCTGCTTCCCGCTCGTTTTGACTGCTTCATGCCTTGAAGCATAAGTGTCGCAAATCTCTGTTACGAGACCCGATCAGTTTGCGAGGCGACACCATGGATCATTCGGAAAACAGGACCAGCAATCCGCGTATCGGGCAGGGCGCCTCCACGATTGGCGACGTGATTGAGGCCCGCCTGTCGCGCCGGGGATTCCTCGGCGGGATGGCCGCATTGGGAGGGCTGACCGCAACCGGGTGCGCCGCGACGACGCGCGTTGACGGCAACATTCAGCCGCCTGCCGCTTTCGCCTTTGAAGAAATATCGCGCGGCATGGATGAGACTCATCACATCCCGCCCGGCTATCAGGCAAACACCGTTCTGCGCTGGGGTGACCCCTTGTTCCCCGACAGCCCTGAATTCGATCCGGCGCACCAGACCGAAGCCGCTCAGCTGCGCCAGTTCGGCTACAACAACGACTATCTCGGCTTCATCGCGCTCGCGCCGGATGCGGATGGCCGCCAACGCGGCCTGCTCTGTGTCAATCACGAATACACATCGACTCCGCTGATGTTTCCAAATGTGGCGCGCAGCTATCCGGCCAGCATGACACGCGATCTCTGCGCCGTGGAAATGGCGGCACATGGCGGCACAGTGGTCGAAATCGTGGAGACGCCGGAGGGCTGGCAGCCCGTGATCGGCTCCCCCTACAATCGGCGGATCACGGCCCATGCCACGCCGATGGAGCTGACGGGTCCGGCGGCCGGATCGCCTCGCCTGCGCACCAGCGCGGACCCATCCGGGCGGCGCGTGGCGGGCACGATGAACAATTGCGCCGGCGGCACCACGCCCTGGGGCACCTATCTGATGGCGGAAGAGAATTTCAACGGCAACTTCCTGGGCGCCTATACGGACGGACACCGTGAACAGGCCAATGGCGCGCGATACGGCGTGCCGGGCGGCTGGTACCAATGGGGGCGCTTCTTCGACCGGTTCGATGTCGGCAAGGAACCGAATGAACCGAACCGGTTCGGCTGGGTGGTCGAGGTCGATCCAATGGACCCGGCGTCCATGCCGAAAAAGCGCACTGCGCTGGGGCGGTTCAAGCATGAGGGTGCCGAAAGCGTCGTCGCGCCGGATGGACGTGTCGTGCTCTATATGGGCGATGATCAGCGTTTTGACTATGTCTACAAATTCGTCACCGCTGGCCGGTTCGAACCTGGCAACCCTTCGGCGAACCGGGACCTTCTGGATGAGGGGACCCTTTATGTGGCGCGGTTCGACGCGGATGGAACAGTCGAGTGGATGGCGCTGACACATGGGGCTGGGCCACTGACGGCAGAAAACGGCTTCGAGTCCCAGGCGGATGTCCTGATCGAAACGCGGCGTGCCGCTGACCTGCTCGGTGCAACCCCCATGGATCGTCCGGAAGATGTCGAGCCCGACCCGTCTGCCGGACGGGTCTGGGTCATGCTGACCAACAACAATCGCCGGACCCCCGACCAGATCGATGCCGCAAATCCGCGCGCGAACAATGTGTTCGGCCATATTATCGAGATTTCCGAGCCGGACGGGGATTTTACCGCCGAAAGGTCGCGCTGGGACATTCTTGTGCGCTGTGGGGATCCGACCCGTCCCGGGGCAGGGGCGGTGTGGAATCCGTTGACCAGCGAGAATGGCTGGTTTGGCAGTCCCGACAACTGCGCGGTGGATCCGTCCGGCCGTCTCTGGGTGTCCACGGACGGTAATGACGATACCGGTGCCGCGGACGGTTTGTGGGCAATGGAGACGGACGGCGCGCGCCGCGGAACCGGTCGTGCCTTCTTCCGCGCGCCGGTCGGGGCCGAAGTGTGCGGTCCCAAATTCTCGCCGGACGGGCGGACCCTGTTCGTCGCGGTGCAGCATCCGGGAGACGGAGAGCGGGCGAGTTTCGAGACGCCAACAACCCGCTGGCCGGATTTTAACCCGGACATGCCGCCACGCCCCAGCGTGCTGGCGATCCGGACCGTCACCAATGATCCGATCGGATCGTGACGGTCCGTCCAACGCTGTGACACCCGATCTTCGCGCGTTTTGTTTGCGATGGAAGGCAACCAAAGCCGGATTGCTGCGTAGCTGGAATAGTTCCACAGCAGGAAACCAGAATGTACGATGCCGAGTGGCCCCGATCCGACATGTTCATCGTCTACTACACCGGCGGCAAACCGCTGGAGGCGACGAACATCTCGCACATGGCGCGCAAGCTGGAGGAACGCCTGTTCCTGGTCTCGACACCGGAGACCCAGTCGAAACTCTATCACCATGTCAAACGGCTTGCCGCGCCGGAGGCGCTGTTCGTCGGGCGTCTGGCGGCGCTGCCGAAATTCAAGGGTATGCAGCCAGGCACGACCAAATGGGTGGGCAGCCTGATGCAGGCTGGGTGAAGCCTGCCTAGGCCTCGAACGGATCCTTCATCAGGATCACGTCCTCGCGTTCCGGGGAGGTGGAGACGAGCGCGCAGGGCTTGCCGACGAGTTCTTCGAGGCGGCGGACATATTTCACCGCTTCGGCCGGCAGGTCGGCCCAGGACCGCGCGCCCTTGGTGGAATCGGTCCAGCCGGGCATCGTCTCATAGACGGGCTCGACGGCGGCCTGGTCTGTCAGCCCGGCGGGGTAATAGTCGATCTCCTCGCCATTCAGCCGGTAGGTGACACAGACCTTGATCTCGTCGAGGCCGTCCAGAACGTCCAGCTTGGTCAGGGCGAGGCCCGTGACGCCTGACGTGGCACAGGCCTGGCGGACCATGACGCTGTCGAACCAGCCGCAGCGGCGGGCGCGGCCGGTGACGGTGCCGAATTCGTGGCCGACCGTGCCGAGGCGCTGGCCGATCTCATTGTCCTGTTCGGTGGGGAAGGGGCCGGAGCCGACGCGCGTCGTATAGGCCTTGGCGAGGCCGAGCACATAGGAGATCGCGCCCGGGCCGACGCCGGAGCCGGCCGAGGCATTGCCGGCCACCACATTTGATGAGGTCACAAAGGGATAGGTGCCATGGTCGACATCCAGCATCACGCCCTGGGCGCCTTCGAACAGGATGCGTTTTCCGGTGCGGACCTTCTCGTCCAGCAGTTTCCAGACCGGCTGGGCGAAGGCGAGAATCTTCGGGGCAATCTCCAGCAATGCGGCCTTCAGTGCCTCGGCGTCCGGTTCCGGCAGGCCGACCCCGGCGCGCAGCGGGCGGTGATGGGCCAGAAGGCGTTCGATCTTCAGGTCGAGCGCGGCCGGGTCTGCCAGGTCGGCGACGCGGATGGCGCGGCGGCCGACGCGGTCTTCATAGGCCGGGCCGATGCCGCGCTTGGTGGTGCCGATCTTGGAATCGCCCAGCGCGCTTTCGCGGGCGGCGTCAATATCCTTGTGCCAGGGCAGGATGAGGCAGGCATTGTCGGCCAGGACCAGATCGTCGGGCCCGAGGGTGACGCCCTCTTTCGCCATGCCGTCAAGCTCGGACAGGAGCTGCCACGGATCGACCACCACGCCATTGCCGATGACCGACAGCTTGCCGCCGCGCACGACGCCGGACGGCAGCAGGTTCAGCTTGAAGGTCTTGCCGTCGATGACCAGCGTGTGGCCGGCATTGTGGCCGCCCTGAAAGCGCACCACCACATCGGCGCGGCTGGACAGCCAGTCGACGATCTTGCCCTTGCCTTCATCGCCCCATTGGGCCCCGACGACTACCACTCCGGCCATGTTTCCTGCTCCTCAAAGTCCGCCGGGACATGGGCAGGATTTGGCCGCCAATTGCAAGGGGAAGAATGAAAACTCTCTGTCGCAGGCAGGCGCGCCTGCGCCGCCATCCGGACACGCGGGGGGCGCTCCGGCAAGGGACCCGATTTTTGAGGGGCGGGCCTAGCCCGGATCCTCCCAGGTCGCCGCGAGCGCGGCATTGAGCAGGCCCGGCAGCGCGGTGGCGAGCGCCCCGAGTTCGGGCGACAGGCGGAACGCGCTGTCCGCAGGCCCGGCCAGGGGCTTCGGCTCGCCGCCTGCCTTGAGGCGCTGCAGGGCGCGGGCAAGCCGTTTCGCGGCGGTGTCAGGGGATTTCAGAATGCGATGGATCGCCCAGATGCGGGCCATCAGCTTCGCGGTCGGCACCGGCCCCGGCGGCGGGCAGGCGGACCCGATAAGGCCATCAACCTGCCCGGCAAGCCAGGCGCGCGGGGCAGCCGGCAGCAGCGTGAAACATGGCGCCGCCGCACCGGGGAAGGTGACGAGCTCCACACCGTCCGGCAGGCCGGGGGCCGGCGCGCGCCGGCGCGGCGGCGCGAACACGATGTGCAGGCTGAGCGCCATCAGGGTGAGCAGGCGTCGCACGATGTGTTCAATTTGTTTCAACCGGCCATTGGCCCGGGCGCGGCGCCGGCGCGGCATCTTTTCGGGCCGCAGATGCAGATTGTCCCGCGCGATCACATCGAGTAGCGCCTGCTCGGCAATATCGAGGCCCAGGGTGAGGAAAGACCGGTCAACACTCATGGGCCCAAGTGTGGGGGCGGAATGTGTCAGACGAATTGGGGGACGCTTATCCTCGGGGGTGGGGGCTGGGAGGGGGAGGCATCCGCCACAGGCAGACGCCCCCATTGCACCCGCGCCTTCAAAGCCGGAACAGTCCGAGTCCGTCATAAATCTCGGATTTTGTCTGCTCCGTCAGGTTTCGCGCTGTCTGCGTGCCATCCCGAACGATGTCGCGGATATAGTCCGGATCCTGTTCAAGCTGGGCGCGGCGGTCTCGGATGGGCTCCAGAAAGTCCTGCAAGATTGCGGCAAGGCGCTTTTTCAACGTCACGTCTCCGAGGCCGCCGCGGCGATAGTGAGCCTTCAGCGCTTCCACTTCCTCGGCATCGTCGTGGAAGGCCTCAAGATAGGTGAAAACCACATTTCCCTCGACTTGTCCGGGATCCTGCACCCTGAGGTGATTTGGGTCTGTGTACATCGCATTTACCGCCGCCGAGATTTCAGCCGGGCTTGCCGACAGTTTGATGGCGTTGCCGGCGGACTTGCTCATCTTGGACGCCCCATCGACGCCCGGCAGCCGTCCTGCCTTCGGGACAATCGCCTCGATTTCTTCAAGCAGGGGGTGGCCGGCAACCGCATTCACTCTGCGAATGATTTCGTTGGTTTGCTCGATCATCGGGATTTGGTCTTCGCCCACCGGCACAAGGGTCGCCCTGAACGCCGTGATGTCAGCCGCCTGAGCGGCGGGATAGCACAGGAACCCGGCCGGGATGCTGTTTTCAAAGTCGCGCGCGCGGACTTCTTCCTTGACGGTGGGGTTTCGCTGCAAGCGCCCGACCGAAACGAAATTGAGATACAGCAATGAGAGCTCGGCCAGGGCGGGCAGATGCGACTGCACGCAAATGGTCGTCTTGCAGGGGTCAATCCCGATGGCGAGATAGTCCAGCACCACGTCCAGGACGCTCTCCCGAACCTTGCCGATATTCCCGATATTGTCGGTCAGGGCCTGGGTGTCGGCGAGCAGCACGAATTGCCTGTGCGTGTCCTGGTATTTCAAACGGTTCCTGAGGGATCCGGCATAGTGCCCCAGATGGAGCGGGCCGGTTGTGCGATCGCCGGTGAGGATGATGGGGTGTGACACTGTAGTCTCCTGGATGTGTGGGGGCACCGCAGGAGTGGAAACAAAAAAGGCCGCTCATGCGGCGACCCATTCTGGAATATGAAAGCTGGGCCACCCGATTATCGGATGTGCCACCAAGCGAAATTCGAGGTGCTTCGTTTGCTCATGAGCGCTGCCTATAGCGCGCACAGGGGCGCGTCAACTTTTCTGGCCGAGTCAGAGCGATTCTGACTCTGAAATATGATGGTGAGGCGTTCGTTGTTGGTGAGTTCGCGTGACAGGAAAAAGTGCAAGTTGGAGAACTTGCGACCAATTCTACTCTTGTCATCCCGGAAGCTGCGGAGCAGCTATCCGGGACCCAGACGGGGCGGATGGATAGGTAAAGTATTGGGTCCCGGATAAGCCCTGCGGGCTTTCCGGGATGACAAGGACCTTAATCCGTCCACCAGTGCGGCGAGCGCACGCCCCCCTCACACCAGCTCATAATCCTCCAGCTTCACCTCGGCGACGGCGTCGGCATAGGCGCGGGTGTGGCCGGACCAGTTCTGGGTGATCTTGCCGGTGCCGGTCTTGTACCAGGAGTTGCAGGCCGGGTCGGCCCAGACGGTTTTGGAGAGTTGCTCCTGCAGCGTCTTGTTGAAGGCGGCTTGTGCGGCCTCAGTCGGCACGAGCGCGGCGGCGCCTTTCGCGTCGAGCGCCTGCAGCGCCTTCAGCGTGTATTCTACCTGACGCTCCAGCATGAATGTGATGGAGTTGTGGCCGAGATTGGTGTTCGGGCCGTAGAGGACGAAGAAATTCGGGAAGCCGGTCACCGTGATGCCGAGATAGGCCTCCGGACCATCTTCCCAGGCAGCGGCGATGGACTGGCCGCCCCGGCCGATGACATCGACCGACCAGCGCCAGCCCGTGGTCTCGAAACCTGTGGCGAAGGCCAGTACGTCATATTCATGGATCTTTCCGTCCACGGTCTTGATGCCTTCCGGCACGATCTCGGCGATATGGTCCGTGATCAGGTCGACATGCGGCTCCATCAGCGTGGTGAAATAATCATCCGAGATCAGGATGCGGCGGCAGCCGACGGGATAGTCCGGCGTGAGTTTCTCGCGCATGGCTTGATCGGGGACCTGTTCGTTCAGATGATCGGTGGCGAGGCGCGTGAAATGGGCCCGGCCCTCCGGCGTCCATTCGAAGGCCTGCCAGAAGAAATAGTCGGCATTCTCATAGATCAGCTTGCGGTTCATCTCCGCGAATTCCATCGCCTTGTCCGGAATGGTGAACATCAGTGCCATTTCTTCCGGGGCAATGAAGCGGTCATTGCGGGGGATGACCCAATTGGGCGAGCGCTGGAACACGCCGACATTGGCGCAGGTTTTCGCGACTTCGGGAATGATCTGCACGGCGCTGGCGGCCGAGCCGATGATGCCGATCCGCTTGCCTTCCAAGTCAACCGAATGGTCCCATTCGGCCGAATGCATGATGGCGCCCTTGAAGCTGTCCTTGCCGGGAATGTCCGGCCAGAAGGGGCGGTTCAGCTGGCCCAGCGCGCCGATCACGGCATCGGCGGTCAGCGTGTCGCCCTTTGAGGTTGTGACGGTCCAGGTCTTCGCGGCCTCGTCCCAGACGGCTTTTTCGGCCGCCTCGTTCAGGCGCAGGTTCGGGCGCAGCTGGTAGCGGTCCGTGATCTCTTCGGCATAGGCCTGGATCTCGGGCTGTTGCGGGTAGACCCGCGTCCAGTTCATCGACTGGGCGAAGGAGAGCTGGTAGGCCGCCACGGGCACATCGCAGGCACAGCCCGGATAGGTGTTCTGCGCCCAGGTGCCGCCGACCCGGCCGGCCTGTTCCAGTATGGTGAACTCATAGCCGGCTTCCTGCAGCTTGATGGCCGCCGTCAGGCCGCCCAGGCCAGCGCCGATGATGACAATGTGCTTGTCCGGCATGCGTGTATCCTCCCATTATTCTTATGGGAGGAAGAGTGTCACGCCGCTGGCTTTAGACAAGGGGTTCCGCAGCGGGAGCCCTACTGGCCGAACGAATAGGTCGCGCGCAAGCCGATATTGTCGATGCCCTGATTGCGGCCATTGCCGAGGATCTGGCCGTGGCTGAGATGTTCGTAGAGCAGCTCTGCGCCCCAGGTCTCGTTGATCTCGTAATGCAGGCCGAAGGTCGTGCGGAACAGGTCACGCGAGCCGAACAGGACGTGTTCCTCGGTGAAGGCGTCGCCGCGCGGATCGCCCTGGGGGAAGGGGCTGGCCAGTTCGCCATCATGGATGACATAGCCGACGCTGGGCTCGAACGCCCATTTGTCGGCAAAGTCGAACGACCAGTGCAGGCCGAAGCCACCAAAGCTTGTGTCGCCCTGCGTGTTCAGGCTGCCCATGACATAGGGCTTGGGGCTCCAGATCAGGTCGAGAAAGTCCGGCGAGGCGAAGAGCAGTTCGGCGCTGATGTTCTGGCCCGGCTCCTTGTCGGCATTGTCGCAATCGAGGACGCAGATGTTTTCCTGCATCACCCCGAAACGGGCCTCGCTGAGAATGTCGGCCCGGGCGGTGCCGGTGGCCAGGATGGACGAACAAAGCAGGAGCGTGACGGCGCGATTCATATATTAACCCTGTGTAAGATTTTCCCTTATGAAGGGAGTCTGCCCCGCGCCGTCAACTGTCATCCGTCACGCAGCGCCACGAACCCAGCGCAGGGTGGCATTTGCGACACGCTCTCCGAACAGTTCGGCGGTCTTCAGGTCGGACGCATCCGGGCCATCCTCTGCCGACAGGTCCGTCAGCGCCTGTGTGGCGAGGCCATTGAAGTGGCCGGCGCGGTTCAAGGCTTCTGAAAACTGGTGTCCGGACGCGTTGAAGCCGGACTTCATGCCGAAATTCACCCAGACCATGCCTTGCTGTGCGGCAAGCGTGGCGAACTGGGCGAGCGTGCTGGACTTGTCGCCGGCCAGAGAGCCGGAATTGGTGAAGCCGGCCGCGATCTTGTCTTTCCAGGCATCGGTGAACCAGGCCTTGGAGGTGGCATCCATGAACTGTTTCATCTGGGCGGAGGCCGAGCCCATATAGGTCGGCGCGCCGAAAATGATGGCGTCTGCCGCGTTCAGCTCGTCCCATGGCCCGGACTCGGGGGAGGCGAGGTCCTCGGCCTTGTAGAGGGTGACGTCCGCGCCCGGGATGGCGGCGCCCTTGCGGACATGTTCGGCCACCTTGGCCGTGTGGCCGTAGCCGGAATGATATACGATGGCGATGCGGGCCATGAGAGAACTCCTTTGCTCTGTTGAAAGGAGCAGATAGGGCGGGCCGATCTCGCGATCAGCCCGCCCCGGGAGCATAGGATTTATGCGCTGCGCGTATGAAACGCGCC
This sequence comes from Hyphomonas sp., assembly GCF_017792385.1. NCBI lineage: Bacteria > Pseudomonadati > Pseudomonadota > Alphaproteobacteria > Hyphomonadales > Hyphomonadaceae > Hyphomonas > Hyphomonas sp. The sequence continues at coordinate 808,999 of NZ_CP051230.1, read as the reverse complement.
GCTCTGGCTTAGAATGTCAGCGCTTTTGCATAACGTACTTGAGGCAGGGCATCGAGTTTCTCGATCAGGTCCGCAGGCGGAACAGCGTCTACACCAACCAGTGCGATAGCTTCTTCTCCGGCAGCTGTCCGGCCAAGATGGAACGTGGCGATGTTGATGTTCGCTTCTCCCAGCATCTGGCCCAGCGCGCCGATGAAGCCCGGCGTGTCCAGATTGTTGATGTAGAGCGTGACAGGCGAGAAATCGCCTTCCAGCGCCATGCCCTTCACTTCGACAATGCGCGGCTGTCCGGCGATGATCGTGCCGGCCAGGGTGCGCCAGCCGCCTTCCGGGGCATTCTTCGTGGCCTTGGTTTTCACCTTGACGCGGATCAGGCTGTCATAGACCGGGCTGTCCTCGGTCTTGGTTTCGGTCAGCTTGACGCCGCTGTCGGCCAGGATGGCCGGAGCCGACACCATGTTCACGTCCCCGCGCGAGGCGCGCAGCAGGCCGGCCAGCAGGGCGGCTGTCAGCGGCTTGCGGTTCAGTTCGGCCACTTCGCCTTCATGTTCGATGACGACTTCATCATAGCCAAAGTCAGAGATCTGGCCGGCGAAGCTGCCGAGCTTTTCGGCCAGCACCGCGAACGGCTTGATGCGCGGGGCTTCCTCGGCCGTGATCGACGGCATGTTCAGCGCATTGGTGACGGCGCCGGACAGGAGATAGTCCGCCATCTGTTCCGCCACCTGAAGGGCGACGTTTTCCTGGGCTTCGGTGGTGGCGGCGCCGAGGTGCGGCGTCGCGATGAAGTTCGGCGTGCCGAACAGGGAGTGTTCCTTGGCCGGTTCCTCGGCGAACACGTCAAAGGCGGCCGCAGAAATGTGCCCGCTTTCCAGCAGGTCTTTCACGGCCACTTCGTCAACCAGGCCGCCCCGGGCACAATTGACGAGGATGACGCCCTTCTTCGTCTTCTCCAGCGCTTCACGGGAGAGGACATTGCGGGTCTGATCCGTCAGCGGAACATGCAGCGTGATCACGTCAGCGCGGGCGAGCAGCTCTTCCAGCTCGACCTTTTCCACGCCCAGTTCCACGGCGCGCTCATCCGTCAGGAACGGGTCATAGGCGGCGACTTTCATCTTCAGGCCGATGGCGCGTTCGGCCACGCGGCTGCCGATATTGCCGCAGCCGATCAGGCCGAGCGTCTTGTAGGACACTTCCGTTCCCATGAAGTCTTTCTTCGGCCATTCGCCGGCCTGCGTGCGGGCATTGGCGGCCGGGATCTGGCGCGCGGCGGCGAACATCATGGCGATGGCGTGCTCTGCCGTCGTGATGGCGTTGCCGAACGGCGTGTTCATCACAACCACGCCCTTGGCGGTGGCGGCCTTGATATCGATATTGTCCACCCCAATGCCGGCGCGGCCGATGACTTTCAGCTTGTCGGCAGCGGCGATCACATCGGCGTCCGGCTTGCAGGCGGACCGGACGGCGAGGCCGTCATATTGCGGGATGATCTCGATCAACTCGTCTTTCGACAGGCCGACCTTGATGTCGGTTTCAATGCCGCGGGCCTTGAAGATGTCCACGGCAGCGGAGCTGAGTTTGTCAGCAATCAGAACTTTGGTCATGTTCGGTATCTCTTGAAATGTCGTGCGGGACTAGAGCGTGGCAACCTGCTCGGCGAAGGCCCAGTCAAGCCATGGGGTCAGCTTGGCAACGTCGGACGGTTCAACCGTGCCGCCGCACCAGATGCGCAGGCCCGGAGGGGCCTTGGCATAGCCGGCCGCATCATAGCAGGCATTCTCGGCTTCCAACCGCTTCATCATGGCCTTGACGAAAGCCCGCTGGGCGTCTTCGTCGAGGCTGGCCACGCGCGGATCGGTGATCTTGAGCGTCACGCCGGTATTCGACCGGACATCCGCATCCGGACAAAGGAAGTCGACCCAGTCCGTTTTCGCGACCCAATCGGTGAGGTGGGCCAGGCTTTCATCGGACCGCGCCTTGAGGGCCGTCCAGCCGCCCAGGCTTTCACACCAGTCCAGTGCCTGCAGATAGTCCTCGACGCACAGCATGGACGGCGTGTTGATCGTGGCGCCCTCGAATAGGCCCTCGTTGAGCTTTCCGCCCTTGGTCATGCGGAAGATTTTCGGCAGGGGACGGTCCGGCGTGTATGTCTCGAGACGTTTCACGGCGTTCGGCGACAGGATCAGCATGCCATGGGCTGCTTCCCCACCGAGGATCTTCTGCCAGGAATAGGTGATGACATCGAGCTTTTCCCATTCGATGTCCTGGGCGAAGGCAGCCGAGGTCGCGTCGCAGATCACCACGCGGTCCGGGTTCGGCTTGATCCAGTCGGCATTGCGCACGCGCACACCGGATGTGGTGCCATTCCATGTGAAGATGATGTCGGCATCGTCCCGCGCCTTTTCGAAGGGCGGCAACTCGCCATACTCGCCGACATAGGTGTTGCAGTCCGCCAGCTTCAATTGCTTGGTGGCATCGGTGACCCAATCCTGACCAAAGCTTTCCCAGGCGAAGACGTCGACGGGCTTGGCGCCCAGCATGGACCACATGCACATTTCAACCGCGCCCGTGTCGGATGCCGGCACGATGGCCACGCGATAATCGTCCGGAAGGCCCAGCACGGCTTTCGTGCGGTCGATCGCGGCTTTCAGCTTTTTCTTCGCATCCGCAGACCGGTGCGAGCGTCCCAGGGCAGCGGTTTCGAGTTTTTGAAGGGAAAATCCGGGACGCTTGGCAGTCGGACCGGACGAGAAATGCGGGCATGCTGGCAGCACGCCGGGTTTGGCGACAATCGTCATCTGTTTTTACTCCTATCCTCACAGATAGGCTGGGCGCCGTTGGGGGCGCCTGGCCCGCCGCGTCTGTCTCATATTTCCGGGTCGGGCGCAAATGACTTTATTGCGTCCGGTGTGCGGCAATGCTTCACTGGTCCTATGACCCTGACCATTCAGCCATTGTCGGGCACGCTCGGCGCCGAAATCTTCGGGGCGGACCTGCCGAGCGGCTTGTCGAATGCCGAATTCGACGAGATCCATCAGGCGTTTCTCGATCACAAGGTGATCGTTCTGCGCGGCCAGAACGGGCTGACACCGGACCAGCAGAAGGCGTTTGCCCGCCGGTTCGGCACGCTGAACATCCACCCCTATGTGAAGGGCATGGCAGGCCATCCGGAGCTGCTGGAAATCATCAAGGAACCGGACGAGAAAACCAATTTCGGCGGCGGCTGGCATTCCGACATGAGCTTTCTGGAGGAGCCCGCCCTTGGATCTGTGCTGCATGCCCTTGAAGTGCCGCCCTATGGCGGAGACACGCTGTTCGCTGACCAGCAGGCAGCATACGACCGGCTGTCTGACGGGTTGAAGGCCACACTGGAGGGCATGACGGCGATCCACACGGCCAGCAAGGAATATGGCGCGGATGGCTATTCGGCGGCGGTGCGCCAGTCGATGGACGCGAAAGCCGCGCCGGATGCGCCGGAGTTCGAGCATCCCGTGATCCGCACCCATCCGCAGACGGGCCGCAAGGGCCTGTTCATCAATCCTGCCTTCACGCTGCGCTTTGCGGGCTGGAGCCGGAAGGAGAGCCGGCCGCTGCTGGCCTATCTGTTCGATCTGTCACGCGAGGAGCGCAATACCTGCCGCGTCCGCTGGCAGGCGGGCGATGTGACCATGTGGGACAATCGCTGCGTCTGGCATTATGCGCTGAATGATTATCACGGCCATCGCCGCCACATGCGCCGGGCCACGATCAATGGCGACCGGCCGCGTTAGGCGAGGTTGCCGAGCACGCCCCAGGCGATCAGCGCCTGACCCCCATAATACAGGAACCAGAGCGCGATGGAGGGCAGGGCCAGCCTGGGTGCATCTGCTGGCCTGACAAAGAGCTGGAAGGACAGGATGACGTCCGAGGCGATGAACATGAGTGCGCCCAGCAAGACCGGCAGATAGGCCGGCTCCAGCCGCAGGGCGGCGGCGCCCATCATCAGGATGATGCCTCCGTAAAGGATGACCGGCAGGCGCATCTCCTTCGTGACCGAGGGCGCCAGCCAGCGGATGAAGACCACACCGCTTGCGATCAGTCCGATCTGCGCGGCGAGGTTCAAAACCGAGCGGTCTGCCTGGGGCAGGGCCCAGAACAAGGCGATATAGGCAATGTGTGCCGCGAAGAAGGCCCCCATGCCGGGCAGCAGGAATCTGTCGCCTTCATCCGCCTCGAGAAAGAAATCGCCGAGGGAACTGAGCGCCAGCCCGGCCACCAGCAGGACCGGCCCGCCAAGCAAGTACGCCCAGAGCGCGAGCAGGGCGGTGGAGCCGGTCTTCACGACCAGCTTGAACAGGCTGTGCGGCCGCCAGCAGAGCGCAACGCCGTAAAGACCGCCAAGGGCCATCGAGGCCAGTATAATGCCGGTCTGAAGTGTCATCGGATCAGGCGTCGCGTTTGACCGGTTCCGGCAGCCGCAGCAGACGCCGCGCCATGCCGCGATGCACGTCCTTCACATGCATGCCGACAATGCCCAGCGCCGTCGCCAGCACGGTGGCGTCATCGGTGAAGCCCAGCCCGGCCAGGAAATCCGGCATCAGATCGATCGGCATGACAAAGTAGGCTGCGGCGGCGAACAGCACGCCCTTGGCCTTCAGCGGCGTGTTCGGGTCGCGCGCGGCGAAATAGGCTGCCGCAAGGTCATCCGCAAACGGTATCTTTCCGGCAACGCGCAACAGCTTGGGCACCAGGCCCCGTGTGTCACGTTCCATCCGCTCCACCGATTGCGGCGTGAACCGTCCATCGGCGTCCTGGACCATGTTGATAATTTCCGCTGCGTCAGACATTGCGAACTCCTGTCAGCACTATAGACCAGTAGTGTATCAACAAAAACAAGGGAGGGCAGCAGCCCATGGAACTGAACTCGAATATCTCCGCGGTCATTACAGGCGGCGCCTCCGGTCTCGGTGCGGCGACGGCCCGCAAGCTGGCCTCTCAGGGCGTGAAGGTCGCCCTGTTCGATCTCAATGAGGAAAAGGGCGAAGCCCTCGCCAAGGAACTCGGCGGCGTCTTCTGCAAGGTCAACGTCACCGACGACGCCTCCGTCGATGCCGGCTTCGAGAAAGCCCGCGCGGCGATCGGCCAGGAGCGCATCCTGGTGAATTGCGCAGGCACCGGAAACGCCATCAAGACCGCCAGCCGCAACAAGGAAACGGGCGAGATCAAGCACTTCCCGCTCGACAAGTTCGACCTGATCATCCAGATCAATCTCGTCGGCACTTTCCGCTGCATCGCCAAATCTGCCGCCGGCATGATGTCGCTGGATCCGATCAATGGCGAGCGTGGCGCGATCGTGAACACAGCCTCCGTTGCCGCTGAAGACGGCCAGATGGGACAGGCTGCCTACTCCGCCTCCAAGGGCGGTGTGGTTGGCATGACCCTGCCGATTGCCCGTGACCTGTCGCGCGAACTGATCCGTGTCAACACGATCCTGCCGGGCATCTTCGACACGCCGCTGATGCAGGGTGCGCCGGACAATGTGAAACAGGCACTTGCCGCCTCGGTGCCGAACCCGGCCCGCCTCGGCAATCCGGACGAGTATGCCTCGCTCGCCTGCGAAATGATCAAGAATGGCTACTTCAACGGCGAGGACGTCCGTCTCGACGGGGCAATCCGGATGGCCCCGCGCTGATCGGCTGACGCCTTTCACGAACGCTTCAAGGCCCGCACCCGAAAGGGGCGGGCCTTTTTGTTGGAAGCGGGCCATGAGGATGACAGGGAGCCCGGCTCCCGGTCGTCCCCTTACTGTCCCTGGCGTTGCTTGACGCCTTCCTCATCAGCAATGGCGCGATCTTCGTCGTCGAAGATGATTTCGGCTTCCTCGCCCTTGCCATAGGCCCGCGATTTCTTCGCGAGCGCAGACATGGACTCTCTCATCGAGCCCTGTCCGACGGCCATGGTCTTGGATGCAGATACGCCCACGGCCTCTGCATCATCGAACCGGGCGAATTCTGCGCCCAGGAACACAACTTCCCAGCCCTTGGCCTCGGCCCGATCCAGCGCGGCCTTCGCGCCATCCCTGGTCAGTTCCCGGGACGAATTTTCCAGCCCGTCCGTCATGATGACGATGACGGCCTTTTCTGGATTGTCGGCTTCGGCGCGCGACACGATCCGCCCGATGGCATCGAACAGGGGCGTCATGCCGCGCGGATTGGCTTCGTCATTGGTGACATCGGTCCAGTCTTCGGCCGTCACCTTGTCGCGCAGGACATCGAACTGCATGCCGTCCTGATAGTCGAAGATGGCAAGGGTGACATCCGTCTTGATGTCATCGCCTTCAATCTCTCCCTCGTCGGCTTCGCCCACGCTGGCGGCATAGGCGTTGACGGAGGTGAGGGCCTCGTCCCAGATGCTGCTCATCGATCCGGTGCGGTCCAGCAGGATGTAGGAATGCACCGCCCCCGGATCATCTTCCGGTTCCGGTGCTGGTATCTTGGCGGAGGCCTGCCCCATCAGGGCCATGGCGGCGGCGCCAGCGGCAAGTGTTGTGAAGAATTTGGTCATGTGCGTCCCTTCCCGGTAATCCACGATCGGGCCACCCGGCCTGATGCAGATCAATGTCCGGGCGAAATCGGGCGCCCATGTGGCATTAACGCGTTGTTAGGAAGGAAATCGGGTGCGAACGATGGTCCGCACCCGGTGAAAATGACTGGCTGTTCATGTTTGCGGGCGACAGCCCGCGGCTCACGCAAATTGCGGCGCGATCTTGAGGTTCCTCACCCAGCCGATCTTTTCCATCACGAGCAGGATGGTGCCGTTATAATCGACAATGCGGTTCCACAGGCCGCGGCGCGGGCGGTGCAGGGCGCTGACCGGCTGGTCGTGGTGATGATCGTGGAAGGCCTCACCGCCTGTCAGCAGCCCGATCACATGGTCGGCCCAGAGCGGGGTTTTCAGGTGGCCCAGCACATTGATGCCATAGACGGTGGCGTGGAACTGGATCGCACGGCCGATCACGACGCTGGCATGGATCAGGGCGGTCAGCAGCAGCGAGCCGCCAGCGGCCCATACGACGAGATAGATCGCCGCCGGGATCACAAGGTGCACGACCAGGCTGATCTCGTTGTAGAAGCGGTCCATCCAGACGACGGCGGGCTGGTTCTTCAGCCACATGGCCAATGGGCGCTGCGTATCCTTCTTGTCGCGCCACAGGATCCAGCCGACCCAGGCCCAGCGCTTGGATTCGAACGGATTGTGCGGATCGCCCGGCTTGTCGGAAAACCGGTGATGCTGCGAATGATAGTTCACCCAGTCCTTCACATTGCCCTGCATGGCGATGATCAGATTGATCATGGTGACAATCTGGCCCGGCATGGCGAGTTCGCCGGCGCGGTGCTGCAGGATGCGGTGAAGCGGCCCGATGCCGGCATTGCAGACAAAGATCGAGGCGCTGATCACGGCAATCGCCAGGGGAATGTACCACCAGTGGAACGTCAGCTGCGACAGCGCCAGCCCCAGAACGATCATGGTGATGAACAGGGCCAGGCCAAGGGCCGGATAGCCGAAGGCCGAAAAGAAGCTCGCATGATTGAAATTCTTCCACGTCTTGGGAATGGCGAGCGAACGCGGCAGGGTCATTCAGTTTCCTCCAGGAACCGCCCCCTGTGCGGGCGGTATGTTCTTAACTTTCCGGCAGGCCGGATTAACACAGACTTAAATCGACCGGCCCGAGCCCGTAAAGGTGCAACCGCACCCATGACAGAACCGTGATCTGCAAGTGTGGCACGGGGGTGACGAACCGGGCCTTGACCCGCTAGAACAGCTGGGGAACACCCACCGGGCCAACAGGGGAGGCGCTGCATGGCGGACGACCGTCGCCAGTTCGATCTGCAACGACTTCGCGATCTCGGGCTCGACCTCGATTCCAGTCAGGATGAGGCCGAGGTCAGAAGCAATTGCCGCCTCACACAGGACTGTATCGATGCGGGCGACACCAGCCTGACCCTGAACCCGCAGACCGAGCGCTTCCATTGCAGCAATTGTGGCCAGTCCGGCACCTTGCGCGATCTCGTGCGCGGGCTTGAGGCCGGGCCGGCCGCCCCTCAGCCCCCGGTCCCGGATGTGCTCGATGCCGAATTTACCGAGGCTCCCCTCGTCGCAAGCCGGGCTGTCGCCAGGACTGAACCGAAAGTCCTTCATCTGGAGGAGGGGCGGCGCGTCCGGTCAGAGGCGGAAGTCCGGGCCGAGGCCCGTGCAGCCCGCCGGGCGGCCCGGGAGGGGCGCCACACCGGTGAGCGCCTCATCATCACGCTGCTGGCGCTTGTCTTCCTGGCCGCCGGGCTGGCCGCGGCCGGCCTGTCGGGCTTTGCCAATTATCAGGCCTTTTCCCGGTCAGTCGCCGACCCGCTGCAATCCGGGGTCTGGGGCTGGACCGGAGTGATCGCGGCCATCATCTCTTTTGGCGGCTTCACCTTCTTCTACTGGCACACAGCCAATGGCCGGATGAAGGAAGGCGTGCGCGCCCTGCTGTTTGCCCTGGCCGGCGGCGGCACGTCCATTGTCGGCACGCAGATGTACATCGCCGCCAACAATCAGGCGGCCGCGGCCGAACAGGTGCAGGCTGGTTCAAATCGGGACGTGCTTGAGACACAGATCGCGGACTGGCGCCGGCAACTGGAAGGGATCCCGCCCGAAACGCGCTCGGTCGAAGGGCTCGAAGCCTATCTCGCGGAAGTGGAACGGGTCGGACGCACACATCAGAAACCGTATCGCGACGCCCAGAACGAACTGGGCCTGGCGCGTCGGCGGGACGAACTGCAAACCCGGATCGACGCGGCGAACGCAGAACTGCTGGGGACGGGCAGCGGCGACATCCTTGTTCAGGCGCAGACCCGCACATCCATTCCGGGCTGGTTCTTTGCCCTGATGCTGGAACTGTTTTCCAGCCAGGGCACCTCCATCGGACTTGTTGCCTTGCTCATCCTGTTCGGTCGTCCGGCGGTTAATGCAGGCACGGATAGCGCTAACCCTCAGGCGGCGAAAAAAAACTGAACCAAACACCCTGCTTGTGCATAGACCTCGTGAAGCAACGCTCTGGTGCTTCTCCATCTGAACTGAGCCGGCACAGAATGTGCCGGCTTTTTTCGTGCCTCGTGTAGTGTTTACTACATTTCTGGCCCGCGACTTGCGACATCCCCGCCGACGAGTGTGCGCCCGGTGCGCAGAAAACGGCGGGGGAGGCCGAACATGACGCAACGTGATCTGGTGATTTCCGGTAAAGGGTCTGTTTACCCTCGCATTAACTTGGCGGGGTAGAGTAGAGCCATGAATCTGTTCTTCAGGTTTCTTCGCATTTTCCTGCCGGCCCTCTTCACGAAAAAGCGGACCGGCCTGATGGATGTGCACACGATCCGGTCCGCCGTGTGGATCGGCGACCAGGATCCGCTCGGCCACATGACGAATTCGCGGTATTCCTCGTTCACCGATCTTGGAACGATGAACTATATGGGCCGCACCGGCGCGCTGATGACCTATCGCAAGCGCGGCTGGAGCCCGATCATCCAGTATGAATCCATCACCTTCTACCGGATGATGAAATTCCCGCAGAAATTCGAGCTGACCACGCAGCTCGTCGGCTGGAAGGATTGCTATATCTGCTTCCGGCACCAGTTCCACAGCAAGGGCAAGCTGATTGCCGAAAGCCGCATGGTGGCCCGCCTGGTCGGGCGGCGGCGCCAGAAGGTGACAACCCAGATGGCGCTCGAGGCCATGGGGTTGACCCTGACCAGCCCGCAGCTCAGCCAGCGCTATCTCGATGCGATCGCTGACCTGCAGGCAAAGGATGCCGAACGGGAGGCAGCGAAGCCGGACGCCTAGGTGCCGAGCTTGAAGGCGTGCGGCAGCAATTCGCCCATTGTCCATTCGGACAGGGCGCTGCCGTCGGCGGCCAGACTGTAGACGATGCAGTCGGCCTCACAGAGTTCCGCAATCCGCTGGCGGCAGCCGCCACAGGGTGTCAGTTCGCCGGTTCCGCCGATCACCAGGACATGGGTGCAGGTGCGCCCGCCAGCCGCGACCATGGCGCCCAGGGCGACCGCCTCGGCGCAGGTGCCCAGCGGAAAGGACGCGTTCTCCATATTGCAACCGGCAAAGATGCGGCCGTCGCCATCCATCACGGCTGCTCCAACCTTGTATCGGGAATAGGGGGCGTGTGCGTGATCGCGCGCCGCACGGGCTGCCTCGTGCAGGCGATCAATCAGGGAAGGGGATGGGTCGGTCAAACGAAGGCCTCCGGCCGATGGGACACTCTGCTTAGGAAGTCTTGCCGACAATGTCACGCAGTTGACGTGGTGGGCCGCTACGGCCCACAGGACATGTGGAAGAGAATTGGAGACCGCCCATGTTTCGATTGATTGCCAGCCTGACAGCTGCCGCACTGCTGGCCTTTCCGGCTGCCGCCTGGGGCAAGACCGGGCATCGCATTGTCGGGGAAGTTGCCACACACTATCTGAGCGCGCCGGCCGAGGCAGCGGTTCGGGAAATCCTCGGGCCGGAAGGCCTCGCCGAGGCGTCCGACTGGCCGGACTATATGCGGTCCAATCCGGATGCGTTCTGGCGGTCCGAAGCCAATCCCTGGCATTATGTGACGATCCCGGAAGGCATGACCTATGCGGAAACGACGCCGCCCGAGGCCGGCGACGCGATCACGGCGCTCACCAAATTCCGCGCCATTGTACTGGATGAGGAGGCGAGCCTGGACGACCGCCAGCTGGCGCTGCGCTTCATCGTACATCTCGTTGGCGACCTGCAGCAGCCGCTGCATGCCGGAAACGGCAAGGACCGGGGGGGCAATTGGGTCGACGTCGTCTTCTTCGAGGAGATGTCGAATTTGCATGAGGTCTGGGATGAAAAGCTGATCCAGTATGAGGAGCTGTCCTACACCGAATGGGCGGCCTGGCTGGTGCAGAAGATCACGCCGGCCGATCTCGGCGAGTGGGGCAGGGCGACCCCGGCCCAATGGGCCGATGAAAGCGCTGCCATTCGCGACACGATCTATCCGGAAACGGAAATCCTGTCCTATGATTATGCCTACATGGCCCGGCCGATCCTGAACCGGCAGATGAGCAAGGGCGGCGTGCGCCTTGCGGCCTACCTGAATGCGATGTTCGACCCGGCTCCCGGCGTGGCCGGAACAGACTAGGGCCTAGGCGCTTGCCCGCAGGATGCGGCGGCGCTGGACACTGGACGGGATGTTCAGGCTCTCGCGGTATTTCGCGACGGTCCGGCGGGCAATGTCGACGCCATAGCCGGTCAGGATCTCGACGATCTGGTCGTCGGAAAGGACATTGTCCGGCGTCTCGTTGTCGATCAGTGTCTTGATCCGGTGGCGGACGGCCTCGGCCGAATGCGCCTCGCCGCCGCCCGTGGCCGGGATCGAGGCCGAGAAGAAGTATTTCAGTTCGAACAGGCCGCGCGGCGTGGACATGTACTTGTTGGTGGTCACGCGGCTGACGGTCGATTCATGCATCTCGATGGCGTCGGCCACCTGTTTCAGGTTCAGCGGACGCAGATGCGCGACGCCATGCGCGAAGAAGGCATCCTGCTGGCGGACGATCTCGCTCGCCACTTTCAGGATGGTTCGGGCGCGCTGGTCCAGCGACTTGATCAGCCAGGTGGCCGAGGCGGCGCATTCGGAAATGAATTCCTTTTCCTTGTCGCGCATCGGCAGAGCCGTGACTTCGGCATAATAGGCCTTGTCCATCAGGACACGCGGCAGGTTTTCAGAGTTCAGTTCGACGGCGAACATGCCATTCGGCATTTCACGGACGAACACATCCGGTGTCACGGCCACGGAGGCGTCGCTGGCAAAGCTGGCGCCCGGCTTCGGAGACAGCTGGCGCAGCTCGGACATCATGTCCAGCAGGTCTTCCTTGTCGACCCCACAGGCCGCGGCAAGCCCCTTCATGTCGTGCTTGGCGACCAGTTGGAGATTGTTGACCATCGCCTCCATGGCGGGGTCGAAACGGCCAAGTTCCTTCAGCTGAAGGCCGAGGCATTCCGGAATGGACCGCGCCATCACGCCGGTGGGATCAAATCCCTGGCACACATCCAGCACGGCCTCGATATTGGCAATGTCGGCGCCAAGTGCCTGCGCCAGATCCTCGAGATCGGCGCGCAGATAGCCGGTATCATCGGTCTCGTCGATCAGGCGGGCGGCAATCAGGCGGTCCGCTGCCGACAGTCCGGCCAGATTCAGCTGTGTGTGCAGATGTTCGCGCAGGGATATGTCCGTGCTCAGATTGGCTGTGTAATCGAAATCCTCGCCGGAGCCGCCGCCGCCGACACCGGACCAGTCCGCCTTCGCGGACGGGCCGGACGTTCCGGCCGGCATGGCCGCGTCCGATCCCGTGCCCGGCTCGTAGACATCCTCGCCCGGCGCGTCCAGCTGGTCCCGCGCCTCGCCGAGACCGGAGCTTTCATCCAGCGACAATTGCTGGCGATTGTCCGGGCCGGTGTCTTCGCCTGACGGGGCAGGCTCTTCCTCGGCCTTGTTGAGAAGCGGGTTGCGCTCGATCTCGGCTTCGACGAATTCGCTCAGCTCCTGATTGGACAGTTGCAGCAGCTTGATCGCCTGCTGGAGCTGGGGCGTCATTACCAGGGACTGGCCCTGGCGCATGTCGAGTGATTGTTTCATTTGCGAGCCCGCGCCTTTCCTCAAGCGGCGAACTGTTCACCCAGATAGACCCTGCGCACATCCTCATTCGTCAGCACGTCTTGCGGCGTGCCATCGAACAGGACTTCACCTTCATACATAACATAGGCCTTGTCGACGATCTGCAGCGTTTCACGCACCTGGTGATCCGTGATCAGGACCCCCAGGCCGCGCTGCTTCAGATAGCGGACAAGTTCGGAAATGTCGGAAATGGCGAGCGGGTCAATGCCGGTGAACGGTTCGTCCAGAAGCATGAAGCTTGGACGCGATGCGAGCGCACGGGCAATCTCCACCCGGCGGCGTTCGCCACCCGACAGGGAGGTGGCCGCCTGGCCACGCAGATGTTCCACATGCAGTTCGCTGAGCAGGCTGTCGACCTGTGCCATACGCTTTGCGCGGTCCTTTTCCACAAGTTCCGCGACCGCCAGCACATTCTCTTCCACCGTCATGCCCCGGAAGATCGAGGCCTCCTGCGGAAGATACCCCACGCCCAGACGGGCGCGCTGGTACATGGGCAGACGCGTGACATCCTCGCCATCGATCGAGATGGTTCCGGAATCCGCGCCAATCAGGCCCATGATCATGTAGAAACAGGTCGTCTTGCCGGCCCCATTGGGTCCAAGCAGGCCGACAATTTCCCCGCGTTTGAGGCTGAGGGAGACGTCGCGCACGACCTGTCGCTTGCCAAAAGACTTGGCAATATTGCTTACGACAAGGCCTTCGGCCGACTCCGCCATCTCTGATGAGTCCCTCAATCTGCTGGGATTTTGCCACCCGGGAAAAGGCTTACCCCGACATACTTAAGATCGGCTTCACGATCTTGCTAAAATTAATTCAGTTCCCCGAATTTCCGTCCGGTTCGATCACCATCCGGGTGCGGCCGTCGCCCCCGTCCAGCGTGGTGCGGCGATTGCCGATCTCCACGCGCAGCACTGCGCCCTCGGCCACGTCCCGCTCGCGCATCAGGGCCACATTGCCGGTCATGGTGATGACATCGCTGGCCGCATCATAGACGCCGCGATCACCTTTCGCCTTCATGTCGGCGGTGATGTAGAAGACATTGCCTTCGGCCACCATGGTCTGGATCTGGCCAAAGCCGCTGCCGACGCCGGTTGTGTCGGCCGCCCCGGCCGGCCGTTCGGCAAAGATCATCGTCACCGTATCGGCCCGCAGGCGGGCATCGCCCTGCTGGATGTCGACATTGCCGACCAGCAGCACCTTGCGCTCGCGCTCCAGGCTCTCGGTCCGTTCGGAATTGATGTAGATCGGGCCGCCATCGGACGAGATCTGCGCCACCGCCGGCACTGCCAGCGCAACCAGGGCCGCCAGAGAAACTAGAACCTTATTGCGAGTCATCCGTTTCACCTTCACTTGTGTCCGCTGTGTCTGCCGGGGCAGGGTAGAGTACTGTTTTCACATTGCCTTTGCAGATGACCCGGTTGCCATCTTCAAGAACTTCATACGAGTCGCAGCTGATATCGCCAAGAGGCCCTCTGCCTTGCAGGGGCGAGAGGCCCTCGACCCGTCCCTCATCCACGAAGACGCGCGCGCCGGACGTCATGAACATGTAGCCGACGGCATCGGTGATCCGGACGTCTTCATAGAGTTCCAGGATTCCGGCCTCGCGGTCATACATGCCGGATGGCGCACTGATCTCGCTGCCGCTCTCATCCATGAGGACCGGATTGACCAGGTCCACCAGCGTGCCGGTCGTCTGGCGGCGTCGGGCCGAATCGGCCGTGATCTGGAAGCTCTGTCCCAGGGAATCCCGGCCCGAAAAGCGGGGATTCAGCATGGTGACGGCTTCGCCCTGTCCGACCTGGACCGGAGTGGCATCCTTCGCAATGGCGCTTCGGATGATGTAGCCGAGGAACAGGCCGATCGCGATGGCGGCCAGCGCGGAGAAGCCGAGCCGCAACAGCCGCACCGCCTGCGAGCGTTTGCGCGCCTGGGCCAGCGTCAGCTGACGCCGGGGGGCCCATAATGATGCCGGATCGTGATGCTTGACGGCGTCCATGAAAAGCGGGTGCCTGCTTTGGTGTCTACACTCGACGTTTAGCGGCCCAGCCTCGGAAACAAAAGCGGCGAAGGCATGACAGATGGGTTAGCTGTGCGCAAAAATGTCCGTTTCGCCCCAGCCCGACAGGTCCAGCGTCGCGCGGATCGGCAGGAAGGCAAAGCACGCCTCCGCCAGTTCCAGGCGGCCCTCGCGCTTCAGCATGGCTTCAAGGCCTTCCTTGATCCGGTGCAGATAGAGCACATCGGACGCCGCATATTGCAGCTGCGCATCGGTCAGTTCACCAGCGCCCCAGTCAGAGCTCTGCTGCGCCTTCGACATGTCGGCACCGGCAATCTCGCGGGCGACATCCTTCAGGCCGTGGCGGTCGGTATAGGTGCGGGCCAGTTTCGAGGCGATCTTGGTGCACCAGATCGGCGCGCAATCAATGCCCATCCAGCGTTTCATCATGGCGACGTCGAACCGCGCGAAATGAAACAGTTTGAGCACGTCCGGGTCCGTCAGGACCTTTTTGAGGTTCGGGCAGTCATAGGTCCGGTCGAGCTGTACCAGATGGGCCGTGCCATCGCCGGAGGAGAGCTGGACGAGGGTGAGATGGTCGCGCAGCAGGTTCAGGCCCATGGCCTCGGTATCGACCGCCACAACCGGGCCAAAATCGAGACCGTCGGGCAGGTCGCCCTTGTGAAGAGTAATGCCGTTCATGGCGAGGCTGTAGCACTTCAGGCGTTAAGGGCAAGTATCTCGCCGCCCGGCCGCGTCAGGCGCGGGCTTTCTTCATCGCCACAATCGCCGCGTCCAGCGCGTTCAGGAAGCGGGACCGGTCTGCCTTGGAGAAGGGGGCCGGGCCTCTCTGGATGCCGTCTCCCAGGCCCGCGCGCAGGTCGGCATGGATGGCCCGCACGGCGACGGCGCTGCCAATGGAGGCGTCGGTGAACGGCTTGCCATTGGGGGCGATGACGCGCGCGCCCGCCTTCAGGCAGCGGTCGGCCAGCAGGATGTCTGCCGTGATGACCAGCGTGCGCGCATCTGCGGCCTCGGCGATCCAGTCATCGGCGGCGTCGAACCCGTCCGACACGATCTTGCGGCTGAGCAGCCGGTGCTCGGGGATGCGGATATAGGCATTGGCGACAATCACCACCGGCACGTCATGGCGCAGGGCGACCTTGTAGGTCTCGTCCTTGACCGGGCAGGCATCGGCATCGATGAGGATTTGCAGGGGGTCAGTCATGCCGGATCACAATTTGTGGAGGAGCCTCGGCAGGAACCGTCCGGGAATGGACCCGGATTCGGCTTCGCCCGCAGGCTCGGCGCCCATATGGCGATAGAAGGGGGCGGCATCCGGATCGGCCTCGATGACCAATTCCCGCGCGCCCAGACCCTGCGCGAACCGGCAGGCCCAGACATAGAGCATCTTTCCGGTTCCCTCGCCGAGCCGGGCCGGTTCCACGAACAGCTTCTCCAGATGGCTCGTCCCGTCTTCTTCCAGCGAAACCTCGGCCAGGCCCGCGACGCCGCGCTTGTCTTCGGCAACGACCACCGCGTCGAAATCGAGGTCGTCTTCGGTCAGGGTCAGTTCGTCCCGGAACGCTTCCAGCATGGCCTCGTCATAATTCCACACGGCCTTGGACCGAAGGCACATGTCTGACAGGGCGGCCAGTTCATCCGGATTGGGGGGTCTCAGGATCATGGCTGTGTCTTCCTGCCGGTGGGCGCTGACGCAAGGCAAGGGCTTGCAGGCCCCGCGATTCCCCCTTCTTTTATCGGCAAAATGGAGGAAGTCACATGGCCGCTGCACCCGTTAGAACCCGCATCACCGAAATGCTCGGCATCGAAAAGCCCGTCATCCAGGCGGCCATGGGCTGGATCGCCCGGGCGCCGCTCTCTTCGGCTTTCTCGAATGCCGGTGGCATGGGCATTATCGAAACCTCCTCCGGAGAGCTGGATGCCATCCGCGAGGAAATCCTCAAGATGAAGGACCTCACCGACAAGCCGTTCGGCGTGAATGTGGCGCAGGCCTTTGTGCGTGACCCGAACATTGTCGACTTCATCATCGACCAGGGTATCAAATTCGTCACCACGTCAGCCGGCGATCCGATGAAATACACATCGATGCTGAAGGAGGCCGGCCTGACCGTGTTTCATGTCGTGCCCTCCCTGCAGGGGGCATTGCGGGCGATCGAGGCGGGTGTGGACGGCCTGATCGTCGAAGGCGGGGAAGGGGGCGGCTTCAAGAATCCGAAGGATGTGGCCTCCATGGTGCTGGTTCCGCTGGTCTGTGAACATGTGAATGTGCCCGTCGTGGCTGCGGGCGGCATCACCGACGGGCGCAGCATGGCGGCTGCCTTTGCGCTCGGCGCGGAGGGGATCCTGATGGGCACGCGCATTCTCTCTTCCGAAGAAAGCCCGGTGCACCAGAACTGGAAGGATGCAATCTTCGCAGCCGATGCCACCGACACTGTCTTCCTCAACCGGTCCGGGCCGGGTCCGGCGCTGCGCGCCTTGCGTACGGAGCGTACGGAACGCATCCTGAAAGAAGGGGTCGACAACATATTCGGAGAGTTTGCCGGCACGCAGAAAGTCTATTTCGGAGGCGACCTGGAAGCCGGCATCGCACTGACCGGACAGGTCGCCGGACGCATCACCGAGGCCAAGCCCGTGGCGCAGATTCTCGACGAAACCATTGCCGAGTATCACAAGGTCGTGTCCGGCCTGCCGAAATAGGTGGTCCGGGTCTGGTTTTTGCGCTCATTTATCGCTAAACGGCATCAACGGACCGGAGAACACTCAATGACCAGAAAATCCTTGCTCGCGAGCAGCGTTGCGGCGCTCGCTCTTGTCGTAACGGCCTGTGGCGCAAAACCCGATGCGCCGGATGCGGCGGCTGCGGAAGAGACCGCGGCCGAAGAAACGAGCCTGCCGGAGATCGAAGTGAGCGAGGCAGATCTTGTGGGCAACCCGTTCCGCGCCGAATGGGACACGCCCTATGGTGTGCCACCCTTCGCCGAGATCGAGGATGCGCACTACATGCCGGCCACCAAGCAGGCCATTCTGGAGCTGCGCGCCGAGATTGACGCCATTGTCGACAATCCGGATGCGCCGACCTTCGAGAACACCGTCGTCGCGCTCGATACGGCAGGGGAGTCCCTCTACAAGGTTCTGAACGTGTTCTCCAACATCACGAACACCGATACCAATGACACGCTCAGCGATCTGGAAGCCGAAATCTGGCCGATGCTGACCCGCGAAACCGACGCGATCAACTTCAATCAGGGCCTGTTTGACCGCGTGAAGGCGGTCTACGACCAACGTGATCGCCTGGGCCTCGACGAGCAGGATGCGCGCCTGCTGGAGCTGACCTATCGCGAATTCGTTCGCAATGGCGCAGACCTGTCGCCGGACGTGAAAGCCGAAGTTGCTGCCATCAATGAAGAACTCGCCGGTCTGACGACCAAGTTCGGGCGCAACCTGCTGCTGTCGACCAAGGCCTTCAAGATCGAGGTGACCGACGAAGCAGACCTGGCCGGCCTGTCCGAGGACTTCAAGAATGCGCTCAAGGTGGATGGAGAGGACAAATGGGTCCTCACCGTCGACCGCTCAGTCTACGAGACCTTCATGACGCAGAGCGAGAACCGCGACCTGCGCGAGCAGATGTTCAATGGGTATCGGCTGCGCGCGTCGGAAGGTGAGTATGACAATGGCCCGCTGGCCATCAAGATTGCGCAGCTGCGCGCCAAGCGTGCCGAGCTCATGGGATACAAATCGCATGCGCACTACCAGCTTGAAACCCGCATGGCGAAGACGCCGAAAGGCGCCGAGGACTTCCTGCTGAAAGTCTGGGAACCCGGCCTCGCCCGCGCCAAGGAAGAGCGCGCCGCCATGCAGGACATGGTCGGAGACGAGTTCCAGATCGCCGGTCATGACTGGTGGCATTATGCCGAAAAGGTCCGTCAGGACCTCTACGCCTTTGATGACAATGCGCTGAAACCCTATTTCGAACTGGGCGCCGTGCGCACAGGCGCATTCGACGTCGCCTCCAGACTGTTCGACATCACCATCGAGCCGGTCGAGGTGGAAGGCTGGAATCCGGTCGTCACCTCCTACGAGATCACGGATGCCAAGACCGGCGAGCATCTCGGCCTGTTCATGATGGACATGTACGCCCGGGATTCCAAGCGCGGCGGCGCCTGGATGAGCTCGTTCCGCAACACGTCCAATATCGACGGCAACAATGTCCGGCCGATCGTCTCCAACAATCTCAACCTGATCACGCCGGCCGAAGGCGAGCCGACCCTGATGCGGTTTGATGAAGTGGAGACGCTGTTCCACGAATTCGGTCATGGCCTGCATGGCCTGCTGACGCAGATCCGTTATTCGACCTTCTCCGGCGTCGACGGACCGCGCGACTATACCGAATTTCCGGCGCAGATCCTGGAGCATTGGGCAGGCGCCCCCGAAGTTCTGGCAACCTATGCCAACCATTACGAAACCGGTGAGCCGATCCCGATGGAGCTGATCGACAAGATGAATGCGGCGGCCACGTTCAATCAGGGCTTCAAGACCACCGAATTCATCGCGGCATCGCTGCTGGACCTGCGCTGGCACATGCTGACTTCGGAAGAGGCGGCCGAGATCACCGATGCGCGCGAATTCGAGCGTCAGGTGCTTGAGGAGTACGGCCTGATCCCGGAAATCGAACCGCGGTATCGCAGCCAGTATTTCAGCCACATCTTCGCAGGCGGCTATTCGGCCGGCTACTACGCCTATCTCTGGTCTGAAATCCTGGATGCCGACGGCTTTACGGCCTTCCGCGAGACCGGCGACATCTTCGATCCGGAGCTGTCGGCCCGCCTGAAGAAATGGGTCTATGAGGCTGGCGGCTTGCGCGAGGCCGACGAATTGTACCGCAATTTCCGTGGCTCTGACCCGACCATCGAGCCGTTGCTCCAGCTGCGCGGCTTTGCCGAACAGCCCAGCGAAGGCTGATCGCCGGGCACATCCCGCCATACAAAAAGCCCGCCGGTCATCCGGCGGGCTTTTTTAATGGTGTTCGGGAAAATCCGGTCAGGCCGATTGTTCGGCCGACTCCCGGCACACGATCGCTTTCACCTCATCTTCGGTCTTCGCCTCCCGCAGCGCGTCGCGAATGGCACTCTGGCGGAAGGTGCGGCTGACCTGCGCCAGGGCGCGAAGATGGTCGGCGCCTGAGGATTTCGGGGCCAGCAGCATGAAGACAAGGTCACAGGGACGGTCGTCGATGGCTTCGAAATCGACGCCGTGCACCAGTCGGAGATAGCCGCCGATGGGGGCCTCGATGCCGTCGAGCCGGGCATGCGGGATGGCGACGCCTTCGCCCACACCCGTGGAACCCAGGCGCTCGCGCTCCATCACGGCATCCTCGATTTCCCGCAGGCTCAGCCCGGTCGCCTCTGCCAGGGCTTCAGCGAGGGCGTGAATGGCTTGCTTGCGGCTCTTCGCATCAAACGAAGGGATGATTACCCCGCCTTCGAGCAGGGAGGTCAAATCAGTCGCCATGAGGTTGCTTTCCGTCTTCCGGCCTAGTTCCTCCGGGCGTTCTCGGGATCCACCCATCCGATATGCCCGTCTGGACGGCGGTAGACCATATTCAGGCCGTCATGGCCAGCATTTCTGAACATGAGGGCCGGCACTTCCTGCAGTTCGAGCTGCATAACGGCTTCCGACACGCTCATTGTCCGAATTGTGTGCGATGTCTCCGCAACCGTCAGCGGCGCGTCATCCGACCCTTCCACAGGCTCGTCGTCCTCGGCGTCGTGCCCGTTCACCTGGAACACGGATTCCGGCGCCAGTTCGCTTGGCATCGGGGCGGAATTGCCGGAGTGGTGATCCTTCAGGCGGCGCTTGTAGCGGCGCACCCGTTTCTCCATCTTGTCGAGACTGTTTTCGAGGGCGGCGTACGGGTCTTCGGCCTTGCCGGTGGACTGCAGAATGATCCCTGAAGGCAGATGAACATTGCAATCGACTTCAACGAACGGGCCCTGCTGTGAAACGAATACGCGGGCATCGCCACTTCGGTTGAAATACTTACTGACTGCCGCCTCTAATCCATCTTCGATCCGGCTCCGCAGAGCCTCTCCGAGATCCATATGCTTGCCAGTAATCTGTATCTGCACGGGCGGTCTCCTTTGTTTTTTCAGGATTCAATTATGGCGCAGAATTGCGACGGAGGCGAATCCAATTCCTCATCCGTAAGAGGTGGGGCCGAGCGTTCCGGGCCTCAAGACCCGGGCGGGCGCAATCAGGCCATCGGATGGCGCGATCCGGGCGCGTATCGCGGCAGTCGACCGGCGGAAACGGCGCAAAGCGGCGGATATAGAGAGAAAAAAGTTTAGATAATTCAGTGTGGTGCGGACGGCGCAGCTCGGGTAACCTGTTCTACACTTTCGCATAGTCTTCTCGATTAATATCCTTTCATCAAGGACGGGGCATGGGGAACGACACTCAGGAACAGGAATTTCTGTCGCGCGAAACGCTCGTCGCGCGGGAGGCCATGTTCCGGAACGCGTTCGAACATGCCAGCGTGGGCATCGCGCATGTCGGCCCCGAGGGACAGTGGCTGAACGTCAACCGGCGGGTTGCGGACATCGTCGGCTATGCACCGGACGAACTGCTCAAGATCACCTTCCAGGACATCACCCATCCTGACGATCTGGACCTCGATCTCGGCCTTCTGAACGAGGTGCTGGCCGGCACGCGGGACACCTACCGGATCGAGAAGCGCTACTTCCACAAGACCGGACGGATCGTCTGGGTCACCCTGTCGGTCAGCTGCATCCGTACCGAGGCGGGGGAGGTCGACTATTTCATCTCGGTCATCCAGGACATCACCGAGAAAAAGCGCATCAGCCGGGCGCTGGCTGACAGCGAGGCCCGGTTTCGGGCGGTCCAGGTCACCAGTCCCGACGGCTTCATGATCCTGCGAACCCTGCGCTCGCCGACCGGAGAGATCGAGGATTTCGTCTGGGAATTCGTCAATCCTGCGGCCGAACAGGTCACGGGGCGGACCGGCCGGCAACTGATCGGCAAACGCCTGTTGAAGGAAATGCCGCAAGTCCATGCGCGCGGCCTGTTCGAAGTGTTTTGCGGCGTGGTGCAGTCGGGCGAGCCCTGGCGGCGGGAGATGCTCTATCCGGGGCATCTGGGCCGGCGCTGGTTCAATTTCACGGTGGCGCGGGTGGGCGACGGGTTTGCCATCTCCTTCCAGGACGTCACGGCGCGCAAAGAGGCCGAACTGAAATTGCAGGCCAGCCAGGCGCGCCTGCGCACCATTCTCGACGGCGTGATGTCCATGATCGGACTGGCCCGTCCGGATGGTGTCATGCTGGAAGTGAACAAGCCCTCCCTGAGCATGACCGGGGCAAATCCTGCCGAACTGGTCGGCTTGCCCATCTGGGACCATCCTGCCTGGTCTCACTCTGCCGAGCTGCAGGACCGCCTCCGCGCGGCATTTGCCGAAGCGGGGCAGGGCCGTCTTATCCGCTTCGATGCCGAAATCGTGGATCATTCCGACAAACTGGTCCCGGTGGATGTGCAGGTGGCACCCATCATCGAGGATTCGGGCGAGATCCACGAAATCGTCATGTCGGCCATCGACATTTCGGAACGCAAGCGCGCAGAAGCGCACAGGGAAATGCTGCTCAGCGAGCTGAACCACAGGGTCAAGAATTCGCTCGCCACCGTTCAGGCCATCGCCTCCCATACCCAGCGCGAAGCCTCGGATCTCGACAGTTTCCGCACTTCCTTCACCGGGCGGCTGCGGGCCATTGCGGCCAGCCATGACCTGCTCGTCTCGACGCGGCAGGACTCGGCGGACCTGTCACGATTGGTGGCGGACCAGCTGAAGGGCTATGCCCCGGCCGAACCGGACCGCCTGACGATTGCCGGACCTTCCACCACGCTGGGGCCGCAGGGCGCCCATGCCTTTGGTCTGATCCTGCATGAGCTGGCGACAAACGCGTCCAAATATGGCGCATTTTCAAACGCATCCGGCCGGGTCCGGGTCAGTTGGGTGATTGCCGGAGAAGCCGCAGAGCCTGATATTGTCATTGAGTGGGAGGAAACCGATGGGCCGCCCGTTGCGCCGCCGAGCCGAAAAGGGTTCGGCTCGCTGCTGATCGAACATAGTCTGGCCCATTCCCTTGGGGGGGAATCCAGGCTCGAATTCAATGCGGAAGGCCTGAAGGCCCGGTTCCGGTTTCCAGTGAAGAGGTAGAGAAAGAGGTAGGGGGAACATGCCGAAAATACTGCTTCTGGAGGATGACTTTCTCATTGCGTTCGACATGAAGGCGCATCTCGAGGAAGCCGGATTCGAGATCATCGGGCCATTCGCCCGCAACGAGGACGCGGCGGAACATGTCGCGTCCGGCGCCCTGGATGCTGCGGTGCTGGACATGGATCTGGGCGGACAGGATTCCTTTCCGACAGCCAGCGGGCTGCAGGCGCGCGACATTCCCTTTGTCTTCGTGTCCGGAAACGACCGCGCCGAATTGCCATCCGGTCTCGCGGATAGCCCGGTTCATACCAAGCCCGTGGTCTTCTCTGTCCTGATCGAGGATCTGTCAGACGTCATCGCACGCCGCTGATACAGCCTACATGGCGCGCACCGGTCCGGAGACCGGTGTGCCGCCTTCAGGGTCTGCCGCCTTGCCCGGCTTGCGGCCGTATTCATGCTTTTTCAGCAGGCCCCGGAACTGGTGATAGGACAGGCCCAGCAGGTCGGCGGCGCGCCCCTGATGGCCCTGTGACAGGCTGAGCGCCTCGTCGATCAACTGCATTTCGAACGCAGCGACCTGGGCGCTGAAGTCCGCCGGTACGGGCCGCGTGTCCGCAGCCTTCGGGGACGGTGCCGGCGATGCCTGTGCCATGCCGGATTTTCCGGCCCCGGTGGGCCGCCAGGGGGAGTCGAACGGGTCCAGCGCGGCCGGATCGAACAGGATGGGTTCATCCGGGGCCATCAGCATGCCGCGATGGGCCAGCCGCTGGGCAAAGTTTCGCAGTTCGCGCACATTGCCGGGCCAGTCATGGGCCTCGATGGCGGCGATGGCCGAGGGCGCAAATCCCGGAAAGTCCTGCGCCATCTCGATCGCCATGCGCCGCGCAAAATGGTCGGCCAGGAGGCTGGCATCGCCCGGACGGGCGCGCAGCGGGGGCAGGGTGATCACATCAAAGGCCAGCCGGTCCAGCAGGTCGGCGCGGAAGCTGCCTGCCTCCACCATGCCGGGCAGGTCCGCATTTGTGGCCGCCACGATGCGCACATCCGTGCTGAGCACTTTCGAGCCGCCAACGCGCTGGAACTCTCCATACTCCACAATCCGCAGCAGTTTCTCCTGAACCTGATCGCTGGCGGTGGCGATTTCGTCGAGGAAGATCGTGCCGCCATCGGCCAGCTCGAACCGGCCCCGCCGCATCTCGGTTGCGCCGGTAAACGCGCCGCGTTCATGGCCGAACAATTCGGAGTCCAGCAGGGTCTCCGACAAGGCGGCGCAATTGACCTTGACGAAGGGCCCGTCCCAGCGCCGGGACAGGAAGTGAAGGCGCTCCCCGATCAATTCCTTGCCGGTGCCCCGTTCGCCGATCACCAAGATCGGGCGGTCCAGCGGCGCCACACGGGAAACATGTTCCTGCGCACTGAGCCAGGCCGGCGCCTGGCCAAGCAATTGCGTATTCTGGTCAACCATTTGGTCTAATTAGCTAAAAGTATCAGCAAAATCCACTATTAGATCAGTAAAAATGACCAAAATTGTAAAATGATTGGCGATGAAAATGATAAAAAGATGATAAATTTCAAGGTGTTATGAAATTAATTTTAATCTGGCACGGTCCTTGAAATGAGTGAAGGGCTCAGAGCGACAGGGCGTTGCTCTCAAACAGAAGGACAGATTGAAAATGGAAGATCGCTACAACACGACGGAAGCCCGCTCGGATGCCGGCCGCTTCGGGCGGTGGCTCGCGACGCGCCCTGCGGAAAGCTGGATGTTTTTCGTCATCGGCGTCTTCCTCGGCGGTCTGTTCTTCTAATCCTCCCCCCAATCACGAAAGGACACCAAAATGGGTTTGTTCTCCCGACTCGGTGACATCATCAATTCCAACATCAATGCGATGCTCGACAGCGCGGAAAATCCGGAAAAGATCGCCCGGCTGATCATCCAGGAAATGGAAGACACGCTGGTCGAGGTCCGCACCGCTGCGGCCCGCGCCATGGCTGACAAGAAGGAAATGGAGCGCGAGATCGCTCATTTCACCGCCACCCGCGACGAATGGGCCGCCAAGGCGGAACTGGCCATCGACAAGGGCCGTGAAGACCTCGCCCGTGGCGCACTGGTCGCCAAGCAGAAAGCCGAAAGCGAAATCGAACGCCGCAAGGTGGCGATGGATGCCGCAGAAGAGGCCTTCGAAAAGCGTCAGGACGATCTGGCCAAGCTGCAAGCGAAGCTGGACGAGGCCAAGGCGAAGCATCGTGCGCTGATGATGCGCCGCGAAGCGGCAGAGCAGCGGATCCGCATTCGCAGCCAGGTCTATGACGGCAAGGTCGATGATGCGCTGGCCCGCTACAGCAATATCGAGCGCAAGGTCGACGAAATGGAAGCCTATGCCGACACGATCAAGGGCCGCGAGCCGAGCCTGGAAGCCGAATTTGCGGCGCTCGAGCGTGACGAAAGCGTCGAGAAGGAGCTGGAGGCCCTGAAAGCTAAGCGCGCCAAGTCCTCGGCCAAATCGTCCAGCAAGAAGTCGGAGGACTGATAGATGCTGTTCTCGCTTGCCTGCCTCGTCGGCTTCATGACCGTCGTCTGCGCTCCGGGGCTGATCGCCCAGGCCCGCGCTGACCGCCGCAACGCCTCAGAAGAGGCTGCCTGATGGAAGAGATCCTCATCCCGATTGTTGCCATCGTTGCGCTGTTCATCGTCTTCCCCGGCATGATCTTCCACTACATCACCCTGTGGCGGAAGCAGAAGACCCTGATGCCGGATGACGAGCGCATGATGGAGGATCTCTGGAGATCGGCCCGCGCCATGGAGCGCCGGATCGAGACCCTTGAATCCCTCCTTGAACAGAGCGAGGCGGACAGCCCCCGCCGCCCGCCGCGCTCTACCCGCCCCACTTTTGACGACTAAGGACACCCCTATGACCCGCCATTCCCGCCCGTACCCAGACTCTGCCCCCGGAGGCGACCAGTACGGTTCCCCCAATCCGAAGCGGTACTACCGCTCCCGCCATGACAAGGTAATCGCCGGCGTCTGCGGCGGCCTGGCCGAACGCTTCGGCTGGGAGCCGATCCTCGTCCGCCTGCTGGCCGTGCTCGCATTTTTCTTCTTTGCCGGGCCCATCGCCGTCATCGCCTATATTGTCGTCTGGATGATCACTCCGCGCACACCGCAGGGCGGTCGTCCGATTTCGCCGGAAGAAGATACGTTCTGGCGCAATGTGAACGACCGCCCCAGAGCCACGTTCGGGAACCTGAAATACACATTCATGGATCTCGACGAACGTCTTCGGGATATCGAGCGCAAGGTCACGTCTGACGAGTGGCGCCTGCGCAAGGAATTTCGCGACCTGGAGCGTGGCAACTAAGACCCGCGCCCAATCACCCCAACACTCCGACAAGAAGGACCGGAAAGAATGCGTAAGGGGACGCTACTCACAAACAACTGGCTGCTGGGGGGCGTGTCCGTCCTCATCCTGATGATGGTTCTGATCATCTCCAGCCTGCACGGCCACACGGCGCTGGAGTTCGGCGGGCTCCAGATGACCTTCGGCCCGCACGAGGACGGGGGCGTTCGCCTCAGCATCGCCCGCTCCCTCGGCCAGTCAGATTTCGCCGCGCTTTAAGGCGCGCAGGATCAGGCGCAGGGGGCTCACGGCTTCCAGCGCCTCAGTCTCGGCGGGAACAGGCCCGCCCAGGCACAGGGCCGCCAGCATCCGCCCGGCCCAGGGGCCCCAGGTAAAGCCGCGCGCCCCAAACCCGTTCACCATGAAAATGCCCGGCATCAGGGGCGCGTCCGCATCCGCCGGGCGCCCTGTCCGCAGACCGGCGAAGGCGGCGAGTGTCGCGGCTGCGTCCGGCACCGCTCCGATCAGGGGCAGGCGGTCTGCCGTCGTCGCGCGGATCGCCGCGCGCGATGTCACCGCCAGCGTTCGGGCGTCCCGCTGCCACCAGGGTGACAGCTGCTCGAGGGCAGCATCATTCTGGTCGCGGGCAGCCTGCGAAACTTCGGCCGGCATGTCGTCTTCGATTTTCTCGAATGTTGCGCCCCAGAGGCGCTCATCGCGCAGCGCCAGCGCGTAGTGCCCGCTTGCCATCGCATCCGCCGTTGCCACTGCGCCGCCGGTCAGATGCTCCACCTGTCCAAGCCGACCTTCCAGACGGATCCAGTCCAGCTGCCGGTTGGCTGCCAGGGCGTTGGCCAGGATGATGGCGTCGAAAGACTCGCCGTTGACCCTCCGGTCCGCAAGGTCGGCCTCCACGCGCCCGGTCGATACCCGGATGTTGCCGAGCAGGCCGGAAACAATGCGCCGGGGTTCCAGGATCATGGCGCGCTTGTGCAACAGGCCGCCCCCTGAAATGGCTTCCAGGTCTTCCAGCGGCAGAGGCGGGTCCGCCAGCAGCTTTGCGAACCGGATGCGTTCGGCCTCATCCTTCGGCATCTGGCGCACGCTGGTCTCATGTGCGCCGTCCATTCCGGCATAGGTCTGCCGCGCCGCCAGATAGGCATCGATCAGCAGGCGTGCCTGCGTCGTGTCGCCCGCATCGAGGCGCGGCATCAGCAAGGCCAGCGGATTGCCGCTTGCACCGCTGGCGATGCCTGCCGGATCAAAGACAGTGACATTCGCTCCCCGCACGGACAGGGCATGCGCCGCACTGGCGCCGGCAATGCCTGCGCCCAGAATGGCCACTTTCTTCGCCGCCGCGGGCAGGCCGCGCAGGCCGTGCACGTCCGGCTGCGGGGCAGGGGCCTGCTTCAGTCGCGCTTCCAGCCGTTCGCGCTTGCGGCCATGGCCCGGGGCTTTGGAAACTTCAAATCCAGCGCTTGCCAAGCCGCGCCGAACGGCGCCGGCAACGGTGAACGTGCCGATCACCGCGCCCGGCTTTGACCGGGCCGCGATCAGGCCGTAGAGGCCGGCCGACCACATGTCCTCATTCCTGGCCGGGCTGAATCCGTCGAGGAACCAGGCGTCTGCCTGAAACCGGCTCTGGGGCAGCGTGTCGTGTATGTCGCCCAGATGCAGGGTCAGCGTCACGCCGAAATCCGCCCAGACGAGATGATGAACGCCGCGCACCGGACCGGGCCAGGCCGCCAGCAATCGCGCGGCCAGACCTTCGAGCTCCGGCCATGTGCTCAGCGCGCGCGCGGCATCCGCCTGCGTCAAGGGGAAGCCCTCAAAGCTGACGAAATGAAGCCACGCATCCGGCGCCGGTCGGTGAGCCTGCCACAAGTCACACAGGGCCAGGAAGTTCAGCCCCGTGCCGAAACCGGTCTCGCCAATCGTGAAACTGTCCCGCCCGTCCCAGGCTTCCGGCAGGCCGCAGCCTTTCAGGAAGACGGCGCGCGTTTCCGCAAGGCCGTCCCCGGCGGTGAAGTACACATCGCCCGCCTCCCGCGCGACGGGCGTACCGTCTTCCTTCCAGTCTATGGTGGGGTGGGGCAGCAGCCGGGTCATCGCACAGCAGGTAGCCGGGGCGCGCCGATTTGAACAGTCCCCGCCCGCCATGTGCAACCTGAAGCGGATTTAATCGGATCGCCCGGCCGGGTCGCGCGTTGTTCAGATGACCGCACTGATGCGGCCGTCACAGATCGAAAAGGAGATCCATATGGACAAGGAACATATCAAGGGCGCCGCCAAGAAGGCCGAAGGCGAGATCAAGGAAACTGCCGGTGAAATGACCGACAACAAGAAGATGCAGGCCGAAGGCAAGATGGACAAGGCCGAAGGCGAAGTCCGCGAGACCGCTGGTGACGTCAAGGATGCCGCGAAGCACTAGGCACGCCGCCCAAACTGAAGAAGCCGCCTCTCACGGGGCGGCTTTTCCTTGCGCGCGGCGCATGTGCACGCCACATAGGAATCCGAGCAGAAGGCGAAGACAATGAGCGAGATCGAGATCAGACGCGAAGACGGCGAGTCCGGCGGGCGGTACGTCACCCTCGTCAACGGTCACGAGGCCGAGATGACGTTTTCAAAGGCGGGCACGCAGCGCATCATCATCGACCATACCGGCGTGCCGAAGGAACTGGGCGGTCTGGGCGTGGGCACGGCGCTGGTGAAGCGTGCGGTCGAGGATGCCCGGCGCGATGGCATCAAGATCATCCCGCTCTGCCCCTTTGCGAAAGCCCAGATCGAGAAACACCCCGAATGGCAGGATGTTCTGGCATGACGACGACAGCGATCACGCATGACGAGAATTTGATGCGCTACAGTCATTTCGAAAACGGGCTCGAGGCCTATCTCACCTATGAGCGTCCGCGCACAGGCCATCGCCACATCACGCACACCATCGTGCCGGGCGCGCTTGGCGGCAAGGGGCTGGGCAAGCGACTCGTCAAGGCCGTCATGGACGACATCATTGCGGCGGGCGAGACCGTATCCTCCTCCTGCTGGTTCGCCACGGCCCTGATCGAGAAAACGCCTGAATGGGCGGCACTTCGTGTATGACGCGGCCCTTCTGGCAGACAAAGACCCTCGACCAGATGACACCGCAAGAGTGGGAATCGCTCTGCGATGGCTGCGGCAAATGCTGTCTGTTGAAACTGGAAGATGAGGATACGGGCGAGATCGCCTACACGCGCCTGCACTGCCGCCTGTTTGACGGGGAGACCTGCCGGTGTGCGGACTATGAGAACCGCAAGAAGATCGTGGAAGACTGCGTGATCCTGACGCCGCAGAAAGTGGAGGAAATCCGCTGGATGCCGCAGACCTGCGCCTATCGCCTCATTCACGAGGGCAGGGACCTGCCCGCCTGGCACCATCTGGTCTGCGGGGACCGCGAACGCATCCATGCCGAAGGCCATTCCATCCGGGGACGCACGGTTTCGGAAGACACCGTGTTCGACGAAGATACCGAAGACTGGATTGTCGACTGGGAGGGCAATGCGCCCTAGACGCCGACGACTTCGCTGCTGGTCGCCTCGGCTTTCAGCCATTTGATGAAATTGCGCACATCCGGCGTCAGGTGACGGCCCTTCGGATAGACGATCCAATAGCCGAAATCGATCAAATGGGAGCCATCCGCAAACGGCGCGACCAGCCGGCCGGAGGCGAGGTCTGCAGCCGCAATGGCGCGCTTGGCCAGTGCCACGCCGCGCCCGGCAGCGGCCGCCTCGATCACCAGGATGGCCTGGTTGAACCGGGGGCCGCGCGTGCCATCGACATCGGTCACATTGCGGGCGCGCAGCCAACTCGCCCAGTCCGGACAGGACGGATCATTCTCATTGCTCTCATCATGGATCAGCGTGTGATGGCGCAAATCGGACGGTTTGCGGATCGCGTCCGGCCCTTCCAGCAGGGCCGGGGAGCACACCGGCAGCACCGTCTCGTCCATCAGCTTTTCCGATTTCAGTCCGTCATAATTGCCCCGGCCATAGCGGATGGCGAAGTCGGCATCGGCGGTCGTGAAATCGGTCAGGCCCATATCTGCGCTGATCCAGGCCTCGACATCTTCATGATCGCGATGGAAGCCGTCGAGACGCGGCGCCAGCCATTTTGCGGCAAAGGAGGGGGCGGATGAGACCATCACCCGGCCTTTCCGCGCCGGGGCCTGCATGATGCGCCCGGCTTCAGAAATTCTCTCGAATGCGTCGCGGACAAGCGGCAGGCTGGCCTGCGCGGCGTCGGTCAGCAGGACAGACCGTCCGGTCCGCTTGAACAGGGGCGTCCCGGCATATTCCTCCAGCTGCCTTATCTGTTGTGAAATGGCGCCGGGCGTGACATTCAACTCCTCGGCAGCCTGTGTGAATGACAGGCGCCGCGCGGCCGCTTCAAAGGCTCTCAGCGCGTTCAAGGGGGGGAGACGGTCTGTTGGGTCGGACATGGATAGTTTCTCTAAAGGATCGCTGTAGGGGTTCATGGTTGCGTCCGCCGCGTCAAGAGCCATTTTGGCTTTTGATCGATCAGCTAACCTAACAGGGGCCCGCCCGCATGCGCCAATTCCCGGCTTTCTTCAACATGGACGATGCCCGTGTCGTCGTGTTCGGTGGCGGCGAAGAGGCCCGCCGCAAGGTGCGGCTGCTGGCGAAGACCAGCGCCCACATCACCGTGATCATCGGCAAGGACATCGATTCCGGCTTCGCCGAGGAGTTTGCCGGCCGCATCACCATTGCCCCGCAATCCGAAGCCGGTCCGGTGCTGGACGTCGCCCGGTTCGCGATCGTGGCCTGCCGCCTCGACGAGAATACGGAGCGCGCGATCACCTGGGCCCGCCAATATGGCGTGCCGCTGAATGTGGTCGACCGGCCGGATTTGTGCGATTTCACCGTGCCGTCCATTCTCGACCGGGGCGAGATCGTGGCTGCCGTCGCATCCGGCGGTGCGGCGCCGGTCCTGGCAAAATCCGTCCGCACGAAACTGGAATCCCTGTTGCCGGCCCGGATCGGCGATCTGGCGGCGCTGGCCGGCCGGATGCGTGATGAGGTCAAGGCCGCGCTGCCCGATTCCGCTGACCGACGCGTTTTCTGGGAAACCGTCTTGAACGGAAAACCGGCCGAACTGGCCTATGCCGGCGAGATTGAAGCGGCCCAGCAGGCCATGCGCGACGCGCTTCACGGGCGGCGCGCACAGGGCGTTGTCCACCTGGTCGGTGCCGGTCCCGGCGATCCGGAACTGCTGACCCTCAAGGCCCTGCGTCTGCTGCAGGAAGCCGACATTGTCTATTTCGACCGACTGGTCAGCGATGACATCCTGTCGCTGATCCGCCGCGACGCAGACCGGGTGCCGGTAGGCAAGAGCAAGGGCAACCATTCGGTGCCTCAGGAAGAAATCCATGAAATGCTGATCCGCTCGGCGCGGGACGGCAAGCGCGTGGTGCGCCTGAAAGGCGGGGACCCGTTCATTTTCGGCCGCGGCGGCGAAGAGATGGAAGCCGTGCTGGCTGCGGGTGTCGAGGCCTTTGTCGTGCCGGGCATCTCGTCCGCGCTCGGTTGCGCGGCGCAGGCCGGTGTGCCGCTTACCCATCGCGATCATGCCCAGAGCCTCACCTTCGTGACAGGTCATGCCAAATCCGGCGGCGTGCCTGATCTCGACTGGGAGTCTCTGGCGCGCCCGAACCAGACCGTCACCGTATTCATGGGGGTCGGCACGGCGCCGGCCATTGCCGACAAGCTGATCGAGGCGGGCCGCGCCCCCGACACGCCCGTGGCCGTGATCGAGAATGGCACCCGCCCCAACGAGATCCAGGTCTTCGGCATGCTGGCCGAACTTCCGGACCTGATCACGGAGAATGAAATCATGGGGCCGGCCCTGCTGATCATCGGCGAGGTGGCCGGCCTCCCATTCGCCAGTGGCGCCATCGGCCTCACCGGCGGTGTCGTCCAGGAGACTTTCGCATGACATCCGTCCGCCCCAAACTGAAACCCGAGACTCCGAAAGCTGTCACCGCCTGGGAAACCGCGACCGGCCAGAATGTCTGGATGACCGCTGACGGAAGCTGGACGAAGGACCCGTCCCGTATCGGAGCCTTCACGGGAGACGAGGCAGAGGCCCGTCTTGCGGAGGCGCAGGCCCAGGAGGGGCAGGTCACCGATCCCTATTTCATGGAAGTCACCGAGACCGGCGCGATCACCGGCCGCGAGACGCTGCGCGAAACCATTCGCGCCTCCGGCCCGACCGTGGCGTATGGGGATGGCGCCTGATGCCGACCCGCGAGATCACGCGCCTGACCCTGTATGGCGATTCCATTTCCGGCAATTGCATGAAGCCGAAATGGACCGCCGACCTGCTGGGCATTCCCTATGACTGGGTTGAAGTGGACATCCTGCAGGGTGGGACGCGTACGGAAGATTTCCTGGCAGTGAATCCGGCCGGGCAGGTGCCTCTGGCGCGCTGGCCTGATGGCCGCGCCTTGCCGCAATCCAACGCCATCATGCTCTATCTGGCCGAAGAGGACGGCAGTGATCTCGTTCCGGCGGATACGTTCACCCGGGCGCAGATGATGAGCTGGTTGTTCTGGGAGCAGTACTCGCATGAGACCGCGATCGCCGTGCGCCGGTTCCACAAGCACTATCTCAAGACCCCGGACGACCAGATCGATCCGCAACTCCTGGCCAAGGGCCGCCGCGCGCTCGGCGTGATGGAGCTGCAATTGACCTATACGGACTGGCTGGTCGGTGACGCGATGACGCTGGCCGACATCGCCCTGGTCGCCTATACGCGCGTCGCCCATGAGGGCGGCTTTGACCTTTCCGAGTTTCCCTCCGTCGAGAGATGGGTCAGCCGCACGGAAGCGGCGCTCGGTATCCCGCACGCAAAAGAGGCTGCGTAATGTACAGATATGACGAGTTTGACGCCCGGATCGTGTCCGAGCGGGTCGCGCAATTCCGTGGACAGGTCGAGCGGCGCCTCGACGGCACATTGCTTGAGGACGAATTCAAGCCTTTGCGGCTGCAGAATGGCGTTTACCTGCAGCTGCATGCCTACATGCTGCGGGTCGCCATTCCCTATGGCCAGCTCAGCGGCCGCCAGCTGCGCCAGCTCGCCATTGTCGCGCGGGATTATGACCGCGGCTATGGTCACTTCACCACCCGCCAGAATATTCAGTTCAACTGGGTCGCGCTGAAGGATATTCCCGATGTGCTGGCCAAGCTGGCCGAGGTCGAGATGCACGCCATCCAGACGTCGGGCAACTGCATCCGCAATGTCACCTCAGACCATTTCGCCGGCGCCACGAAGGATGAATTGATGGATCCGCGCCCCTGGTGCGAGATCATCCGCCAGTGGAGCACCTTCCATCCGGAATTCGCCTTCCTGCCGCGCAAGTTCAAGATCGCCGTCACCGCAGCCGAACATGACCGCGCGGCCATCCGTGTGCACGATATCGGCCTGCACATCCGCAAGCGCGGCGACGTTGTCGGATTTGAAGTGCATGTCGGCGGGGGGCAGGGGCGCACGCCGCATCTGGCCACACTGGTCAACGAGTTCGTGCCGGAAGCCGAACTGCTCGACTATCTCGAAGCCATCATGCGCCTCTACAATCGCTTCGGCCGCCGGGACAACAAGTACAAGGCCCGCATCAAGATCCTTGTCAGCGAGCTGGGCGAAGCGGAATTCCGCCGCCTGGTCGAAGAGGAATATGCGGCCCAGCGCCCGCATGAGAAGATTGACCTGCCGCAGGCCGAGATCGAGCGCATCCATGCCTATTTCGCGCCGCCCGCCCTGGCGCCCAAGGCGCCCACATCGCCGGTCGTGGAGGCGCTGAAGGCCGAGGATCCGGAATTTGCCCGCTGGGCGCGGGTAAACCTGCATCCCCACAAGGTGGACGGATATGCCTCCGTCACGATCAGCCTCAAGCCGGTGGGCGGCCTTGCCGGGGATGCCACCGATGCGCAGATGATGACTGTGGCGCACCTCGCGGAAACCTATGCCCATGACGACATCCGCGTCAGCCATGCCCAGAACCTGGTCCTGCCACATGTGGCGCTGGACGATCTGCCGGATGTCTATCGCGAACTGAAGGCCGCCGGTCTGCACATCGCGAATGAAAGCCTGATCACGGACATGATCGTCTGCCCGGGCCTGGACTATTGCAACCTCGCCAATGCCCGCTCGATTCCGGTGGGGCAGGCCGTGCAACAGGTCTTTGCCGATCCGGATTATCAGGAAGACATTGGCCGCCTGCACATCAATATTTCCGGCTGCATCAATGCCTGCGGCCACCATCATGTCGGCCATATCGGCATTCTCGGCGTCGACAAGAAGGGTGAGGAATTCTATCAGATCACCTTTGGGGGCCGGGCCGACGAGAAGGCGGCAATCGGTGCGATTGCCGGGCCGGGCCTGAAGGCAGACGACGTGCCGGGCGCCCTGAAACGAGTTGTCGACACCTATCGCGACCTGCGCGCCGACAAGAGCGAATTGTTTATCGAGACTCTGGCCCGGCTGGGTCACGATCCCTTCAAGGAGGCGCTGTATGCCGCTGGTTAAGAACGGCACGGAGATCGACAATGTCTGGGCCCATGTGCCGGATGAGGGCGAGCTGTCCCCTGGTGGCTGTATTACAGTTTCGCTGGCGCGCTTCCGCAGCGAGCAGGACCTGCTCCTGGCCCGCAACACCGATATCGGCGTGCGGCTGGAGCCGGGCGATGATCCGCATGAACTGGTGGAACATCTGGACCGTCTCCAGCTGATCGAGATCAGTTTTCCCAAATACACTGACGGGCGCGGATACTCCCAGGCTCAGCTGCTCCGCCGCCGTTTCGGCTATACCGGAGAGTTGCGGGCCGTCGGACACGTCCTGCGGGATCAGATATTCTATATGAACCGTTCAGGCTTTGATGCTTACGAGACCGACCGGGCTGACCTACATGAAGTGCTGAACGCACTGAATGAGTATTCCGAGGTCTACCAGCCCGCAGCGGGTGAACGGACGCCGGTGTACCGAAAGAGACACGAAGGCTGATCCACATGCCCTATGGCGATATTTCCATTCGCAAGGCCGAAGCGCCGGAAGCCCGCCTCGCGCGCTTGAATACCGAGCTGCGCGATGCGTCGGCGCAGACGGTGCTGCGTGTCGCCATGGTGCGGGAATGGCGTGACAGCCTGACCTATGTGTCCAGCTTCGGCGCGGAAAGCGTGGCCATGCTGGCCCTGATCGCCGATGTGAAACCGGACCTGCCGATCATCTTCCTCGAAACCGGCATGCATTTCCCGCAGACGCTGGACTACAAGGACGAGCTGATCGAGAAGCTTGGCCTGACCGGCGTGCGGGACATCCCGCCGAGCGAGACAGAGCGCAAGGTGCTCGACCCGAAGAACAATCTCTGGAAGACCGATCCGGACGCCTGCTGCGCCCTGCGCAAGGTGCGTCCGCTGGAGCCGGCTCTGGAAGGGTTTGATGCCTGGATCACCGGCCGCAAGCGCTTCCATGGCGGGGCCCGGATGAGCCTGCCGGTCTTCGAATTCGCCAGTGGCCGCTACAAGGTCAATCCGCTGGCCAACTGGACGCCGGAAGATGTTGACCTGCTGATCAAGCAGCGCAACCTGCCGCGCCACCCGCTGGTGGCCCAGGGCTATCCGTCCATCGGATGCTGGCCCTGCACCCAGCCATCCGACAATCCGGACGATCCGCGCGCAGGCCGCTGGGCCGGCCAGCAGAAGACCGAATGCGGCCTCCACGTCGAAAAGACGGAACGCCCGCGGGTATTCTAGGCCGTCGCAGCAAACAGGTGCGCCAGCGCAACTGCGCCCGCCGTTGCCACGTTCACACTGTCGAACCCTTCTGACATCGGAATGCGCACCGGCGTACAGGCGGCGATCAGGTCTTCCGGCAGGCCGGGCCCTTCCGCGCCCAGCAGGATGGCGACCTTGTCCGGACGGGGCAGGGAGGTGAGTGGCGCAGCGTCCATGCGGGGCGTCATCGCCCAGACCTCATAGCCGGCCGCCTTCGCCGCGTTCACCATGTCGATGCCTGTCCCGCCATGGGCATAGGGCAGCCAGAGCGTGCTGCCGGACGAGACGCGGATGGCCTTGCGATAGAGCGGTCGCAGCACTGCCCGTCCATCAGCACGGCGCCTGCTCCGAAGGCGGCGGCGTTGCGGAAACATGCGCCGACATTGTCATGGTTCGAGAGGTCGGAGAGGAGAAGGAGGGGGCTGTCCTCCCCCGCAGGCGGGGGAGGACCAAGAAACTCCCTCGGCGCCGGAATCTCCCCCTTCAGTCCGCAGGCCAGCACGCCGCGATGCATCGGGAAACCGGCGACGGCGTCCATCACCGCCTGCGGCGCAACCAGAACCGGCACATCCTCCGGCACCAGATCCAGCAATTCCGCCAGCGGCGCCACCCGGCTTTCAGCCAGGAACACGCTTTCCAGCTTGAATCGCCCCCGCCGCAGCGCGGTCTCCAGCGTCACCTTGCCCTCAATGATGAAGCGCGCGCCATGTCCGGATGTCAGATCCTTCTCGCGGATCGACAGATAAGGCGTCAACCTCGGGTCATCTTTCCGATCAACCTGTATTGTCAGATGCATGGCCGGGTCTCTATCATGACATGTATTGAACGAGATAATTCGAATGGGGTCTCATGACACAGAATGAACACGGCGCAGCCGATTACCAAATTACGCCACCAAAGCGCAAGTCACGTGCGATCTGGTGGATCATCGGCGGCATCGTGCTGGCCGTGGGGCTGCTGGGAACCTGCGTGCGCGGGGGCGTGAAGATGTTCGCGGCGTTGGGGGAGCGTTCGGACGCAAGTCTGGAATTTGCCAAGCGCGTCATGGAGGATGGGCCGCCCCCGATGGGCGACGAGATCTATGCGCAGGATTTTGAGGCCACGCAGCCTCAGATCGACAAGGTTCAGCGGATCATCGAGCATTTCGGTCAGGTGACGGAGTATGGCACGCCGACATGCTCGCTGCGCTCGTCCGCCAATCTGGACAAGTCCCGCTCCGGCACCTTTGCGGATTGTGTCATCGGCATCGAGACCGAGCACTCTCCCGGCAGGATCTCCATCAACTGGAAACGGGACGAGGAAGCCTGGAAAGTGCTCGGATTCCACGTCAATTATCTCGACCAGAGCGTATTGCTCGACAAGGCCGATCAGGCGGACCGACAGTCTGAGGCGACGGACGCAGACCCTGAGTAGACGGCCCTGTCGCAAGGCCGGCGCCCTGCTTCTATGCGCCCGAGGCCGCTTCCGGCCACGACGACACAGCCTGAGCCTCGCCCCCTGCAGGAGCCGGAGAGACGACGTAGCAGGACTGCTACCGGTGTCATGTGCGCCGGAGTTTCTTCCCCAATCACGCGAAAAATTCAATCACGCCTATTGTGATTGCAATCATAAATAGATAGGGAGGTCCCGTCCCAAAACGAATCGCAGGCTGACTCCGGGGGTCCAGATGCGCGACATCAAGAAAACTTTGGCCGTGTTGTGGGAACACCGGTTGGCGCTGATCCTGCTCGCTGTGGGAATCAGCCTGTTGGCGCTATCAGCCGGAGCCGGCATGTACCGGGCGGCCATGGTGCGGGATGTCAGCCATTTGCAGGCCGGACTCAACCGTGAATTGGGTGTGTGGAGCGGCAAGGAAATCGCGCCAGCCACCCTGCAGGGCGCGGATGAGGCTGCCACGCGGCGCCTCGCCAACTGGGCCCTGTCCGGCGGCGCGCTTGTCCCGTCCGCGCCCGCCTGCCGTTATGTGCGCCAGCGCTCCATACTCGGTCCACCGCCCAGGCTCGCCACCTGCTCGGCCGCGCCGGTGCCGGCTGCGCGCAGCGGTATCGCCTGCGAAACCGCGATCACGCTCATGCCGGCCGACACCCTGTCACAGGCAGGCCGGGATGGTCCGGCCTGTCTGGTAACGACCTGGGCCCGGCAGCAGGAGACCTGGTCCATGGTCACGGCCAGCCTGGAATGGGATACGGTATCGGCCCGACCCGACGGGCCGGGGCAGGATCTGGATGCGGCGGCAGGGGGC
The DNA here is from genome assembly GCF_017792385.1 of Hyphomonas sp. NCBI lineage: Bacteria > Pseudomonadati > Pseudomonadota > Alphaproteobacteria > Hyphomonadales > Hyphomonadaceae > Hyphomonas > Hyphomonas sp. The sequence continues at coordinate 770,644 of NZ_CP051230.1, read as the reverse complement.
GGCGAGGTGGTCCGGCGCTAGGCTGCGCCCGCGGCCCCGGCCGGCAGGCCCTGTTCCTTTGCCATCCGCTTCATCGCCTTCTGCAGTTTCTCGAAGGCGCGCACTTCGATCTGGCGGATCCGCTCACGGGAGACATTGTAGACTTCCGACAATTCCTCCAGCGTCTTCGGCTCCTCGGACAGGCGGCGCTCGGTCAGGATATGCCGCTCGCGCTCATTCAAATCTTCCATGGCAGAGGTCAGCAGTTCCATCCGCGCATTGAATTCCTGCTTGTCGGCGAATTCCTCGGCCTGGCCCTGTTCGTCATCGGCCAGCCAGTCCTGCCACTCCATGTCGCCATCGGTGCCCATCGGCACGTTCAGGGAGGCGTCAGAGCCGGACATCCGGCCATTCATGGAATAGACTTCGCTTTCGGTGACGTTCAGCTTTTCCGCGATCAGCTTGGCCTGTTCCGGCTTCAGATCGCCTTCGTCCAGCGCCTGCATTTCGCCTTTCAGTCGGCGCAAATTGAAGAACAGTTTCTTCTGCGCGGCGGTGGTGCCCAGTTTCACCAGGCTCCAGCTGCGCAGGATGTATTCCTGGATCGCGGCCCGGATCCACCACATGGCATAGGTCGCCAGACGGAATCCCTTGTCCGGATCGAATTTCTTGACGGCCTGCATCAGGCCCACATTGCCCTCGGAAATGACTTCCGCCATGGGCAGGCCATAGCCGCGATAGCCCATCGCGATCTTCGCGACGAGACGCAGGTGGGAGGTCACCATCTTTTCTGCGGCTTCGGTATCTTCCTGCTCGCGCCAGCGGCGGGCGAGCATGAATTCCTCATTCTTCTCGAGCATCGGAAATTTGCGGATTTCCGTCAGATAGCGGCTCAGACCCTGTTCCGGGCTGAGAGTCATGCTCGTGCTGGCGCTGATCTTGTTCGCCATGATCTGTCTCCTCCTTTGCTGACCAACCCCGCGATGCGGCGATCGTTCCAGCCTTCAGATGTTGAAAGACGTCTAGCCCCGCTTTGCGGCGGCGTCGCCCCGTACTGTCCGCATGATTGTCATCGCGGATTAACATAAATAAGGAGTCGGCCCCCGCATTTGAAGCCTCCCTGCACATGAAATCCGCGTCATGAGAGGCCGGTAATCCTGCCATTTCCGGCGCTTGAGCCGGCTCTGCTGTCTTCCACCTGAAATTGGGGAACCTGTTGGCCCGTCGCGAGGTTGGTTGGGCGATAACAGTTCAGGACCTCGCCCCCATGGAAACGATCACACGACAAAGGCCCCCCGCGACCCAGACCCCCACAGAGGCGTTCCGCGCCTTCGTGAAATCCGACTCCTTTCCCTGCATCGGGGCGAAGTCGGCCATGGTCCGGGACCAATTGGTGATTGCGGAATTCGGCGACATCGATTCCGCCGCCGGAGACATCAAGTTGCGCCAGGCGCTGGAAGGCTTCATCGACCAGCTCGAATTCGACTCGCCGGTCGTGCAATCCTTCGTGGCGATCTTCTCCGGCCCGGACGGCCTTACCGAAACCGCGTTCGAACGTGCCCTGTGGAACCGGCTCCAGTCGCTGCACAATCTCGATGTCGTCGAGGGCAGGGGATGGGCCGAGAATGCTGCGCGCGATCCGCAGTCGGCCCATTTCTCCATGGGGCTTCTGGGCGAGGCTTTCTTCGTCATCGGCCTTCACCCGAATGCATCCCGACCGGCCCGCCGCTTCCGCTATCCGGCGCTTGTCTTCAATTCCCACGAACAGTTCGAACGCCTGCGTGCCGACGGCCGGTTCGACAAGATGAAGCAGATCATCCGTGAGCGGGACAAGGCGCTGGCCGGGTCCGTCAATCCGATGCTCGCCGATTTCGGTGCCGGATCGGAGGCCGCCCAATATTCCGGCCGCGAGGTCGGCCCGGACTGGAAATGTCCGTTCACCCCACAGGAACCGATCAAATGACCCATCGCATCCCCCCGAAATCCGGCACGGCCTTTATTCTCCGCAAGGGCCAGCGCCTGACCGTGACCGACCCCGAAGGCGAACAGGTCAGCGACATGGTTGCCTACAATCTCGACGACCGGAAGGAAGTGATCTCGTCCGGCCGTTCACTCGACTATGCCGGACGCATGTTTCTCTCCACGGGGGACATTCTCTACTCCAATCGCAGCCGCGACATGCTGAAGATCATCTCGGACGAGGTCGGCCGGCATGATTTCACGCTGACGCCCTGTTCGAAGGACACGTTCCGCAAACTGTACGATCAGGCCGATCCGGAAGGGGGCTGCCAGGAAAACCTCGAGGCGGCCCTGTCAGAATACGGAATCGGGCCGGATGACATCCCGATCGCGTTCAACATCTTCATGCATGTCGCCTCCGATCCCGAGACCGGCGAGATCCAGGTCCTGCCTCCGCTCAGCAAGGCGGGGCAGTCCATCACCTTCGAGGCCTGCATGGACCTGCTGATCGGCATGACCAGTTGCTCGGCCGGCGAGTCGAACAATTTCGCCTACAAGCCCATCGACTACGACATCGCGCCGGAGCCGGCCTGATGGATATTTCGGCAATATTCCATGATGGCTGGAAGGATTATGTCCGCATCGGGCTCGCCGCACCCGTCATCTATCTGACAATCATCGCCTTCATCCGCCTGGCTGGAAAGCGCTCGACCTCCCAGATGAACAATTTCGACTGGGTGGTGACGGTGGCGCTCGGCTCGATTGCGGGCGCCGGGATCACGTCGAACTCCGTCACCGCGCTCGAAGCCCTGTTTGCCATCGGCATCCTGCTCGCCATCCAGTGGGCGCTGACCTGGCTGATGGCGCGCAGCGAGCGGGCCGAACAGGCGGTGAAGTCCAGTCCGCGTCTTCTGGTCTTCAGGGGCGAGTATCTCGATGATGCGATCCTGGCCGAACGGCTTACCCGGTCGGAGGTCCGCTCGGCCCTGCGCGAACAGGGGATCACACAGGTCTCGGATGCCGAGGCTGTGGTGCTGGAAACCGATGCCTCCTTCAGCGTGATCGCGAAGCCGGATGCGGACGTGTCCGCAGACCATCTGGCCGGCGCGATTGTGGGTGTGCCCCGCTCCTGATGAGCCCTTGTTGACTGTGCGTCTCATCATTGGGACAGGTCGAGTGTCACAATAACTTCATGTTTTTTCGGGCTTTACGTCCTGTAATGGCCATTACTGGTTACCAAGTTTTCAGAATGTACTGATAGCGAAACGCTCAGATTGCCTTGGGTGGGGCAGATGGGTTTGTCATGAAGTTTCGCTCCACGTCCTGGATGCATTTTCCGCCGCTGTCGGTAGATGACAGTTTCGATGCGCTCTCGGCATTTTTCGTCAACAATCCGGAGGCCACCCTGTGCCCGGTCGTTGACCGGTGGGGGCGTCCCGTTGCCTTTGTCTCGCTTCAGGCCTTCCAGCGGCTGATCTCGAATCCCTATGGCTACGCCCTCAATCAGAAGAAGGGATTGCGCGGCGTGCTGGATTACAATCCGCTCGTTCTGGAAATGAATGAGGACGCGGCCAGCGTGTTCGGCAACATCCGGGACAAATCGGAATTGCTCACCAATGGCGTCATCCTGGTGCACGAAGACGGTGTCTATGCCGGCTGTCTCAATGCGCTCGGCGTGTTTCACGCGCTGACGGAAATCCATGCGAACATGCTTGCGGATCTTCAGGGCGAAATTCAGGAACGGGAACGGGCCGAGCGGAAAATTCGCCAGCTGGCCGATACCGATCCGCTGACCCGCATCCTGAACCGGCGGGCCTTCATCCGGGAAATGAAAGGCTTGATCGGGCAGGGGCGGCCATTCACCTGCGCCCTGATCGACCTGGATCGGTTCAAGCCGTTGAACGACCGTTATGGTCATGCTGTCGGGGATCATGTCCTGAAGGTGTTGGCGCAAAGATTGAGCGTGCTGGAAGGGGGTATTTTTGCCTGCCGTCTTGGTGGGGACGAGTTCGCCTTTCTTGTTCCGGATACGGGCGATCCGGCACTGGAGATTGCTGCCCGGGCACAGAGCGCCATCGTGTCGCCGGTCGATACCGATCTCGGCCTGGTTGCAGTCGGGGCCTCGATCGGCCTTGCCGCCTATCCGGAGGATGCCGCCGACGAAGTAAATCTCATGCACGCGGCCGACAAGGCGATGATGCGGGTCAAATCGGCGAGCGGCGGCATCGCGGCATTCGACCGCCGTGAGGACCTGTCCGACATGGACGCCGAGGAATTCGACAGGACGATCATCGGCGCCGTCCGTGACAACCGGTTCCAGCCGGCCGTTCAGCCCATTCTGGACCTGCGGACACATTCCATTGCCGGCTATGAAGTTCTCGCCCGTTGGCCGCAAAGCGGGCTCCGCCGGCAGCCGACGCCCCAGCAATTCATGCCGGCGGTCGAACGCCTCGGCCTGATCGACAGCTTCTTCTGGTCCATGCTCAATCAGGCGCTGCGATGGATGCCGGACGGCAACAGCTTCCTGTCCTTCAACGTGTCGCCATCCCAGCTGACCTCGCTGGAATTTGCTGACCAGTTTTTGAACGCGCTGAGACGCCATGGCATTCAGCCGGAACGAATTGAACTGGAAATCACCGAAAATGTGCTCTTCCGGAACATCGACACGAGCAAGCAGATCCTCAACCGGATCGTTGAGACCGGCGTGTCTCTGGCACTGGATGATTTCGGAACGGGATATTCGTCCCTGTCCCTGCTTGAGGAACTGCCCTTCAAAAAGGTCAAGCTCGACAAGAGTCTTCTGGGCAAGAGCGATTCCGGCATTCTGCCGAAAGTCCTGACCGGCAGTCTCAAAATGTGCCGGGAGATGAATCTGGTCAGTTGCGCGGAAGGCGTCGAGACCAGTTCGCAGCTGGAACAGCTCGCCCGGCGCAATTGCGACCTGGTGCAGGGATACCTGATTGGCCGCGCCGTGCTGTGCCGGGAAATGACATCCCCCTCGATGATCACGCAGGCTTCCTGACCGCTTCTGTCCCACACCTTCCCCGGCCAGATCCATTGCGGTGACGGGGCAGGGCAGGTTTCTTGTCCAACCCCCTTGCGGCCTGGCGTATACTGGCGCGCATGGACCGGCTGTTTGCCCCGCTCACTTTTGACCTGCCGCCGCATCTCGAACCCGTCCGGTTCTGGATCTGGCTGCAGGTCGTGGCACTGCGTTTTCATGTGCGCACGCGGTATGGTCGGCGCATCCCGTTCCAGGTCTCGATCGACGTGCAGGGCCAGGTCCGTCTGGTCCGCATCGGACGGCGCGCGGAAGACCTGACGCCCGATCCCTTCAGCTTCACCCCTTCAAAAGCCTGGCAACGGGCGCTCACGGGCACCTGCCCGGTGCATCCCGGCGAACAGCGGGACAGCGCGCCGCTCGCCATTGCCCCCAAGCCACGCCGCCCGCGCCGGATCGCGGCGCGCGCGCTGCCTCTGCCGGACACCTGACCCGCGCAGCCCTGATGAAAATACAGACTGTCCCCGAAGCGCCCTCACAGGCGTCGCATGTGCAGCAGCCGGCTAGTCGCGCGGCGCGTCCACATCGATCTCGACGCGCGCTTCGGCCAGATAGTCCGTAGAGCGCATTTCATGCAGGCGGCTGGCGGTGCGTTCGAATTCGAAACTGCCATCGCCTTCCGGATAGAGATGTTCCGGCTCGGCTGCCGCGCTTGCAACCAGCTTGATCCGCGCTTCGTAGAATGCATCGATCAGCGCCACGAACCGGGCGGCCTCATTGCGGTTTTCCGGGCCCAGTTTCGGAATGCCGGACAGGATGACCGTGTTGAAATTGGCCGCGATCGCCAGATAGTCACGCGAGCCGAGCGGCCGGGCGCACAATTCCTCGAAACTGAACCAGGCGACACCAGCGGCTTCGCGCGGCACGTCCAGTTTCCGGCCCTTCACGGTCAGCACGCAATGCTGCGGTTCCGCGCCGAGGGTCAGCCGGTCCCAGGCCGCCTCCAGCGCTGTCTCGGCCTCCGGCCCCAGCGGCGCATACCAGACCGGCGCCTCGATCAGGCGGTCCAGGCGATAGTCCCGGTCCGACGCCAGTTCCAGGATCCGGCAATGGGTCTTGAGATGATCGATGAAAGGCAGGAAGAGGGGGCGGTTGATGCCGTCCTTGTAGAGGTCGTCAGGATGACGGTTCGATGTGGCCACCACCGTCACGGCGCGCTCGAACAAGGCATCGAACAGGCGGGCCAGAACCATCGCATCGGCAATCTGGGTCACCTGGAATTCGTCGAAACAGAGCAGGTTCGCCTCGGACGCGATCTGTTTCGCCACTGGCGCGATCGGGTCGTCGCCGGCACCCTTGACGCGCCATTCGGACCGCTTGCGCTCGTCCGGGGTCAGCCGGCGCCATGCATCCAGCCGATCATGCACTTCGGCCATGAATTCATGAAAGTGCACCCGTCTGCGCGCCGCGACCGGCGCATGTTCGAAGAACAGGTCCATCAGCATGGATTTGCCCCGACCGACGCCGCCCCACATGTAGAGGCCGGTCACGGTCTCGGCTTTCGAGAACCAGCCGCCCGTCTTGCGATTGGCCAGCCGGTGAGCCAGATCGTCCAGCGCCGAAGCGGCCTCGGCCTGGACCGGGTCCGGCGTCAGCTGGCCGCTTCCGATGCGGGCCTCATAGCGGTCGATCACATATCCCATTCAGCCTAGCCGTTCGGCGATCTGGGCCAGAAGCCGACTGAGGGCATTCGGTTGCAGCACTAGGGTCAAAATAAGGCCAGCAATCGCGCCGCCCAAGTGGCCACCGTGAGCAATAACGGCATTGTCACGCCGAGATAAGACCAAACTGACGATGATAAAAAGTGCACCGAAAGCGCCTGCCCAAATTGGAATTGCGAACATCAAGTAGATCGTAGCAAATGGGAAGAGAACGGCGACTGCCAGCATTAGGCCGGATATTGCGCCGGATGCTCCCACTGCCCGGTAGTCCAGAGAGTCCCTTTTAGCGAAGTACATCCATATGGACCCACCTAAGAGAGACGCAAAGTACAATAGGAGGAAATTGGTAGTTCCAAAAATTCGCTCGAGGGGGGGGCCAAAGAAATAGAGCGTCAGCATATTGACTAGCAAGTGCCCTGTGTTCACGTGCAGAAAGCTTGACGTGATTGATCGATGCCACTGGCCGCTTTCACGAATAGGCCGAATCCAAAAGCTGTTCGCTTCGCGAAACTCGTGTGAGCTAAATGCTATGAAGCTCGCGATTACGTTTGCAGCCAGTATGCCAAATGTAGCCGGGGAAGCGATTAGAGTTTCCATGTCACTACAGCTCCTTGTTGATGCCCAGCAAAAAGCCGCCCGGACCTGTCCCGGGCGGCTTAGCAAGGGGAGGGGGCGCTTCGCAAGCGCCGGTTTGGGTCAGGCCGCGCAGACCGCCGGGGTCTCGGCCGCCGGCATCAGGTCCATGAGGAAATCCTCGAAGGCGTCCGGGCGCTGGATGAAGCGGTTGAACGGCAGGTTCGCCTTGAAGATGGCTTGCGGGTGGATGTTCGCACCGCAGCGCAGGGCCGACTCGACAGCCTGGTCGCGCACATCCATCGAGGAGACAACCGCGATGCGGTATTTGCCCATGTTTGCCACCCGCGCAATCGTCATGTCCGGGTCGAAGGAGTCGGGCAGGCCGAGGTCCAGGACAACAAGGTCGAAGCGCTCCAGCCGCAGGCGGGATTCCGCAGCCATCAGGGTCGGCGCCATGACCAGGTCGATCTGCACGCGGGAGCGGGCTGCCTTGTCCGCGGCAATCGCCAGCATGTCCCTGACCGGCTCGTGATCTTCAACCCAAAGAACTTTCATCTACGCTCATCCCGATTTGTGTGACCTGTGGTGGAAAGGCTTAAACGGCCCCCCGTTCTGGATTTACCTTGCCACGCGGCTCTTACGTCTTGGTAAAGCGAAACTTTCCGAAGTGTTTATATTTCAACAGAATGCGCGGTTCGCAGCGCATCGGGGACAGGCTATGATCCTGTACTTCCCGCTTTCGGCAACCCGCCGGACCCCCTATGTATATGGGGGGAGAACGGAGTGGCCAGTACACAATGAGCGATGAGAGCCTCAGCGTGAATCCGCCCGCCTTGCGGGCCTCTGCATTTCTCGATGCAGAAAAAAATTCCGACCAGCATATCGTCGATACGCTGATCGAGGAGCGCTGCCCGAAACTCCGCGAAAGCTGGACCTGGCCTCTCGTGCGTCCGGTGCTCTACAAGACGCTCGGTTATCGCCGCGCCCGTGAAATGGCCGACACGATCATGCAGATGAATGGCCGCGACTCCTTCGATCATCTGTCCCGCCAACTCGATTTCTCCCTCGACATCGAAGGTCTGGACCGCCTGCCAGGCTCTGGCCGGGTCATCATCGCTGCCAACCATCCCACCGGGCTGGCCGATGGAATCGCAGTCTGGGACCTGCTGAAGCAGGTGCGCCAGGACATCATCTTCTTTGCCAATGCCGATGCCGTGCGGGTCAATCCGCGCTTTCAGGATGTCATCATCCCCGTCGAATGGGTGGCCGAGAAGCGCACGCCCGCCAAGACGCGCGAAACACTGAAACGCGCCGGTCAGGCCTTTGCCGAAGAGAAGTGCGTGGTCATCTTCCCGTCCGGGCGCCTTGCGAAAAAGGAAGACGGTCGGCTGGTCGAGAAGGACTGGTTCTCCACCGTTGTCGGCCTCGCCCGGAAACAGGGCGCGCCCATCCTGCCGCTCAATCTCGATGCGTGGAATTCGTGGCTGTTCTACTTCTTCAGTGAGCTGAACGGGGAGCTGCGGGACATCACCCTGTTCCATGAACTCCTCAACAAGCGGGGCGCGAATGTCCGGATGACCTTCGGCCAGTTGATCCCGCCGGATCGGTTGCAGGGAGACGTCAACGAATTGACCGAGAAGCTGAAACATCATGTCGCCTATGATCTCGGTCGCGACGCATCTGCCGTGTTCGAGCCCTAGCCGATGTGCGGACGTTTCTTCCGGCATGGGGTCTCTTGGGAAGAGTACCACAACGCGCTCAACCTGATTCATCCCGAGGGTGTCCAGCCGCCGGCACCCGCCTACAACATCGCGCCGACGCAATATGCCCCGATAATCCGCATGGCCCCGGAAGGGGAGGATGTGCCGCGCGGCGCCGTCCAGATGGCCCCGGCCATGTGGGGCTTGGTGCCAAGCTGGTGGAAGAAGCCGCTCAGCGAGAAGAAATTCTCCACCTTCAACGCCCGCAGCGAAGGACTTGAGGCGTCGAATACGTTCCGCGGTCCGTTCCGGCATCATCGCTGTCTCGTGCCGGTCAGCGGATTTTATGAATGGACCGGGCCGAAGGGCAAGAAGCAGCCCTATGCGATCGGCCTGCGCAATCGTCGCTGGTTCTGCTTTGCGGGACTCTGGGATCGCGCCATGATCGACGGGTCGGAGATCGACAGTTTCACCATCCTGACCACAAAGCCCAACGATCTCATGGCCGGGCTCCACACACGTATGCCGGTCATTCTGCACCCGTCCGACTACCGGACCTGGCTGGACGCCGACAATCGCAAGGTCGGGCATTTGTACGAGCCCTTCCCGACAGAGGACATGCATGCCTGGCCGGTTGATCCGGCTGTTGGCAATGTCCGCAATCAGGGGCCGCAGCTGATCGCGGAAGCCTAGTTCTTCTTCCAGGCCACCTGATAGAGGTCGAGACGTCGGTCCTTCAGGTTCTGCACCGCGCCGGACTGGCGAGCGGTCAGAAGGTCTGAAATGGACAGGTCAGCCAGGGCGATCGTCTCCGTATTCGGCGCCGTATCTGCGGCAACACCATCGCGCGAGAAGGGGAAGTCGGACGGGGTCAGGATACAGCTTTCCGCATAATGAATGTCCATGTTCTCGACATTGGGCAGATTGCCGACGACGCCGGACAGGGTGACATAGCACTGGTTTTCGACGGCCCGCGCCTGGCAGCAATAGCGCACACGCAGATATCCACGCCGCTCGTCCGTACAGAATGGGACAAACAGCATCAGCGCGCCCTGGTCGACCAGATGGCGGGCAATTTCCGGGAATTCGCTGTCATAGCAGATCATTACGCCGATGGGGCCGCAATCGGTCTGGATCACCGAATTGCCCCGGCCGCCCTGAATGTTCCACCAATGACGTTCCGACGGGGTCGGGTGGAGTTTCTGCTGCGTGTGCACAGACCCGTCACGCAGGAAGACATGGGCGACGTTCAGGATTTCCCCGTCCGGCATCTGGCTTGGATGCGTGCCGCCGATGATGTTGATATTGTACGACACGGCGAGCTTTTCCATGAACTCGACAAAGCGCGGTGTGTATTCGGAGATCTGTGCGATTGCATCGACCGGACCAAGCGGACGTTCGGCCAGCGAGAGCAATTGCAGGGTCAGCATTTCCGGGAAGACAACGAAGTCGCTCTTGTAATCGGAAGCGATATCGACCCAGTATTCAAGCTGTCCCTCGAACTCATCAATCGACGTGATCCGCCGCATCTGCCATTGCACGGTCGCAATGCGCACGCTCTCCGGCAGGGACGTGTCGCCAAAGCTCGTATTGGTCTGGATCTTCTCCTGCGCCAGCGGGTTTTCCCAGAACATGTGCGTGGCATGCCCCATCGAGTCCGTATCCTCCGGAAGGTAGTGGCGCAGCACGCCCAGCGGCTCATAGCCCTGGTTCAGCTGGAAGGTGATGACCGGATCGCGAAGTTTGGATTCGCGCACGGCCTTCACATAGTCTTCCGGGTTCGGGTACTGCCTGGCGCGACGGGCATAGCCGGGCATGCGGCCGGCAAACACGATGCCTTTCAGCTCCAGCCACTGGCACAATTCGCGGCGCGCCTTGTAGAAGCGTTGGCCGATGCGCAGGCGGCGATAGTCGGGATCGACGGCAACATCCATGCCATACAGCACATCACCTTCAGGATCGTGCCGGGCGGCATAGCCCCCGCCGGTAATCTGCATCCAGGTGTGCGGGCCAAAGGCATGTTCCGAGGCGATCATGAAGGTGGCGCAGTGGCCGACAATCGTGCCCTCATATTCGGCGACGAACTGGCCATCGGGGAACCGGTTGATCTGGGCCATCAAATGGTCGCGGGAATACTCTTCTCCCTCGCCATAGACCTTTGCGGACAGGGCCTGCAGGCCCGGAATGTCATCCGGCGTCGCGTTGCGGATGATCAGCTTGGCTTTGCTATTGCTCATGGCGGAGAAATGCCTCTGAAAGGAGATGGTTCAATGGGGCAGGCGCAGGCTGGCCCTCAGGCCGCCCAGCGGGCTTTCGCCGAGGCGAAGGTCCCCGCCATGCGCGCGGGCCGTATCACGGGCAAGCGTCAGGCCCAGCCCGGTGCCGGGCGTGTTCTGGGTGCGGGCTTCGTCAAGTCGCATGAAAGGCCGGAATGCGTCCTCATGACGCTCCGGGGGAATGCCCGGTCCGTCGTCATCGACATGTATATCCACCGCATGCGGACCGTCCACAAGCGAGATTTGCACATGGGTGGCAAACTTCGCCGCATTGGACACAAGATTGGTCACCGCCCGCTTGATGGCCAGCGGCCGCCCATTGACCGGAATGGAGGCAGGACCGGTCACTTCGATATGCGGGCCAAACCCTGCCGCGGCGTCCCGGACCAGGTCGGCCAGGTCGAACGTGCTCGGCTCGTCGCCTTCCTCTCCCCGTGCAAAGGTCAGGTATTCGTCCAGCATCATCGACATGTCATCAAGGTCTGCGCGAGCCGCCTTGATGTCATCGGTCTCGTCCATCATCGCCAGCGCCAGTTTCAGGCGGGTGAGCGGGGTGCGTAGATCGTGGCTCACCCCGGCCAGCATGGCGGTGCGTTGTTCGGCAAAGGCGGTCAGCCGGTTTTTCATGTCGATGACGGCGCGGGCGGCTTCGCGCACTTCATTGGCGCCTGACGGGCGGAAGTCCGGCACGTCCCGGCCGCGCCCGAAGGCCCGCGCCGCCTTGGACAGGCGCAGGATCGACCGCACCTGCTGGTTCAGGAATCCGATGGCCAGCGCCACCATGAACAATGAGAACAGGATCACCCAGACAATGAAGATGTGCGTGTTGGCCGCCAGAACGCGTTTGCGCTCCACAATGATTTCCACGGTGCGCGGCCCGGACGGGAAGCGCAGGTGCAGCATGGAATCCTTCGGGTCCAGCGCGGTTTCCACCGGCACGCCCAGTCGGGTTTCGAGCTCATTGTCCAGGGTTCGGCTGTAGGCGAAGACATGCGCATATTTCGCCTGTTCCAGCGGGCCGGCAGGGCTGTCGCAGGTGAATGTCAGGTCAAGGCGTTCATCAATCGTGCGATGGGCCAGTGCGGACTGTTCCCGGCGGTCGCAATAGGCCTGCACCAGGCTCGCATCCCTCGCGATGGACTGGGCCAGCTTGCGGTTCACCTCGGCGATATGGCTGTCATAATAATACCAGGACATGAGCGACAGGATCAGCACGACGGGCGCGATCACCATCAGCATGCTGCGGGCATACAGCCCGCGCGGTGTGATATCCCTCAACCGGAACATGCGGCTCAGTCCGGCATCAGGCGGTAGCCGATGCCCCGCACGGTCTGGATGTGGATCGGTTCCTTCGGATTGGGTTCGATCTTGCGGCGCAGGCGCGTGACCTGCACATCCACCGAGCGTTCCATGCCGGCCGAGGTCAGGGCGGCCAGATCCTCGCGGCTCACCGGCTCACCCGGCGTCGCTGCCAGGGCAGTCAGCAGTTGCAGCTCAGCCTCGGTCAGCCGAATTCGGTCCTCGCCGGCTTTCAACTCGCCCCGTTCCGCATTGAACACCATGCCGGACATTTCCACTTCGGCCGGAGGCGGGGCCTTGTGGGACCGTCTCAGGATGGCGGCGCAGCGCAGGGACAATTCCTCCGGTTCGAACGGTTTGGCCAGATAGTCGTCCGCGCCGTGTCTCAGGCCTTCGATCCGGCTGGTTGCTTCGCCCCGGGCCGTCAGCAGGATGACCGGGGTTTCCCGGTTGCGGCCTTCCCGCATGGATCTCAGCAGGGACAGGCCATCCTCGCCCGGCATCATGATGTCCAGAATGGCAAGGTCGAACTCCATGCCCGTCATCAGCTTGCGGGCCGCCGCTGCGTCAGGCGCCGAAGTCACGCGGAAACCCTCGCGCGACAGGTAACGTTTCAACAGGTCACGGATCCGGTCGTCATCATCGACCACGAGAATATGGGCTGTGTCGCGGGTCATCTGACAAGTGCGTCCATGACCTTGCGGGCCCCTTCGACCGCATCCGGGCCGGCGCTCCGGTAAGCGAGGCGCAGGCGCTCGCGCAGGACAATGGTGATCTGGGTCGTCAAGGTCGTGCCGGCCTCCGACAGGGTCAGGGTGCGGCGGCGCTTGTCGCTGACCTGTTCGCGCTCTCGTTCGATCAGGCCGCGCTTGTCCAGTTCGCCAATGATCCGGGCAAAGGTCGGCACCGTCATGCTCAGCGCATCGCGCAGATCGCCCACGGTCTGGCCGGGCGAATAGCGCACAGCCATGAGAATTTGCAGCTCTGGCTTGCTCAGCCCCGCCTTGTGCCGGGCCTCTTCTGCGGCTCTCATCAATTCCGCACTGCCGGCCAGCAAGAGTCCCACGCCCCGGTCAAGCTCCTGATCCATAAGGAAAAGGCGCGGATCGAACGGTCTATTCAGGTTGACGTCAGGGGCCATGTTCTGAAATGAACGCAAAAAATGCTATAAGTGCAAGCGAGGAGCGCTGAACTATTATGTCTGCATATGACGACCGCGACGGTTATATCTGGATGGATGGCGAATTCGTGCCGTGGCGGGACACGAAAGTTCACGTCCTGACCCATGCCTTGCACTATGCGTCGTCCGTGTTCGAAGGCGAGCGCGCCTATGGCGGCAAGATCTTCCGCTCCCTCGACCATTCACGGCGGCTGCACAAATCCGCCGGGATCATGGGCTTCGAAATCCCTTTCTCGGTTGAACAGGTCGAGCAGGCCAAGACCGAGGCGCTGGCGAAATCCGGCCTTGAAAGCGCCTATGTCCGGGCCGTCGCCTGGCGCGGGTCCGAAATGATGGGCGTCTCGGCCCAGAACAACACGATCCACCTGGCGGTCGCCGTCTGGCATTGGGGCGATTATTTTGCCGACAAGATGAAGGGCATCCGCATGACGCATGCCCAGTGGCGCCGCCCCGCGCCGGACACGGCGCCCTGCCATGCCAAGGCGGCCGGCCTCTACATGATCTGCACCCTGTCCAAGCACGCGGCCGAACGTGACGGCTATGCCGATGCCCTGATGCTGGATTATCGCGGACAGATTGCCGAAGCGACCGGCGCCAACATCTTCTTCGTTCGCGACGGGGCGCTGCATACGCCGACGCCGGACTGCTTCCTGAACGGGCTGACCCGCCAGACGGCGATCCGGCTGGCGAAGGAACGCGGCATTGAAGTCATCGAGCGGGCCATCTTCCCGGATGAGCTGTCCACCTTCTCCGAATGCTTCATCACGGGCAGCGCTGCGGAAATCACACCGGTTGCCGAGATCGGCGAACACACCTTCAAGCCGGGCCAGATTTCCGAAGCTCTGGTCAATGACTATACGGCCTTGGTGAATGGCCGTCTGGAGCTGGCGCTATAAGGGCGCCAGCGCAAGCTGTACGAAAAGTAACTGAGGCCGTTAAGGGCTGGCTGCTAGGGCTTTCGCCCATGGGTGGAGCCTGGAAAGAGTTCGCGCGCGAGCGTCTTCCCTTCGTGGCGGGGTCATTGGGCTTCAACGGCCTGATGCTGATCCTGTTTGCCCAGGCCTTCGGACACAGGCTCCCATCGCCTCCCGAGCCCGAAGTTTTCGAGGTGGACATCGTCGAGCTGCCACCGATACTTCTGCCAGAGCCAGAGCCAGAGCCAGAGCCAGAGCCAGAGCCAGAGCCAGAGCCAGAGCCAGAGCCAGAGCCAGAGCCCGACCCGGTCCCGCCGGTTCCTGTTCCCGAGATAGACCCGGCCCCGCTGCCGGAGCCCGAGCCCGATCCTGTCCCGCAGCCTGACCCTGAACCGCTGCCCGAGACGGAGCTGGTCGTGGACGATCCGCTGCCACCGCCGGAAGCACCGGTGGAATTGGTGATGGAAGACCCGGTCCCCGAGCCGGAGCCCCTGCCGCTGGCCGTCGAGGAGGAAGCCCCGACAGATCCGCAACCGGGAATGCCGCTGGACGAGGCGCCCGACCTGCTGGCCATGCCGGAACCCGAGGAGTTGCCGGAGGAGCTGCCCGATACGCTGGAAGTGCCGCTCGAGGAGGCCGAGCCGGACCTGACCGCAGAGCCGCTGCCCGAGGAAATGCCCGATCTGCCGCTGGACGAACCGGTCGAGGAGCTCCCGGACGAGCTCCCCGAGGAGCCGGTCCTGGAGATCCCCGAAGAGGTGTTGCCTGATCCGGAGCCCGACGCGGCCCCGCCGGAAGAGGACGTGCCCCCGGCGCCGGAGCCTGTGCGTGAGCCGGACCCTGTTCCGGACCCCGAACCCATGCCGGACCCGGCACCCGAGCCGGAGGAAGAAACGCCTGCCGAGCCAGACCCGGAGCCTGAGCCCGACCCTGTGCTCGACGCGCCGCCGGAGGTCGACTTGCCCGATGTGCCGGTTGAAACGCCGGAACCTGACGAGGAAGCTGTCACGCTGCCCGAACCGGGAGAGTCGCCGCCGCCCCCTGCCGAAGCCCCCCTCCAGACATTGGCGCCGCCGCCTTCCGCACCGCCGCCCACAACGGCGCGTCCCTTCGCCCTGCCATCGCCGTCCGGGCCACGGCCAGCACCGCGCATTCCTGGCATTGAATTCAGCCTGCCGCCTGCGTCCGGCCGGGCAGGGGGCGGCGGCGCGCTCGGTGCCCTGATGTGCCACAAGCTGACCGAGGAACAGCGCATCGAGGCGAATTGCGATGTCGATGCGACGCGCGAGGCGTACCGGAACGCGGCCAATGCCGGCCTCGACCGGGAGGAGACCAACCGGTTGGGGGACGCCTATGAAAGCGGATTGCGCTCAACCCTTCCGCCAGATAGCGCGTTCGAGAGGTTCCTCAAGAAGAATGACGGCGTCGACAAATTCACGCTCGACGGCATCGACAACACGATCTTCATGGACCGCAAGCCGGAGTCGGAGCGCGAGCATGATCAGCTGATGCGCGGCGACCGGATGGACTGGGAAGATGAAATCTTCGAGGCTCATCAGGACGAGGACTGATCCGGGCCGCCCTGACTGCTTGACTTGGTCATGCGACTCCGCCAACGGCTTGGGGCATGACCAAGGTTAACGTCTCCGTCCGCCCGCTGCCCCATTTTGAGGGGCTTGATTTGCCTGCCTATGAAACCGCCGGTTCGGCCGGAATGGATGTCCGCGCCGCCGTGCCGGAGGACGATCCGGTCCTGCTGCAGGCAGGGGAGCGGGCGATGATCCCGACGGGCCTGTCGGTCGCCATTCCGCAGGGCTATGAGATTCAAGTGCGCCCACGTTCCGGCCTCGCTGCCAAGCATGGCCTGACCTGTCTCAACACGCCCGGCACGATCGACAGCGACTATCGCGGCGAGATTAAGGTGATCCTGGTCAATCTCGGCCAGGACGCCTTCACCATCAATCGCGGCGAGCGCATCGCCCAACTGGTATTGGCACCGGTCACCCAGCTGGCCTGGGAGGAAGTGTCCGAACTCGACGAGACCGCACGCGGTGCAGGCGGGTTCGGTTCTACCGGAAGATAATCCGGTTTTCTTCTTGAACAGGTATTCATCGCTTCCTACATATTGATTATCGATAAGTTCAGGAGAGCGGTGCATCCGGCGAATTGCGGATCCATCCAAGAAACGGGGGAGCTCCAAACGACTGGCTTTCGGAAAGATGGTCTTGTCAGAAAAGGAGCCCCGCCATGTCGTTCTTCGCTTTCATCCTGTTCGTCGTCGTGATCATCATGATGACCCGTTCTGGACGTCGACCAGTGCAGACTGCGCCGCGCGAGGATGACCGGATCGCTCAATTGTCGGAGCGTGTCCGTACGCTGGAATCAATCATCCTGGATCGTGACCGCCGTTTGCGCCGCGAGATTGATCGCCTCGGCTAAGCGCAGCGCGCGACACGCGCCATTTTGGCTTGTAATCTGATCGCGAGCGCGATATATCGAAAAACGATATAAATGGGAGTTGCCACATGGGCGTTTTTGAAATGGTCGTCATCATCGTGATGATAAGCGTCGGCGCGGGTGTGCTGAACAATTATCTGAAGATGAAGGCAGATCGCGAACACGATAAGGCCTCCGATCAGGAAATGAAGCGGGTGCTCGACGAAGTGGCGCATCTGAAACAGCGCGTGCGCGTTCTGGAAGAGATCGTCACCGACCGGGAGCGCCAGCTCTCGGAGGAAATCCGGAAACTGGCCTAGTTTCCGCCGCTGCCGGGAATGCGCATGCGGCGGCGATGAGCGGCCACCTGCGACAATGACTTGCGCTCGCTGGCTGTGCCCATGCCCTGTCTCAGGAGACAGCGGCGCTGACGGCGTTCAAGGACTGCGTTCATGACGTGCCTTTCTCTGCTGGCGGCGTACACGAGATCGTCAGAATGCGGCCGGATTGTGAGCGAAAGGTTAATGCCCCGAAATGGCCTAAATCAGCGTATCGTCTGACTTGGCAAACCGCGCCAGCAGATAGGCGTCAGTGTCCTCGATGGTTTCCAGCTTGCCGAACGCAAAGGCATCCCGGTCCAGGACCAGGTCGCGGGGCCGCAAGGGCCGGCTGATTGACAATCCGTCCAGCGAACGCGCCCGCGAAAACGCGACATAGGCCTGTCCGTGGGCGAACATGCCGGAATCGAAATCGATGAACACCTTGTCCAGGGTTAGCCCCTGCGCCTTGTGGATGGTGACGGCATAGGCCAGCCGCAACGGCACCTGTTTGAATGTGCCGACAACTTCGCGTTTCACTTTCTTGGTCTCGGGATCCAGTTCGTAGCGATACTTTTCCCAGGCCGTCTGCTCGATCTCGTACACATGATCGTCAATCTCGACGATCACCCGGCTGCCCGAAAAGCCGGCTACCGTTGCCAGCGTGCCGTTCACCCAGCGCCCTTCCGGATCATTCTTGATCAGCATGACCCGGGCGCCTTCCTTCAGCTCCAGGTCGGCTTCCGTCGGGAAGGCCTTTTCCTCGAACTGGCCCTGCACATCCGCCTCGAAGGTCTGGGACCGTGTGGTCAGCCCGTCCAGCCGCGCCTGGTTGATCCGAAACGCATTGGCATTGTTTGGAGTCAAAACGACATGGCTTTCGGACGCTTCGACCGCCGATTTCGAACTGACCAGACCGCGCAGAACGGCCTCGTCATTTGGCGTGACACGGCCGGTCCTCAAGGCTCCCAGCAGGGCCAGGAAGCGCGGCTCGGCCTGACGGAACACATGTTTCAGGGCCAGCAGCGAGAATTCCGCCTCGCGAAAGGCCGGCGCATTGAAGAAATAGCTGCCGCCATAACGTTCCTGCAGGATCGGCGCTTCCTGACCGGATACCACCGGCGGCAACTGGTGCAGGTCACCCGACAGGATCATGCGTACCCCGCCAAAGGGCCTCTTGGATGCGCGGTTCAGCTTCAGGCTCTTGTCGATGGCGTCCAGCATGTCGGCCCGAACCATGGAGATCTCGTCAATGATCATCGTGTCGATGGCTTTCACGAGACGCGTCGAGCGCAGGCGCTTGATGTCGGTCGGTTCAATCAGGCGCGGCGGAAACTTGAAGAAGGAATGGATTGTCTGGCCGCCGGCATTCATGGCCGCCACGCCGGTCGGGGCCAGGACAATCGCCTTGTCGCCCGCGCCAGCCAGGAATTTCCGCAGCATGGTTGTCTTGCCGGTTCCCGCCCGCCCGGTCAGGAACAGGTTTCCCTGCGCGCCGGTCCCGGTGGCGACCCATTCGGCCGGGGCGGCGTAGATCGTGTCGGGGGTTGTCGGAGCAGTCACGGAAACCGGCTTAAAGGCGTTTCGTCAGGAAGGCGAGAGCGGGTCTGCCAGGAAAGGAAAAGCCCCCGAAGAATGACTTCGGGGGCTTCCTGTCAGACGCAAGGGTGCGTGCCGGGTCTAGCCGGCGATGCGACGGACATAATCATAGGCGCCTTTCCGGCTGTCGCGCTTGCGCGCAGGCTGGAACGCCACCTTGGCATGTTCGGAACAATAGGGACCGCAATCAGCCTTCCGGCCGCAGAAGGCAAATTTCGGATCGGCCGGATCGCCAATCGGCCATTTGCACATGGAGTCCCGCAACGTGAGGATCGAAGCAGGCTCACCATCGGCCTGCTGCAGCGGAGGCAGCGGCGCCATCACTTCGGTGCTGCGCTCGATCGGACGGGTCTCGGTCTTTTCCGGCACCGCGGGGGCGGCCACCTTGACGCTGCCGTCCGGCATCACCCGTGGCTTCGGACGCGCCAGACGCGGCGGGCGCTTGACCGGACGGGACGGCGTCGCACGACCGGACAGGCCAAGACGATGCACTTTCCCAATCACGGCATTGCGGGTCACGCCGCCCAGCTGTTTGGCGATCTGGGAAGCGGAATGGCCCTCCGCCCAGAGTTTTTTCAGCACGCTTACCCGTTCTTCGGTCCAGGACATGGTCAATGTCTCCCAGCTCGGATGAAGATCGTTAACACCAACGATCTTTCAGCCCCTATATATTGAGATGGCTCGCTACGCGCCATCCGCTCAGCACCTAGATATCGTATCAGCAGCGAAACGAAACACAACATGCAGCGCACGCTTTCCACAGGCTTTCTACATCTTGTGGTTAACTGTGCTGACCTGTGGACAAAAAACAGGCACGCGAATTTCCGTGACTTTTCCGTCCATTGCCCCTCGCAGACTCGTCCAATCATGCCTAGATAGCGCGGATGACCGATACAGCCGCCGCCCAGAGCTCCGCCCAGCGAAACGTCCGCCAGTATGGCAGTATCAATGGATTGGGGCTTTGGACCCTATTCAAGCGGGAAATCGGCCGGTTCATGAAGGTGTGGATGCAGACCGTGTTTGCGCCCGTGGTGACAACCCTGTTGTTCATGACGGTGTTCAAGCTTGCTTTCGGCGACCGTGGCCGGCTGATGGGTGATTTCGAGGGGCTGAACTATATCGAGTTCCTGGCGCCGGGCCTGATCGTGATGGCCATCCTTCAGAATGCCTTCCAGAATACCAGTTCCAGCCTCGTGCAGGCCAAGTTCAATTCCACCTATGTCGATTTCCTGATGCCGCCGCTGTCGCCCATGGAGCTGACCATCGGCTTCATTGGCGGATCGGTTGTGCGCGGGCTGCTCGTTGCGCTGATTTCTGCCATCGGGATCCAGATCAGCGGTCTGGCGGACCTCACCATCGTCCATCTCTGGCCGATACTCTGGTTCAGCGTTACATCTGCGATTGCACTCGGCGCACTTGGCGCCATTGGCGGGATCTGGGCGGACAAGTTCGACCATTTGTCCGCGGTCACCAATTTCGTGATCGTGCCGCTCACTTTCCTGTCCGGCACCTTCTACGACATCAAGGTGATGTCCGAGCCCTTCTACACAATGGCCCTGCTTGATCCATTCTTCTACATGATTGACGGGTTTCGGTATGGTTTCCTCGGGGTCGCCAACAGCTCCGTGATTGTCGGGGTCTGGGTAACCGGATTGTTGGCTGTGGCCGGTATCTTTGCTGTCTGGCTCATGTTCCGGTCGGGTTACAAACTGAAAGCCTGAGGACTCCCCTCAGGCGGGAGCGGCATTGACGCTCCGGGTCTGTGCCCCTTGAATATCGGCCAAAATGGCTGGGGCCAGAAATGGAGAACAATATGGGTAGTGGGAAATTCCTTGCAGGGGCGGTCCTGTCGACCGCGCTTCTGGCAGGCTGTCAGATGATACCTGCTGAACAGTCAGTGGCAGAATATTGCGCCAATCCGGACAAGGCCGGCGAGGCGGTGTGCAAGCTCAAGCTGGAAATCGATGGCAACACGACGGCGCTCGCAGACACGGACATGCGCCTGTCTCAGGCCCGCTCGATGGCCGACAACGCCACGGAGGCGGCTGCGCGGGCACAGGCCAGCGCAGACGCGGCGCAGGCACAGGCTGACGCCGCCCTCGCTCTGGCGGAGGCGGCCAACAGCAAGGAAGTCCAGTGCGAAACCCGCACCATCCAGAATTCCGACACCGGAACCTGTCGGCCGGGCTATGCTCTGACCAGTTGCACCCAGACCCGCTACACTTACCGGGCGGGCGGCATGTCCATACTGCGCGAGATCAATGACGAGAAATGTCGCTTCAACAGCCGTGTGCTCGAGATGCAGGTGCGTTGTTGCGCCGTGTCCGGCTCTGCGCCGGCGCCGGAAGACACGCTGGTGGAGCATGATGTTCCCCCGCCGCCACCTCAGCCCGAAGCGCCGAAGGAGCCGGTTCCCGTCAGCCCGTAGGCCGGCAGGACCAGACCCGGACTTCAACACCGCCGAACGGGGTTCGGCGGTGTTTTGATTCCGGGGTGGGGCTAGTCCGCGTCCTGGATGAAGTAGAAATCACCGCCCGTCGTGCCGTCGGTGTAGACCGGTCTCTGCTTTTGTCCCGTGCGCGCTGCGACCGCATCCTGGACACGTTTGAACACGACATTGGCCGGGTCATCGAGCGTGCGGATCAGGACGGACAACTCCTCGGAATAGACGCCATCATCGGCAGCGGTCTTGCCGGGCTCGGTCGCGAAGGCCTGGAACACGCCGGACGCCCAGCCTACAGGGCTATAGGCCCGCATCAGGCCCCGGCTTTCATCATCCATGACAGTCCGGCAGGCATCGAACACGATAAACGAGGTGGGCGCGACAGTTGTCGACACGCGATTGAATATCTGTTCGAAACTGACACCGAAATCCCGGATTTCTTCGGGAGACGCGCCGGGAATGTCCGTGGGCAGGATGAAATTGGTGCCGCCGACATTCACGCCATGGCCGGAATAATAGAAGAAGGTGACCGGATAGGCACCGGCATCCTTGCGGGCTTTCGACATGCGGCCAAGCAGGCTGAGCGCGCGAACCGTCTGGCGCTGGCCAAGGTCCTGACATTTCAGCACCGAAAACCCGACCGCAGACAGTGCGTCGGTGATCCGGTCGCCGTCTTCATGCGTCACGGAAAGCCGGCTGACCGGCGGGGCGTAAGCCAGATTGCTGAGCACCATGGCCTGCCGGTCCGGATTGGGACCACTGACCCAGGTGCATCCGGCA
Organism: Hyphomonas sp.; assembly: GCF_017792385.1. Classification (NCBI taxonomy): domain Bacteria; kingdom Pseudomonadati; phylum Pseudomonadota; class Alphaproteobacteria; order Hyphomonadales; family Hyphomonadaceae; genus Hyphomonas; species Hyphomonas sp. The sequence goes on along the minus strand of NZ_CP051230.1, from coordinate 748,464 downwards.
ATTTCCGTATCCGGCAGCAGGCCGGACGCGGCGTTCGCAATGTTGGCAACACTCATTTCCGTGGTATCGCTTACGCCGGAGGGCGGCGCGGTGAGGGACCCGGTCAGCGGCATCACCGTGTCTTCGTCCGATCCAGCTGACCGGCGCGCATCCGCGGCTTCATCTGCTGCCGGGCCGGGATCGGCGAGCAGCACGTCCAGTGACACCACATTCACCGAAACGGGAATGGTCTTGACCACTTTTGCAAGGTTCTGACCCTCGACCGAGACGCGCTGGGACACGGTGAACGTCAGATTTGGTGTGCCGACCGAGCGCGGAACGACTTTCCATTGCCACAAGGTCGGCTCTCCCGGCACGACGGGCTGGGTTTCGGGGGTCATCAGGGTCAGGTCAAACGCGTCGGCCGTGGCATTGGCCATCATGACCTGACTTGCGCGGACCGTGTCGAATTCCAGCGAAAAGGCCTGCTCCGAACTGTCAGCAGCCAAGCCCGTTCCCATCACGGCGCGCAGGGAGTCGTCAACTTCAGCTTCTGTCGTGTTGCTCTGGATTGGCTGAATCGCGATTTCGAGAAAATAGGGCTGCCCGAGCACCATCTGTTCCGGCGCATGGTGTGCGATCCGGCCGCTGTCGAATGCAGCAGCGGCTTCGGCGGCCAGCTCCGAGTAGCGGAAGTCCCAATCGGGACAATTCATGACGAGGTCTGACCCGTCGATCGAGATGGTCTCGCTCCAGAAACAGAGCTGGCGGTCGAACAGGCCTACCTCCAGACCTTCGCCGGCAAGATCGCGTGCGAGCAGGTCGAGGGTTTCGGTCAGGTCCCCTTCGATGCGATGCGTGGCCTGGGAGTAGGTGCCGGATCCGGCGCCGTCGCAGGTGATCAGCAGGGTGCGGGGGGCCGAGATTTCAGCCTGGCAGAATTCTGTGTCGGATGCGCCGGCCGCAGGTTCGAGGGCGGCAAGGTCCTCTGCACCGTCGGCAAAGCTGTCGAGCCACTCGAGAAATGCCGGATTATCGGCATGGAGTTCCCGCAACTCTTCCAGATCGGACGCTTCGCCGAAGCCAAGGCTCGGGCTGCCGGGCTCGTCGTTCTCGTCTTCATCCGCGATGTCCCCAGGCAGTTCCGGAGACACGCCCGGCCTGTCGCGGCCAGGGTTGGGGCTGCTGCCGGGCGCCGATGCGCGGGGCGGCTCCGGCTCCGTTGGGGAGTCGATCATGGGCGGAGGCGGAGGCGGCGGCGGAGGAGGAGGCACTTCGAATTGCGGGTCCGGCTCTGGCTCCGGATCATAGGCCTGACCCGCGTCCTGCTGCGCACTGCAGGCCGCGAGCAGGGCGGCGAGCGCCAGGGCGCACAGATTGGAAACCAAGTTTATTCGCCGCATCACCGTCCCCTCGGTATTGGTTAAGCAGAGGTTACACGCGATTTCCGGGCATGCCAATCTGACAGGGATCAAGGGCCGGGGCGGAGGTGGAAGCCGTACAGGATGGGATAATGGTCCGATCCGCACGGACGCAGGCGGCAGATGCGCGTCAGATCGAAGTGCGGCGTGGCAAAGGCATGGTCCAGCGGCCAGGCCAGGAAGGGCGACTTCGCGCCATAGGAATTGTACAGGCCACGGCCCCGTTTCGGATCGCACAGGCCACCATGCTGCTTGAACTCCTTCACCATCCACGACCAGCCGACCTCGTTGAAATCGCCGATCACGAGGGCAGGGCGGTGCTGTTCGCGCAATTCATCGGCCACGATCATCAATTCGTCATCGAGATGTTGCGTGTCATCGCGCGGGCGGGGGGGGCGCGGATGGATGCAGTAGAGGCGCACCTCGCGGCCGGCCAGATCGATGTCCATGGTCAGGGACGGCACATGATCCTGGCAGAGATAACGTTCCTGGGTGCGTGTGACGGGATGGCGCGAATAGAAGAGGAGGCCGTTATGGTCTTCCTTGTCGAGCAGGAAGGTGTGGAGATAATCGGCCTCCAGCGGGGCAAGGGCGGCGCGCCAGCGGGCATTGGTTTCCGACAGGAAGACAATGTCGGCATCGCTGTCACGGATGCGGGCGAGCACGGCAGCATGGTCCTCATTCTCCTGCAGCACGTTCAGCAGCAGCACGGACAGCGGGGTGCCGGGACTGCCGGGCCGGGCACGGCGCAATTCGCGCTTCCGGCCGGGCAAATAGGGCCAGATGTCCAGCGCGCAGATCGACAGGCCGACCGCATAGGCCATCAGCAGGGTGGCCGTGCCGATGTCGCCGACGGGATAGAGCGCGAGATACAGGCCGAGGGCCGCGAACAGGATGAGGCAGGTCTGCAGCCGGCCATAGACCCAGATGCGCATCCACCAGATTTCCGTGCGCAGCTTTGGCGCGAGGGCGGCGAACAGGCCCCACACGCCGATCAACACGAAGACGGGTTCGAGCAGGGCGAGCATGGGGGCGGGGCCTTTCGGGATGGGGCGTGTCAGGGATCGGGTTCGCAGAGACTACGCGCGAGACGGGGCAGGGGTTGCGGCGGCGTCTGCGGCCGGACTCGCGCAAGAGGCGAATTCCGGAAAACCGCCGCGCGCAAAAAAGAAGGTGTGATCGCGGACGATCACACCTTCTCTGGTGCTTCGAATCAGACTATCGAGACATTGTGCATGCACTCGTTGTCGGTCCTCGATTGACACCGGGCAAGGATCGGGCTCGCGAAAGCGGGCCTTTTCTTTTGCCCTTTGTCAGGATCCGGTCTGGTCGCCGCCACACATCTTGCGAGCGGGCTTGCGCCCAAGGCCGTCTCCCGGATCAGACTTTCCCTCATTCGCACGGGCGAGTTCGCGTCAGCCTGACCTAACCGCCGGAAATCCTTTCGGATTTTCCTTTGGTGACGTGTTTCGGATCGCGCTCCGGTCACGTCCTACAGCCCTTCGCTCGGGGTCTAGCTCCCCTCATCGAAGACATCGCCTGCCTTGTCTCGCGGTCCCGCCTGGCCCTTTGCGCCGCTGCTCTCGCAGCCTTGCTTCTGGCCCGGCCCTTCCGTCGAGGGCGATGTACTTGCCGCCGCTCCTGAAGCGGGTTGGCGCCCGCCCGGATTTCGTTGGCTAACCGAAATGATTCCCCAAAACTGCCCTTGAGTCGAGTCCCTTCCGACGAGAATTTCACAGTTTTGTGACCGGGCCCGAATCCTGGGTCAAAATCCCGGCCGCGCCCCCGCCCGTCATACAGGGCGCTGGGCATCGGGCGGCGAATGCGCTTAGGTGAGCCGCGTGCACGCAAGGAGGCCGGGCCCTGGACATTCTGACGATACTGCCGCCCGTGCTGGCGATCCTGGTCGCGCTGGCGACGCGCAATGTCTATGCCGCGCTGGGCCTGGCATTGCTGGCCTCGGAAACACTGATTGCCGGCTTTCATCCGGGCCTCGGCGCGCTGGGCGCGATTGACCGTGCGGTCGGCGTGTTCGAGAGCCCCGGCAATACACGCGTCCTGTTGTTCTGCCTGCTGATCGGTGCGCTGATCGCCTGGATGCGCGATTCCGGCGGCGTCGAGGCGCTGGTGCGCGGCCTGATGCGGCGGGGCCTGGCATCGACGCCGCGCCGCGCTGCCCTGGCCCCGGCGCTGGCGGGCACAGCCATCTTCGTCGAGACAAATGTCAGCCTGCTGAGCAGCGGCGTGCTGGGCCAGCGCCTGTTCGATGCGCATGGCCTGTCGCGCGAGCGGCTCGCCTATATCATCGATTCCACCTCGGCCCCGATCAGCGCGCTGATCCTGCTGAATGGCTGGGGCGCCTATGCGCTCGGCCTGGTCGAGCCCTATGGCTTTGACAGTCCGATCGGCGTGGTGGCGGGCACGATCCCGTGGAATTTCTATGCCCTCCTGACGCTGGCCGGCGTATATGCCACCGTGTTCACCGGCCGGGTCTTCGGCCCGATGAAAACGGCGGGGCAGGGCGCCGGCGTGCAGGCCGAAGCAGACGCGCCCGTCGCGCCGACGCGCGCGATATATATGTGGCTGCCGCTGGCCGTGATGATTGCCGGCGCGCTCGGCTTCATGGCTTGGACCGGCGGCGGCAACATATTGGCCGGCAGCGGCAGCCAGTCGATCCTCTGGGCGGTGTGCCTGGCCATGGCCGTGGCGGCCGGGCTGCTGGCGCTGGGCAAGGCCTTTCCGAAGGGCGGCCTGCAGGCACGCGGCTTTGCCGGGATTGCCGAAATGGTGCCTGTGGTGACCATTCTCTTCCTCTCCATCGCGCTCGGCGACAGTCTGCGCGTGCTCGGCACGGGGGCCTTCCTGTCGGGCGTTGCGGCCCAGTTCGTCTTGCCGGTCATCGTGCCGGCCGTGCTGTTTGTCGTGGCGGGCGTGACCGCCTTCATGACCGGCACCAGCTGGGGCACCTATGGCATCATGATCCCCATCGCCATGCCGCTCGCCGCCGCGCTCGGCCTGCCGCCCTCGCTGGTGCTGGCAGCGGTGCTGGGCGGCGGTGTCTTCGGCGACCATTGCTCGCCGATCTCCGACACGACGATCATCGCCTCGCTGGCGGCGGGCTGTGACCATATCGACCATGTCCGCACCCAGATGCCCTATGCGCTGGTCACCGGCGGGCTGGCCGTGGCGCTCTACCTGATCGCCGGCGCCCTGATGGCATAGGGGGAAATCCTCCCCCGCATGCGGGGGAGGTGCCGAGCCCCGCGAGGCGGAGGGGGCTGGTGCCGCGGGTCCGGAATCCCCCCTCCGTCAGCCGGCTGCGCCGCCTGCCACCTCCTCCGCAGGCGGGGGAGCAGAAGGACGGATTGTATCGTCCCGTTCCTGTCATCCCGCACCCAGTGTCTGGGTCCCGGATAAATCCTGACGGATTTTCCGGGATGACAGGGTTGAAGGCGGGACGGGGTTGGCGGGTATCGCTGCGCCGGGCCTGTCCTGCCTCACCCCCCTCCGCCTGAGCTGGCGAAGGGCGATGGCCATGCCATCGCGATCCCCCTCTAACTCCCCCTTTGCAAGGGGGAGAACGGCCCCTCAAGCAAGGCGGCTGCTGTCTGCGTTCCTCCCCCTGCAAGGGGGAGGACAGGTGGGGGTCTGCGAGGTTTCCTCCAACGCGTTTGGCCGGACTGGCGCGCGCCATCCGGGGATCCAACAACCGGCCCCAACAGAGCCATGGCGCGGCGGGCGCCGTGGCGCTCCGCCTGGAACTGAACAAGGCTACGGAATGGAGCGTTACCGCCCGCCGCGCCGGACAGGGGCTTCGGCGGGACACCCTCATGGGGGCCCATGGTCCCGGGTCTTCGTTACCGGCGCCGCACGAACGGGTCTTCCGTGCTTTTCACACGGGAAGTCCATCCGGGGATGTCTCCCGGGCTGCCGGACGAGGCGGGTTCCCTACCTGCTTTCGCAGGCTCACCCTGGCCTGACCTGCCTAGGGCCATGCGGGACCGTCTGTCTCCCGCAAGGCCCATCCTGTCCCTGCCTCTCCGACCAGAACGGTACCTGATCCGGCTCCCGGAAGGGCAGGTCACCATCATCGCATGAGGGGCTGTGCGTCGGATTGGGAAAGGCCGATCTCTCCTCCCAAAAGGTCGTCACCCCCGATGGCCACAGGCCATCTGGGGGCCCATCTCGGGCCGGTGCGGCGAGTGTGGTGGGGGGATGGTGAGGGCGATAATTCAAGCCCGGAGATACCTGCGAAGGCAGGTATCCATCTCCCGCCATCGCCTGAAGCGCTTGAGGAGGGAGCTGGAGATGGGCCCCTGCCGCCGCAGGGGCCTGCGGGGGGAGAGTGCAAACCTCTATCCCCGCAAAGTCCGCATCCCCGGCGCATGCCGGGGTCTCCCGCCGTTGGAGCGCGGAGCCAGCCGCAAGAAGCGGACTCATCCTGAGCGGGGCTTGCCCCGGTGAAAGCCGGGGTCGAAGGACGAAGGGGCGGCAGGCGGGTTACGCTTCGCTAACCCGCCTGCTACGGCACGGCGAAGTGGTGCGGTGCTGGGCGGTCCCATATGTGGGCAGATATCTTTCAGAAATTAAGGGTGTATGAACCCCGTCCGCATAGCAATCTATGATAGACAGATCGAGCCATGAAAGATAGATGTAGGTTCAAATAGGGGGGGAGTGTTGACCACAGAAATACCAAAACACCAATCCATACGGTTGGCTTCGGTTCTGGCTGGCGCTCAGCCCTTCAAAGAAGGCAATGTGAACGATACTTACCGCGGACAGATACTTACGGCGGGTTTGACAACTTGTTCTGCAATCTTGAAGGACCTTGAGCCGAAGGAGCTTTGTAATGAATTGCTAGCTTCAGCATGCGCCACTGCTCTAGGGCTGCCCATCCCCATCACTTATCTGGCAGTCGTGAGAGATAATAGCCTGCCTGCAAAAAAAGGTCCCAAAACCGTTGATGGTCTTCCTCTTGTTCTTGCCAGTGCGGATGTTAGCACGCCAAGCCTGAGATTTAGACTGCAGGCCGTAGACCACGGCCAAATTCTTGGTCTGCTAAAAGAACTAATCGCTTGGGCAGATTTGGGTAAGTTATATGCTTTTGACACGTGGGTCGCAAATATCGACCGGCATGCAGGAAACCTGATTTTTGGTGGAAAGGATGCTATCTGGCTAATCGATCATGGTCACTCTTTTACGGGTCCGAAGTGGTCGGCAGAAAATCTTGATCCTTCTGCAGACTATATCAACAGGCTGTCTGAATGGTTGACTGTTCACATGAGTGAAGACGAGAAGGCGAACCATGCCGGAGTTTCTTCTGCACTTTGCCGAGACATTAACGCTCTAGATATTGCCGCGATGCTCGCAGATAGTGGCGTTGAGCCATACTTGACAGAAGGCGACCGAAAGGCGTTGAACAACTTCCTTGAAAAGCGAAAGTCCGAGACACCTGCGAAATCGGCTAAAGCATTGAATTATCTGGTATAGCCATGTCATCTCTGATCTCAGATATGTTTCCAAGTTTTCGATCTAAGGTGGATGCGAAGTGGGCTCCCCTTTTGATTCAGCCCATTGAGGGCTCGTATGAGCGCCTAGTGTTCGGTGTGGCTGTGGTTTCCAGCGACGGCTTCCATCTGGAGATTGCTAACCGCTTGGATCGACTAAAATGCCTCTATGCAGATCAATCCAAGATTGTGATATCGGTGATTGAGTGGACTGCAGAGAGTTTACGGTCTGATTTGGCCATGCGCTCAATTGAGGCGCTGCTGGAGCCCAGCGTCCCGTTTTCTGGTGTGAAGGTTGGTGAACTCCGGAACGGGGAAGGTGAAAGTCTGAAACAAATTGCCTGCTCGTGGATGGTCAGCCTGTCATCTCTTTATGCTGATGAATATTCAGAAGAATTTGAACTAGATATAGTAGAGACGCTCGTCGAAGAGGCGAGACCAAGAACCGGCGGAGGTGATAGACTGCCGATTTTGATCAAGGACTATATCAAAGAAAAACGGGTCGGCTTAGTGCCATTCTTTAGCGAAGATGTTCGGTTGGAAAGAAAGCGACGCTCCGCTCGCCGTGGGGCTGAAGTGAATATTGATTTTGCAGGTTCAAAACTAGTTGCAAATTTTGGAACGCTGCAAGCAAACGGTGTTTCCGCTTCATCAGGACGAATAAAATCCAGATTATGGGAACTAAAAGTAAATAGGGACGCAGACTGGGATCGGGGGCAGGATAGATATCACGAGATGCTTATTCAGATCCCACCTAAAAATGACCCTCAATTTTCCGCCAAACAAATGAGGAATGTTGCGGATGCGCTTGAAACGCTTGAGGAGCAAGCTGATCAAGAGGAGATTCGTATTCGTGGTATGACCTCAGTCGAGCAAATCGGGGAGCACTTGCTCCAATTAGAAGCTGCCTAAAGCCCCAGCTCTTCTTCCCTCAGCCGCTTTACCTCGTCCCTCAGCCTTGCAGCCTCCTCGAATTCCAGGTTCGCGGCGGCTTCGCGCATTTGTTTTTCGAGGTCCGCGAGGACGGCTTTGAGATTGTGGCCGCTTTCGCCCGCAAGTGGCAAGGCTTTTGTTTCGGCGACGCCGCGCGTCTTGCCCTTTGCCTTGTCCTTGCCGCGGCCGCGGGCGCGGGGGGTGTCGGATTTTTCGCCGAGGTCGCCGAGGATGTCGGCGACGGCGCGCTTGATCGTGGTCGGCGTGATGCCGTGTTCCTCATTATAGGCGATCTGTTTGGCGCGGCGGCGGTCTGTCTCGTCCATGGCGCGTTGCATGGAGCCGGTGACCTTGTCGGCATAGAGCACGACGCGGGCCTCGGCATTGCGCGCGGCGCGGCCGATGGTCTGCACCAGGCTCGTCTCTGACCGGAGGAAGCCTTCCTTGTCCGCATCGAGAATGCCGACAAAGCCGCATTCCGGAATGTCGAGCCCCTCGCGCAGGAGGTTGATGCCGACCAGGACATCGAACACGCCGAGGCGCAAATCGCGGATGATCTCGATCCGCTCGATCGTGTCGATGTCGGAATGCATGTAGCGCACTTTCACGCCATGCTCATTGAGGAAGTCGGTCAGGTCTTCCGCCATCTTTTTCGTCAGGGTCGTGATGAGCGATCGATAGCCCTTGGCGGCGACGGCCTTGACCTCTGCCATGACATCATCGACCTGGTTGGCGCCATCCTTCGAGACGGGGCGGACCTCGACCGGCGGGTCGAGCAGGCCGGTCGGGCGGATGACCTGTTCGGTGAACACGCCGCCGGTGCGGTCGAGCTCCCACGGGCCGGGGGTGGCCGAGACGTGCACGGTCTGCGGGCGCATCGCGTCCCATTCCTCGAATTTGAGGGGGCGGTTGTCCATGCAGGAGGGCAGGCGGAAGCCATATTCGGCCAGCGTCGACTTGCGCGAGAAGTCGCCGCGATACATGGCGCCGATCTGCGGCACGGTCTGGTGGCTCTCATCGGTGAAGACGAGGGCATTGTCCGGCAAATATTCGAACATGGTGGGCGGCGGATCGCCGGGCTTGCGGCCGGTGAGGTAGCGGGAATAGTTCTCGATGCCATTGCACGAGCCCGTGGCGGCGAGCATTTCGAGATCATATTGTGTGCGCTGCTGGATGCGCTGGGCCTCCAGCAATTTGCCGTGTTTCTCGAAATGGTCGATGGTCAGCTTCAGCTCCGCCTTGATCTTCTCGATGGCCTGGTTGAGCGTCGGGCGCGGCGTGACATAATGGCTGTTGGCGTAGATCTTGATCGCCGGCAGCTTCTGCATGGTGCGGCCGGTGAGCGGGTCGAATTCGGTGATGCTTTCCAGCTCGTCGCCGAAGAAGGAAAGCTTCCAGGCGCGGTCCTCGAAGTGGGCGGGGTAGATGTCGACGACATCGCCCTTCACGCGGAAGGTGCCGCGCACGAAATTCATGTCATTGCGCGTATACTGATTGGCGACCAGCTGTTCGGCCACGGCGCGCGGGTCGATGCGCTGGCCCTCTTCCAGCTTGAAGGTCATCGAGGTGTAGGTCTCGACCGAGCCGATGCCGTAGATGCAGGAGACCGAGGCGACGATGATGACGTCGTCGCGCTCCAGGATGGCGCGGGTGGCCGAGTGGCGCATCCGGTCGATGGCCTCGTTGATGGAGGATTCCTTCTCGATATAGAGATCCGAGCGGGGGACGTAGGCCTCGGGCTGGTAATAGTCGTAATAGGAGACGAAATACTCGACCGAGTTTTCCGGGAAGAAGGATTTGAACTCGCCATAGAGTTGCGCGGCGAGTGTCTTGTTGGGCGCCAGGATCAGGGCCGGGCGCTGGGTCGCCTCGATGATCTTGGCCATGGTGAAGGTCTTGCCCGTGCCGGTGGCGCCGAGCAGGACCTGGTCGCGCTCGCCGGCCTGGATGCCCTCGACCAGTTCCGGGATGGCGGTGCGCTGGTCGCCGGCGGGCTCGTATTCGGAATGCACCTTGAACCGCTTGCCGCCTTCCAGCTTGACCCAGTCGCGGTCCGGCCGGTGGGGCGTCCAGTTGTCAGAGGGCAGGGCGCCCGCAGCATCGCGCGCGAACCCATCAAGCGAAAACACGCTGGGCGCTTCGGAAACGCCTTTCGGGGGAGGGGGAGGAGCCATGCCGCGAGATATGGGGCGAGGGAGCGCAGGTGTCTAGGGTGTTCTTGTTTTGTGCGGTGGTGGGTGTTGACGGTGCAACCTCATTCAGGTTGAGTTCCGTTTCCGCAGAGGATGAGTGTGCCATCATGGAATTTGCGAACTGGCTGAAAGAGACCGACCGCGTTTTCGTGCGGCGTTTCGGAATTGACCATGTCATGGGAGGCTTTGCCCGCGCCGAGATGATGCGTGATTGGCAATCTGGAGAGTTACCGACCGAATGGGTGGAGCGGATCGGGCTTAAATATGATCTGGATGAATGCGACCAGCAGGGAGCACCAAGCGTTGGGTGGTAACTTTGGCTGAGCGCAAACCGTGGGAGCGGCGCGACCAAGTGCTCGCCTTGGAGCTGTATGTACGCACGCCATTTGGCAGAATGCATCGTGGCAACCCCGACGTGATCAAACTCGCCGAACGGCTCGGTCGTACTCCGAGTTCAGTGGCGATGAAACTCGCCAACTTTGCTTCACTCGATGAGACTTTAAACCGTACGGGGCTGCAAGGGGCCTCGAAGGCTGACCGGGAGATATGGGACGAATTTTTTGCTGACCCCGAAAGGTTTCTAGAATCGGCACAATCTATCCTCATGTCTGAGGGTGAATGGCCCACGAGGGATGAGGACTCTGAGCCTTTGGAGTTTCGCGAAGGTGAGGATACTTTACGAACAGTGAGGGTCCGCAAGAACCAGTCGGCATTTCGCGCCATGGTTTTGTCGGCCTACAACTCCCGTTGTGCATTGACAGGGATTGAGTTGCCGGAAGTTCTGATTGCGAGTCACATCATTCCCTGGAGTAAGAATGAGAAGCTTCGACTGGACCCCAGAAATGGAATATGTCTCAACTCACTGCATGATCGAGCTTTCGACAAAGGACTCATCACCCTCAACAACGATCTGACGGTGAGATGCTCACCGAAACTTGTGGTGCCAAACGATATTCGTGGTCTGTTTGAAGGACGGATCGCCACCGCACCTGAGAAGTTTCATCCGCTTCCAGAGTATTTGGAGTACCATAGAGACGAAGTGTTCGAGGCCGCCTGACATGACCCCCCTATCCCAATCCCGTATCGCCAATGTCCGTCATCATATGGCGCTGGAAGTCACGCATGATTGGGATGCGGTTTTGGCGACGTTTGAGCATCCGCGCTATGAGATGCATGGCGGCGGGCAGGTGTTTGACGGGGCGGCGGCGGTGCGGCGGTATTTCGAGCTGTCGCGCACGCCCTTTCCGGACCAGGACAATGAGATCATCTCGATCGCGGCCGATGAGGCGGCGGATACGGTTCTGGTCGAGTTCTGGCTGACGGGCACGCATACCGGGCCGCTGCGCGTGGGCAACACGACTGTCGAGCCGACCGGGCGGCGCTTTCGGGTGCGGATGGCGGCCACGTTCGAGTTTGCGCCCGGCAGTGACAAGATTATCTGCGAACGGCCCTATTTCGATCAGGGTGCCGTGTTGCGGGCGCTGGACCTCGCCTGACCCGTCAGGGGGGGGGCTTGCAAAAAAATACCTGGCGCGACGGAACGATTTTGACGTGTCGCGCATAGGTTGCGCATGACCGATCTCTCAGCCTTCCGTCCCGACCCGGCCCTTGCGCCGCAGGAATTGCGCCGGTCCCCCCGCCTCAAGGTGAGGGGCATGGCCTGGATCGTGCTGATGGATTACAGCGAAGCCCGCAGCGTGAGCGTGAAGGACATTTCGCCCGATGGCGCCCGGCTGTCGGTGGGCAACTGGATGTTCCTGCCAGACACGTTTCACCTGTTGCTGCAGACCTCGCCTGCCGAACCGAATTTCCAGATCGATTGCGCCATCCGCTGGCGCGCGGGAGACCAGGTCGGCGTGGAATTCCGCCACGCGCTGGCCAGCCATGTGCTCGACGATCTCGTGGGCCACCGGTCCGTCGTCTAGACCTGTCGTGCGGATCCGTCGTCCGGCCTGGGCCTGACGGAGCGGGGTCTAGTCGGCCTTGCCGGTTTCAGTGCGCTTGCGCTTTTCCTTGTCGCGCAATTCCGACATCAGTTTTTCAAGACGTGCCGATGGCGGCGCCTTCAGGGAATCTTCGAAGGATTGCCGAAGCGCGTCACGCAACATGTCGCCGGTAGTCTCCACTCGCTTCGTTCCGGGCGGTTTGCCCGGCCCCTGATTATCCTGCATGCGTTGCGTCCCCTGACCGCGCAGCCTGTCTGTGCCGGAATCGCACCATAGGGCCCGACCCAAGCCCCGGTGACTACGTATATTTACGGGGCTTGTCGATGCCCATACGGGGGGATGGCGAGCATTCTCACCGGGAATTGATGGGTGCGCCGCCAGTTGAGGGGCGGTCCGGGGCGGGCCACAGGAGACTGCCGAAACGGACCCGGATCTCAGGAAGCCCGGCTGGCAGGCTCCAAACCTGTTGCAAATGCAACAGATCCGGGTGTGGAGGGCGAAGGGAGCGCGCGCGCCTGGGGGCGGGACAGTACGTCCCGGCCAGCGCGGCGCCGATCGGGCGGGCCGTGTCACATTCTGTCGCGATCCGTGATGTCCGGGCCGGGAATGACCGCTGTCATTTGTGTGCAATTGCCGGATCGGTGCGCAAAACCGGCGCTGGAATGGATCGGATTTGCGTCAAATTTCACGCTTCGCTTCAACGGGACTTCCACCCTGATGTGTCAGAACGGGGCGTAACGATACGGCACGAACCTGTTCCGGTTTGTGTCAGGTGCGGCATTCAAGGGGGCGACCCGTCAGGGCGGCCCGGGGCATGGAAGGGTAGTGGTAGACATGGCCAAGACGGTTCTGGTGATTGATGATGATCCGACGCAGCGCCGCCTGCTGCAGGCGGCGGTCGAGAAGGCCGGCTTTGCCTGCCGGACGGCGCCGGATGGCGAGGCTGGCCTGGCGCTGGCATCCGACCCGAAAGACGGCATTGATGTCGTATTGCTTGACCTGACCATGCCCGGCCTGTCCGGCATGGACACGCTGGAGCGGCTGGCCGCGAAACGCGCAGACCTGCCGGTGATTATGCTGACCGCAACCAGCGGCATCGACACGATTGTCCAGTCCATGCGCCGCGGCGCGGTGGATTTCATCGTGAAGCCCGCCAATCCGGAACGCGTGGTTGTGTCGATCCAGAATGCCCTGAAGCTGCAAACCCTGTCGGGTGAGGTGAAGCGCCTGTCCCGCAAGGCGGAAGGCGGCATGAGCTTTGACGACATGATCGCCAGCGCCGCGCCGATGCGCCAGGTGGTGCGTCTGGCCGAACGGGCCGCGAGTTCCGACATTCCGGTTCTGATCCTGGGCGAAAGCGGCGTCGGCAAGGAAGTGGTCGCGCGTTGCATCCAGGGCGCCTCCGGCCGGGCCGGAAAGCCGTTCGTGACCGTCAATTGCGGCGCGATCCCGGAGAACCTGGTCGAATCCATCCTGTTCGGTCACGAGAAGGGCGCGTTCACCGGTGCCGTGTCGAAGGCGCTCGGCAAGTTTGTCGAGGCCGATGGCGGCACGCTGTTCCTGGACGAAGTCGGCGAATTGCCGCTGGACGCACAGGTCAAACTGCTCCGGGCCCTGCAGGAAGGGGAGGTGGACGCTGTCGGCTCCCGCCGTCCGACCAAGGTGGATGTGCGCATCATTTCCGCGACCAATCGGGACCTGTCGCAACAAGTGACCGAGGGCACGTTCCGGGAAGACCTGTTCTATCGCCTGAACGTGTATCCGATCGACATGCCGAGCCTGCGCGAGCGCCGGGATGACATTCCGGCCCTGGTCGAGCATTTCGTCAGCCGGTTCAATGCCAGCGAAGGCGCGAAAGTGGCCGGCGTGGCCGACGACACGATGAAGATGCTGTATGCCTATGACTGGCCGGGCAATGTGCGCCAGCTGGAGAATGCCGTCTTCCGCGCCGTTGTGCTGTGCGATGGCGACCAGCTGCGCCCGCAGGATTTTCCGCAGATTTCCGGTCAGATGCCGGATGTTGCCAGCCTGCCGGCCTCGCCGCTGGCCGCGGTGGCGACGGCCGCCGAGACGGCCGAGGTGACAGGCAGCGGCCCGGTGGCCATCCAGGACGAGGCCGGCGAGCTGCGTACGCTGAGCGATATCGAACGCGATATCCTTCAGTATGCGATTGATTTCTACGAGGGCCATATGAGTGAAGTGTCGCGCCGGCTGGGGATCGGCCGCTCGACGCTGTACCGCAAGGTCCGCGAATACGATCTCGACGTGCGCCACGAGCGCGAGGCGAGCTAGGCCAAGGTCGAAAGGGAGACGCCGGCAAAGACCGGCAGGAAAACCCCGCCGGATGGCGGGGTTTTTTTATTGCGGGGAGGCCGGCATCGCATACGACATCGTCACGTCGCAGCGTTCATAGCGGTGGCCGTAGCGGCGCATGCTGTCATCATCGTGCCGGAACCCGTATTTCTCATAGAGGCGGATGGCGGCGGCGCATTTGGAATTGGTCAGCAGGAAGAGGTCCTGCACCTGCATCTGGCGGGCACGCTTCAGGATCTGGCGCATCAGGAAATCGCCGGCCCGGCGGCCGCGGGCCGATTTCAGCACGCCCATCTTGGTAAGTTCCACGCCGCCATCGGCCATCGGCATCAGGGCGCAGGTGCCGATGATGCCAAGCTCCGGATCGCGCACGAAGAGGATCGTCCCGCCCTTGTCGATGACCCTGGCGCGTGGATTCTCGATCATCGCAATGTCTTCGGCTTCCAGCCGGAACATCTCTTCCACCCATTCGCGGGAGATGCGGTCGAAATGCGGGGCGAGGGCGTCGGTGAACTCCACAATCTCGAGCCCTGCGGGATTGGCCACCTGTTCGATCCGCGCCGAAAGCGGCTGGTCTGCCAGACGGGACTCCACAAGCTGTATCTCGGCCAGAAGGTCATGATCCGGATAGAGGCAGAGCTGCTCGGCGGCCTTGCGCACGGCGGGCCAGAAACTGGCGCGCATCTCGGCGATAAGGGCTTCGCCAGAAGGGGTCAGGCAGATCTCCTTGCGGCGATTGTCCCCCTCAACCGGCCGGGTGGCGGTCAGCCCCATCTCCTGCAGCGCATTGTGGATGCGGGTGATGGCAGGCTGGCTGACGCCGGTGGCCTCGACGGCGGCGGACACGCTGAGCGGGCCATGCGCCTCCAGCGCGGCGATCAGGGGAAAATGGGTCGTTTGGATGGGGTAGGCGCGCGCATCGAACACGCTGACGGCTTCGGCCTGCAGCCGGTCGGCGAGGCGTTTGAGGCGGCTGGCGAGGCCGAGATAGCCGACATCGGCGAGAATGTCCGGGGGCATGGGCATATCCATAATTTGTTATATAACGCGTTATGTATAAGCGCATTCGTCCCGTCAAGGCGGAAACGGACCGGCCCGGCGGGTAAGGGGCTAGTGGCGGGTGGCGGCCTTGACGATTTCGCCGATCTTGCGGGCGTCGGCCTCGCGGGGGCTGCCGGTGCGCCAGGCGATGCCGATCTGTCGGCCGACAACGGGCCGGACGAATTCCCGCACGGCCACATCCGGCCCGATATTGAGGCCATTGTCGGTGGCCAGCTTGGGCAGGAGCGACACGCCGAGGCCGCCGGCAATCATGTTGACCAGCGTGCCGAGCGAGGTGGCGGCGACCTGGTCGGTGGATTTGCCGGTGCTCATCCGGCAGATGGACAGGGCATGATCACGCAGGCAGTGGCCATCTTCCAGCAGGAGCAGGTTTTCGCCGGCCAGGTCTTCCGGGGCGAGGCCGTTCTTCTTCGCCAGCGGATGGGCGGCCGGGGCGGCGAACAGGAATTCGTCGTCGAACAGGGGCAGCATCTCGATGCCGGGCACATCCCAGGGCAGGGCGATGAGGGCGGCATCCAGGGTGCGCGAGCGCAGCTGGTCGATCAGGCGGGGGGTTTTTTCCTCGTGCAGGTACAGTTTGAGCTGGGGGTATTGCTCGCTGAGGGCGCGGACGGTGGCCGGCAGCACGAACGGGGCGATGGTGGGGATTGCGCCGAGATGGAACGGGCCGGTCAGCAGCGCGCCGGCGCTCTGCACCGCCTGGACGAGCGAATGGGCGTCATTGATCAGCGCATTGGCGCGTGACACGGCGAGTTCACCGGCATGTGTCAGCTTGGCGCCGCGCGGTTCGCGTTCGGCCAGTTTGACGCCGAGAAGCTCTTCCAGCTCCTTGATTCCGGCCGACAGGGTGGGCTGGGTGACACAGCATGACTCGGCGGCCCGGGAGAAGGATCCGGTCTCTCCAAGTGCTACCAGATACTGCAGTTGGCGAAGGGTGGGGATAATCATAGACTGCATCTATAACGGGAATGGAAATTATCAATTTTCCTTTTTGCCGCAACTGCGTAAAGGCACGCCATCCGGGCCCACCGTCCCGGCAGCAACCAAACCCCCTACCCAGGAGATTCACTATGCTTGGCATTGGCGAAAAGCTTCCCGATTTCACCGTTACCGGCGTGAAGCCGAAATTCATGCAGCATGAGCAGAACGGCGAAAGCGCGTTTGAGCCCATCACCCAGGATTCCTTCGAGGGTAAGTGGAAAATCATCTTCTTCTATCCGAAGGATTTCACCTTCGTCTGCCCGACCGAGATTGCCGAATTTGCTCGTCTGGCCGGCGATTTTGAAGATCGCGACGCGGTTGTGCTCGGGGGCTCCACCGACAATGAGTTCGTGAAGCTGGCCTGGCGCCGCGACCATGCCGACCTAGCCGAGCTGCCGATCTGGCAATTCGCCGATACGCGCGGCGAGCTGGTTGACGGTCTGGGCGTGCGCGAGCCGTCCGAAGGCGTGGCCTATCGCGCCACTTTCGTGGTCGACCCGCACAATGTGATCCAGCACGTTTATGTCACCAATCTGAATGTGGGCCGCAGCCCGGCCGACACGCTGCGCGTGCTCGATGCCCTGCAAACCGACGAGCTGTGCCCGTGCAATCGTCCGGTGGGTGGAGAAACTTTGGAACCCGCAGCCTAGTTCGCGCATATACCCTGCGCACGCTGATACTCCTGGGAAGATGTCCTTCTCCCTCCCCCACCCAAAAGGGCGTCTTTCCATCAGCGCGGCAAACCAGTCCGGCAGGCCTTTCGTCCACCCAGTTCCGCGGACGTTGGCACTCCCCCCCCTCTAGCCTCAGGGCCTGCCGGACCATTTGCATCCCCGCACATTCACTCAATGAACCCGGAAGGATGAGGATTCATGTCCATCGAATCCCTGAAATCTTCGCTGCCTGACTATGCGAAGGATCTGAAGCTCAATCTCGGCTCCCTGATGAACGAGACGCTGCTGAGCGACCAACAGAAATATGGCTGTTTCCTTGCCTGCGCCCATGCCGTCGGCGAGCCGCAGACGCTGAAGGCGCTGGACGCCGAAGCGGCCGGCAAGCTGAGCCCGGAAGCCGTGCGCGCGGCAAAGGCGGCGAGCGCGATCATGGGCATGAACAATGTCTATTACCGCTCGATCCACCTGGTCAGCAATGAGACCTACCGGACGATCCCGGCCAAGCTGCGCATGAACGTCATCGGCGCGCCGGGCATCGACAAGGCAGATTTCGAGCTGTTCTCCCTCGGCGTGTCGGCCGTGAATGGCTGTGGCATGTGCCTGGACGCGCATGAGGCCGAGCTGCGCAAGCATGGCCTGTCCACCGAGCAGATCCAGGCCGCCATCCGCATTGGCGCCGTGGTGAATGCCGTGGCGCGCGTGTTGGCCGCCGAGGCGGTCACGGCGTCGGAGCCGGCCTGATCCGGCGCGTCCACTGCAATTCCTCTGCAAGGGCCCCGAAGCATTGCTTCGGGGCTTTTTCTTGTCTGTCCAAGCATTCGCAAATCGATGCGCCGCCGAAACGAGCAGAACAGGTGCGCTTTTGAAAGCATCTGTGGAAATCGTGAAAAAATGACATCTGGTCTCTTGGCCGCGAGGGGGCGCCGGGCAGGGCAGGGCAGCGGCCTGATTCAGAACGGAAAATTGACGCGTGCCCATTCCATCCCAATCGGGTGTTCCGGAATGTTCCCGAAAGATTTCCAACATGTTCCGTGGGGCGCGCTGTGTGAATATTGGGATTCATCCACAGCGCCCATTGAGGCCCATACTGTCCCATGATACTCCACGTTAAGACATGGTTTACCCATGTGGGGTTGAGGCATTTCAAGTCAGGGTCTGCGGGTGTTCGTTTCCACCTATGAAAGCGCTATTGATGCAAAGGGCCGGGTATCCATTCCTGCACCCTTTCGCGCGGCGTTGGGTGGCGGAAACCGGATTTTCCTGTGGCTGGCACTCGACGGATCGGGCTGTCTGGAAGGCGGCGGCGAGGCCCTGATGGCCATGTACCGCGCAACGCTGACGCGGCTGGCGCCCCACTCCCCTGCACGCAAGGCCCTGGTGACCCGTATCATCGCCGGATCTGCTGACCTGAAAATGGATGATACCGGCCGCATCAAGCTGACCGACGAGCTGCTGAAGGCCGCCAATCTGACCGACCGCGTGAAGTTTGCCGGCAATATGGACAGTTTCCAGATCTGGAACCCGGATCGCCATGCCGAGCACTTCGACGCGATGGCGGCGGAAGCCGCGAAGGAAGACACGCTGGAAGCGCTGGGCCAGGCCTATTCCGAAGTGTTGCAGCAGCAGGCCGGCGGCAATGCCGCGCTGAAACTGGTGGACGGAGGGGAGGGCTGATGCCTGAGAACGCGTCCCTGCCACTGGAGGCCGATCCCGGACACAAGCCGGTCATGCTGGATGAAGTGCTGGAGTGGCTGGCGCCCCGCGATGGCGACATCCTTGTGGATGGCACATTTGGCGGGGGCGGTTACAGCCGCGCGATCCTGGCGGCGGCGGAGTGCACCCTGCTGGGCATTGACCGCGATCTAGACGCCATTGCACGGGCCGAAGCCATGGCCGCGCAGACGGAACGGCTCGTTCCGTTGCTGGGACGGTTTGGAGACATGGACGAAATCGTCCGTGCAGCCGGATATGAGCAAGTCGACGGCGTGGTGCTGGATATCGGCGTGTCCAGCTTCCAGATCGACCAAGCCGAACGCGGCTTTTCCTTCATGAAACACGGGCCGCTGGACATGCGCATGGGCGCCGCCGGGCCGAGCGCCGCGGATGTCGTCAACCGGATGGCTGAACGGGACCTGGCAAATGTCATCTTTCGCCTTGGCGAGGAGAAGCAGTCCCGCCGGATCGCGCGGGCGATTGCGGCGCGCCGCAGCGAGGCGCCCTTCGAGACCACCACCGATCTTGCGGAAACGGTCGAGACGGCCGTGGGCGGGCGCAAGGGCGCACGCATCCACCCGGCAACCCTGACCTTTCAGGCCATCCGCATGTATGTGAATGACGAATTGGGTGAGCTGGCGCGTGCACTGCACGCAGCCGAACGCCTGCTGAAGCCGGGTGGGCGGCTGGTGATCGTCACGTTCCATTCCCTCGAAGACCGTCTTGTGAAGCAGTGGCTGAAAGGCCGTTCCGGCAAGATGGGGGGCGGGTCCCGGCATATGCCGGTGGCAGAAAAGGGACCGGACAACACGTTCGAACTCCCTGTTTCCAAGGCGGTTTTGCCGTCCGCTAACGAAGTTGAAGGCAATCCGCGCGCACGGTCTGCAAAGTTGCGGGCCGCGATCCGTACCAGCGCGCCTGCCATTGAGGACAAGGCCAGTGACGGCATGAATCTGCCGCCGCTGTCAGACCTGGAGGATGCTCTATGAGCCGTCGCGCATTTCTGTTCGGACTGGTCGTTGTGGGCCTGTTGATCGTCAGCCTGTACCGCGCCAAATACGGCGCCAAGGACACGGCGGCAGAGCTTCTGGCCGTGGAAGCGCAGATCGAGGATGCGCGTCACGAAAAGGCGCTGCTCCAGACCGAGTTGTCCCATATGAGCCGCCGCGAATGGATCGAGGAATATGCCCGCACCGAGCTGGGCATGGCTCCGCCGAAGCCGGAGCAGATGGCATCTGAAGGCGACCTTGATGCGCTGGTGGGCGAACCCAACAGCCTCGTTGTGTCCGCACCGGACGAGGTGGACGTGGAGTCCGGGGAGGCGCCAGAGTGAGCGAAGCCTCCCGGAACCGGACACGGCTTGCTGGTCTTGCGATCGGCGCGCTGTTTGTCGTTCTGGCTGGCAAGGCCGGCTACCTGTCCCTGTCCGGGGGCGGCGCCCCGGCCCATGGCGACGGTGCGCCGGATGAGCGCGTCGTGCGCGCCGATATCGTGGACCGCAATGGCGAATTGCTGG
Organism: Hyphomonas sp.; assembly: GCF_017792385.1. Lineage (NCBI taxonomy): Bacteria > Pseudomonadati > Pseudomonadota > Alphaproteobacteria > Hyphomonadales > Hyphomonadaceae > Hyphomonas > Hyphomonas sp. The sequence continues at coordinate 728,227 of NZ_CP051230.1, read as the reverse complement.
CGACGTCAGTCAGCGCCTATTCGCTGGTCGCAAACCCGAAACTGATCTGGGATGGCGCCGAAGTGGCGAAGGCTCTGGCCGGCGTGTTGCCCGATCTCGATGTCGAGGAAATGAGTGCCCGCCTGTCGGATCAGAGCCGGGAATTTGTCTGGGTGGAGCGGGGCCTGACCCCCCGCCAGCGCAAGGCCGTGTTCGATCTTGGACTGGAAGGGCTGCGGTTCGAGGAAGAGAGCCGCCGGGCCTATCCCCGCGGGACGCTGGCCGGGCATGTGCTGGGCTATACGAATATTGATGGCGTCGGTGCCGGCGGCATCGAATACAGCCAGAATGACCGGCTTGCCGCCGGTGGGGAGCCGGTGCGCCTGACCATCGACAATGGGGTGCAGGCGGCAGTCGAGGCCGAGCTTGCCATTGCGGCTGTGGAGCATGAGGCCGAAGGCGGCGCGGCCATCCTGATGGACGCCCAGACCGGGGAGGTGAGGGCGCTGGCCAGCTGGCCGCCTTTCGACCCGAACCGGTCGGTCGACATTCCGATGAAAGATCCGTCGCGCCTGAACCGCGCGACCGGTGCGGTCTATGAGCTGGGCTCCGTGTTCAAGCCCTTCACCGTGGCCGCCGCGCTGGAAGCAGGCGCCGTGCATCCAAAGGATTTGTTCGATGTCCGCAAGCCGCTTGAAATTCGCGGCTACACGATTGAGGACGATCATCCGCTGTATGGCGATGCGGATGTCACGCACATCATTTCGAAGAGTTCGAACATCGGGACGGTCCGGATCAATGAGGCGCTGGGCATCCGGCGGCAGCAGGATTTCCTCCAGCGGGCCGGCCTGATGGAGCGGGCGCGGATCGAATTGTCCGGTAGCGCCGCGCCGATCCTGCCGGAGCGGTTCGACGACCTGTCTTCCGCGACCGTTTCCTATGGTCACGGGATTGCCGTGTCGCCGATGGCGTTCCTGGCGGCCTTCTCCGCCTTTGCGAATGAGGGCGAACGGGTTCAGCCAACCCTGGTGATGGGACACACCAAACGCCCCGATCCGGTGCGGGTGATGTCTGCCCTGACGGCGGACATGGTGAATGTGATGATGCGCGAAGCCGTGCGGACCGGCACGGGCCGCAATGCCGAAGTGGCGGGGTATCGCGTGGCCGGCAAGACCGGCACGGCCGAAAAGCCGGTCGCAGGCGGATATGATGATGACCGCAATGTCACGAGCTTTGCGGCTGTCTTTCCCTATGATCGCCCCCAATATGCCCTGATCGTGACACTCGATGATCCCAAGGCCGGATCGGATATCAGCGGAACGGCAGCGTTCAATGCAGCCCCGGCAGCCGGGCGGATCATCGAACGGGTCGCGCCGCTGATGGGACTGGCGCCACGGTTCGAGGATATCCGTCCCGCAGGTGCAGCCCTCCGCTCCGGCGAGGAGAAGAGGAGTTCCTTGTGACCAGTTTGAAAGACCTGTTCCCGCTCGCCGAGCAGGGAGACATCGAAATCAGCGGCATGACGGCAGACAGCCGCCGGGTTGCGCCCGGTTATCTGTTCGCTGCCCTGAAAGGCACCGTGTCTGACGGGCGCGATTACATTTCCCAAGCGCTGGAAAAAGGCGCCGTGGCGGTGCTGTCCGAAGGCGGCGTGGAGGTGACCGGCGCGGTGCATGTGATTGCGGACGAGCCCCGCAGGGCCCTGGCGCTGGCCGCCAAACGGTTCCATGCCGCGCAACCGAAGACGATTGCGGCCGTGACCGGCACGAACGGCAAATCATCCACCGTGGATTTCTGCCGCCAGATCTGGGCCAATGCCGGATTGACCGCCGCCTCGATGGGCACGCTGGGCGCGATCGGCCCGAACGGGAAGATCGATGTCGGACATACGACGCCGGATCCGGTGACCATTCACGAGACGCTGGCGACACTGGCCGGGCAGGGCGTGACACATTGCGCGATGGAGGCGTCCAGTCACGGCCTGGAACAGCACCGGCTGGACGGGGTGGACCTGGCCGCGGTCGCCTTCCTCAACTTCACGCAGGACCATCTCGACTACCATGCGACGATGGAAGACTACCTGAATGCGAAACTGCGCCTGTTCCGCGATTTCGGCGGCCAGGGCCTGCCAGCCGTCGTGAATGCCGACAGCGACCATCGGGACATCTTCGAGACGGCCGCGCGGGACCATGGCCTGCAGGTTGTGTCGTTCGGCTGGCGCGGGGAAGACCTCTGGATCGACGAGATCATGCCGCGCGCCACGGGTCAGATGCTGAACCTGTTCTGGCGGGATGTGGAATGGAAGCCGCTGGAATTGCCACTGATCGGCGAGTTCCAGGCCCTGAATGCGCTGGCGGCGGCCGCGATCTGCCTGTCGCTCGGCATGGAGCCGGAACAGGTGGTCGACGGCCTGACGAAACTGAGGCCCGTAAAGGGGCGGCTGGAACTGGTCGGCAAGACCGAGGCCGGGGCGGGCGTGTTCGTGGATTATGCCCACACGCCGGACGGTCTGGATGTATTGCTGCGGGCGGTCCGTCCGCACACAGCCGGGCGGCTGAAGGTCATCTTCGGCTGTGGCGGCGATCGCGATGCGAAGAAGCGCCCGCTGATGGGAGAGATCGCGGCGCGCCAGGCGGACGACGTGATCGTCACGGATGACAATCCGCGAACGGAAGATGCCGACAAGATTCGCCATGCCATCCTTGAGGGCGCCCCGGGCGCACGGGAGATCGGCGATCGTGCCGAAGCCATCCGGACCGTGATTGGCGAACTCAGGAAGGGTGACACGCTGGTTATTGCCGGCAAGGGACACGAGACCGGTCAGATCATCGGCACGGATGTGATCCCGTTCTCGGACCAGGACACGGCGCTGGCCGCGCTGAAAGGCGGTGCCGGATGAGCGCGCCGCTGTGGACCTCTTCCGATATTGCGCTGGTCACCGGCGGTGTGGCGACCGACCCGTTCGCGGTGACGGGCAGCGTGTCGATCGATACGCGGACCCTGAAACCGGGTGATCTGTTCGTGGCGCTGACGGATCAGCGTGACGGGCATGACTTTGTCGAGGCAGCCTTTGCGGCCGGCGCGGCCGGTGCGCTGGTTTCGCGGCAGGTGGGGCAGGGCCCGCAGGTCGTGGTGGAGGATGTGCTGGCGGCGCTGGAGCAGATGGGCGTCGCAGCCCGGGTCCGGTGTGGCGCGCACCGCACGGCGGTGACCGGGTCTGCCGGCAAGACCAGCGTCAAGGAAATGCTGGCGCAGATCTACCGCGCATTCGGACCGGCGCACTGGAATGTCAAAAGCTTCAACAATCACTGGGGTGTGCCGCTGACACTGGCGCGCATGCCGGAAGCGACCAGCCGGGCCGTGTTCGAGATCGGCATGTCGACGCCGGGCGAGATTGCGCCGCGCAGCCAGATGGTCCGGCCGCATACCGGCATCATCACCTGCATTGCCGGCGCGCATCTGGAAGGGCTGGGCTCGCTGAGCGCCGTGGCGCACGAGAAGGCCGACATCTTCAGCGGCATGGAAGCGGGCGGCACGTTCATCCTGCCGGCCGATGATGAATTCTTCGACTATCTGGCCGGGCGCGCCCGGCGCTTCTGCCCGACCGGAAACCTCGAAAGCTTCGGCCGGGGCGCCGGGGCGACGGCGCGGGTGGTTGGTTATGAGACCGACGGCATGGAAAGCCGCATCCAGCTCGACATTGTCGGCAAGCCGGTCCTGGTCACGATCAATGCCGTGGGCGAGCACTGGGCGATGAATGCGGCCGCCGCCGTTCTGGCCGCGAGCCAGTCGGGCCTGGCGGTCGAGGATTGCGCCGAGGCGCTGACCGGCTATGCGCCACCCCCCGGACGGGGGACGGCAGAGCGGGTCGCGCTGCCGCAGGGCGGGACCATCACGCTGATCGATGATGCCTATAATGCAAACCCGGCGAGCATGCGTGCCTCCCTGGCGGCGCTGGTGCGGCGCGGCGGCGGACGGCGTCTGGTCGCCCTGGGGGAAATGCTGGAAATCGGCGAAACGTCGGATGCGGAACATGCCGGGCTGGCCGGGCCGGTGGCCGATACCGGGCCGGCTGCCATCTTCCTGTCGGGTGACAAAATGACTCACCTGTCGGACTCACTTCCGCCGCAGTTGGAGCAGACCTGGGCACGGACTTGGGAAGAGCTGTGGAATCCTCTGCAAAATACGCTGCGAGATGGAGATGTCCTCTTGATCAAGGGGTCGAATGCGTCCGGGATGGCGAAACTAGCTGACCGAATTCGCCAATGGAGCGACTCGGCAACGGGTAAGATGGAAGGCGGGGCAGAAGGCCCTGCAAAGGTTGGGTGATGCTGTACGAATGGCTGGCCGCAGACAGCGGCGTATTCAATGTCCTGAACTATATCACCTTCCGGTCCGGTGCGGCTGTGGTGACGGCGTTCCTTGTGACCGTCCTGTTCGGCGACGCGATCATCAATTTCCTCCGTGCCCGGCAGGGCAAGGGACAGCCGATCCGCGACCTGTCGCTGGAGGCGCAGCTGTCCAAGCAGGGCACGCCGACCATGGGCGGCTTCCTGATCTGGCTTGGCCTGGTCGTGGGCGTGCTGCTGTGGGGCAATCTGAAGAACCCATATATCTGGGTCACCCTGTTCGTGACCCTGTCCTATGCCGTGCTGGGGTTCATGGACGACTATGCCAAAGTGGCGAAGCAGACCGATGCAGGCGTATCGGCCAGGCTGCGCCTGCTGGTCGGCTTCGGCATCGCGGCGCTGGCCTGTGCGTTCATCATGGGCCTGCACGGGGCGCACACGCCGGCCGGACATGCCGAATGGGGCCCGCTGAACGGGCTGGCCCAGACCATTGCCGGCCTTGCCCCGCAAACCAGTGTCGAGCCGGCCGATCCGGCCTTTGCCGGCGGTGTGGCCGTGCCCTTCGTGAATGACTACTTCCTGCCGCTGGGCGCCTTTTTCATCCTGTTCGGCATGATCGTCGTGGTCGGCAGCGCCAATGCGGTGAACTTCACCGACGGGCTGGACGGCCTGGCGATCGTGCCGATGAGTTTCGCGGCCGCCTCCTATGCGCTGATCGCGTACCTGACCGGCAACTTCGTGTTCGCAGACTATCTCGGCATCCAGTTCACGCCCGGCACCGGCGAGCTGGCCGTGCTGCTGGCCTCGATGATCGGGGCGGGCATGGGCTTTCTCTGGTACAATGCCTATCCGGCCAAGGTGTTCATGGGCGACACCGGATCGCTGGGCCTGGGCGGCATGCTGGGCGTGGTGGCCGTGGCGGCGAAGCATGAATTCGCACTGGTCATCATCGGCGGCCTGTTCGTGCTGGAAGCCTTGTCGGTGATGCTGCAGGTCGGCTGGTTCAAGATCACGCGGAAGCTGACCGGGGAGGGCAAGCGTATCTTCCTGATGGCGCCGCTGCACCACCACTTCCAGAAGAAGAACTGGCCGGAGACGCGCGTTGTGGCGCGGTTCTGGATCCTGTCTGTCCTGTTCGCCCTTGCGGGCCTTGCCACACTGAAGCTGAGGTAGGCCGTCTCCGATGATTCCGATTACTGAATACGCAGGAAGGGATGTTGCAGTGTTCGGCCTTGGCCGGACAGGCCTCTCGGCTGCCAAGGCCCTGAAGGCCGGCGGCGCGCGTGTTCACGCGTGGGACGACAATGAGGAGACCCGCGCCAAGGCGGAAGCGGCGGGCCTGACCCTGTCGGACATCAACAAGCGCGACTGGCAGACCTTTGCCGCGCTCGTCCTGTCACCCGGCGTGCCGTACAAATTCCCGCAGCCGCACCGCATCGTGCGGATGGCGGAAATGACCAATGTGCCGATTGTCGGCGACATGGAACTGTTCGCCCGCGCCGTGCAGGCGCTGCCGGAGCGTGGCCGGCCGAAAATTGTCGGGATTACCGGCACAAACGGCAAGTCGACGACGACGGCGCTGATCGGTCATATCCTGAAACAGGCCGGGCGGGACGTCCGCATCGGTGGAAACATCGGCACCGGCGTGCTGGATCTGGCGCCGCTGCACGCAAATGCGATCTATGTGCTGGAGCTGTCGTCCTACCAGCTGGACCTGGTGAAGAGCCTGCATTGCGACATTGCCGTATTGTTGAACATCACGCCGGACCATCTCGATCGGCATGGTGGCATGGACGGCTATCAGGCCGCGAAGATGCGCATCTTCCAGAACCAGACCGAGCGCGATGTGGCCGTGATCGGTTTTGACGACGTGATCACCCAGTCGATTGCCATCGGCCTGTCGGCGAATGGTCCGGCGCGGGTGGTGCAGGCCTCCTCGACCTATGCGCTGGGCCGCGGTGTCAGTGCCGTAGACGGACGGCTTTATGACAGCAGCGGCGGCCAGGCGAACCATGTCGGCAAGCTGGACGAGTGCATCGCGCTGCCCGGTCGGCACAATCACCAGAACGCGTCGGCTGCCTATGCGGCCTGCCGGTCACTGGGCCTCGACCCGCAGACCATCATGGAAGGGCTGCGCACCTTCCCGGGTCTGGCACATCGACTGGAACTGGTGGGCGAGATCGACGGCGTGCGCTTCGTCAACGATTCCAAGGCCACGAATGCCGAGGCGGCTGAACAGGCGCTGAAAGCCTACAAGAATGCGTTCTGGATTGCCGGCGGGGTTGCGAAGGCCGAAGGCATCCAGCCGCTGGCGCCCCTGTTCCCGAACATCACCAAGGCCTATCTGATCGGAGAGGCGGAGGAGACCTTTGCCACCACGCTGAAGGGGCAGGTCGCGATGCAGACCTGCGGGACCCTCGAAAAAGCCGTGGAAGCTGCATTTCGCGATGCAAAAGCCGCCGGAGACGATCATCCGGTCATTCTTCTTTCACCTGCCTGTGCAAGTTTCGACCAGTTCCGCGATTTTGAACATCGCGGAGATGTGTTCCGGAGCATCGTCCAGTCCATGATGCCGCAGGAGATGAAGGAGTTGGCTTGACCTACGTATCGTCCGCCCCATTGCTCGCACGCTCGGACATGTCCTGGCTGACCGAGTGGCGGCGGACGCTCGATTGGGGCCTGCTCGGCGGTGCTTTCTTCCTGATGGCGATTGGCCTGTTGATGTCGCTGGCGGCCGGACCGACAGCAGCGACGCGCATCGGCTATGCCGATGAATACTTCTTCGTGTTTCGTCAGGTCTGTTTCGCCGGACTGGGCGGCGTCATCATGGTGGCAGTCAGCATGCTGGACCGGACCTGGGCCCGGCGGTTTGCGACGCTGGTTTTCGTGGTCAGCCTGACGCTGATGTTCTTCATTCTTGTCTGGGGTCATGAAGCCAAGGGCGCGCAGCGCTGGCTGCGCATTGCCGGTTTCTCCCTGCAGCCGAGCGAGATGGTCAAGCCGGCGCTGATCGTGCTGGGCGGCTGGTTGCTGGCCCAGCGTGAACAGTATCCGGACGGCCCATGGGCCGTGACTGCTTTCCTCTTCTACGCCGTGACGCTTGGCCTGTTGCTGTTGCAACCCGATGTCGGCCAGTCAGTGCTGCTGACAGCGGCCTTTGTGGTGACCTTCTTTGTCAGCGGGCTGCCGTGGAAATGGGCGGCCGGATTTGCCGTGGGCGGTGTGGGCCTGTCTGCGTCCCTGTATGCCCTGCTGCCGCATGTGCGGTTCCGCGTGAACAGTTTTCTCAATCCGGGATCGGCGGACACCTACCAGATCGACCGGGCGGCCGAGGCGATCGGGCGCGGCGGCCTGTTCGGCGTCGGCCCGGGGGAGGGGCAGGTTAAGATCCATCTGCCGGACGCGCACACCGATTTCATCTTTGCCGTCATGGTGGAGGAGTTCGGCCTGATTGCCGCCCTCGTCCTGATGGCAATCTTCGTGCTTCTGATCCTGAGAGGGTTCCGCGCCAGTTCCCGCGTGCATGATGGTTATGCACGCGCAGCCAGTGCCGGACTCTTCACGCTGTTTGGCCTTCAGGCTGCCATAAACATTGCGGTAAACTTGGCCCTTATCCCGCCCAAGGGCATGACACTGCCATTTGTGTCCTATGGCGGCTCGTCCATGATCGGGACGGGATTGACACTGGGCCTTGCGCTGGCACTTGTGCGCGGACAAGGCACGCGCACAAGGGGCCGGTATGGCTGACACGAAAGACAAGCTCGTCATCATTGCAGCAGGCGGTACCGGCGGGCACATGTTTCCCGCCCGGGCCTTTGCTGACGAGATGCGGGCGAGGGGCTGGAAGATCGGCCTGATTTCGGACAAGCGCGGCGCGAAATATGCCAAGGATTTCCCGGCGGACTGGCTGGAGCAGGTGCAGGCGGCCTCGCCAAACTTTCGCAAACCCTGGACGCTGCCGGCCGCGGCGCTGAAGATCAATGCCGGCATTTCCCGGGCCAAGACCCTGATCCGCGAAACACGTCCCAGCCTGATGGCGGGCTTTGGCGGCTATCCGGCCTTTCCGGCACTGGCGGCCGCGCGGCGTATGAATGTGCCGATCATCATTCATGAGCAGAACGCGGTGCTGGGCCGGGTGAACCGGCGCTTTGCCCGTCAGGCCAAGCTGGTGGCCAGCGGGTTCGAGCGCCTCGACAGGCTGCCCTCCTGGAGTGCGCATCTGGCGGTTGGCAATCCGGTGCGCGAAGCCATTCTGGCGCGGCGGGACGATCCCTTTCCGGCGACGGATGACAAGCTGACCATTCTGATCACCGGCGGCAGCCAGGGATCCAAGATCATTGGTGAGACGATCCCGGCGGCGATCGTGGACCATGTGCCACCGCCGTTGCAGGCGCGGCTGCGCGTCATCCAGCAGGTACGCAAGGAACAATATGCCTTTGTCGACAACATGTATCGCCGCATGAAGATCGAGGCGGAACTGTCGCCATTCTTTGCTGACATGCCGGAAAAGCTGTCACAGGCGCATCTGGTGATCGCCCGGTCCGGGGCCGGGACGGTCTCGGAAATTGCGGCGGTGGGCCGGCCTTCCATCCTGATCCCGCTGGCGATTGCCATGGACGACCACCAGGCCGCCAATGCCGAAGCGCTGACCGAGATCGGCGCGGCCGACATGATCCTGGAAAGCAATCTGTATCCGCAATTGCTGGGCGGGCTGATCACAGCCCGCCTGCAGGATGCGGAGGAGTTGAAAGCGCGCGCTGCGACGGCAAAGGCTTCGGCCAAGATCAATGCGGCGAAGGATCTGGCCGACATGGCGGAACGGGTGGCGGAGCTTTAGGCCACCCGCGGCGCGCAGGCATGAGTCTTGTGCATTTTGGCGTCCCGCAGCCACTCCCATCCGAATGCCTCTGCGGTATCGCCATCCCGTTGGCGCAAGGCGAGGCGTTCAAGGGCTTCCTCCAGTGTGGGCGTATGCCCTTCGGGCACCCACCACATGACGAAGTGCATGTCCTGCATCAGGTCGAACCATTCGGCCCGGCGTTCGTAGAATTTGCGGTGGATGGTACCCCAGACAAAGGTTTCGAGGCTTTTGACGTCTTCCCAGACCGTCAGATTCGCCACGAATTGCGGGTCGTCATCTATCTTTGCGTCGGTATTGCCCTGTCCGGGCTCGCCCGAGCCTTCCATCATCCAGACAAATCCCGGCATGGATTTTCCGATTCCGTTGACGAGATCGAGATTGTCCATGAAGTCCTTGACGCGCGGGTCATCGGTCGGGGCGACAAGGCGGCCGACATTCAACTGGGCCAGATGCTTGGTCATGATGGCGGCTCCGGGATGTCGTGAAGCACCAGAATTGCGCCTCATTCCAGTCATGTTGGGACGTCAGGTTCGGGGTTCAAGCATTCGCCGAAAGGTTTCATGATTGCGTCATGCAGAAGCAGCGCTTGCTTCGCGCTCCCGCGTCACGGTATCGCTAGGCGTTCCCGTTTCCCTATCTGGACGATCCTGAATGACTTCTCCCACTCCTTTCGACCTTGGGCCGGCGCATATTATCGGCATTGGCGGCATTGGCATGTCCGGCATTGCGGATGTGATGATCACGATGGGCTATGAGGTACAGGGCTCCGACATCCGCGAGTCGGACAATATCCAGCGCCTGCGCGAGCGGGGCGCGAAAATCTTTATCGGCCACAAGGCCGAAAATGTGAAAGGCGCCGGAACGGTCATCATTTCCTCCGCCATCAAGGCTGGAAATCCGGAAGTGGACGCGGCGCGGGCGGCGGGCATTCCGGTTGTGCGGCGGGCCAATATGCTGGCCGAGATCACGCGCCTGAAATACACGGTCTGTATCGCCGGCACGCATGGCAAGACGACGACGACCAGCATGGTCGCGGCGCTGCTGGACGGGGCAAACATCGACCCGACGGTCATCAATGGCGGCATCATCCACGCCTATGGCTCGAACTACAAGGCGGGCGAGAGCGACTGGATGGTGGTGGAGAGTGATGAAAGCGACGGCACGTTCGCCAAGCTGCACCCGACCTGCGCCGTGGTGACCAATATCGACCCCGAACATATGGATCATTACGGCTCGATGGAAAAATTGCGCGAGGCATTCGACACGTTCGTGGAGAATTTGCCTTTTTACGGCTTTGCCGTGCTGTGCACGGACCATCCGGAAGTGCAGGGACTGGCCGCGCGCGTCACCGACCGCCGACGCATCACCTATGGCTTCAACCGCCAGGCCGATGTCCGCGCCGTGAACCTGACAACCGATTTGTCGGGGGCGCATTTCGACGTGGCGCTGCGCCGGCCGGGATCGGCGCAGCCGCGCATGATCGAGAATTTGACCCTGCCCATGGCCGGCGAGCACAATGTGCAGAACGTGCTGGCCGCAGTTGCCGTGGCGCTGGAGCTGGGCGCGACGGATGACCAGATCCGCAGCTCCATGGGCCAGTTCGGCGGGGTGAAGCGCCGCTTCACGCAGGTGGGGGAATGGCTGCCCGTAGCGGATCAGCCCCCGGTGCGCATCATTGATGATTACGGCCACCATCCCGTGGAGATTTCCGCTGTGCTCAAAGCGGCGCGGGCGATGCAGGGGCAGGGGCAGCTGATCGCGGTGTGCCAGCCGCACCGCTATACCCGGCTGCGCGATCTGTTCGAGGATTTCTCGCGCTGCTTCGACCAGGCCGACCATGTTCTGGTGGCGCCGGTCTATGAGGCCGGGGAGAGTCCGATCGACGGAATCAGCCATGAGAGCCTGGTGGCCAGCATCTCCCGCAACGGGCATCGCGGGGCGGCGACGATTGGTTCGCTGGAGGCGTTGCCGGACGCCCTGAAGGCACTGGCCGAGCCCGGCGCGATGGTGGTTTGCCTGGGGGCGGGGGACATCACGAAATATGCCGCCGAGCTGGCCGGAAAGCTTTCGGCCTGACGCCGGGACAGGGGCAAAACCGCTTTCCCTTTCTCCGCGAATGTGCAGGCTAGGCGGCAGATGCCGGCACGCGGCACATGGGAGGATACCGCATGACCGAGACCTATATTTCGCCCGGGCAGGACGAGGAGGCGGCGATTGTGGAGTCGCAGGTCACGCCGACGGCGGGCGAAGGCGGCGTGCTGGGCAAGACAGGGCTGGCCTGGGCCTGGTTCGAATGGGCCCGCAATCCCTATTACATCCTGATCATCATCTATGTCTTTGCGCCCTATTTCGCGCGTGACATCATCGGCGCGGACATCCTGGCCAGTGGCGAACTGGAGGGCATGGACCCGGAAACGGCCCGTCAGGTGGCCGGTGCGAAGGGCCAGGCGGTGGTCGCCTCCCTGTCGAAATGGGCCGGCGCGATTGCCGCGCTGACGGCCCCCTTCCTGGGCGCGGCGTTTGACCGGGGCCTGAGGCGCAAGCCATTGCTGGTGCTGTTCCTGGGGGTGCTGTCGGTCCTGAGCTTCCTGCTCTGGTGGGCGGTGCCGGGCGAAGCCGGCTTTTCCACGGGCACGGTGATTGCCATCCTGATTGCCGCCTATGTCACCTATACGTTCAGCGAAGTGACGCACAATTCCATGTTGCCGGATGCGGCCCGTCCGTCGGCCCTGCCGGGCGTGTCCGGGCTGGGCCTGGCGCTGGGCAATGCGGCGGCAACCCTGTTGTTCGTGGCCATCGTGTTCATGTTCGCCCTTCCGGACATGCTGAGCTGGCCGTTTGCCGAGCCGCTGTTCGGGATCGACACGACAAAGTATGAGCATTTCCGGATTTCCGGCCCGATCTGTGCGGTCTGGCTGGCCGTGATGATCATTCCCTTCTTCCTGTATTCGAAGGATACCGGGGTAAAGGGCACGCCCTTCCTGCCATCAGTGAAGACCGGGGCGGAGGGCGTCATCCGCACCGTGCGCAAGGCCGCGCAGTATCGGGAAGCGTTCAAATTCCTGATCGCCCGGACAATCTATGCCGACGGCATGTTCGCGCTGCTGGCGCTGGCGGCGGTCTATGTCAGCCTGTTTCTCGGCTGGGGCATTGTCGAGCTGACAGTCTATGCCATCTGGGCCTCGATCTGGGCCGCTGTGGGCGGGGTGGCCGGTGGCTGGTTCGACTCAAAGCTCGGTCCGAAGAATGCCCTGCTGATGGAATTGATGGCCATTGTGATCATCCTGTTCTTCGGCCTGTCGGTGACGCGGGACTCGATCCTGTTCGGCCTGTTCGAGAACCGGCAATTGTGGGAGGCCCCGGTCTTCTCGAGCCTGTCGGACGTCACCTATCTGCTCAACGGCGCCCTGATCGGTGTGTTCGCGACGGCCAATATCTCGTCCAGCCGGTCGATGCTGGTGCACATTGCGCCGACCCATATGCGGGGCGAGTTCTTCGGCCTGTATGCGATTGCCGGAACCGTGACCGTCTGGATCGGCCCGCTACTGATCGAGCTGTTCACGACCTGGTCGAACAGCCAGCGCGTCGGCATGTCGGCCATCGCGCTGTTGTTCTTCCTGGGCTTTGCGGTGCTGACCACGGTGCGGGTCGGGCGCACCCCGGCAGAATAGGGCAGGGCCCTGACCTAGCTGGTCGGTCCGAACGGGCTGCCACCCTTGGTGACCCGGGTGATCTCGTCGACCCGGCGCGGGCGGAGATAGAATTTGTCGCTGATTGTCCGTGAGGACTTCAGAAAGCCGCCCAACTTGCTGTCATGCTCGTAGACGACTTCCGCCATGATAATGGATCCGGGCGTGGACACGATGCCGTCCGGCAGATCGATCGAAGCGCCCTTGGCATAAGCTGTCATCATGTAGGCATCCGACCAGTCGACGACCGGCTTGCCGTCGCCCTTGTCGACGATGCTGGACAGCCGCATCGTGGCGCTCTTGGCGTCATAGGGCTGCATCATCACTTCGGCTGCGGCGAACATTTCCTTCATGTCGTCATCGGTGACCGTGGCCAGACGGGCCGTCAGGTCACCGAGGCTGGCCGTGGTCGAGGTCACGCGGCGGTCGACGCGCATCAGCAGGCTGAGCTCGACTGCGCCGAGATAGATCAGGATCAGGACGGGGGCGATCAGGGCGAATTCGACCGCCGAGACACCTTCCTCATTGTAGCGGATGCCGCGCACGCCACGCCATTTCAGGCGGGGGTTCAACCGGGAAAGAATCGATTTCACAGACATGGTCATCAGTCTCCGAAAGGTTCGTTGCGGAACACCGCGTTCGATTGCAGCAGGTGGCGGTTGTTCGGAAGATTGGACAGCGGCGCGGAAATCCACGGCGTCAGCAGTTTCCATTCATACAGAACACGGATTGCGACCACATCGTTTGCAGACCCCGGATCGTAGCGGAAATCGGAATCGTCGATCTCGCCATCCTTGTCCAGCGGCGTGGTGATGTCGGCCGAACTGAAATTGTCGAGCGAACGCACGTCAATATAGAGATGGTCATCGCAATTCAGCAGATTGTAGAATTTCGAGCAGACTTCGGTGCGGAATTCGACCTTGGTGAAGCCGCTGTCCTGCGCCTGGCCCGTGCGGATCTTACGGGACGCTTCTGCCAGCGCGTGTTCCAGGACCGAAGCCATGATGAAGACCAGGCAGACCTCCATCAGGCCAAAGATCAGGAAGAAGAAAGGCACGGACACCAGTGCGAACTCGACCGCGGCAATGCCGCGCCGGTCTTCACACCATTGTTCAAACTTGCGGCGCAGCCTTGGCGCAACAATTCCGTTCTGTGTCGTCAGTATCATGACCCAAACCACCCTCATGAGTAGAGGGTCACCCTAGCGGATCTGGGTTGTCATGCCGTTGCAGCGATATGTTGAATTTTATCGATTTCGGCGTCTGGACCGCGCCGGGGCGCGGTTTCTGCGCGTCTAGCGTGTGTCGGTTGTTTCGCGCACACCCTGCTGCTGCTGGAGCTGCTGGTCGAAATGGCCCGGATTGTCACCCGGATTCAGGGTGGGGCGGCAGGTCGGCGCACAGTCATAGGTAAAGCTGGATCCAGACCGGTTGACGGTGACCAGGTTTGCTTCATCCGCTGTCACGACAATGTCGGACGAGAAGATCTGACGGCCGGACTTGTCAAAGACCAGCAGATTGGTCGTGCCGAAGGACTTTCCGGTCAGGAAAAGGAGCTGGTCATCATGAACGGAGACGTCCGCAATTGCCGGATTGCCGAGCACGATGCTGGCCGCCTCGCTGCGCAGGTGCAGCGGAATTGTCTTGTTGAGCTCGACGGAAATCGGTCCGGCAAGGGCTGCCTGGGACAGGGTTGCCGCAATCGCCGGCAGGGCGCAGAACTTCGCGAACAGGTTCATCAGGCTGGCTCCAAGGATCAATCAGCATCGGCACTTTCCCTGAAGAAGGTTGCGCGTTTCCTAACCGGGTTACCCCTGCACGGCATTTTACACAGACTGGTCTTTATAATAGGGAAGGGGCCATGGGACCGAATCACCTGAACGCCTGATTTTGCGGGCATACAGATGGTAAACAAATCCCTCACCCGCCTTCATGGATTTTCTCTTTTCTTTCATGTGATGTTGAGAATGATTGGGTAGGTTCCATCATGTTCCGGGTAGAGGATTTTGCCGGGGCAAAAACAATTGCATGATGGGAGTTTCCAATGTTTGCACGTTTTCTGAAAGACGAGTCTGGCGCCACGGCTATTGAATACGGCCTGATCGCTGCTCTGATCGCTGTTGCTATCATCGGTGGTGCTACCGCCCTTGGTAAGTCTGTGAACGACAAGTTCCAGAACGTCGCTACGTCGATGAACGGCGCCTAAGTTCAGGCTACAAGCCTAGACTTTAGCAATGAGGCCGCCTGGGCAAACCAGGCGGCCTCTTTCGTTTGGGGCGGCGCGTTTAAAAACTTCCTTCAGTCTTTTGGGGCAGGTTGGCCCGCGAAAACCGACCTGAAGGACGTATCCATGATCTTGTCCCTGCTCGCCGGCCTGTTCCTGGCCCTGTGCGTATTCGCTGCGTTGCACGATGTGAACCGGCTGACCATTCCGAACTGGCTGAACCTGACGCTGGCACTGCTCTTTGTGCCGGCAGCCGCCGTGTCCGGTGTTCCGCTGGAAATCATCGGGGGGCATGTCATCGCGGCGGCCTGTGCGCTGCTGATCGCGTTCGGCCTGTTCGCCTTCAACATTTTCGGGGGAGGGGACGCAAAGATGATCCCGGCGGTGATGTTGTGGGTCGGGCCGTCAGCCAGCATCACCTTCCTGTTCACAATGGCCGTAGCCGGTGGCGCCTGCGCCGTGATCATCATCCTTGTGCGCATGACGATGCCCGCCGAGGCGGTGCCGGGTGCCATCCGGGCCCCGTTCGAGGAGAAGGCCGGCGTTCCCTATGGCGTGGCCATCGCCGCGGGCGCGTTTGCCGCCGGAGCCCAGTCGCCGTTTCTTGCCGAAGTATTAAGCCGGATCAGCAATTTCGGTTAACGATGCTTTAGGCAGCATATGAAATTGTCATCCCTGATCGGACATCGCTGAGTCGAACACGATTTTCCGAGGTGTCGTATTTCCGGAGGAGTGGGGCCTCATGTCGCCAATTCGTCTAATCATCCTGATCGGAGCTGCCATTGCCGCCATCGCGGCGGCATTCCTGGTCCGGAACCTGGCCCAGCAGGGTCCGTCCGCACCGGCGCAGCCGACGACGGTGATCGAGCATATGGAGATCACCGAGATCAAGGTGCTCGTCGCGCAGCGCGACCTGTCAATCGGCGACTATGTTTCCGTGGATGACCTTAAATGGGCCAACTGGCCCGAGAACAGCATCGTGCCGGGGTTTCACACAGATGAAGACTCCCCGGATGCGATCGAACTTGTGGCCGGCAGCGTCGTGCGCGTGCCGATCTTCCAGAACGAACCGATTCATCCGCGCAAGCTGGTCAAGAAGGGCGACACCGGCACGATGGCGGCGCTGATCGAGCCGGGCATGCGCGCCATATCGGTAGAGATTTCAACCGAGTCAGCCTCCGGTGGCTTCATCCTGCCGAATGACCGTGTCGACGTGATCCTGACCTATGAAGTCACTGTGCAGACGGGTGATGCGATGGTCGACAAGACTGCCACCAGCACCATCCTGCAGAATGTGCGCGTTCTGGCGATTGACCAGGTGTACCTCACCGAGGAGGGCGATGGCGCCGCACAAGTGGGCAATACCGCCACGCTGGAAGTTGACAGCAAGGAAGCTGAACTGATCGCCATGGCCCAGCGCAAGGGCGAGCTGATGCTGGCGCTGCGTCCCTGGTCGGATGTCGGTGATACGTTTGATCGCGACGCCCGGATCGATCTGCTCGAGAATGGCGGCAGCAACAATGGCGGCATCCAGGTCTATCGCAGCGGCAAGCAATCGACTGCCGGTGTGGGGGGAAGTTGAGTATGAAGACGTCGCACATTCTTCCGGGCCTTCTGGCCCTGTCCACAGCTCTGTCCGCCGCGCCTGCCGCGCTGGCTGCGCCGGACACGATCGGGGCCCGGATCACGCATCCCGGCGAGTCAGCCTATAGCGAACAGGTCACGATCAACGTCAACAAGTCGATGGTGGTCGAACTCGACACGCCAGCGGCAGACGTGGTGATCACCAATCCCGAGATCGCTGATGCGGTGGTCCAGACGGCCAAGCGCATCATCTTCCGGGGGGTCAGCTTCGGCCAGACAAATGCGTTTGTCTTCGATCGTGCCGGGAACCAGATCCTGAACCTGGAAATCGATGTCGAAATGGACATGGCGGCGCTGCAGCAGCTGATTGCGCGCCACGTGCCGAATGCCCGTGCCCGGATCGAAAGCGTGAATGGAAATGTCGTTCTGACGGGAACGGCGGACAGTCTCTCTGCGGCGGACGCTGTTGAGCGCCTTGTTTCGGCCTATGTCCGGGCAGGGGACGACACGCAGGTCATCAACATGATGAACATTGCGGCGAAGGACCAGGTCCTGCTGGAAGTCCGTATCGTCGAGATGCAGCGCAATGCGGTCAAGCAGCTGGGCATCAATCTGACCGGATCGCCCGGCTTTGGTGATCTGGCCGCCCTGGTCGAGCGCCAGCTGTTCGTCGACAATGGCACCGGCGTTGTGGTCGATGCCGGCACGACGACACTCGCGCCCGGCCTGCCATATTCCCTGAACGCCGATGTCGGCAGCTCGCTGAGCTTCCCGGTGCAGGGCCAGAGCCTTGGCGGGTTTGGCGGCACGATCGGCTATCAGAATTATGTCGGCACAGACCTTCAATCGAGCATCGGCGCGGACATCAACGCCCTTGAGCGGATTGGTATTGTCCGTACGCTGGCTGAACCGAACATTGTCGCGATCTCCGGCGAGAGCGCGCAATTCCTTGCGGGCGGTGAATTCCCCGTTCCGGTTGGCCAGGACAATAATGGCCGCATCACGGTGGAGTTCAAACCCTATGGTGTGGGGCTCGGCTTCACTCCGGTTGTGCTGTCGGAAGGGCGGATTTCGCTGAAAGTGTCGACCGAGGTTTCCGAACTGACCTCCGAAGGCGCCTATCAGGGCACGAGTTCCACCACGATCGATGACGAGGGCAATGTCATCACCGTCGAGGGTGCGACCCTGCCGGCCCTGTCGGTGCGGCGGGCCGAGTCGACCATCGAACTTCCCTCGGGCGGCTCCATGATGATGGCGGGCCTGATCCAGACCCGGTCCCGCCAGACGCTGGACCAGGTGCCGGGCCTGAAGAAGCTGCCGATCCTGGGCGCGCTGTTCCAGTCTCGCGACTTTGTGCAAGAAGAGACGGAACTGGTCGTGATCGTGACACCCTACCTGGTCGATCCGACATCGAAGGACCAGCTGCGCACGCCGGCAGAGGGCTTTGCCAATGCCTCGGATGCGAAGACGATCTTCTTCGGCAAGCTGAACGAACAATACGGCAAGAACGGCGCCAAGGTGGATGCGGAAGACTATCGCGCACCTGTCGGCTTTATCGAGGAATAGGGGACGGATCATGAGCAAGCTGACCACTTCATCTCTCGCCCTCGCAGCGGCTGTTGGAGTCCTGACGATCACGGCCTGTTCGAGCGCTGCGCCGACGGCCGTGCCGCAGGCCTACCTTCAGGGCACGCCGCTGGACCGCAATCCGATCGGTGTGGCGAAGCGCACTGAATTCCTGGAAATCGACATTCACCCTGCCGCCAGCCAGCTGAGCCTGAGCGACAAGGCGCGGATCCGCAACTTCGTGGCCGACTACCGGTCTGTGGGTCATGGTCCGCTGATCATGTCGCTGCCAATGTCGAGCGCGAACCCGCAACTGGCCGTGCAGGCGACCGCTGAAGCGCGCGAGATCGCCTGGGAGAATGGTGTCGCCTATGAGGAAATCGCCGGCGGAACGCATGGGGAAGAATCGGACGTGTCCGAGCCCCTGATCCTGGCGTTCCAGTCCTATGAGGCGATTGCGCCCGATTGTCCGTCTCTGGCATCGCTCGATATGGGCGACATGTCCTCGAACAATGAGCTGCCGACGCTTGGTTGCGCGGTGCGCACCAATCTGGCGGCCATGATTTCCGATCCCGGCGATCTGCTGGGACAGCGGTCCCTGGATCAGGGTGATCCGGTTCGCCGCGCAACTATTCTCGACAAGTTCCGCAAGGGTGAAGTCACCGGGGCGGAACGGGGCGAAAATGAATCCGGCACGGTGTCGACGGCAGTTGGCAATTAGGGCCGGTGAGAGAGGTTTGGTAGATCATGTCTAACGAGAATGCACTGTTCGATGAAGACTTCGAAGATGTCTTTTCCGATGATCCGCTGGCTGACCTTGTGAGGCCGGCCGCCGAGGCGGAATCCGCTGGTGAAGCGGATGTCGAAGCCGCCCCGGATGGTGTGGTGGCAGACAATGATGCCGGCATGATCAGTCCGGCAGAGCCAGCCGGCGGGGATGCAATGCTGCCCGCAATCTCGATCAAGCTGTTCTATGAGCGCCAGGAAACACGCGGCCTGATGGAAGTCTGCGCGCACGACCGCCGCATGGGCCGCGCGACGATCGAGTGCATTCCGGGCGGTATTCCGGCGGCCATCGCCTATATGAGCGAAAATCCGACCCCGAACCTGTTGATGATTGAATCCTCGGATTCCGCGGCGCAGGTGCTGAGGGAGATCGACGCGCTGGCAGAGCATTGCGACGAGACCGTCAAGGTGATGGTGATTGGCGCGGTGAACGATATCATGCTGTATCGCCAGTTGATGGCGCGCGGCGTCAGCGAATACCTCGTGCCGCCCTTCCAGCCGCTGCAGATCATCCGGTCCATCGGCGATCTGTTCATCAATCCGGATGCGCCGTTCGTCGGCAAGCAGATTTCCATTGTGGGCGCCAAGGGCGGGGTAGGGGCGTCGACCATTGCGCACAATCTGGCCTGGGCCCTGTCGGAGAATGTGAAGGTCAACACGACCCTGGTCGATCTCGACCTGTCCTTCGGGACCACCGCGCTCGACTTCAATCAGGAAACGCCGCAGACCGTGGCCGATGCGCTTCTGGCGCCGGAGCGGGCCGATGATGCCGTGATCGAGCGGCTTCTCGCCAAGCCCACCGACCGCCTGTCCCTGTTCACGGCGCCGGCCACGATCAACCAGATCATGGACATTCCGGACGAAGCGTATTCGGTCGTCATCGAGGGCGCGCGGCGCAATGTGCCGTATCTCGTTCTGGACCTGCCACACATGTGGTCAAGCTGGATGCTGAACACGCTGGTCGCGTCCGACGAGGTCATCATTGTGTGCCAGCCGGACCTGGCTTCCCTGCGCAACGGCAAGAACATGATTGACCAGATGAAGGCCAAGCGCCCGAATGATCATCCGCCCCGCCTCGTGCTGAACATGAGCGGCGTGCCGAAGCGACCCGAGATTCCCGTGAAGGACTTTGCCGCGGCCATCGGGGTGGAGCCGGAGATCATCCTTCCCTTTGATCCGGAACTGTTCGGTACGGCAGCCAATAATGGCCAGATGATTTCCGAAACCGATGCGACCTCGAAATCGTCGCAGGCAATCGATCATCTCGCCTCGACCCTGACCGGCCGCACCATCGTTCCGCAGGAGAAGTCGTTCCTTAAGAAGTTGCTGGGAAAGTGACCCATAGGGGGACCCTTGAATGGCATTTGGAAAACGATCCGCTTCCAGCAGTCCGGTAGCCGCGCCGGCAGCGCCGGCCCCCAAGCCGGCCGCGCCTGCGCCGAAGCCGAAGCCTGTCTCGAAGAAGCCGCCCGTGCCGGATCCGGTTCCGGTCAAGGGCGCACCGAAACCTCCTTCCGAAGGGGGCAAGCCTGTGCGCGTTCAGGCGCCGGAGGCCAAGCCGGAACCCGTCCGCAAGGTGGTTCAGCAATCTGACCAGTACTACGCGACGAAGATGACCATCTTCAACGCGCTGATCGACACGATCGACCTGTCGCAGCTGGCGCAGCTGGACGCCGAAAGCGCGCGCGAAGAGATCCGCGACATCGTCGTGGAGATCATCAGTATCAAGAATGTGGTGATGTCGATCTCCGAGCAGGAGCAACTGCTGGACGACATCTGCAACGATGTGCTGGGCTATGGTCCGCTGGAGCCGCTGCTGGCGCGCGACGACATCGCGGATATCATGGTGAACGGCGCCGACACGACCTATATCGAGGTCAACGGCAAGATCGAACGGACCAATATCCGGTTCCGCGACAATGCGCAGCTGATGAACATCTGTCAGCGGATCGTGAGCCAGGTTGGACGCCGGGTAGACGATTCCTCGCCGATCTGTGACGCTCGCCTTCTGGACGGGTCTCGTGTGAACGTGATCGCGCCGCCCCTGGCGATTGATGGTCCGACACTGACCATTCGTAAGTTCAAGAAGGATAAGCTGCGCCTTCAGGACCTGGTGAACTTCGGGTCGATTTCCGAACCCGGCGCAGACATCCTGCGCATCATCGGACATTCGCGCTGCAACGTGCTGATCTCCGGCGGTACGGGTTCGGGGAAGACGACGCTTTTGAACTGCCTGACCGGATTCATCGATCCGACCGAGCGGGTCATCACCTGCGAAGACTCGGCCGAATTGCAGCTGCAGCAGCCGCACGTTGTCCGTCTCGAGACGCGCCCGCCGAACATCGAGGGATCGGGTGAGATCACGATGCGGGACCTGGTGAAGAACTGTCTGCGTATGCGTCCGGAGCGGATCATCGTGGGCGAGGTGCGTGGACCGGAAGCCTTCGACCTGTTGCAGGCCATGAATACGGGCCATGACGGGTCGATGGGCACACTGCACGCCAACAGCCCGCGCGAGGCCCTCAGCCGTGTCGAATCCATGATCACGATGGGCGGTTTCTCGCTGCCGGCAAAGACGATCAGAGAGATGATCGTCGGTTCCATCGATGTCGTTGTGCAGGCTTCGCGCCTTCGCGACGGGTCGCGCCGCATCATGAACATCACGGAAGTCATGGGCCTGGAAGGGGACACGATCGTCCTTCAGGACGTGCTCAAATATGAAATCGAGGGCGAGGACGAGGATGGCAAGGTGCGTGGTGTCCACCGGGGCACCGGCGTTGGCCGTCCGCGCTTCTGGGAGCGCGCGTCCTATTACAATCTCGAGCGTGACCTTGCGGTTGCGCTGGATGCGCTGGGAGCCTGATGCATGGATGGGAACATGATCATCTATGTCATTGCCGGCCTGGCATTCCTGACCATTGCCGGGCTTGGCCTGGCGTTGACCGGCGGGCAGAACGACAATGCGCGCAAGCGGGCCAAGGCCATCGGGTCCGGTGGGACAGGGGCCGGCAAGCGCGGAAAGGTGATGGACGAGAACGCCAAGCGCCGCCAGAAAACCCAGGAAATGCTGGAGAGCATGCGGAAGCAGGACAAGGAGCGCCGCAAGTCGATCCAGCCCCAGAACCTCAAGGCGCGCCTGACGCAGGCCGGGCTGGACGTTCCGGTTTCGGCTTTCTGGATCTTCTCCCTGATCCTCGGCATGGGGCTTGGCGGTCTGGTCTATGTGCTGGGCTTTGACGGGCTGGTCATCAGCGGCATTTCGTTCAAGAGCCGTCCGGCGCTGGTCGGCGGCGCGTTCTTCGTCGGCGCATTCGGCTTGCCGCGCGTGCTGCTCGGCTTTCTCACCAATGGCCGCAACAAGAAGATGATCAACCAGTT
This sequence comes from Hyphomonas sp., assembly GCF_017792385.1. Classification (NCBI taxonomy): domain Bacteria; kingdom Pseudomonadati; phylum Pseudomonadota; class Alphaproteobacteria; order Hyphomonadales; family Hyphomonadaceae; genus Hyphomonas; species Hyphomonas sp. The sequence continues at coordinate 705,812 of NZ_CP051230.1, read as the reverse complement.
TGCTGATGCGCTGGACATCATCGTGCGCGGCGTGAAATCAGGCCTGCCGCTGAATGAAAGCGTCCGGATCATTTCCCGCGAATCCCCTGAGCCGCTGCGTACCGAATTTGCCATGCTGTCGGACAATCTCGCCATGGGCGCCGGGCTCGAGCGGTCCCTGGGCACATTCTACAAGCGCGTGCCCCTTCAGGAAGTGAACTTCTTCATGATCGTGCTGATGATCCAGTCCAAGGCGGGCGGTAACCTGTCCGAGGCGCTGGGAAACCTGTCCAGCGTGATCCGGGCTCGCAAGATGATGCGGGAGAAGGTGAAGGCAATGTCTTCCGAGGCGAAAGCCTCCGCGATGATCATTGGTGCGCTGCCCTTCGTGGTCGGGTTCCTGGTCTATCTGACGACCCCGGCCTATATCATGCAGCTGTTCACTACCGATACCGGTCATCTGTTCCTCACCATTGGTGCCGTGATGATGTCCATGGGCATCTTCGTGATGCGCAAGATGATCAATTTCGACCTTTAGGAGACGGCGATGACGGACATTCTGACATCGCTGGCCAAGCCTGACGCCATTGCCGCCCTGCTCGTGGCGCTGGCCGTGTTCGCGACGGTGATCTCCATCCTTCTGCCCTATCTGCAGACGGACAAGCTGGAGACCCGCCTGAAGGCGGTGACCGAACAGCGCGAGAAACTGCGTAAGCAGAGCCGCGCGGCCATGGAGAACAAGGGCCTTCGGCGCACGGATGATTCCATGGTCGGGAACATCTCGTCGAAGCTGAACCTCGCCAAGGCCCTGGAAGACCCGAACATTGTGGACAATCTGGCGAAGGCGGGACTGCGTGGACCAGCACCGCTGGCTGCGTTCTATTTTGCGCGGATGACCCTGCCCTTTGCCGGCGCGCTGCTGACGTTTCTGTATATCTTCTTCGTCAATGATCACGGCTTTTCCATGCCGCTGAAATACGGCTCGCTCCTGTTCGGGGCCGCGGCCGGCTTCTATGCGCCGAACCTGTATGTCAGCAATGTTGCGCAGAAGCGCCAGCAATCGATCATGCGGGCCTTTCCGGATGCGCTGGACATGCTGCTGATCTGTGTTGAGGCGGGCATGTCCATCGAGCTGGGCTTTTCCAAGGTCAGTCAGGAAATCGGGTCCGCCTCACCGGAACTGGCGGAAGAGTTCGGCCTGACCGTCGCCGAGCTTTCCTATCTGCCGGAACGGCGCCAGGCCTATGAGAATCTTGCAAAGCGAACCGGGAATGAAGGTATCAAGGCCGTCTGTATGGCACTGGGCCAAGCCGAACGTTACGGTACGCCGCTGGGCGACGCCCTGCGCATCATGGCAAAGGAAAACCGGGACATGCGCATGGCGCAGGCCGAGAAGAAGGCCGCCGCCCTGCCAGCGCAGCTGACCGTGCCGATGATCCTTTTCTTCCTGCCGGTTCTGTTTCTGGTGGTGCTGGGGCCAGCCTATATCGGCTTCAAGGCATCGCAGGGGGACGGCTCGTTCGCACAGGCACCGGTCGAGCGGAGTGACACGAACAGGGGCTGAGGTCCGGGTGACTTCAGTAAGGCGCGCCCGTCGGCTGGACCGGCGGGCGCTGCCGTTTCTGCTGGCGATCAGCCGGGTGTGCGGCGCAGCCGCAGGCCAGACCCGGCCGGAGACGGGGCAGGGTCTTCGGCTTCTGCATCCGCAGACGGGCCCGCCAGGGCAAGACCGCCGCTGTCGACCGGGACCGATGTGCTGGGGGAGGGGGTGACCGCTTCGGGCGCCGGGTCCGGTGCGGCTTCCAGCGCTTCCCAGGACCGGACCGGCTGTACCATGGCGCGCAGGAGGTCGGTGTTCTTCTGCACAATGCTTTCCGGTGCGAACCGGCTGGAAACTTCCGCCATCTCGTCATATCGGCCCTGCAGGCCCAGGATGAGCGCCAGATTTTCGGTCACGCGCAAATCGGCGTCAGGCTGGGCGGCTGCCGTGCGAAGCTTTGCCTCGGCGCCTGTGAGATCCCCGCTCAACGCCAGCGAGAGGCCGTAATTGGTAAGGGTTGTGGTGCGGCTCGGATCCAGTGCCAGCGCCTTGTCATAGGCGGCCTGTGCCATGTCGTGGCGCTCCATCTTGTCCAGCGTAACGCCGAAAGCAGACCAGGCTTCCGGGCGGTCTGGAGCAAGAACTGCAGCCTTTTCGTATGCGCGGGCGGCGCCCATCATGTTGCCTTCTGCGGAAAACACCCGGCCCAGCGCCATCAGCGCTTCCGTGTTTTCCGGGTGTTCGACCAGTGTCTTGGACAGAACCTCGATGGCCCGTTCATTGGAGCCAATTCCGCGCAGGGCCGCCACGAAGGTCATGGCCGTATCGAGATCTTTCGGATTCTTGTTGTACTCATTGGACCAGAAATTGGCCTTGGTGAGCGGATCGGAATTGTTCGCCGCCTCGATCTCTTCCGGCGTGGCCGGTTTCATCGCATCTTCAATGGCGCGGGCAAGTTCTGCCTGTGCTTCCTGTTCCGGATCCGGCGCGGAGGCGCATGCGGCAACCGCCAGACACAGCGCAGTCAGGGACGTTTTGGCTCTGGACATCGGAAAGCTCCGGGTTTGTATCTGGTGCACTGCCAGTGAGTCTGGACCTGAGGGCGTCAAGGATCAGTTAACGCCTCACCAGATTCCATTAACTCTTCGCCGTGAAAGGCCCCGTTTCCATGCACAAGAGCTTCACCGCCGACCCGAAGGGCGCCGTTGACGTCTTCCTCTACACTGCCGCCGAGTTCAAACTGTTGGAGAACGATCCGTTCCCCTCTGCCCGATCCATTGCCGAGGGGCAGGATTTCACCGGTGCGGCAGGTCAGATCGTGCTGGTGCCCGGCGACAAGGGTGATCTTGCCCGGGTCCTGTACGGCCTCGGCAAGGGCAAGGACGCCCTGGCCGTCGCAGGCCTGTCTGCCAAGCTGCCGAAGGGGACCTACCGCGTCCTCGCTTCAGGGGGGCTGCGCTTCGACCAGATCGCAGCCGGATGGGCCGACGGCGCCTACCAGTTCGATCGCTATCTCAAGGACAAGGCTGCGCCACCGCAATTGCTTCTCCCCGAAGGGCAGGATGCCGACGCGCTGAGCCGGGAGGCGGATGCGTGCACCCTGCTGCGGGACCTGGTGAACACACCCGCTGCCGATATGGGACCCCAGGACATTCAGGCGACCATTTCCAACATGGCGGAACGGTTTGGCGCAACGCTGACCACCATTATCGGGGATGCGCTTCTGGAGCAGAACTATCCGATGGTGCACGCGGTCGGCCGCGCGGCGGTTTATGAGCCGCGCTTCATGGAACTCGAATGGGGCGACCCTTCCCATCCCAAACTGGCGCTGGTGGGCAAGGGGGTCACCTTCGATTCCGGCGGGCTCGACATCAAGCCGGGGTCCGGCATGCGAATCATGAAGAAGGATATGGGCGGCTCGGCCCATGTGATTGCCCTGGCGCAGCTGATCATGAGCGCGAACCTGCCGGTGCATCTGAAACTCTATGTCCCGTCGGTGGAAAATGCCGTGGCCGGCAATGCCTTCCGTCCGGGGGACGTGCTGTCCAGCCGCAAGGGCCTGACCGTCGAGATCGACAATACCGATGCTGAAGGCCGCCTGATCCTGGCGGATGCGATTGCCCGGGCCTGCGAGGAGAAACCGGACCTGTTGATCGATTTCGCGACCCTGACAGGGGCCGCACGCGTGGCGCTCGGACCGGACCTGGCGCCATTCTATACGGATGACGAAGACATTGCAGACGCCATTGAGGCAGGCTCGAAGGCCTCCGGTGATCCGGTCTGGCGCATGCCGCTATGGGATCCGTACCTGGCCGATCTGAAAAGTCCGATTGCCGATCTCGTCAATTCAGGAGGACGCTTCGCCGGATCGATCACGGCGGCCCTGTTCCTGAAACAATTCGTGGATGTTCCGAGCTGGATGCATTTCGATGTCTGGGCCTGGCGGCTCGGAAAGTACGGGCGGCCGGAAGGGGCGGCGCCTTGCGGCCTGCGGGCAGCCTGGTCCATGCTGCACACCCGATTTGGCGAGGATTGAGACGAGGAAAGCGGATGGCGCGGATTTGGCTGCTTGTTCTGACGGGCGTGCTTCTGGCCGGGCAGGGACTGGCGCAGGCACCGGAGATGGTGCGGGTTCCGGCGCCGGAAGACACGGCATCCCTTCCGCTTTATGAAGACAATGGAGCAGGCCTGGCCGATACCGAAATCTGGACCGATACCGGCACGGAACGCTGGGCACGCAATGTCTCCCATCCGACCCTGCTGCCGGTCTTGCCCGATCCTGAAGTGGCCACCGGCGCAGCCGTGATCGTTGTGCCCGGCGGCGGGTTCCAGTTCGTCTCGATGGACAATGAAGGCTATCCGATTGCGCACTGGCTGGCCGAACAGGGCGTGGCTGCTTTTGTCCTGAAGTATCGCGTCATGCAGACGCCGGAACCGGAAGCGGAGTTTGATGCGCACATGCAGCGCAGGTTCGCCCCTACGCCCGACATGACCCCGATTGATGTGCGCCCCGGCATTCCGCCGGCTGTGGAAGATGCCCAGGCGGCCCTCGCCATGGTGGAGGCCCGCGCTGCGGAATGGGGCATCGACCCGGACCGTATCGGCATGCTGGGATTCTCGGCCGGAGCAATCACGACCCTCGGCACCGTTCAGGCCGAGGACGGCGCGTACCGTCCGGATTTCATCGGCTATATCTACGGCCCGATGACAGCTCCGACCGTGCCCGAGACGGCGCCGCCCATGTTCGTGGCCCTGGCGGCCGATGATGCGCTGTTCGGGCAACAGGGATTCGGTCTGGTGGAAGCCTGGCAGTCTGCCGGCAAGCCGGTGGAGCTGCATTTCTATGACAGCGGCGGACACGGGTTCGGGTCATATCGGCGCGGAAACCCGGCGGATGGCTGGTTCGACCAATTCCTGCGCTGGATGGATGGGCGCGGTCTGCGCGAGGCAGAAGCCGACCAGGAGCCGGTCAGTCGATGATATCGGGACTGAGCACGCGCACTTCCGACAGCCGGATGGCCTCACGCACACGGCCCCGCAGGACCAGCGTGTCGATGTTTTCGGGATCGGATATCATCGCCGCCTCGACATCGGCCATGGCGGCGTCCAGCTGATCGAGATTGAGATGCGCTTCTGCCCGGAACTGGCGGGCGATGGACATGCCGGGGGCAAGCGCGAGTGCGAGATCGAGATCCTTCTTCGCGTCTGACCATTGGCCGAGCATCAGATGGGCGCTGGCCCGGTCCACCAGCAGGTCCGGCGTGTCCGGCTTCAGCTTCAGCGCGTTGGTGAATGTGACAATGGCCGCTTCGGGAGCTCCGGCCTGCAGCCAGGCATTGCCGGACTGGACGAGGTATTCCGCGCGTTGGTCGATGGTGCCGCCATCGACCGAATTGGCCAGTTGTTCCAGGCGGGCGGCGCCTTCATCCTCGCGGCCGAGGGCAATCAGCGCCAGCGCCGTGCATTGGCGCGCACCGGGCCGGTTGCCCTGATAGGTCCAGGTCAAACCGTCCTCATAGGCTTCTTCGGGATCGATCTCGATCTTGGCAACGCAGGCTTCCAACCGCTCGGCCTCACGCGCATCAATGGTCGCGCTGGCAGACTGCGACAGGGCCAGGGAGGCGACGGCGAGGGCTAGGAGAGACATGGATCAAAGGCTCCGGAGACGGTATCAGGGGTGTTAGACCCGACAGGAGCTGCCAGCGCAAATGACAGATACGACATCTCTGCTTTTTGTCTTCGGGCTCGGCTATAGCGCGTCGCGGCTGGCTGAACGGCTCAAGGCGCGCGGGACAACCGTCGCTGGCACGGTGCGGAGCGAGGAGAAGGCCGCCGCCCTGCGCGCCGACGGGGTCCGGGCCGAAGTGTGGAACGGACAGGGGCTGCCGGACATCCCGGACGGAGCACACTGGCTGGTGACGCTGCCGCCGGATGAGGCCGGATGTCCGGCGGCGCGGGTCGCGACCTGTGCCGAACCGGGGGCGGCCAGCGTGACCTATCTGTCCACGACGGGGGTGTATGGAGACCTTGGGGGTGGCTGGGCGATGGAGTGGAGCCCGGTCAATCCCGGCTCTGACCGGGCCAGGGCGCGGGTTCTGGCGGAGCAGCAATGGATGGATGCGACGGATGGTGCGGCGCGGATAGTGCGCCTGCCGGGCATCTACGGTCCGGGCCGCTCGCCCTTCGGGAAGCTGCGTGAAGGCAAGGCGCATCGCGCGGTCAAGCCGGGGCAGATTTTCTCGCGCGTGCATGTCGACGACATTGCCCGCGGCCTCGAGGCCCTGTTGGACCGGCCCGACCTGCATGGCATTTTTCATCTGTGTGATGACCTGCCGGCTCCACCACAGGATGTAACGGCCTTTGCCGCCGACCTGCTGCAGATGACGCCGCCCCCGGAAGTGGCGTTCGAGGCGGCGGGACTCAGCGCCATGGCGAAGAGTTTCTATGCCGAGTGCAAGCGCGTTTCCAATGCGCGCGCCAAGGCAGCGCTTGGCTGGCGGCCCCTGTACCCGACATATCGGGAGGGTCTGCGCGCCGTGCTGGCGGCGGAGGACGGCCGATAAAAAAGCCCCCTCCGGTCAGGAGGGGGCAGGTATCGGGGATAATTTCTCGTATTATTGTGTTTTCGGATTATGCGGTCACGGAGTCGCGCTGGCGGGCATGCTTGCCTTCGCAGATCTCTTCCACAATCTTGGCGTTGAAATCGCCCAGATCATCCGGTGAGCGGGACGTGACCAGGCCACCATCAACGACAACGGACTGATCCTTCACGATGCCACCGGCATTCTTCAGATCCTGCTGGATGGCGGGGTAGCCGGTGACCTCGCGGCCATTGACGAGATTGGCCGAAATCAGAACCTGCGGGCCGTGGCAGATCGAGAAGACCGGTTTCTTCTGTGCAAAGAAGTCCGATACAAAGGATTTCGCCGTCTCATTGGTGCGCAGGGCGTCCGGGCTGAACAGGCCCCCCGGGATGAGCAGGGCGTCGAAATCGTCGGCCTTGGCCTCGTCCAGGGACAGGTCGACCTTGTATTTGTCGCCATGTTCACGATGCTGGTTGGCATGAATGAAGCCTTTTTCGGTCGAGACGATCATGGTCTCGCCGCCTGCGGCCTCGATGGCTTCTTTCGGGCTGGTCAGTTCGATTTCCTCGAATCCGTCAGCTGCGAGGATCGCCATTTTTCGGCCTTGTGCGCGTTGGTTTGACATGGGGCATGTCTCCTTGATCTGGTGTTGTCACCGCGCTGCAACCCATGGTGAGGGAGCGCGGGCGGACGGATCATCCCGTCCTGCACCAGATCAATGGCCGGGCAGGGCCATCGTTCCGATTAAATCGGGGAAAGGTCAGGCCTTCGCCGCATGCGCAATGTCGGCGCAAGTCGCCTTCAGCCGGGCGATGTCCTGATCGCGCGACAGACGATGGTCACCATCCTTGATCAGGGTAAAGATCAGATCGCTGGAGGTGATCGTGTCGACAAGCCGTTCGGCATGCCTCCACGGCACATCCGCATCCTCTTTGCCCTGAAGAATGCGCACGGGCACATCGATCTGGATGGGAGCGTCGAGAATTTGCCAGGTCCGGCCATCTTCGATCAGGTTCCGGGTGATGGTGTAGGGTTCGTCATAGTCCGATGGACGCAGCGTGAATCCCTTTTCCATGATTTCCGCCTGCGCGTCAGGTGAAAATTCCGGCCACATCAGCTTTTCGGTGAAGTCTGGCGCCGGGGCGATCAGCACGAGCCCGGCAACGCGCGCCGGCCGGGCGAGCGCCGTCAGCAGCGCCATCCAGCCCCCCATGCTGGAGCCGACAAGGATGACAGGCCCGGATGTGTGCGCGTCAATGGCGGCCAGCGCGTCCGCCCGCCAGGCGGATATCGTGCCATCTTCAAAGGCGCCGTCTGACTCGCCATGCCCGGAATAGTCGAAGGCGAGAAAGCCATGCCCGGCCGTTCTGGCCCAGGCTTCGAGTTCGGTGACCTTGGTGCCGCTCATGTCGGACTTGAAGCCGGACAGCCAGACGAATGTTAGCGGCGAACCGGTCGGCGCCGACGCCCGGTAGGCCAGGCGGCGTCCGTCGGGAGAAGTGAAATAGGACGTTGTCATTCGTCTCCCGTTCCTTCATCTGTTTCGCCTGTCAAGCGAGTGGGAGAATTTTCGTCTTGCCCGATTTCCCGGACCTGACCGGCAGGACCATCCTGCAGGTGGCCCCCGAACTGTCTGCGGGGGGCGTCGAGCGGACCGTGCTGGAGGTGACCGAAGCCATCGTGGCGGCAGGCGGGCGCGCCTTGCTGGCGAGCCGTGGCGGACGCCAGGAAGCGGCATTCGAGGCATTGGGCGGCGAACTGTTTCGCATGGATGCCAAGTCCAAGAATCCCGTCGTGCTGAAACTGAATGAAGGCAAATTGAAACGCCTTATCGCGCGGGAAGGGGTGGATCTCGTCCATGCCCGCTCGCGGGCGCCGGCCTGGAGCGCCTATTGGGCCGCGCGGGCGATGGGCGTGCCTTTCGTGACCACGTATCACGGGGCCTATTCCGGCAAGACGAAGCTGAAGAAGCGCTACAATTCCGTGATGGCAAAGGGCGACCTTGTGATCGCTAATTCGCAATGGATTGCCGAGCATGTGAAGACAGAACATGGCGTGCCGTTCGAGAAGGTCGTCACCATTCCGCGCGGCGTCGATCTTGTGGCGTTTGATCCATCAGCGGTTCCGGTTGAACGGGTGCGGGCGATCCGGTCTGCGCTGGGCCTGGCCGAGGACAGCCGGAAGATCCTGCTGTTGCCGGGCCGCCTGACGGAGTGGAAGGGCCAATTGGTGGCGATCGAGGCGATGGGCCTCCTGTCACCGGAAGAGCGGGACGGGCTGGTGCTTGTGCTGGCGGGCGATGCGCAGGGCCGGAGAAACTATGTTGAGCGGCTGGAACAGGCGGTGGTGGCGCATGGCCTCGACCGCGGTGTCATCATGTCCGAGCACATTACCGACATGCCGGCCGCCTATCTTGCCAGCGACATCGTGCTGGCGCCGTCCGTCCGCCCGGAAGCTTTCGGCCGGGTGGCTGCGGAAGCGTCTGCCATGGCGCGGCCGGTCATCGTCTCCGATCATGGGGGAGGCCGCGAAACGGTGATCGATGGCGAAACCGGAGCCCGTGTCGAACCGGGCAATGCGCAATCCCTGGCAGGGGCCATCCGGGCCCTGTTGTCGGTCGGCGCGCTGGCCCGGGACGGCATGGGACGGGCCGGTCAGCTGCATGTTCGGCAGCATTTCTCCAAGCGGGGGCTTCAGGCGGCGACGCTCGGCGTCTATAAGACCTTGCTGGACTAGGGGAAATTCGAGGCGCAGATGGCAAAACCCGGCAAATCGGCCAGTCCCGTAAACCCGGGCGAGGCGGCCGAGAAAGTGCTTGTGATCAAGCTGAGCGCGCTCGGCGACTTCGTGCTGGCCCTGGGGGCCATGAAAGCCGTTCGGGTGGCCCATCCGAAAGCCCGCATCACGCTTCTGACTACGCCGCCCTACAAGGACTTCGCCGAACTCTGCCCCTATGTGGACGAGGTCGAGACCGATGGCCGGCCGGACACGATGAAGGCGACGGCGGCGCTGATCTCGCGCATTCGCAAGGCGAAGTACGACATTGTCTATGATTTCCAGACGAGTGGCCGGACAAAGAACTATTTCACTGCCCTCAACAAGACAGGAAAGGCGCCGCTCTGGTCCGGACATCACGAGAAGGCGGCCTTTTTCCACGACAATGCCGATCGGGCGACAATGCATTCCATTGACCGCCTGGCCGAACAGCTGGAAGTGGCCGGCGTGGCACCGGGGGGGCGCTGGCTGGGCAATTCGGCGCCGAAGCCCGATTTGTCCTGGGTGCGCCCGAAACTTCTGGATGCGCCCCGCCTTCAACCCGCCTATTTCAGTATTGAAACGCCCTACATGCTGCTGATTCCCGGCGCATCGGCGCACCGGGAGGCCAAGCGCTGGCCTGTCGAGAATTATGCCGAACTGGCCAAACGCGTGGCCGATGCAGGTGTGACGCCGGTGATTATCGGCGGAAAGGCGGAAGGTCAGCTGGCGCATGAGATCGTGCGCAAGGAGCCGCGCACCAAGAGCCTGACAACGCGGACCGACCTGTTCCAGATCGTGACCCTGGCGGAGAAGGCGTTGTTTGTCGTGGGCAATGATACGGGCCCGATGCATATGGCGGCCATTGCCGGGGCCCCCGGCGTCGCCCTGTTCGCGCTCACGGAGAGCAATCCGGACCATGCAGCGCCCCGCGGCGCACAGACCATCATCATCAATTCAGCCCCGACCCTGGCCGAATTGAGTGTGGATGATGTCTGGCAGTCTGTCCGGGCGCTGGGTGTGCTGCCGTCTTGACGTGTCGCCTGAAGTGTAGAATGGCCGTGCGCCTTGAAGATGCCTGCAATAATGGGCATATTCGCCATATTCGAAACAGCGAAAAAGGAGATTCGCCATAGCTCGCAGACCAGACACCGGTGGACCGCAGAAAGCCACTGGCCCACGTATCAATGATGACATCCGCGCCGCCAAGGTTCTCTTGATTGATGAGAACGGCGAAAAGCAGGGCGTAATGCCCCTGATGGCCGCAATGGATGCCGCCCGTGAAGCGGGTATGGACCTGGTTGAAGTGTCACCGAACCAGGAAGTGCCCGTGGTCAAGATTCTCGACTATGGCAAGCTTCGGTTTGAAGAGCGCAAGAAGAAGGCCGCAGCGAAGAAGAAGCAGAAATCTTCGGAGCTGAAGGAAATCAAGATGCGCCCGAACATCGACACGCATGATTATGGCGTGAAGGCGAAGGCGATGGCGCGCTTCTTCGAAGCGGGCGACAAGGTGAAAGTCACCCTGCGTTTCAGGGGCCGCGAAATGGCGCACCAGCATCTGGGCATGGAATTGCTGCAGCGGGTGAAAGAGGATTTCGAGGAAACGGCAAAAGTGGAACTGGAGCCGAAACTCGAAGGTCGCCAGATGACCATGGTGCTCGCGCCGCGCTGATCGCGGCGGACAGACGACCAGAAAAAAGCCGGACGAGCAGGGCGCTCGTCCGGCTTTTCATTTTGGGGCGATGCGGACCTACTGCCCGGCGCGGATGAAGTCCCGCACATCCTCCGACAGTTTTTCGCCATCACTTTCGGCGAGATACATCATGTGACCTGAATCGTAATAGTCGAACTGGACGCGGTCGAGCACGACGCCATTCTTGCGCAGGGACATTTCCGCGCCGAAGAAGGGCGTGGCCAGATCATACCAGCCGGAAGCCAGCAGCACGCGCAGGTCCGGGTTTTCCCGCATGCCCTTGCCGAGCCAGGGCGCGACATTGACATAGGATGGCCAACCCCGCTGGTTCACACTCCAGTTCCATTGCGAACCGGGTTCGCCGGTCAGAACCTTGTAGGGGCGGGTGAAGTCCACTTCGAGTTCGCGGGTCAGATAGTCATTGATCGCGGCGACATAGGCGACGTCCATGCCGTAGCCGGATGGATCATTCTCCGGCGTCTCGCCCGTGCCCTCGCTGTCGACGCCCTTGTAGCGGCTGTCGAACCGGCCGACCGTATAGCCTTCGCGGCGCAGGAGTTCCTTGCGGAAGCGATGCGGATCGACACGCAGATTGGCGAGACGAATCCATTCCGGAGACAGGCCGATGAAGTCACTCATTTCCTGGGCGATGCGGATCTCGTCGGCCTCGCTGAGGGTGGAGCCCCGGATCAGGGCAGGGGCCAGCGTGTCGGTGGCGTAGGTGCGCGCAGCTTCGACAAAAGCGTCGAAATCATTGTTCCATTTCGCCTTGTTGGCCTTGCCATGATGCCAGGCGGTAGCCGCTTCGGTGGGGAAGAAGGCGAGATGGGCGGTGTCATTGCCCGGGGCGAACCGCGCAGTCTGGAAATCGAGGATGGCGGAGATCAGGATCACGCCATTGAGGCCGATGCCGTTCCAGCCACCTTGAAGTTTCTCTGTCAGCGCTGCGGCGCGCGTCGTGCCATAGCTTTCACCGGCGAGGTATTTCGGGCTGTTCCAGCGGCCGTTTTCGGTCAGCCAGATACGGATGAATTCGGCAATGCTCTCGGCATCCTCGTTGACGCCGTAGAATTCCTTGCCCTCGGTCTCGCCGAGCGGTCGGGAATAGCCGGTGCCGACTGGATCAATGAAGACGAGATCGGTGACATCAAGCAGGGAATTGCGATTGTCTCGGATCGTGTAGGGCGGGGCGCCGACATCCGAGGCATCGGAGGGGGTGATGACCTGTTTCGGGCCGAAGGCGCCCATGTGCAGCCAGAGCGAAGCCGAGCCCGGCCCGCCATTGAACACGAAGGTCACCGGACGCGCCGCCGGATTGGTTGTGGCCGTGTCGATATAGGATACTGAAAAGATGGCGGCGGTCGGCTCGTCCTTCGCGTCACGCAGATAGGTTTCGCTGGCGATGGTCTTGTACTTCACCGTCCTGTTGCCGAGGCGGAGGGAGTGATCGGACGTGAAGACCTGTGCGTCTGGAATGTCGGCGGTGTCTTTCTCGCCATTTGCGGCATCTTCGGCGAGGCCCGGCAGGGCGAGCACCGCCATGCAGGCGGCAAGGAGGAGTGTGCGCATGAAATGTACCCCTGAAACTTTATAACAAGGCTGGACCTTATTTCCGGCAGGAAGCGAGGGCAATAGCGATGTCGGTCCGGTTGATAGGGGTGCAATCACGGGTTAATATTCGTTATGGATATCGCGCTCCTGATCGCCTTGCTGGCTTTGCCATTCCTGTTCTGGAGGGCCTGGGTGGGCCTGAAAATGCCAAAGCGGCGTGCCGAGCGTGAGGCGCGGCGCAGAGCGATGCGAAATCGCCCGCAGTAACAGCATATCGGCCTCTTGATTCTCCGCCCGTGATCCGTCATAAGCCGCCACTTCCGAGCGGTTTGGGCGAACGGCATGCCCTCCAGCTCATGAACCCTGGGCCGCCTTCATGGTGAGAGCTCGCATACAGGAGAGATGAAATGCCGAAGATGAAGACGAAAAAGGCCGCTGCAAAGCGGTTCAAGATCACGGCAACCGGAAAGCTGAAGCACGGCGTCGCGGGCAAGCGTCACCGCCTGATCAGCCACAATTCCAAGTACATCCGCCAGAACCGCGGCACCAAGCTTGCTGCGAAAGCCGATGTGGCTCGCGTTGTGAAGAAATTCCTGCCCTACGGCCTCTAGGCCCGTTTCCGTTCAGATCTTGACTTAGGAGGCCTAGATGCCCCGTTCACGTAACAAAGTTCCCGCCCACGCCCGCCACAAGAAAATCCTGAAGCAGGCAAAGGGGTTCCGTAACCGCCGCAAGAATACGTTCCGCATTGCGCACCAGTCTGTCTGGGAAGCCGGTCAGTACGCCTATGTCGGCCGCAAGGTGAAGAAGCGGAAGTTTCGTTCGCTCTGGATCCAGCGTATCAACGCCGCTGTGCGCATCCATGATGACGAGATGAACTATTCCCAGTTCATCAACGGCCTGACGAAAGCCGGCATCGAGGTCGACCGCAAGGTCATGGCCGACATCGCCGTGCGCGAGCCGGAAGCGTTTGGTGCCCTGGTCAAACAGGCCAAGGCTGCCCTCGCTTAATCTGCCTGAAAGGCACAAGTGACAAAGCCCGGCCGTCAAAGCCGGGCTTTTTCTTTAAGGGCGTTTGCATGCGGGCCCGAAGCGCCTAAAAAGCCCGCTCGAACAGCAAAGGGAAGCGACCCCCGTGTCCGATATCAACACGATCGAAAAAGAGGCCCTGGCGGCAATTGAAGCGGCAGGGGACCTGGCCACACTGGACGAGGTGCGCGTGGCCGAACTTGGCAAGAAGGGCAGGGTCTCCGGCCTGATGAGCTCTCTCGGCAAGATGAGCCCGGAAGAGCGCAAGGAGAACGGCCCGAAGCTGAATGCGTTGAAGACCCGCGTCGATGCCGCCGTGCGCGCCCGCAAGGAAGCGCTGGAAGCCGCCGCGCTGGAAGCGCAGCTGGCGAGCGAGACGGTGGACCTGTCCCTGCCGCCGGCCCCCGGGCCGAGCGCCGGCGCGTTGCACCCGGTCATGCAGGTGTTCGAGGAAATTGCCGCCGTGTTCGGCGATATGGGCTTCACCGTCGCCGAAGGGCCGGACATTGAGGATGACTGGCACAATTTCACGGCGCTGAACTTCCCGGAAGGCCATCCGGCGCGCGAGACGCATGACACCTTCTTCATGCATGCGCTGGAAGGGGATGACCCGAAGGTGCTGCGCACGCACACCTCGCCGGTGCAGATTCGCACGATGATGAGCCAGAAGCCGCCGATCCGCATTCTGGTGCCGGGCCGTGTTTACCGCAATGACTGGGACGCGACGCACACACCGATGTTCCATCAGGTCGAAGGGCTCGTGATCGAGAAGAACATCCATATGGGGCACCTGAAAGGCTGCCTGATCGATTTCGTGAAGGCCTTCTTCGAGGTGGATGATGTGGAAGCGCGCTTCCGCCCGCATTTCTTCCCGTTCACCGAGCCGTCGGCCGAGATGGATGTGAAATACACCCGCAAGGGCGAGACGATCGAGATCGGCGCCGGCGACAGCTGGATGGAGATTCTCGGCAGCGGCATGGTGCATCCGAACGTGTTGCGCAATTGCGGCATCGACCCGAACGAATATCAGGGCTTCGCCTTCGGCATGGGCGTCGACCGTCTGGCCATGCTGAAATACGGCATGCCGGACCTGCGGCCCTATTTCGAGGCAGACCCGCAATGGACCCGTCATTATGGCTTCGCGCCGTGGAGCACGCCGAGCGTCAGTGGCGGCTTGAGCTGAGGACACGCCCATGGGCAACGGCAACAAGGTAGAGATGCTGATCGCGATCTGCGCGGTGATCACCAGCGTGATCGCCTTGTTCGTGGCGTGGGACCAGGGGCGCGTGATGCGGGCCCAGCAACATGGCGCAGTGTATCCGGTGATTCAGATTGACGGGTTTGTTTCCAAAACCGCCGACACCGCGTCGATGGGTATCCGTATTTCGAACAGTGGGGTCGGGCCTGCGCTTATCGAGCAGGTGCGTATGCTGAAGGATGGTGAGCCGATTGCGACCCTCACGCCGAAAGTCGAGCGTTTGCCGAAAGGTTATGATTTGTCCTGGGCGAGCCTTGTCGGTCGTGCCGTGGCGCCGGGCTCGGACGTGGTGCCTTTCCGGGTCGACTGGCCCCGTGACGGCATTTCGGATGACCAGCTTGACACAATTGCCACAGAGTGGAGCCAGCTGGACGCCGAAATCTGCTATTGCTCTGTATTCGAGAGATGCTGGACAACGCGGGGGCTCGGTATGGGGCGCACTATGGGCCGCGCGAAGCGCGTAAAAAGCTGCGAACGCAGCGAGGTGGACCTTTTTGAAGCCGTGGCGAATGCGTCGCGCACTTCAGACACCGAAACAATTTCGGAAGTGGAATAGACGATGAAATTCACCCTGTCCTGGCTGAACGACCACCTCGCCACAAAGGCGACGCTGGATGAGATCCTGGCCCTGATGCTGAAAGCGGGGCTGGAAGTGGAAGAGGTGGAAGACCCGCGCGACAAGCTGTCGGCATTCTCCGTCTGCAAGGTCAAGGCGGCCGAGCCTCATCCGGATGCGGACAAGCTGCGCGTGTGCACCGTCGACACGGTGGATGGCGAGAAGCAGATTGTCTGCGGGGCACCGAATGCCCGCGCCGGCATGACGGCGATTTACGCACCGCTGGGCGCCTATATTCCGGGCCTCGAATTTGCCCTGGACAAGAAGCCGCGCAAGATTCGCGGTATTGAGAGCCATGGCATGATGTGCTCGACCCGCGAACTGGAAGCGGGCGAGGATGATGACGGCATCGCCGATCTCGACGATGCGATCCCGCTGGGCACGCCCGCTGCCGATGCGTTGGGGCTGGACGATCCGGTCATCGACTTCGAAGTGACCCCGAACCGGCCTGACTGGCTGGGCGTACAGGGCATTGCACGTGATCTTGCGGCGGCCGGGGCAGGGCGGTTCCTGCATGCGGACGTCAAGAAAGTGGTCGGCAGCGGCGACTGCCCGGTGGACATCCGCCTGGACGCGCCGGACGCTTGCCCGGTGTTTGCCGGTGCCGTGATTGTGGGCGTGAAGAATGGTCCGTCACCAGACTGGATGCAGCAGCGCCTGAAAGCGGTGGGCATCCAGCCGAAATCGCTTCTCGTGGATGTCACGAACTATATCTCGCTGGACCGGGCCCGTCCGCTGCATGCCTATGATGCGGCGAAACTGTCCGGGACCGTCGTGGCG
Source organism: Hyphomonas sp. (assembly GCF_017792385.1). Lineage (NCBI taxonomy): Bacteria > Pseudomonadati > Pseudomonadota > Alphaproteobacteria > Hyphomonadales > Hyphomonadaceae > Hyphomonas > Hyphomonas sp. The sequence continues at coordinate 689,528 of NZ_CP051230.1, read as the reverse complement.
CGTCTGGGCCGCAAGGGCGAGAAGCTGGAAGCGCTCGACGGGAAGACCTATGAACTGACGGAAGAAATGTGCGTGATCGCCGATGACAGTGGCGCCATCGGCCTCGGCGGCGTGATGGGTGGCCAGTCGACGGCTGTGTCCGACGAGACGGTGGATGTGTTCCTGGAGAGCGCTTGGTTCGATCCGCTGCGGACGGCGCGCACGGGCCGCGCAACCGGTATCCACTCGGATGCACGCTACCGGTTCGAGCGCGGCGTGGATCCGCATGGTTGCGTGATGGGCCTCAATCTGGCGATTGCCCTGATCGTGGAATATGGCGGCGGCGCCGTATCGAAGCCGCGTCTGGTGGGGGAACCGCCGGTCGACACGAAAAAGGTGACATTCTATCCGGCCGATGTCGAGCGGCTGACCGGCCTGTCGGTCAAGCCGGCGGAGATGCGCCGGATGTTGAAGGATCTGGAGTTCGGCATCGAGGATGCAGGCGATGCATGGTATCTGACGCCGCCGAGCTTCCGGTTCGACATGGAACAGTCTGCGGACATCGTGGAAGAGATTGCCCGCCTGGTCGGCTTCGACCAGTTGCCGACGGCGTCCCTGCCGGCGCCGGAAGGCGGTGTGAAGGCGATCACCACACCGATGCAGGCGCGGGTGCGCTCTGCGCGGCGCGTCATGGCCTCGCGCGGCTTTCTGGAGACCGTCACCTGGAGCTTCATGTCGAAGGCGCATGCTGCCCAGTTCGGAAAGATCAATGACGCGCTGATGGTGGCCAATCCGGTGGCCAGCGAGTTGAATTACATGCGCCCGTCCGTGCTCGGGAATTTGGCGCAGGCCGCCCAGCGTGCCGCCAATCATGGCGAGCGGGGCGTACGCCTGTTCGAGGCCGGGCCGATCTATCTGGGCGATGGACCGAAGGACCAGCGCACGGTCGTGGCTGCCCTTGTCCGCCCGCACAATGAGCGCCATTGGCAGGGCGCCCCGGCCCCCTATGATTCCTTTGCCGCCAAGGCGGATCTGTTTGCCGTTCTGGACGCGCTGGGCCAGCCCGGCGAGCGGTTCCAGGTGGCCGCCCCGGCGCAGCCGCACTGGCATCCCGGACAGGCCGCAAGCCTGAAGCTTGGCCCGAAGGTGACGGTGGCGCATTTCGGCCAGCTGCACCCCGGTGTGCTGAAGGCGCTGGATGTGGATGGTCCGCTCTATGGGTTCGAGCTGAACCTGAATGCCCTGCCGCAGATGAAGGCCCGGGCGACCAAGACCAAGCCGGTATTCCAGCGCGCAGACCTGACGCCGATCCGTCGGGATCTGGCCTTTCTGGTCGACCAGTCGGTGCCGGCGTCAGACCTCGTGCGGCATGCGCAGGGCGCCGACAAGAAGCTGATCAGCCGTGTGGATGTGTTTGATGTCTATGAGGGCACAGGCGTGCCCGAAGGGCAGAAATCGATTGCCTTCGAGATGACCCTGCAGCCGCAGGAGAAGATGAAGGATGATGAAATCCAGGCGCTGATGGACAAGGTGGTTGCCTCTGTCGCCAAGGGCACGGGCGGCGTGCTAAGAGGGTAGGAGACACCAATCCCGGTGACAGGGGACACGCATGGGGCTGTATCGCTGGTTGCACAATGAACTCGTGCCGGAGGCCCGCAAATCCGGCATTTCTGTCACCAACTGGTTCATCATCAGCCTCGTCCTGGCAAGTTTCCTGTTCCTGGCGCTGGAGACCGAGCCGACCCTTGTGGCGATTCCGGAATGGCGGCGGGCCTTTGACTGGTTCAATGTCGCCGTTGTCGTCATCTTTGCCATCGAATACGTGCTGCGCGTCGCTGTGGCCGGATTGAGACCGGAATATGCGGGATTTGTCGGTCGCATCCGGTACATCACCCGCTTCTATTCGATTGCGGACCTGCTGGCCTTCCTGCCGGAGCTGATCGTGATGGTCGTGGGCGGCGGCATCCCGCTGATCGCGCTGCGTGTGTTCCGCCTGTTCCGATTGATCAAGATTGCCCGGTTTGTCCCGGCCTTTGACGTGCTGGGCGCAGCCATGCGGCGGGCCGGGTCACAGCTTCTCACCACGCTCGCCATGGCGCTGGCGCTGGTCTATGTGGCTGCCGTGCTGCTGTACTTCATCGAGGGCGTGGGGCAGGGGCGCGAGGAATTCGGCTCCATCCCGCGGGCCATCTGGTGGTCGATCGCCACGCTGACCACGGTGGGCTATGGCGACATCTATCCGGTCACCACGCTGGGCCGGATTGCGGCCTCGATCATCGCGATTGCGGGCATCGGCGTGGTCGCCCTGCCGGCCGGCGTGTTTGCCAGCGCATTTTCGGATGAGCTGCGCGAGCGACAGCTTCAGAAGCTGCAGGATCGCGTCGAGGAGGCCGAAGCCGAGGCGGGCGCTGCCCCCGAGGAGAGCAGCGCCTAGAGGGGCCTGAAAGCGCCTAGTCCTGCGCCTTCGAGCCGTTGGCTTCGGACTGGAGCATGGTGTAGCGCTCGATGCCGATGCGCTCGATCAGGTCGAACTGGGTTTCCAGATAGTCGACATGTTCCTCTTCATTGCTGAGGATCTTGCCGAACAGGTCGCGGCTGCCATAGTCGCGGACGCTTTCGCAGTATTCCATGGCGTCGCGCAGGAGCGGGATGGCATCGTTTTCCAGCTTCAGGTCGCATTCGAGGATTTCGTGCACCGATTCCCCAATGCGCAGCTTGCCGAGATCCTGCAGGTTCGGCAGGCCGCCGAGGAACAGGATGCGCTCGATCAGCCAGTCGGCGTGCTCCATTTCCTCAATGGATTCCTTGTATTCATAGTCGCCGAGCTTGCTGACGCCCCAATCGTGCAGCATGCGCGAATGCAGGAAATACTGGTTGATCGCCGTCAGCTCGTTCTTGAGGCATTTGTTGAGGAATTCGATGACCTTCGGGTCGCCTTTCATGGGGAGCTCCTGCGTGGATTGTGGATATGGGCAGCACCTAGGGTGATTGTGCCATTGGATCAAGAAAAAATCCAATAAAAACAATTGCATATGAAAGTGCGACACACTTGCAGGGCGCCGTTCCACACCATGTCAAAGCGTTTCAGGCCGTGTCAGAACGTTCCAGAACCGTGCCACACAGGGTGCGGAAGGTGCCAAAAGCACTGCGATTTCAAGGGCGGGTGTGGGCCTATTCGGCGGCGACCAGGGCCGGGGCGGCCGGACGGCGGTCCATCTCCTCGGAGATGATCTCGCCGATCGAGCAGCTGCATTTTCCGCACTGGAACTTGCAGCCATGATGCGCCTGCACGGCTTTCGGGCTGCGCGCGCCAGCATCGACGGCGGTGCGCACGCTCTTGCAGTTGATACGGTTGCAGACGCAAATGATCATGCGAACCATTTGCACGAGAATGCGAATGATTGTCAATCAAGTTTTTGCGCTTTGTTGCACATGCGGAATGGCCCGGACGGGGGCGCCGCCGGGCCAGTCTCATCTCAGCCCGCAGGCGGGGCTCAGGCTTCGGCGGTCTCGTCCCACTGGAACACGTCATCGAGGCTGACGCCGAAGACCCGCGCGATGCGGAAGGCGCTTTCGAGGGAAGGGGAGTAGCGGCCCTGTTCGATGGCGATCACGGTTTGCCGCGTCACGCCGATCTCCTTGGCGAGGGCCGCCTGGCTCATCCCGTCATGGGCCTCTCGCAGGGCCTTTACACGGTTCAGAATAGGGGGGCGTTTGGCCATGCTTACACGCCCCGGCGATAGAACAGGATGGTCAGGGCATATTCGGCCACTTGCGACGCGATCAGGCTGGCCACCGCAATGTGGAACAGCATGTTGCCATCGGCGAGGAAGTAATAGTGCCAGAGGCCCGCAAAGATGCCGAAGCCCAGCACATAGCCGGAGATATTGCCCGCGCGGCGCAGCACCTGCTTGTCGCGTTCATCCTCTGCGTCATTGGCCTCTTCGGGGTTGCTGGCTGCGATGATGATGTGGCTGATGATGGCGCCGAAGACCAGCATGCCGGTCGCCACGGCGATCAGCACGATGTTGGGGCCAATGGTCTCGCCCAGCGCCTCAGACCGGCTCCACACCTGATTGATATACCAGAGCCCGGTGAGCGAGAGCAGCAGGCCCATGATCCAGGCCGATTTTTCGTGAAAGGACATTTGATGTCTCCATGTCAAAAATTTCTTACATGACCCATATGGTCAAAGATTTTTGACATGTCAAATATTTTTTACGCTTTTGAGTTTGACATAATTGGAGAAAAGGTGACTTATTTAAGTTGAAAGCGATAAATGTTCGCGGAGAAGTGCGATGGCCCATAATTTGTTCATAGCCTACGACCTTACGAAACCGGGGCAGAACTATGATGCAGTGAGAGATGAAATTCAGTCTCTAGGACAGTGGTACCAATTTCAGTACTCGCTCTATTACGTTCATACAGCCTTAGACGCGCGGCAAGCGTATGATCGGGTGGCGAGGCATCTAGATCCGAACGATAGGCTCGCAGTAATAAACGCCGCAGAAGGGATCGTCAGCAATTGGGATCATCCGCCTATAGATGAAATAAACGCTATTTGGTTCTCGAGTTAGACAAGCGCAGTAACCGAGAATTAGGTCGACTGAGTTTTGGCAGAAACACTGCTACCCCCATTTCAGAAGTTCCGGAAGGAGGCTGCTATAGTTGGCCGTTTGCTGGCTGGATATGGAGAACTCGAGTATGAGTTAACGCTGTGTATGGGAGAAATAATAGGGAACGATGATCTGGCGAAACGGGTGCTTTACCGAATACGTGGAGAGCTGGCGCGGCAGCAAATTGCTGACGCGCTAATTTCCGGTCAGTTTAAGAAGAAGTCTCTAGATTTATATTATTTTCAGGTTGTCGAGCCTGCTTTGGGTCATTGTCGAGTAATAAGAAACCAATTTGCCCACGCACATTGGAACGTTAGCGAGGACGGTTCTTGTCTCTGTTTTGCGGATCCGGATAAAGCGGCAAAATCGAACCGCCATTACTCCCCAAATTTCCAGCGTGTGACGCACGATCTTCTCAAGCAACAAGAATCGTACTTTCTATTCACGCTTAAGGCACTTCGGTACTTGCGGTACGAGAACCAACTACAGTCCGGAAAAATTGTCGAACATTCATTTGTAAAACCGCGAAAGCGGTCAAAACCGCCTCGATGGAGTTAGTGTTCTCCCCCGTCACTCACTGTTGGGGAGATGTTTACAGGTGCAGCGCCGCTTGACCGCGCCCCCCGTGGCCTCTAGGTCCGGCGGACCTGTTTTCACTCAAGCATGACTGACATTCCCGATGACCGATCTTTCCGCGCTCGCCCAATCCGCAAAGGCCTGGCCGTTCGAGCTTGCCCGCAAGCTGGAACAGCGTGTGGAGCAGCAGATCAAGGCCGGCCAGCGGACAGTGGATGACCCGGTCACGTTCGAGACCGGCTATGGCCCGTCGGGCCTGCCGCATATCGGCACGTTTGGCGAAGTGGTGCGCACGACGATGGTGCGCCATGCGTTTGAGGCGCTGACTGGCGGCAAATACAAGACGCGGCTGATCTGTGTGTCTGACGATATGGACGGGATGCGCAAAGTGCCGCCGACCGTGCCGAACCCGGAAAGCCTGGAAGCCTATCTGCAACAGCCGCTGACGGCTGTGCCGGACCCGTTCGGCACGCACGCTTCCTATGGCGCGCACATGAATGCGCGGCTGTGTGCCTTCCTCGACCAGTTCGGCTTTGAGTATGAATTCCTGTCGGCCACGGAATGCTACAAATCCGGCCGGTTCGACGACATGCTGCGGGAGGCCGCGCGCAAGTATCAGGACATCATGGATGTGATGCTGCCGACGCTGGGCGAAGAGCGGCAAGCAACCTATAGCCCGTTCCTGCCGATCCATCCAGAGACGGGGCAGGTGCTGTATGTGCCAATGAAATCCGTTGACGGAGAGAAGGGCACGATCACGTTTGACGATGAAAGCGGCAAGGAATTCACGCTGCCGGTGACGGGCGGCCATGTGAAGATGCAGTGGAAGCCCGATTTCGGCATGCGCTGGGCCGCGCTTGGCGTCGACTTTGAAATGTTCGGCAAGGACCATCAGGCGAATGCGCCGATCTATTCGAAGATCACGCGCATCCTGGGCAAGCGCCCGCCGGAACAATATGTCTATGAGATGTTCCTGGACGAGAAGGGCGAGAAGATCTCCAAGACCAAGGGCAATGGCATCTCGGTCGAGGACTGGCTGAAATATGCCCCGGATGAGAGCCTCAGCCTGTTCCAGTTCCAGAAGCCGCGCGTGGCGAAGAAGCTTTACTTCGACGTCATCCCGAAGGCCGTGGACGAATATCTCACCTTCCTTGAGAAGTATCCGGCCGAGGCACCCGAGCGGCAGATCGAGAACCCGGTCTGGCACATCCATTCCGGCAAGCCGCCGGCCGAGACGACGCCGGTCAGCTTTGCGCTGCTGCTGAACCTCGTGGCCGTGGCGAACCCGGAAGACAAGAGCCAGCTCTGGGGCTTCATCTCGCAATATGCGCCGGAAGCCTCACCGGAGACGCACCCCCTGCTAGATGACCTCGCGGGCTATGCGATGAGCTATTATCGCGACTTCGTCCTGCCCCAGAAGACCTATCGTGCGCCGACGGAGGCCGAACGCGCCGCGATGGAGGATCTTTCCGCGCGGCTGAAGGCGTTTGACGGGGAGCGGAATTCCGAAAACCTCCAGACGCTGACCTTCTCGGTCGGCAAGGATCACGGCTTCGAGAATCTGCGTGACTGGTTCAAGGCGCTGTATGAAGTCCTGCTCGGCCAGAGCCAGGGTCCGCGCTTCGGCAGCTTTGCGGCGCTGTATGGCGTGGAGAATACCGCCCGCCTGATCGATGAGGCGCTGGCGCGGGGGTAGGGCGCAAGCGGCGAGTCCGGTGGCCCCCCCTCTAACTCCCCCCTTTCAGGGGGGAGAACAGCCCTCAAGCAAGGCTGGTGCTGTCTGGGTTCCTCCCCCTGGAAGGGGGAGGACAGGTGGGGGTCTGGTGCGGAGCTGAGCTGACCGAACCGTAACCCCGCTTCAACACTCCTCTGGTCTAAGGTGGGGCAAAGCCTTGAGGAGACTTTGCCATGCCCGCCCTTCGCCTTGTTCTTGTTGCGGGCCTGCTGGCCTGTCTTCCGGCCTGTCTTGCCACCAAGGTCGTGACCGTGCCGGTCAGTGTCGCCGGGGATGTGGTAGAAGGCACGGCCAAGGGCGCCTATGCGGTCGGGTCCGGCGTGGTCAGCGCAACCGGGGACGCGCTGGACGGGCCGGAGCCGGATGTGAAGCTGAAGGTGAAGGTCAAGAAATTCGGCGGCGGCACGAAGACCTATACGCGCACGGTCGAGTCCGACGACATCGAAAAGACGCTCGAAAAGATCGGCAAGAAGGGCACCATCATCGACGTGCAGGTCGAGCCGGCAGAGTAGGGGCCTACTCCGCCGCCGCGATCAGCGTGGTCTTTGCCCTGGGCAATGCGCCGTCCGGCCAGCCTTTCCAGAGGTCGGCTTCCTTCGCCTTGGCGGTTTCGACGGCCGCTTCCTTGACGTGGCCATAGCCGCGGATCTCGTCCGGGATTTCGGCGAGGGCGATGGCGAGGTCGTGGTTCTTCGCGGTGAGTTCCTGGGCGATGCGGGCGAGGCCGGCGAGATAGTCATCGCGCAGCTGGCGCTCCATTCGGCGCTCTTCGGTATAGCCGAACAGGTCCAACCGCGTGCCGCGCAGGCCCTTGAGCTTCGCCATCAGTTTGAACACGTGCAGCATCCACGGGCCGAAATGCTTTTTCTTCAGATGGCCGTGGGCATCCTTTTTCGCGATGATTGGCGGGGCCAGCATGAGGCGCATCTTGCCGCCCTTGAACTGGCTGGCCAGGTATTCGGCAAACTTGCCATCCGTGTAGAGACGGGCGACCTCGTACTCATCCTTGTAGGCCATCAGCTTGTAGGCATAGGTGGCGGCGGCGCGGGTCAGCTTTTCGCCGAGGCCGGCGGCATGTTCGGCCGCGCGGACCTGCGCCACGATGCTGCGGTATTTCTCCGCATAGGCTGGGTCCTGATAGGCAATGAGGCGGCTGGCGCGATCCTCGATCAGTTCGTCGAGCGTCTTCTCCTCGATATGGCCGCGCGGGTCATGCTGGGGCAGGAGACGTTCAGGGCTGGCCGCAGCGATCCGGCCGATATTGAAGGCGGACATGTTGTCCTCGACCTTCGTGCCGTTCAGGCGGATGGCGCGGTACAGCGCGCGCAGGCTGACCGGGACCTGGCCCTTCTGCCATGCATAGCCGACCATGATCATGTTCGTGTAGATCGCATCGTGGAGATAGCCGACGGCGAGGGCCTCGGCATCGAAGGCGCCGAAATCGCGGGCCTGGCGCTTGACGCGCGCGGCCAGCAGGTCGCTTTCAAACCGCTTTGACCGATCCCGGATGAATTCGCTGGTCGGGGTGACGTCGGAATTGGCATAGGCGGCGGTGCGCCCGGCATCCATCATGTTCAGCGCGTCACCACCCGCCGCGACAACGAGGTCGCAGGCGATGATCAGGTCGGCGCTGGCGGGCGGGACCTTGCCGGTGGAGATCATTTCCGGCTCGCGCGCGAAGCGGATATGGCTGAGCACCGGGCCGCCCTTCTGGGCCAGGCCGGTCATGTCGAGGCTGGAGGCGGCATTGCCGTCCACATGGGCCGCCATGGCCAGCACGGCGGCAACCGTGGTGACGCCCGTGCCGCCCACGCCGGTGAACAGCACATTCCACGGCTCGGCCAGGCTCGGCGTTTCCGGCATCGGCAGGCCGGCATCATCGAATTCCGGGCGCGGCTGGTCTTCCCAGGCCGGCTCACCATCCTGGATGGTCACGAAGCTGGGGCAGAAGCCGCGCAGGCAGGACAGATCCGTGTTGCAGGTCGACTGGTTGATGCGGCGCTTGCGGCCGAGTTCGGTCTCGACCGGCTCGACGGACAGGCAGTTCGACTTGATGGAGCAGTCGCCGCAGCCTTCGCAGACCTCGGTATTGATGACGACGCGGGTCCGGTCCGGCGCGCGCAGGCCGCGCTTGGAGCGGCGGCGCTTCTCGGTGGCGCAGATCTGGTCATAGATCATGACGGAGACGCCCGGCGTTTCGCGCAGCATTACCTGCACGTCTTCCAGCTCCTCGCGATCATAGATCTTCACCCGGCGGGGCAGGTGTTTGACATTGGCGTAGCGGGTCGGGTCCTCGGTGACGATGACAATGGTCTCGACGCCCTCGGCTTCGACCTGCTGGGCGATCTGGGCCGGGGTCTGGCCGGATTCCACATGCTGGCCGCCGGTCATGGCGACGGCGTCATTGTAGAGGATCTTGTAGGTCATGTTGGCGCCGGAGGTGACCGCGGCGCGGATCGCCAGACTGCCGGAATGGGAATAGGTGCCGTCGCCGAGATTGACGAAGACGTGCTGCTCGTCGGTCGCCCAGTGCTGGCCGACCCAGGCGATGCCTTCGCCGCCCATCTGGCTGGTCATGTCGGTTTTGCGGTCCGGCATGAAGTTCGCCATGTAGTGGCAGCCGATCCCTGCCAGCGCGCGCGAGCCTTCCGGCACGACGGTGGAGGAATTGTGCGGGCAGCCGGAGCAGTAATGCGGGGTCCGGACGGTGGCGGTGGCATTGGTGCGGGCTGCTTCCCCGGCGCGTCCGACGCGGTCGAAATAGGCCTGGGCGCGGCTGGTGTCCCAGCCCTCGGGCAGGATCTTCATCAGCGCGGCGGCCATTTCCGGAATGGAGATGGAGGCGATGTCGGAGAGGAGCGGGCGGCCGTCGCGGTCCCGCTTGCCTTCCACGGCCGGACGCTCCGCATCCGCCAGATCATACAGGACCGAGCGCAGCTGGTCCTCGATCAGGGGGCGCTTGTGCTCGATCACGACCACGCGGTCGAGGCCCTTGCAGAACGCCCGGATCCCTTCGGGCTCAAGGGGCCACGGCATGGCCACCTTGTACACGGAGAGACCCAGGCGCCCTGCATCCTGCGGTGACAGGCCAAGCGCCGCGAGTGCCTCGAACACATCGCGGGCAGCCTGACCGGTCACGACAACACCGACACGGGGTTCCGGCGCGGGCAGGATGACATGATCCAGTTGGTTGGCACGCACATAGGCCTGTGCGGCGGGGAGCTTCACCTGGCGCAGGCGGCGCTCCTTGTCGAGCGGGCTGTCGCCCCGGCGCATGTGCACGCCGTCCTCTGGCAGCTGGAAAACAGGGGGAACGAAATTGAACCGGTCGAGGTCGACATTGACCACGGCGCCGGAATCCATCGTGTCGGCCAGCGCCACGAGACCGGCCCAGGCACCGGAAAACCGGCTCATCGCCCAGCCATGGATGCCATAGTCCAGCACATCCTGGATCGAGGCCGGGTTCAGCACCGGTATCTCGGCATCGGCCATCGCATATTCGGACTGCGAGGGCAGGGTGGAGGATTTGCAATTATGGTCATCGCCAATGATGGCGAGGACGCCGCCATGGTCGGACGTGCCGGCGGCATTGGCATGCTTGAAGACATCGCCCGTGCGGTCGACGCCGGGGGCCTTGCCGTACCAGATGCCGAACAGGCCATCGCGCCGTGCGCCGGGGAACAGGCCGAGCTGCTGGCTGCCCCAGACCGCCGTGGCGCCGAGATCCTCGTTCAGGCCTTCCCAGAACTGGATGTCATGAGCGTCGAGCCATTTCTGCGCGGCGCGCAGCTGCTGGTCATAGCCGCCCAGCGGCGAGCCGCGATAACCGGAAATGAAGCCGGCCGTGTTGAGCCCGGTGCGCAGGTCAAGGCGCTTGCGGTCAAGCGGCAGGCGGACCAGCGCCTGAATGCCCGTCATGAACGCTTTTCCCTCGACAAGCTCGTATTTGTCGTCCAGCGTAACTTCGCGGTGATGCATGGATATGCCTATTTAATGGAGTTTAGGCATATTATTGGGCATTTTTAGCGAAAATGCTTGCCTATATTGCGCGATTTTTGCTAATCGGGGGAAGAATTTACCCGATAAAGTGAAAGAGTGAGCAAAATTGGCCCAAGAACTAGATGCTGTAGATGCGCGAATTCTCGACATTATCCAGAAGGATGCCGGTTTGTCCGTCGCCGAAATTGCCGACCGGGTCGGCCTGTCATCCTCCCCCTGCTGGCGGCGGATCAAGCGGATGGAGGAAGCCGGGTTCATCACCGGCCGCGTCACCCTGCTGGACAACAACTCCCTGGGGCTGAACTTCGAGGTCATGGCGAGCGTCAAGCTGGCCCTGCCGAGCCGGGAGAATCTCGACGCGTTCGAGCAGATGGTGCAAGCTTGGCCGGAAGTGATCGAATGCATGACGGTGACCGGGGCGGTGGACTACATGATCCACATCATCACGACCGACATGCACGCCTATGACAATTTCCTGCGCGACAAGCTGCTGGGCTCGGCGCTGGTGTCGGACGTACAATCGCGCATCATCATCCGTGTGGCCAAGCGCACGACGGCCCTGCCGCTGGATCTGGTCGAGGACATCAAGAAGCCCGCTTCGGCGTGATCCCGGGCGCAGGGGTGAGGAGCGCGACATGATCCGTATTGCCATTATTGCCCTGAGTGCCTGTCTGGCGCCTGTGTCATCATGGGCTGCGCCCCTGTCTGACGCGGCGCTGGCGGAAAAGCTGGAAACGGTGCGCAAGGAAGCCGGGCTGGTGGCGCTCGGCGCCATAGTGGCGAATGCGGACGGGGACGTGCTGGGACTTGCGGTGACGGGGACGCGGCGGGCTGGAAAGCCGGACGCCGCCCGGCCCGGCGATGCCTGGCATATCGGGTCCAACACGAAGATGCTGACAGCGCTGCTCTATGGGCGCCTGGTGGAGCAGGGCCACGCCGCATGGGGCGCGACCCTGCCGGAATTGCTGCCGGACCTTGCTGGCGAGATGGACCCGGCCTGGCAGGCTGTGACCATCGAGGATTTGCTGTCACACCGCAGCGGCCTGCCGGCCAATCCGGGGCTGGTCTGGTTCCTGACCAGCCGGTCTTCGGAGGATCCTGTGGAGACCCAGCGCACACGACTGGCCCGGACATTCCTGTCCAAACCGCCGGAGACCGATCCGGGCAGTTTCACCTATTCTAATCTGGGCTACATGATCGCCGGGGCGGCCATCGACCGGATCGCGCAGGCGACGGGACAGGAAAACTATGAAGCACTGTTCCTCGATTCGCTCGGCCCGGCGGAAGAGGGGTGGGGGTTCGGTCCTCCCCCGGAAGGCATACAGGGACATGGCAAGGGTCTGTTCGGCAAGCTGAAGGCGCAGGGGACCGGGCCGGGTGCGGACAATCCGCCTGCACTGGCGCCCGCCGGGACGCTTCATGTGCCGCTGGCCGCCCATGCCGGACTCCTCAGCAGCTTCCTGTCGCCGGATCAGACCGAGGCAAAGCTGCTGTCGCCATATCCGGACGCGGCATCGGATTACGCCCTTGGATGGGGCGTCATTCCGGATGGGGCATCGGGGCCGGCATTCGGGCATAGCGGATCGAACACGATGTGGCTGTCCACGGTGCGGCTCTATCCAGAGGCCGAGATCGTCGTGATCGTCAACACGAACAGTTTCAGCGAGACGGGTGTGCAGGCCCTCGGCCGCCTTGCCGCGGACCTGGCGGCGGTTTATGGGGCGCTCCCGCAGGACTAGGCCTGCAGGACATCCACATGGGTGACGTGACCGTCCGATTCATTCAGGATACGCGCGGTCCCGTCCGGCCAGGCTTGCAGGCGGGTCTGCATGCGCGGGGAGGTGCGGTCACCGCCGAACAGCGATTCCGGCTCGAAGCACAGCCAGGCCAAAGGTGCACTGGCGGTGGCGGCTGCGCCCGCTTCCTCGATCAGGCGCATGATGCGTGCGATGTCGTCCTTGGGCGGATAGATGAGGAAGACCGAATGGTAGACAATCGTGAGGCCCTCCGAGGGCCGGGTTGCCAGCCGTTCGGCCAGCCAGTCGACAGCGTTGGCCCTTTCGATGCGGACGCCCCGCTGGCGGGCCAGTTCTGCCGCCGCATCGAGCCGGGCGAGCCGCCCGGCCTGGTCCGGCCAGGTATAGGATTTGAGGCGAAGGAAAGCTGCGTCATCGGAAACGTCGATCGGGTTCAGATCACATCCGGCGCGGGACGCGATCACCGGCGCGGCGTCCAGATGTGCCGGCTCGGGACCATTCCAGACGGTTGAGATGGTGACATCGCTTGCACCCGGCCTCTGCCACGTGCCGCCATCATAGGTGAACCGGTCCCAGTTCTGGTTCAGCCCGGCGCTGGCCCCGAGTTCCAACAAGTGAATGGGCATGCGAAATCTGGCGGCGAGGTCGAGGAAGCCCGGCAGGAGCGCAATGGATCGCCGGGTTTCATTGGTCTGCGGAGCGCTTTGAAGGAATGCACGCGCTGCATCTGGATGAGCGGCCAGAAAGGCCTTTGCCTGCCGCCAGACCATGTCCATGTCCCAGCCGGGTGAAGCCGCCGGATAGGTCTCGGCAAGCTCGGGGGCTGTACCCGTGAGGACGGCGTGATGAAGGAAGCCGGTCAGGCGCAGGCCGAGCGCATCCTTCCGCGGATTGCCGCTCCAGTCGCCGCAGATATCGGCGACCGGGCCGCCGGCCTCGAAATCCACTGCAAACTTGCGGAGCAGGGCGGCGGTAAAGGGAGACCCCAGATCCTCGCACCATCCGGCCTGTTCGGCGAAATGGTCGAGGATCCGGGTTTCATCCAGCATCGTGGAGGCCTAGTAGCGTTCCAGCGCCATGGCGATGCCTTCGCCGCCACCGATGCATAGGCTGGCCATGCCCTTCTTCAGGCCACGATCTTCCATAGCGGCCAGCAGGGTGACGATCAGGCGCGCGCCAGAGGCGCCAATCGGGTGACCCATGGCGCAGGCGCCGCCATTCACGTTCAGCTTTTCGTGCGGAATGCCCAGCTCCTTCATCGCGATCATTGGAACCACGGCGAAGGCTTCGTTCACTTCCCAGAGCTCGACTTCGTCGACACTCCAACCAGCCTTTTCGAGGGCCTTCTTCATCGCAGGCACAGGCGCCGTCGTGAAGTATTCCGGCTCATGCGCATGGCTGGACGAAGACACGATCTTGGCGAGTGGCGAGAGGCCGCGCTTCTTCGCTTCGGATTCGCGCATCAGGACGAGCGCTGCCGCACCGTCCGAGATGGCCGAGGCGTTGGCCGCTGTCACGGTGCCGTCCTTCGAGAAGGCCGGGCGCAGCGTCGGGATCTTGTCCGGACGGGCCGTGCGCGGCAGTTCGTCGGTGTCGACCACGGTCTCGCCCTTGCGGGACTTGATGGTGACCGGCGCGATTTCGCGTTTGAACTTGCCGTTGGCGGTCGCTTCCTGGGCGCGTTTCAGCGTTTCCAGCGCGTAAGCGTCCTGTTGCTCGCGGGTGAACTGGTATTCGCCGGCGATCATGTCGGCGAACTCACCCATTGGCCCGCCCTTGTAGGCGTCGGACAGGCCATCCAGCGCCATATGGTCCTGTGCGGCCATGGTGCCGTATTTGTGGCCCTTGCGGACCTGCATGAGATGCGGCGCATTGGTCATGGATTCCATGCCGCCTGCGATGACGATGTTCGCGTCGCCGGCGAGGATGGCGTTGCGGCCCATGACGGCGGCCTGCATGCCGGAGCCGCACATCTTGTTGATCGTGGTGGCTTCGAGACCCTTGTCCTGGCCCGCCTTGAACCCGGCCTGACGGGCAGGGGCCTGGCCCTGTCCCGCGGGAAGGCAGTTGCCCATGATGATTTCATTGGCTTCGCCGGGGGCCAGCTTCGCTTCGCCGACGGCTTTCTCAATCGCGATGGCGCCCAGTTCACTGGCCGTCAGGCCGGCAAGGTCGCCGAGCAAACCGCCCATGGGCGTGCGGCCCATACCGACAATGACGACGGGATCTTGATCAGACATGGAGTTTCCTTCCGGTTCGGTTTTTTGCAGTTGCGAACACAAAGCGCTTCCGGGCCGGACTCGTCAAGAGGATGCTGGGGCGCATCGCGTCACGTCCGGGTGACCTCTGGCCGATTCAGCCAGTACTGGCGCCGGATGCCGAGGGTTGCCACGATCATTTCCAGCCGCGGCCAGACCTTCAACCCTTCAAGGACCGGGTTCACATGGTCTGTCAGGAGGCAGTAATGCGTGTCCGATGCCCCGGAATGGTGATGCACATGATGGCTCTGGGACTGGAACAGGCCGAGCCGGTGCAGCGTTGTGATGACCGGGCCATTCTGTTCCGCGGGCGTATGCGACCAGCCATGGATCAGATTGGTCAACGCCCCGAACATGCAGGCAGATGCAAGCATCGGGTTCATCCATCCGGCGAGCGCCAGGCCGAGCGCGACAAGCGAGACCACGGACACGATGCCACCATGCTTCAGCAGCGGCGGCAACTGGAACAATTCCATCGGAGCGGTGTGGTGCCGGTGGCTGTTGCGGATATGGAAGGGGCCGAGGATCGGCCAGTCCGGATCGCAATAATTGTCGACCAGCCAGTGAAACAGGCCGGTGCCAAGGTCTGCGACCCACAATCCCAGAAGAATCTGGCCCGCGATCAGGAGCACATCCAGCATGGCGGCCTATCCCCCTCTATCGAAGATAGAATAGGCGAGCGCCACAGGATGCACAGGTGCCAGTTTGCCGCGTCGAGCCGCTTCGCCCATGCGGCGAAACCCATGGAGACCCGCGCCTTGCTCCCATAGAGTGGCAGCAGGGGACGTATCGACATGGCAGTTTCTATCCACAGATTTGCGCGCAAGGCCTTGCCGCCTCCGGTGTTCTATCTTGCGCGGCAGGCCTATCGCCGCGTTCGCGCATCGACGGTTGCGACCGGCTATGCCGACCGGTTTCCGAGCCGGCGCGACCTGAAAATCTATCCCGTCCAGCCGGCCGCGGAACTGCACGTGTTCTGGAAAGTGCTGCCAATCGGGCGGGGGCCGGCCTTTTCACTCTTCCTGCATCAGGACGAAGTGCTCCGGTTCGATTGCTTTGGCGCAGGAGACGGGCATTTTCATGCCACCTTCGCGCATGGGACGTCCTCCAGTCAGAGCCGGATCTATCTCGCCGAGCCGAACGCGGCCGAACAGGTCGCCCGGGTCGAGTTCGAATTGCTGAACAATCTGGACTATTACCTGCAGCGCCATCCGTGGCGACGCATTCGCAAGACCCGGATAGACAGGGTCCGACTGGCGACGGCCATGTCCGCTGCAAAAGCGGATGCGCTCGGTTTTCTGGACTCTGTTCCGGATCTGGCCGGCTTGTCGGGCCGGGCGGATACCTAACGCACACGCTGAGGATTGGTGGCGTCCAGTTCAATGGCGTCAGTGATGATCCGGTCGAGTTCCGGGTCGATGTCCGCGATGGCGCGCACTTTCACGTGGCGCAATGCCTTGCCGGTGCCTTCGATCCGGCCCGGATGGTCGGCGGCGAGCGCAGCCCCGTAAAACAGTTGCAGATTGCACCGGTCCTTTTGGGCCACAATCGAGAAGATGCGTTCCGATCCGCTCCAGCACGGAAATCCCCATGCCAGCTTGCAGCTGAGGGACGGGCCGAGCTGTTCGATCCGCGCCTTCAGGGCTTCTGCGATGGCCGATTGATGGGGATCGAGCCCTGCAAACCAGGACTCGACCGTTTTCGCCCCCGCCAAGTCTAGCTCTTCTTCGCGCGTTTTGCCTTGTCATCCGCCTTGGGCGGCATGACTTCGAATGTCATCTGCAGATTCACACGATACTTCTCGATCTTGCCGTTCTTGATCGTCGTGTACATGCTGTTCACATAGGCCGAGGCCAAGCCTTTCACGGTGGCATCGAACCGTGTCACCGCTGTCTGGATGGCGTCCTCGAAGGATTTGGTGGATTCGGCGAGAATCTCTTCCGATTTCATGATTGCCATGGCGCGTCCCTTTCCTTTTCTGGAAAGGGGAGTGAATACCCTTCTGCGCGAAATGCCAAGGGACTTTCCGTTACGGCAGGCCGGGGGCGCTAGCCGACCAGCTGGAATCCGGCTTCCGAACCCTTCTGCCAGACCACCCGGGCGCGGCCCTGAACGCCGACCCCACGGGCATTGACCGTCACATGTTCCGGCATGCCTTCATTGGTGGGAAAGCGCAGGCGGACCCCGGTATCGGTGTAATCAAGCACGATGCCACGGCGCTTGTAGCCGGAATCATACACAACATAGGCTTCACGATAGACCGAAGACCGGGCCGGGCGCGGCCGGTCCTGGGTTGGGGTAACCATCTTTTCCACGCGCGACGCAGCCGGAGCAACGGGAGCGGATTTGGACGGTTTGAAGAGGCGATCGAGAAGTTTCATTCTGGTGCGGATTCCTTTGCCTGCAGTCGTCGCAATTTTCATGCCACATCCACCCATGACCCAACGATAGCCCGCAAGGTGTTCAGAAGAAGTAAAAATGCAGCGCCCGGGGGCGCTGCATTCTGCAGTAACAATTACGATTGGTGCGAGCTTACCAGATCCGGATGCGTTCTTCCGGAGGTAGATAGAGCGCGTCTTCCGGGGACACGTCGAAGGCGTCGTACCATTCCGACAGGTTCCGCACGATGCCGTTGACGCGATAGAGCGGCGGCGAATGCGGATCGGTCAGCAGCTGCCGGCGCGTGGCTTCCTCGCGGTATTTCGCCCGCCAGACCTGGGCCCAGGACAGGAAGAAGCGCTGATCTCCCGTCAGGCCGTCCAGGACCGGGGCCTCTTCATCCGGGCTGATCGTGCCGTCGCCATTGGTATCCAGGCTCAGCTTGTAGGCCTTGTAGGCCATCGACAGCCCGCCCAGATCGCCAATGTTTTCGCCAAGTGTCAGCGCGCCATTCACGCAGGTTTCCCCGTCATCCAGCGGACACAGCGCATTGTACTGGTCCACCAGCGCGCCGGTCTTTGCCTTGAAATTGGCGTTGTCCTCATCGGTCCACCAGTTTCTCAGCGTTCCATTTCCGTCCGATTTGGCACCCTGATCATCGAAACCGTGTCCGATTTCGTGTCCGATGACGCCGCCAATGGCGCCGTAATTCACGGCCGGGTCCGCAGTGAGGTTGAAGAAGGGCGGCTGGAGAATGGCTGCCGGGAAGACGATTTCGTTGCGATTGGGGGAATAATACGCATTCACCGTCTGTGGCAGCATGAACCATTCTGTCCGGTCAATCGGCTGGCCGAGCTGGGAAATCATGTCTTTCCAGGCCCAGTCATTGACCGCGATATTGTTCGCAAAGGCATCCGGACCGACATTCAGGCCTTCATAGGTCTCGAATTTCTCCGGATAGCCGATTTTCGGCGTGAACTTGCCAAGCTTGTCGCGGGCTTCGGTCTTGGTTTCCTCGCCCATCCACTCGATTTCGTCGAGATTGCTGCTCATTGCCTTGCGCAGATTGGCCACCAGTTCGTCCATGGCGGCCTTGTTCTCGGTCGGGAAGAAGCGGTCGGCATAGACCTTGCCGACGGCCTCGCCGACGGACCCCTCAACCGTGGAGACGGCGCGCTTCCAGCGCTCACGCTGTTCCTCGGCGCCGCCGAGCGTCTTGCCGTAGAATTCGAACGTGGCGGCGTCGAGGCGCTGGGGCAGGACGTCGGCATGATCGATCAGGAAATGAGCCGTCAGATAGGCTTTCCAGTCTTCCAGCGGAGCCGTCTGCATGACCTCGAACAGGCCGGCAATGCCGCCGCCGGAGACCTTCTCGACCTGTTCCGGCGTCAGGCCGTTTTCGGCGATCTCTTCTTCCGTCGGGGTGACCTGGCGCACGACGAAGGCCTGTTCACCGTTGAGGCCGAGATCCATCAGCATCGTCGCCACGGGGAAGTCGCCGGCGAGTTGCTGCAGTTCTTCGCGGCTCATCTTGTTGTAGGTCAGATTGCGGTTGCGGCCTGCGGCGCGGTCCCAATGGGCCTGTGCCAAGCGGGTCTCGAGCGCGATCACCCGGTCTGCTGCCGCGTCGGCATCCTCTTGCCCGGCTTCGGTCAGGAGATTGACCAGCATCTGCTTGTAGGCGGCACGAATTTCGAGATTCTTCTCGCTGTCGTCCAGGTAATAGTCACGATCCCCGATGCCGAGCCCGGCCTGGGTGATGTAGAAAATGTACTGGTCGGTCTGTTTGGAATCGACATCGACCCAACCCCCGATCGGCGAGGCGAACCCCGTCGCGGCAAAGACCCTGGCAAGGTCTTCGCGGCTGGAAATGCCCTTGATCTTGCTGAGATAGGGGATTGCCGGGGTCAGGCCGGCGGCTTCGATGCCGCTGGTGTCCATATAGGCATTGTAGACAGAGGCGACCTTGCCTTCGAGCGTGGCGGGATCCGGTTCGGCCTCGGCCAGTTCCTGGATGATGTTCAGCACGCGCTGTTCGGACTTTTCCGCCAGCAGTGTGAAGGCACCATAGCGGGTGCGGTCGCTGGGAATGACGAAACTGTCGAGCCATTTGCCATTCGCATAGGCATAGAAATCATCCCCCGGAGAAACGGATTCGTCGCGCACCGTCAGGTCGATCCCCCAATCTCCCCAATAGTCGGCAGCGGTAAGCTCGAGGCCTTCGGGCGTGACGTATTTGCCGTCTTCATTCGGGGTGGTGGGGGAGGTGGATACGGTCTCTGCCGGTTCGGCAGGCTGGCCGGTATCTTCCGTTGCGGTCTGGCCGCAAGCGGCAAGAAGGGCAACAGCCGCTGCCCCGAACATGAGTTTCTGCATGCTAAGTCTCTCCAGTAGATAAGGGATGAGGCCCGTCCTCCTCACCGGACGGGCCGTCATCGAATTGAGGTCAGTCTATTCGGCGGGAGCCATGGGGCCAAGTCCGCCATCCTGGCTGGTCCCGATCAGTTCATCCTCGTCGATCGTGACTTCGCCACTATAGGTCTCCCCGATCTGGCGGAAGGGCTTGCCGCCCCATGTCCAGCGGAAGATACGGCCGATCTCGACGCCCACCGCATACAGGGCGGGGACGAACAGGAGCGAGACGAAGAGGGCAAAGGCCACCGCTGCCCCGAGCGAGATCACCATGGGTTTCAGGAACTGCGCCTGCACGGATTTCTCCGCGATCAATGGCAGGATGCCGACAATCGTCGTCACGGAGGTGAGCAGGATCGGCCGGAAGCGCGACACGCCGCCATCGATCAGTGCCTGGACCGCGCCGGCGCCCTCGTCGCGCCGTCGGTTCACATAATCGATCAGGACGAGGTTGTCGTTGATCACGACCCCTGCGGCGGCGGCGATGCCGAAGAAGGAGAACATGGCCATCGGCGTGTTGAACATCCACAGGCCGAACACTGCGCCGCAATAGGCGAAGGGCAGGGCCATCATCAGCATGATCGGCTGGGCGTAGGACCGGAACGCGACGGCCAGCAGAATGTACATCGTGCCAATGGCAATCAGGATCAGGCGTCCGACTTCGGCGAAGAATTTCTGTTCCTCTTCAAAGCCGCCGGCCTCGCCACGCTGGACGTCCGGGAAGTGGCGCTGGAAGTCGGGCCAGAAATCCTTCTCCATCGCCGCCATGATCCGGCCACGTCCGCCTTCGCCCTGCACCTCTGCATAGACAGAAACCGACCGGGTGCGGTTGCGGCGGATGATCCGGTTGATACCGGGGGCAAATTCGAAATCTGCCACCTGCGTGATCGGGATTTCACGGCCATCGGGTGTGCGCACGCGCAGCGTGTCGATGCTGTCCAGATCGCGGCGAGCGGATTCCGGCAGGCGCACCATGACGCGAACATCCTCGCCGTCCCGGGGCAGGCGCTGGACCTCTTCCCCGAAATAGGCCTGACGGATCTGTTCGGACACATCAGCCAGCGTGATGCCGAGGGTCTCTGCGCCGGGCTTGAGGGAAATCTGGATTTCCTCTGCGGCGGAGGACAAATTGTCCCCGATGTCATAGGCGTTCGAATACGTGGCGAGGTGGGCCTTCACTTCGGCTGCAGCAGCCCTCAGGCGATCCAGGTCCGGATGGTTCAGGGCAAAGCGAACGCCGCTCTGTTCATCATTGAAGGTGAAGTCAAAGCTGATTTCCTCTGCATCCTGAATGTCGCCGACATATTCCCGCATGCGTTCGGAAATTTCCTTCGACCGCACACCTTGCGGACGGTCTTCCGGCGCCAGCAGTCCGATCCAGGCCTGAACCCGCCCATCTGCGGCCACAACGGATGCATCGGTGACGAGGCCGCCTTCGATCTCGGGATATTCTGCATCCGTGACCTGTTTGGTCTTCTCGATTCCGGCCTGAAGCTGGTCCCGGATCTGGAGCAGGCGCTCATAGGGAGTGCCGTCCGGCATGTCGATTTCGACCTGGACAAGGTCTGCCTCGATCTCGGGCATGAACTTGAACGGCACGATCCCCATCCCGGTGATATTGGTCGCCAGGTAGAAGAGGCAGAAGAAGAAGGCCACCGTGGCGTAGCGAAAGCGGATCGCGAGTTCCAGTGCCGGCTTGTAGAGATTGTTGGCAAACCAGAGCAGGCTGTCTGCAATCCGGCGCTGCAGCTTCAGGAACCGGCCAGACGGGCCATCGAATTTCTGCTGCTTCATGTGCGCCAGGTGGCTGGGCAGGATCAGCATGCATTCAATGATCGAGAAGATCAGCGCGGCAACCACGACAAAGGTGATCTGCTGCGTGAACATGCGCGTGGGCCCGGTAATGAATGCCCAGGGAAGGAAGGCAATGATCGTGGTCAGAACGCCGAAGATGACCGGCTTCATGACCAGCTGCGTGCCGACAATGGCCGCATCGAGGCCTTCGCGCCGGCCGCTTTCGATTTCCCTGTGGATGTTCTCGCCGACGATGATGGCATCGTCCACGATCACCCCGATCACCAGAAGCACGGCGAAGGTCGACAGGATGTTCCAGGACACACCAAAATAGGGCAGCAGCAGGATGCCGCCCGCAAAGGCTGTCATGATGCCCACAGTGACCCAGATTGCCACGGTCGGGCGCAGGAACAGGACCAGGACGAGCATGACGAGCACCGCGCCCATCATGGCCGACTGGGTGATCAGGTCCATGCGTGCCTTGAAGGATTCGGAATCGTCCCAGAGGATGTCGATCTTGACCGCTTCCGGCAGGATGCCGTTCGACGGGTCATTGGCCCGTTCGATATAATCCTTGAACGCGTCGGTATAGTCGATGATGTGCATCGTGTCGGGGGAGGGGACCATCACGAAGGCGGTCGGCTCCCCGTTGAAACGCGCACTGAACTTGTCAGTGACGAACCCGTCATCCACGGACGCGATGTCTGCGACGCGGATCGTGCCGTCTTCGGTTGTCTGGCGAATGATGATGCTGCCGAACTGGTCCGCCGTATCGGCCAGTTGACGGGTCGTGATTGAAACGTCGCCGGTGGAGGATTCAATGCGGCCGCCGGACGAATTCAGGGATGACCGCCGGATGGCATTGGCCACATCGCTGAAGCTGAGGCCGAAGCGACGCAGGGCTTCCTCGGAGACTTCGATATTGACCTGTTCGTCGATAACCCCCTGCAGCACGGCCAGTTCGCCACCGGAAATATTGGCGATATCGTCGCGCACCTGATCGGCCAGGCGTTTCAGTGTGCGGTCATCGACATTGCCATGGACCGCCATGCCCATGAACCAGTTGCGTTGTTCCCAGCGCTGCACCTGCGGCTCGAATGCGGCCTGGGGCAGATTGTTGATCTGGTCGACGCGGATCTTCACCTCGTCGAGGAACTCCTCCATGTCGATGTCGTCGCGACCCTTGATGTTGACGACACCAAAGCCCTCATTGGCGATGGAGGTGATACGATCGAGTCCGTTGATGTCTGCAACGGCTTCCTCGATGCGGGTGACGATCTGCTCCTCGACATCCTGTGGCGACGCGCCATTCCACGCGACCGATACCGAGGCACCGGTGATGTTCACCACAGGGAACATTTCCTGTTCCATCTTGGTGTAGCCGAAGACGCCGCCGACAAAGGCAACAATCATCAACAGGTTCGCAGCCACCGCATTGCGGGCGAACCAGGCAACGATCCCGTTCATTGTGCAACTCCTTCCCCGGTATTGGAGACCAGAGCCGCCGGCTCGTCTGACGTCGATGCATCATCGGTGGGTTTCGGCTCGTGGATCTTGATCGTGCCGTCTTCCATGCGCTGCATGACCGTGATGCTCATGCCGTCAAACGGCGCCTGGATGGGGCTGGTGATGGCCAGCTCGCCGGCCTCGACCCCGGAAGAGACATAGGCGCCGTCGGGATCAGAATAGATCAGGTCAACCTGACGGATCGACAGCTTGCCTTCTTCCGGAAGGCCGACGAACAACCGGTCATCGCCGCGCAGCGCGCCGCGCGGAGCAATCAGGACATCCTCGATCGTCTCGCCCTGGATCGTGGCGTTGACGAACAGGCCGGGGGCCATGGGAGCATCGCCGTCCGCCCCGGCGCCATAGGGGTCCTGAAGTTCGGCGATTACATTGATCTGGCGAGTCTGCGAGTTGACGGCTGCGGCGGTCCGGACGACCTGACCGTGCCATTCGCGTTCAATGCCGCCCACTGTGGCGCGGAATGTGACGTCCGGCCCCGGATTGTTGGCGCTGGCACTGAAGGCAAGCGGCAGGCCGAGACGGCCCATCTCGGCATCCTTGAGCGGCATGGCGACCTCGACCACATCATTGGCGAAGATCTGGCCGAGGGACTGACCGACGGCCACAACCTGACCAATATCGACATTGCGTTCCCGCACGCGTCCGGCGAACGGAGCGTAGACGGCCGTCCGGTCCAGCGCGAGTTGGGCGTCTTTCAACTGGGCCTTGGCCGATTCGAGCGCCGCGCGGGCTTCGGCCAGCTGCGGTTCACGCCGGGCGAGGGGAGAGGCGTCCGTGATCCCGAGATCCTGGATGTCCTGACGCGCCAGTTCGGCTTCGGCCTCTTCACGGGCCAGTGCCTGTTCGGCGCTGGCGACCGAGGACTGGGCGCGCACGACGGCGAGTTCATAGTCGGCGGCCTCCACGCGCACCAGCAGCTGGCCCCGATTGATGAAGCCCCCGTCGATGAAGTCCGGCGAGACGTAGGAGATGCGACCTGAAATCTGCGGGGCCACGATGATCTCGCGGCGCGGCTTCACTTCGCCCTGGGATTCAACGACCAGTGTCAGGTCTCCGCGCCGAATGGGTTCGGCGAACACGTTCAGGCCGGCGCGGGCTTCTTCAGCCTTTTCCGGTGCAGGTTTGACGGCGGAGAGTGCAATGACGCCGCCGACACCGACGAAGGCGATAATCCCCAAGGGTACCAAAACTGAAATGACGCGTCCCATGACTTATTCTCCTGCCGCTATTCTGCGGCGTTTTCCTGCGGGGCTTGTGGTGTGGCGGAGGCGGTCTGCACGGGCAGGCCACCCCCAAGAGCGAGGTGATAGGAAACCCGGTTGGTCGCGCGTGAGGCACGGGCGGCGACCAGTTGACTTTCGGAGGTCAGGCGCCGGGTCTGGGCATCGATCAGATTGAACACGGAGATCGTGCCGCTTGTGTACTGGCGCACGGCCAGTTCTTCCGCCAGCCTGGCCTCTTCGAGGGCGCGAAGCTGTGCGTCTTCCTGCTGGGCAAGATAGGTATCGGCCGCAATGGCGTCTTCCACTTCTCCCCAGGCTGAGAGGGCTGCACCGGCATAGCTGGCTATGGCGGATTCGGCCTGGGCCACCGCGGCATCCCGCTGGGCGTCGAGACGACCGCCGGTGAAAAGCGGCTGAATGAGGCTGGCCACCAGCCGCGCAGCGATGCGTTCCGGGTCCACCATGTCGGCAAATTCCGACTCGCTGGTGGAGACCGAACCGGTCAGACGCAGGGCGGGCAACATGGCCAGGCGTGCCTGTTCGGCTCTGAGGCCTGCGGCCACGACGGAGGCTTCCGCGCTGGCAATGTCCGGCCGCCGGGCCAGCAGCAGCATCGGATTTCCCTCGACCGTCAGCGGGTCCAGGATTGGCAGGTCAGCCGTGGCCTCGATCTCGGTGGACGGATACCGCCCCAGCAGGATTTCCAGGCGGCGTGCGGCCTCGCCGGACAATTGGCGGCGTTGGGCGATGTCGGCTTCGGCGCCGGCCAGCGCGCTGCGCGCGGTCCGCACATCCAGTGCTTCGGCAAGGCCCCGCTGGAAGCGGCGCTCGGTCAGGATGCGCACCCGGTCACGGGCTTCATAGGTCAGGACGGCGACGCGTTCCTGTGCAAGCGCGGCGTTCAAATTGACCCAGGCGATGGCTGTCTGGGCCGCAACGGAGAGTTCGGCGGCGGCAAGATCGGCTTCGCTGGCGGCGAGGTCGGCTTCGGCAGCGGCGATCCCGCGACCCAGCCGGTTCCAGAGGTCGGCTTCCCAACTCGCGTCCAGGCCCAGGCCGTAAATGCCGTCGGTTGCGCGGTCGAGATCTCCGCCCGTTTCAAATGCATTGGAGGTCACGCCCGTACTGATCGTGCCGTCGACGCTGGGCAGGCGCTGGGAGCGGGCCGTGCGAATGGAGGCTTCGGCGGCGCGCACCAGCGCGGCGCGGGACTCCAGCGTCGGGCTGTTGGCGAGCGCCTCGCGCACGAGGCGTTCCATGACGGGGTCGTTGAACTGGCCGAGCCAGTCGCCGGTCGGGGCCTGTCCGGCAACGCCGGATGACGCCCAGTCAACCGGTGCTTCCGGCGCAACAGCAAAAATTTCCTCTCGGTTACCGTTCACGCCGGGAAGATTTGCCTGTGTGGACGCACAGGCCGTGAGAATTGCCGAACTGATTAGTAGAATTGATCGTGTCATGCCGTCGGCAACGCTCCCTGTTTCAGATGTCGGATACGCCCGCTCTATTCGACTGTCAATGATAAATTATCGTTTTTCAATAATTTGCTGACGTGACCTGAAAACCGCACCTTCTGGTCTTACGCGATGAGGGGCTTGGCAGATGTGTGGTGGCGTATTAGCGGCTTCAGGACCTCGAGTCTTCGGGGAGTTTCTTTACGGGAGTGTGAATGAGCGAGGGCATGTCAGCGGACGAAAAGCGGTCGACGCGCCTTGCCCTGTCCCGGCGTGCGCGCGATTTCGTGACGCTGGTCTGCTGCTTTGGCGGCATCCTCTTCCTGATGTGGCTGACCGGGGCAGTCGGGCTGATCGAGGCCCTGGCCGCATTGTTGGTGGCGGTCTCGGTTGCGACGGCGATTTTCGTCGGGACGGCCACGGTGCTGCCGATCAGTCCGCGCCTGGCGGTGGAGCCGGCCCTGTCGACCCCCAAGATTCCGGAGTCTGCAATCCTGCTGGATGCGCTGCCGCTGCCTGCCTTCGAGATAGATGACGAGCAGCGCATCGTCACCATGAATGAGGAGGCCGAGTTCATCCTTCGCCTGGATGGCCGCGTGAACCCGCGGGCCAGCACCGTTATCCGCTCCCCCGGCCTGTTGTCGGCCATCGAGAATGCGATCGAGACGGGCACGGTCGAGCCGATGACGGTGGAAGTGGAAAGCGGACCCGACGAAACCTGGCGGGCGCATGTCTCCCGGCCCGGACGGGCCCGGCGGACGCTCGTCGTGCTGGAAGACCTGACGCCTGTGCGCCGGGCGGCCCGTGCCCGGTCCGACTTCCTGGCCAATGCCAGTCACGAATTGCGCACCCCCCTGACGGCGCTGTCCGGATTTATCGAGACGATGCGCGGACCGGCCAAGGACGACAAGGATTCCTGGGACCGCTTCCTGGCCATCATGGCCGGGGAGACCGAGCGGATGTCGCGGCTGATCGCGGACCTGTTGTCGCTGTCACGGATCGAGTCGGCGGAACATGTCTCGCCGCGCGAACGCGAGGATTTCAGGGACATTGTTTCCGATGCGACCCATGCCTTCAGCGCGATCGCTGCTGAAAAGGGCGTGCGGCTGACCGTCAAGTCGGAAGAGGGGGCGATGCCGGTCATCGCGCACCGGGACGAAATGATCCAGGTGGTCGAGAATCTCGTGTCGAATGCGCTGAAATATTCCAGGGAAGGCGGGCAGGTCACCCTGCATTTTGGACTCGCTTCCGGCATGGCGGAAGCGCGCCTGAAGGCGGGTCAGGTCTGGGCCAGCAGCGAGCGGATGACCCTGCTTCCGGCCGCAAGCCGCCCCAATACGGAAGAGCGGGCCATCTGGATGCGCGTGGAGGATCAGGGCCCGGGCATCGAGCGCGAACACCTGCCGCGGCTCGGCGAACGCTTTTACCGGGCGGACCAGAGCCGGGGAGGCAAGATCACCGGTACCGGACTGGGTCTCGCCATCGTGAAACACATCATGGCGCACCATCGCGGCGGCTTTGCCGTCGAGACGCGGATCGGAGAGGGCAGCGCCTTCGGGGTCTGGCTACCGGCTGCGCGGGATGAAGGCCTGTCCGGCTAGAGGCGGGACCTAGAAGCGGGACGGGCCACGGCGCGTGGCGTCGAACCAGTCGGTGACGACATTGCCAGGCATGGCATGCATTTCATGCAGCCAGTTGGGCAGGCGCTGAAGCGCGCCGGCCGTGTCTTCCCAGCGGCGCAGATTGACGTCAGCGGCGATCTGGAAGGCATCGCGCAGCTTGTCTTCGGTCATCGGTGATGCCACGCCCATCGGGGCCAGGATCGACACGCTTTTCTGCGCAGCGATCAGCGTTTCAAGCGTTGCAGCCGTCATGGACAGGCTTGCGCGCCAGGGAGTTAGCCAAAAATCAAGCATCTTCAGTCCTCATGGTCATGGAACAGACATAGTGGTTTACGCTGCAGTGCACAACAAATCCCGTGCCATTGCTGAGACTCTGCCCCGTTTCCGCCACACAGGAATGCGACCTGCGAGAGACCATGCCGACCGAAACGCTGCCGCCGAATTACGTTCCTTCGCCTGCGCGGGGCAGGGTGCTTGTCTTCGATTCCGGCATGGGCGGACTGACCGTCGTGGAGGAAATCCGTGCGCTGGGACCTGCGCTGGGCCTGCATTATTCAGCCGATTCCGCGTTTTTCCCCTATGGCGACAAGTCTGACGAAGCGTTGCGCGCCCGCCTGCCGAAGGTGGCCATGGCCTTGTGTGATGCGGTGAAGCCGGATGTCTTTGTGATTGCCTGCAATACCGCGTCCACGCTGGCCCTGCAGGAGGTGCGGGATGTGCTGGACATTCCGGTTGTCGGCACGGTTCCGGCCATCAAGCCGGCGGCGCAACTGACCCGGACCGGGACAATCGGCCTGCTGGCCACGCCCGGTACGGTGCGCCGCGCCTATACAGCGGACCTGGTGGAGAAGTTTGCCCGCGATGTGCGGGTTGTGATGCATGGCAGCATCGATCTGGTGAAGCTGGCCGAGGCCCATGCGCGCGGCGAGGATGTTCCGATTGAACGCTTTGCCGAGGCGCAGGCGCCGCTGTTTGCGGCGCCGGGCGGCGACCGGATCGATACGGTCGTGCTGGCCTGCACGCATTTCCCGCTTGTCCGCGCCCAATTGGTGGCGAGCGCGCCGCGGCCGGTCAGCTATATCGATTCCGGCGCCGCCATCGCCCGGCAGACAATCCGTGTGCTGCCACCGGAAACCGAGGCGCGCGGGATAGGGGGGCAGGCCTGGCTGACGTCATCGCCCGAGGAGGTGCCGGATCTGGCACTGGTCCTCAGGCGATACGGGTTTCCATCCGTTCAGCGCGTGCCGGACGCGCCGATCGAGATAACCTCTGCGCCGACAGCGTTGTAGAGGCTCGGCCAGGGTGCGTCGTGGACGCGGGCCACTTCCGTTTCGCCGAAACCGTTGAAGCGGCTCGACATGGCCCGGCCATAGGCGCCGAGGTTTCCGAATTCGACATAGTCCCCTTCGGCCAGTCCGGCGGGCAGCCAGACCTTTGCTGGAAACTTGTCGGTCGAATCGCAAGTCGGTCCGTAGACGGTGTACTCGACGAGGCGGCCCAGCGGGCGCGCATCACCGGGCAGGGCCCGCATCGGGAAGGACCAGCGCTCGTGCACGGCATCATAGAGGGCGCCATACGAGCCATCATTGATGTAGATCGCGCCGTCCTTGACCTGCTCGACACGGACCAGAAGGCTTTCCGCCTCAGCCACCAGCGCGCGGCCCGGCTCGCACCAGAGCTCTGCGTTTTCGAGGACGTACATGTTCTCGAAGGCCTGCTCGACCATGGAGGCATAATCTTCCAGCGAGGGGGGCGGATTGTCGGCATAGATTGACGGGAAGCCGCCGCCAACATCCACGATGTCGACCGTGACGGAAGCCGCGATGATGATGCGGGAGACGTCCGCCATCGCCGTCCACCAGGCGGTTGGCTTCAGGGCCTGGCTGCCGACGTGGAAGGACACGCCCAGCTCGTCTGCGTAGCGGCGAGCCTCGCGCAGGATTTCTGTTGCGTCTTCCGCGCTCGCACCGAACTTGCCGGCCAGCGGCAGGGCTGCGCCATCGCAGGATACAGCAATCCGTACAATGATCGTGAGGTCCTTGGCATAGCCGGTTTCCTCAAGGATCTTGTGCAGTTCCTGCATCGTGTCGGTGACGAAGATGCGTACGCCGAACTCATGATAGGCGCGCTGGATGGCGCGGCGATTCTTCACCGGGTGCAGGAACGCCATGCGGGCGCCCGGAAACTTGCGGTGGATCAGTTCGATCTCCGGCAGGGATGCCGTGTCGAAGCTGCGTACGCCGGCTTCCCACAGGGCTTCAAGCACATGCTCGCCTGGATTGGCTTTCACCGCATAGAACGGCTCGCCCGGGAATTTCTCCCGGAACCATTTTGCCGCTGCTGTGACCCGCTCTGGGCGGAAACACCATACGGGAAGGTCCGGCTGTGCGTCGGACACAATATTATAGGGAGTAGCATAGGAGTGCATGACACCTAACCTCCAAAGGGCTTTTAACCAGCTTTGGGCGTTAGTACAGGGGGCCCCCAGTTTAAGGGTTGGCCCAGATGTCCGCCACGTCGATTTCGAGACGGGCATGTAGGGCACTCTTTTCGGTCACGCAAGCAAAAATTTCGGGCTGCCTGAAATTTTGTCATCCACCTATAATATTGAACGGGCAAGGGGGGTGGTCTAAGGGCAACTCACCCCGCTTTTCAAAGGCCGTTTCCCTTTCCCGGCCATCTGGAGATCCGCCTTCATGCCAGTCAAAACCGGTCAGTTTCTCGCCCCGTTCCTGTTGGCTTGCCTGATCGCCTGTGGCCGCACCGATTTGTCGGAACTCGAGACCGGGGACGTGATTCCGCCGCCGCCCGTGGACGCGGACGGAACGCACAAGATCCGTATTGTCGGCTCGTCCACAGTGGCCCCCTTCGCAACGACCGTGGCCGAGCGTTTCGGGGCCACCACACGTTACCCCACCCCGATCGTGGAGACGACCGGCACCGGGGGCGGGTTCAAGACATTCTGTCAAAAGATCGGACCGGACCGGCCTTCAATCTCGGATGCCTCCCGCATGATCACGCCAAGCGAACAGGCCCTGTGCGCGAACAATGGCATCACCGAGGTGACGGCCCTGTCGGTCGGATTTGACGGTATCGTTCTGGTGAATGCCCGGCAGGCGCCTCAACTCAACCTTTCGAAGGAGGAGGTGTATCTGGCGCTTGCGGCGCAATTGCCGGATGGCCGGGGCGGGTACCGTTCAAACCCCTACAAGCGCTGGTCGCAAATCGCCGACCATCTGCCCGATGAGCCGATCCTTGTGCTGGGGCCACCGCCCACATCTGGCACACGCGACGCCTTTGTCGAATTGTGCATGGAAAAGGGGGGCGAGGCCATCGAGCAACTGGCTGAACTGAAGCGGACCGATCCGGCGGCCTTCCGGCAACTGACCCACACGCTCCGGACCGACGGGGCCTGGATCGACCTTGGTGAGAATGACGCCGCGATCATCCAGTCCCTGATCAAGACGCCGACAGCGGTCGGGGTGCTGGGCTATTCCTTCCTGGAGCAGAACGCCGACCGGGTCAAAGCGGCGAGGCTGGATGGCGTGCCGGCAACGTTCGAGGCCATTGCGTCCGGCGAATACGGCCTGTCCCGCAGCATGTACATCTATGTAAAGGACCAGAACCTGCCGCTTGTGCCGGGGCTTGCCGAATTCGTGGAGGAATTCGTTTCCGACCAGGCCATGGGTGCGGACGGTTATCTGCTGGAAAAGGGGCTGATCCCCCTGCCGGACGAAATGCGCGAGGCCCAGCAGGCCATTGCGGAGGATCTGGCGGACAAGGCCGCCCGGCGCTGATTACAGCGTTGGCAGCGCTGGTTTCTTTCGCCGGCGCAGCCTGATCTTCTGCCAGAACCGTTTGCGGGCCGGGGCCGGCAGCGGCTGGAGATTTTCAATGAAGGCTTCGGCGCAGGCACGCCAGCTGTAAGTCTCCGCATAGGCGCGGCAGGTCGCGCGGTCGAGTTTCAAACAATCGACGGCACCTTTCGCAAGATCTCCCCCGATTGGCGTGATCGTGCCGGCATCCGATCCCGGGATCACGTCCCTCGGGCCGGTCGCATCATAGGCGGCAACCGGCGTTCCGGAGGCCATCGCCTCCAGCACGACGAGCCCGAACGTGTCGGTCACGCTGGGAAACACGAAGACGTCCGCGCTGGCATAGCAGGTCGCGAGATCGTCATTGAACTTCGCGCCGAGGAAAACCACGTCCTTGTAGCGTTTCTGCAGGTCCTCTCGCTGGGGGCCGTCACCCACGATGACTTTCGTGCCGGGCAGGTCCAGTTCGGCGAATGCCTCGATGTTCTTTTCAACTGCCACGCGGCCGACATTGAGAAAGATCGGGCGGGGCAGGCCGTCAAACGGGTCACCCGGCTGGCCTGCCTCGATCCGCCGGGAGGGATTGAACATGTCCGTGTCGACGCCGCGGCTCCATGCCACCAGATTGATGAAACGCTGCGCCTCCAGTTCCTTCACCATGGACGGCGTCGGCACCATGACCTTGCCGGAATATTTGTGGAACCAGCGGACAAAGGAATAACCCGCGCGTGTCGGCACCGGCAGCCGGGCGGACACATATTCCGGGAATCTCGTATGATAGGCGGTGGAGAAGGGGTGCTTGACCGTCAGACACATGGCCCGGCCGGCCATGCCGAGCGTGCCCTCTGTGGCGATGTGGACGGCATCCGGTTCGAATTCATGAAACCGGTCCTCGATCCGCCGCCGGGCGAACAGGGCGAGCTTGATTTCCGGATAGGTCGGCAGCGGCATGGTGCGGAATCCCTGGCCGGGATGCACGATCTCCCAGACGTGGCCCATCGCCTCTGTTTCCTGGATCACGCGCTTCATAGTGCGCACGACGCCATTGACCTGAGGGTCCCAGGCATCCGTAACTAGCATGATGCGCATGTGCGCTCCTTCAACAGCCTCAGCCGGTCGCACGCCAATGTGGCCATGTTGGCCGACTGCGTAAAGAGGCCAGCATGCGTTGAACTTCTCTCGCTTCGGGTCAAGTGGAAGGATATAAGTCAGGCAGGAATGATGTGGTCAGGGGCATGGATTGCCCGGATTGGCCGCTCCTGCCGAATTTTTATCCTTGGCCTTCAAGGTGAACACGAACCGGGACTGAAACGCATATGGCTGACACGCTCGCTCTGGACGCAATTGACTGGCACGCGCTGGACAGGATCAAGTTTGCCGATGAGGAAGCCTTGCTCGAGGACCTGCTGAAGCAGGCGCCGCTCAGCGATGATCTGAGACAGGCGACGATGCGCAGAGCCCTCGAACTGGTCGAAACGGCACGGGCGCGCGGTCGCAACAAGGGCGTTATGGAGAGCTTCCTGGAGGAGTTCGGCCTGTCCAATGCCGAGGGGCTCGCCCTGATGTGCCTGGCCGAGGCCCTGCTGCGGGTTCCGGATGCGGAGACACGGGACGAACTGATTGCCGAGAAGATACGTTCAGGAGACTGGAGCGCGCATCTCGGCCAGTCGGAATCCTGGCTGGTGAATGCATCGACCTGGGGGTTGATGCTGACCGGTCAGGTGATTGGCGTGCCGGCCAGCCTGAAGAAAGGCCCTGCGAGTTTCGTGCAGGGACTGATCCGCGAAAGCGGCGAGCCGGTGATCCGCGCTGCGATGATGCAGGCCATGCGGATCATGGGCGAGCAATTCGTCCTTGGGCGGACCGTGAAGGATGCCCAGAAACGCGGTCGCAGGATGGTGAAGGCAGGCGATGCGGCGCATTTCAGTTTCGACATGCTGGGAGAAGGGGCCCGCACGGCCGCGGATGCCGCACGGTACCTCAAGGCGTATCAGGATGCGATTGACGGCGTGGCCGCCGACAAGGACAAGACGGCCGCGCCGGAACATGCCAATGGCGTGTCCGTGAAGCTGTCTGCCCTTCACCCGCGCTATGAGGCGGTCAACCGGGCACAGATCATGGAGGAGATGTATCCGTCGGTGCTGGACCTGTGTGAACGGGCCGCGAAGGCGAACATCAATCTCTGCCTCGACGCGGAAGAGGCAGACCGGCTTGTGCTCAGCTTGCAGATTCTTGACCGTCTGGCCCGCGAACCGGGATTGAAGGACTGGAACGGATTGGGCCTGGCGGTTCAGGCCTATCAGAAGCGCGCCGGCGAAGTCATCGAATGCCTGAAACGATTGTCCGCGCAGACGGGGCACCGCTTCATGGTGCGTCTGGTGAAAGGCGCCTACTGGGACAGCGAGATCAAGCACGCCCATGTCGAGGGCTTTGCGAACTTTCCGGTCTTCACGACCAAGGCCGGAACCGATTTTCACTTTCTCGCCTGTGCCCGCAAGATGCTGGAGGCTGGCGATGCCATCTATCCGCAATTCGCGACGCACAATGCCCATTCGGTGGCTGCGATCGAGCAATTGTCGGAGGAAACCGGAAATTCATCGTTCGAGTTCCAGCGCCTGCACGGCATGGGAGAGGCGCTCTACGGAGCGGCAGGGCTCGGCCGGCGTGTCCGGGTCTATGCACCGGTGGGGCCGCACAAGGACCTTCTGCCATATCTGGTTCGCCGCCTGCTGGAGAATGGTGCGAACACCAGCTTTGTCCATTCCTTCCTGGATCCGGACGTGCCGCCGGAACAGGTGGTGGCTGATCCGATCGTGAAGGTGGAAGTCGGCCCTCGCCGGCATCCGCGTATCCCGACCCCGCCTCGTCTTTATGGGGCAGAGCGCCGGAATTCGACCGGGCTGGATTTGAGCCAGCGCCGGGTGCGCGACGACATGGCAGCCGCCATCAGGAGTTTCCGGGACAGTCCCGCCATAGCCGCCGGGTCCATCGTGTCCGGCAAACCGGTCACCGGGGGCGGGGATCTGGTTCGCGTCCCGTTTGACACGGAAACCGTACTGGGCAGCTGCCGCGAAGCACAGGCCGCAGACATGGATGCGGCGCTGACGGAGGCGGTCCGGTTCCAGCCGGGTTGGGATGCGTTGGGCGGCGCCGACCGGGCGAAGCATTTGCGGGCGATGGGCGACATTCTCGAGGAGAATGCCGAACGGCTGATTGCGCTGATGGCCCGGGAAGCCGGCAAGACGCTGGGAGACGGCATTGCCGAAGTGCGAGAGGCCGTCGATTTCTGCCGCTATTATGCCATGCAGGCAGAAGCCGAATTCACCACGCCCCAGAAACTGCCGGGGCCGACCGGCGAAACAAATCATCTGTCCCTTCACGGACGAGGCGTGTTCTGCTGCATCAGCCCATGGAATTTTCCGCTGGCCATCTTCACCGGCCAGATTGCGGCAGCCCTCGCAGCGGGCAACACGGTCGTTGCCAAGCCGGCCGAGCAAACTCCTCTGATCGCATTCGAGGCGGTCAAGCTGTTCCACAAGGCGGGTCTGCCGGTCGAGTCGCTGCACCTGTTGCCGGGCAGCGGTGAAACGGTCGGCGCCAAACTGGTCAGCGACCTTCGTGTGTCCGGGGTCTGCTTCACCGGCGGCACCAGCACGGCGCGCATCATCAACCGGACACTGGCCGAGCGGGACGGACCGATCATTCCCCTGATCGCGGAGACCGGCGGGCTGAACGGCATGTTCGTGGACACGACGGCCCTGCGTGAACAGGTGATCGATGATGTGATCGTCTCGGCATTCGGATCGGCGGGCCAGCGCTGCTCTGCCCTGCGCATCGTCTTCCTGCCGGACGATACGGCCGATGAACTGATCGAGGGACTGATCGGGGCGATGGACGAATTGATTGTCGGCGACCCGGGCCTGCCGCGTACGGATCTCGGGCCAGTCATTGATGCCGAATCGCGTGCCTCCTTGCAGGCCTATGTCCAGACCATGAGGGACGAGGCGACCCTGTTGCACCAGATCCCGGCCGGCAGGATCGGCGAGACGGGCTATGGCTTTGGTCCGGCGCTGATCGAGCTGAAATCGATCGACCAGATCTCCGAAGAGAAATTCGGACCGATCCTGCATGTACTGCGGTATGATCCAGATGATATCGACGAGGTCGGTGCGACGCTGAGGGCGAAAGGTTATGGATTGACGCTGGGCGTGCACTCCCGGCTTGAAAGCTTCCAGCGCGAAGTGCGCGATGCCTGCCCGGTGGGCAATACCTATGTGAATCGCTCAATGACGGGGGCCGTTGTGGGTGTGCAGCCCTTTGGCGGGGAAGGCCTTTCAGGCACCGGGCCGAAAGCAGGCGGACCCCACTACTTGCATCGGTTCGCGACAGAGCGCACCCTGACGGTGAACATCACCGCACAGGGCGGGGATGCCGAACTGCTCAGTCTCTGAAGGAGCGCCGCATGAAGAGTGTTGTCCTGGCCGCCATGACGGGGGCGCTGTTGCTGACGGCCGGATGCCAGAAGAAGGTGCGTAGCCTGTCGGATGTCGGTGAAGCTGAAGCCGAGACGGCAGGGACAGACGAGACGGCGGCCAGCCTGGACGTCGCGGCCATCGAATCCGTGGACGAGCTTCCGCGGGAGATCATCGTCGATGAAGCCTATCTCAAGGCCGAGGCAACTTTCGACGAGGCCGTGTTCAGCAAGGCGCCTGCGATCGGCATGGACCTCGTGGAAGACGCCCAGATCCGCATCGAGGCCATGTCACAGGACGCCCAGGATTACAGGGAGGCCGACCCGGACTATTTCCGGGCCTATGGGTTGCGCATCAAATGGGGTGTGGTCGCCGAGGCTGGCAACATCATGAGCCTGGAGGGGTTTTTCTACACTTTCACCGGCGGCGCCCATGGCAATTATTTCACGGATGCGCGAATCTACAACAGCGCGACCGGAGAACCGATGCGGTTGAGCGCGTTCTTCCAGCAACCGCAGGCCGCCGTGCAGGCGCACATGGACACGGTGTGGCAGGGGATTGCCCGGCAGAAGCTGCGGAAGGGCGGACGGGCCTCCGATATCGAGCAGTTTCATTCACAGGCGCGGGAGCTGGTCAGTGCCGACATGGTTCTGGCCGGAGAGGTGAATTTCGTTCCCTCCACCGTGCCGGGCAAGTTCGGCGGCTATGTCGTGCATTTCGCGCCCTATGACATCGGCTCCTATGCCGAGGGAGCCTACCATGTGACTGTTCCGCAAGCGGCGTTCCGGGACAGCCTGAAGCAACAATACCTGGCGCTGTTCGATGGCGAGCCGGTCGCAGTGGAGCGACTCGGG
Organism: Hyphomonas sp.; assembly: GCF_017792385.1. Classification (NCBI taxonomy): domain Bacteria; kingdom Pseudomonadati; phylum Pseudomonadota; class Alphaproteobacteria; order Hyphomonadales; family Hyphomonadaceae; genus Hyphomonas; species Hyphomonas sp. The sequence goes on along the minus strand of NZ_CP051230.1, from coordinate 653,059 downwards.
GACTAGGCGCGACGGTTCATTCGACCGTGTCGTGATCGATCCTGAACAGGCGGAATCGCGATTCGGGATTCTGCGGGATTTCCTGCAGGCCGGGCCAGTCTCGGCCTGAACTGAGCGCAGCAAACAATAGCGCCTGATCGGGCGCGTTGCCGGTATCCGGCAAGGTGCAGACTGCCAGCAGGTCGAACGGGGCCAGAGCGTCTCGCCGCTGCGTCGGATCGGACAGGACGAACGTTTCGAACATGCGCTTCATGCCGGGCGCAGCGCGGTGAAAGGGCAGGGCGGCGACGCTGTGACCGCTGCCCGTTTCGCTGATATGCCGGGCGAGGGTCAGCGACAACCCCATTGGGGCCATGATGCGGGAGGGAGGCAGGTCTGACAGGCTGGTCAGGTCGGCGTCGCGGCAGGCATCGCCTTCCATGTAGTCCACAAGTGACAGCGTCCGGCTTTCCGGCTTCACCAGACCGGCAAACCCGGCGAGCAATAGTGCGGGCGGCACAAGCACCGAGAGGCCGAGACGCACGCCGTTTCCTGCGCGCGCCCGTGCCAGAAAGAGCGGAAGGAAGAGCGGCAGTAGCGCTGCCGGAAACTTGAAGTTCCGCATCTGCCAGGCTGACAGGAGCGTGCCCAGAGTGGCCATCAGCAGGAGAATGAGCACCGGTGCGCGGCGCGCTGGCGCGCTCATCCAGGCTGCAAGTGTCAAGGCCAGAAGCGTCAGGAAGATGGCGACGAGGAGGTGTTCGCCGCGAGCGAACGCCCCAACCGGCCCTTTTTCCTGAATGACGTTCGAGATCCAGAACGTCCGGGCCGTCTCATTGATCATGCCGTACGGGCCGGCATGGCATTCCGGAAAAGCCAGCCAGAGCGCGGCCAATGCCAGACCCCCGCCGAAGACCAGTATTCCAAGGCGGGGGACGGGGTGCGTCAGGTTGAACAGGCTCCAGACGGGTGGCGCTCCGGCAGCAACAAGACCGCCAGCCATCAATGCCAGGGCCCATGGAGCCGACAAGGCATCGCAATGGGTCTGAAACAGGGTGGGGCCGGACAGCAAGAGGCCTGTTGGCAATGTGGCGGTGAGCAGGGTCAGGCCGCACAGAAGCAGTTTCCGGGGCATGCCTGATTGGGGGGCGAGGGCCGCATTCACGGCGACGCCGGACAGAGCGAGTGCGATATAGGGCACGCATTCAAGGCCGACCGCGATCGACAGGACACTGGCGAGGCCCAGCAGGATGCCTGCATGGCGATGGCGTGACACGATGCCGAGACAGGCCGCAAGCAGCAGGACGATCTGGACATTGTGATGGTCTATCCGGTCCGGCATGAATTCGATGACGGCGAACAGGGAGGCGAAGGCGGCGGCTGCCATGGCCGGAAGGCCGGGATGGTCGCCGAGAATGTGCCGAATGAGTTGCGCGGCCAGCCCCGCATAGGCGATCAGCCAGAGCAGGGGGACGACAAAGCGGGCTGCAGCGAAGGCAGCCTGTGGGCCCAGGACAGGTTCAAGCGCCCAAGTGATCAGGACGTATGGCAAGTCCACCAGACGGGACCAGGGCGAGGCATAGGGATCGGGCATGGAAAGAAATGGCCAGTCCGGATCATGCCAATTGCCGTCCTGCAACAGGTCCGCGATCTGCAGTCGCCGGGCAATGTCGTCAATATCATGGACCGCGCTGCCATTCAGGGCGTCTGCCCCCAGCATCACAAGGGCCACGAGCAGGAACACAAGAGCGGGCCATGCAGGGCGCAACCCCGCATTCATGATCTTGCCGCCCCGTTCCATGCCGCGCTTTCCCCCTCCACAAGGCAGGCAATCTAGGCAGAAATCATGAAGAAATGCCCAAGCGGACCGATGCCAGCAGCTCAGTTGGGGCAGGCAGAGTAGGCAAAATCGCGCCGGTTCGATCCGTCCTCCAGCGCGATGTGCGCAGTCAGCCGGTCTCCCTGGCGTTCATAGTGGATCAATTGGGGATAATCGTGAGCGCCATTGATGAAGGTGACGGATTGGTCGCCTTGCAGGCTTTCCACGAATTTTGAGGGGCCGATACCTTTGGGATAGACGTTCAGCACGTAGAGCGGGCCCGGCTGAACATGCATTTGTTCAAAGAAGCTGACGCCGCCTTCATTCAGGGTCAGCGCATAGCCGAACAGATGGCCGGCTTCTGCTTTTGACCAGACTTCCCGGGCGGTGCCGTCCTGGCTGATCCAGCACCCTGTCAACCAGCCAAGCGGGTGGTCCGGCGGAGACGTGCTGTCGATCGCTGTGCTGGCACAACCGGTACAAAAGGCCAGAGCCACAAGAGCGTATTTCATGAGTCTCTGGCCTCCTTTCTGTAGCCCTGCGTCAGTCGCCTGAAACCATGAAATGGGCCATCAGGGTCGTGACGGGTTTCGAGCGCTCATCCTGCCACGCTTCAGCGCGTACGGAGCACATGCGCCGACCCATCTTGGTGATTTCGGCGCGCGCGTAAAGGTCCTTGGCGTGTCCCTGGCGCAGATAGTCTATGGTGAGATTGATCGGGCGCGGAGGACGCAGAAGATGTTCCGTGACAAGGAAGACCTGGGCCTGGGACGTGATTTCGAGAAATGCCCCGATGGCCCCGCCATGAATGGCCTTGATCATGAAATTGCCGATCAGCTTTTCCTGATAGGGCATGACCATTGTCATCTCATCGCCCATCACCTCACAGCGCAGGCCCATTTCCTGGGCAAGCGGGGTCCGCCCGATAAAGGCGCGGACCTCGTCTGCGCGGCTTGGCTCGGTCGAAGTGGAATTGCCTGCCATCACATCGCCCTCATGGAGTCGAGTGAACGCGGCTTGTTGATCGCGAAGGCGCCCGCTGCAGTAGCGATCACCCGGTCGCGGCTCTCATGATAGGCCCAGGCCCGCGTGAAACAGATATTTCGCGTCTGGTGATAGCATTCCGCTTCGCCGATGATGTCGCGGCCTTTTTCGGCGGGGCGCATGTAATCGATCCGCAAATCCAGCGTTGCAACAAAGCGCGGCTTGGACAGGGACGCGCTCGCGGCCGTTCCGCAAAGATTGTCCAGGAAAGCCGTCAGAACGCCGCCATGGATCACGCCTGTGTCCGGGTCGCCGACCAGCCGGTCCTTCCAGGGCTGGATTCCCCAGGAACGGCCTTTTTCAATCTTCGTGAACCGGAAGCCCATGCGCCGTCCCCACGGGATGCCACCGCTCAGCATCTCGATGTTTTCCTGCATCAGTTCCCAAGGTTCGGGAGGTGACGTGGCGTCATCGCTCATATTGGCCCTCATTCGTTTGACGAGTCGTCTTGCCCGGATAACATCATCAGGAAAAGAGCGAAAACAAAAGGCTCACGCGGAGGAAGATGAAATGGCGTTCGACGGCGCGGCGAAACCTAGGACCTGTATCATCGGGGCAGGGTGTTCCGGTTTTACCATGGCAAAGCGGCTGAAGGATTACGGCCTGCCATATGACTGTTTCGAAATGTCGGACAATATTGGTGGCAACTGGTACTACAAGAACCCCAATGGGGCGTCTTCCTGCTATCAGTCGCTGCATATCGACACGTCAAAATGGCGACTGGCATTCGAGGATTATCCGGTGCCGGATGACTGGCCGGATTTTCCGCATCATGCGCAATTGCTGCAGTACTTCCATGATTATGTCGATCATTTCGGACTACGCGAAACGATCACGTTCAACACGGCTGTGACAGATGTCGAAGACCTGCCGGAGGGCCGCTGGAAAGTGACGCTGTCGACCGGGGAGTCGCGTGAGTACGATGCCGTCGTCGTGGCAAATGGTCATCACTGGGATCCGCGCATGCCGGAATATCCCGGTACGTTTGATGGTTATCAGGTCCACTCCCACAACTACACCGATCCCTTCGAGCCGTTCGATTTCCGGGGCAAGCGGGCGATGGTCGTGGGAGGCGGCAATTCCGCGATGGATATTTCGTCCGAGCTGTCCCAGCGCCCGCTGGCGGAAAAGCTGTTCATCTCGATGCGGCGCGGCGTATGGGTGATGCCGAAATACATGGACGGCCAGCCGGCGGACAAGGCCGTGCTGCCGGCCTGGCTGCCGTCGAAGATCGGACGCGCCCTGGCGCGCAAGAAGATCAAGAAGACGATCGGCATGATGGAGGATTATGGCCTGCCGAAACCGGATCATGAGCCTCTGGACGGCCATCCGTCCGTGTCGGGCGAATTCCTGACACGGGTCGGCTGCGGGGACATCATTCCCAAACCGGGCATTGACCGACTGGACGGGGACGGAGTCATCTTCACCGATGGCACACGCGAGCAGGTGGATGCGATCATCTGGGCCACGGGCTATAACGTGACCTTTCCCTTCCTTAAGCAGGATGACCTCACGCCGAAGGAGAATGTCTTCCCCCTCTACAAACGGATGGTGAAGCCGGGCCGGGAGACGATCTTCTTCCTGGGACTAGCCCAGCCCCTGCCGACCCTGGTCAATTTTGCCGAGCAGCAATCCAAGCTGGTCGCAGCCGCACTGAATGGCGATTATGCATTCCCGCAGGTGGCCGAGATGGACCGGATCACGGCCGAGGACGAGAAGCAGCATCTTGGCCATTTCTATGACAGTCCGCGTCACCGGATGCAGGTGGATTTCAATTTGTACTGCCGTGATCTGCTGAAGGAGATCGAGCGGGGGGCGAAACGCGCGCGCGTCGTTGCCTGATGTTAACCGGTCGGAGGGCATAACACCTCTCATGACCCGCAAGGCTACCCTCTTTGCCCTGTTGCTGGGCACGGCGTGCGCTTCTCCAGCGCCGGTTACCGTACACACAGTACCGCGTGCCGCCCCGGCGCCAGCCGTATCGACCCCGCCGCCCGTCACGGCGGCGGAGCAGGGACCGTTCCAGCCGAATGCCTATCTCCGGGCGTGTTATGGCATCCGGGTGTCCAACTCGCCTCTGGTGGACGAAGAGGGCTGGGTGCGGAACTACAAGCCCATCGTGATGGTGAATGGCGTTCCGCTGGCGGCTGCGCCCGCCAATGATGTTTGTCTCACATCCGGTTTCGGCCAGCGGTTTGGCCGCCGGCATGATGGTATCGACCTGCAATCGCGCCCGGCCGGGACCATCTATGCCGCTGCGCCGGGACGGGTGATCGAGGCACGGGTATCGACCGGCTATGGCAACATGGTGCTGATTGACCATGGCAAGGGGGTCTACACCCGCTACGCCCACCTCGCCTACATCCAGCCCGGCGTCCAGAAGGGCGAAAAGATCGGCTTCGGACAGCCGGTCGGGTTCATGGGATCGAGCGGCAACGCGACTGCCGTCCACATCCATTACGAGATCCTGACGGGCAATTACAACAATCCGCGCGGGTCCAAGGGCCTTTCTCCGCGTGACCCGTTCTCGTTTCCGCCCTATGAGTATGCTCAGGCCTATTGAGGACGGGGGATACAGGATGAGGGGACCATGGACTGCCGGAGCGGTGATGGCGTGCCTGCTGGGCGCGTGTGCCTCGACACAGGCGGAGATCGCGCCGGTCTCGATTGGCGCGCCCGTCATGGCGCAAAGTGCCTTCGAGTCGGATTTCGGGATGCTGGCGGATCTCGTCGGCACGAGGTGGCGTGGCGAGCCGGGCGAGGCCGACAAGCAGCACGGCCAGCCCGCAGACTATTCCGAATGGTATTGGGACCTTGGCGGGTCGGTGCTGGTGAACAAACACGTGCTGGCGGACGGGTCCTATGGCGGGGTGACCTATATCCAGAAAACCAAGGCGACCGGAGAACTGGACTATGTCTACATCACCAGTGCCGGATTCCGGACGACGGGAAGCTTCACGCTCGGCGCGGATGGCAGCTGGTCGGCCTATGAGGAAGTTACGGGCCTGAACGATATTATCGGGGTGCGGTCCACCGGCCGTATCGGCGAGGATGGCGTGCTGGTATCGGTCTCCGAATTCGAGACACGTGATGGCTGGAAGCCCGGCCACACTTTCAGGTATGAGCGCACAACCGACCCGATGCCGACACTGGTTCCGGACCTCGTAATCGAGTGAAATCCTTTCTCGACCCCGACCTGATCGCGCGGACCTATCGGGACCCGCTGGCGGTTGCGATGCTGTGTGTGGATCTCCTGCCGGTTCTGGCCGTGCTGGCATTCGGCTGGGGCGCAACACCGCTGGTCGCTCTGTACTGGCTGGAAAACCTGATCATTGGCCTGTTCACCGTGTTCCGAATGATCGCAACCGCAGTCGGCACCGTGTCAGATCGTTTCATGGTGTTCTTCATCGTCCCATTCTTTGTCGTCCATTACGGGATGTTCTGTTTCGGCCATGGCGTCTTCCTGCATGCCTTTGCCGGCGATGGTGGCGGCATGCCGGACTACCGGTCGCTCATCGCCTGGGCGCTCGGGTCGGGGCAGGGGATGATGTTTTTCGTGATGGCCATTCTGGGCATGAATGCGATCCTGTTCGTGTCCGATTTCCTGCTCAAGGGCGGCTATCGCGAGGGCAGTTTGATGGGAGAAATGTTCGCGCCATATGGCCGCATCGTGACCCTGCATGTGGCTATCATCCTTGGCGCCGCCCTCGCATTTGGGACGCGTGAGCCGCTTCTGGGGGTTCTGCTGCTGATCGTGTTGAGGGTCGTGTTCGGTGTGATCGTGTCTGCCCTGCGCCAGCGCCGGCTGGACGATGCAGGTGTGCCGGCTGCGAAAGATTCGCCTGCTGCCACGTAAAAAGTTGACGCATGATGACGCCTCGACGAATATGCAGGGCTTCCCCAAGGAAAGGCCTGCATGACCACCATTGCCAAGAAACTGACCCGTGGCCCGTCCGGCAAGCGCGCCAAGTCGAAGGCCGCCAATCGCCGGGCCATCATGGAGGCTGGCCGGCGCGTGTTCGCGCGGATCGGCTTTGAGGCGACGACTGTGCGGGACATCATCCGGGAGACCGAACTCGCCGCCGGGACATTCTACAATTACTTCAAGTCCAAGGAAGACGTGTTCGAGGCGATTGCGGAGGATTCGACCCATCGGTTCCGCTCCCGCCTCCAGGATGTGCGCGCCTGTGCGACGGATTTCGAGACCTATGTGCACGATGCCTATCGCGCCTATTTCGGCTTTATTGCCACCGAGAATGAAGAGCCCATCCGCAACGGCGCACCGCATCTGGCCCTGATTGGCGTGCGCGTGGACACGCCGGAAATGCTGGCTGTGGCAGAAGAGATCAAGGCAGACCTCGAACATGTCCTGTCCGGTGAGGGCGGGCCCAAGATCGACACGGCCTATCTGACCGCTGCCGCCATCGGGATTGCCCGGGAAATGGGAGAGCACATGTTGCTGCGCCGCCCGATCGACGTGGATGGGGCAACCAAATTCGCCACCACGCTGCTGCTGGCAGGGGTTCGGGAGATTGCCGCAAAGTAAGGCCAAACGCCTCTTGGCGTCGGCGCGCTTGCAGGTCTAAGCTTGCCGTCAACAAGACAGGACGGGAGGCGACCATGAGCCTGCAACAGATGATCACCAAATTCATATTCAAGCTTCCGGACGGATTGCTTGTGCGCCTGGCCGGGGGAAAGCCGGTCGAAGTGCGCGGCCGGGTTCTGGAGCCGCAGCTGCAGATGGTCGCGTGGAACGGCCGCAATGCGCCGCCCATGTCGTCCATGGAGCCGGAAGTGGTGCAGGCTGCCGTCAAGGATCAGCTCGCCATGCTGGCAGCGCCGCTGGAGCCCGGCGTCACCACCGAGGATTTCACCATTCCCGGGCCTGACCGGAACGAGATTCCGGTGCGCCTCTACAAGCCGGCCAGTCAGAATGCCGCCGTGCCGCTGCTGGTCTATTATCATATGGGCGGTGGGGTCGTGGGCGATCTTGAGACCTGTCATGCCTGGTGTTCGATCCTGGCTTCGGTCACGGGCGGCCCGGTCCTGTCGGTCGATTACCGTCTGGCACCGCAAAACAAATTTCCCGCCGGGATCGATGACAGCATCGCCGCCTATGAATGGGGTGTGCGCAATGCCGGCACATTCGGCGCACCGGAGGGCATGGCCGCCGTCGGCGGGGACAGTATGGGCGGCAATTTTTCCGCCATCATCTCCCAGGAGATGCAGCGTGAACACAAGCCATTGCCGGTCTACCAGCTGTTGATCTATCCGGCCGTCGACATGGTGGAGGAATTCCCTTCCCGGACGGATTTCGGTGAAACCTTCTCTCTCAGCACAGACACGATGAACTGGTTCATGGAGCAGTACCTGCCGACTGATTTCAACATGGCAGATCCGCTCCTGTCGCCCGGCCAGACTGCTGAGTTGGAGGGCCTGCCGCCCGCCATTGTCATCACGGCGGGACATGATCCGCTGTGCGATGAAGGCGATGACTATGCCAAGCGGCTGAAGAATGCGGGCGTGAAGGTCACGCACAAGCGGTATGATTCCCTGCCGCATGCCTTTACGGCCTTCACAGGATTTTCTCCGGGCTCGCGCCAGGCATGCCTTGAAATTGCAGGCATGGTGAAAGACCTCGTTTCAAAATTATGAGAGCGCTGGTCTGTGATACGCTGACGGACGATTTTTCCGGCCTTTCAGTTCAGGATGTTCCCGTTCCCGAAGCCGGGCATGGACAGGTCCTGGTGCGCGTCGCGGCTGCGAGCGTGAACTTTCCCGACCTGTTGATGAGTCAGGGAAAGTATCAGATGAAGCCGGACCTGCCCTTTGTGCAGGGTATGGAATGTGCCGGAACGGTTGAGTCCGTCGGGGAGGGCGTAACAGGTTTTGCGCCCGGGCACCGCGTGGTGGGAGGTAACAAGACCGGCGCGTTCGCCGAGTTTGCCTTGTTGCCCGCCGCTAGCCTTTCGCGCGTGCCGGCGAACATGGGGTTTGCAGAGGCGGCAGCCTATCCGGCCGCCTATCTCACCGCCTATGTCGCCCTGGTTTGCCGGGCCAATCTGCAGGCGGGCGAAACCTTGCTGGTGCATGGCGCCAGTGGTGGCGTCGGCATGGCGGCCGTGGATGTCGGCAAATTGCTCGGCGCAACCGTGATCGCGACCTCTGCCTCTGATGCCAAGCTGGATGCGGTTGTTGCGCATGGGGCGGACTACGCCATCAATGTCACGCAGGGGTTTCGCGACAAGGTCAAGACGCTGACTGGCGGACGCGGCGCGGATGTGGTCCTTGATCCGGTCGGCGGGGATGTGTTCGACGAAAGCGTCCGCTGCATCGCCTTTGACGGGCGGCTTCTGGTGGTCGGCTTCACGTCCGGCCGCATTCCCGAGATGAAGGTCAACATGCCGTTGATCAAGGGATTTTCGGTTGTGGGTGTCCGTGCAGGCGAATATGGCCGCCGCTTCCCGGAGCGCGGCCGGGAGAACATGGCCGCAATCTGGAAATGGGCGGCCGAGGGCAAGACACGGCCCCGAATTCACGCCGAACTGCCACTCGACAATTGGCGGGAAGCCTATCGCCTGCTGACCGACCGGGAGGTTGTGGGCAAGGTCGTCATTCGGCCCTGAGCATTCAAAGAGAAGGAAACTGAGAGATGTCAACACTGCCTGAAAAAGGCCTACAAATCCGCACGCTGATCAAGCCGGAAGGCGAGCTGGAACTGTCCCTGGCCGAAGTCGAGATTCCGACTCCCGGCCCGACGGATATCATCATCAAGGTTGAGGCGACCCCGATCAATCCGTCTGATCTCGGCCTGCTGGTCGGCGCGGGGGATATCAGCACAGCCGTGCAAAGTGGAACAGCGGACCGTCCGGTCATCACCGCAAAAGTGCCGGAAGCAGGCATGCGCGCCATGAAAGCCCGGATCGGCCAGTCCCTGCCGGTGGGCAATGAAGGCGCGGGCACCGTGGTCGCGGCGGGTGAGTCCGAAGCGGCTCAGGCCCTATTGGGCAAGCGCGTCACCGGGCTTGGCGGGGAGTTCTATTCCGAATACCGCATGCTGAATGTCGGTCAGGTCATGGAGCTGCCGGACGGCATCACGGCCGAGCAGGGCGCCTCATGCTATGTGAACCCGCTGACCGCGTTGTCCTTTGTCGAAACGATGCGGAATATGGGCCATGAATCGCTGGTCCATACGGCTGCCGCATCAAATCTCGGCCAGATGCTGAACAAGATCTGCCTCAAGGATGGCGTGCCGCTGGTCAACATCGTCCGAAAGGAAGAGCAGGCTGAAATCCTCCGCGGCATCGGCGCGAAGCATATCGTCAATTCGACCTCACCGACCTTCATGGAAGACCTGATCGCGGCGCTGATGGAGACGGACGCGACGCTCGGCTTTGACGCCATTGGTGGCGGGCCACTGGCCGGTCAGCTGCTGATCGCCATGGAAGCGGCTGCCAGCCGCAAGATGAAGGAATATTCCCGCTATGGCTCCGGCCAGGAAACTCAGGTCTTCATCTATGGCCGCCTCGACATGTCGCCGACGCTGGTGCCGCCGGGCGTGGGCTTTGCGTGGAATCTCAGTGGCTACCTGCTGACGCCGTTCCTGCAGAAAGCCGGCAAGGAAGTTCGTGCGCGCATGTACAAGCGCGTGATTGACGAGCTGACCACGACATTTGCCAGCCACTATACCAAGCGCATTTCTCTGGCCGAGGCCCTGAATCTCGATACGCTGAAAGCCTACGACGCCAAGGCCACCGGTGAGAAATACCTTATCACGCCGAACGCCTAGGAAAGTCAGCCGATCCTGTCATGCGTGATGCGTATGGCATGATCGGCATCTTTCAGGACAACAATATCAGCTGTGTCCTTCAGGGGGGCGATATGGTCCCGCAGATTGGGCAGGTTGATCCGATCCCAGACAGATGTTGCGAACTCCACAAGTTCGGGTTCCGACATGTGCAGGAAGTTGGCGTAGAAGGAGGCCGGGTCCTCCTTCGCCGCATGCCACAGGCGCTTGAACCGTTCGAGATACCAGGTGAGCAAGTGTTCCTCGCTGGCATCCAGGTAAATGAGGTAGTCCGGTTCACGCGCTGTTCGCGGAGGCGGGGACAGCTGTTGGAAGCCGAGTCCTTCGAGAATCAGAATGTCCGGCTGTGTGATCGACTGCGTGAGGGCCGGGTCTATGTCATAGGTGACATGACTGTAGCCGGGAAAGTCAGCCGCGCCACTGGCGAGGGCTTCGATGGCATCGCCCAGCGCAGCGACATTGTAGGTCTCCGGAAAACCCTTGCGCAGGGTCAAGCCGCGTTCCTCCAGCACGTCATTCGGAAACAGAAATCCGTCTGTCGAGACCGTCTCCACCTTGTGCGTCTCTGCCAGAAATTCCGCCACCTTGTTGGCCAGTGTCGTCTTGCCTGATGCGACAGACCCTGTCAGGGCCATGACGGCCCCGTCATGCTTGCGGCTGAGTTCGGCAAGGCGCGTGCCCAGCGCCGTGATGCCGGGCGTGTGGGGAGCAGGGGAGTCGGTCATGATCGGCAGGCTCCGGACAGATTGGTGAACTTCCGGAGCCTAGCCGCGTTGCCGTGCCTGTCCAGTCCCGAACCGGTCAGACCGTGCGCTTGGCCTTGTCTTTCGCATTGGTCGCCTCGATGGCGTCCCGGGCGGCTTGCCATTCGGCATCGCCCCAGGCGGTCAGCTGGGAGAAATTGCCGCCGGACGCATTGTACATCGCGCCGTCGATGGCGATGGTCTGGCCATTGATGTAGTCCGCGCCTGGCGCCATCAGCAGCACGGCGAGATTGACCAGTTCGTGCATCTCTCCCACGCGACCCATCGGATTGGCCGCGCCGGAATCCATGCGCTTGGCTCCTTCGGCATCCGGGGCGAGACGTTTCGACATGCCTTCTGTGGGGAAGGGGCCGGGGGCAATGGCGTTGAAGCGCAGGCCATAGCGGCCCCACTCGACCGCGAGCGACTGGGTCATCGTGTTCACGGCGGCCTTGGACATGGCGGACGGGACGACAAACGGCCCGCCATTCCAGACCCAGGTCGTCAGGATCGAGCAGACATTTCCGCGATGGCCTTCCTTGATCCAGCGTTTGCCGATGTCGTGCGTCATGTAGAATGTGCCGCGGAACACGATGTTGGAGATCGCATCGAACCCGCGGATGGACAGGTCTTCCGTCCGGCTGATGAAATTGCCGGCAGCATTGTTGACCAGCCCGGTGAGCGGGCCGTGCTTTGCCCAGATATGATCATTCATGTCGGTGATCGCTTCGGCCACGCGGATGTCGCAGGCATGCGGTACGACCTTGCCGCCATGCTTCTCCATCAATTCACTGGCGGTATCTTCGCAGACTTGTCCGCGTCGCCCGCAGATGTGGACCTCTGCGCCCAGCTTCAGGAAGCCTTCCGCCATCTCCTTGCCGAGGCCCGTACCGCCGCCGGTGACAAGCACCCGCTCGCCCGCCATCAGGCCGTCGCGATACATCAGTTTTGCCGTGTCCATGTGATTCCTCCCATTCTGTTTTTCTGATAGGAGTATAAGGCGCTGAAGGAAGGAGGCACCCATGAATCGCTGGCTTTCATCGCTTGCCGTCGCGGCATTGTGCGCCGGTGGGGCCCAGGCCGGGCCGCTGGACGTGTTCGGCACATTCGTCACCCAGAAGGAAGGCTCTCACATCCGCATATCCGATTGCGGCGACGGTTCGCCCTGCGGCGTGGTTGTGTGGATCGACCCGGCCAGTGTTTCCGAGGGTGTCACGCCGGAGACGGCGACCGATGCGAAGGGTGACAAGATCCTTGGCCTGACCATGCTGGAGGGCTTCAAGCGCAAGGCAAATGGCTGGGCCGGCGGGACGATCTACAATCCGAAAGAGGGCAAGACTTACGGATCGCGGATCAAGCGGCTGGATGATGGCATTCTGGAGGTGAAAGGCTGTATCGGGCCGATTTGCCAGACACAGCATTGGGCCCCGGTGACATCTACTTCCGGAACGGCAGACTGACCAGGCGCCACAGGACCCAGACGGGCATGACCACGGCCGCGCCGGCAAGGGCGGGCTTCCAGAAATTCCTGACGGCCCAGCCGAGCGCCGCCACCGCCGTGTTCGCGACATTTGCGATGGCGGCGCCCATGTTCACATCCGGATTGGCCGGGTTGAACTGGGACGCCAGCACGAAGAAGCCAACAAGGATGCACAGGCCCAACAGTTTGAGCGATCCCCAGACCGAGATGCCGAACAGGCGCACCAGCAGCGGTCGCGGCGGGGCCTTGGCCGGTGTCCGCGACGGGGGCGCCTCGGGGATCGGCTCGACCTTGACTTCGGGCAGTTCGGGATTGGGCGGGGTCGACATGGCGGAGTGTCTGCTTGCCTAGTCGTTGGCGGCTTGTTTCTGGATTTCGACCTGGTGCGGATACGGAATGGAGATGCCTTCCCGGTCAAAGGCTTCCTTGACGGCCTTGGTGAGGTGGAATTTCACATCCCAATAGTCCGAGGCCTGCACCCAGCTGCGCGACGCGATGTCCACGGAGCTGTCCCCGAGATTGACGACTTTCACGAACGGTTCGGGATCTCGCAGGATACGGCTGTCGGCGTCGATGACCTGACGGATGATCGCGATGGCCTTGTCCATGTCGTCATCATAATCGATGCCGAAGGTGACGTCGACGCGGCGCGTGGGGTAGCCGGAATAATTCTCGATCACGCCATCGATCGCCTGGCTGTTCGGCACGAGAACCTTCACATTGTCCGGTGTGGCGAGGACGGTCTGGAACAGATTGATGTCCTTGACCGTGCCGCCCACGCCGGCAGCCTCGATATAGTCGCCCAGCTTGTAGGGGCGGAACAGCATGATCATGACGCCCGAGGCGATGTTGCCCAGCGCGCCCTGCATGGACAGGCCGATGGCGAGCGTCAGCGCGCCGAGGACGGCGACGAAACTGGTTGCCTGAACGCCAAACACCTGCAGCACGGCAATGAGCACCGCCGCGGTAATGGCCCAGCGGACAAGCGAGGCGAAGAAATTGCCAAGCGTGTCGTCGATGCCATCGCGCTTCAGGGCCTCACGGCGGACCAGTCCGGCCAGCCAGCCGGCAATGCGCAGGCCGATGATGAGTACGAGCAGCGCGCCGATCACCTTCATTCCGAAGGAAATGATGAACGGGCTGTATTCGGCCCAGATGGCGGCGGGCGTCAGGTCTTCGGGCATGGGGAGGGGCTCCTTGTATTCGAGCGGGATCAGTGTTCGGTGTCTGTAATGCCTGTTGCGGACGGCTGTTCCGAGATTGGCTGCGATGGTGAGCGGTAGGCCATGTTGACCTGGTGCGGGAAGGGGATGGTGATGCCTTCGCGATCGAACGCCTCTTTCACGCCCTTGGTGATGTCAGCCCGTACCTGCACGAATTCCGGCGTCGCAACGAAGGCGCGCAGACGCAGGCGGACACTCCAGTCGGCCAGCGCATGTACGCCGACCCAGGTTTCATCCTTGGCCAGCACGCGCGGATGTCCGTTGGCCACGGCGAGCAGGGTTTCCAGTGCATGGTCCATATTGTCGTCATAGGAAATGTCGAAATAGAGGTCGAACCGGCGCCGGGTCTGACGAGTGTGATTGACCAGCGGATCGCCCCAGACCTTGTCATTGGTCACCGAGACGACCTTGTTGTCGATCTGCTTGAAGGTCGTGCGGAACGGCGTGATGTCGGTGATCTCGCCATCCATGCCTGCCAGCGTGACGAAATCGCCTATTCGGAACGGGCGGAAGATGGCGAGCATGACGCCGGCAGCCACCGCTTTCAGCGTGTCCTGCAGAGCGAGGCCGATGGCGAGCGCTGCGCCGCCCAGAAGCGCCGCCAGGGAAGCGGTCGGGAAGCCGAGCTGGGTCAGGGCCAGAACGATGGCGATGGCGAAGATGAGGTATTTCAGAAGCGATGCGGAGAAAGCGAACAGGGTGTCATCGGCTCCGTGGCGGATATGGGCCTGATTGCCCATCTTGCGCATCGAGCGGGCCACCCAGTTCGCAAACAGAACGGCGATCACCAGGATGGCGATGGCGGCAAATGCACCGGGACCGCGCCTGTTGATGATGGCTTCCCAGTCATACCCGGCCAGGCCGAGCGGCAGGGGCGACATGAAGATCAGCGCGAAGACCCGCGCAACGGAGCTGGCAATGTCCCAGCTGGATCCTTCGAAGGATTTGTCCTTGGCCGTCAGGCGCTTGCCGATGGCAACGACAAGCTTTTTCACCAGTCCGGAGGCGAACCAGACCAGAAGGCAGGCGAGCAGGACCATGCCCCATTTCTCGATAAAGGGCCAGGATGCGGCCAGCCAGACAGGCCAGGTCGATGTGTCGAGATCGGGCAGGGAAATCGAGGAAAAATCCATGGCTGGGCGCTCGTCTTGGTTTCAGTCATGAGAGCGTCAGTTCGCCCCCGATGTCCAGTTTCTCAGGCCGGTATGACCGATCCGTCGGCCCCGCGAAAGAGGCGCAGGCAGATCAGGATCGCCAGAACGAGTCCGGTCATGATGGCGAGCCAGTTCATGCCGCTGACATACCAGTTGTTGAGGACGATGCCGGCAAGGCCCCAGCCGAGTGCGATGAAATACCACCAGCTGCGGCTGACATAGCGGGCAAACATCCAGGCGGCGAAGCCCGCCGGAACGAGGGTCAGCCACAGCATCTGCCAGGGTGCATCCGTGGCGCCGAGCGATGTGAGGCTGCGCACGGTCAGCGGGATCGATATGGCGATGGCGACCGTAATCCAGCCGGCCAGCAGGGCGGCGACGCAATCGGCCAGTGCCTTTTTGGGGCTCCAGCCCGTTTCCCTGAGGCGATCCATGCGGAAGGCGGCCATCCAGGAGGCCAGGGCAATCGGAAACAGGAGCAGGAAATCCAGGGGCTGGACTGCAACCAGCTGCGCACTGAGCATCCAGACCACATTGAAAACACCCGCCCAGGCGAGCGGCACGGCGATTCGGTCCATCCAGGGTTCACGGGCCCGCAGACAGGCAATTGCGAACAGGATGTAGCCCAGAAAGATCACGCTCCAGATCGAGAAGAAGGCCGGAAGCGGCTGTTCCGGAAGGGTCAGATTGCGTGTGGCGTTCCCGATGGGGGCGCCAATACCCAGTACAGGTGCCAGTGCACCGGAGGCCGGTTGCAGGAGGCCAAGCAGGAGAATGAGCAGGGGCAGGCGCGATGGCATGACGTCCATATGAGGCCTTTTTCAATTGGGGCAAATCGGAGGCGTGTGAAAAAAGTGGGATGCAGCCTGCATTTTTCGCGTTATAGGGCCCGGTCTCTGCGGAGACTCACAAGAGGAATTTGCTCATGGCAAAAGCACCTGCGGCCAAGAAGGCCGCTGCAAAACCGGCCGCCAAGAAGGCGACCACCACGGCCAAGACGGCAGCAGCGAAAAAGCCTGCCGCCAAGACCGCTGCGGCGAAGAAGCCGGCTGCCCGCAAGGCAGCTGCGCCGAAAACCGCTGCGCGTTCGACGGCCGCCCGCGCGACCGCTGCAAAGACGCCGACCACGGTGACGATGCGCCAGCTGTCCGCTGAAATGGCAGAGGCCCACGGCCTGACCAAGAAGCAGTCGGAAGAAATCTTCTCCGACCTGGCTGACCGGATCACGAAGCGCCTGAAGAAAGGCGAACGTTTCCGTCTGAACGGTCTCGGCACGCTGGAAGTGCGCAAGCGCCCGGCACGCATGGGTCGCAACCCGGCAACGGGTGAATCCATCAAGATCAAGGCGTCCAAGAAAGTTGCTTTCCGCGTCGCCAAGGAACTGAAAGAGTCCGTCTAAGGACTTCCAGTTACCGCGAAATTCGAAGAGGCCGGGTGCATGTCGCCCGGCCTTTTTTTGTTTTTGCTCGAGGCTGTTCTCGGCTTTCGCCGAGGCCTCTGCGCCTGCGCCTTGCTTGTGGATGCGCACTATTCCTGCAGCATGGCCTCCAGTGTTTCCAGCCGGTCGGCTTCCCCGGCGGGCTTGTCCCAGCGGATACGATTGATGCGGGGAAAGCGCATGGCGATTCCCGATTTGTGGCGGGCGGACCGCTGCAGGCCCTCGAACGCCACTTCCAGAACGAGGGAGGGCGTCACCGATCTGACCGGTCCGAACCGCTCGATCGTGTTTTCACGGACGAATTTGTCGAGTTGTTTCAGTTCTTCGTCGGTGAAGCCGAAATAGGCCTTGCCGACCGGGGTCAACCGGTCTTCGCCGTCTTCGTCGCGCCAGACGGCGAAGGTGAAATCGGAATAGAAGCTGGACCGGCGGCCATGCCCGCGCTGGGCATAGAGCAGTACGGCGTCAACCAGATAGGGGTCACGTTTCCATTTGTACCAATGGCCTTTCACCCGCCCGGGCAGATAGGGGCTGTCCCAGCGTTTCAGCATCAAGCCCTCGATTTCAGGCGCCGGCGGCGCCATGCGCCGGGAGTCCAGCTCTTCGAGCGTGGTTACCGGAACGAGCGGGGAAAGATCGAAGCGCGGGCTTGCGGCCTCCGAAATGAAGGCTTCCAGCCGGTTGCGCCGCTCCCGAAAGCTCAGCTGGCGGACATCCTCGTCTCCGGCCTGCAGCAGGTCATAGGCGCGGATGAAGGCCGGGCGCGCATCCATCTGCTTCTTCGAGACCGTCTTGCGGTTCAGGCGCTGCTGCAGCGCATTGAACGGCGCGACGCTTTCGCCGTCTTCCGCGCGGACCAGCAATTCCCCGTCCAGCGTGCCCTCGAAATTCATGCCGGCCAGGACGTCCGGGAAAGTGTGGGAGATGTCATCCCCGGTCCGCGTATAGATGCGCCGCACCCCGTCCTCGCTGCTGGCCTGGACGCGGATCCCGTCATATTTCCATTCGGCGGCAAAAGCTTCCGGCGTGATCAGTGCCGGGTCCACCGCATCCGGATTGTCCCGGTCTGCCTTGGCGACCAGTGGATGCGCCAGCATGACCGGCCGGAAGGGCGCGCGAATGTCCGGCTCCGGCCGACCGGTCTTGCCCTCCAGCCAGGCAAACAGGCTGTCATAGGGCGGGGCGAGGCCGTGCCAGATCTCCTCGATCTCGGTCACATCCACATCGCCGAAATCGGCAAGCGCCAGCTTGGCGAGGCGCGCCGAGACACCGATCCGCATGCCGCCCGTGATCAGCTTCAGCAGGGCCCAGCGCCCGGTCGGGTCGAGCCCGTCCAGCCAGTTCGCCACCAGCCGCTGCGCCTCCGGCCGGGTTGCGCCGTCCAGCGCCTCGACAATTTCCGACAGGGGCGGGGGGCGGTTCGCGCGCCGCTTGCCCGGCCAGACGAGGCTGACGGTTTCGGCCATGTCGCCGACATAGTCATAGGACAGGCGGAACAATTCGGCATCCATCCGGTCTGTCACCAATTCGCGGATGGCGGCGGGCTTGATGCTTTTCAGGTCCAGATCCCCGGTCAGCGCGCCGAGGGCATAGCCGCGGTCAGGGTCTGGCGCGCTGCGGAAATAGGAGACAATCAGGCGTAGCTTGCCGTTACGCGAAGGCGTTAGGACAAGACGGTCAAGAAGCTCTGCGAAGGCCTGCATGCGCCCAAGATAGAGCCGCCACACGAAGAATCCATCAAGGGAGTCCCACCCATGAGCCTGAAACTGCACCATCTGAACGCCTCGCGCTCGCAGCGCATTGTCTGGCTGCTGCTGGAACTCGGCGTCAAGCACGAGATTGTCCATCACAGCCGCGATCCGGAAACGCGGCTGGCCCCGGCGGCGCTGCTGCAGATCCACCCGATGGGCAAGTCGCCCCTGCTGGAGGATGGCGACACGGTGATCGCGGAGACGGGCGCGATTGCCGAATACCTTCTGGCCAGGCATGACCCGGACCACCGCCTGCACCCGCGACCGGACTCGGCTGATTTCCCGCGCTACCTGGAATGGGTCCATGCGGCCGAGGGGGCGATCTTCCTGCCGGGCCTGTTCCGCTTCTACCTGATGAATGCGGGCCTGCTGGACACGCCGCTCGCCGCCGCGATGGAGGGCGAGCAGGCCAAGGCGATGAAGACGATCGAGGGGCATTTGTCGACCCATGCCTATTTTGCGGGCGAGGCCTTCACCGCCGCCGATTGCCTGATGGCCTTCCAGATCCAGTCCGCCGCCGCCGCAGGCGCGCTGGAGGCCATGCCCGCCACAAGGGCATGGCTCGAAAAGGTTCAGGCCCGGCCGGCCTACAAGGCCATGCTGGACGTGGGGGTTTAGGGGGCACTCCTCCCCCCGCCTGAGCTGGCGAAGGGCGATGGCCATGCCATCGCGATCCCCCTCTAACTCCCCCTTTGCAAGGGGGAGAACGGTCCCTCAAGCAAGGCGGCTGCTGTCTGCGTTCCTCCCCCTGCAAGGGGGAAGACAGGTGGGGGTCTGCGAGGTTTCCTCCTGCACACATAGCCGGACTGGCGCTCGCCATCCGGGGATCCAACAACCGGCCCCTTACGGAACCGAGGCGCGGCGGGCGCCGTGGCGCTCCGCCTGGAAATGAACAAGGCTACGGAATGGAGCGTTACCGCCCGCCGCGCCGGACAGGGGCTTCGGCGGGACACCCTCATGGGGGCCCATGGTCCCGGGTCTTCGTTACCGACGCCACGCAAACGGGTCTTCCGTGCTTTTCACACGGGAAGTCCATCCGGGGATGTCTCCCGGGCTGCCGGACGAGGCGGGTTCCCTACCGGGCTTCCCCGGCTCACCCTGGCCTGACCTGCCTAGGGCCCGGCGGGACCGTCTGTCTCCCGCAAGGCCCATCCTGTCCCTGCCCTCCCGACCAGAACGGTACCTGATCCGGCTCCCGGAAGGGCAGGTGACCATCATCGCATGAGGGGCTGTGCGTCGGATTCAGCTGTTCCGAAGATACCTGCGCAGGCAGGTATCCATCTCCCGCCATCGCCTGAAGCGCTTGAGGAGGAAGCAGGAGATGGGCCCCTGCCTTCGCAGGGGCCTGCGGGGGGAGAGTGCAAACCTCTATCCTCGCAAAACGATCGTCACCCCCGATGGCCACAGGCCATCTGGGGGCCCATCCCGGGTCGGTGCGGTTGGGGTGGGTGGGGAGTGTGCACCTCGCATCCCCCATCCGCGCACGACGCACTTGCCGCATCGTTCCGTGATGGGCCCCCAGACGCTGCGCGTCGGGGGTGACGCCAGGGGAGAGCATGATCTCCATCCACCAACACCGTGTCCCCGGCGGAGGCCGGGGTCTCTTGCGGCTCCTTGTGCGGAGCCAGCCGCAGGAGGCTCCGGCCGCCCTGCGCTTGCGCTTGGGCCTGCTCCGGGCAATCGCAGTGCGATTGCTTTTCCTCCGCAGCGCCGGGGTGAGCGGAGCGGGGGCGCCCTTACCCCATCTCTTCCTCATACCCCACCATGCGGAGCGGCTTCGCGCGGCGGCCTTCGAGTTCGGCCCAGCGGACGAGGGCGTCTTCGCGGCCATAGGTGATCCAGAGGTCCTGTGGATCGACTTCGCGCACCGTGTCGGTCAGTTCGTCCCAGTCGGCATGGTCGGAGATGACGAGCGGCAGCTCGACGCCGCGCTGCTTGGCGCGCTGTTTCACGCTCATCCAGCCGGACGCAAAGCCGATGACGGGATCGGGGAAGCGCTGGGCCCATTTGCCTTCGAACGCGCCCGGCGGGGCAATGACAATCTCTCCGCGGAAGGCTTCGCGCGCGGCCTTTGACCGGTCTTCCAGCGTGGCGGGGCGCAGCTCTCCGAGCGTGACGCCGGCCGCCTCATACACCTCGCAGAGCTTTTCCAGGCTGCCATGAATGTAGATGGGGCGGTCATGCCCGGCGAGCCGCAGATGCTTGATCACGCGCTGGGCCTTGCCCAGAGAGTAGGCGCCGATGCAATGGGTGCGGTCCGGATTGTCGGCGACTGAGCGCATCAGGCGGTCAATCTCCTGGTCCGTAGGCGGATGGCGGAAGACGGGCAGGCCAAACGTCGCCTCGGAGATGAAGACATGCGTGTTCTCCACCGGCTCGAAGCCGGGGCAGGTGGGATCGGCGCGGCGCTTGTAGTCGCCGGTAAACACCATGCGCAGACCCTTGTGCTCCACCACGATCTGTGATGAGCCGAGAATGTGCCCCGCCGGGGAGAGCCAGACCGTGACGCCATTGATCTCGATCGCTTCGCCATATTCGACGGCCTGGGTCTGTTTGGCGAAACTGTCGCCATAGCGCGCCGCCATGATGGCCAGCGTGTGCGGATGGGCCAGCACCTTGCCGTGGCCGCCCCGCGCATGATCCGAATGGCCATGGCTGATCACCGCCCGGTCCACCGCGCCACGCACGGGATCAAGATAGAAATCGGCCGGCGGGCAATAGAGGCCCTTGGGGGTGGGGTGAAGCAAAAGGTCCGGGCGCAGCATACCCTCAATGTAGGCGATGCACGCGGGCGGGGAAGGGGCAGGCTGGCGCGGGCCGCGTTTTCTGTGACAAGGCAGGCCAATCATGCTAGCCCTTTGAGATATGTGAATTTGTGGGGGACGGTTTGCAGGAATTCTTCAAGGAGCTGCAGCGGCGGAACGTGTTCCGTATCGCGTCCATTTATGCTGTGGGGGGCTGGCTGTTGATGCAGCTGGCTGTTGTGCTGGAAACCACGCTCCTGTTGCCGGGATGGTTCGATACGCTGGTCACCGTGCTGGTGATGATCGGCTTTCCTCTGGTCGTGTTCGGGGCCTGGGCCTTCGAGATGACGCCGGACGGCCTGAAACCGACGGCGAGGGTTGCGCCGGAAGAGAGCGTGACCGCGCGCACGGGCAAGCGGCTGGACATGGTTCTGGCGGGCGCGGCGGTCGTTCTGATTGCAGTGATCGTGGGCGACCGCATTCTGCCAGCCAGTTCTGCCGGCAACAGCCAGAGCCCTGTTGCGGCGGATGATTTCTCCATCGCGGTTCTGCCTTTTGCGGACATGAGCCCGGATGGCGATCAGGAATACTTCGCTGACGGCATTTCAGAGGAATTGCTGAACGTGATGGCGCAGGTGCCGGACCTGGCGGTCGCGGGGCGTACATCCTCGTTTGCATTCAAGGGCCAGAACAGGGATCTGCGCGAGATCGCCGAGATTCTCGATGTGGCGCATGTGCTGGAAGGGTCCGTTCGCAAATCCGGCAACAGGGTGCGCGTGACGGCCCAGCTGATCCGCGCGGACAATGGCTTCCATATCTGGTCTGATACATATGATGGGGATCTGACGGATATTTTCGCGGTGCAGGACGAGATTGCGAATGAAATCCTTACCGCACTGAAGCCGCAGCTGCTGGGCACGGTTGCGCCCATTGCGGCTCCGAGGACCGATATCAGCGCATATGATCTGTATCTGCTGGCCCAGCAGAAGGCCAGTCTCGGCACGATGGCAGGCTTTGAAGACGCATCGGAGGCGCTGGACCAGGCGCTGGTGATCGATCCGGAATTCGTGCCGGCGCTCGCCTGGCGCGGCTATTACGAATTGATGATGTCGGATGGAGACGGCGCGGCGGGCGACATTCCGATCGAGGAGGCCCTCGAGCATGCCGATGAATGGACACGCCGGGCGCTGGCACTTGATCCGGACTCTGCGGATGCACTGTTCGCCCGCGCCGGATGGATGTCGATGGCCTTTGACAGGGAAACGCGCGACAAGGCGGGGGCCCTGTATGAGCGCGCGCTTGTCATAAAGCCGAACTTTGCCCTCGCGCGGAATGATTATGGTTTCTGGCTGAATGAGTATGAACGCTATGACGAAGCGGTGGCGCAGCTCGAGATCGCGTTGACGCATGATCCGGCACAAACCGATGTGAACACCAATCTGGCAGCGCATTATGGGCGTATGGGGAAATTCGACAAGGTGCGCGCATTGGCCAGCCGGTGGGCGGCGATCTCCCCGGAAAATCCGGGGCCGCAAGCGTTCCTGGCCATCAGTGCCTCCCGGACAGGCAACCTCGCAGAAGGGCTGAGACTGCAGCGCAAGGTCGTCGAGATGGCGCCCGATGATCCGCGGGCCGAAAGGGGGCTGCATTTCGCAGAGCTGGAGTTGGGCGAATATGACCTCGCCCTCAAATCGGACGAAACATATGTCCGGTATCGCGCCCTTTTTTTGATGGGCCGGAAAGACGAGGCGGTCGCCCTGGCGCGGCAGGAGCTTGAAGCCCGGCCGGATTTCCCCCTGCAGCAGGCTGACACGCTGTACATCTACCACAATGCCCATGAATGGTCGGACATCGTGCGGTATTATGATGCCACATGGTCAAGCCTGGAGGCGTTTCAGGCGACCTTCCCGAGACCGCCATATCATGCGGTTCTGCCGGCCCTGACTGCGGCCGGGCATCCGGATGCGCCCGGAATGCACGCGGCTGCGCGAGATGCCATCGACATTCAACTCGCGTCCGGATTTCAGTCGGCAGAATTGCTGACGGCACAGGCGCAGCTGGCGGTTCTGGAGGGGGATCAGGAGGCGGCCGGGGAGTTTCTGGAAACCGCCTATGCCAATGGCAACCGGAGTATCACCCTGTTCATAGACCCTGTCCTGAATGCGGCGCCCTCCCCGCAATTTGAAGCGCTGCTGGCAAAGACGGCAGACGCCATCAACGCCGAGCGCGCAAAGCTCGGCCTGCCCGCCATCGAGATGCCGGAGCCCTATTTGTAGGCAAGAGGCGTTCGGCGGGGAGGAGCGCCCCATGACGGGCGCGGGAAACCGAACACCTCTCCGAAAGGCAACATGGTTTGCCACCCGAGAAGATGATTTCGAAATCCATGCAATCGCAGCGGAAAGCTGCCCCGCCACACTTGCGACATGGTCTCGTGTGCATAAAGATCGGGCCGATCCAGAGGAGAATCACGCATGCGCGCAGTCCGGAAGTGTCTCGTATCCCTGTCCGCCCTGGCCCTGACGGCCGGCGCGGCCCTGGCACAGGAAGGCGGCTCGACGCGGGCGCTGGAGGACGCGCTGGCTGCGGGCTACAAGGCAAGCTTCACCTGTTCGGCCCTGTTCAATGCCGGACAGACCCCGACCGAGATCCGCCAGAACGAACTTTCCGGCATCTATCCGGACTATCAGCGCAGCTTCGACAAGCTGCCTGACGCGGTGATCGATGCCGGGCGCAAGACGGTATCGGTGACCTATTCCGACAGCATGCCGCCGCGCATTGCGGCCTGGCGGCCCGGCTTTGGCTGTACGCAATTGCCCATCGGGGCAGACGTGGGCGCGCTCAACTTCCTGCCGCGCTTTGCCGCCTGGCCGGATTTCTCGGGCGAGGACCGGGGCAGTGCCATCGGTTCGAATGTGAAAGTGCAGCTGCGCATCGAGGAGGCCGAACGGCTGGAGGCGCCCGTCTCCTTCGCCTTTGACGAGCGCTCCTATGGCGACGGCACGCGCACCAGCGCCGTGGTCGTGGTGAAGGATGGCCAGGTCGTGGCCGAACGCTATGCCCGCGGCATCGACCATGAGACACCGCAACGGACCTGGTCGGTCGCGAAATCGATCACAGCCACCATTCTCGGCGCAGCACGGCGCAATGGGCATATCGACCTCGACTATCCGGCCGTGATTGCCGACTGGAACAATGGCGCCGATCCGCGCCGCGAGATCACATTGCGCGACCTGTTGCAGATGGCCAGCGGGCTCGACAGCGGCGACACGGGATCGCGCACCGACCGCATCTATTTCGGCGGCGGGCGCGTGATGGATCAGGCCGCGTCCAAGGTGATGGAGGCCGAGCCGGGCACGCGGTTCAAATATTCCAATAACGACACGCTGATCGCGATGCGATCCTTCCGCGAGTCTCTGGGGGCGGATGATTCCTATCATCGCTTCCCGTACGAGAAACTGCTGCACAAGATCGGCGCGGTGCACACGACGCTGGAAGTGGACTGGAACGGCGATTTCATCTCGTCCAGCCAGGTCTGGTCGACGGCGCGGGACCTCGCCCGGATCGGCCAGCTCTACCTGCAGGACGGCATGTGGGGCAATGAGCGGCTTCTGCCGGAAGGCTGGGCCGAATTCGTCTCCACCCCCGGACCGGCCCAGCCGAAAAGCGGGCCGGGCTATGGCGCGCAATTCTGGCTGATGACTGATGCCGAGGGCATTCCGGCCGGCACCTATTACATGGCGGGCAATCGCGGCCAGTATGTCGTGATCGTGCCGAGCATGAATGCCGTGATCGTTCGGCGGGGCTATGACGTGATCGGCGGCGCGCGGTTTGATATCAACGGGTTCACGCGGGATGTTCTGCTGGCCCTGCAGGCGGCCGAGGATGTGCGCGCCGGCGAGGCGGCCGAACGCGCCCGGATCGAAGCCGAGATCGAGGCGACCATCGAAGCGCGCCGGGCCCGCTCCGACCGGGCCAAGAATGCGATCCGTGCGGAAATCCTCGAAAAGTACGGGCTCGACGAATAGCGCCTATCTGGAGCCGGTTCCGGAGTTCGGGATCGGCGTCAGGTTCGAGATGCGCTGACGGTCGGACTGGCTGAAGCTTTTCATCATGGCAGACCCTGCAAGGGTCACATCCAGGCTGGCGACATGGGTGCGGCCGTCCGGGGCGCGGGTGCAGGCGACCTTCATTTCGAACTGCCTGATCTTCGCCACCGCCATCGGCTTGAAGGGCTTTTCCGCCACCATTTCGAAATTCAGGATGCCGGGCGCGGTCTTGTCCACCACGACCGTTCCGGTCAGGTGCTCGAAGATCTTGTCCATGTCATCGGGCTCCGCGCCGGGCTGTGGCTGGAAACTGTAGGTGGCGGTGGTGTCCGTTTCGCTGACCAGGTCCGCATCTGCTGCCGGAATGTGCTCGGCAAAATCCTGACACCAGATGTCACCATCCGTGTTCGCCTTCATGTTCTCGACGCGCTTGGCGAAGTCTTCAGTCCAGTCTTCCGGCTCCGGCGAGACGACGCGGAGGCGGTCGCCTTCGGGTCGGCTGGGATCAACCCGCATCACGGCGTCCAAATCTCCTGTGGAGAGGGTCAGGTCAAACGCATAGAGCGGGCCATCCGCAGGGGCGGCGAGCGCTTTCTCGAGCGGTGACTGGGCGAGGGCAGTAGCCCCAAGCGCGATCAGGCTGGCGGAAACGGCGAGGGAGCGGAACATGGCGGGCCTCATGGCGGTTGTCTGAAAAAGAGGTTTGGCCTGAGGCAAGCTGAACGCATAGTGAAAGACTGCTGGTTCATGCAATTCTTGCGAGATTTTAATTTCCCTCATGGCTGAGTCTGCCGTTTCCCCTTTCGCGTTGCCGGAACCGTTCGAAGCCTGGTTTGCGGCGCGGGGCTGGCAGGCGCGGCCGCACCAGCTGGCTCTGGCAGAGCAGTCGCTGAACGGGGAGAGCGCCTTGCTGATCGCGCCAACCGGCGGCGGCAAGACGTTGGCAGGGTTTCTGGGCAGCCTGGTGGAACTTTCCGGGTATCCTTCCCCGCTGGCGGGAGGAGAGAAACGGCCTGCCTTGCACACGCTCTACATCTCTCCGCTGAAGGCGCTGGCAGCCGATGTGCAGCGCAATCTGATGGGGCCGGTTGAAGAGATGGGCCTGAACATCAGGATCGAGAGCCGGACCGGCGACACGCCCAGCCATGTGCGCCAGCGGCAAAGGCGGACTCCGCCCGATATCCTGCTCACCACACCCGAACAATTGGCGCTGTTCATTGCCTCGGATCATGCGAAGGAATTTTTCGCCGATCTCAAATGCGTGATCGTGGATGAGATTCACGCGATGGCCGCGTCGAAGCGGGGCGATCTTCTGGCGCTCGGCCTTGCGACGCTGGCAAGCTGGGCCCCGGCGTGCCGGTTCCTTGGCCTGTCTGCGACGGTGCGCGAGCCTCAGGCATTGGCGGACTGGCTGGATGTCCGGACTGCACCTCCCCCGAACGCGGGGGAGGTGGGCGCGCAGCGGCCGGACGGGGCGGGGGCCGGGAACTCCCCCCTCCGCCCTTCGGGCACCTCCCCCGCAAGCGGGGGAGGAGAGAGTGGCAATGTTCGTATCCTTACAGCGGATGGGGGCGTGTCCGCAGATGTCGACATCCTGATTTCCCGGCAGCGGATTCCGTGGTCCGGCCATTCGGGGCGGTTCGCCGTGCCCGACGTGTACGAAGCGATCAAGCGCGCAACGATGACGCTGGTATTTGTCAATACGCGCAGCCAGGCCGAACTTATGTTTCAGGAGTTGTGGCGCGCGAATGAAGATGGCCTGCCGATCGCGCTGCATCATGGCTCTCTGGCGCGGGAACAGCGCACGAAGGTCGAGGCGGCCATGGCGGCGGGCGCGCTTAAGGCGGTTGTCTGTACGTCCACACTGGACCTCGGCATTGACTGGGGCGAGGTGGACCTCGTGATCCAGATGGGCGCACCGAAAGGGGCTGCGCGCCTGATCCAGCGCATCGGGCGCGCCAATCACCGGATGGACGAAGCGAGCCGGGCCGTCCTTGTGCCAACGAACCGGTTTGAAGTGCTCGAATGCCGCGCCGCTGAAGCGGCGGTGGAAGCCGGAGAGATTGACGGGGAGGGGATTCGCGAAGGTGCGCTCGACATATTGGCCCAGCACGTCATGGGGCGGGCCTGTGGCGACGGATTTCGGCTGCAGGAACTGTATGACGAGATTGTCCGCGCTGCGCCCTATCAGCGGCTGGATTGGGAAACCTATGAACGGATTGTCGATTTCGTGGCGAGTGGCGGATACGCGCTGAAAACATATGACCGGTTCCATCGCATCGTGCGGCGACCGGATGGCGTATGGGTGGCGCGAACGGCGCGGGATGCGCAGGCACACCGGATGAATGTCGGGGCAATTGTGGAATCCCCCATGCTGTCGGTGCGGCTGGCGCAATTCGTCGGCAAGTCTCCTCCCCCGCCTGCGGGGGAGGTGGCCGCGCAGCGGTCGGAGGGGGCGGGGGGCGGAAAGTCCCCCCTCCGCCCTTCGGGCACCTCCCCCGCAAGCGGGGGAGGATCGCGACGCGCAGTGCGTGCCGGGCTGAAGCTGGGCGAAATGGAGGAGTACTTCCTGTCTACGCTGACGCCGGGGGACACGTTCCTGTTTGCGGGCGAAGTGCTCCGGCTGGTCGGGGTGGACGGCATGGATGCGCTGGTCGTGCGGGCGGTCAGCGAGCAGCCGGCGATCCCGTCCTATAATGGCGGAAAGTTTCCGCTGACGACCTTTCTGGCGGATCGCGTGCGGCACATGATCCATGATCCTGCCCAATGGGACGGGCTGCCGGATCCGGTACGGGAATGGTTCGAAATCCAGAAGCTGAAATCCGAAATTCCGCCGCCGGATCATCTTCTGGTCGAGACGTTCCCGCGCGGCGGGCGGTTCTATCTGGTCTGTTATCCATTTGAAGGGCGCCTCGCGCATCAGACGCTGGGCATGTTGCTGACTAGGCGACTGGAGCGGATGGGCGCGAAGCCGACCGGATTTGTGGCCAGCGAATACGCCATGGCGGTGTGGGGGATGGAGGACATGTCCGGCATCGACATGGACGCGCTGTTCCATCCGGACATGATGGGCGACGATTTGGAGAGCTGGCTGGACGAGAGCGCCCTGATGAAGCGGACGTTCGGCCAGTGCGCGCAGATCTCTGGCCTGATCCACCGCAATCTTCCGGGCAAGGAAAAGAACTCCCGGCAGGTCAGCTTTTCCTCCGACCTGATCTATGACGTGCTGCGCAGCCATGAGCCGGACCATATCCTGCTGCAGGCCGCCCGTCAGGATGCGGCGACGGGCTTGCTGGATGTGCGCCGCCTGTCAGATGCCTTGGTGCGCATTCGCGGCAAGATCGATCATCAGGCGCTGAAAAAGATCAGCCCGTTCGCTGTGCCCGTCATGCTGGAAATCGGCAAGGAGCCGGTCTCGGGCGCCTCGGTCCAGGACGCGATATTGGGTGAGGCCGAGGCAGATCTGGTGCGCGATGCGATGGGGTAGGTCCTCACCTCCCGCTTGCGGGAGATGAGGGCGCCGCATTGACCAGACCGGACTTGCGGGCCAGATTCGGGTCATGACCGCCGCCGCGAAAAAGCCTTCAGAAACGCATCTGCACCTGGCCGGGGAGCTGCTGACGCCGCTGCCGGAGGGGGCGCTGTGGTGGGCGGCCGAGCGCGTGCTGGTCGTGTCGGACCTGCACTTCGAGAAAGGCAGCGCCTTTGCCGCGCGGGGCCAGATGCTGCCGCCCTATGATACGGCGGCGACGCTGAGCCAGGTCGAGCGGCTGTGCGCACTGCTGAAGCCGAAGACCGTGATTTCCCTTGGTGACAGTTTCCATGATCGCGCGGCGGAGCTGCGGCTGCCGGAGGAGTATGCGCGACGGATCCAGGCGCTGACCGCGGCGCATGACTGGGTCTGGGTAGAGGGCAATCACGATCCGGACCCGCCGGAACATCTGGGCGGGCGGGCCAGCAAGGTGCTGCGCATCGGGCCGCTGGTTTTCCGTCATGAGCCGACCGGCGAAGCGGGCGAGATTGCCGGGCATTTGCACCCGGCCGCCAAGATCATCGGGCGCGGACGGGCGGTGCGCCGGCGCTGTTTCGCCAGTGATGGTGCGCGGCTGGTGATGCCTGCCATGGGCGCCTTTACCGGCGGGCTGAATGTGCTGGACACGGCGTTCGCGCCGATCTTCCCCGACGGGGCGATGGCGTTCGCGCTGGGCCAGGAGCGTGTGTTCATGGTGGCGGCTAAAAGCCTCGTGGCCGATACGCCACGCGGCACGCGCTGGAGACTCTAGAACAGACTTATTCGTTTGTGCATCGCACCAAAGCATGCCATATGCCGCCTCAGCAGGGCGAAACGCTGCTGCTCTCGCATTGATCGTTGCCTTTCCGGTGCCGCGTCGAGTGCGCAAACAACCGGGATGCCGATTGAACGCAGGCTTCCTAGAAAATTAAAGCCTAACAGGGCGCGCGGCCTATGGAGTCCGCTCGGCGCCCGCACATGAAAGTATTGATTTGACACAGTTTTCCGAACTCGGCCTGGCCGAGCCGATCCTTCAGGCGATCACCGCCGAGGGCTATACCAAGCCGACGCCGATTCAGGCCGAGGCCATTCCCGCGCTTCTGACGGGCCGCGACCTGGTGGGCATTGCCCAGACAGGCACCGGCAAGACGGCTGCGTTCTCGCTGCCGCTGCTGAGCCGGCTGGCCGAAACGCCGCGCCCCCTGCAGAAGAACGCTGCACGCATCCTGATCCTGGCGCCGACGCGCGAGCTGGCGGCCCAGATCGCCGAGAGTGTGCGCCTGTATGGCAAGCAGATGAAACTGTCGACGACCGTGGTCGTCGGCGGGGTGAAGCCGGGCGGGCAGGTGCGCGCCCTGTCGCGCGGCGTGGACGTTCTGGTGGCCACACCGGGGCGCCTTCTGGACCATATGGACACCGGTGCGGTGACTTTGGACCGCGTTGAAGCCGTTGTGCTGGACGAGGCGGACCAGATGATGGACATGGGCTTCCTGCCCTCGATCCGGAAGATCATGCGGGCCGTGCCGAAAAGCCGGCAGACGCTGCTGTTCTCGGCCACGATGCCGAAGGAAATCCGCGCGCTGGCCAATGATTTCCTGACCGATCCGGCGGAAGTCACCGTGGCGGCCGTGTCGAAACCGGCCGAGAAGATCGATCAGGCGGTCTATATGGTCAAAGGCGACGCCAAGCCGCGCCTTCTGGCAGAAATCCTGTCGGAAGACGACATGGACCGCGCCATCGTGTTCACCCGGACCAAGCACGGCGCCGACAAGGTGGTGCGCTATCTCGCCAATGAAGGCCTCTATGCCGAGGCAATCCATGGCAACAAGAGCCAGAACCAGCGCATCCGCGCGCTGGATGCGTTCAAGAGCGGCAAGGCGCCGATCCTTGTCGCGACCGACATTGCCGCGCGCGGCATTGATGTCGACGGGGTCAGCCATGTTGTGAACATGGACATGCCGAACCTGCCGGAATCCTATGTCCACCGCATCGGCCGGACGGCCCGGGCAGGACGCAGCGGCATTGCGGTTTCCCTTGTCGGCAATGACGAGCGCGGCTATCTGCGCGACATCGAAAAGCTGATCGGCCGCAAGATCGACCGGGTCGACCTGCCGGAAGACATGGCACTGGACCTGTCCCTGCCGGAAGACCCGCCGCCGCACCTGCGTCAGGGCCGGGGTGGTCAGGGCAGGGGCCGCGGACATGGCCAGGGCGGCGGACGCCGCCAGGGTGCCTCGTCCCAGAACCGGGCCCGTTCCGGCGGCGGCAAGGGCCCCCGCAAGGGTGGCGGCAAGCCGGCAGGCGGCCGCGGCGAGGGCAACCGGCCCGCAGCGCATGCCGAGGCCGGCAGTTCCGGAGCGCGCAAGGGGGGCGGCCAGAAGCGGCGTGCCCGGTCCCGGAAGTCCTGGTCGCCCGTCGACTAGCGGGTCTTTCCCCAATGTCAGCCTTGTTTCCGGGCCTGCCTTCCGCCAAGGATAGGCCGGAAACAAGGAGGATATGCCATGAAGACTGCCATCACCGAAATGTTCGGAATTGAGCATCCGATCATCCAGGGCGGCATGCATTATGTCGGGTTTGCCGAAATGGCCGCTGCGGTGTCGAATGCCGGCGGTCTTGGCATTATCACGGCGCTGACGCAGAAGACGCCCGCCGATCTCGCGAACGAAATTGCGCGCTGCAAGGACATGACGGACAAGCCGATCGGCGTGAATGTCACCTTCCTGCCGACCGTGAACACGCCGGACTATCCAGGCTATGTCAAAGCCATCATCGAAGGCGGTGTGACCGTGGTGGAAACCGCCGGCAACAATCCGGTCCAGGTGCTGCCGGTCCTGAAGGATGCCGGTATCAAGGTGATCCACAAATGTACCGCTGTGCGGCACGCGCTGAAGGCGCAGTCGATCGGCTGTGACGCCGTCTCCGTGGACGGCTTCGAGTGCGGCGGCCATCCGGGCGAAGACGACATTCCGAACATGATCCTGCTGCCGCGCGCAGCCGACGAACTGGAAATCCCGTTCGTGTCGTCCGGCGGACAGGCGGATGGCCGCAGCCTGGTGGCATCGCTGGCCATGGGCGCGTCCGGCATGAACATGGGCACACGTTTCATCGCCACCAAGGAAGCCCCGGTGCACCAGAATGTGAAGGATGCCATCGTGGCCGCTTCCGAACTGGATACGCGCCTCGTGATGCGGCCGCTGCGCAACACCGAGCGGGTTCTGACCAATGCGGCGGTCGAGCGCCTGCTGGAGAAAGAGCGCAAGCTGGGCGCGGACCTGAAATTCGAGGACATCATCGAAGAGGTTGCCGGCGTCTATCCGCGCATCATGAAGGAAGGCGAAATGGACGCCGGTGCATGGTCGTGCGGCATGGTGGCCGGCCTGATCCACGATATTCCGACCTGTAAGGAATTGATCGACCGAATCATGAAAGAAGCCGAGGACATCATTTCCAACCGGCTGGCCGGCATGCTTTCGGGCAAGGTCCCGGCCTAGGCCAAATGTCTCGAAGAGGACTTCCCATGATCCGATCCATCCTGATCCCCGCCGCCGCCTGTGTCGCCCTGGCGGCGTGTGGCGGCTCCGACGGCAAGGCTGCGAAAGCCTGCACAACCATGCTGGCTGGCGATCCGGAGATTGTGGAAGACCTCGCCGAGGACGGCGATACGGTCGAAACCTATTGCGCCTGCTATGCGACTTTGCTGGCCGACCGGCCGGAAGATGCCCAGGCCCGGATCCTCGATGTCACCAATGTGGTGGCCGACATCCGTGCCGAGCATGAACTCGGTCTCGAAGATGCTGCGGATCGCCTGATGGAGGATTTCATCGAGGATGGCAGCAGCCCGACCTATGGCGTCACGCGCGACTCATTCCAGGCCACTGGCAGCTATATCGACGCGGTGCGCCGAGAACTCGGCAAGGATACAGGCGCCTGCGCGGCGTCCTGATCATCAGGACAGCGCAGCCTGAATGGCGGCGGTGATGTCTGCTTCCGTCATGGACTGCGACACCGTCCCGACAATGTCTCCCGAAGACCGGTCAACCAGATAGAGTTGGCCGGTCTTTATCTTTTCGGGGAAGATCTCGCGCATCGTCTGGGCAATGCCGAGGGTTTCGGCGTCGGCAAAGTAGGCCTCGCGATCCCGTGCGGAATAGTCGAGTGCGAAGAATTCCACGCCGGGAAATGCCTGCGATGCGCGCACGGCCTCCACTTTCGGATCGAGCGCCTTGCAGGCCCCGCACCAGCTGGCATAGCTGAGCACGGCGAGCAGCTGTGTGTCTTCCGCCGGCGCCGTGATCTCCTTCACATCGGCCAGACTGCCAGGAGCGGCAACAGACGGGCCGCAGGCGGCGAGGGTGGCAAGTGACAGCGCGGCGAGGAAGAAACGCATGGGCACAACTCCGGATCATGTGACCCGCTGCTTGTAGCATGGCGTGCATGCCGGTGGGGTCACACTTGCGTCAGCGGATGTGAACGCCGGCGGGACCATCCTCGACACGGCCGATAATGGCGGCGCCGGCATGACCATGTTTTGCGAACACGTCGAGCACCGCACGAGCCGCATAGGGCGCGCAGGAGACGAGCAGGCCGCCGCTGGTTTGCGGATCGCACAGAATGTCGCGGTCCATCTCGTTCAGATCGCCCTGAACCAGGGCCGAAACCGACTCCCAGTTGCGTGCGGATGCACCGGTGCGAACACCGGCGGCTGCATGGGCGCGGGCCCCGCTGAAGACGGGCACCTTGTCCTTTTCGAGGATGAGGTGAAGACCTGAGCCGCGGGCCATCTCGCTGGCATGGCCGAGCAGTCCGAAGCCTGTGACATCGGTTGCCGCATGGACGCCGGACAGCGCCGCAAGTTCCGTGCCCGGCGTATTCAGGCGTGTGGTCGAGGCGACCATTTCCTCATATTCGGCAGGGGAGAGGATTTCGCGTTTCAGGGCGGCGGAATAGATGCCGATGCCAAGCGGCTTGCCGAGGATCAGCACGTCGCCGGACTGCGCATTGGCATTCAGAAGCAGGTGGTCCGGATGGGCCGTGCCGAGCGCGACCAGGCCATAGATCGGTTCTGCCGCATCGATCGAATGGCCGCCAGCGATCGGCGCGCCGGCCGCTTCAGCGACGCTGCGCCCGCCGGCCAGAATGGCGCGGATCGTTTCCGGCGCGATCTTGCCGATGGGCATGCCGACAATGGCGAGACAGAAAATGGGTGTCGCCCCCATGGCGAAGACATCCGACAGGGCATTGGTGGCGGCGATGCGGCCGAATGTGTGCGGGTCATCCACGATGGGCGTGAAGAAATCGGTGGTTGCGACCAGCGCCGTGGTGTCATTCACCCTGTAGACGGCGGCATCATCGCTGGTCCCGGCATCCACGATCAGGTTTGCGTGGCCCAGCGACAGTGGCATCTCGCTCAGCAGGTCTGCCAGCACGTTCGGCGCAAGCTTGCAGCCGCACCCGCCGCCATGGGCGAGCGAGGTGAGGCGCGGGAAGGTCTGGCTGTCGGGCATGGCGAACTCCTTTCGGCCTGCAGGCTTACCGCGCCTGGCGCTGGCGGGGCAAACAAAACCTGCTAATCCAGAGAGGATGCCTTATCTCGAAACCGTCACGGATATCAGCCCGGAAAACCTGTCGCGCTATGACGCGATCATCGATGTGCGCTCGCCTGCGGAATTCGAGGATGACCATATGCCGGGCGCCATCAACCTGCCGGTCCTGTCAAATGCGGAGCGGGCCCGGGTCGGAACGATCTACAAGCAGGAAAGCCCGTTTCGCGCGAACCGCATTGGCGGGGCACTGGTGGCACGCAATATTGCCCATCATCTGGAGACAGCGCTGGCGGACCAGCCGAAAAGCTGGCGGCCGCTGGTCTATTGCTGGCGGGGCGGGATGCGGTCGAATGCGATGGCGACCATCCTGTCATCGGTCGGCTGGCCGAGCGGGGTGGTGAAGGGCGGGTACAAGACCTGGCGGCGGGAGGTCGTGACCGGACTGGACCATGAAGACCGCCTGCTGCCGATACGCCTGATCGACGGCCAGACCGGCACGGGCAAGACGGCGCTGTTGCAGGCGATTGCCGAGGCGGGCGGGCAGGTGATCGACCTGGAAGGACTGGCGCATCATCGCGGGTCCGCCTTTGGTGATTTTGGAGAGGAAGACCAGCCTGCCCAGCGCCTGTTCGAAAGCGGCATCTGGGACCAGTTGAGACGCTTTGACCTGACCCGGCCGGTATTCGTGGAAGCGGAATCCGCGCGGGTCGGCCGGTGCCGTGTGCCGCGTCGCCTGTGGCGCTCCATGCTGGCGGCGCCGCGCATCGAGGTGCGGGCACCCGCCGATGTCCGGGCGGATTTCCTGCTCGGCGCCTATGCCGACATTATCGAGGATCCGGCGCGTCTGGCGGAAGCGCTGGCCCGGCTGAAAGGCCTGCAGTCCGGTGAAACGCTTGCCGCGTGGCAGGAACTGGCCGCCGCCGGCAGTTATCGCACACTGGCAGCGCAGTTGATGACCCGACACTATGATCCGCTCTATGCCCGCAGCCGCAAGCGGCGAGAGGATGCGCCGGTGGAAGTGGTGGAACTGGAGAGCCTGGACGAAGTGGCCCTGGCTGCTGCGGCCCGGCGGCTGCTGTCAGGCCATTAGCGGCCGCGCGCTTCCTCGGTGCCGCGACGGGCGAGCTCGTCTGCCTTTTCATTGCCCGGATCACCGGCATGGCCCTTCACCCATTTCCAGGTGATGTCGTGGCGCTGGCAGGCCTCATCCATCGCCATCCACAGATCCTGATTCTTGACCGGTTTCTTCGCAGCGGTCTTCCAGCCATTGCGTTTCCAGCCATGAATCCATTTGGTCAGGCCGTCCTTCACATAGGTGGAATCGACGTGCAGCGTGACCTTTGACGACTTCTTGAGCGCATTGAGCGCCTCGATCACGGCAAGCATTTCCATCCGGTTGTTGGTGGTCGCCTTGTCGCCGCCCCAGAGCTCCTTGCGGTTCTCTCCGGCAACAAGCAGCGCGCCCCAGCCACCGGGGCCGGGATTGCCGCTGCAGGCACCATCGGTCCAGATTTCGATCTTGTCAGTCATGGAGTGTGAGGTGGTCGGCTTCGGGGCGGGCGTCAAGCATCAGAACACGCTGATGTCTGCCGCATGGAGCTGTTCGGCCGGACGGACGATGGCCAGAAAGAGAACCCCACAGAGCAGGCCGGCCAGTGCGCCGATGCATGCGCCGGTCAGGACTGCGCCAAGCCCTGTGAGCAGGGACGCCGTGATTCCGAACCCGCCGGTCGTGCCGCCGACAAGCAGTGCGCCCCAGATGCTGGCCCAGCGCAGATAGGGCGCGCGGCGCTTGATGCCCCGGTGCGGGAAGCGCCCGATGGACAGGCCCATGGCCAGCCACGCCGCCGGAACGGTGACGAAGAAGAGGATGAAATTGAACAGGGACATCAGGCTGGCCATCTGGATGCCAAAGACAAAGCCTGATGGCGAGGTGTTAAACCCGGAAATCAGGCCGAGGCTTTCCAGCAGGCTGAACAGCGCCACGCAAACAAGGCCGATCAGGGTGACGCCGAAGCAGGCGGCGAGCGATGACAGGAACAGGCCAAGCTTGACGCGCCGGATCCTGCCGGTGCCTTGCCCCGATATGTAGGCCGTCTGGGCGGACCCCGCTTCAGGTGTACCGGACGGGTTCATGGCGCGGGTATCCGGTCCGGGCGGCGGATCAGCCAGAAGAAGCCTGCCGACAGGAAGCCTGTGACCGGGCCGGACAGAAGGACCGGGCCGCTGAGGAAGACGGCGACGGGGTCGCGCCAGCCATTGGCGAGCATGAAATAGATCACCATCACCACTGTGCCGACCAGGGTTCCGGCCAGCGCATAGGCCCAGGCTTGCGTGTTCTGATACCGGACCAGCAGCCGGTGCAGGGGCAGACCGCCGATCAGCATGGCGGGCCAGCCGATCACGAAGCCGAACGCCAATCCCATGAAACTGAAGCCGACGAGGCTGGTTGCCATTTCCCGCAGAGTTGCCGTGCGATAGACGCCGGAGGTCACTTCCGTCCGGAAGATCAGATCAGGGAAGATGAGCAGGGCGAGAAGGGTGGCGGTGAGGGTTGCGGCAAAAATGGGGGCGACCAGCGTGGCGCTGATCAGCGTGATCCATTTCTTCCGCTCGCCTGTCATGCACCATAGCCTTCCGCATTCGTCACCTTGCGATGAAAGGCGAGACGGCCGGCATATTCGAGGGGATTCTTGGGCTTTACGAGGGCGCCTTCCGGGGTCGATGTCCAGTCCACCATCCGTGTCAGGAAGAAACGCAGGGCTGCGCCGCGCGCCAGCAGGGGCAGGGCGTCGCGCTCGGCCGGCTCCAGCGGGCGCACGCTTTCATAGCCGGCAATCAGATTCGCGCCCTTGGAATAATTGTAGTCGATGGCGCCCCGGCCCGGATTGTCGTCAAACGCCCAGGCGTTCAGGCAGATGGCCAGGTCATACGCCAACGCATCGGTGCAGGCGAAGTAGAAATCGATAATGCCGGAGAAGTCCTCACCCAGAAAAAAGGCATTGTCCGGGAACAGGTCGGCATGGATGGTGCCGCGCGGCAGGGTGAGGCTTTGCGGCTTTGCCTGTGCAATGTCCGAGAGTGCCTCATCGATCAGGTCCGGCAGGCTGGGCTGGAGCTTCGCGGCCTCTTCGGACTGGCCCTGCCAGAGACGGGGCCAGGCAGCCGGGCCGAGACTGTTGGCGCGCGTCATCGGGAAATCGGCCAGGGCCACATGCATGCGCGCGAGGCCTTCGCCCAGCCCGCGGCACTGGGCCGGGCTGGGGCGTTTCGGGCTGAGCCCTTCGAGGAAGGAGACGATCACGGCCGGGCGGCCTTCCAGCGTGCGCAACGCCGCGCCATCGCGCGCCATGACGGGTTCGGGGCAGGGGAATCCCTTGGCCGAGAGATGCTGTTTCAGGCCGATGAAATAGGGCAGGTCATCGGCGTTCACGCGCTTTTCGAACAGGGTGAGGATGAACCGGCCGGTGGTGGTTTCGAGATAATAGTTCGAATTCTCGACGCCCTCGGCAATCCCCTTGAAGGACAGGGCCTTGCCGAGATCGTATGCGTCGAGAAACGCGGTGAGCGCGTCGTCGGAAACTTGCGTATAGACTGCCATGCGGACCGATTAGGCCGTCTTGGCCACCATGTCACGCTGCAGCGTCTTGCCAGCCAGAAGATAGTGGATGGCTGCCCAGGCATAGATCGTCGCGAAGATGATGATCGACCATTGCAGGCCACGTGCATCGGCGCTGGTGCAGGCGGCGACCTGGTCAGCGCTGAGGCTTGCGGTGTCCTTGCAGAGGTCCAGCGTCAGGCCGAGATCCGCACCGGACAGCATCATCGTTTTCAGCACGGTCGACAACAGGCCAATCAGGGTCGGCCCGAGGCCGAGGCCGATCAGGTTGACGACAAACAGCGTGATCGCCACGGCGGTTGCCCGCGTGCGTGCATCCACGACACCGGCGGAGACGGCATACATCGGCCCGAGATAGAAATAGTGCAGCATGGCGGCCGCCATCAGCGGCGGCAGCATCAGCGCGACCGACGGGCTGAGATAGCCCATCCAGTAGAGCGGCACGGACAGGCCCATGCCGAGCGCGGGCATCCATGACAGGGCGGTCGGATAGCGCTTGGCCAGGCGGTCCGCCAGGAAGCCCGACAGGAAGACACCGATGGCCGCCATCAGGCCGAGCACGAGGGAGAAGATCAGCGCGGCTTCTGTCAGTGACAATTCGTGCGTACGCAGCAGGAAGGAGGTGGAGAAGGCCGCGATGCCGTATCCCGCAAAGGAGGCCAGCGCCGCGCCGAAGACGACATGGACATAGGTCGGCTTCTTGCTGAGTTTCTTCAGGGCCGCGCTGAAGGTTTCGCGTTCCGGCTTTGACGCGTTCGGCGGGTCCGTATAGCCGCGCGGCGGTTCCTTGACGGTCAGCCCGATGATCAGGGCAAACAGCAGGCCGGGCAGGCCGACCGCAATGAAGGCAATGCGCCAGCCTTCGAGACTTTTCCAGTCCAGCAGGCCGGTTGCCCAGGACCAGCCCCAGCCTTCCAGCAGGGCGTGGACATTCTCGCCGGTGACATAATCATTGATCGGACCGGCGGCGAGGCCGGCGCACATGCCGCCGAGCGGCACGCCCAGCGCATAGATCGAGGCGGCAGTGGCGCGGCTGCCCGGCTTGAAATAGTCGGCGATGACGGACTGGGCAGGCGGGGTGCACCCAGCTTCGCCGACTCCGACGAGCAGACGGCAGACAAACATGCTGGCGAAGCCGACGGCCAGACCGCACATCACGGTCATCAGGCTCCAGACCGCGAGGGATATCACGATGATCATCATCCGGCTGGTCTTCTCCGAAACGCGCGCAATCGGAATGCCCAGCGTCGTGTAGAAGGTCGCAAAGGCGAGCCCGCCGAGCAGGCCCATCTGCCAGTCTTCCAGTTGGAGCGAGTTGCGGATCGGATCGGTCAGGATGCCGAAGATCGACCGGTCGATGAAATTGAAGATATAGACCACAAGGAGAGAGCCGAGAACGTAGGCGCGATAGCCCTTCGTCTTGTATCCGGTCTCGTATCCGGGCAGTTCGCCGGAGGCAGCAGGGGCGGCGGTCGTGTCTGTCATTCTACGTGTGTCTTTCCGTCGCTGGGGTTCAGGTGCCCATGCCCGCGGTGGGGGCATCGGGATTGTACTTGTCTTTCATGAAGGAGCGGGCCGCCATGAAGTAGCAGGCGGCGGCGGCGATGAAGAACAGCACCGTGGCGGCCATCGAATGGCGCAGGCCATTGGCATAGGCACGGCAGAGTTCCGGGCCTTCCGCACCCAGCGCCGCAGGGTCTGTGCCGCACAGGCGCGGATTGAAGACGTCCGCGAAGGCTGACAGCCCGGCCCTGGAGATTTCCTGGCTCATGAAGAAGTCGCTCATCGCGCCGACGAAGAGCGGGCCGATGCCATTGCCGATCAGGCTGACAACCAGCAGCAGGACGGCGATCGTGGTGGCGCGGGATTGCGGGCTGACAATGGCGGTGCCGACCATGTACTGGCTGGACAGGTAGGCATAGTGCATCGTGCCGGCGATGATCCACAGTCC
This sequence comes from Hyphomonas sp., assembly GCF_017792385.1. Taxonomy (NCBI): domain Bacteria; kingdom Pseudomonadati; phylum Pseudomonadota; class Alphaproteobacteria; order Hyphomonadales; family Hyphomonadaceae; genus Hyphomonas; species Hyphomonas sp. The sequence goes on along the minus strand of NZ_CP051230.1, from coordinate 613,207 downwards.
GAAGGCAATCTCGATGGAGGGGGCGAAGAAGGCGCCGACATAGGCCGGTACGGCGATCAGCAGGCCGACGCCGGGCAGCCAGGCCGAAATCGTGCTGAACCGGCCTTCCAGTTTCTCCGAGATGAAACCGCCGAGAAAGGTGCCAAAGGCGGCCACGGCGGCCAGCGGTGCGCCATAGAGCACGGCAGCGTCACGCACATTGATGCCATGCACACGTTGCAGGAATGGCGCCTGGAAGCTGATCAGGCCATAGCCGACAAAGGCGACCAGCGCGGCGCCGAGCGACAGCCACCAGAAGGTCGGCTTGGGCGAGAATTCCTTGAAGGCATCGAAGAATGAGGTCTTGCCGGAACTCCGTGCCGAAGGCGGATCGGAATAGCCGCGCGGCGGTTCCTTGATGGTGAACATGACGATCAGGGCAATCAGCACGCCAGGCGCGCCGACGAGCACAAAGGCGATGCGCCAGCCCTCAACCGTGGCCCAGTCGAGGCCGGAAAACAGGCCGCCAAGCCCGATCGAGCTGATCCAGGCGCCGAAATCGGCTCCCTTGATGCCGGCAATCGTGCCGCCAAACAGCTGGGCCAGCACGCCGCCGAGCGTCACGCCCATCGAATAGATGCCCAGGGCACCGGCGCGGCTCTTGGGGGGATAATAGTCGGTGATGAGCGAATTGGCGGGCGGTGTGCAGCCGGCCTCGCCAACTGCCACGCCAACCCGGAAGACGAGCAGCCAGATGAAGCCCGATGCCACGCCGCACAGGGCCGTCATGACCGACCAGACAATGATGCAGAGCCCGATGATGAACACGCGATTGGCGCGGTCGGCCCACATCGCGATCGGAATGCCCATGGCGGCGTAGAACAGGGCAAAGGGCGGTCCCGACAGAAGGCCCCATTGCGTATCGTTGAGCTGGAAGGAGTTGATGATCGGCTGGGCGACGACCGAAATGAGCGTGCGGTCGATGAAATTCAGCGTGTAGACCAGCATGAGGGCGATCAGCACATAGGTGCGATAGCCTTTCGAACCGAAGCCGGTGATGTGTCCACCGGTGGCCGTCTGGCCAGCTGTCGTATCGGTCATCCGCCGAACTCCTCCCGAAAATACCGGGCGCGTCTTGGCGGCGCCTCTACAAGTCGCCCTACGGTAATGTGATGCGCGGGGCGCGCAAGGCCTTCCTTTACGACAGTATCAGTGGAAGGCCTTGCGAAAGTCAGATTGGTGCTACTGGCTCAGCTCGAGCTGAATCTCGGATGCTGCCACGGCGAGCGCCGAGGCGTCGGAGTCCAGCGTTTCCGGGCGCAGGGCCGACGGGTAGGCGTCCGCAAGCAGGGTGAGGGCCGCGCGAATCGCGTCTGCGGCTGCCGCATTCTCTGCTTCGATTGCGGGTTCGTTATTGCTGAACGTCAGCTCGGCTGCCTTGTAGAAGCCATACCCGTCCAGATAGGTCTCGTAGAAATCCGAATCCAGCGACAGCAGATACATGTCGGCGGCGCGGTCGATCTGGTCAGAGGCAACGCTGGCAATGACCATGGCGTCGGACAGGTCAGTTTCCGGGGCGCTTTCGGCAGCCTTGTTCAGCGCTGCGAGGATCTCGTCGGTCCGTTCGTTGATCTCGTCCTGGCTTTCGCCGGCGAAAACGGCTGCCGACGTATCGGAGAACAGGTTGGTGAAGTCCGCCACGCCCTGGGCCGCGAACACCGGTTCCATGTCGAACAGCACTTCAGAGACCGGGTGGGCATACATTTCAGCGGCGGCCTCGTTCTTGCCCTCGGCATAGGCGTCGCGTGCGGCCAGCACGTGCGCGGCCGCGATGGCCAGCGCCGATTTGTAGACGACGGGATCGGTATAGGCGGCCTCGATGGTCACGCCGCCCTCACCTTCGCCGCCCTCGGTGGCAAGGCCGGCGGCATCGGGTGCCGTTTCGGCGGCCGGGTCTGCGTCGGCGTGCGAATCCGAGACCTCGGCGGCGGGCGGATCGGCTGGCGTGGCCGGTTCGCTGCATCCGGCAAGGGCGCCCGTCATCAGGACGGTGCCGAGCCCGAGGCTGGTCCACTGCTTCAGTTTGGTGTCAAAGGCCATGATAGAGTTCCTCTTTGCGTCGATCTGCTATAGCGGTGAATGACGCAAATGCAAATTATTCGCAAGTAGGTGTCCCATGCTTTTGACCCTTTCCGGCGTGTTGTCGCCGACCGACCTGGAAGAGGCCCGCAGCCTGATCGGCACGCTTGGCTGGCGCGACGGGACAGAGACCGCCGGCGGCACAGCCCGGGCCGTGAAACGCAACCAGCAGGCGGACCTGACCTCGCGCACCGGCGCGCAGTTGCGGCAATTGCTGAAACCGAAACTGGAGCGGCATCCGGTCATCCGGGCGGCGGCCCAGCCGCGTCAGTTCTCAAAGCTGATCATCAGCCGTACCGGGGAGGGGGGCGGCTATGGCCACCATGTCGACAATCCCTTCATGGGGGCAGGAGAGTCGCGCCTGCGGACGGATTTCTCGTTCACCCTCTTCCTGTCCGACCCGGACACTTATGACGGCGGTGAACTGGAGATCGAACTGGCCGGCATGACGCAATCGGTGAAACTGCCGGCGGGGGACCTGGTTCTGTACCCGTCGACCACCTTGCACCGGGTCGCCCCTGTAAGTGACGGCATGCGGCTGGCCTGTGTCGGCTGGATCGAGAGCAGCGTGCCGGATGCGGCCGTGCGCGAGATCCTGTTCGATCTTGAGAACCTGCGGTCCAGCCTGGCGGGGCGGTTGGACCTGCAGTCTCCAGAGATGCTTGTCCTGTCGAAAAGCATCTCCAATCTGACGCGCCGTTTCGGGCAGAGCTAGGCGGCGGCCAGGGCGGCAAGCAGGAAGCAGATGGCGGCTGCGACCGAACCCAGCGTGCGGACATGGTTCCACCGTGTCCAGACAATGCCATAGGTGTGCCAGTAGGCTTGGGCGTCGGAACCGTCCCGCGGCAGGCGATCCAGACGTTCGTTCATCGGTACATTTCCGAACAGGGTAACGCCCAGCACGGTCACAACGTAGATCGCCGTGCCGGTCAGGACCAGCGGCCGGGCGGCGGCGTCTGCCAATTGCCAGGCGGCGACGGAGGCCGCCAGCATGACGGGCACCAGCGCCAGCAGCATGGCCAGAAAGACGGACCGGAACACGGTGCGGTTGATCTGCTGCATGGAGTCCATGCCGCCGGACGGTGCTGCGCGGACGAGGCCGGCCATCACGAAATCGGAAAAGGCCTGGAAAACGCCGCCCACCAGCGCGCTGGACAGGCCGATGGCGAGACAGGCATAGGCAAACAGGTCGAGGGTCATGTCAGGTCTCCTTCAGGAAATTGAAAGCGGATCAGGGCGAACAGGCTGAGGGCCGCCACGACGAGTTCGATGAGGGCTGCCAGAAGCAGGCTGTTCGAGGGCATGCCGTCCAGGGCCAGGCTGACCAGCCGGGACAGGCCATAGCTGCCGTAGACGGACGCCGACAGGATCAGGCCGGTGCGGGCGAGGCTTCGCTTCACAGCGCCGGCAAGGGCAAGCAGCGAGGCAAGGATCAGCAAGCCGCCCGGGGCCCGCATCTCCGACAGCAGGCTGGGATCGGTCCCCAGCGCGATACCGCTGGTTGCGTGGAAGGCATGCGGCAGGAACAGGATCCCCGTTCCGATGGCCAAGCCCATGCTGCCCGACACGGCGAGCAGTGTGCGGGTGAAGGGATGGGTCATGCGGCGTCCCTCCAAAGCGGCGTCCCGGCGGTTTCGCGGGCAAACTCCGAAAAGTCCTTCGGCGGACGGCCAAGGGCCCGCTGGACGCCGTCAGTCAAATATTCGTTCCGGCCGTCCAGTACGTTTGTGAACAGATAATCCAGCAGCCAGATCTGGTCATCCGGTGCGCCGGCCTGGCGCAAACCCTGAAAGAAGTCGTCTGACGGGATGCGGGTGAACTGCACGGCACGGCCTGTTGCGGCCGCCAGGTCTGAGGCGACATCTGCGAAGGTCATGAGGCGCGGGCCGGTCACTTCATAAACTTCATCGGCATGGCCTGTTTCTGTCAGGGCCGCGACGGCGACATCCGCAATATCATCGGCATCAATGAAGGGTTCCCGGACATTGCCGACCGGCAGCGTGATATTGCCAGACAGGACAAGCGGCAGGAATTCACCTTCCGAGAAATTCTGGTTGAACCAGCTGGCCCGGACGATGGTCCAGTCCATGCCGCTCTCCTGGACGATGCGTTCGCTGGCCTGGGCGTCCGGCTCCCCCCGGCCTGACAGCAACACCAGATGCTTCACGCCGTGCGCGTTTGCGCGCTGCACGAGGGCCCGGATGGCGTCTTTCGCGGCAGGCACCGCAAGGTCTGGCGTGTAGCTGATATAGACCGCGCGCATGCCGGACAGCGCTGCGTCCCATCCGGCCGGGTCGTGCCAGTCAAAGGCGGGCCGGGCGGCGCGCGATCCGATGCGTGTGTCGATCCCCTTGCCTTTCAGGCGGCTGACAATCCGTCGGCCGGTCTTTCCGGTTCCGCCCAGTACGAGCACCGGCCCGGCATGTTCAATGGGTGTGCGAGGTGTATTTGGCATCGTTCATCTCCTTTGCTTGACACCGTGTAAAGTTGACATGGTGTCAAATGCAGATAACTTGACACTATGTCAAGTGAGAATCCGGAAACCCGGGAAAAAATCATGCGGGCCACCTGGGACCTGCTGGAGAAATCCAGCGGGGCAGGGGTCCGCATGAGCGATATCGCCAAGGCCGCAGGCATCAGCCGGCAGGCCGTTTACCTGCACTTCCCGACGCGGGCAGAGCTGCTGACCTGTACCGCCCGCTACATGGATGATGTCCACAAGGTGGATGAGGCCTTGAAGGCCAGCCGCGCAGCGACCGGCGTCGAGCGGCTGGATCTCTGGATCGAGGCGTGGGGCGGCTACATTCCGCAGATCCATGGCGTCGGCCGCGCGCTGATCGCCATGCGGGACACCGACGAAGCCGCCGCGGCGGCCTGGACCGACCGCATGCAGGCGGTCCGTCATGGCTGCGAGGCAGCCATACGGGCCGTGGAGGAAGCCGGACGCCTGAAGCCCGGCCTGACTCCCGCCCGGGCGACAGACCTGTTGTGGGCGCTGGTCTCGGTGGAGATGTGGGAAAAGCTGCGCTTCGAATGCGGCTGGAGCCAGGCCGACTACATCACCACGCTGCAGGCAATGGCGCGGGACAGTCTGACGAGCTGATCAGATCAGCCCGGCCGATTTCAGGCTGGTGACGCCGCCGGTCCCGGCAATCAGATGATCGTGCACGAGGATGTCGAACGGATCGAGCGCGTCGATGAGTTCGCGGGTGATGTCGATGTCCGCGCGGGAGGGCGTCGGGTCACCGGAGGGGTGATTGTGCACAAGGATCAGCGCCGAGGCGTGCAGTTCGAGCGCCCGCCGGGCCACTTCACGCGTATAGACCGGGGCATGATCCACAGTGCCGTGTGCCATGATCTCGTCGGCGATCAGCTGGTTCTTCCGGTCGAGGAACAGGATTCGGAACTGTTCCCGCTTCTCGTGCTGCAACTCTGTCCGGACATAGTCCATCAGGGCCGACCATGACGATATGGCCGGCTTTTTCCGGATCGTTTCGCGCGTGGCCCGGGCCTGCAGTTCGGCAATGGCCTTGAGATAGGCGGCGACCGTTTCGCCAACCCCGTCGATCCGTACAAGATCCTCGCCCGGCGCTGCCAGTATGGCCGACAGGCTTCCGAGCCGGGCGTGCAACGCCTTGGCGACGGGTTTCACATCGCGGCGGGGAATAAAGGCCATCAGCAGCACTTCCAAGACTTCATAATCATCCAGCGACGCCGCTCCACGGGTCAGCAGCTTGCGCCGCAGGCGTTCGCGGTGACCTTTCCAGTGCGGTTCTTCATTTTCGGTGCCCATCAGGGTTGAAAAACCATGAAATCCCGAATTGATAAAGGGCGGATGTTCACGCTTTGTGGCGAGGGACTTTCGCCGGGGGCATTGCTTGGGTAGTCTGCGGGCGGGACAATCCGTGGGAGGACATCACAATGCAACTGAAACCGGTTCTGATGGGCGCTGCGATCCTGGCACTTCCGGCCTGCATGACCGGATCACACGATCATGGCCACGGGCATCCGCACATGCATGGGCCGGATGGCGCCATGCTGCACGCGCACCAGGACAAGATCGTTGTCGATGGCGCGGGCGACGAGGTGGACAATCCGTTCCATCCAATCCGCCTTCTGCTGTCATCGGAAGAAACGGCTGGCGACGTCACCGTGTACGAGTTCGTGCTGCCGCCGCGCAGTCCCGGATCGCCGCCGCACACGCACACGCGGGAGGACGAGTATTTCTATGTCGTTTCAGGCGTGCTGACGATCATGTCCGGTGAACAGATCCAGTCGCTGTATCCCGGCGATTTCGCGGCTTTGAACCGGGGCAATACGCACATGTTCTGGAATGCGAGTGACGACACCACGAAGCTGATCATGACCACGACGGGGGGCTCGTTCGAAGGCTTCATGAACAGTGTCGCGCCGCGTCTGGCGGAGGCGAAGCCGGATTCCGCTGAAGCCGCCGGCGCGGTGATCGGCCAGCTGGCGTCGGAATACGGCATCACGATTGCGATGGAGAAGATGCCGCCGGAAGCTGCGCCCTTTTACGGACCACCTCCGACCGCGGACCAGGCGCGCTAGACGTCGACCTTGTGGGGCTGGTGCCAGCCCTTCGGAGACGAGGTGAAGATTTCCACGCCGTCTTCGGTAACGCCCACGGAGTGTTCGTATTGCGCCGACAATTGGCGGTCACGGGTCACGGCGGTCCAGCCATCGGGCAGGATCGCGGCGTCCTTGCGGCCGAGATTGAGCATCGGCTCCACGGTGAAGAACATGCCGGGCCTCAGTTCGGGCCCGGTATTGTAGGCGGCAGAGTGGATGACATTGGGCTCGTCATGGAACAGGCGCCCAAGGCCATGGCCGCAGAAATCCTCGACAACGGACATGCGGTTCAGGCGGGCGACCTCGGATATGGCGCCCCCGATATCGCCGAACCGCTTGCCGGGGCGGATCTGGGCGAGGCCTGCCATCAGGGCTTCATAGGTCACGTCCATCAGGCGCTCGGCCTTCCGCTTGACGGCGCCGACGCCATACATGCGGGAATGGTCGCCATGCCATCCATCGAGGATCAGGGTGACATCGATGTTTGCAATGTCGCCTTCCTTCAGGGGCTTGGGCCCCGGAATGCCGTGACAGATGACGTGGTTCAGTGAAATGCAGCTGGCATGGCGATAGCCGCGATAGCCGATCGTGGCGGAGGTTGCCCCATGATCCATGACGAATTCGCGGACCAGATTGTCGAGATGCTCGGTCGTGACGCCGGGCTTCACTTCCGGCACGAGCATGTCGAGACACTCCGCGACCAGCCGTCCGGCCTTGCGCATGCCTTCGAACCCTTCGGTATCGTGAATGCGGATTTCGCCCGTGCGCATCGGCAGCAGGAGGGAAGTGTCGGTCATCAATCGGGGCCTTTCCAGGCTGAAACGGTCGGGTGTTTCAGCCTAGATAGCAATTTCCCCCCCAGACTTCCAGCTTGCCGCCTGCGACGGGGGCGCCCCGCTATTGGAGCTGCGTGCCGAGGGTGATCTCGATGGCGCCCAGAGCCACGGACATCGGACAGCCGGTCTTCGCCTTTTCGGCCAGCGCCTCGAACGCGTCGGCGTCGATACCGTCAATCGCTGCGGTCAGCGTCAGGGCGCTGCGGGTGATACGGAACCCGCCACCATCTTTCGGCTCCACGGTGACAATGCATTTTGTGTCAAGATCGGTGGCAGGCGTGCCATTCTGTGCCAGCAGATGCGACAGCTGCATGGTGAAACAGCCAGCATGGGCCGCTGCCAGCAATTCCTCGGGATTGGTGCCGGACTTGCCGTCTTCATCCTCAAAGCGGGCCTTGAACGAATATCCGTGATCACTGAGCGCCCCACTTTGTGTGGTGAGCGAGCCTTTTCCGTCAGTCAGGTCTCCGGACCAATGGGCGGTGGCGTGGCGTTTCATGAGGGATCCCTTTTGATCAATTGCGTCTCATCCTGTTGCAATGCGTACCCCTGCAAAGCGTTCCGACTTGGCGGGGTGAGCGTATGGTGCCATTTATTCGGTCATGACCCATGCCTCACCCACTGCCGCCGTATTGCTGATCGGCGACGAACTCCTGTCCGGCCGGACGCGCGACATCAATCTTCAGCAGATCGCGGCCTATCTTGCGCCGCTGGGCATCCCGGTCCGGGAAACGCGCATCGTGCCGGATGTGCAGGAAGAGATTGTGGCGGCGGTGAATGCGCTGCGGGAAAAATATACCTATGTCTTCACGACAGGCGGCATCGGCCCGACCCATGATGACATCACCGCCGATGCGATTGCGAAGGCCTTCGGGGTGGAGATTTCCGAACATCCGGAGGTCAGCGCCATGCTGGCGGAGCGCTACCGGCTGATGGGAACGGATTACACGCCGGCCCGCCGCCGGATGGCGCGCATTCCCCACGGCGCCAAAATCGTGGCCAATCCCGTATCCGGCGCGCCCGGCTTCCAGACCGGGAACGTCTTCACGCTGGCGGGAGTGCCTTCGGTGGCGCGCGCGATGCTGGAAGATATCGGGCCCCGGCTGGAGACCGGCGCGGTGATCCACAAGGTGACCATTCGGGGCAGGGGCCTGCGCGAAGGGGATATTGCCGAACCGCTGGCCGCACTGGCGCAGGACATGCCGGAGGCCGCATTCGGTTCCTATCCCTGGTTTCGGGGCATCGGGGACAATGGCGTCCACCTCGTGGCCAGCACAACCCGGGACACGCTGATCCCCTTGATCACGGACCGGCTTGAGGCGATTATCTCCGCAACCGGCGTCCAGCCGGAACGCGTGGAGGACGCCAACGCATGAAATTCCTGGCCCGCACCCCGGTGATCTGGATCAGCTTCGTCGCGATGCTGGTGATCGGCGCCGGGTTCGGCCTGTGCCGTCCGGTCGTGGGCGGGGCCTTCCTGGACATGACGTCCGATCCGGATACGGCCCGCACCATCATTGCCGCGATGACTGGCGCACAGCGCACCGCCCATGCCTGGGTGACGGTGCTGCTCGATACCGCCTATCCGCTCGCCTATGGCGGGTTTCTGGGCGGGCTGGCCCTGCGCTTCTTCGGGCGGTTCGGCCCCTATGCGGCGTTGCCCGCGCTGGGCGTGGTGATTGTGGACCTCACTGAAAACCTCGTTCAGGTGCTGGCATTGGCCGACTGGGCCGATGCGCTGGATGCCAAGGCCTGGCTGACGCCGCTGAAATTCGGCCTGTTCTTTCTGGCGGCCGGAATCGCTATCCTTGCGCTGGGGATCGGCCTGGTGAACCTGATCCGGAAACGCGCCGCCTGAACGTGATCTGCTGTTGCGGCCTGATCGCCGCAACGTCAGGCATGGTCCTGTTGCCTGCGTCCCGCTAAGAGGGGCGCAGAGGAAAACAGGAGGATCCCATGGCGGAAGACATTGTGAAGGTCGAACTGGACGGTCCGGTCGCGCTGGTCACGCTGAATCGGCCCGATGCCCTGAACGCGCTGAACCGGGCCCTGCGTGCCGAGATTGTCAGCGTGTTCAACGAGCTGAAGCAGAATGAAGAGGTTCGCGCCGTCGTGTTGACGGGGGCGGGGCGTGCCTTCACCGCCGGGATCGACCTGAAGGAAGCCGGCCAGACCGGCTTCGCCCTCGGCGCCGATGAAGACTCCAGATCCATCGACATGGCCCGCGCGCTGGCCGACTATCCGTGGCCGATCATTGGCGCGATCAATGGCTTTGCCATTACCGGCGGTTTCGAGCTGGCCCTGATGTGTGATGTGTTGCTGGCCTCGGAGCACGCCAAGTTCGCAGACACGCATGCCCGCGTGGGCATCGTGCCGGGCTGGGGCCTGTCGCAGAAACTGTCGCGCCTGATCGGCATCAGCCGCGCGAAGGAATTGTCCTTCACCGGCAATTTCCTGGATGCCCACACAGCCGAGCGCTGGGGCCTGGTCAATCGGGTGTACGAAGCCGATGAACTGGTGCCGGCCGCGATGAAGCTAGCGCACGATATGTGCAGCTCGCAGCCGGATCTCCTGAAACAGTACAAGGCGCTGATCGATGACGGCTACGGGATGAATTTCGCCGCCGCCCTCAAGGAAGAGGTCAAGCGGTCCATTGCGCATTCGGAATCGGTCACGGCAGACGCCGTGGAAGAGGCCCGCAAACAGGTCACCGCGCGTGGCCGCGACCAGCAGGGGTAAGCATGATGAGAGACGTTGTAATCTGTGAACCCGTCCGCACGGCGGTTGGCGGCTTTGGCGGAGCCTTCAAGACGGTGCATGCGCACGAGCTGGCTGCGCATGTTGTCCGTGAGCTGATGGCGCGTACGGAACTGCCGGCCGAGGCCGTGGAGGACTGCATCTTTGCGCAATGCTATCCGACCATGGAGGCCCCGGCCTTCGGCCGCATGATTGCGCTGGATGCCGGGCTGACCACGTCCACCGGCGGTTACCAGATCGACCGGCGCTGCGGCTCGGGCCTGCAGGCGGTGATCAATGCGGTGATGCAGGTCGCCACCGGTGCAAATGATGTGATCATTGCGGGCGGGGCGGAGAGCATGTCGAACGCGCCATTCTTCTCCATCGACATGCGGTGGAACATCAAGGGCGACGGGCTGATGCTGCATGACGGCCTGTCGCGCGGGCGCTACACGGCGGGCGGCAAGCACCATCCGGTGCCGGGCGGCATGATCGAGACAGCGGAAAACCTCCGCCGCGACCACCAGATCACGCGCGAGGCGCAGGACCAGTTCGCCTATGATTCTCACATGAAGGCAGCGGCTGCACAGAAGGATGGAAAGTTTGCGGAGGAAATCATTCCGTACACCGTAAAAGGCCGCAAGGCGGATACAGTCGTGGACGCAGACGAGCATATCCGGGCGGACTCCTCGCTGGAGAAACTGTCCACGCTGCGCGCCATTCGTGGCAAGGTGGATGATCAGGCGACCGTGACGGCCGGCAATGCCTCCGGCCAGAATGACGGCGCGGCGGCCTGCATCGTCTGCACGCGCGAAGCGGCCGAAACATACGGGCTGAAACCGCTCGGGCGCCTCGTGTCCTGGTCAGTGGCGGGGGTCGGCCCGGAAGTCATGGGCATCGGCCCGGTGCCATCCACGCAAAAGGCGCTGAAGACGGCGGGTCTGGAATTGAAGGATATCGACGTCATCGAACTGAACGAGGCCTTCGCCGCGCAGGTGCTGGCCTGCACCAAGGCGCTCGACTTTTCCGATGACGACATGGCGCGCCTGAACGTCAATGGATCCGGCATTTCGCTCGGGCATCCCGTCGGCGCGACCGGCGTGCGGATCCTGACGACGATGCTGCGCGAAATGGACCGCCGCGAGGCGCGTTATGGTCTGGAGACGATGTGCATCGGCGGCGGGCAGGGGCTCGCCGCTGTGTTCGAACGCGTCAGCTAGAAGGCATCTTCCGCCGGTGGCCGTGTGCTCAGGGCAACGGCCACCGCGATGATGAAGAAGACGAGGCCGAGCAGGTAGGTCAGGCTCGACGCCATGTGAACCCAGCCCATCGTCTGCGATATGTTGCTGACATCATGCGTGCCGATGATGATCTGTTGTCGAAGGATTTGCGCGATGGTTTGCGTGACTTTCTCCAGCAGCGCTGCACCAAGATGCAGGAATCCGAACACGCTGGCGATTGTTGACGGGCGGGCCCGCAGAATGAGCATGTGGACAAGTCCGTAGGCGACAGCCGCCAGGCCTGATAGAATCCCCTGCGGGAGGGTTGTGGCCAGCACGGCTGTTCTGGCGAAGTCATCCATGCTTGGCGCGATGAATAGCGGAATGGCTATGGTGGCAAGAACCATCAGGCCTGCCGATACGAACCAGAATGTGGGGAGGCTGTTTTTCACTTTATTGTTCCATCTTTCCGCAAGTTTCAGAGATGAAATGTAGCGTCCCCTGCAAAATGCCGGTATGTCCAGCTTCGGCGCCGCGGGCGTGGCGAAATTGGTATACGCAAGGGACTTAAAATCCCTCGGCCGCAAGGCCTTGCCGGTTCGAGCCCGGCCGCCCGCACCAGACCGGTTCCTGTAGCTACGACAGCACGACCCGAAAATCCCGCCATTGGTACATGATTTGCATGTTTCTCGCCTAAAGGGAGAAATGTCATGTATCCAGCCATCCTGTCCTGCCGCCGTCCCGAAGTGCAACTTGTCCGCCTGTCCGGCGCGGCCCTGCCAACACCGAAACAGCCCGTTTCATGTCAAACCGGCATGAAACCTATCCGGACTTTCGGGGAACAAAAAGCGGGTTTCGTTCATAGCTAGAGGGCAACACACGACACCTCCAGAAGGACACGCCCTCATGTTTCGCGCTCTTATCGCCTCCACCGCACTTGCCCTGACTGCCCTGCCGGCACTGGCAGGACCGGAAGCGGAAGCCGTCATTGAAGGCGCCGCCAAACACATTGCCGACCCGGCAAAGGGGCGCGAAACCCTGCGCCAATCCATGGATCTCGACACGGTCGCCAATTTCACGCTGGGCAAGTATGCCCGCCGCGTCTCAGACACTGACCGGGCCCGCTTTGCCGAGGCATTCGAGACCTATTTGCTGGAAAGCTTCGAGGAACAGCGTGACAAGTTCCGCGATGCCGAAATCACCGTTTTGGGATCGAAGGATCGCAAGCCGGGCGACTCAATCGTGGAAACCCGCGTTCAGCGCCCTGGCGAAGCCCCGCAAACCGTGCGCTGGCGCGTGATCGAAAAGAATGGCGAATGGCGCGTCGTGGATGTCGAAGTGCTGGGCCTGTGGCTGGCCATCGAACAGCGCGCCCAGATCGCCGCCATCATGGACCGTCCGCGCGCGACGATTGACGACGCCATCGCTGCGCTCGATTCCTGATTTCGGTCAGGCGGCTTCCTCGACAATCTCTTCTTCGTCCAGGTCTTCTGCCCGGTCTTGACGGTCGGAGGCATCCCCGATCGTGAACAGATCGGCTTCGCGGCTGAGCCAGCCAGCGAGGTCCTCATCCGGTATGCCCAGAATGCGGAGCATGTCGGCCACCATCTCGATGCCCTTTGGCTCGCTGGCGACGAGATGGGCCCGCATGTTCAGTTCCAGATGCCGGTCGAGATCGTGCAGGCTTTCCACGGCGACCAGCCGGATCAGGTCCGGGAAGCGACGCGTGATCGAGGGCGTGACTTCCTTCGACACCGCATACCGGGCCTTGCCGAGTACCACGGCGCGCGCATTGCTGCCGCCAACCGCATCGATCAGCTTCATGTTCGAGGCATCCCCGAACGAAACATTGTAGCCATCCGCCACGGCGGCCAGGAAACGGTCCGGGTCACTGTCGGTGGCGATGTAGGGAATGTTGAAATCCACCAGCGCGTCCACCGCCAGCCGGCCCGCCGGGGACATGCCGATGACAAGCACCGGGCGTTCGCCGGCCGGTTCGCTGGAGGTTTCCATCGTGACCTGTTTGCGGCGGGCCAGTTCCCGCGACAGCTTACCGCCGAGAATGGCCCAGCTGGGGGCAAGCGCCAGGGACAGGGCGATGGCCGCGATCAGACTGCTCATCAGGGCAGGGGGGAAGTTCGACGTGACGGCTCCCAGCGACAGGATCACCAGGGTGAATTCCGAGCCCTGCGCCAGCAGCGTGCCGAGCTGCATGGCCCCGGGAATGCTCCAGCCATTGAGGCGGGCGGCGACATAGCCCAGCACGGATTTGACGATCAGGATGCCGAAGGCCGCGATCACCACCAGCGGCAGGTTGCGCAGCAGGGCAGGCAGGTCGATGGCCAGGCCGACACTGATGAAGAAGAAGGACAGGAGCAGGCCGCGGAACGGGCCCATCTCGGTCTGGACCTGGTGGCGGAACGGCGTGCCCGAGACGGCGAGACCCGCCAGGAATGCCCCAAGGGTCAGGGACAGGCCGATCATGGCGGTGGCACAGGCCGCAGCCAGCACCAGCAGAAGCGTGAATGCCGTGAAGGCCTCATCATTGCGGGTTGCGGCCAGTGTGCGGAAGACGGGATTCAGCAGATAGCGCGAGAACAGCATGGCTGCGCCGAACGCGATGAGGGCCTGGACCAGGGCGAGCCCGAGCGAGGCAGCCAGCGGCACCGCGCCGCCATTGAGCAGCGTGTCGGAGACCAGCCCTGCGAGACCGGCCGCGCCGGTTTCGCCTTCGCCGAGCGATGTGGCGAAGATCATCAGGAAGATGGCGACAATGTCCTGGAAGATCAGGACATGGGTGGCCGTGCGGCCGATGGGACAGGAATTCTGCCCCCGTTCGGTCAGGATGCGGGCCACAACGGCGGTGGAGGACAGGCCGAGGCTGAGGCCGACCGCAATGGCGAAGGGCCAGGACACGCCCAGCATGTAGAGCGCGCCAGCACTGAGCAGTCCGGTCAGGACAAGATGCATGGGCGCAAGGCCCAGCAAATCGCCCCGGCTTTCCTTCAGCTCGCGCAGCGAGACATGCATGCCGATATCGAACAGGAGAAAGACCACGCCGAGTTCGGCCAGGAGATGGGTGCCGCCGCTCTCATGAATCAGGTCCAGCATGCCCGGGCCGATCAGAATGCCGGCCAGCAGATAGCCGACAATGGGGCTGAGATTGAACGCCCGGGACGCCAGTGCAGCGGCCGCGCCGAAGCCCAGCAGGGTGATGGCGGGGACCAGGGCACCAACGGCGTCGGCGGGGCTCATTTCAGCGGCCATGCAATGGATCTTTCGTCGGGATTCCTGTCGCCTCCAAGGTAAGCGCGATCTGCCAAAAATAAAGGCCGCCGGTTCGACAGGGAACCAGCGGCCTTCACCAGACCACGCACGAAGGAGGGCAATGTCTCGCGCGCGATTTGAGAAGAAGTGCGGTGCGAGCCCTAGAGGCTCTTCGCGATGGTCAGGACAACGCGCTCGTCGGCAATGCCCGTATCGTCGATGTCGGTATCCCAGTAACGCAGGTCCAGATCGATGCCGACCGGCGTGGTGTAGGTGCCGCCCAGCGACCAGTTTGTGTAGTCGCCGCCGCCATCAAAGGAATAGTTGCCGACCGAGACATCCGCAGCGAACACGTCCGTGAAGGCATACCCCGCAGAGCCTTCAATGTAGATGTTCTCATTGTCCGGGTCCCAATAGACCGCGCCGCCGACTTCCACGCCGCCTTCGAAGGCATAGCCCAGAGCGGCCTGCAGTTCGACGAAGTCGAGGTCTTCATCGTCCGAGTCCGGATAGGAGTAGTAGATGACCCCGAGATCCCAGGAAACGCCATTGGCGAACTCGCTGGCCACACCGGCATAGAAGTCAAGTTCGACATTGGTGTCCGAGCCGTCTTCGAAGTCGACGTTCGACGCCCAGGTGCCGGCATAGAAGATGCCGTTGGCGTAGTCGAAGCCGCCGGAGATGGCCATGTCCTCATTGGACTGGGACACACCGCGCCACACATAATCCGTGCTGAGAGCGACGTTGCCCGACCATTCTCCCTCGGCAGCCGCCGTGCCGGCCACTGCCAGCATTGCTGCGACTGCTACCCCTGCGCGTAAAAGCTGTTGTTTCATGATTTTATTCCCCGTTGTTGAATCGCGCTGTTGCCAGCGCCGTAACCACGATGACGCGGCTTGAACGGGGATCGGAAACAAAATTATGGAGGTCGCGGGACCTCTGGCGGATCGCCAGCGTTTTGTGCACGCAGTGGCGACTATGCCTGAGCTTTGTGCGAGCCGCTTCCGCCTAGCGAGCGGTCAGCGGCGCATAGCCCAGATGCGTCCCGGCATCGACCAGCAGCGTCTCTCCGGTGACATGGCGCGAGGCATCCGTCAGGAAGAAAAGGGCCGCATCTGCAATGTCGTCGGGGCCGCTGGCGGCGTTCAACGGTGTTGCAGCGGCAACAGACGCCTCCATCCGGCGGTACTGGTCCTCATCCATCTTGTCCTTGAACCAGCGCGTGCCGATGAAGCCAGGACAAATGGCGTTAACCCTGATGGCCGGGGCCAGGGCCCGGGCAAGGGACAGGGTCATCGTGTTGAGCGCGCCCTTGGTGGCGGCATAGGCAACGGACGAGCCGATTCCGGTCACGCCGGCGATGGAGGAGGTGTTGAGCACGGCGGCTGACCGCCCGGTCTGGCGGTGGCTTTCCACCAGAAGCGGCTTGCAGGCCTGCATCATCAGGAACGGGCCGGCGACATTCACTGCATAGAGATTCAGGAAGTCCTCGCGGGTCAGCGCGTCAAGATCGGCATGGTCGCGGGCATGCTTGGTCGTGCCCGCATTGTTGACCAGAATGTCCAGCCGACCGGCCTGTGCGGCGGCGTCCGCCAGTGTCCGGCAGCCTTCTTCGGTCGACACGTCCGCCTGAACAAGACGGGATTGTGAGCCCAGCGCCTGGCAGTCTGCGGCAGTCGCTTCGCCATCCTCAACGGACCGGGCGCAGTTGATGATCACATCCGCGCCCCGCTCGGCCAGTTTCAGCGCGATCGAGCGTCCCAGACCGGTGGCCGATCCGGTGACGATGGCGGTGCGGCCGGCAAGGTCTTTCGGTTGTGTCATCTCTGTCTCTCCCTGTCGTTTCTGATTGGCGCGACTGTAGGGGGCGATCAATAATGGTGGCAACAGGTTTCACGCTTCTCGGCAAGAAAGCCGAAACCCATGATTGCTAGGGCTTGTCGTGAAACGGAGATTGTCTGCCATGGCGCCTGCGGCGAGCCGAATTTTCCAGAAACTCCAGTCCACGGCGCACCGCTCGCGGGAAGATGCCCGGCAGGTCGCCATGGAAATGTGTTCCCGGGAACCGAAGAATGATGCCGAAGCCGCCGCGCTGCTGGATTTCAATGCGCGCCTGAAGAGCGATGATCCGGAGTGGGATCACCGGTTCACGAATGTCATGGCAGACTATGTGCTGGCCCGGGATGGCGCGCTGGGGACGCTGACCCAGGCCAATCTGGACTGGCTGCAGGCGCGGGCCATGCTGTCCGGCGGCCCGCCCAATCGCAATCTGATGCGCCTGATGGCGCGGCTTCTCAAGAAGGCCGAACAGGTGCCGGCGGGCTATGGGCGTCAGGTGCTGGGCTGCCTGTGCGACCAGATGGTGCGCGATGGCGGCGCACGTGCTGACATGGTGGCCCTGATCGACAAGGTGCTGGCGCGGGGCGGCACGGCCGACGCGCCCTGGATCAGCCAGTGGGAGGCGGCGCTTCTTCTGCGGGCGCAGGACCGGCTGTCCGCCTGCGAGAATGATCCGGCCTGGACCAGGCTGTTTGCACGGGCACTGGGCAATCACTTGCTGATGCGGGCCCATCCCAATCCGGACAGCGAGCGTCATGCGCTGAGCCGCCGGTGCTGGCTGGATCCGCTGGATGACCATCCCGGCCGCTATGTGGGCTGTCTCGCCGTGGGGCTCGACCGGGGCCCCTGGTTCGAGCGACTTGGTGACGGTGATGCGGCGGGCGAAGCGCGGCAGGTGGCCAGTCTTGCGGCGATCCGGGCCTCGGCGGGCAAGCCGGAGCGCGGGCATTGGTGGAGCAAGAATCCGGCCCCGCCTGCGCCCGACAGTCCAGGGCAGGCGCTTATTGACTTCCTGAACCGCGAAGCGCCAGGTTTGCTGGACGGCCTGATCGTCGCCGCGCGCTGACAGGGAGACCATCGCCATGCTCATGCAGAACCTGCTCGTGGGGGGCGTGCTGGTGGCGCTTGCCTTTGCCATTCACTTTGCAGGACTGGTCGGCCTGTCGGCCCTGATCCGACGTCGCAGCGCGGCGCATGTGAATTTCTCGACCGTAGCGGGGCAGGGACTCGGGATATTCTTCATCCTGATGAGCCTGTTCGCGCTGCATTCCCTCGAAATCTGGCTGTTCACCGTGGCCTATCTGTTGCTCGGCGTGTTCTCCGATGTCGAGACCGCGGTCTATTATTCCACCACCACCTTCACGACAGTCGGCTTCGGCGATGTGGTGGTCGACAAGGACTGGCGCATGCTGGGCGCGGCGGAATCGGTCATCGGCTTTCTCCTGCTCGGCTGGTCGACCGCCTTCCTCGTCTCCATCTCGGCCCGTGTGCGGGCCTTCGAGGCGCGGATCGAGCAGCTGGACGATCCCGACTAGGCCGCGTCTGCGGCGGGCTTCGCCAGGAAGCGCGCTCCGGCCACCGCCAGCCCGACCAGGATCAGGCCGCCCAGGACGAGGGTTTCGGGCCTTGCGCCCAGATATTCGAAATACTGGGTGTAGCCATGGATCGTCAGGAACACGATGGACGTGATCGACAGGAAGCTGTTGCGCCGAGATGTGGCAATCACGGCCGTGAGGGCGCCGATCCAGCCCAGCGTGAACACATGATCCGGGATCGTCATGGCCGCATCCCGCCAGTCGGAACGGTCTGACCAGCGCTGCGGCGCGAACCAGTGCTCGCCGATCCGGTCGCCCCAGAGCGAGCCGACCCAGAACGCAAAATTTACCATGAGCATGGCCGTGCGCGCAGCGACCGTGACCAGATTCTGCCATGCCGCGCCAAGCTTGCCACGGGCATGATAGAGGCCGCCTGCCAAGAGGCCGAAGATCAGAAGGGTGAGGGTCGGCTCCTCCACGAACAAGGCGTAGCTGGCGTGCCAGTAGCCCGTGCCGGATCCGAGTATCGCGCCCAGCGACAGGACAGCAAAGGCGCCCAGCAGGGCAGAGCGGAACCAGACGGCCGAGGCCGTCATGATGAGGGCGATCAGCAGTGTCGGCAGCGTGCCGTCCTCGACATGCTGGAATTCCCATCCCACCCAGCCGGCCAGGCCCAGCGTGCCCATCAGCGTCAGGGCCATGCCGAGTGCTTTCAGGGAATTGCCGCGCGCGCTGCGCCGCAGGCCTTCCGCTCCGCCGAGCGCGAAAAGGGCCAGGACGAGGCCGGTCAGCGCATTCGGAACCAGCGCAATCGTGCCGCCCGCCACCGAAATGGCGCCGAAGATCAATAGCAGGTTCACCAGAAGGCCATTCTTCTGCTCAGGCAGGGCAAGGGCTCGCAGGCGGGTGGCTTCGGCGGCGTCCAGCCGGCCATTCGTGACCAGGGCATCAAGGTCCAGCACAATCCGGGACATGGGTTCGATCTCCTAAATAGTGAGCGCTTACTAACATGCGTGCGTCACCCTGACAACCCACTTCACCTATGGGAATTGTGGACATCTGTTTTCCGTCGGCTTAGTGCAGTCGCTGAAAGAGTTTACAGTGGATCGAGGCAGCATGTTCAAAAAGATTCTGATCGCCAACCGGGGGGAAATCGCCGTTCGGGTCATCAACACCTGTCGACGGCTGGGCGTGAAGACTGTGGTCGTCTATTCGGATGCTGATGCGAATTCGATGGCCGTCGAGATGGCGGACGAGGCCGTGCATATCGGCCCGTCCCCGGCAGCGGAATCCTATCTGGTTGCCGACAAGATCATCGACGCCGTGCGCCAGACCGGCGCCGAGGCGATCCATCCCGGCTTCGGCTTCCTGTCCGAGAACCCGGCCTTCGCCAAGCGTCTTGAGGAAGAGGGCATCGGCTGGATCGGGCCGAATGCCTATGCCATTGACGCTATGGGTGACAAGATCAGCTCCAAGAAGCTTGCCGCCGAGGCTGGCGTCTCCACCGTGCCGGGCCATATGGGCCTGATCGAGGACACGGCCGAAGCGGTGAAGATTTCCCGCGAAATCGGCTATCCGGTCATGATCAAGGCGTCTGCAGGGGGCGGGGGCAAGGGCATCCGCGTGGCCGCAAATGACAAGGAGGTCGAAGAAGGCTTCCCGGCGGTGCGCGCTGAAGCGAAATCGTCCTTTGGCGATGACCGCGTCTTCATCGAGAAATTCATCCTTGAGCCACGCCATATCGAGATCCAGGTGCTGGGCGACAAGCACGGCAATTGCATCTTCCTGAATGAGCGCGAATGCTCGATTCAGCGCCGCAACCAGAAAGTCATCGAGGAAGCGCCCTCGCCGCTGCTCGACCCCGAAACGCGCAAGAAAATGGGCGAACAGGCCGTCGCGCTGGCCAAGGCCGTGAACTATGACAGCGCCGGCACGGTGGAATTCGTGGCGTCCGGCGCAGACAAGGGCTTCTACTTCCTCGAAATGAACACCCGTCTGCAGGTGGAGCACCCGGTGACGGAAATGATCACCGGCGTCGACCTGGTAGAGCAGATGCTGCGCGTTGCCTATGGCGAGAAGCTGAAGCTCAAGCAGTCCGACATCAAGATCAATGGCTGGGCCGTCGAAAGCCGCGTCTATGCCGAAGACCCGTATCGCAACTTCCTGCCATCAATCGGCCGTCTGAAGCGCTTCCACGCGCCGGAGCAGGGGCCGCTGGCGGGCGGAGAGGTGCGGATGGATTCCGGCGTCCGCGAGGGCGACGAGATTTCCATGTTCTACGATCCGATGATCGCCAAGCTGATCACCTGGGGCAAGGACCGCGATGCCGCGCTGGACGTGCATGGCGAGGCGCTCGACCGTTTCCACATCGAAGGCATTCAGGACAACATGCCCTTCATCGCGGCTGTGGTTGACGAAAAGCGTTTCCGCTCGGGCAAGATCACGACCGCCTATATCAAGGACGAGTTCCCCGACGGCTTTGACGGCGTGCCGCCGACCGCCGAACAGGAAACCCAGCTGATCTGCGCCGCGGCCTATGTGCACGGCTTCTTCTCGCGCCGCGCCGCCGACACCAGCGGCCGGATCGCGCCGACACCCGAAGCCCGCAAGGATTGGGTCGTCATCCTGGGCGACACGCACCATCCGGTGACGCTGGAACTGGGCGAGGCCGGAGAAGCCGAGATCACGATCAATGGCGGCAAGCCCCACACGCTGGTAACGCCCTGGCATCCGGGCCAGCACCTCGTCGAGGGCCTGCTGGACGGCGAGCCCTTTGCCGTGAAATTTGCCGACCGGACCGAAGGCTATCTGTTCCGTCACCGCGGCGTCGCCGTGCGCGCGCTGGTGTGCACACCGAATGTGGCCGACCTGCATGCCCGCCTGCCGGAAAAGGAAAAGCCGGACACGTCCAAACTGATCATCTCGCCGATGCCCGGCCTTGTCGTCTCCATCGATGTGGAAGTCGGTCAGGAAGTGCAGGAAGGCGAAGCGGTCTGCGTGGTCGAGGCCATGAAGATGCAGAACATCATCCGCGCCGAGGCCGATGGCACCGTGAAGGCCATCAATGTCGCGGCCGGCGACAGTGTGGCCGCCGACGAGATCATGGTCGAATTCAGCTAGGCGAACCCCGCCACCGGCGGCGTTCATTAACCCTGCCCTAACCAATTTGGCGGCGAATCCGCCGGTATGGGGCAGGGGGCAGCTTAACGAGTCTTCCCTTGACCTTCACATCCCCGCGCCGAAAATGCGCGGACTTTCATGGTGAAAGCAATTCAAGGGGGCCGAGCATGGTCAGTTTTCCAGACGCAGTAAAAATGTTCTTCACGCGCTATGTGGATTTCCAGGGCCGGTCACGGCGCTCGGAATACTGGTGGGTGGTTCTGTTCAACCTGATCGTCTCACTCGTTCTGGTGGGACTTGCATTTGCCCTTGGCGGCAATTTTGAAAGCGGCGAGCTGAGCCCGATCGCAATGATCCTGTTTGCGGTGTTCGGCTTGTACATGCTCGCGATCATCCTTCCCAGCATCGCGCTCTTCGTGCGTCGCCTGCACGATATTAACCAGACCGGCTGGATCTATCTCGGCCTCGTTGTGGCCAGCCTGATTCCGTTCATCGGCTTCATCGCTTCGATTGCGATGATTGTGATCGCCTGCATTCCGGGCACAGTCGGACCGAACAAGTACGGTCCTGACCCGAAAGGCGGCGTTGCGGCGGATACCTTCGCCTAAATCCCTGTCCCGAACGGGTTTTCAGAAGAGCCGGACGCAGGCGTCCGGCTCTTTTTTGTTGCATGGTTTTATCGTTTATTGATAAGAACTCGAAACACGCCGCCCCGTCGCATGCCGGGCTGAACATCTGATCGGGAGACTGAACCCCATGGACATGAAACATGTCCTTCTGTCGTCAAAAGGCCGGATCGGCCCGCGCGTTTTCCTGCGCGGCCTGATTGTGCTGACGGCGGTCTTCATCCTCGTTCAGATGGCGGGGAATTTCGTCTCGCCGCTGTTCGGCCTGCTCGCCTATCCGATGGTCTATGCCTATGCCTGCCTGTTTTCCAAACGGCTGCACGATGCCGGGCATTCCGGCTGGCTGTTTCTCCTGTTCCTGCTTGGCTATTTCGTCGCCAACATGATCATCACCGGCCTGTTCCTGCCGATCCTGTCCCCGGTGGCGTTCGAGGCCTATTCGGTGTTCGGGCAGGACCTGGCCGGCCTGATGGAAGCCATGCGCACGCAATCGGAAGAGTTCGAGCATCTGACCGCTCTGCCCACCCAGTCCAGCCTGCTGCTCACCACGCTGACCAGCTTCCTGCTGACTTCGGCGTTGCTGGGCTTCATCGCCTCCAGGCTGTCGTCCGATCCGGGACCGAACCGATACGGCCCGCCGCCCGCATCTTCCGCTTCCCAATCCTGATTCCCCCGAAGGACCGCCCCGGCATGACCCATCACACCACCACCGCCATCGACCCGCACCGTCCCTGGATCCGCGACGAGCGTGATGACCCGTCCCGGATGGACTGGGCGCAGACGCTGTTCAATCCGCTGGGCATGACCGGCAAGCTGCATTTCAGCCGGGCCTGGACCTTCATGTTCATGGGTCGCCTCATTCTTTTCATCGTGCCGGTTTTCGTTGCCTTCATCGCGGGACTGGCTGGCGCGGACATGTCCGGTGCGTGGCAGCCGATCAAGGCCATCGGCCTGCCCTTGCCGGCGCTGCTTGTGCCGTTCTTCTTCTTTACCCTGGTGACAGAACTGACTTCCTGGGTGGCGCATGTGCGCCGTTTCGCGGAGGCCAACCGGTCAACCCTGAAGGCTGCCATTGTGCTGATCCCGCTATTCCTGGGTCTTGCCGGATTTGCGCTCGGCGTGGTTGCCGGCTCGGCGCAATTCGATGCGCAACAGGCAAAGCAGGCCGCGGCGGTTGAATCCGCTGCCACCGGCGACACCGCCGGAGACGCTGCTGCGACATCTCCTGAAGCAGCCGGTGAAGAGGCCAATGAAGAGGCCCGGCCGGAAGCCCGTGGCCCGCGCCGCAACGGGCCGCCGCCGACCCAGATGGAGATGGCCCTGGGCGCCGGAATGGGCTTCGCCTTCCCGCTCTGGGCGGTCTCATCCTTCTTTGTGATGCTGTGGACGCTGTTGCATGTCGCGCGGATGCCGAATGGCGGCGTCGGCCAGTTTCGCACCGGCAGCGACCTGACACGCGAAGAGCAGCGGCTGAAATCCTACGAAACGGCCTGAAGCGGGGCAGGGGCGCGGACCAGCCGGCTTTCGAAGACGGTCTCGAACGCGTCCTTCAGCGCCATGTCCACATCGTCCATGCTGGCAGGAATGCCCAGATCGACGAGGCTGGTGATGCCATAGCGCGGATCGGAAATGCCGCATGGCGTGATGCCGGTAAAATGCTCCAGATCCGGCTCCACGTTCAGCGAGATGCCGTGGAAGCTGACCCATTTCTTCAGGCGCACACCGATGGCGGCGATCTTGTCCTCGCGCAGCGGGCCGCCGGATTGCGTGCGGTCAACCCAGACGCCGACACGGCCATCGCGCGGGCCGGCCTCGACATTGAAGGCGGCCAGCGCGGCGATGATCCAGGCTTCCAGATTGTGCACGAAGGCGCGGACGTCCCGGCCACGGCGGGCCACGTCCAGCATCATGTAGGCCACCCGCTGTCCGGGGCCGTGATAGGTATATTCGCCGCCCCGCCCGGCATCGAAAACGGGAAAGCGGGCCGGGTCGCGCAAATCGCTGGCCTTGGCTGATGTGCCCGATGTGTAGAGCGGCGGATGCTCCAGAAACCAGACCAGTTCCGGCGCGCCGTCCTCGCGGATCGCGCGGGCTCTGGCCTCCATGAATTGCACCGCTGCCTCATAGGGAATCAGGCCATCGGACACGGCCCATTCGGTGTCGGGATATTTCTGCATCATCGGGCGCATATAGGCGACATTCAGGGCTTCACAAAGACCCGGTGTCGCCTTATACGGCCCGTCTGCCTCGAATGAGATACGTGCGGTCGTGGCGGAATTGGTAGACGCGCAGCGTTGAGGTCGCTGTGGGGCAACCCGTGGAGGTTCGAGTCCTCTCGACCGCACCATTCGATTGCGGTGGCGCCCGGCGCCAAAAATCGATCGAGGATCGATTTTAGCAATCGAATGAATTGAAAGACTCATCCCCGCTTCATTTCATTCCGCGATGGACGCCGCTCATGGCTGCTGCGGTGGCGCCCGGCGCCAAAAATCGATCGAGGATCGATTTTAGCAATCGAATGAATTGAAAGACTCATCCCCGCTTCATTTCATTCCGCGATGGACGCCGCTCATGGCTGCTGCGGTGGCGCCCGGCGCCAAAAATCGATCGAGGATCGATTTTAGCAATCGAATGAATTGAAAGACTCATCCCCGCTTCATTTCATTTCGCGATGGACGCCGCTCATGGCTGCTGCGGTGGCGCCCGGCGCCAAAAATCGATCGAGGATCGATTTTAGCAATCGAATGAATTGAAAGACTCATCCCCGATTTCCTGATGCGCCGACGCTGCAGTCATCGCCTCGCACGTGCCCCTGTGGGCCGCCTGTGACTTTCCCGCGAATCCCTGTCAGCTTCGCATATTCGGTTCTTGCCGACGCCGCGTAACCCCGGCATGAGAGGCGCTATGACAGACACGTCCCCTCAGCCCACTCCATCTGCCGAGACGCCGAATGTTGACCCGGATCTGCTGGACGACATCATCGACGCCATCGACGAGAAGGACACGCGCTGGCTGGCCCGCATGCTGCAGCGGATGCACCCGGCGGATGCTGCGGATGCGCTGGAGGCGCTGTCCTTCGACACCTTCTCCGATGCGGTGGAACTCCTGGGCGGGGAGCTGCCCGCCGACATCCTGATCGAACTGCGCGATTCCTATCGGGAAGAGGCGGTCGAAGTGCTGCCGGACGCGGTGGTGGCCAGCGCGCTGGACGAACTGGATTCCGATGACGCCACCACCATCCTTGAAGACCTGGAAGACGACCGGCGCGAGCGCATCCTGGAAGACCTTGCGCCGATTGACCGGGCCCAGCTGGAGCGCGGCCTCTCCTATGAGGAGGACACGGCCGGCCGTCTCATGCAGACGGAATTCGTCGCCGCGCCGGAATACTGGAGCGTCGGCCACGCCATCGATCATGCGCGGGAACTGGGCGAGGAATTGCCCGAAGTGTTCTACGAACTCTATGTCATCGATCCGGGCCACCGGCTGATCGGCATCGTGCAGCTGGCCACGTTGTTGCGTACGCCGCGCGATGTGCCCCTGTCGGACATCATGCAGGATCCGCTCTCGTCGCTGAAGCCCGACATGGACCAGGAGGAGGTGGCCTTCCAGTTCCGCAAATACTCGCTGGCATCGGCGCCGGTGACCGATGAAGGCGGCCGGCTGGTCGGCATGATCACCGTCGACGACATGGTGGATGTCATGCAGGAAGAGAACGCCGAAGACCTGCTCTCCCTGCTGAACGTGACATCGGCCGACGGGGCCGATTCCGTCTGGGATACCGTGAAGGCGCGGGCCCCCTGGCTGGGCGTGAACCTGTTCACGGCGTTCATCGCCTCGGCCATCATCTCGCTGTTCGAGGGCGCGATTGCGCAGGTCGTGGCGCTGGCAGTGCTGATGCCGGTCGTGGCGGCGCTGGGCGGCAATGCCGGCAGCCAGGGACTTGCCGTGGCCGTGCGCGCCATTGCAGAGCGCCAGCTGGATGGCGACGCCGCGCGCCGGGCCATTTTGCGGGAAGTGCTCAGCGGGTGCGTGAACGGTGCGATCTTCGCGCTTGGTGTGGGCCTGATCTCGCTGCTCTGGTTCCGCGACGTCCATCTGGCGCTCGTCATTGGCGCGGCCATGCTGGCGACCTTCATCTGGGCGGGCCTGTCCGGCATTCTCGTGCCGCTTGGCCTGAAGCGGCTGGGCGCGGACCCGGCCGTGGCCTCTTCCGTCTTCGTGCTGACGCTGACCGATGTGATGGCGTTTTTCAGCTTTCTTGGCCTGGCGTCTCTCGTCCTCCTGTGATCTGGGCAGACTCCGGCCAAATCTCGCCTCTCGGGTGAAAAGGCGCGAGTTTTGCAGCGCCTGACCGTAGAAAAAAACCAGACTGTCCCAAAATGGGAGCCATCTTCATGGCCCGGACAATGCGCACATCCGACAAGGGGGTCGAACTCATCAAGAGTTTCGAGGGCTTCCGTGCGCGTGCCAGCCAGCTGCCGGATGGCAAATGGCTGATCGGGTATGGCCATACCGAAACCGCCCGCGCCGGGCTCAGCGTCACGCCTTTCGATGCCGAACTCATCCTGCGCTATCACGACCTCAAACGGCTCGAGGACCAGCTGGCACGGCAGGTCTTCACGCCGCTGGCCCAGAATGAATTCGATGCACTGGCCTCATTCGTCTTCAATATCGGCCTGAAGGCGTTCGAGGGCTCGGACGTGCTCGCCCATCTCAATTCCGGGGATCGCATTCTGGCTGCCGAAGCCATGAATGGCTGGCGCCGGGGCAGGGTGGATGGCCAGATCCGCGTGATTGACGGTCTCGCGCGCCGCCGCGCCGTGGAAGTTGCCATGTTCCTGGATACGCCCTCGCAGCGCGTCGCCATCCCCAGCGCACTGGTCCGGCCGGAGCGGGACGGCCTGTCCGGGCTGACGGGCAATCGGGGCGGCGCCATCGTTCTGGAAACCGGGTCTGCGCCCGAACGGCCCCAGGCCGCGCCCGGCCGCGAAAGCGCCCCGCAGGCCGCAGCCCGCGCCGTGGCCCAGAGACTGACCCGCATTCTGGGCGAAAACGGCTCCCTGGCCAGCGGTGAGACCGAGCCGCCTGCCGGGGAAGATGCCACGGTGGACGAGATCACCCGGGCGGTGTCGGCCCTCGCCGGGGAGAACGGCCACGCCACTGAGGATGACGCGCCGCCGCCGTCCATGTCGGACCGGCGCCGCGCCTACCAGCCGCCGGACCTGACCGATCCGCGCGGGCAGGGCATGACGCTCGACAATCTCAGCCTGCCGCCATCGGACCGGAAAGTGATTGACGATCTGGCGCCGGTCGAGATCGACACGTCCCGCCTGATGACGCCCGCCGAGGAGGACCTTGCCGGATTTGCGCCGCCGCACGGACTGCGCTGGCTGCCCTTTGCCCTGCTCGCCGGTCTCGGCACGATTGGCCTGTATGACGGGCTGCGCCGCATCCTGACACGTCCCGCGACGCAGATGGGACAGGCTGCGGCGGAAAGCTACACCGGGCCGCTCATGACGCTTGGTGGCGGCTTCCTTCTGTTTGTGTCAGTCTATTATCTCTACCGCATGATGGCGCATGAAGATTAGGCTGACAGGCGGGGAAAGAATTGCTAGGTCACCGCCATGATCCCGAACACATATCCCACATTGAACTTTGATCTCGGCGAAACCGCCGACATGATCCGTGAAACCGTGGCAAGTTTTGCCCAGAACGAATTGGCGCCCCGTGCCGCCGAGATCGACCGGACGGACATATTCCCGCGCGATCTTCTGCCCAAGATGGGCGAGCTTGGCCTGCTCGGCATCACGGTCGAGGAAGACTGGGGCGGCACCGGCCTCGGCTATCTCGAACATGTTGTGGCGATGGAAGAGATTTCCCGCGCCTCGGCTTCGGTTGGCCTGTCCTATGGCGCGCACTCGAATCTCTGCGTGAACCAGCTGCGGCGCTGGGGCAATGACGACCAGAAATCCCGCTATCTGCCCAAGCTCATCTCCGGTGAGCATCTCGGCGCGCTTGCAATGAGCGAAAGCGGCGCGGGCTCTGACGTCGTGTCGATGAAACTACGCGCCGAGAAAAAGGGCGATCGCTATGTGCTGAACGGCACCAAGATGTGGATCACCAACGCGCCGGATGCCGACACGCTGGTCGTCTACGCCAAGACCGAGCCCGAGGCCGGCTCGCGCGGCATCACCGCCTTCCTGATCGAGCGCGGCTTCCAGGGTTTCTCCGTCGCGCAGAAGCTGGACAAGCTCGGCATGCGCGGGTCGGAAACCGGTGAACTGGTCTTCGACAATTGCGAAGTGCCGGAAGAGAATGTCATGGGCCCGCTGAATGGCGGTGTCGGCGTTCTGATGAGCGGACTGGACTATGAGCGCGCGGTGCTCTCTGCCGGTCCGACCGGCATCATGCAGGCCTGCATGGATGTCGTGATCCCCTATATCCATGACCGGAAACAGTTCGGCCAGTCGATCGGCGAGTTTCAGCTGATCCAGGGCAAGGTTGCGGACATGTACGTCCAGATGAATGCGGCGAAAGCGTATGTCTATGCCGTAGCCAAGGCCTGTGACCGGGGTGAGACGACCCGCAAGGATGCCGCAGGCGCCATTCTGTATGCGGCCGAAACGGCGACGAAGCTGGCGCTGGATGCGATCCAGATTCTCGGCGGCAACGGTTATATCAACGAATATTCGACCGGGCGCCTGCTGCGCGATGCCAAGCTCTACGAGATCGGGGCAGGGACCTCGGAAATCCGCCGCTGGCTGATCGGCCGGGAACTGTTTGGCGAGACGGCCTAGGCCGGGCAGCACTTTTCCTTTATGGCGGCGGCCTTGCCCTCGAAGGCCAGCTTGGCGGCGACATAGCCGGCCTCGACCGTTTCGTCATAAGCGTGCCAGTCGCGCAATTGCACATCGGCCAACTGGGGCAGGACGAGAACATCGGCCATGTCATGCCCGAATTTCGTGTCTGCACGGATCGTGGCGGTGCGCATCAGAAGGCCGGCAATGGGTGGCGGGCTGGAAAAGCCATTGTTGAACACCCAGCGGAAGAAGCCCGGCGGCTCGCGGAATTCGGCGAGATCCATATTCTCCGGCTGGCGCGTCACATCCGACCCGACCACGAAGCCGCGATGCAGGTCGCGCATGATGTCTGCCGGGAAATTATTCAGCACGGCGCCATCGACCAGAAGGTCATTGCCATCCACGACGGGCGGCAGGATGCCCGGCAGCGAGATGGTCGCGCGCAGGGCTTCGCGCAGAAGGCCATTGCGGTGGATGCGGGTCGCGCCGGAGGTCAGATTGGTTGAGGTGCAGAAGAACGGAATGTCCAGTTCGCCGATTTCGGCCTCCCCGAAATGCTCCCTCAGCCGGGCGTTCACCCGGGCCCCCTTGACCATTCCCACCACGGGCAGGTGATAGTCTCCCAGCGGATTGCTGTCGACAAAGGCCTGGCGAATGCGCCGGTCGATCTCGTCATCATCCCATCCCATGGCGACACACGCCGCCACGACGGACCCCATGGAGGCCCCGCCGACAAAATCGATGGGCAGGCCCAGCTCGCGCATCGCCTTGATCACGCCAATATGGGAATAGGCCCGCGCGCCGCCGCCCGACAGGATCAGCCCGATGGAGACGCCGGCCATGATGCGGGCCAGCCGGTCGCAATCCTGGCCGTCCACACGGCTCCAGTGGAACAGGCGGGTGGCGCCGGCGGCCTCCATCCATTGGGCGGGCTTTGCACCCTGGCGTTCATCACTGTGATGCAGCAACAGGACATCGACGAGCTTCAGCGTGCGGGCAGGGGACTGGTCGTCCGGCATCAGCGGGTTCGAGGGGCGGGCATCGGCGCGCCCGACCACCCAGATCCGGTCTGCCTGGCGCATCGACAGACGGTACCAGGCATTGTCGCCGATCGCCGAGACGAGGATCACGACATCATGCGTGCGCTCCAGTTCGTCGAAATAGGCTGCCGGACGTTCATCGCCCATCTGCTCGTCGACGATGATCGCCTTCCGGCCGAGGCGTTCGAGCGACCGCTTGATAGCGCGGCTGCGCAGCTTCAGGTCAATCGTCGGCGAGGTGGCGACCAGGGTGAAGACTTTCGGTGCGGCGCTCGGCGAGCGGTCATCGGCGCGGCCCAGCCGGGTCAGGATGATGCGAATCATCGCTTCCAGCAATTCCGGCTCGGCCCGCACCATCCGCTCCCAGCCCTTGCGGGAAATGCCGATCACTTCGGTATCGCGCAACGCATAGACAGAGCTGGTGTGCGGGGCGTCATTCGGCTGGCCGTCGCCGGTCAGGTCCACCCCGCCCAGGAACAGGGACATTTCCCCCGCCGGTTCACCGGACCGGATATGGCCGACGAATTCGGTCTTGCCGTGCGGGCCCTCGCGGAAGATGCCCAGCGTGCCCGACAGCACGAAATACAGCATGTCGGCAGGCTCCCCGGCCATGTAGAGTGGCTTGCCGGCTGAGATGGAGAACCAGATGGCTTCCTTGCCCGCGGCCCGCATGGCGCGGCGCGGCACATCCTTCAGGAATTCGATCGCACGCAGGCGCGGGGTGATGTCGATGCCCATGCTGGAGAACATGCCCATTTCGATTCCCTTTTCAAAGCCTTTCGCTCATGCCTTCTGTTCCAAATTCGCATGACGCCCGCGTGACACATGCGCCGGGCGCGGCTAAGCAGGCACAAAATTCCATTGGGAGGCGTTATGCCGGTTCTGAAATCCAGCCTTGATGTGTCCGGCAGCAAATTTGCCGCCAACAAAGCGGCCATGGAGACGCTTCTTGCCGAATTGCGCGGGAAAACCGCCGAAGCGGCCCTTGGCGGGCCGGAAGCCTCGCGCCAGCGCCATGTCGACCGGGGCAAGTTGCTGCCGCGCGAACGGGTCGAGCGCCTGCTCGATCCCGGGTCTGCCTTTCTGGAGATCGGCGCCCTGGCGGCCAATGGCATGTATGACAATGAGGCCCCCGGCGCGGGCCTGATCACCGGGGTCGGCCGGGTCGAAGGCCGTGAATGCCTGATCGTCTGCAATGACGCCACGGTGAAGGGCGGCGCCTATTTTCCGATGACGGTGAAGAAGCATCTGCGCGCCCAGGAAGTGGCGCTGGAAAATCACCTGCCCTGCATCTATCTTGTGGATTCTGGTGGTGCGAACCTGCCGCATCAGTCCGAAGTGTTCCCGGATCGCGAGCATTTCGGCCGCATCTTCTACAATCAGGCCCAGATGAGCGCGAAGGGCATCCCCCAGATCGCCTCGGTCATGGGCAGCTGCACGGCAGGCGGCGCCTATGTGCCGGCCATGTCGGATGAGACCATCATCGTGCGCAAGCAGGGCACCATCTTTCTTGGCGGTCCGCCGCTGGTGAAGGCCGCGACGGGGGAGGTGATCTCCGCCGAAGACCTTGGCGGGGCTGATGTACATGCCCGCCAGTCCGGCGTGGCCGACCATTATGCCGCCCATGATGCGCATGCGCTCGCCATTGTCCGGTCCATCGTCCGCACACTGGCTAAGCCGAAACCCCAGCCCTTTGATCTGACCGATCCGGCCGAACCGCTGTATGATCCGGCCGAACTGCATGGCCTGGTGCCGCAGGATGTGCGCGAGCCCTATGATGCCCGCGAAGTGATCGCCCGCCTCGTCGATGGCTCCGAATTCCATGAGTTCAAGAAACTCTACGGGGAAACACTGGTCTGCGGCTTTGCACGGCTTTACGGCATGCCGGTGGCGATCCTGGCCAATAATGGCATCCTGTTCTCCGAAAGCGCGCAAAAGGCCGCGCATTTCATTGAACTGGCCGATCAGCGCCGCATCCCGCTGGTCTTCCTGCAAAACATTACCGGTTTCATGGTCGGCTCGAAATACGAGGCCGGCGGCATCGCAAAGGACGGCGCCAAGATGGTGACCGCCGTCGCCACCGCCTCCGTGCCGAAATTCACCGTGGTGACCGGCGGCAGCTTCGGCGCCGGCAATTACGGCATGTGCGGCCGGGCCTACAGTCCGCGCTTCCTGTTCATGTGGCCGAATTCCCGCATCTCCGTCATGGGCGGCGAGCAGGCCGCCAGCGTGCTCGCCACGGTCAAGCGCGATGGCATTGAACGCAAGGGCGGGGAATGGTCCGCAGACGAGGAAGAAAGCTTCAAGCAGCCGATCCGCGATCTCTACGAGGCCGAAGGCAGCCCGTACTTCTCCACCGCGCGGCTCTGGGATGATGGCATCATCGATCCCGCCGACACCCGCCGCGTCCTCGGCCTTGCCTTGTCGGCCAGCCTGAATGCTCCGTTCCCGGATCGCGGGTTTGGCGTGTTCCGGATGTAGTATTCCTACGTATAAAACTGCCGCCATGCCCGTGTTACACAGCCCCTGTCCCAGACAGGAGGCTGTCCCATGCCCAGGAAGATCTGCATCATTGACGGCCATCCGGACCCGGACCCGAACCATCTGATCCACGCCTTGAGTGACGCCTATGAGGCCGGGGCGCGGGAAGAGGGGCATGCCGTTTCCCGTA
Source organism: Hyphomonas sp. (assembly GCF_017792385.1). Classification (NCBI taxonomy): domain Bacteria; kingdom Pseudomonadati; phylum Pseudomonadota; class Alphaproteobacteria; order Hyphomonadales; family Hyphomonadaceae; genus Hyphomonas; species Hyphomonas sp. The sequence continues at coordinate 580,809 of NZ_CP051230.1, read as the reverse complement.
TCAATGTCGGCGAGATGGATCTGCAATTCCTCACATCGCAGGCGGAATTCGATGCGCCGCCGCCGGAACCCGTGCTGAGCGAGCGGGAGAAAATCGCCGACGCCGATCATGTCTTCATCGCCTTTCCACTCTGGCTCGGCGGCATGCCTGCCAGGCTGAAGGCCTTTTTCGAACAATCCGCCCGGGCAGGCTTTTTCCTGAAGCCGGGCGAGTCCGATCATCCCTGGCCGGAAAAGATGATGAAGGGCAAGTCCGCCCGCATCGTCGTCACCATGGGCATGCCGGATCTGATCTACCGGTTCGGCATGGACGCCGGGGCGCTGAAGGCGCTGGAGCGCGGCGTGCTGGGCCTGTCCGGGTTCGGGCCGATGCACCACACCATCATCGGCAGTGTGGGGGCCCTGACCTCATCCAAGATCGAGTCCTGGTTGACTTTCATGAAGGAGATTGGCGGGGAGGCCGCCTGAGTACGGCCTTCATTACATCTTCGTCGTGAACGTCTTTTCACGCATCATTACCGGGCCTTTCCTGTAGGGTCCTGACTGTCGCGGTCCCCTGCGACACCTGAAGTGAGAAGGAGTTCGAACATGATCAGACGCAGCAGCTTTCTCGTGACAGCCGCCATGATGACGGCCCTGATGGGTCATGCGGGTGAAATGCCCGACTTCTCGCAGCTGGATCTGGATGATGATGGCCTGATCAGCGAGGACGAATTCGTGAGCTACACTGCCAACGCGGGCATGGCCAGCGAGGCAGAGGCGAAAGCCAGGTTCACGAAATTCGACCTCAATTCGAACGGCACCGTGTCCGAGGAAGAACTGGCAGATGCCCTTGCTGCCTGGCGGGGACGGGCCGATTACAGCGCCACGACGCAGGCCAGCCAGCCGGCACGCTAGGCCGGCCAGCGTCTGACGCGCTGAAGGGGTCCGCCGGTCCAGCGGGCCCCTTTCCATTTGGAGCCGATACGCTACACAGCCTGCATGGCTCCAGCGCACCCGTCAGCGGCGAACCGGTTCGATTTCATCCGCCTGGTGCTGGCCATGGCGGTGTTTGCCTATCATGCGGTTGTGCTGTCGGCGCTCGCGCCGATGAGCGGTCTCGAGCGTATCTGGGGACAATTTGCCGAACTTGCCATTCAGGGCTTCTTCATCGTCTCCGGCGCGCTGGTGGCCGGCTCGCTCGCACGGTCGCAAAGCCTCGCCGATTATGCCGGCAAGCGCGTGCGGCGGCTCTACCCGGCCTATGCGGCCGTGATCCTGGTGCCGGCACTGATCAGCCTGCTGATGGGCGGGCAGGGGCGCGGCGTCGCCGAATATGTGACCGCCAATCTGGTCTTCCTGAATTTCCTGTCGCCAGACTTGCCCGGCCTGTTCGAGGGCAACCGGTTCACCGAGGTCAATGGCGCGCTGTGGACGCTGAAGATCGAGGTCATGTTCTATCTCTGCCTGCCGGTGATCGGCTGGGCGCTCCGCATGGCCGGGCGGGCGCGCTGGGCGCTTCTGCTCGGCCTGTATGCGGCAGGGGAGGCGTGGCGCCTCGGCTTGCCGGTCCTGCTGGACCATCCAATGGCCCCGCTGCTGGCGCGGCAGCTGCCCGGCCAGATGGCCTTCTTCGCCAGCGGTATCGCGCTCTGGCAGGTCTGGGAACTCGCCCGGTCCAGGCCGCTCCTGTTTGGCGCAGGGGGCCTGTTGCTGGCCGCGGTGTCATTCGTGCATCCCTGGCTTGAGCCCTTGCGCGCTGCGGGACTGGCCGGGCTCATCATCTGCATCGCCTTCCTGCCGGGCCCGGCGCTGAACGCCGCCCGCTGGGGCGATATCAGCTATGGCGTCTACATCACCCATTTCCCGATCCTGCAGGCGCTGGCCTGGCTCGGCGTGTTTGCAATGGCTGGCCATGCGGCCGGATTTGCGCTCTCGGCGCTGCTGGTGATCGCCGCCAGCTTTGCGCTGTGGCATCTTGTCGAGCGGCCCGCCTTGCGCCCGTCCAGCCACTACCGCAAGGTGGCGGACAAGACTGAACAGGACTGATCCCATGCGCGATTCCGAATACGATCTCATCACGCTCGAAGCGACGCAGGAGGGCCTTGCGGTCGTCACCCTCAACCGGCCCGATGTGCACAATGCCTTCAATGCCGAGCTGATCGCCGAGCTGACCGATGCCTTCCATGCCATCGCCGACCAACCCACCATCCGGATGATGATCCTGCGCGGGGCGGGCAAGAGCTTTTCCGCCGGCGCCGACCTCAACTGGATGAAACTGGCCGCCACGCATACCCGTGATGACAATGAGCGGGACGCGATGAACCTCGCTGAAATGCTGCGAACCCTTTATGAAATGCCCCAGATGACGCTGGCGCTGGTTCAGGGCGCGGCCATGGGCGGCGGGGCCGGCCTTGTCGCGGCCTGTGATGTCGCGGTCGCCATGGCCGGCACGAAGTTCCGTTTTTCCGAAGTCCGCCTCGGCCTGACCCCCGCCACGATCAGCCCCTTCGTGATCGAGGCAATCGGCCCGCGCTGGGCAAAGGCCCTGTTCACCACGGCCGAAACCTTCGATGCCGCCTATGCCGAGAAGATCGGTCTGGTCCAGTATGTCGTCGAGACCGATGCGGAGATGACGCAGATGGAGGAACACCTGGCCAATCTGGTCTTCGCCGCCGCGCCCGGCGCCGTGGCGGACTGCAAGGCGCTGGTGCGGGACGTGTCTGGCGTCTTCATCGACCGGGAGCTGAGCCAGGATACCTCGAAGCGCATCGCCGCCCGCCGCGTTTCGGACGAGGGCAAGGAAGGCATTGCCGCCTTTCTGGAAAAGCGCCCGCCCAGTTGGGGGAAATAGGGCGCGTGCCGCTGCGCTAGACCGGCAGGCCCCAGTCTCGCAGCAGGCCCAGAACCGCCGTGACAGGGTTGATGCCGGTCATCGCCTCGATCTGGTTCTGGAACACGAAGGCAACGATCCCGAACAGGATGATGTAGATGACGAACTGCATCAGCGATTTGAGGATGAAGGCGCCTGCGCTGCCGGCCACGAAGCCGATGGCTCCGAGAATCAGCGCGCCCGCCACCGGGCTCAGATTGCTGACATCCGCAGCCTGTGTGTAGCCGATATAGCCGCCAACACCGGCCCCGATAACACCGGCAACACTGCTGATCCGGATCCCTGAAGCATAGGCCATAAGACACTCCCGTGGTTTCTGCCCGTTAACCCTTACGATACGAGAATGGGCTGTCAAAGCCGGAATTTTGGCTCGCAATCGCCGCGTACCGGCCGGGCTCGCGCCCCCTTTGTGCCGTCTTCGCTGCAGATAGAGGAGGGATGGAGATGCCCGAACCCGTCCAGACCCGCCTGCAGCAGCGCCTGCATGAGGCCCGCGCGGCGCTGCATGCGCGCCATGTGAAGGGGCCGGTCAGTCAGGCCGCGTTCGAATTCGTTGCCTTCGGCATCAAACAGGGCTGGGCCTGTCTTTTCGGCGGCCTGATGCTGGGCCTGCTGCTGGCGACCTTCCTCTGGTATCCGGACGGCGCCTGGCTGACCCGGTATGACTTCCTTGTCCTGGGCGCGATTGCCATTCAGGTCATGATGCTGTGGACCGGCCTGGAAACCTGGGAAGAGGCGCGGGTCATCCTGGTGTTTCATGTCGTCGGCACCATCATGGAATTGTTCAAGACCTATCATGGCAGCTGGATCTATCCGGAAGACAGCCTGTTGCGCATTGCTGGTGTGCCGCTTTTCACCGGCTTCATGTACGCCGCTGTCGGGTCGTATCTGGCGCGGGTCTGGCGCATCTTCGATTTCCGGTTTGACCGCTTCCCGCCGCTCTGGATGCAGGGCGTGCTGGCCACGGCGATCTATGTGAATTTCTTCGCGCATCACTGGCTGCCGGATATCCGGATCGCCCTGTTTGCGGCCACGGCCATGGTTTACGGGCCGTGCGTGGTCTGGTTCCGCGCCGACACCGCCCACCGGCCGATGCCGCTGGTGATCGGCTTCGGTCTGGTGGCAATCTTTATCTGGTTTGCAGAAAACCTTGGAACGTTTGCCCGCGCCTGGGCCTATCCCGGGCAAGAGCATGGCTGGCAGATGGTCTCTTTATCGAAACTCGGATCATGGTATCTGCTGATGATAATCAGTTTTGTCCTGGTGGCGGCCATGCATGGCCGGGCGCGCCAGGCACCGGGAGGGCCACGCCTTGAAGATTCAGAAGCTGCTCGTCGCGAACCGGGGCGAGATCGCCTGCCGCATCTTTGAGACCTGCCGCGGGCTCGGCATCGCCACGGTCGCCGTCTATTCAGATGCCGATGCGCGCGCGAAACATGTCCGCGACGCAGATGAGGCCGTGCACATCGGCGCCTCGCCGGCGCCGGAAAGCTATCTCAACATCGCGGCGATCCTTGCCGCCGCGAAAGAGAGCGGGGCGGACGCGATCCATCCCGGCTATGGCTTCCTGTCAGAGAATGCCGATTTCGCCGAAGCGGTCGAGACAGCGGGCCTGATCTGGGTCGGCCCCTCGGCCGCTGCAATCCGCTCCATGGGCCCGAAGGATGAGGCCAAGCGCATTGCCGAGGAGGCCGGCGTGCCCGTCCTGCCCGGCTATCGCGGGGAAGGGCAGGAGCTGGAAACGCTTGCCAAGGCGGCCAGGGAGATCGGTTTCCCGCTGCTGATCAAGGCCGTGGCCGGGGGCGGCGGACGCGGCATCCGCCTGGTCAACAAGGCTGGCGAATTGAAAGGCGAACTGGAAAGCGCGGTACGTGAGGCTGAAAGCGCTTTCGGCGACGGCCGCGTCATGCTGGAAAAACTGGTCCAGCAGCCGCGTCACATCGAAGTGCAGGTCTTCGGCGACGCGCATGGCAATGTGGTTCACCTGTATGAGCGCGATTGTTCGCTGCAGCGCCGCCGCCAGAAAGTAATCGAGGAAGCGCCCGCGCCCGGCATGCCGGAAGATGTGCGTGCCGCGATGACAGATGCGGCCGTGAAACTGGCGCAGGCGGTCGGCTATCAGGGCGCCGGCACCGTCGAATTCATCGTGGACGGATCGAAGCCTCTGGCGATCGACACATTCTGGTTCCTTGAGATGAATACGCGCCTGCAGGTGGAGCATCCCGTCACGGAGATGATCACGGGGCAGGACCTGGTCGCGTGGCAATTGTTGGTCGCCGCCGGCGATGCCCTGCCGCTGAAACAGGACGAGATCCCGCTGATCGGCCATGCGATCGAGGCGCGGATCTGCGCCGAGGACCCGGCCGACGGGTTCCGTCCGGGGGCTGGCCTGATCCTGGAATTCGGACTGTTGCAGCCGGTCGACGGGGATACCATCCGCTGGGATGCCGGGTTCGAGACGGGCGACCGGGTGCCGTCAAATTATGATTCCATGATCGCCAAACTGATCGTGTCTGCGCCGGAGCGGGACGCAGCGGTCGACCTTCTGGTCGACACGCTGGCGCATACGCAATTGTCCGGTGTGCCTGCCAATACCGGCTTTCTGCGCCGCTGTGCCCAGTCGGATGCCTTCCGGGATGGCACGCATCATGTGAACTGGATTGCCGATCAGGGCGACGCGCTGACCCATCCGCCTTCGGAGCATCAGCACGCCTCCGTCCTGGCGGTCTGCGATGTCCGGCTGAATGATGAGGGCGCACGCATGCCGTGGGATATCCGGGACGGGTTCCGGTCCAATGCGATGCCTGTGCGCAAGGTTGCCGTTGCCGTCGGCAGCGATGCTGACTGGTTCGACCCGGCAGACCATGATGTGGACGCCGACACACCCCTGCCGTTCGTGACCGACCTGTCGCCGCGACGCTTTGCGGTGACCACGGGGGGCGACACGGTGCTGGTCGAGGTGCCGGACTATGATGCCGATGTCGAAGCGGTGCTGGGCGGGGACTCGGTCAGCGCGCCGATGCCGGGCAAGCTGCTGTCCCTTCATGTGAAGGCCGGCGATACCGTTGCCAAGGGCGACCCGGTCGCCGTGATGGAGGCGATGAAGATGGAGCACACGCTGCCCGCGCCGCGCGACGGCTTGGTTGCCTCGGTCGAGGCCGCCCCCGGGGACCAGGTTTCCGAAGGGGACATTCTGGTTCATCTGGAGGCAGAATAAATCCGGCCAGGGCCGAACCGGTGCGGAGCGATGGAGCCGGGGCAATTCGCGCGAGCCCCGAAAGTTCGCGACAGGCTCGCTCCGGCCGGAAAAAAGAAACCTCCACCCTTCACAGGCTGGTGTGACTCCTCAGGGTTCCGGAGGGTGAAACCGGAACATGTCCCGCACACCCGGAGAGTGTGTGGAGGCGCGCGGGATGACAGGAAACGTGTAAAGGGTGGAGGCCGCTGCGTGACTAGGCCGCGACAGCGTAACCGGGATGAATGCGCACGGGCGCCTGTGCCTCGGCGCGATAGCGGCGGTGCACGATGGGCGGGGCGCTGATTTCGCCGAGCGGGTTGGCCGCATGGGCGGTCGGCTCGGTCTTCAGGATCAGTTCGTCATACTCATTGCGGGCGAGGGAGACCGGCACGGCTGAACCATCCCGGTCTGCGGCGCGGAACTCGACGCCGGTCGAGACCAGGGCGATGGCCTGCGCCAGATCCATCCGGAAGCCGTCACCATAGACCACGTCCCGCGACTCCACCGGATCATACTCACATCCCTTGATCACCAAACCCGACATGCCGAAACCCCTCATGAAACTGTGTGCTGAACCTGTTCTCCGCCTGACCGGCGATGTGAGAACATAAGCAGAATATTCATCATTTGGAAAGGAAAAAGTTCCGATTTTGTTCTGATTTTATGAAACCGGAACAGAATCAGGGTTTTGCGGATGGAAGTCGCATTCCCGGCACCCTTCGACTTCGCTCAGGATGAGACCGCACTTTCAGTGCGCGGCTGGGGTCCCGGATAAATCCTGGCGGATTTTCCGGGATGACAAAAAGGGGAGGGGAGACCGTAGGGTGGGTTGAGCGGAGCGATACCCACCACACTATGCATGACCCCTATGGTGGGTATCGCTCCGCTCAACCCACTCTACTTCTGCCCCAGCCGCTTCAGCACCCGGTCCCGCCCGATCAGCGGCAGAAGCGCGCCCATGTCGGGGCCGTGTTCCTGTCCGGTCAGCGCCTTGCGCAGCGTCATGAACAGGCCGCGGCCCTTGCGGCCGGTCTCGGCCTTCACGGCATTCGTCCAAGCGCTCCAGCTTTCACCGGTCAGATCGCCTTCCGGCAACAGCGTTGCGGCCGTCGCCACGAAGTCGGTGTCTTCAGCGTCGACCAGCGGCGTGATGTCCCCGAACACGGTCTCGACCCAACCGGCGACCTCCGGCAGCAGGGAGCAATTCTCGCGTACCACGCTCCAGAAGGCTTCGTCCGCCGCGCGCGGGTCCACGTCGGCGAGCCGGTCCTTCACCGCGTCGAAGGGCAGGCCGTGCAGGATGGCCGCATTCAGCGACAACAGCTCTGCCTCGTCAAAGCGCGCCGGGGCGCGGCCGATCTTGCCGAAATCGAACTCAGCGGCCAGCTGGTCGAGGCTGTCGCGCGCCTCGACATTGTCCGACGTGCCGATCTTGGCCAGCAGTGAGCAGACCGACATCGGCTCATAGCCCTGTGCGCGCAGCTCGCCCATGGACAGCGAGCCGAGCCGTTTCGACAGGCCCTGGCCATCCGCGCCGATCAGAAGCGGCGTGTGCGCCATGTCCGGCGCGGTGCCGCCCAGCGCCTTGAAGATCTCGATCTGCGCGCCGGAATTGGTGACATGGTCTTCGCCGCGCACGACATGGGTGATGCCGGCGGCGATATCGTCCACCACGGAGGGCAGGGTGTAGAGATAGGAGCCATCCTCGCGGATCAGGATCGGGTCGGACAGGCTGGACGTGTCGATGCTCTGCTCGCCGCGCACCAGATCGGTCCACTCGACGCGCCCGCCGGACAGCTTGAAGCGCCAGTGCGGCGTGCGGCCCTCGGCCTCCAGCTTCGCCCGGTCTGCCTCGCTCAGCTCCAGCGCCGCGCGGTCATACACCGGCGGGCGCCCGCGCGACAGGGCGATCTTGCGCTTGCGCTCCAGCTCGTCGGCTGTCTCGTAGCAGGGATAAAGGAGTCCCATGCCACGCAGCGTCTCGGCGGCGGCGTCATACTCGGCAAACCGGTCGGACTGGCTGAAACTGTCATCCCAGGTCAGGCCCAGCCAGGTCAGGTCTGTGCGGATCCCGTCTTCATACGCCTTGGTCGAGCGCTCTGTATCGGTGTCGTCGATGCGCAGGATGAACTTGCCCTGCTGGCCTCTGGCGAACAGCCAGTTGATCAGCGCCGTGCGCACGTTTCCCACGTGCAGGCGGCCGGTAGGCGAGGGAGCAAAGCGAACAATCGGTGCAGTCATGGAAAAAACCTGTTTTGAAGCGTGCTTTCGACATCAAATTGCGTAAAAAGCCAAGGGAGTGATGCCACATTCTTGCGATTGTTCGTGCTAATGTGCGCCGGGCAAGTGAGTCGCCATCAGGGAGAGGTAGATGAGACTGTGCGGGATTCTGGTTGCGGCGGGCCTTCTGGCGGCCTGCGGACAGGAGCGCGCGGACGAGCCGGTGGAGGCGCCGGCCCCGCTCGAGGAGGAAGCCGTCTCGGGCCTGGGCAGCACGCTGGAGGAAGAGCCCGTGCCGCTGCCGGCCGATGATGTCGATTACCAGGTGCTGTCGGGCTATGATGACAGCTGGTATGTCAGTGCGGGCTGGCCCGGCGAGTATCCGGCCGGATTTGCCGTACTGGATGCCGGGGTCACCGTGCCGGCCTGGACCGTGCCGAACAGCGCACAGGCGGCCGACACCAGCTGCGCCCTGCCGCAATATGCCAATTACCAGCTCTGGAATTCGGACCGCGTGGCCGCAGACGGCCTGCGCTTCTTCGTGGCCACCAAGACCTTCCCGGTGACGCTGAACCAGGATGCGTCGATCGAATACATTTCCGACGGCGACATCCGCCAGCTGGACCTGAAAGCCGGCGACCAGCTGACCTATCTGCGCTATCTCGGCGAAGGCTTCACGGTCGTCTCCTTCGAGGGCACCGAATACGGGATCAACGAGGCCGAGCTGCGCGACATCAGCGATATCGGCGCCATGCCGACGGTGGAGGATCAATGGGTCCGCGTCAGCTGTACGGGCGGCGACCAGGCCTGGCTGCTCTATGCCGCCGTGATCGACCAGGCAGGCATCGTGCCGTCGCCGATGATCGGCTATGGCGAAGCCTGGGACATCGCCCCGGAAGATGCCGACCAGGTCCGCGCCGATGCCGAGGCCAACCGCCTCGCCTATGAAGGGCTGGAGCCCGGCTCGCTGGAATAGGTGTCGGTCGCGATGGCATCGAGCCGTCCCCGCAAGGCCAGCAACACGCCGCTCGCGCAGACCGACAGTCCGGCCATGCCGGCCAATTGCGCGGGGAAGGCGATACCGGCATCGATCAGATAGCCGGTGACCAACGGCGACACGGCCGAGGCCAGCACGATGGCCGCAAAGTTCAGCGCGCGCACTTCGCCCAGATAGGTCAGGCCGAACAGTTCCGGCATCAGCGTTCCGGACAGGGCCGAATCCGTGCCGGCCGTCAGCCCGATCAGCACCATCGCCACCGGAACGGCCCAGACCGCGTCCACCGGCCAGAGCAGTACAAGCCCCGCCGCCATCGGCAGCTGGTAGACCGCCATCATGGCCCGCGCGCTGAACCGGTCGATCAGTCCGCCTGCAAACAGGCTGGCCACGATCCGGGCCAGCGCGAAGGCGGCAAAGGTCGCGGCAAACAGGCCGGCGCCCCAATCCTTCACCTCGGTCAGGTGCAATTGATGGAAGAACAGCGCCGTCATCATCGCGGCCGGGTTCACTGCGCACAGGATCAGCGCCCAGAAGACCGGCTCGCGCAACACTTCGCGCCGCCGCCAGCTGCGCTTGGTCGGGGCAGGGGGTGGCTCCGCCCGGCCGGCCGGGCCGGTGGCCCTGCCATCCGGCACGCGGTCCTTCGCCAGCAGGATCCAGAGCAGGGGCGCCAGACCCAGCGCCAGAATGGCGGCGGACAGCGTCCAGGCCATCCGGTTCCCCGTCAGGGCGATCAGGGCCACGGCCGCCGCCGGAACGATAGCAATGGCCGCCGCATGGCCGAGAGACACGATGCTGGCCGCCATGCCGCGCCGCGCCTCGAACCAGCGGCCGGTGGCCGTCATCGCCACATGGCCCATCATGCCCTGGCCAAACAGGCGCAGCAGCAGATAGGCCGCAAACAGCATGACCGGGCCCTGTACCCCCGCCATGACAAGGCAGGCCACCGACAGGCCCGCAACGGTGATCATGGCCGCCATGCGCGCCCGCACCCGGTCCACGATCTTGCCGAACTCCAGCAGGATCAGCGCGCTCGATGTCGTCGCCAGCGCATAGACAAGGCCCAGCGATCCGTGGCTGAGCCCGAACCGCTCGATCAGCGCGGAATTGGAGAGCGACACGAAATAGGTTTGCCCGAAGGCAGACCCCATCGTCATCAGGAACCCGGCCAGCAGCCAGCGCAGATTCCCGACGAGGAATCTAGTCATCCCGGAACCGGTTCGTGATCGGATAGCGCCGGTCGCGGCCGAAATTCTTGCCGCCCACCTTCACGCCCGGCGGGGCCTGGCGGCGCTTGTATTCGGCAATATAGAGCAGATGCTCGATCCGCTTCACCACGGCCCTGTCATGCCCGCGCGCCAGGATGGCCTCGATCGGTTCTTCCGCATCCACCAGACCGCGCAATATGTCGTCCAGCACGTCATAGGGGGGCAGGGAGTCCTCATCCTTCTGGTCCTCGCGCAGTTCGGCGCTTGGCGGCTTGGTGATGATCCGCTCCGGGATCACTTCACCGCCGGGGCCCAGCGCGCCGCGCGGCACCATTGTGTTGCGCCATTTGGCCAGTTCGAACACTTCGGTCTTGTAGAAATCCTTCAGCGCGTTGTAGCCGCCGCACATGTCACCATAAAGCGTGGCATAGCCGACGGCCATTTCAGACTTGTTGCCGGTCGTCACCACCATATGGCCGAACTTGTTGGACAGCGCCATCAGCGTCACCGCGCGCAGGCGGGACTGGATGTTCTCCTCCGTCGTGTCCGGCTGGGTGCCGGCAAACTGGTCTGCCAGCATCTCGCCCAGCGCGCCGACGCCGGGGGCAATGTTGATGCTGTCATATGTCACGCCCAGCGCTTCTGCACACGCCTTGGCATCTTCCAGACTGTCCGAGGACGTATATTTTGACGGCATCATCACACACCAGACCCGTTCCGGCCCCAGCGCGTCCACCGCAATCGCCGCCGTCAGGGCCGAGTCGATCCCGCCCGACATGCCCAGCACGACGCCGGGAAAGCGGTTCTTGTTGACATAATCGCCCAGCGCCATCACCGCCGCGCGGTATTCGGCATGCCACCCCTCGGTCAGCTCCGCCTTCGCCTCGCTCGCAAATCGGTGCGTGGCCGGATCATACTCCACCAGCGCCGTGCCGGTCACGAAATCGCCCAGCAGCTGGTGCTCCGTCCCGTCATGGTCCACTGCATAGGAGCTGCCGTCAAAGACCAGCTCGTCCTGCCCGCCCACCTGGTTGACGAACAGGTATGGCACGCCCGTCTTGCGCCAGGCCGAAAACGTCGTGTGCCGTTCCACCTGCACGGTCCGCCGCCAGGGCGAGCCATTCGGCACGATCAGCATTTCCGCGCCCGCATCATGCAACAGGCTGGGCACGCGCGGATACCAGATGTCCTCACAGATCGCGACGCCGATCTTCACGCCGTGAAAGTCGAACACGGGCAGGTTTTCGTCGCCGGCATCGAAGATGCGCTTTTCGTCAAACACGCCATAATTGGGCAGTTCGCGCTTGTCATAGCGGCCCTTGATCGCCCCGCCAGACAGCCAGACGGCGGAATTGTAGCGCTTGCCATCTTCCGCCCAGGGCGACCCGATGATGATGTCCGGCGCGCCGGCGGTCTCAGCGGCCAGATCGCGCACCGCCTGCATGGAATCCTCCACCGCGGCCGGCTTCAGCACCAGATCCTCGGCCGGATAGCCCAGGATGAACAATTCCGACAGCACGACCAGATCGGCGCCCGCCGCTTTCCCCTCGGCCAGCGCGCCCCGCGCCAGCTCCAGATTGCCCCCAATATCCCCCACCACCGGGTTCAACTGCGCGACCAAGATTCTCAGCTTTTTGCTCATATGGAGCATTTAGAGGGCTGCGAAGGGATTAGCAATCGCTCCAGTGGAGCGATTGCCCCGCAGCAGGCCCAAGCGCAAGCGCAGGGCAGGAGGGCAGGCGCAATCACAAAGCCCCGTATCGCCGTAGGGTGGGTTGAGCGAAGCGATACCCACCACCCAATCGTGACGACCGCCTAGAGGCGAACTTTCTTGCACCCAAAGAGAGATCGTTCAATCCTCTCTCCATGGCTGACTATCGCCGCGTCTTCGTCCCCGGGGCGACCTATTTCTTCACGCTGAACCTGGCAGACAGGCGCAGTGATCTGCTCATCCGTCATATCGGCGCGCTACGTGAGAGCTGGAGGGACATGAGCCGTGCCTGGCCGCTCGAAACGCTGGCGGCAGTTGTGTTGCCAGACCATATGCATCTTGTGGTCGCCTTGCCTGAAGGGGATTCGAACTACCCGGCGCGATTGCGTCTGTTCAAAAGCGGCTTCACACGTCGCCTGCCGGAGACAGAAAAGTCAACCGGCCGGAAAGGTGAGCGCCGCGTATGGCAGCGCCGGTATTGGGAGCACATGATACGTGATGAGACCGATCTCGCAGCGCATATAGACTATGTGCATTTCAATCCCGTGAAACACGGACATGTAACGTCTCCGGATCAATGGCCCTTCTCGACCTGGCGCCGTCAGGGAGGCAAGGGCGCCACCGCTGGCTAGCCCGGCATGGTGGGTATCGCTTCGCTCAACCCACCCTACAGAAATCCGGTCTTCGTAGGGTGGGTTGAGCGAAGCGATACCCACCACCCTCTCCGAATCCGTCTGATAACTCCCTCCTGCATAATCCGTCTCCATGAACGCAAAGACGGACATTCTGAAACGCGGGCTCGAGCAGGCGGCTTTGGCGGTGCTCGGCGCGTCGGCGCTGGGCGATCTGCATCTGGAGCCTGCGCGCATCGGGCGGGGGCTCGCGCAGCGGATTTCCGGTCGCCTGCGCCAAGTCGAGGTGATTGTCCGCCGCATCCTGTTCCTGATGGCCCTGCGCCTGGCCTATGTGCCGGCTCCGAAGCGACAGGCCGCGCCCGTGCCAGTCTCCGCGTCCGCTCCCGCGCCCGCCTTGCCGGACGGGGTGGAGCTGGCCGCGTTTCCGCGCGTCGCCGCGCCGCGTCTGGCGCTGTTGCCTCGCAAGCAGGCCTTTGGCGGGGAGGGGGGATTTCCGGATCCGCAGCCATCCCGGCTGCGCCCCGGCGGGCCGGTCAGCCCGGCGCGGCTGATCGCCCGGATCGCGGCGCTGCGGCGTGTGTTCAAGGATCCGGCCGACCATGCCACCCGCCTCGCGCGGCAGCTGCACCGGCTGAAAGCGGTGGGCGAGCCCCGGCCCCTGGTCGGCCCGGCGGATAGCGTCTATCGCCTCTCGCCGGAGCTTGGCGCGCTGGCAACCCTGTTGCCGTCGCAGATCCATGCGGCACTGGAATCGTGGGACACCTCGCCCTGAAATCCCCGCCTTGCGGGAACGGGATTTGACCGGCGCGCCCTCGGGCGTGGCCGGGCCTTTGTGCTGGCGAAATCGGGATCTGCCCCGTCAGGGCAGGGGGCAGGCGGTCAGGACGCCTTGGCGTCCTGCGGGGCCGGGGCAATGTCCTCGACGAAGCGGAACTGGTTGCGGCCATTGTTCTTGGCATCATACAGCGCCGTATCGGCCAGGTGCAGCAGCTTGTCGAGATCGGTGGAATCATAGGGCGCCGCCGCAATGCCGATCGAGGCGCTGACGCGCACACGATGGCCGGTCGACAGGCCATAGGGCTCGGCCAGCTTGCGGTTCAGCCGCAGGGCCAGGCCTTCCACGGCAAGGCGCGAGGGGGCGGTATGACAGACCACGAAGAATTCATCGCCGCCGATGCGGGCGCACCAGTCGGACTCGCGCAGCGTCGCCTTCATCCGGGACGCGACGGATTTCAGCACTTCGTCCCCGGCGCCATGGCCATAGGTGTCGTTGACGGATTTGAAGCCGTCCAGGTCCAGCGCCAGCACATAGACCGGCTGGCGGCTGTCGGCCGTGTCGACCATGTTGCCCAGCGTCGCGCGGAACTTGCGCACATTGGCCAGGCCCGTCAGCGGGTCGGTCGAGGCCATCAGCTCGGTCTGTTCCTGCTGGGTCATCCGTGCCGTGACATCCGTGGCCGTCCCGAGATAGCCGATGATGTGGCCGTCCTCATGATAGTGCGGCATGCCGGACAGGGACAATTTGTAGGACTGGCCGTCCGTATCGGTGAATGTGCCGACCACGTCCTTGTAGGACCCCAGCGAGCGAATGGCGCTGGTCAGTTCGGCAAGGTTCTTTTCGGTCAGCTGGATCAGGTCGCGATAGTCACAGCCGACAATGTTTTCCCGCCCGCCCTTCAGGCGTTCCAGGAAAGACCCTTCGGCATAGATGATGCGGCCGGTGACATCGGTCTCCCAGAAGAAGTCCGAGGCCAGCGTGGCGAAATGCGACAGCCGGTCCAGCGTCTCGCGATTGCGGTCGCGCTCGGTCTGCAGGCGCGTGAAGGCGCTGGAAATGGCCTGGTGCGACGGCCAGAAGATCAGCAGGATTTCCGCAAACAACATCAGCACGGCGGCCAGAAGCGACAGGTCCTGAATGCGCGTCAATTGGGTGGAGCGGCGTTCGGCCAGCATCTCGAAGGCGGTGACGGCCGCATTCAGCCGCTCGGCCAGGTCGCCGTCGGCCATCGCGTCAATGCGTCCGGCCATCTCGCTGGCCTGTTGCGGGTTCGCCAGCAAATCCTCGACATGTGCCAGCAGGGTGTAGACTTCCTCATCCAGCGGCAGGTCCCCGCCGGTATAGAGCGTGCGCAGGCTCGGCTCGGCCTCGGCCCGCGCCAGAAGATGGGCATGGGCCGCGCGGAACTCTGCGGCGCCGGCTTCCAGCTTGTCGCGGTCAGCCGGGTCGCCATCCTCTGCAAAATCATGTGCCGCGTGCGCCATGCGCTGAAGCAGCATGCGCTGGCGTCCGCTTGTGTTGATCGTGGAGGCGTCATGCGCGCCGTGATGCAGGGCCAGGCGCGAGAAGACATGGCTGGTCATCAGCAGGCCGAAGATCAGGGCCAGCGCGACAATGTATCGGCGCCACAGGGCCGCAAGGTCCTGGGGAGTGCTCCGGTCGCTCAGCTGGCGAAGGGTGCGGAAGCCGAAAAACATGGTCCCGCTTGTCGCATGGTAAGGTTAATTTCAGGCCCAACGGAAACGGGAAAACCCCGTCTGTGGCCTTACCTTTTGTTTACCCGCCGGCGGCGCGATCAGATGTCCAGCTCTTCAACGAAGGCGGCGTTCTCCTGGATGAAGCGGAACCGCAGCTCGGCCTTCTTGCCCATCAGCGTGTTGATCAGTTCCTCTGCCGGAACCTCCACATCATCGATCGCTTCCAGCGTGACCCGGGCCAGCGTCCGTGACGTAGGGTTCATCGTGGTTTCCTTCAACTGGCCGGGATTCATCTCGCCCAGACCCTTGAAGCGCGTCATGTCGACCTTCTGGTTCGGCTTGAAGTGTTCCTTCATCTTCTGGGCCCGGTCGGCATCGTCCATGGCATAGACAATCGTGCCCTTGTTGGACAGCTTGTAGAGCGGCGGCATCGCCAGGAACAGCCGGCCGCTCTCGATCAGGCCCGGCGTCATCCGATAGAAGAACGTGATCAGCAGGCTGGCAATGTGCGCGCCATCCACATCGGCATCGGTCATGATGATGATCCGGTCATACCGAAGATCATCCATGTCGAATTTCTTGCCCAGTTGCGTGCCCAGCGCCAGCGAGAGATCATTGATCTCCTGATTGTTCATCATCTTGTCGAGCGAGGCGCTTTCGACATTCAGGATCTTCCCGCGCAGCGGCAGGATGGCCTGGGTCTTCCGGTCGCGCGCCTGCTTGGCAGAGCCGCCAGCTGAATCCCCCTCGACCAGGAAGAGCTCGGTGCCTTCCGGTCCCTTGTCGGAACAGTCTGCCAGCTTGCCCGGAAGGCGCAGCTTCTTGGTGGCGGACTTGCGGGAGATTTCCTTCTGCTTGCGGCGGCGCTGGCGTTCCTCGGCGCGTTCGACCGCCCAGCTCAGCAGCTTGTCGGCCTCTTTCGGGCTGCCGGCCAGCCAGTGGTCGAACCGGTCGCGCACGGAGTTTTCCACCAGGCGGAACGCCGCTGTCGTCGACAGCTTGTCCTTGGTCTGGCCCACAAATTCCGGCCCCTTGATGAACACCGACAGCAGCAGGCCCGAATGGCCCATAATGTCTTCCGCCGTGATCTCGGCCGCTTTCTTGTTGCCGGTCAGCTCACCGAAATTGCGCAGGCCCTTGGTGATCGCCGAACGGAAGCCCGCTTCGTGCGTGCCGCCATCCGGGGTCGGGATCGTATTACAGTAGGAGCGGGAAAAGCCGTCGGACTCGCCAAATCCGGCGCGCGTCCAGGCAATCGCCCATTCGACCTTGCCTTCGCCGCCCTGGTCGACCAGGCCGGTAAAGGCGGCATCGGTGATCGTCGCCTTGTCCTTGAAGACTTCGTCCAGCTGGTCGGCCAGCCCGTTCGGATAGGAGAGGGTGGCTTCGGCCGGCACCTTGGAGTCTTCCGGCAGCAGCGCCGGATCACAGCTCCAGCGCACTTCGACGCCGCGATAGAGATAGGCTTTCGACCGCGCCATCTGGAACAGGCGGGCCGGACGGAAGCGCATCTTCTCGCCGAAAATCTGGAAGTCCGGCTTGAACTTCACCGATGTGCCGCGGCGGTTCGGCGCCGTGCCCACCTTCTTCAGCTTGTCCTGCGGAATGCCGCGCGAGAAGGTCTGCCGGTACAGCAGCTTGTCGCGGGCAACTTCCACCTCGACCAGTTCCGACAGCGCATTGACGACGGAAATACCGACGCCATGCAGGCCGCCAGCCGTCTCATAGGCCTTGTCGGAGAATTTGCCGCCCGCATGCAGCGTCGTCATGATGACTTCCAGCGCGGACTTCTTCGGGAACTTCGGATGCGGGTCCACCGGAATGCCGCGCCCATTGTCGGTCACCGTGATGAAGCCCTCGGCGTCCAGCTTGATCTCGATCCGGCTGGCATGCCCGGCGACAGCCTCGTCCATGGAATTGTCCAGGACTTCGGCAAACAGGTGATGATAGGCGCGCTCGTCCGTGCCGCCGATATACATGCCCGGGCGCTTGCGGACAGGTTCGAGGCCCTCAAGGACTTCAATATCCTTGGCGGAATAGCCGGTACTTTCTGTACTCATTTGGTCAAACAGCTTTGCTTGCTTGGCGGCTGCCATATGATGTCTCCGTTAAGGGCGGGCGACTCAATGTCGATATGGGAGAACATAAGATGACGGCCTCGATTAATACGGCGTTAACCCTGAAGAGCGGGCTTACATTCCCCAACCGGCTTGTGAAAGCGGCCATGACAGAGGGACTCGCAGATCCCCGCAACCGGGTAACTGAGGCCCATCTGACATTGTACCGCCGCTGGGCGGAAGGCGGAATCGGCGGCATGATCACGGGAAACGTGCAGATTGACCGCAATCATCTCGAACGTGCCGGGAATGTGGTCATCGACGGCACGCCGTCAAATGAAGAGATGGACATGTTCTCCCGCTGGGCCGAGGCGGGAAAGTCCGGCGGGGCGGCCATGATCATGCAGGTCAGTCATGCCGGCCGCCAGACCCCGAAACTGGTCAATCCGCGCCCCGCGGCTCCCAGTCCGGTCCCGCTCGGCCTGCCGGGCGGTCAGTTCGGTGCGCCGCGCGCGATGACCGGGCCGGAAGTGCGCGCCGTGGTCGAGGGGTTCGGAAATGCCGCCAGCGTTGCGAAACAGGCCGGTTTTGACGGCATTCAGGTTCATGCCGCCCATGGCTATCTGCTGTCGTCCTTCCTGTCCCCGCGCGCCAATCAGCGCGACGATGCATATGGCGGTTCTCTCGAAAACCGCGCGCGCCTGCTGGTCGAATGTGTCGAGGAAGCCCGCATCGCGGCGGGGCCGGGGTTTTCCGTCTCGGTGAAGCTGAATTCTGCAGACTTCCAGAAGGGCGGATTCAGCTTCGAGGACTGTCTTGCCGTCATCGACATGCTCAATGGCATGGGCGTCGACTTCATCGAGATTTCCGGCGGCAATTATGAGCAACCCCGCATGATGGACACTGACGGGCTGGAACCGGTGTTCGAGCCTGGCGTGCGGGAGTCGACGCGAAAGCGCGAAGCCTATTTCCTGAAATATGCCCGGGCGGTGCAGGATCGCACGCAATTACCCCTGATGGTGACCGGCGGTTTTCGGACTGTTGAAGCGATGAATGCCGCGCTGGCAGACGGGGAGGCGGACCTGATTGGCCTCGGGCGTCCGCTCTGCGTGGACACGGACACGCCGCGCAAGCTGTTGTCCGGCGAGCGTGCGGCCGCCGATCAGTGGGAAAGCCGCCTGCGCATCGGGCCGGGCCTTTTCGGGCCGAATTCTCCCATCAAGCTGGTCAAGGCGCTGAACGGGTTCGGCGTGATCGGCTGGTATTACGAGCAGCTTCGGCGCCTGGGTGCGGGCGAGGCGCCCGATGTGAAGCTGGGTGTTCTGTCCGCGTTTCTGGCAAACCAGAAGAATGAAAAGCGCACCGAAGCCGCCCGCAAGGCCGCAATGCCTTGATTGCAGGAGGTTTCCACAATTTGGGGCGTTTTCCTGCGCATGGGGCGGCTTGAACCGGCCTGCTGCGGTCGCCACATTCGGTTCAAGGCCCGACTCCTGCCATGATCGGCAGGCAGGGTATCCAGAGCTGCCGCCAAGCCGGGGCTCAATTCAACGAAGGAGGCATTGTATATGCCAAGCATAAAGAACCTTCCGGTGTTGCCGTTGCGGGACATCGTTGTGTTTCCAGACATGGTGGCGCCCCTGTTCGTGGGGCGGGACAAGTCTGTGCGCGCCCTCGAAATGATCGAGGAAGCGGAAAACGAAATCATGCTGGTGGCCCAGCGCGACGCCGCGATCGACGATCCCGGCGCCGAGGACGTGCATTCGGTCGGTACCATCGCGACCATCCTGCAATTGCTGAAACTGCCGGACGGGACCGTGAAGGTCCTGGTCGAGGGCAAGTCGCGCGCGCGGCTCAGCCAGTTGCATGATCGGGGCGAGTATTTCGAGGCCGAAGTGGAAACGCTCGACGAGCCGGCCGGCGCCGATGGCGACGTGCAGGCATTGATGCGCGCCGTGCAGGAGCAGTTCGAGAATTACGTCAAACTGAACCGCAAGATTCCGCCGGAATCCGTCACCACGATTGCCGCGCTCACAGAGCCCGGCCGCTTGGCTGATGCGGTTGCGTCGAACCTGTCGGTGAAACTCTCCGAAAAGCAGGAGCTGCTTGAGCTGCCGGATGCCAAGGACCGTCTTGAAAAGGTCTTCGCCCTCATGGAAGGCGAAATGGGCATGTTGCAGATGGAGCGGAAGATCAAGAACCGCGTGAAGCGGCAGATGGAGAAGACCCAGCGCGAATATTATCTGAATGAGCAGATGAAGGCGATCCAGCGCGAGCTTGGCGAGCAGGGCGGCGATGGTGCCGAACGCGATGAACTGGCCGAACTGGAACAGAAGATCGCGGATGCCCCGCTGTCGGAAGAGGCCCGCGCCAAGGCAGAAGCCGAAATCAAGAAACTGCGCCAGATGTCGCCGATGTCTGCCGAATCCACCGTCGTGCGGAACTATCTCGACTGGCTGCTGGCCCTGCCCTGGGGCACGCGCAAGGACATCCAGACCAATCTCGGCAAGGCCGAGCAACAGCTGGACGATGACCATTATGGTCTCGACAAGGTGAAGGAGCGGATCCTGGAATATCTCGCCGTGCAGAAACGCACCGGCAAGATGAAGGGGCCGATTCTCTGTCTCGTCGGACCTCCGGGCGTCGGCAAGACCTCGCTTGGCCGTTCCATTGCCGAAGCCACGGGCCGCGACTTTGTGCGCGTGTCGCTGGGCGGCGTGCGCGACGAAAGCGAGATCCGTGGTCACCGCCGGACCTATATCGGCTCGATGCCGGGACGGATCATCCAGTCCCTGAAGAAGACAAAGACGGGCAATCCGCTCTTCCTGCTGGACGAAATCGACAAGATGGGCATGGACCATCGCGGCGATCCGGCGTCCGCCCTGCTGGAAGTGCTGGACCCTGAGCAGAACTCGACGTTCAACGATCACTATCTGGAAGTCGATTATGACCTCTCGGATGTGATGTTCGTGACGACGGCGAACTCGCTCAACATGCCCCAGCCGCTTCTGGACCGGATGGAGATCATCCGCATCGCCGGCTACACCGAAGACGAAAAGGTGGAGATCACCAAGCGTCACCTCATCCCGCAGGTCCGTGAAGATCATGGCCTGAAGGAAGGGGAGTGGGTGGTTGAGGAGGCTGCAATCCGCGACCTCGTCCGATACTATACGCGCGAAGCCGGTGTGCGCAGTCTGAAGCGCGAAATTGCGCGACTGGCGC
This sequence comes from Hyphomonas sp., assembly GCF_017792385.1. Classification (NCBI taxonomy): domain Bacteria; kingdom Pseudomonadati; phylum Pseudomonadota; class Alphaproteobacteria; order Hyphomonadales; family Hyphomonadaceae; genus Hyphomonas; species Hyphomonas sp. The sequence continues at coordinate 560,178 of NZ_CP051230.1, read as the reverse complement.
GCAAGGCCGTTCGGATCCTGGCGGACAAGGAAGGTGACGTGCTGACGGTTACGCCGGACAATCTGGCCGAGTTCGCCGGTGTCCGGAAATTCCGCTATGGCCTCGCCGATGAAACCGACCAGCTGGGCGCCGTGACCGGTCTGGCATGGACTGAAACGGGCGGAGACTTGCTGACCATCGAGGCGGTCAAGATGCCGGGACGCGGCAACATGAAAGTGACGGGCAATCTCCGTGACGTCATGAAGGAGTCGATCCAGGCTGCCAGCTCGCTGGTGCGCTCGCGTTCGGTCATGCTTGGCATCAAGCCGACCGTGTTCAACACAACGGACATCCACGTGCACGTGCCGGATGGCGCAACCCCGAAGGATGGCCCGTCGGCCGGTATCGCCATGACCACGGCCATCGTGTCCCTGCTCACCGGCAATCCGGTGGACCGGGAAGTGGCCATGACGGGCGAGGTGTCCCTGCGCGGACGTGTCCTGCCGATCGGCGGCCTGAAGGAGAAGCTTCTTGCGGCCCTGCGCGGCGGTATCAAGACGGTGCTGATCCCGGCCGAGAACGAGAAGGATCTCGAGGACATTCCGGAGAATGTGAAGACGGGCCTGCGCATCGTGCCGGTTTCCGACATCAATGAGGTGCTGGAAATTGCCCTGACGCGGCCGTTGTCGCCGATCGAATGGTCTGAAGCCGACGAGGCGGCGCTGCAGGCGTCCCTGGCAGGCCAGTCCGGCAACACGACCACGGATCCGGCCCGGCCGCACTAGCCTCCGGCATCCCGATCTGCAGACGGCCGCTCATACGCTGAGCGGCCGTCTTGCTTTTTCCGTCAAGCCCGTGCATTTGAGCGGGACTGGGGCGGTTAGCTCAGTTGGTAGAGCATCTCGTTTACACCGAGAGGGTCAGCGGTTCGAGCCCGTTACCGCCCACCAGTTTCCTCGACAGTGCGGCATCACAGGACCGGCCATTCGGACGGGATGGCGCGGCCCTCCCGGGCCATCAGCGCCATGCCGGCGGCCTGGACGTCGGCCAGCAGCCGGTGTTCGTCGATCAGGGTGGAGCGATACGTGTCCACCACGCGGCGGCCATCGACCCAGACGCTGTGCACGCCCCGTCCGTCTGCAGAATAGACCAGCTGGTTGACGGGGTTGAACAGCGGCACCCATTCCGGTCGGTTGCGGTCGTGCAGGACGAAATCGGCCTTCTTGCCGGGTTCGAGCGAGCCGATCTGGTCTTCCATCTGCGCGCCCTTGGCGCCCTTGATCGTTGCGGCCTCGAGAACCTTGTAGGCCGAAAACAGGTTTGCGTCCTGGCGGGCATCCTTGAACAGGCCCGCCATGGCGAACATGGCGCGCATCAGGTCTCCCGAATTGCCGTTATTGTTGCCATCGGTGCCCAGCTGAATGTTGACGCCGGCTGCGGCCATTTCCGGAAACAGGCCGGCAGAACTCGCGCCATACCCGCCCTTCATCGCGGTCATGGGGCAGTGGGTCACATGGGTGCCGGTTGAAGCCAGCAGGTCCACTTCCGCCTGATCCAAATGCACTGCATGGGTCAGCGACAGGTGCGGGCCGAGCGCGTCAATCTCCGCCAGATGGGCGATGGCCCGCTTGCCGGCGGTCTGCAGATAGAAGTCCGGATCCGCGCGGTCGGCGCTCATATGCGCGCTGACGCCCAGCCCACGCGCGCGCGCAAGATCGGTCGCTGCCCGCCACAGATCATCCGTCGCCGTATTGTGACCGACAAGCAGGGGCCAGGCGGCGATCAGCGCGTCATCGGCCTGAGGATAGGCGTCGGCCTGCGCGACCATGCGGTCAATGGCGGACCGGGTCAGAACGGCCTGGTCATCGTCCGGCGCAAACGCCCGGTCCTGCAGCCACTGACCGATGCGGCCGCGTATGCCGGTGGCGGCGAGCCCGTCGGCCACAGCGCCCAGATCCAGGATCGTCCCGGCCTCGATGAAACAGGTCGTGCCCGTGCGCAGCATTTCCAGCGCCGCAAACTGCGCAGACAATCGCTCGTCTTCCGGGGTCTGCGTCATGTACAGGGGGATCAGCCAGCCGAACACATTCTCGGCCCAGTCGGTATTGTCCGGCACGACACCGCGGGTCAGCGGCTCACCCGTAATGTGGACATGGCAATTCACGAAGCCCGGCGTGATCACGAAACCGGATCCGTCCAGCGTCTCGCGCGGCGCGAGGCCGGGGCTGATCTCCTCATCCGGGCCGACGCTGTGGATCCGGTTGCCCTGAATCGCAAGAGCCCCGTCGCGCAGGATCCGGCGTCCGGAATCCATCGTCACGATCCAGGCGTTTCGGATGAGCAGGTCGACAGGGGAGGGAGAGGTCATGTGAAACTTTTTCCCGGCTGTATTGGATATATCCACGCGGCGCAGGGAATCAGCCGAATTCGCTGCAACCTCCTCAGTCTTGCGGAGGCTGGACCGCGAGTCTTGATCCAGCCCGCACTAGGTTTTTTCGGTGCGGAATCGGTTCCACGTGATCATGGAGTGTGGCCAAAATGCCAACCTTGTCATTTTTCTCGAAAAACCTTTCTCTGAAAATTTTGCTGCTGCACCTGCTCACACGCGTCGAAATCCTGCCAAGTCCCGATTATTACATACGAAATTCTGTAAACCCCGCCATGAAAACGGTTTCATCCTGCGCATTCCGGCAATCGGGAAACAGGATTTTTCGATCTCTGACACTTGATAGCGCAAACATTTGATGGTGGATTGCTCTCCGGGTAGGTCGGAGTGCAGGGGCAGTCCACCTGGCCGAGACAAGCATTGAAGACCGGCACCGTTGTGAGTGGCCTGTCTCAGGGAGGATTGTAATGACTGTTTCCACGGACAAGATCCGTGCGACTTCTGCACGGAAAACAAAATGGGGAACGCTGCTGTGCAGCGCGTCCGCGGCGTCTCTGCTGTCAGCCCTGCCATTGGCAGCGCAGGCACAGGATGCGGGTGAAGAGACCCTGACCCAGGATGTCGTGGTCGTGCAGGGGATCCGCGGATCGCTCGAGCGTGCCATGGACATCAAGCGTGACTCAAATGGTGTCGTCGATGCCATCTCCGCCGAAGACATCGGCAAGTTCCCGGACACGAACCTGGCTGAATCGCTTCAGCGGATCACCGGCGTGTCCATCAACCGCGTCAATGGTGAGGGGTCCGAGATCACCGTGCGCGGCTTCGGCCCAGGCTTCAACCTGGTCACGCTCAACGGCCGTACCATGCCGACAGCCAAGGTTCGCGCGATTGGTACGCGCGGAAACTACGGTGCCGGCGGTGACCGGGCGTTCGACTTCGCCAACCTCGCCTCCGAAGGCGTGAACGGGCTCGAAGTCTACAAGACCGGCCAGGCTGTCCTGCCTTCCGGCGGCATCGGCGCCACAGTGAACATCAAGACGCGTACGCCGTTTGATGATCCCGGCACGAATTTCTCGATTTCCGCCAAGGCGATGAACGATACCAGCGTCGAAGCCGGCGATGACTTCACGCCGGAACTGTCCGGTCTTGCCAGCTGGACCGACGATTCCGACCGGTTCGGCATCGGTCTCTTCGGATCCTATTCCAAGCGGGATTCCGGCGCGCCGACCCAGCAGGTCAATGACTGGATTGTTCGTGAGTCTGCTGATGGTTCGATCGATGGCAGCTATACGCGCGGCGATGGATCCACCCAGATCACCAACCCGCCCGCTGCTGGCCAGCTCTATGCCATTGCGCAGGACAGCCGGTACGATTTCTCCGACCTGTCGCGCGAGCGCCTGAACGGCCAGCTGGTTCTCCAGTTCCGCCCGATGGACAATCTCACGCTGACCGGTGACTATACCTACGCGAAGAACGAATATGACGAGCTGCGCTATGAGCAGACCAACTGGTTTGCCACGCCGCTTGACCAGATCATCTTCGACAATGATGGCCCGGTCGCGACCGCGGTCTTCATGCAGGAGAACAATAACGGCTCCAAGGATATCGGTTTCGAGCAAACCAACCGCGCTACGAAGGATGAGTTGAACTCGCTTGGCTTCAATGCCGAATGGGAAGTCAACGACCGGGCGACCGTGATCTTCGACGCGCACAGCTCCAAGTCGGAATCCGGCGGCAACAACCCGCTTGGCCACACGGCAACCTTCGTGACCTTCGGGGCACCTGTCATCCTTCAGCACTCTGTTGATTATCGCAGCGGTTACCCGATCCAGTCCTATACGATCGATGACAGCGTTCGCGGCAACGGCAATGGCGTGCTGGACGTCGGTGACCTCGGCACCCAGGTGCAACGCTCGAACTCTTCCCGCATGGAGCACCAGGTTGACGAAATCGACCTGCGCGTGGTCTGGGATTTCGACAATAGCAGCCTGACGGTCGGCGGTAATTATCGCGATACCGAAATGGACCGCTGGACGCGCACCACTCAGCAGGATCTGGGGTCCTGGGGTATTTCCAATCCGGGCGACGTTGAACAGTTCGCGCCGGGTCTGGTCGATACCTACTGCCTGTCCTGCCTGTTCGACGATGTGAATGTTGGACAGGCCGATGTCGCTTTCCGCGCAGATGCGGCCAAATTGTTCCCGCTGCTCCAGGCAGCGTATCCGGGCAATTCGGTGAACGTGTCCGAGACGGCTGACACCGTTCAGGAGGAAATCACTTCCCTGTTCGCAGCCTTCCAGATGGAAAGCGAATTCCTGGATCGTCCGGCCCGCGTCAATCTCGGTCTGCGCTACGAAGAAACCGAAGTCACATCGATCACGGAACAATCCGTGCCGTCTGACATCCTGTGGACGGCTGATAACGACTTCCTCGTCGTGCAATCCGGTGACAAGCAGGACGTTTCCGGAAGTGGCTCTTACGACCACCTTCTTCCGAATGTCGACTTCCAGGTGGACGTGACGGACAACATCGTTGCTCGTGCATCTTACAGCAAGACGATCGGTCGCGTTGGGTACAGCAGCCTGTTCGCGTCGACGACAGCAAACCAGCCTAACCGCCCGACCGCTTTTGGTGGTTCACTGACGGGGGCCTCGCAGAATCCCGGTCTCCTGCCGCTTGAGTCAGACAATTTCGACATCTCTGTCGAATGGTACTATGGCGACACGAGCTATGTATCGGCTGGATACTTCGACAAGCGTGTGAAGAACTTCATCGGTAATGGTGTGGTCGAGCGCAATCTGTTCGGTCTGCGTGATCCGGCTTCCGGTGCAGCGGGCTCCCGTTCAGGCGACGCGCTGGATATCATCAATGATTTGGGTGTTGACCAGTCCGAAGCAAACCTCTTCACGCTGACGGCCCTGATCGAAGCCAATGGTGGTGATCTGGCCGCAGCTCAGGCAGAGTTCCAATCGCAACTCGTCGGCGGTGCCCTGCCGCAGAGCTATGTTGACCAGATCCTTGGTCAATACGATGTCTCTTCGGACGCCAATGACCCGCTGGCCATCTTCAGTGTCAACCAGCCGATCAACAACCGCGAAGGCAATATCGATGGTATGGAGTTCGCCTGGCAGCACTTCTTCGGCGATACGGGCTTCGGCTTCCAGGCCAATTATACCCTCGTGAACGGGGATGTTGAACTGGATCCGGCGGCGAGCATTGATGAGAACCAGTTCGCTCTGGTGGGTCTGTCTGACACGGCAAACCTGACGGCGATCTACGAGAAGTATGGCTTCTCCGCCCGTCTGGCCTACAACTGGCGTGATACCTTCCTCCTCGCCACGAACCAGGGCGGTGACCGGTCTGGTACCTATGTCGAGGATTACGGTCAGTACGACCTGAACGTCAGCTACGACATCAACGAGCAACTGGCCGTGTCGTTCGAGGGCATCAATCTGACCGGCGAAGACCAGCGGATCTATCACCGCGTGCCGGAGCAGGTCTTCTATGTCTACGAGCTGTCCCCGCGTTACCTGCTGGGCCTGCGCTACAAGTTCTGATCGGACACGATTTGAACCAGACTTGAAACTTCAGGAAAGGCCGCTGCTTGCAGCGGCCTTTTTTGCCTCGCTTGTCCGGGGCAGGGGATTGTTCCATCATGATAAAAACGGGAAGGCGCAGGGCAGGTGGGCCCGCCATACGCGCCAGCCATCAAAGGGCGGATCATGGCCAATACGGCACTACTCAATAATATAGACCACGCAGACCTGAAGGTGATTGCGCGCCGGGGCGCCGAGTTCGGCGACAGCGTGAATCAGGTTGCGGTCTATCCCACCGAATTTTCCGAGCTGCAGCGCGACTATCCGGTCTTCTTCCGGAAGAATGAGGCCGGAGACTATTTCTGCGTCGTCCTGCTGGGGCTCGACAAGGCAGAGAATCTGTATCTCGACGGAGATCGCTGGATCGCACGCTACATCCCGGCAATGCTGCAGCGCGGCCCGTTCCTGATCGGGTTCCAGGACCAGTCCGTGGACGGGGAGACGCGCCGGGAGCCGGTCATTCACGTCAATCTGGACGATCCGCGCATCAGCAAGACAGAAGGCGAACCGCTTTTCCTGCCACAGGGCGGAAACGCGCCCTATCTGCAGCATGTCAGCCAGGCCTTGCGCGTCATCACGGTAGGCGCAGACATGATGAAGCCGATGTTCGATGCGTTTGATGCGGCGGGCCTGATTGAGCCGGTCTCTCTGGACATCAAGCTGGATGACCATACCGAATACAAGGTGCCTGACCTGTTCACCCTCAGCGAGGAGCGTCTCGCGGCCCTGCAGGGCCCGGCGCTGGAACAGCTGCATCGTGGCGGTTTCCTGCGCGCGGCCTATCTTGTGCTGGCATCGCTCGCCAATGTGAACCGCCTGATCATGATGAAGAACGCAAAGCGCGCGGGCGGCAACTAGGGATTCAGGGAGGACGCCGTGTCCGGACTGGACATTACGCGCAGGACAGTCGAACTCGAAGGCGTCGCGCCAGACGCCATCCCCTATGACCGTCTGATGCAGGAACAGACGCCCGTGATCCTGAAAGGTGTCGCGCGGGACTGGCCCCTTGTGCGCAAGGGGCAGGAATCGCCCGATGCCGCCATGCAGCACATTGAGTCCTTCTACAATGGACGCCCCATCGTCGAGTACAGGTGCGGGCCCGAAGCGGGCGGGCGATACTTCTATACCGATGCAGTCGACGGCTTCAATTTCGAACGTGGCCGGGTGCCGCTGCAGGAATTCTTCGCCCGCATCCGCGAAATGATGGCGCATCCGGACGGATCCTCCGCCTATGTCGGCTCAACGGATCTGGACGGCTTCTTTCCCGGACTGCGCGGAGCGAATGACCTGGCCCTGAACCATCCCATGTTCGAGGCGCACAGACCGCTCGTCAGCCTGTGGATGGGCAATCACACGATTGCGTCGGCGCATTACGACATGTCTCACAATCTAGCCTGCTGTATGGTGGGCAAGCGCACCTTCACCCTGTTTCCGCCGGAACAGGTGGCCAATCTCTATCCGGGCCCGCTGGAGCCGACGCCGGGCGGACAGGTGGTCAGCATGGTCGATTTCCGGGCTCCGGACCTCGATCGCTATCCGCGCTTTGCCGAGGCCATGGCGGCCGGACAGGTGGCCGAGCTGGAGCCGGGCGATGTGCTCTTTTACCCGGCCCTGTGGTGGCACAATGTCGAAGGGGTCGGGGCGTTCACGGCGATGATCAATTACTGGTGGAATACCTCCCCGGCCTTCATGGACACGCCCCAGAACACGCTGCTGCATGCCATGCTCAGCCTGCGGGACCGCCCCGCACCGGAGAAGCAGGCCTGGAAGGCGCTGTTCGATTATTACATCTTCGGCCCAGCGGACGCGCCGGCGGCCCATTTGCCGGAAGGGGCGCAGGGCAATCTGGCCCCGCTGGATGCGGCCAGCGCCCGACGGTTGCGGGCGATGCTGCTCAACCGACTCAATCGCTGATACGGACAACACAGACCGGGGGTTCACTTGGAAACGCAGAAGATCAGGAAAGTTGTCATCGCCGGCGGCGGCACGGCCGGCTGGATCACCGCGGCCGCCCTGTCCCGGCTCCTCGGGCCACTGCTGGAGGTCACGCTGGTCGAATCCGATGATATCGGCACGGTTGGCGTGGGGGAGGCGACGATCCCGACACATCGTACCTTCCACCATCTGATGGGGATCGACGAGCGGGACTTCATGCGGGCCACCAAGGCGACGTTCAAGCTGGGCATTGCCTTCGAGAACTGGGGCGGCGTCGGTGATCGCTACATCCACTCCTTCGGACAGGTCGGCAAGCCGAGCTGGATGGGGGAATTCTACCATATCTGGATGCGGGCGCGTGAACGCGGCATCGGAGAGCATCTGGACGCCTATTGCCTCGAGCTTCAGGCGGCAGAGGCAGAACGTTTCTACACGTCCGAAAAGTCCGGTCTCAACTTCGCCTATCATCTCGATGCCAGCCTGTATGCGCGCTTCCTTCGCAGCTTCAGCGAGAAGAAGGGTGTCAAGCGCGTGGAAGGTCTCATCGAACAGGTGGAGCAGGATGGCGAGACCGGATTCCTGACAGCCCTGAAGCTGAAATCAGGCGAGCGGATTGAGGGGGATTTCTTCATCGACTGCACGGGCTTTCGCGGCCTGCTCATCGAGCAGACCCTGAAAACGGGATATGAAGACTGGACAAACTGGCTGCCGACGGACAGCGCTCTGGCGGTCCAGACTAAGTCCGTGGGCCCGGCCATTCCCTATACACGGGCCATCGCCCATCATGCCGGCTGGCAATGGCGCATTCCGCTTCAGCACCGGGTCGGCAACGGCCTGGTCTTCTGCAGTGAGAACATGACACCGGACGAGGCACACGCCTATCTGATGAGTCATGTGGAAGGTGAGGCCCTGACCGAGCCGCGCCTGATCCGCTACAAGACGGGTCGCCGGAAGAAGGTGTGGAACAGGAATTGTGTGGCGCTTGGCCTGTCCAGCGGTTTTGTCGAGCCACTCGAATCCACCAGCATCCATCTCATACAGGTCGGGGCGACGCGGCTCGTCCAGCAATTCCCCTTCGCTGGCGTGACAGAAGCTCAGGCCAATCACTACAATGCACAGGCCGACCGCGAACTGGAAAAGATCCGCGATTTCATCGTGCTCCACTACAAATTGACCGAGCGCGATGATTCCGATTTCTGGCGCGCGCGGCGTGACATGGAGATTCCGGAATCCCTGGCCCAGAGGATCGCGCTGTTCCGCGATGGCGGCCTGGTCTATCAGGCATCGGACGACCTGTTCCGGGTGGATTCCTGGCTGCAGGTCATGATGGGACAGCGCCTGGCGCCGGCCCGCTATCACCATATGGGCCATCTGATGACGGATGAACAATTGAAAACCGCGCTCGGGGGATTGCAGGCGGGCATCGCCCGGGCCGTCTCGCAAATGCCGTCCCATCAGGAGTTCATAGACCGGTACTGCGCCGCGCCGGAAACGGTCTAGGCGGTTTCAGCCGTCCGGACTGGGTGGGTGCTCGTGGCCTGTGCAGGCTGCAGAGACAGTTCGTGCAGCATGTGGCTCACCATGCCCTGCGACTGCTCCACGATGCTGCAGACCAGTTCATGCGAAAAGCTCGATCCGCTGAACCAGGTGCGCTTTTGGCCCTGAACCCGGCGCAGGGCCCCGAACAGGCCATTGCGCACGGCGTCGGCAGTGTATTGCGGAAAATACTGCCAGACTTTCTGCTGGATGACGCTTTCGATCGTGAAGCCGTGCTTTTCGGCGTCCGCCATCAGGATCTCGCGCAATTCTGCCGGGGTCAGCCCGGTCGAGAACTGGCCGGTCACGTAGAGCCGTCCCCCCAGTTCCTCGCTTTCGCCTTCGCGGCGCCCGCCGAGAATGGCGCCCTTGCGGCTGCTGTCCATGCTGGCCTCGGAATAGCCGATGATCATGTGGCCGTCGAACCAGTCGGGTGAGGTCAGCAGTGTGGTCGTGTAGTTCTGCCATTCGATACCATTGCGAATGAACATCTCGTCGCGCGTGGCTGCGCAGAACTGCACGAAATTCTGCATCGGCACGGTGGACACGACCGCATCGAATGCCTCGCTCTTGCCTGCGGCGGTCACGACCGGCTTCGGGCCGGACCGGTCCAGGTGCGTCACCGGGCTGTCCAGGCGCACATCCTTGTCCTGCGCGAACCGGCTCCAGAATTCGCTCCATCCCTGATCCGGCATGTGCATGTCGTTCAGCACGCCGGACAAGAGGTAGTTCAGGTCGCACCACTGGACGGTCTGGCCGATGGTGGCCTCATCGGTAAACCCATAGCCTTGCGTGGTCTGAATGCGGTGCGAGGCGAGGTCGATTTTCGGCAGGTTCAGGCGTTTCACCCATTCCGCCGTGGTCATGGCGGCTTCCTCGCACACGGCGGGGTCGTCCGGCCGGTTGCGAATGTCCCGGCGCAGGCGTCCGGCGGCGCGAATGAATTTCAGGGCCTGCCAGGCCAGGGGAGGGCCATCGCCCTGTTTCACATAATCGACCACCTTCACGCCGTCATAGCGCGCTTCCCCCAGTCGGGTCAGCGTGATGCCGCGTTCCTTCATCCAGCGTTTCACCAGCTTGTGGGAGCGTGTCGTGTAGCAGGTGCCCATTTCATTCATGGCATCGCCGCGCACGACCGAGAAGGATTTGCCGCCCAAGCGGCTGTCAGCCTCGAACACGGTGGCCTTGTGGCCAGCCTGCTGGATGAAGTGTGCGGTGCTCAGTCCACCTGGACCGGCACCGATGACGGCTATCCTGAAGGGCGCAGCGGAATGTGGCACGGGCGCGATCGTCTCCTCTACCGGAACGCAAGCTACAGAACCGGAGACCGGAAAGGCAACCGCCCCCTAACATCTATTTTTGGTTAACACACGCGTTAACGACAGGTTTCCACAGTCTCTCAATCCGGTCACGACCGTAGAGCGGAATATTCACTTGCCCTGTGTATAGCGGTGTCATGGCAAAGCAGGAAAAATCATTTCTGTCCTATGTGACCGGGAACGCGCTTCCCCGGGAGACGGCGGTCGACCGCCTGATCCTGTTGCAGCAGCATATGGATTTTTCCCGCCACAAGCTGGTCATGGCCCTTATCATGCTGGTCAACACGATCGGCGCCAGCTTCCTGGTGCACCGCTGGGTGCCCAACACAAATATCGAAGTCTGGATCACCATCAATCTCGGCCTGGCCCTGCTGCTCGTGATCGACTACCTGCTGAAGCGCGGCCGTCCGGCCCCCAAACAGGTCAGCGGAAAATATCTCCGCCGGTCCGAATTCCTTGCCATCGCATTCGGCCTCGCCTGGGGATCCTTGCCATTCTTCGTCGGTCCAGACGAGAATGCCGCCATGATCATGGGTGGCCTCATGATCACGCCTATGTCTGCCGGCATGGCCAGCATGCTGACCCGTGTGCCGCGCATCGTCCTGCGCTACGCCATCGCCGCCTTCGTCGCAGGCGCCGCCTACAGCGCCTTCTACCAGTCGGTTACGGGTGCGACGATCTGCGCGATGATGATCTTCTTCAAGTTTGCGCTCTATCTCGGCGCCCGGTCCAGTTACCTGGTCTACCGGTCCGATATCGACGCCACGATCAAGGCGGAGGAATCCAGGGACCTGCTGATCGGGGCGCTTGAAGCCAGCCATCAGGCTTTTGCCATCTTCAGCGAAGCCGGTGATGTCATCGTCGAGAACCAGCTCCACCAGAAAGTGTTCTCGTCGCGCGAAGACTCGCTGGAGCCGGTCGACAAGCCGATCCGGCGCGATGGCGTCTACTGGCAGAAATCGGTGGAGCATATCACCGGCGTCGGTACGGTGGTCGTCTATACGGATGTGACACGTATGGAAGAAGTGCGTTTCGAGATCGAGAATGCGCGGAATGAAGCAGAAGCGGCCAATGAGGCCAAGACGCGCTTCCTGGCCTCGATGAGCGCCGAGCTCAAGGTGCCGCTTGACGTCATCTCGGCCTGCGCCGGCGTGATTGGCTCATCGTCCAATATTCCGTGCAACGAGGAAGAAGTCAGCACCTATGCGGACAAGATCGGGGAGCAGGCCATGATCCTCTCCTCCACGCTTGACGGGATCATCAACTTCACCCGCATGGAACGTGACGATTATCTGGCGCAGTCCTCGGAAGTCTCGGTGTCGGAAGTCATCAACAATGTTGTCCGGAAGTTCACAGAGGGCGAGTATGCCCGTTTCGCAGATCGTCTGAAGGTCAGCGTCCCGCAGAATCTTTCGGCGGACATGGACGAGAACAGTTTCGAAATCATCGTCCGCAACATCATCAAGAATGCGCTCGAGGCCGGATCTTCTGCGCCGATCGTGGTCAAGGCCGGCATGGTGTCCGGTGTCGGACTGGTCGTGATGGTGCGGGACCGCGGACGCGGCATGACCCAGGATGTGCTCGAACGGGCCTTTGAACCCTTCTTCCATTCGCGTCCGGCGCACCAGAAATACGATCACTCCACCGGGGTCGGGCTTGGCCTCAGCGTGGCGCGCCGCCTGGCGGATGCCCAGGGGCTGCGCATCAAGCTACGCTCTGAACCCGGGCGGGGGACGACCGCTTTCATCACCGTGCCGGAAACGCTGGTTCGCCGGGCCGTGCCGCAGGACAAGACGGACGCAGTCGATGTGGCCGTGAATGATCTGCCGGAACTCCAGAAGAAGACTGGCTAGATCCTGTCGGCCCAAGCCGTCACTTGTGGGTGGCCGCGAGCACTATTCCGTAAAAAGACAAGTATACGGTGTGCCACAATCCGTTGGGTGACGCATGGTGAATGGAATGTTGCCGATCTGCCCCGGGAAGGTGACAGGCTCAGCCGCCCGTTTTTCGCATGGTGGGTGCCAGTAGCGGGTCAGTCTCGCTGCGGTCTGCCGCCGTGCCTGCCGTGTTGAAGTATTTCTCCCCACGGGCCGGGGCGATTGACAGATAGTGGATCCGCTTCTGCTCGATACGCGCGCGCGACAGCGAGTCCAGAATGATGCCGGCAGTGAACGTCATCATCGCGCCCAGCAGCAGCGTCATGGACAGCATCCATGTCGGCATGCGGGTCACGAGACCGGTTTCAAAATACTCAAACAGTACCGGGGCACTGGAAAGGGCGGCCAGTCCGAACAGGCCGGCAGAGACCGCGCTGAAGAACACGAACGGCTTGGTCTCCTTCATCAGCATGCCCATCATGCGAAGGATGCGAAACCCGTCACGAAACGTGGACAGCTTGCTTTCGGATCCCTCCACGCGGCGACCGTAGTCGAATTCGATCTCGGACACCGGCAGGCGCAGCGTCGAGGCGTGAACAGACATTTCCGTTTCGATCTCGAATCCCGGGGAAGATGCCGGGAAGCTTTTCGCAAACCGGCGGGTGAACGCGCGATAGCCGGAGAAGATGTCCGTGAAATCGCTGCCGAACAGGGTGCGATAGATGATGTTGAACAGGCGATTGCCGAAGGCATGGCCATTGCGTCCGGCATCTTCCGTCACATTGCGGCGGGTTCCCACCACCATGTCGGCCCGGTCTGCCAGCAGCGTATCGATCATGCGCGGGGCCGCGGTCGGGTCATAGGTGCCATCGCCGTCGGCCATGACGTAGATGTCGGCCTCGATGTCGGCGAACATCTGGCGCACGACATTGCCCTTTCCCTGGCGGCGCGAGGGCACAACCGTCGCACCGGCGAACGCGGCCTGCGCCGACGTGTCATCGCTCGAATTGTTGTCATAGACGTAGATGCGGGCCGAAGGCAGGGCCTTTCGGAACCCGATGACCACCGAGGCGATGGATTTGCCCTCATTGTAACAGGGCAGGAGGACGGCGATGTTCAGGCGCGGAAAATCTGCGTGCGTCATGGTTACCGAATGCCTCCCGTTTTAGGGTTTCCTATACCGGCACTGGTTAAGGTTGCCTTTCGGGATCGCCGCTTGCGCGGACAGACTGGCGGGAGAGGGGTTCTTGATGCGACAGATGGATATCCGGACGGTCCTGCTTTTCCTGGCTGTACCGGTCTGGCTCGTGATCAGCAGTGCGGTGCAAGGCGATCTGGGCAAGATCGGACCGGATGGCGATGATGTGATGCGTCTGGTGCAGATCAAGGATCTGCTGGCCGGTCAGGCCTGGTTCGACATGCATCAATACCGCATGGGTCCCGATGGCGGAACGCCGATGCACTGGTCCCGCCTTGCCGATCTGCCGGTACTCGCTCTGTACGCCCTGTTCAGCCTGTTCATGTCTGCCGATTCCGCACTGGTCTGGGCCTATTCGGCCTGGCCGCCCCTCAGCGTGCTGGTCGTGGTGGCAGGCCTGTATGTCGGCGCGCGTCATCTTGACGGGAAGGGCGGCGGGCTCGCCTGTCTCGTGCTCAGCGTGTTCGTATTCTCCACACACTATCGTTTCGCACCGGGCGCGCTGGATCATCATGGCCTGCAGCTGGGCCTCCTGGCCCTTGCCATCGGACTCGCGCTGGATCCGCAAAGACGCGCCGCCCGGCTTGCAGGTTCGGGCCTTGCTCTGGCGGCATCAGTGGCCATTGGCGGTGAAGTCTATGTGTTTGTTGCCGCGATGTGCGGATTCGTGGCGCTGGACTGGCTCATTGCCGGCACTGCAGCCCGGCGCGGGGCAATCGGGTTCGGGGCGGGCCTGGCGGCCGGACTGGAACTGGCCTTCTTCGCCACCATTCCACCCGGCCAGTATGAAATGGTGGCGTGCGATGCCCTGTCGTCGGTCAGCTTGCTGGCCGGGCTTGCCGGAGGGCTCGGGCTGGTTGCGGCGGCTCTCGCCGCATCGCGCCGACCCTGGCCGCTGCGGCTCGGTGCGCTTGTAGGTGTGGGCGCGATATGTGTTGCGACCCTCCTTCTTGCGGGCCCGCAATGCCTGTCCAATCCGCTGGACGACTTGTCCCCGGAAGTGAAGACGCTCTGGCTCGACCGTGTGGACGAGGCGCGGTCCGTCTTCAGCGGCCGGGATGATCTGATTGCACGGCTCGGCTTCTGTCTCGGTATCACCTTGCTCGCGCTCGGGGTCAGCCTCTGGAGCCTCCACCGCCGGCGCCAGGTGCGGGCGCACCTGCTTTTCATCCTGCTTCTGGTCGCCGCTCTGGGCATGAGTGTGTACCAGGTGCGGTTCTACGTGTTCGGGCATCTGTTCGCGGTCATTCCGCTCGGCCTCTGGATTGCGGACGTCTACCGCTCCGGAAAGGCCCGCAATCCATCCAGTGTCACCTATATCGGGGCACTGGCGCTCAGCCTGCCATTCCTGTGGGCGCTCCCGGGTGTTTTCATCGCGCCGGAAGTTCAGACCAATCGCGCGGGCGACAAGGCCGATTGCCTGCAGGATGATTCGTTCACCACGTTGAACGCCTTGCCACCGGGCCGCGTTCTGGCGTCTGCCGATTTCGGCCCGATCCTGTTGAACAAGACCCGGCACAGCGTCTTGCAGGGCAATTATCACCGGAACCATGAAGGTATTTCACACGCAATCGATCTGCTCCTCTCCGGGGAAGGGAAGAGCCGGGAATTGCTGGCGGTGAACGGAATTGACTATGTGGTGACATGCCCTGCGGACGCGGAAACCGTGCTTTTGTCCGCGCATGATCCGGGAGGACTGGCAGCGCGCCTGAGGCAGGATGAGGTGCCGGACTATCTCGTTCCGGTGCCGATGCGGGGTGACATGGACCTCCCGTCGCGCATCTTTCGCGTCGTGCCGAAAGACTCGCCGGAAGGTGATTTTTAACATCCGGTGCCCATAGGTTAAGAATAACCGTACGGAGCGTTCCGGAAAAGGTTAAGCCGGCGGGGCGGGATTCCGGAAAAAACTATTGAAATCAGTGGGTATGCTTGTTGTGAACGAGGCGTACCGTATATCTGCGGCATGTGCCTTGCATTAAAGCCGCGTTAACGGCACATGGTGTATGGGGCTGTGTAAAGAATTGCACATGCGCGCCGGGCAGACCCTGTCCGGCCGCTCAAGAAAGAGCTCGGGTACGACATGATTGGTAGCCTCCTCGGCATGCTGTCCACGGACATGGCCATTGACCTCGGCACAGCGAACACGCTGGTCTATGTGAAGGGGCAGGGCGTCAAGCTCGATGAACCTTCCGTCGTCGCCTACATGACCCAGGGTGGCCGCAAGATCGTCTATGCGGTCGGCGAGCAGGCCAAGAACATGCTCGGCAAGACGCCGGTGAACATGGAAGCCATCCGCCCCATGCGCGATGGCGTGATCGCCGATTTCGAAGTCGCCGAGGAAATGATCAAGCATTTCATCCGGAAGGTTCATAACCGCCGGGCGTTCGTGTCTCCTCTCATCATCATCTGCGTGCCCAGTTCCGCAACCAGCGTTGAGCGCCGCGCCATCCACCAGTCGGCCCTGGCCGCCGGTGCCCGCGAAGTGCAGTTGATCGAGGAACCCATGGCCGCCGCCATCGGCGCCGGCCTGCCGATTGACGACCCGGCCGGGTCCATGGTGGTCGACATCGGCGGCGGCACGTCCGAAGTGGCTGTCCTGTCGCTGGGCGGCATTGTCTATTCGCGGTCCGTCCGCGTCGGCGGTGACAAGATGGACCAGGCCATCGTCAACTATCTGCGCCGCGAACAGAAAATCCTCATCGGCGAAATGTCGGCTGAACGGATCAAGAAGGAAATCGGCACCGCCCAGCCGCCGGAAAACGGCACCGGCATGGCACTGACCGTTCGGGGCCGCGGTACGCTGGATGGTGTGCCGAAAGAGACCGAAATCACCGAAGCGATGATCGCCGAAGCGCTGCGCGAGCCCGTGACGGACATCATCGACGCTGTTAAGATCGCTCTGGAAGCGATGCCCCCGGAACTCGCTGCGGACATCGTGGACCGCGGGATTGTGCTGACCGGCGGGGGCGCCTTGTTGCGCAATCTGGACACTGTCATCCGCGAACAGGCGCAGCTGCCCGTGATGATTGCAGACGATCCGCTCAAATGTGTCGTGAACGGGTGCGGCCATGTGCTTGAGAACTTCTCGAAGATGCGGACCGTGCTTTCACCCGAAGTCTGATGAGATGAACTGACAGGGGATCAACGCAAGGGAACCAGGCCAATGGCACGCCTCGGCCGATCAGGATCGAAAACTCGCAAACGCTCCCCCAAGCGTCTCGTCCTCAGTGTGTTCATTTTTGCGGCCCTCGCGCTCGTCCTCGCACAGTCTGCGCCACAAGTCCGCGCCTTCTTCAATCCCGTCCGCACCACGGTGGGTGACCGGCTGGGCGGCAATGAAGGCTTCAATGCCTGGGCCTGGGTGACCGGCCAGGCCAAGCGCGAACGTCGCATTCGTGAGCTTGAGGCGGAGGTACGCAACCTGTCGCGCTACAAGGCCGCGGCCATATCCATGGCAGAGCGGCTGGAGGCCTACGAAGAAATTCTGAATCTGATGGGCGAGCCGCCGGCACGGGGTGTCACGGCGCGGGTCACGGCCGAGAATGACGGCCCCTTTGCACAGACCATCCTGGCCAATGCCGGGCGGGCCCAGGGGGTCGAACCGGGCGCCGTGGCGCTGAATGAGGGCGGCCTCGTCGGCCGCGTCATCCAGCTCGGGGAATATTCCTCACGCATTCTGCTGATTACCGATTTCAACAGCCGCGTGCCGGTCATGGGAGAAGTCAGCGGCGTGCGCGCCATTCTCTATGGGGGGCGCGACGGCCTGGGTGGACTGACAGACCTGCCGGAGCGTGACGAGTTCGTCGAAGGCGAGCGTATCCTGACCTCGGCCGAGGGCGGGGCATTCCCGCGCGGCCTGGTGGTCGGAGAGGCGCGCAAGGTCGGCGGGGACTGGCGCGTGAAGTTCTCGATGGCAGACCGCGATGGCGGGTATGTGCAGATGATCCCGCCGCCCGAGATTCAAAAGCCGGTCGCCCTGGAACCTGAGTCAACAGCCCTGGATGCCAGCCCGGCGCAGGGGGCGCGTCAATAGCCATGTCCCGCTCGCCTGCCCGCAAGACGAAAAGCCTGTGGTCGCAGACCGGCCCGACGCCCCGCCTCCTGTTCGGGGCGTTCGCCATTGCGGCGATCGGTCTGCTCGGCCTGACCCCACGGGAGTTTTTCGGCCTGTCGGTCGCCTGGCCTTATGCGGCCCTGTGGGGTGCCGTCGGGTGGGGCAGGGTCGGACTGTCCCTGCGCCCGATGGCCTTTCTCATCGTCTTCGGACTGGTGCAGGATGTGACCTTCCACGCGCCGCTGGGCTGTTTCGTCATCCTGAACCTGCTCGCCTATGGGGCCAGCGCAGCGATTGCTGATATGTTCGATGTCATGAACGAGCCGCTGATTGCCATCCTTGCACCCATCCTCCTGTTTTCTGGAGCCTTCCTGCTGTTGTGGCTGATGGCCTCGACGCTAGAAGACCATGCGGTGCGGGCCATGCCATTGTTTGCCTCCCTGCTGACCACCGGCGCCGTCTATGCGGTGCTGCACCGCATGTTCGACCTTGGCCGCCGGCCCGGAGAAATGGCGGGGCAGGCCGGATGAGCAAGAAGAGCGCAGATCTCGAACACGCTTTCACCCGCCGGGCGGCGATTGCCGGGGCAGCGGGCGGACTCGTCTGGGCCGGACTGGTGGCCCGGCTGTTCCAGTTGCAGATCCTCGACAAGGAGCGCTACCAGGCGCAGGCCGAAGCCAACCATATCAAGCTCGAACTCGCGCCGCCGCAGCGCGGCCGCATCCTCGACCGCTTCGGCCGGCCGCTGGCCTCCCACCGCCGCGCAGGCCGTGTGTCGATCATTCCGGAACAGGCCGACAATCCGCAGAAGACCCTGGCGCAGATTGCTGCGCTGATCGAACTGCCGGAAGAGCGGCTGGAGCGGATCGCCCGGGAGATCGCCCTCAGCCGTCGCCGCAATGCCGGGTTTGTGCCGGTCACCGTGGCGCACGAACTGACTTATGAAGACTTCGCCCGCATGAATGTGCATGAGGCGGAAATGCCGGGCGTGAACGTGGAAATGGCGCTGACCCGCTCCTATCCGCGCGGTCGCGACTTTGCGCATGTTCTCGGTTATGTCGCCCGGGCCAGCCAGGACGATCTGGTTCGCCTGACCGATGGCATGACGGACAAGGAAACCGAAACGCTGCAGACCATGTTCCGGCATCCGGACATGCGCACCGGGCGGCAGGGCATGGAACGCTTCGCCGAGGAATGGCTGCGCGGAAAGCCCGGCTATCGCAAACTGGTGACCAATGCGCATGGCCGCGTGATCGAGGAAATCCCGGACGAGCGCCTCGCGCCGACACCCGGCCGCGACCTGTTCGTCACCATCGATTCCGACCTGCAGCGCGTTGCCATTGAGCGCTTCGAGGGCGAAAGCGGAGCAGCCGTGGTGCTGGACGTGGAAACCGGCGATGTGCTGGCCATGGTGTCGACCCCGGCGTTCGACCCGAATGATTTCGTCAACGGCATCTCGACGGCAGATTATGCCGAACTGCGCGATGACACCCGTTCGCCGCTCTATCCGCGCGCCCATGGCGGCGTGTACCCGCCGGGCTCCACCTTCAAGATGGTGGTGGCCACCGCCGCGCTGGAGGCAGGCGTCGTCAAGCCGACTGACCGGGTGCATTGCAATGGCTACTACCATTTCGGCAACCGGACCTGGCATTGCTGGAAGAAGGGCGGGCATGGCTCGGTGAATCTGCACACCGGCATCAAGGGATCCTGCGACGTCTATTTCTACGAGATTGCCCGCCGGACCGGCGTCGACAAGATCGCCGAAGTGGCCCGCAAGTTCGGCTTTGGCGAGGATTGGGTGCTCGGCATGACCGGTGGCCGGGGCGGTCTCGTTCCGGACCGTGAATGGAAGCAGCGCGTTCGCAAGGAAAACTGGTATGAGGGCGAAACCCTCAATTTCGGCATTGGCCAGGGCCAGCTCGGCACCACGCCCCTGCAGCTGGCGCTGATGACCGCGCGCATCGCCACGGAAGGCAAGCCGTTCAAGCCGCGCATGATCGGGATCGGGCCTCAATCGGAAGACGACCACGCGCTGGATGCGCCGCTGGACCCGGAAATCATGCAATTGATGAAGGCGGGCATGTATGGCGTGACGTCCGAGGGCGGCGGGACGGCCTACCGGTCCGGCGATCTTGGCCTGGGTGGTCCACGCCTTGCTGGCAAGACCGGCACCGCGCAGGTGCGCCGGATCACCCGGGAAGAGCGCCTGAAAGGCGTTCGCGGCGGCGAGGACATCGCCCGCGAACTGCGCGACCATGCGCTGTTTGTCGCCTATGCGCCGGCGGACAATCCGAAATACGCCATCTCGGTTGTCGTCGAACACGGGGAAGGGGGCTCGCGCACGGCGGCGCCGGTGGCGCGCGACATTCTCCACTTCGCAATGAAGACCGATAGCCGCCGCAAGCCGGCCTTCTCTCAGAGTGCCGCACTCGATGAGGACGGGACCCCGACATGAGCCGCGAGGGCTTTACCGGATTCTCGCGCGGCGAGGCGCGTACCCGCACGGCGACGTCGCTGAATTTCGACACGCAGGGGCCGCTGGACAAGCTGATGCGCCTGCCCTGGGGATTCATCCTGCTGATCGTGGCCATGGCCCTGACCGGGCTCGCCATGCTGTATTCTTCCGCCTACACAAATCCTTCCGAGGCCCATCTCTGGAAGCTCCAGCTGGTCCGGTTCATCGTGTGTTTCTTCATGATGATCGGTCTGGCCCTGTTGCCTCTGTCCTGGTGGATGCGACTGGCATTCCCGGCCTATGCGGGCACGATCGTGCTTCTGGTTCTGGTCGAATTGATGGGCGTCACCGGCGGCGGCGCGCAACGCTGGTTGCAGATCGGGCCAGTGGCCGTCCAGCCGTCCGAATTTGCCAAGCTGGCGGTGACCATGGCACTGGCTCGCTATTACCAGATGGTCCTGCAACCCCAGACCGGGCGCATCCTGGTGCATCTCGGCGCTCTGGCGATCACCCTGTTGCCCGCAGCGCTGATCTTCAAGCAGCCGGATTTCGGCACGACGCTGGCCCTGGTCGCGTCCGGCGGCGTGGTCATCTTCCTGGCCGGCCTGTCCGTGCGCGTGATCGCGACGGCCATCATTGGCGGCGTGGCATCGGTCTGGCCAGTGTACCAATTCGTGCTCGCTCCGTACCAGAGAGAGCGGGTCGATACCTTCCTGGCCCAGCTGTTCGGCGGGTCCACAAACGCGCTGGGCGAGAGCTACCAGATCGAACAGGGCAAGATCGCCATCGGCGCCGGCGGCTTCAACGGGCGCGGCTGGCTGCAGGGCATCCAGTCCCAGCAGGATTATGTGCCCGAACAACATACCGACTTCATCCTCACCGTGATCGCCGAGGAGTTCGGCTTCCTCGGCTCGACGGCGCTGCTTGTCTGCTTTGCCGTCATTCTCGGCTGGTCGCTCTACAGCGCGGCGCGTTCGGTCAGCTGGTTCGGCCGGCTCGCCTCTGCCGGGGCAGTGGCGACGGTCGCCTTCTACATTGTGTTCAATGTGGGCATGGTGCTCGGCCTGTTGCCGGTTGTCGGAATGCCCTTGCCATTGATCTCTTATGGCGGCACAGCCATGCTGACGACGATGGCGTGTTTCGGCCTGATCATTGCGGCGCACATGCACCGTGATGAGAAACTGACCGCCCGAGGGCTGTTTTAGCCCCAAACCATAACAATTGTTGATTTTTGTTTTGCCGTCGATAGGTTCGCGCAAAACTTTTACCCGGGGAGAGGGCATATGGCAGGAGAAATTGGCCGAAAGACGGACCATTGGGGGTCGCGCTTCGGTTTTATCATGGCGGCCGTTGGCTCGTCCGTCGGACTCGGCAATTTCTGGCGTTTCCCGTTCACGGCCGGAGAGAATGGCGGCGGCGCCTTCATCCTGATCTATCTTGTCTGTGTCCTGTTCCTCGGTCTCACCGTTCTGATGGCAGAATACGCCGTCGGGCGGAAGTCGGGCATGTCGGCCATCGAGGGGATCCACTCGCTGGCCCGGGCCGAGAGCAAGAGCGAGAACTGGCAGGTCGTAGGCTGGATCGGAACGCTCGGCTCCTTCTTCATCCTGACCTTCTACATCGTGATTTCCGCCTGGGTCCTGGCATTTATTCCGCAGGCCTTTGACGGAACCTTTGCCGGCTTCGCGGACGAGGCTGCGCGCCTGTCTGTTGAAACCGGCGAGACCGTTACCCTCGCAGACGTGTCTTCCGGCAACTTTGTCGAAACGATCAGCAACAAATACATGATCGGCACATTGCTTGCGGCCTTTATCGCGCTGAACACATTCATTGTGGCGCGAGGTGTGAAGGGCGGCATCGAAAAGGCGGCAACCTTCCTGATGCCGGCCTTCTTCATCCTGCTCATCGGCATTGTCGGCTTCGCCCTTGTGGAAGGGGATGCCGGCGCGGCTGCCAGCTTCCTGCTGACCCCGGACTTCAGCAAGGTCACCATGGCGACCTTCCTGGAAGCCGTCGGGCAAGCCTTCTTCTCTCTGTCTGTCGGCTCCTGCCTGATGGTGACCTATGGCGCCTATCTCAGCCGCGACACGAACATTCCGCGCTCATCTGCCATCGTGGCCAGCGCCGATACTATGGTGGCGCTGATTGCGGGCTTTGCCATCTTCCCGATCGTGTTTGCATTCGGCGCCGATCCGGCCGGTGGTCCCGGCCTGTTCTTCGTTTCAATGCCGATTGCGTTCAGCCAGATGGGCGCCCTCGGCATCTGGGTTGGCGGAGCCTTCTTCCTTCTGGCCCTGTTCGCAGCCTTCACCTCCTCGATCTCCCTGATGGAGGTTGGTGTGGCCTGGCTGGAAGAGCGTGAAGGCGTGACGCGTCCCGGCGCCGCCATGGGAATCGGGTTCGTCCTGTTCATGATCGGTATGGGCTATGTCTATTCCACCGATTTCATCGATTTCGCAGACATCATCACCGGCAACATCATGCTGCCGCTCTGCGCCCTGCTGCTCGCTGTGTTCGCAGGCTGGATTCTCAGTCGCGAAATGCTGACCACGGAACTGGGCGAGGGGACAATCATGAACCTCTGGCGGTTCATGTGCCGCTGGGTGGTGCCGCCGGCCCTGGCCTTCATCCTGGTGCTCGGCACCTTGACCAAGCTTGGCGTCATCTAGCACGGCAGGCCGCGACACCGGGAAGAGGGGGCGGCTGTCCGCCCCCTTTTTCATGCCCGCTCGGCACCGCCAGACTGCGCAATCCGGCGCATGCCTTCCCATGGCATGATCTGCCAGTCCCCGGAACGGATGCTCAACGCGCCGGGGGGAATGGCGGACGGCTCAGCCGTCATTCCGGCGGCGGAAGGTTCAGGGTCGCAACCTGACTTTTCCCAACACACATCCCAGCGCGGCCATGCATCTTCCGCCCGCTACATCTGCCAGATACCCGGAAGGCGCTGCCTGTCCGGCCCTTGGTGCTAGCTGGAGATCAGGTCGGAATAGATGGTGGCAAAATCATCTGTTGCCTGAATGAGTTTGTCGACAATGCCCGGCTCCATCGAGGAATGACCCGCATCCGGAATGATGTGCAGGTCCGCCCGTGGCCACGCCTTGGATAGCGCCCAGGCGGTCGAAAGCGGGGTGACCACATCATATCGCCCGTGCACGATCACGCCACGCACATTGGTCAGCTTGGTGGCGGCCTCTTCCAGCAACCATGCATCATGCGCAAAGAAGCCGCGATTGACGAAATAGTGGCACTCGATGCGCGCAAAGGCATCCACGAAATCGTCTTCGTTGAAGCGGGCAGGGGTCGTCGTGGGCCCCTTGATCGACAGTGTCTCGCCTTCCCAGCGAGACCAGGCGCGGGCGGCCTCGACGCGGGCTTGCTTGTCATCACCGGTCAGTCGGCGATGGAAGGCCATCAGCAGGTCGTCGCGCTCGTCCTCCGGAATCGGCTTGATGTAACGGTCATAGGCATCCGGGAACAGGCGGCTGGCGCCGGCCTGGTAGAACCACTGGATTTCGGCCTTCGAGACGAGAAAGATGCCGCGCAGGACCAGGCCCAGCGTACGTTCCGGATGGGTCACGCCATAGGCCAGGGACAGGGTAGACCCCCAGGAGCCGCCAAAGACAAGCCATCGGTCAATCCCCAGCATGTCCCGGATCGCTTCCATGTCGTCGATCAGGTCCCAGGTCGTGTTTTCGCGCAATTCCGAATGCGGCGTCGAGCGTCCGCATCCCCGCTGGTCAAACAGGATGATGCGATATTTGCCCGGGTCGAAGAAACGCCTCATTTCCGGGCTGGAGCCGCCTCCCGGGCCTCCATGGACGGCAATGACCGGGATTCCGGCCGGATTCCCCGATTCTTCCCAGTAAATCTCGTGAATATCGGTGACTCGCAGGCGTCCAGAGCGCCTGGATTCCAGTCTCGGGTACAAAATGCGGCGGTTTGGGCGTCTGTTCATGCAGTCTTCACTTATTTTCAGTCAAATTCACAGCCATCGCTGGACTTGGTCCAATTGCGTCCGTAAACATTATTGCAGGTGTGGTCCCAATCAGGTGTGCAGGTGGCTGTCAAATGCGTAGTATAGTTCTGGGTGCATCCCTATGCCTTCTGGCGGGATGCGCAACCGTTTCGATGGTTCCCGGTCAGGCGTCCGTGGAGACGAGCCTGACACAATCCCAGTCTGCCCTGCGCAAGGTTTCCGCTGAATACTGTACCCGCGCCGTCCAGAATGGCTGGGTCGAGGCCTCCGGTGGTCTTGCCGGCTTTGCCTCCACGCTGATCAATGGAAAATCCGACAGCAACGATGCCCGCGACTATGCTTCCCGCATTGGCGCGAAATCGGATGCCCCCTCGCTGGTACTTGCCCGCATCGTGTCGGATGCCCAGGCGGCACGCGATGGTCTGGCCGATGTCAGCCGGGAGGCGGAAGACGTGTTGCAGACCGGCGGCGACGGCACGACCAGCCGCGCCGACGTGATGAGCTATGAGCGCGCACTGGTGCGGGCACAGATGGCCTATCGCAACTTCCAGGGTGCCCTGGGCGAGGTCACGACGCGCAATGACATGGATATGGACATTGCGCCGGTTGACCGCGAATTGAGATCCTTCGCCGACACGATCGACCAGGCACGCGAAACGGCAGACGGTCTTGCCGACAAATACGCCTCGCTGAACAGCTCGATCTCCTAGGTCCGTCGCGCGCCCACTGCGCACAGGGCCCACCCAACCAGAAGTGAAACGCCGCCAATCGGCGTGATCGCCCCGAACCAGCGCGGCGCGCCCAGCGCCATCGCATAAAGCGTTCCGGCAAAGATGATCGTTCCAATCGCGAACGCCCAGCCCGCCTTGCGGAGCAGGCCGGTATTACCGTGCAGGGCAATGGCCAGCGCGGCGACAGAATGCGGCAAGGCATAGAGCGTTGCCGTGTGCCACCATTCAGTGCCTTCTGCCGTCAGCACACCTTCCAGGCCATGCGCCCCAAAGGCGCCCAGCGCCACAGCGGCAAAGCCCAGAAGGCCGGCGATCAGTCCCAATGCATTCATGCCATTCCACTCGGTTCTCTCGGGATCGCATAGGTCACCACCGCATGACTTGACGGCTTGTCCGCGCCTTCGATCCGTACATCCACTTCCATGACGGCCAGAGCCTGACCGATCTTCAATATACGCGCATCCGCGACGACCACATCCCCGATACAAGGTCGCAGGAAGTTGATGCTGAGATTGCTGGTCACTGTCATGGGCTCATGCCCTGTCTTCGTCATCACGGCCATATAGGCCGCGGAGTCGACCAGCGACATCTGCGTCGGTCCCGAAATGTATCCGCCCGGGCGCAAATTCGTTTCATCGGCGACCAGGCGCATGACCGCGCGGCCATCTTCCATCAGCGTGACTTCCGTTCGATTGTCTCTCGTCGCAAATGCGCCGCGCAGGAATGTATTGGCTTCCTCAGCCGTCATCTTGGTCATGAAATCGTGGGCTCCCTTTGCGTCACGGCTTGAACCGTCTGTTCGTGTCGTACACCCTAGCCGCAGGACGTTGCCCGCCAAGTGGTGACGCGAAGGAAGGAAATGCCATGCTCACCGCCGGAGACGAATACCCGATCCACCAGACACCGGAACCGATTGCCTTTTCGGGCTCGGACCGGAATTTCTACGACCGCTATTTCTTCAATGGCTATTCTCCCGATGGGGAGACCTTCTTCGCCGCGGCGATGGGGATCTATCCGCACCTGAACATCATCGATGCGGCCGTATCGGTGCTGAGAGGCGGGAAACAGCATTCGGTCTTCTTCTCCCGCCCGTTGAACATGGAGCGGATGAACACCTATGTCGGCGGCTTCTCGGTGGAGGTGCTGGAACCGCTGAAGCGCATCCGCCTGAAGGTCGAGGAAACCGAGGGCATCGCTCTCGACCTGGAATTCGAAGGCCGCGCCTTCCCGATCGAGGAGCCGCGCTTCACCCGCCGGCAGGGGCCCCGCATGCTGATGGATGTGACGCGGATGACGCAGAATGGCCGCTGGGCGGGCAAGCTGCGCATTGATGGCACCGAGATTGATGTTTCGCCGGAAACCTGGACCGGCACGCGGGACCGCAGCTGGGGCGTGCGCCCGATCGGGGCGCAGGATACCCAGCCCCTGATCCCGCCATTGCCGCCGCAATTCTACTGGATCTGGACGCCCACCAATTTCCCGAACCTGTCCATGTTCTATCATGTGAACCATGATGAGGCAGGTGAGGCGTGGAACACGCGCGCCGTGCTGGCGATGGATGGCGCGGGGCAGGGCGATTTGATCCATCTCGACAAGCCGCACATGGATATCCAGTACACGTCCGGAACACGTCGCATGAAATCCGCCAGGCTGCATGTTGAAGACGGTCAGGGAAATCCGCATACGGTGAGCTTCGAGCCGTTTGCCACCTTCCTGATGAAGGGTATCGGCTACGGCCATCCGGAGCGCAAGCATGGCTCCTATCATGGTGATCAGTTGTCCGTGCTGCGCGAAGACTACGAGCCGGAAAAGCTGCCATGGCAACAACCGGAAAATCTGCACATCCAGGCCATTGCCCGCGCACGGCATGAAGGCCCGGACGGCCTGTCATCGGAGGGCATCGGCGCATTCGAGCAATTGTTCATGGGCCCGCACGCCCCCAGCGGTTTCCGGGACATTCTGGACGGCGCGGCCTAGCCCCAGAGTTCCGGAGAGGGCGGGCGGATCATGCCGTCCGCATAGGTCAGGCCATGCGCCACATCCTCGGCGAGCCAGAGCGGGCCGTCGAGATCGGTCGCATCGGCCAGGCCTGCCAGAAGCACGGCCGGTGCCATCGAGATAGAGCCGGCCACCATGCACCCCACCAGAACGCCCATGCCGCTGGCGCGGGCGGCCTGGACCATTCGGATCGCTTCGGTCAGACCGCCGGTCTTGTCGAGCTTCACATTCACCGCATCATACCGGCGGGCAAGGTCCTGGATCTCGGCGCTGGTATGCGCGCTTTCGTCGGCGCACACCGAGACCGCGCCGGGACGCCGCAGTAATGCCTCGTCCCTGCCGGCCGGGAAGGGCTGCTCGATCAGCACGACGCCCAGGCTGGACGCGCGGCGGACGATGGCCGGGAACTGGTCCGGCAGGAGGCCTTCATTGCCGTCCACGATCAGGCGCGCGTCCGGGCGGGCTGCATGGACCGCCTCGATCCGGTCGAGGTCTTCCGGCCCGCCCAGTTTCAGTTTCAGTAGTCGGCTGGGGGTCGCCTTTGCCGCCTCTGCCATGGCCGCTGCCGTGTCGAGGCTCACCGTGACGGCGGTCTCCACCGGCTTCGGCTCCGGCAATCCGGCCAGTTGCCAGACCGGCCTGCCGGTCAGCTTCGCCTCCAGATCCCACAGGGCACAGTCGAGCGCGCAGCGCGCTGCACCGGCGGGCATCTCGGCCTGCAGCGCCTCCCGGTCCAGTCCCGCCTCGATCTGCGGAGCCATCGCCTCGATGGCCGCCCGCACGCCGGGCAGGGTTTCCCCGTATCGTGGATAGGGCACGCATTCGCCCCGGCCGACGGCCTCGCCCTGGCGAAGGCTGACCCGGATCGTGTCCGCGCACGTCTTGGCCCCGCGCGAAATGGTAAACGCGGCTTTCAGGGGCGAGGAAACATCAGTGATTTCAAGGGTGCGCTCGGCCATAAGGGATCCTGAAAGATAAAATTTGATCGATCTCGCTTTTCAGGTCTTAAGCATGTTTGAGTAGGGTGGTCAGGTAGAAAAGCAGTCGCATGGCCAATCCTAGCACCCCCGAATTCGCACTGGAAACCAGTGGCGAAGACTCCCGGCTCCGTGTGTCCGGGGACTGGACCGTCCGCACCGTCCAGGCGGTCGACGAGGCATTGCGGGACCTGACGGCCACCGGCAGCGTCGTGCTGGACGTGGCCGGGCTTGGCCGGCTCGACACGGCCGGGGCCTTCGTGATCGACCGGACCCTGCGCCAATTGTCGGACGGGACCGCCCGCATCGAAGGCGAGCATCCCAGCGCCGAGAACCTGATCGGACAGGTGCATGCCGTCACCGAGGTGGAGGAGCCGAAGCGCCCTCCGCATGGCGGGCTGGTCGACCTGCTGGAACGCACCGGCCGCGGCTTCATGAACCTCGTTTCGGAATCGCGCGCCATGCTGGCCTTTCTGGGCGAGACACTTGTGACGACGTTCCGGCTTGTGCTGACGCCCTGGAAGCTGCGGTGGACATCCATCGTTTCGGTGATGGAGGAGGCGGGCCTTGATGCCATGCCGATCATCGCCTTCCTCTCTTTCTTCGTTGGCATGGTCGTGGCCTTCATCGGCGCGTCGACACTTCAGGACCTCGGCTCGGAAATCTTCGTGGTCGAACTGATCGGCTTTGCCATGCTGCGGGAGCTGGGTGTGATGATGACCGGCATTGTGCTGGCCGGCCGCACCAATTCCTCCTTCACGGCGCAGATCGGCACGATGAAGATGCGTCAGGAAATCGACGCCATGCAGACCCTCGGCCTGAAGCCGATGGATGTGCTTGTGGCACCGCGCATCCTTGCCATGGTCGTGACGACGCCGGTCCTGGGCTTTGTCGCGACAATTGCCGGAATTGCCGGCGGCGTGATTGTCGGCTGGCTGTCGCTGGACATCAATCCGGCCCTGTTCCTGGATCGCCTGCAGACCAATGTGCCGCTGGACCAGTTCTGGGTCGGCATGTCCAAGGCGCCGGTCTTCGGGTTCGTCGTGGCGCTGATTGCCTGCCGCCAGGGCCTGAATGTTGGCGGCAGCGTGCAGTCGCTCGGCGACAAGACGACGACCTCCGTGGTGCAGGCGATCTTCTCGATCATCGTGATCGATGCCCTGTTTGCTGTCTTCTACATGGAGATGGGCATATGACCGACGACATCCTGATCCGTATTCGTGACCTCAAGACCGCCTATGGCAGCCATGTGGTGCACGAACATCTGGACCTGGACATCCGCCGCGGCGAGATCATCGGCATCATCGGGCCGTCTGGCTGCGGCAAATCCGTGCTGCTGCGCGCGATCACCGGCCTGAAGCAGCCGGCCGCCGGCAGCATCGAAGTGTTCGGCAAACGGCTGGAAAATCTCGATCCGGACGAGCGCGCCGCAATCGAGCGCAGCTGGGGCGTGATGTTTCAGGACGGGGCGTTGTTCTCCAACCTCACGGTTCGCGAGAATGTCATGGTGCCCATGAAGGAGCACACGGACCTGTCGCCCCAGCTTTGCCGCGAACTGGCGGACATGAAGATCCTGATGGCCGGCCTGCACCTCGATGCCGGGCCGAAATACCCGTCCGACCTGTCGGGCGGCATGCGGAAGCGGGCCGCGCTGGCCCGGGCGCTGGCGCTGGATCCGGAACTCCTGTTCCTGGACGAGCCGACCGCCGGGCTCGATCCGATCACGGCGGCCGGTTTCGACGCGCTGATCCGGCAATTGCAGCGGGCGCTGGGCCTGACGGTCTTTCTTGTCACGCATGATGTGGATACGCTGCATGCGACGTGTGACCGAATTGCCGTGCTGGGCGAGAAACGCGTGCTGGCGGTCGGAACAATTGAGGAATTGCGGGCCTTTGATCATCCCTGGGTCCAGGAATATTTCGGAGGTCCGCGAGGGCGGGCCGCAGCGGGACACTAGAACAGGAGCCCGGAAACGATGGAAACACGCGCAAACTATGCCCTGATCGGCGCATTCGTCATCATTGCCACAATGGCGGTGGCCGCCTTCACCCTTTGGCTGGGTCAGTCCCAGTTCCGGCAGGATTTCGAGGCCTATGACATTGTCTTCGAAGGACCGGTCTCGCTGGAGCAGGGGGCGTCGGTCCGCTATATCGGCATCAAGGTGGGCGAAGTGTCCTGGGTGCGCATCGACCGGGGGGATCCGTCAAAGGTCCGGGCCCGGATCCGCGTCGATGCTGAAACGCCGGTGAAGACGGATTCGACCGCGTCCATCCAGCTTGCCGGAATCACCGGGATCACATTCGTGCAGATTTCCGCCGGCACCCCGAATGCCGCCCCGTTGCGGGCCCGGCCGGGCCAGCCCGTGCCCGTCATCCGGGCTGAGCGCACGCAGCTGGACGAGATCTTTGCCGGCGGGGCGGAAGTGCTTGGCAAAGCCAGCCGCACCATGGAACGTGTCAGCCTCGTGCTGACGGATGAGAACATCGAATCCCTCTCGGCCACCCTGCGCAATATCGAAACCATGAGCACGCGTCTGGCCGCCTCGGACGGCACCATGGCGCGCGCCACGCAGACCCTGCAGGACGTGTCCGACGCGGCCGAACGGTTCGAGCAGGCGTCTGCGTCGCTGCAATCTTTCGGCAGCAATGCCGACCAGCAGATCACCCAGTTCGGGTCCGAGACGCAGGCGCTGATTGCTGAACTGCGCGAAGTGACGGCGAATGCGAACCGCACGGTGGAACAAAGCAACCGGGCCGTATCGGCCGCCGCCGATGCGATTGAAGGCCCGGCAACCGGCGCACTGGAAGATGCCCGCCTGGCCAGTCGCGACCTGCGCGTGCTGATCGCGCGGCTCGACCGGGTGGCACGCGAACTGGAACAGAACCCCCAGGGCTTCGTGATCGGTGATCCGGCCCCGTATGAGGAGAGCCGATAGATGATCCGTATTCTTGCCACCGGGCTTGCTGCCTGCAGCCTGGCCGCCTGTGTCTCCGTCCTGCCGGAACCGAAAGTGCCGCAGGGGCTCTACCGGTTTGCGCCGGTGGAAACCGTATATGATCTTGATGCATCGGTCATCATTCGCGAGCCTGAGGCCTCCCGCCTTGTCGCAGGCCGGGCAATTGCGGCAGAAGATTCTGCCGGGGCATTGCGGCTCGTGCCGAACGTCGAATGGACAGATTCGTCCACGCGGCTGATGCAGATGGCGATGCTGGATGCCCTCGAGGGGCAGGGCGCAGGTCGGGCAGTCTCTCCCGAGACCGGCGCGCCGGCAGAGTACGAATTGTCGTGGCAGATGATCGATTTCACCCTGTCGGGCACGACAGGCCGGTGCCGGGTGCGCGCCACCCTGCTGGATGGCGCCTCACGGGAAGTTCTGGATCAGGTCATCGTGTCGGCCTCATCCCCGGCCCAGGGCAGCAGCAATGCCGACCGCGCCCGGGCGCTGGGGGAAGCCGGCCGGGCGTGCGTGAACGATGCGGCGGCCTTCGTCAGCCAGTACATCAACGCTCACGCGGCCGGGCCGGAAGCCTGATCTAGCCGCTCTTCATCTGATCGAACGGCAGGTCCTTGTCGACGCGCACATCCTGGGGCAGGCCCAGAACACGTTCGGCAATGATGTTCTTCAGGATTTCGTCCGTGCCGCCCGCAATGCGCAGGCCAGGGGCCCACATGAAGCTCTGCTGGAAGATGGCATCGGCCGGCATGCGGTCTGAATCCGTCAGGATGCCGTAATGGTCCTGCATCTCGATGGCCG
Organism: Hyphomonas sp.; assembly: GCF_017792385.1. NCBI lineage: Bacteria > Pseudomonadati > Pseudomonadota > Alphaproteobacteria > Hyphomonadales > Hyphomonadaceae > Hyphomonas > Hyphomonas sp. Next base: position 528,404 of record NZ_CP051230.1, on the reverse strand, counting down.
AGTTGCAGATATCCTGAAGATGGTTGGCGGTGATGATCTTGCCGATCGAGTTTTCCGGTCCCGGTGTCTGGCCGCGCGACAGGGCCGTCTGGGTGCGGAACTTGGTAAGCTTATAGCCCTGCGCGGCCACATACCAGTCCGCCAGTTTCTCGCGGAAAGCCTGATCCGACATGGTGCCGGCCTGTTTGGCATAGGCCATGATCTCCGCCCAGTCCGGGCCCGGCGATCCGCCCACGGCGAGGCGCTCATTCATCAGCGTGACGATGGCCACTTTCCAGCCCTGTCCGACATCGCCAAGGCGGTCGGAATCCTTGATGCGGACATCCGTGAAGTAGACTTCGTTGAACTCGCGACCACCAGATGCCTGGTGGATCGGGCGCACTTCGACCCCGGCCTGTTTCATGTCCACGATGAACATGGTCAGGCCCTTGTGTTTCGGAACGCTCGGATCGGTCCGCGTCAGCAGGATGCCATAGTCGGAATAGTGCGCGCCGGAGGTCCACACCTTCTGACCGTTGATGACCCATTCGTCACCAACTTTCACGGCGCGGGTTTTCAAGCCTGCAACGTCAGACCCGGCAGACGGCTCCGAGAAGAGCTGGCACCAGATTTCCTCGCCCTTCAGCGCCTTGCCGACATAGCGTTTCTTGTGCTCGTCAGACCCGAAGGCAATGACGGTCGGGATGCACATGCCGAGGCCGATGGTGAACGGGCCGGTCGGCGCATCGAACTTGCCTTCTTCCTGGTTCCAGATGACCTGCTGCATCGGCGTGCCGCCACGGCCGCCGATTTCCTTTGGCCAGGTGATCTGCGCATAGCCGTTCTCGGCCTTGGTTTTCTGCCATTCCTTGGCGCGGCGCATGAATTCGGATCCATCCACGCGCTGGCGCAGCGGCTTGTCTCCCTTGGGGTCAAGGTGCTTGCCGAGGAAGGCGCGTGCTTCGGCGCGGAACTCGGCTTCTTCTTTGGTATCGTTGAAGTCCATGTCTGTTTCCTCCTTAGGCAGCGTTCTTGTTTTCGAGGGTGCGGACGAGCTTCTCTTTCCACACTTTCGGGGCACCGGCCTGAACGGCCAGCAGCTTGGCGCGGCGATAGAAGAGGTGGCAGTCCACCTCCCATGTGAAGCCCATGCCTCCATGGGTCTGGATGTTTTCCTTGGAGGCGAACCAGAAGGCTTCGCAGGCGGCAATGCGCGCTGCGGCGGCCGCTTCCGGCAGTTCCGCTGCACCCGTCGAGACCGCCCATGCGCCGTAGAAGCAATTGGAGCGGGCCACTTCATTCTTCACATACATTTCGGCCAGCTTGTGCTTGATGGCCTGGTTGCCGCCGATCGGGCGGCCGAAGGCATAGCGTTCTTTCGCATAGTCCGTCGCCATTTCCAGCGCGCGGGAGGCGCCGCCCAGCTGTTCGAAGGCGAGCAGGACAGCGGCATGGCCGAGAATCTGGTCGTTGAGCATTTCGCCGTCACCGGCCTTGCCGAGGCGCGTGGCCGGGGCATTGTCGAAGACGATCTCGGCATGGCTGCGGGTCGGGTCCAGCGTTTGAAGCGTCGTGCGGGTGACACCTTCACCGGTCAGGTCCACGAGGACGAGGCTGGCGCCCGAGCCTTCCTTGGCCAGCACAACGGCGTGTGTGGCCACGTCGCCATCGGTGACCGGCACTTTCATGCCGGACAGGGTGGAGCCGTCGAATGTGGTTTTCAGATTGGCAGCCGCCGGATTGCCGGGGCCTTCGCTGGCCGCATAGCAGCCGACCACATCGCCGCTGACAATGCGGGGCAGGATGTCGGCCTGCTGCTCGGATGACCCTGCAATCTTCAGCGCCTCTGTGAAGAAGTAGACGGTCGATGCCCACGGGACCGGCGCCAGGACGCGGCCCATTTCCTCCGCCAGCACACAGACCTCCAGAAGGCCGAGGCCGAGGCCGCCATGTTCTTCCGGAATGGCGGTGCCCAGCCAGCCCATTTCCACCACTTTCTTCCACACATCGGCATTGTGGCTGACGTCATCATCATTCAGCACGAGACGGACGGCCGTCATCGGGCATTCGGACTCGAGAAACTTTCTCGCCTCATTGCCGAGAAATTTCTGGTCTTCGGAAAAGTCGAAGTTCATGTCGCTTGCGCTCCCCTAAATGGCCGGTCGGGCCGTTCTTTTGTCTCCAGTGCGGGTGAAAATAGCGCGCTTTACGTGCGCGGAAACCCGTCACCCAACGGAAACGCGCAAATCCACTTTTGATTGAGGATTCCGCGAACTGCATGAAATTTCATCGTTCGGTTTCATGGGGCTGAAAGGCGATGGTGTCACTTTTCGCCAAGAGGAGCAGGAGCAGTTGGATGGCGAAAGCGGCATTCCATAAATCGCAGCGCGTGTTCGTGAAGCCTGTGGGAACCTGGGCGCTGGTCGAGCAGGTCATCCCGCATTGGGTGAAGGACGTGGATGAACCGTTGCGCATCACCTATGAATGCGGCCTGGGGCGTACTTTTCAGGCGCATGAACTGGCGCCGGAAGAGAGTTTCTCTTCGGAATCCCACCTGCACCGTCCGGATGAGGACGAGTCCCTTCTGGAGCATTGGTACATTGTGCGTCGCAAGGCGAAGTGGCGGGCCCGTATCGGCGGCCCCGAACTGAGCGAAGTCGGCACCTATCCCGTGGTCGTCACAGACGAAGATGACCAGGGCGGCTGGCGTGTCGCGGGCGGCGAATATGATCGTGATCCGCTGCGGGTCGAACATCAGGCGCGCATGATTGCCTGCACGCCGGACCTGCTGCAGACCGCTCGCCAGATTGCCGATCTGCACGACGACAGTCCCGACCAGTTCTCAGGCGAGTTGAAACTGGTCGCCCAGCGCTGCGCGTCCATTCTGAGATTTGTCTACCAACTCGACGAGTCCGAGGCCGATCCGTCAGAAATTGTCGCCGCGGAATAGCGGCCGGTCACCTCTGAGGATCGCCACGAGGACCAAGCCGGCCATCGCGCCCGACAGATTGGCGGCGATGTCCAGCAGGGACCCCTCACGCCCGGCATTGCCCACCATCTGCGCAACTTCCAGTCCGGCACCATAGAGTCCGGTCAGGACCAGCGCCGCGCCCAGCCGGTTCAGCCCGGGGCCCAGCGCCACGGCCAGGGGCGCGGTCAGCGCCGCATAGGCGATGAAATGCTTCAGCTTGTCCGACCATTGGGGGGCAGGGGTCTCCGCCGCCGGAATCACCGAAAGCCAGACAATCAGCGCCGCTATTGCCAGCGCGCCGAGCGCACCAAGTATCCTGACGGCTGAATGGCGCAACAGGGCTTTCATTTCGCTCCGCTTCCTTCAAGCTGCTGGGCACAAGCCCTCGACGTTGCCAGTCCGACTCCCTAACTGGAAGACTGGAAGTCTGTCTGCCGGAGAAAACATGCGCACTGAAGCCCCCATCGCCGTTCAATTGTCTGACTACACGCCATATCCGTTCGAGATCGAGCAGGTGGATCTCCGCTTCGACCTGCATCCGGACGCGACCCTGGTGCGGGCAGACCTGAAAATCCGGCGCACGGGCGCGGCCGATGCGGCGCTGGAACTGGATGGCGAGGCACTGGAACTGAAATCCATCGCCATCGACGGCGAGCCTGTCCCGGCGGCGGCATATGAACTCACTCCGGCGGGCCTGACGCTGAAACAGGTGCCGGATGCGTTCACACTGGTCACGGAGGTCGAGATCGCCCCGTCCCGGAACACGGCCCTGTCCGGTCTCTACATGTCCGGCGGACGTTTCTGCACCCAGTGCGAGGCCATCGGGTTCCGCCGCATCACCTTCTATCCGGACCGCCCGGACGTGATGAGCCGGTTCACCGTGCGCATGACGGCGGACAAGGCGCAGTACCCGATCCTCCTGTCAAACGGCACACCCGGCGAATCCGGAGATGTCGATGGCGGGCGCCACTTCGCGGTCTGGGATGATCCGCACAAGAAGCCGGCCTATCTGTTTGCACTGTGCGCGGGAGATTATGATGTCTATCGCGACACATTCACGACGATGAGCGGCAAGCAGATCGATCTGGCGATCCATGTCGACAAGGGCGATGCCGACCGCGCCGCCTGGGCGATGGACAGTCTCAAACGATCCATGAAATGGGACGAGGAGACGTATGGCCGCGAATATGATCTTGGCGTGTTCAATATTGTGGCCGTACGCGATTTCAATTTCGGCGCCATGGAGAACAAGGGGCTGAACATCTTCAACTCGGCCTATGTTCTGGCCGACGAGGAGACGGCCACGGACGCGGATTTCGAGGCCATCGAGAGCATTGTCGCCCACGAATACTTCCATAACTGGACCGGCAACCGCATCACCTGCCGGGACTGGTTCCAGCTCTGCCTGAAGGAAGGCCTGACAGTCTTCCGTGACCAGAACTTCTCTGCCGACATGCGGTCCCGCCCGGTGCAGCGGATCAAGGATGTCATCCGGCTGCGGGCCCGCCAGTTTGCCGAGGATGCCGGTCCGCTGGCACACCCTGTGCGTCCGGAAACATATGGTGCCATCGACAATCTGTATACGGCAACCGTGTATGAAAAGGGCGCCGAAGTGATCGGCATGCTGCGCCGCATGCTGGGCGAGGAGACCTATCGCAAGGGCATGGATCTGTATTTCGACCGGCATGACGGCGAGGCTGTCACGATCGAGGATTTCTATGCCTGTTTCGAGGAGGTCAGCGGAGAGGATTTCACCCAGTTCCGCCTCTGGTATTCCCAGGCCGGCACGCCGGAGATCACGCTGGACGAACGCTGGAACCCCGAGACGCGCGAAATCGACATCACGTTGAAACAGTCCGTTCCGGCCACGCCTGGCCAGTCCGGCAAGAAACCCATGCTGATCCCGCTTCAGATGGCGCTGCTCGATGCGGAGGGCAATCTGGCCGAATGGACGACGCATCTGGAAGACGAAGACGTCACGCTGACCTTCGACCTGCCGGAGGGCACGCCCCGGCCGCTCGTGTCGATCAACCGGGATTTTACCGCGCCCGTCCGTATCCGCCGCACACTCAGCCGCGACGATCATCTCGCCTTGATCCGTCTCGAAACAGACCCGTTCAATCAGTGGGATGCGGTACAGGATCTGGCGAAAGCTGAAATTCTTGCCCTGTCCGAAGGCACCCAGGCGGAGCCGGACGCGGCCCTTGTGGACGCCATTGCGGCTGCGGTTCAGGCGTCGGCAGAAGACCCGGCCTATGCGGCCCTGCTGACCCGGCTTCCGGATGTCGGCGAATTGTTCCTCGAGCGCCAGCCGGCGGATGCCGTCGCGCTGCAGGCCGGTCGCAAGAAGCTTCAGGCTGCCTTGTTCGGGAAACTCGCGGACTTTGCGGATACCATCCTGTCGGCGCCCGCGCCGGAGCCCTACAATCCCGGCGCGGAACAGGCGGGGATCCGGGCATTGCGGACGGCGCTTCTGGCGCTTCTGGCGGCATCGGGCCGCGAAGACGCCGCGCCACGCCTGCTCGCCATCTACCAGTCGGCCACCAACATGACGGAGAAACTGGCGGCCCTGCGCGGTCTGGCAAGTCTTGATGGCGCTGCGCGCGACACGGCGCTGGCCGATTTCGAACAGGCCTGGAAAGACAATGCGCTGGTCATGGACAAATGGTTCGCGGCGCAGGCATCGACCGGCAAGGCCGACACGATTGCGCGCCTGGCGGCGCATCCCGACTTCGACCTGCGCAATCCGAACCGTGTCCGCTCCGTCGCCGCGGCGTTCGCGATGCAGAACCTGCCGGCCTTCCACGCGCCGGACGGGTCAGGCTATCGGGTGGTCGAGGATATCATCCTCAAGGCAGACACAGTAAACCCGGCGCTTGGCGCCCGTCTGCTGACCGCGTTCGAACAGTGGCGCGTGCTGGAGCCGAAAGCGCGCGCCGAGGCTGAGGCCAGCCTCCGCCGGCTGCAAGCGGCTGATTTGTCGAAGAATTCCGCGGATATCGTGTCGCGCGCCCTCGGCTAGGGCGCCCGGCACCCGCTGCGATGGTTAACGGTTTCTGTATCCCTGTTAAGGATTGGGCAAGGATTACGGCGGAAAACCAGACTGAGCCCTTGTTTTTCTAAGGAATCGGCGAACAGGAACCACCTTGTCCAAGTCGGCCATCCCACCACAGGCGGATGCCGTTGCATCCGGAGTCGCCGGTCGCGACCGACAGCGCCTGACCTGGACCATTGCGGCAATCATTCTCCTGCTGGCCGGCGCGCTCGGCCTGAAGGCCTGGGAAGAACGCCAGACCGCCGATTCCGGCATGCTGGCAGCCCTTGAAGCCAATTCGCGCGCGGCGGCGGCCCGCCTGTCCGGCCACGCTGCGACCGCTGACATGGCCCTGCGCCTGGTTGCCGGTTCCGGCGCCTCTCGCACCGCCATCGCGTCTGGCACGCCGGGCGTCGATATCGTCGTGTCGCTCGACGAAGCGCGCAGCGCCCCCGCAGACAGCCGCATCGGCGCCGCTGTGCCGGTTGCGGACGCGATGGAGGGTTCGGATCGCCGGTTGGGCCTGACCTCGGAAGGCGACATTGTCGTGCGCACACAGGGGCCGGACGGGCAGGCCATTCTGGCACTCGCCCCGGCAGGGACGTGGCTGCCCGCCATGCCGTCCGGGACGGGTATTTACCTGGCTGACGGCCAGTTGACCGCCGGCAAGTTCTTGCCGGGCCAATCCTCCGTCCGCCCCCGCACGGGCTTCCAGTCGCTGAGCCTTCTGGACCGCGCGGCGACCGGCTGCGCACCCGTTGAGAACAGCGGCCTGAGAGTCTGTTCCAGCCGGTCGACGCCGCTCTTCACGATTGATGACCTGGTCAGGATCCTGATCTTCGGCTTGCTGCTGGCTGCCCCCATCCTGGTCATTCTCGGCCTGATGAACCGTCTGGCCAGCGAACAGGACCTGTCACTGGTGGAACGGGCCAGGGAAGTGGAAGCCGACCGTTTCATGAGTCCGGTCATGCTGGGTGTGCGGGCCGGATATTGGGAATGGTCGGACGATTCCAGCGCGGTCTATCTCAGCGACGCGGCCTCCGAGCTGCTCGGCATGATGGGCGATGGCGAAATGACGATTGCGGAATTGCTGCCGCAGGTGCACCCGGAACACCAGCACCGGATCGAGGAGGCCTTTCGCAAGGGCTACAAGGATGGCTGGGTTCAGACGAATTTCGTGACCAGCTTCCAGCCGGCCCGGTGGATGGAACTGCGCGGCAGCGTGACGACCAATCCCAAGACCGGCGCCAATCTCTATGGCGGTGTGATCCTGGACATTACCGAGCGCAAACAGGTCGAAGACAGGATCAAGGCGGCTGAACGGCGCCTGCGCACGGCCATTGAAGGATTCACGGGTCCCTTTGCGCTGTGGGACAATCGCAAACGGCTGCTCTACTGGAACCGGGCCTTTGCGGCAGACTTCCAGCTGGAGGAGACACTGCGTCCCGGCATGGCCCATCATACGGTCGCCATCGCCCGCGCGGGCGCATTGCGGTCCGAGCACCCCTCCCTGGAAGATCCTCAGACCACGGTTCTCGAACTAAATTCCGAACGCTGGATCAAGCTGGTCGAACGGCCGACGCTGGATGGCGGCCTGATTTCCGTCGGCGTGGACGTGACGGAGAATGTCCGCAATGAGGAAGAGCTGAAGAAGCAGAAAGCAAAGATGCACCGTACCGCGCGTGAACTCGAACGGTCCGAGGGGCGCGAACGCGAACTGTCCCGCAAATATTCCGAGGAAAAGGCCAAGGCGGAACATGCGGCCCACACCAAGTCGGCCTTCCTCGCAAATATGAGCCACGAACTGCGCACGCCACTCAATGCCATCAACGGATTTTCGGAAATCCTGTCCAATGAATTGTACGGCCCGCTTGGCGATGAACGCTACAAGGGGTACGCGCAGGATATCCTCACCTCGGGCCAGCACCTGCTGGACATGATCAACGACATTCTCGACATGGCGAAGATCGAAGCCGGCAAGATGACCATCGATCCGCAGCCGATCGACCCGGTCGATCCGGTCGATGCCGCTGTCCGCATGATCCGGCGCAAGGCCGAAGACAAGGATATCGAGATGTCCCTGGAGACGCAGCCAAACCTGCCGGAAATCGACGCAGATCATCGCGCCATTCGGCAGATGGTGCTGAATCTCGTATCCAATGCCATCAAGTTCACGGATGCCGGCGGAAAGATCACCGTGGCCGTCGAACAGCGCGGCCCGGATATCTATGTCGGCGTGACCGATACGGGCATCGGGATTCCGGCAGACGACCTGCCGCGCCTGGCGACGCCGTTCGAACAGGTGTCCGGCACGCGGGACCGGAATTATGAAGGCACCGGTCTCGGCCTCGCCCTGACCAAGTCCTTCGCTGAAATGCATGGGGGACGGATGATCCTGTCGTCCATCGAGGGGGAGGGCACCACGGTTGCATTCACCCTGCCGATCACCGGGGCCCGCGAACTCGTCGAGGAAAGCAAGGCGCGCGACGTCGCCTAGGGGCGGACATTCCACGCGCTGATATGTGCGCTGCCATCGTGAAGCTCCACGACGCCCCAGGCGCCGGTCTTCAGTTTCCGGTCCAGCCCGTCCGGTGCGCTGTCCGCGACATCCGGCAGGAATCGCGCAATGCCGTTCGAGGTGACGATCAGGACGGTCTCATCGGGGCCAAGCTCTGACGCGCGGGCGATCAGGTTCCGCCATCCCAGCCTCAACGCGGCCGGGTCCACTTGCCAGCCATCGGGCGGTATGGCGTCCTGCTCCCAGGCGGCGAGGGCGGCATCGCCAATGCGCGCCACCACCTGTTCCTCTGGCTGGTTCTCGTCCGGGCCGTAATCGACTTCCGTCAGAAACGGCAGAACGATCAGCGCGGGGCTGCCCGTCCGCATGCCGATCATGGTGCGGGCGGTTTCCCGTGTGCGCCGCAGCGGTGAACAGAAGGCGGCCACGAAATGCGTGTCCGCAAAGGCGCGTGCCAATGCCGCGGCCTGTGCCTGGCCGGAGTGGGAAAGCGGCAGGTCGGTGCGTCCGCCCACCCGCGTGACCGTGTCGCCCTTGTCGAATGTATTGCCATGCCGGACGATGATGAGACGCGCCATGCCGGGATCAGTCCTTCAGAGGATCGCCATGTTCGGCGATCAGGCGTTCGGCCAGCGCGACGTCTTCGGGCGTATCGATGCCGGGAATGGCAATCGTGTCCGGCGCGACCTCGACGCACTGGATGCTCATGCCATTCTCCAGAAACCGCAATTGCTCCAGTCCTTCCAATTGCTCGTAATGCCCTTCCGGCAGGCCAACATAGCGGCGCAGCGCGTCGAGCCGGTACGCATAGAGGCCGATATGCCGGCACACGGGTGACATGTCTCCGGCTTCGCGCAGGGCAGACTCCTTGCGGATCGCCGGGATCAGCGTCTTCGAAAACCAGAGGGCCCGGCCCTTTCTGTCATGGGTCAGGGTTGTGCCGGAAAAGGGCGTGGCCTGCTTGTGGGCGCGCAGATCGTCCAGCGCAGACCAGGTCAGGCGGACATAGGGTGTCGCCGCATCCGCGCCCGAACCGGCTGCGGCTTTCGCAACGGCCACGACATGGTCGGGCGGCGTGAACGGCGAATCTCCCTGCAAATTGACCACAACGTCTGGATGGGCGCCGAGCGCATCGACTGCGGCCAGCGCGCGATCCGTGCCGGAGGGCACATCAGGATCGGTCATGACGACAGAAATGCCCAATGTGCGGCAATGGTCGGCAATACGCGCATCATCGGTGGCCACCACGCTTTCCGCATCGTCCAGCGCGTCTGCGGCGCGGGCCGCCATGGCGGCCACACGGCTGACCATGGTGCGTCCGGCAATCTCGATCAGCGGCTTTCCGGGAAATCGTGTGGAGCCATAGCGGGCGGGAACGACGATCAGCGTTTTCATGGCGGCCGTCTTACAGGGTTCGCGGGGGATTGCCTACATTGTCCTCGCGCATTTGCTGCATCAGCCCGATGATCGGGGCGACCCATTCCAAGGCGGCCTCGTCCACGCCTTCATCGCGCAGAAAACCGATCAGGGCAGGGGCGAACTGATCGCTCTGGTGGCATTCCGCCAGGGCCAGTTCGAGATCCGGGATGACCTGGTTCTGGAAACTGTCCGCGAAGGCCTGAAGATCGTCCGCCCGTGACATCAGCCGCATGGTGGTGAACGTGTTCAGATCGCCCTCATCATTGGTCAGGCGGCGCAGATCATTGATCAGGCCGCGATTGTCCGATGCGAACTGGCCGAGAATCTGGTCGGATTTGTATTCCACCCAGGCCTGCGTGCACGGTTCGGGTGCCGTGACACAGGCAGCCAGCGGGCAGGTGGCCAGGGCGATCATGGCAAGCAGGCGATTCATCTTGTCCCTCCGGGAGTCCAGTCCTTGCAGGTCACCCTAGAGCGCACGGCCCGCCTCGCAAGGCGCGGGACACAGCAGGCAGGAAAAAGCCCCGGCGCATAGGGACCTGCGCCGGGGAGCTTCCACTGGGCGTTCCGTGCAAAGCCCGGGCGGAACCTATTTTTCGTCCGATGTCTCGGTGTCGATCGTGATCGTGTGCGTGGACGTGCCCTTCAGCTGCTTCTTGAAGGATGTCTTTTCCTTCGCATCCAGCTTGTCGCTCGACAGCACGGCCTTGATGGTGGTCTTGGCCTTCAGCGTGTCCTTGTCGCCTTTGACGCAGACAATCTTCACGTCCTTCTTGCGGGACTCGCCAACCTGCTGTTCCAGCACGCGGGTTTCCCCTTCAGCCATGTCTGCGGTGCGGCACTGTTCGACAAGTTCGGTCAGGGCCAGATGAGTGGTCTCGATCTCGTCCTCGAACTCGTCGCCATAGGCCAACTCGATCTTGCGCTCCAGCGCATCGGCGTGGGCCTCGATCCGCGCTTCAATGGCTTCCAGTTTCGGCTCGAAGCGGGCTTCCCAGGCCTCGACGCGGGCTTCGGCCTGATCCGCGATGCGTTCGGCGTGGATTTCCCAGCGTTCGGCCTCTGCTTCGACCTTGTGGGCCCAGGCTTCCCATTCGGCCTCGGTCTTCGGCATCGTCTCTTCCGTGAAGCTGAAGGCAAGCTCCATCTTGCGGTTCAGCTCCTCGTCAAAGCCGTCAAAGGCCATGTCGATCTCCGGCATGTTTTCCAGCATCGCATTCAGGTGGGCCGTTTCGTTCTCGATCTTCAGGGTGAGGATCTCGATCTCGCGCTCCAGCTGGGGCGTCATCGGGTCTACCCGGAATGGCTCGCCGACCAGCACGACCTGGCGGTCCTTCACTTCGTCGCCATTGATGAACAGTGTGCCATCACTGAAGCGCAGGCTGTGCGTTTCCTTGACGATCCTGCTGTCGTCTTCGCCGCCCGCCAGCTCCGCCATGTCGACCTGCTTGTCGACTTCTGCTGATGCGCAGGCGGACGTGACAAATCCGGAGGCAAACAGCGCGGTGCTGCCCAGGAGACCGGAGAGGCCGGCGCCGACGAGGCGGCGGGAACGGGACGGGCTGGGCGTGGTCATGCGGATCATTCTTTCTTTCAGGGCATGGGTCAGCGGCAGGCTGGCCGCGGCGGTGAGGCGTTCCGGCAGGGCAAGCTGCACCGCCTTCAACAGGGTCTGGCCATAGGCGTGCGGGGTCGAGGCGCCGGACTTCAGCACATCGCTGTCACAGGCGGCTTCCTGGTCCGTGCGGAAGGCCCGGCGTGCCAGATAGGCCAGCGGGTTGAACCAGAGCAGGGACACGAAAATTTCCGACACCTGCAGGGCCCAGAGGTCGCCACGCTTGATATGGGTCAGCTCATGCGCCAGGGCAGCGCGTTGTTGCGGGACGGAATAGTCATCCTCGAACCAGGCTGGCAGCAGCACGGTCGGGCGCAGCAGGCCGGAGACCAGCGGGCCGGACGAAATGAAACTGATTGAAACGCGCGGAACACGCTTCAGCCCGACCTGGCGCGCCACTTCCACCGCCAGGGTTGCGAGGTGTGGAGACGGCGCCATTTCCTCCCGGCGCAGGGTCTGCATGAAGCTTTGATGCGCCCAGCTGCTGCGGATCAGCATGTACAGTGCCCCGCCCGCCCAGATGGTGAGAAGGGACCAGAACAGCATCCCGTCGAACATGCCTGCGGACAGTTCGGGGAATGCCAAGGGTCCTTGAGCTGTATCGAGCAGGGGACTCGACGGCTCGGAGCCTGGGACGGGCGGCGCACTGATGACGGGATGGGCGGTCCCGGCGGGCTCTGCCGTGCGTATCACAGCCGGGGCCGCCTCCGCTGTATTGGTGGCTGCGGGCAACCAGCTCTGAATGCCGGCAAGAATGTCCGCCATCGGGGTGGGCATGGACAGCGGGGGCAGGGCAAGCCGGATGACCGGAAGAGCCCAGAGCGCATAGGCCACGCCGGCACCGAACTGGCGGGCCACATGGCCGCGGACGACAAGGATCAGCGCCATCAGCACCGAGACGGCAATCACGGTCTGCACGCCATACCCGAAATTGAGGCTGTTCAGATCGAAAATCATTTCTTCAACTCCCCCAGAAGCTTTTCGAGTTCGGCGATGTCATCTGCCGTCAGGCCGCGCGTATCTGCCAGATGGGCAACGAGGGGGGCGGCCCGGCCGGAAAACACCTGGTCGACAAATTGCCGTGCGGCGCCGGCCTTGTAGGTGCCTTCCTCGATCAGCGGGAAGTACAGATAACGCCGTCCGTCTTCCTCGGTACGGAGGGCGCCTTTTTCGACAAGGCGGGCCAGCAGTGTCTTCACGGTACGGCTGGTCCAGTCCTTTTCCGTGCCAAGCGCGTCATGCACGTCCGAAGCGGCAAGGCCCGGCCGTGCCCAGAGCACGCTCATCACTTCCAGTTCTGCGTCGGAAATTTTCATTCTGTAGAACCCCTCTCTGGACTACAAGCGTAGTCGTAAGCGATGACTACAGTCGTGGTCAACACCTTTTCCATGACACGTTGGTAAGGTCGCTGCGGCCTGCACGAATAGCTGTGGGGCAGTCTTCTATTCCCCCGCGCCGTCGAGTACGCTTGCCGGATCAGATAGAGGAGGAGCGGCGATGAGACGGGCGGTGATACTGGCAGGGCTGGCGGCCATGGGGCTGACAGGATGTGCAACAACCGGCAGTTCGGGCGATTTCGGGCGGGTTCTGGGTGAAGTGATCGGCCAGCCCGCGACGCAGGGCGCGCTGTCCCAGGCGGAAATCGATGCCGGCCTGAGGGAAGCGCTGACGGTCGGCACGAATCTGGTCGCGGCGCAACTCGGGCAGACGAATGGCTATTTCGGCGACAGCCAGATTCGCATCCCGCTGCCCAAGACCTATCGCGATATCCAGTCGGGCTTGTCCCGCGTTGGAGCCAGCGGCCCGCTGGACGATCTGGAATTGCGGATGAACCGGGCCGCCGAGGCTGCCGTGCCGGAGGCCAGGACGCTTGTCCTGGGTGCCGTTCGCCAGATTACCATCGAGGACGCCGTGCAGATTCTGAATGGCGGAGACACGGCCGCAACCGACTATCTGCGCGCAAAGACGGAGACACAGCTGCGCGCGGCATTCACGCCCTATGTCAAAACGTCTCTTGCAGAGGCGGGCGCCTTTACCTCTCTTGAACAGGTCGCCAATAGCTATGGCGTGGGCGGGGTCACGTCGTCGCTGCAGAATGACCTGACCAACCACGCAGTCACACTCGGCCTGGATGGCATGTTCCATTATGTGGCCCTTGAGGAGAAGAAAATTCGTGAGAACCCAGTGGCTCGCACAACTGACCTGCTGCGGCGGGTCTTCGGATCGAGGGGCTGATGCGTCGCTTTACGTATGAGGCCAAGGCCGGCGGTGACATGGCCGGCATTGAATTCGGAGATCCGATCAAGCCATTCTCGGCGCTGTGGCTGCATGCGACCGGCTTTAACGCCATGACCTACCAGTCCCTGCTGGCGCCGCTCGGCCTGCGCCAGCGCGTGGCGGCGCTCGATCTGCGCGGCCATGGCCGTTCGACGCTGCCGGCCAAACCTTCCCGGATGAAATCCTGGAAGCGCCATCGGGACGATGTGATCGAGTGGCTGGAGAAGGAGGCCCCGCACGGCGTGATCCTGGGGGGGCACTCCATGGGCGGATGTGTGGCACTGATGGTGGCCGGCAAGCGCCCGGACCTGGTAAAGGGCCTGGTTCTGGTTGATCCGGTGATCATGTCGAAATCGATCTATTTCTGGCAGCACATGTTGACGCCAATATCCTTTCTGCTGCCGAAAAATGCCATGGCACGCCGGGCGAAGAAGCGCCGGGCGGAGTTCGGATCCTTCCGGGAGGCGCTGGAATCCTATACCGGGCGGGGCGCCTTCCAGACCTGGCGCGAGCCGTTCCTGGCCGACTATCTGCTGGACGGGCTGGAGCGGACCGACCACAATTCTGCCGACAGCGAGGACCAGACCTGGAGCCTGCTGTGCGAACCTAAATGGGAATCCGCAACGTTTGCGGCCCAGCGCAACCGGCCCTGGAGTGCGCTGCGCAAGGTGAAGAAGCACAAGATTCCCATGACGATCCTGCGACCGACACGGGATTCGGTGATCACCGACAAGGTGCGCGCGCGGCTGATCCTGTCCTATCCGGCCATGATGATGAAGGCTGTCCGGGGCACGACGCATTTCCTGCCCATGGAAGCCCCGTACGAAGTGCGTGACCAGTTGTCGGCCTTCCTGGCGCGACTGGTGGAGCGGTTCACGCTCGAGGAAGACGCCTTTGTCGAGCGGTCCCTGAAAGTGCGCCGCCGCCGCACAGGGTAGGGGAACCCGGCACGTCGGTTTAGAAAAGCTCAGTAGCGGAACATTCGCGTGTCGTATAATGATACGCGGTTGCCATTGGAGCTGCCCCATGCCCGCCGACATCCTGGCCTTGCCGGGCGTAGAGATCGCCATCGTTCTGCTGCTGGTGGCCATCGTGTTCTTTGGCTTCATTCGCGAGGTGCTGCCATCGGATGTGGTTGCCCTGCTGGCCATGGGCGCCTTGTTGCTGACCGGGATCCTGTCGGTGCCAGAGACGCTGGCCGTCTTCTCGAATTCTGCGCCGATCACGATCGCCGCCATGTTCGTCCTGTCAGCGGCCCTGGAACGCACAGGCGTCATCGGCGCTGCCGGGCGATGGGTGTCCCGGCTGGCCGGCGGGGCGTCGCCCGTCCTGGCCATGGTCGGAGGGGTGATGCTGCTGTCGGCCTTCATGAACAACACTCCGATTGTCGTGATCCTCATTCCGATCGTGATCCAGTTGTCCCGACGACTTGGAATCTCCCCGTCAAAACTGCTGATTCCGCTCTCTTTCGCCGCCATTTTTGGCGGCACGACAACACTGATCGGAACGTCCACGAACCTGCTGGTTGATGGGGTGTCGCAAAGCGCGGGGCTGGAGCCGTTTGGCGTGTTCGAGATCACCGGCGCCGGTGTCCTGCTGGCGCTGGTCGGGGCGGTGTATCTGGCCATTACGGCGCCCGTTCTCCTGCCATCGCGGGACTCACTGATCGATCTGTTGCCGGATACCCGCAATCGCCGCTTCCTGGCCCAGATCCTGATCCCCATCGGATCGCCCCTGATTGGCAAGACCGTATCGGAGACGGGGTTCAGCCCGGAAAAAGGCTTCAAGGTGATTGATGTCTTCCGGGAGGGCCTGTCGCTGCGCGCCAGTTTGCGTCAATTGGTTCTGCAGGCCGGGGACCGGGTCGTGCTGCGTTCGCCCGTGTCGGAAATGCTCACCCTGAAGGAAGCCGGCAGTATCGCCATTGGCGCCACCGCTGCAGACGCCCGGCCGGCCTTTGAGCCCATCCAGACGAGCGAAACCGTGATCATGGAAGGCGTGATCGGGCCGCAATCCCGCCTGATCGGTCGTTCCCTGACAGGGCTGGGCCTGGCGCGTCTTTATGGCGTCTATGTTCTGGCCATTCACCGGCGCGGCGAGAATGTTACCGAGACCGACGACATCCGGTTCGATGTCGGTGATACCGTGCTTCTGGAAGGTCCGGCGCGCGGCATGCGGCAATTGTTCGAAGACGGTGTTCTGAATAATCTGACAGAGTCGACCGACCGGGCCATTCGACGCGACAAGGCGCCGATTGCGATCATTGCGCTGTTGGCCGTAATGGCGCTTGCCGCCATGGGCGTGCTGCCCATTGCTGCGCTGGCCCTGATCGCCGCAACGGCGGTCGTGGCGCTGGGGTGCCTTGATCACCAGGAGGCGTACCGGGCGATTCGCTGGGATATCCTGATGCTGATCTTCGGCATGCTGGCACTGGGGCTTGCCATGGAGAAGTCCGGCGCGGCCGCTCTCCTCGTCGGTCATCTGGCCGGGCTGACGTCCGGCATGGGGCCGTTGGCCGTTCTGGCGGTGCTCTATCTGGTGACGTCGTTCCTGACGGAGATCATGAGCAACAATGCCGCGGCCATCCTGCTGACGCCAATTGCCATCGGGCTCGGCACGCAATTGGGCATCGATCCCCGGCCCTTTGTGGTGGCGGTCATGTTTGCCGCCAGTGCGAGCTTTGCGACCCCGATCGGGTACCAGACAAACACGTTGGTCTACAGCGCGGGCGGGTATCGGTTCTCTGACTTTCTGAAGATCGGCGTGCCGCTGAACCTCGTCATGTTCGTGGCATCGATGGTCGTGATCCCGATGTTCTGGCCGCTGGCCTGAGCCTTACCAGAGCGGACGGTCTGGGGAGGCGGCCTCGGCGAGCTTGGCCATCAATCGATCAAGCTCGCGGCGCTCTTCCTCTGTCAGGCTGCCGGACAACTCCTGCTCTTCGCCCAATGCCATGGGGACGATCATTTCGTAGACCTCGCGGCCGGCCGGGGTCAGGAAGAGCTGCGAGCGGCGGCCATCGGTCTCCGAAGTCTTGCGCTCCAGATAGCCCATCTCGATCATCGCTGCGATGGCGCGGCTGACGGCGACCTTGTCCATGGCCGTCAGCTGTCCGATTTCCGTCGCGCTGATGCCCGGCCGGTCGCCAATGACCGCCATGACACGCCATTGCCAGATCGACAGGCCGAATTCGCGATCATACAGGGCGGCGATCCGGGTCGAGATCGTGTTCGACAGGACGGACAAGCGATAGGGCAGGAATTCGCGAAGGCGCAGCAGGGAGGTGTTTTCGGTATCAGGCATGAATCATTGATTCAGCCTTGAACTCCGCGTGTCAATTAGTTACATATGAAACTAATAGTTTTGACCCCGATATCACGACTGGAGCGCACCCATGGCAGACCTGTTCGAAAACCCCGCCGGCCTTGACGGGTTCGAGTTCATTGAATTCTCGGCGCCCGAGAAAGGCATCCTGGAGCCCGAATTCGAGCTGATCGGCTTCACCAAGGTGGCGCGCCATCGCAGCAAGGATGTCGAGTTGTGGCGCCAGGGCGGGATCAATCTGATCACCAATTACGAACCGAAATCCGCCGCATGGTACTTCGCGCGCGAGCATGGCGCGTCTGCCTGTGGCATGGGCTTTCGTGTGCGCGACGCGCGCAAGGCCTACAAACATTTGCTGGCTCAGGGCGCTGAGCCTGTGAATGTGAATACCGGACCCAGCGAACTGCACATTCCGGGCATTCGCGGCATCGGTAATTCGATCATCTATCTGGTCGACCGCTATGGCGATGATCTCGATATCTATGACATCGACTTCGAATACCTGCCGGGCGTGGACAAGCACCCCGAAGGCGCAGGCTTCAAGCTGATCGATCACCTGACGCACAATGTCTATGGTGGGCGGATGAAGTATTGGGCGGACTTCTACGAGAAGCTCTTCAACTTCCAGGAAATCCGCTATTTCGACATCAAGGGCGAATATACCGGCCTGACCTCAAAGGCGCTCACGGCGCCGGACGGAAAGATCCGCATTCCGCTGAACGAGGAAGGCGAGGGCGGCAAGGGCCAGATCGAGGAATTCCTGCGCGAATACAATGGCGAGGGCATCCAGCACATCGCGCTGATCTGTGATGACCTCTATGCCTGCTATGACCGGTTGAAGGCGCGCGGTGTGCCGTTCATGACTGCGCCGCCGGCGACGTATTACGAAATGCTGGATGAGCGCCTGCCCGGCCATGGCGAAGACGTTGAGGGCCTGAAGGCCCGCGGCCTGTTGCTGGACGGCACGACCGAGGGGGGTGAGCCGCGCCTGTTGATGCAGATCTTTGCGCAGGCCCAGATCGGCCCGGTCTTCTTCGAATTCATCCAGCGCAAGGGCGATTACAAGGACGGCTTCGGCGAAGGCAATTTCAAGGCCTTGTTCGAAAGCATGGAACGTGACCAAATCCAGCGAGGTGCGTTGAAGATCGACGAAAAGGAGGACGCGTAATGACCGTTCCCGCCCCGCTGAAAGGCGTTCACCATGTCGCCTATCGCTGCAAGGATGCGAAGGAAACGGTGGAGTTCTACCGCGATGCACTCGGCATGGATTTCCAGCTGGCGATTGCAGAAGATCATGTCCCTTCGACCGGAGCGTATGATCCGTATATGCACATTTTCCTCGATGCGGGGAATGGCAATGTGCTGGCCTTCTTCGAACTCCCCCAGCAGCCCGACATGGGCCGCGACGAGAACACGCCGGTATGGGTGCAGCATATCGCGTTCCGCGTCGGCTCTCTGGACGAGTTGATGGAAACCAAGGCGCACCTTGAAGGCATGGGGCTCGACGTGCTCGGCCCGACGCATCACGGCATCTTCAAATCGATCTATTTCTTTGATCCGAATGGCCACCGCATCGAACTGGCCGCTGACATCGGCACGCCGGAGCAGATGGCGCAGCTGAAAGAGGTGGCCCAGCCGATGATCGACGAATGGAGCGCAACGAAGAAAGCGCCGAGGCATGCGGCCTGGCTACATCAGAAGATCGCGGAGGAAAGCTAGGTGGTTCGCCGAAATGGCCTGTTCACAGCTATCTTGCTGTTTTGTGGACCACTTATCGTCTTGTCTTCCTTTCTCGTATGGATGTCCCCACTGGGATTGGGATTTAGTGCTGAAGCCGGCGCGCGATTGAAATCGCCTCTTGTCATGACCGCCTACTGGGCAACTTTCCTCTCCGGACCCATCGCCGTGTTTGGCATGCTTCCTCTGTCTGCGAGTATGTCCATATACGAGCGAACACGAAGGCTTGGCTTTCAGATTTTGATTGTCACGACGGTCTTACTTATTACGGCGCAATTGTTTTTTCTACTCTGGCTTTCGAGCTAACTCGACAGGACCAATACTATGAAACTCGCCACACTGAAGAACGGCGCCCGTGACGGCCGCCTCGTTGTCGTTTCGAAGGATCTGACGCGCTACACGGATGCGGCGGCGATTGCGCCGACGCTGCAGGCGGCGCTCGACAAATGGGACGTCTACGCGCCGAAACTGCAGCAACTGGCCGAACAGGTTGAGCTTGGCAGCGTGCCGACCGCGCGCTTCCACGAGCATGATTGCGAAAGCCCGCTGCCGCGCGCCTATCAGTGGGCGGACGGGTCGGCCTATATCAATCATGTCGAACTGGTGCGCAAGGCGCGCGGCGCGGAAGTGCCGGAAAGCTTCTACGATGATCCGCTGATGTATCAGGGCGGCTCGGATGCTTTCCTCGGCCCGCGCGACGCCATCCCGCTGGGTGATACGGCCTGGGGATGTGACATGGAAGGAGAGATTGCGGTCATCACCGACGATGTGCCGATGGGCGTCACCGAAGCCGATGCCGCCAGTCACATCAAGCTGGTCATGCTGTGCAATGACGTGTCCCTGCGCGGCCTGATTCCCGACGAACTGGCCAAGGGGTTCGGCTTCTTCCAGTCGAAGCCGCCGAGCGCGTTCTCGCCGGTCGCGGTGACGCCGGACGAACTGGGCGATGCGTGGAAAGACAGCCTCGTCCATTTGCCGCTGCGCGTGGATTATAATGGCGCGCCGTTCGGCCGCGCCGAGGCAGCAGAAGACGCCACATTCAGTCTCGCGCGGCTCGTCTCGCACGCGGCGAAGACGCGGCCCCTGTCAGCCGGCACGGTGATCGGTTCCGGCACGGTGTCCAACAAGGGCGCCGATGGCGGCCCCGGAAAACCTGTCAGCGAGGGCGGACTCGGTTATTCCTGCATTGCCGAAATCCGCATGATCGAGAAGATCGCTACCGGCGACTTCAAGACACCCTTCATGTCCCCCGGCGATACGGTCCGGATCGAGATGTTCGACAAATCGGGCCATTCGATCTTCGGAGCGATTGAACAAACCGTCGAGCAGGTCTAGAACGTCTGCTGCACCGCAGCATGACCTAAGGGGAGGCCCGCACTTCATGGCGAGCAAGATATACAAGACGGCCGCAGATGCGCTGGAAGGCGTATTGTTTGACGGCATGACGATTGCCGCTGGCGGTTTCGGCCTGTGCGGCATTCCGGAACTGTCCATTGCGGCCATCCGGGAAGCTGGAACGAAGGACCTGACCGTCTATTCCAACAATGCCGGCGTGGACGATTTCGGCCTTGGCCTTCTGTTGCAGACAAAGCAGATCAGGAAGATGTGCTCATCCTATGTCGGCGAGAATGATTTGTTCATGCAGCAATATCTTTCCGGCGAACTGGAGCTGGAATTCAACCCGCAAGGCACGCTGGCCGAGCGCATGCGCGCCGGCGGTGCAGGCATTCCGGGCTTCTACACAAAGACCGGCGTCGGCACGCTGGTGGCCGAAGGCAAGGAAGAGAAGGTCTTCAATGGCGAGACCTATATCCTGGAAGAGGGGATCTTTGCAGACCTCGCCATCGTGAAAGCCTGGAAGGCCGACACGACCGGCAATGCAATCTTCCGCAAGACGGCCCGCAACTTCAACCTGCCCGCCGCGACGTGTGGCAAGATCTGCGTCATGGAGGTCGAAGAGATCGTCGAGCCCGGCGAGTTGGACCCGGACGCGATTCACCTGCCGGGCATCTATGTGCACCGTCTTGTGCAAGGCGAGTTCGAGAAGCGGATTGAACAGCGGACTGTCCGCAAGAAGGAGAGTGCCTGATGCCTTGGGATCGCAATCAGATGGCGGCGCGGGCCGCGCAGGAACTTGAAGACGGCATGTATGTGAACCTCGGCATCGGCATTCCGACGCTGGTGGCGAACCACATTCCGGAGGGTGTGAACGTCACGCTGCAATCCGAGAATGGCATGCTGGGCATGGGGCCATTCCCGTTCGAGGGCGATGAAGATGCCGATTTGATCAATGCCGGCAAGCAGACGATTACGGAGCTTCCGCAGTCTGTCTATTTCGACAGCGCGACCAGCTTCGGCATGATCCGGGGTGGCAAGATCGCGATGGCGATCCTCGGCGCGATGGAGGTGGCCGAAAATGGCGATCTGGCGAACTGGATGATCCCCGGAAAGCTGGTCAAGGGCATGGGCGGCGCGATGGATCTCGTGGCCGGTGTGGGCCGGGTTGTCGTCGTCACCGACCACGCCAACAAGCGCGGTGAGTCCAAGGTATTGAAAGAATGCACGCTTCCGCTGACAGGGCTGGGCGTGATCGACCGGATCATTACCGACCTCTGCGTCATGGATGTGGTCGAAGGCGGCCTGAAAATTGTTGAACTTGCACCCGGCGTGACCATGGACGAAGTGAAATCCAAGACCGAGGCGACGCTCGTTGACTAGGGCTGTGCCTAGCTGGCAGGCGAGGCGAGCGTCTTGAGCGTGTCGTCTGTCAGTCGCGGCACGATTCGATAGCGCGCCATCACGAAGCAATAGACGGCGAAGCCGGCCAGTCCCGCTCCGGCAAGGGCCAGCAGGACGCGCCCGAAAGTCTGGGTCTCAAGGATACGCAGGGCCTCGCCGAGCCCGGCTGCGCGCTCCGGATTGGCCGTGATACCGGCCCACAGGATCAGCCCTCCGACAATCAGCAACACAAATCCGTGCGCCGCGAGTCCGAAGCGGACCATGGGTTCCAGCGTCTCGGCCATGCCCTTGCGCACAATGTCCTTGCGGTGCGCGGCCTTCCAGGATTTGACGAAAAGGTAGATGGCGACGCTGAGCGTGGTGATACCGGCTGCGATCACGACCAGACGTCCAACAGGATGCTGCATCAGCATGGCACTCCAGTTCTCGGCGGAAGAGTCGTCGCCGCTGGTGCGCAATCCCTTCATCAGGATCACGATGGCCGAGACGCCCAGCGCGGCATGCGTCAGGCCGGACATGATCTGACCAGCCCGATTGGCATAGCCTTCTGCATCATCCCCTTCGTCTTCCAGATCCAGGATACCGTCAACCAGACGCCAGAGCGTGTAGGCGAACAGGCCGACTGCGGTGATTGCAAGAAGGACAGATCCGAACGGTTGCCTCACCAGAAACACCAGCGCACCAGATGTGCCTTCGGCTTCACCGCCATTCAGCGCGGCAAAGAATGCCAGTCCGCCCACAATCAGATAGACCACGCCCCGCGCGCCATAACCGGCACGCATCAGCCATTCGATCGCTGTGTTGGCATGGTCCGTCATTGAGGTCCTTTCCGCGTGTGACAATAAAAGCCGCTGCGCGACAATCGGTTCCCTTCGTGGCGGTTGCCGACACGTCGGCAAGTGCCTAGGGTCCGCCGCGACTTCCCAGAAAAACGGATCTCCGACATGTCTCAATTCTCGACCCTGACCCCGATGCCCGCAGACGCGCTGCTGGGCCTGATGGCTGCCTATCGCGAAGACGATCGCGCGGAGAAATTCGATCTGGGCGTGGGTGTCTACAAGAATGATGCGGGCGAAACGCCGGTCATGTCAGCCGTCGCCAAGGCCGAGGCGATTCTCCTCGAATCCCAGACCACGAAAGTGTATGAAGGCCCGCGCGGCAATACAGACTATTGCGCCGCGATCGAAGCGTTTGTGTTCGGGGAGGGGGCTGCCGCCGTCACGGAAGGTCGCACGCTGTCCTTTACCGCACCGGGCGGATGTGGCGCACTGTTCCTCGGAACGGGCCTGATGAGCCGAATGGGCGTCAAGACAGTGTGGGTTTCGAACCCGACCTGGCCGAACCACCCCAATGTCGTGCGCTTCATGGGTCTGGACGTGGCCGAGTATCCCTATGCCGATCCGGAAACGGGCGAGCTGGACCTTGCCGCCATGCTGGCCGGGATCGACAAGGCCGAGCGCGGTGACGGCATCATCATTCAGGGGCCTTGCCACAATCCGACCGGTATCGACCTGACGGTTGAGGACTGGAAATCTGTTGGCGAACTGGTGAAGAAGAAGGGCCTGATTGCGATGCTGGACGTCGCCTATCATGGCTTTGCCAAAGGTCTGGACGAGGATGTGAAAGGCGTTCGCGCCTTTATCGATGCGGCGGGCGAGGCACTGATCTCCTATTCCTGCTCAAAGAATTTCGGACTCTACCGGGAACGTGCCGGGTGTTTCCTGGCAGTCGGTGAGACGGCCGAAGGCATCGCAGCGGCGTCGACCCATGTAGCGGCACTGGCGCGGGCGAGCTATTCCATGCCGCCCGCCCATGGCGCAGCCATCGTGGCGACCATCCTGAACAATGCGGAGCTGCGCGCTGAATGGGAGGCCGAGCTGACCCGGATGCGCGAGCGGATGATTTCCTTGCGCAAGGCGCTGGCGGATGCGCTGGTCGAGAAAACCGGGTCCAACCGGCTTGGCGCCGTTGCGAACCAGAATGGCATGTTCAGCCAGTTGCCCTTGTCCAAGGACGGAATCACGGCGATGCGCGAAAAGAGCGGCCTCTACATGCCGAATTCCGGGCGGATCAATATTGCTGGGCTGAACCTGAAAGATATTCCCGCAGTGGCCGGCATCATCGCCAGCGAAGCCTAGATCTCCAGCCCAGGCGCGGCCATCTCGCTCAGCTCCCGGATCATTTCCGGCGGGGCAGGGATGGCCTTGCGGGCGTCAAGATCCAGCGTAATCGCTGTGGCCTGCATGGTGGCCCAAGGCGTGCCATCTGCCGGGTTCATCATCCAGTGGATCAGATTGTGCGTCTTGCCCTGCGCGCCGCCAAAGGACGTGTACAGTTCATAGACATCCCCTGCGACCGGCATGGCATGGTAGCGCAACCTGTATTCGAGTACGGCTGCGCCCATCCGCAGGTCGCCGGCAGACTCCGCCACTTTCTTGCGCCAGTTGTAGAGGATGTTCGGCACGGAGTCCGACGTCCTGCCCAACATCCAGTAGGGATACATGCGTCCATGCACATCGAGGTGCTGGCGCGGGACAGCGCCACGGCCTGCCAGCGGTGCGCCGACGGCTTTCACGCGGTCCATCGTGATGTCCTCAATTGCAAGCCCCGCCACAGACATGTCGATCGAGCGCGGCGCAGATTCTTCCGGCGCAGTATCTATGAATTTCGGGAAGGCCGCCCGGGTGCGGGAACTCCAGGGGAAAGGCTTGCGCATGGTCGTGTCGACATGCAGCACACGCGTTCGCATGCAGGCGGCGAGCGTGCCATCACCATGCCGCAGTTCCTGATAGATCAGCGCGCTGTCCTCGTCGGCCTCCAGCACGCAGCCATTCATTGTCAGTGGTCGACCAGGCAGCACTTCCCGCACGAAGCGGATATGCTGATCGACGGGAATGATGGTTGAGGGGGATGAGTCCCGGAACGCATGCGGCATGCCCAGTTCAGGCGCAAAGGCGGCAAGTCCCTCCACCTGCTTCTCGACATAGACGCGCACATTCATGTGCCCCATCTCGTCGCAATCCCATTGATTGCAGCTCCCCCTCCACAATGTGATCATGCGGCGCAATCCCGACAGATGCCGCGCACTTCGATCACGGCGCGCTCCATCTTGAACCCGGCAGCCTCGGTTTCGGACCGCAGGGCGGAGCTGGTGGCCGTGGCGTGGAGTTCTTCTGCCCCATGGCAGGTGTCGCAGATCAGGAAAACGGCGGAGTGATTGTGGCTGGCATGTCCACAGGCGACATAGGCGTTGAGGCTCTCGATCTTGTGGGCCAGGCCGGTTTCCTGCAGGAAGTCGAGTGCCCGGTAGATTGTGGGCGGCTTGGCAGAGCCTTCGCCGTCCAGATTGGCCAGAAGATCATAGGCCTTTGCCGGAGCGGAGCTCTCCAGCAAGAGCCGCAGCACCTTGCGGCGGATACGTGTCATGCGCTGTCCGCGCCGCGCGACGAGCGTTTCTGCTTCCTTCAGGAAGGCATCCACATCCTGCGGGCTGCAGGGTGTATTGGCGTGAATATGACGGTGCGACTTGGCCATGTGGCCAATGTCGTGCGTTTCGGATCAATTGTGAAGGCCCCTGTCTCCAGCTTTACAGGACAAGGCCCCTAGACGGGTGTTGCAAATCACCCGAGATTCTCCGGACAGGCGAACAGTAGAGGTTTCAGGATGCAATTGTCCGAGCGCGAAGGTCTTGAATTGTGGAGACGCGCCGTCACGGCCTCTGTCCGCTCCGATGCGCCTGACCTGACAGCGCGGCAGCAGGCCATCCTGATGACAATTGCGCTGACTCCGGGGCCGCATACGGTTCGCGGACTGGCGGAACACCTCCATATCGCCAAACCAGCCGTCACGCGGGCACTGGATGCATTGGCGCGGCTCGATTTCATTCGTCGCATCAAGGATGATACCGATCTGCGGAATATCTTCATCGAGCGCACGCCCGAGGGCATGAAGTATTTGAGGTCCTTTTCCGGCCTTGTTCTTGCCGCAGCTTCCGGCAAGGATGATGCAGAACTGGCGCCCAAGCGCAGCGGCAAGGCGACCGCCGCCGCCTGACGCGCCCGACACGGGACTTCAGGCATGCCGACCTTTGATGACAAGCGACTGACACGCCCTGACGGGCAGCCGATGCCGTACCAGGTGACAGCCGGAATGGTGGCGGTGCGGGAAACGCCTATGCCGGACGGGCGGCTGGCAACACAGGCCCTGCACGGCGAGATCGTTGACGTGTTCCGTGAAGAGGGCGAGTTCGGCCTCGTCCAGTGCCGCCGCGACAGGTATTGCGGCTGGGTCCTGATGGAGGCGTTGTCAGCGCCAGTGTTGCCCGTGACGCACAAGGTGTCGTCGCTGAAGACCCATTGCTATGTCGATCCGGACCTGAAATCTGCGCCACGCTTCCTGTTAAGCCTTGGCGCGAGACTCAGTATCAGCGGCCGGGAAGGGGACTGGCTGCATGCTGATCGGGCCGGCTGGGTTCATGCCCGTCACGTCGCGCCGGTCGAAGCGCTTGAGGATGACCCGGCCAGCGTCGCCGAGCGGTTTCTCCAGACGCCGTATCTGTGGGGCGGGCGTGAAAGCCTCGGTCTCGACTGTACCGGACTGACGCAGCAGGCATTTGAGGCGGCCGGCGTGATGCTGCCACGTGACAGCGACATGCAGTTCGCATGGTGCGGGACCGATATACCCGATTGGCGCGCGCCAAATGCGCTTCGCCGGGGCGATCTTGTCTTCTGGAAAGGCCATGTAGGCATCATGACGGACAGTGAACGTCTGCTGCATGCCAATGCCTGGCACATGGCGGTCGCGGTCGAGCCACTGGAATCGGCAATCACCCGCATCGCAAACTATTACGCCGAGCCCATCGGGGCCCGGCGTATTGATGTTTCTTCGGAAAGGCAGTGCCGACCGGACTGGCTGTCCGGCCACTAGCGCGGAGTCGCTATTCGTTTTCTTCCTCGGTTTCCGTCGGAGCCAGTTCTTCGAAGGCATCCTCGGCCGCCTCGGTGGCGGAGTCTGCTGATTCCTCAACAGCCTCGGCGATGTCTGCCGGAATGGTGACGGTTTCGCCGACATCGCCATCATTCGGGCCCGTGCCATCGACGGAGTCGACGGTTTCCACTTCGCCCGTGGCCAGGGTCGGGTTCTCCATGTCGTCGACACCTTCTGCCGGGATCGTGGCCTCGACGGCATCGCCTTCCACGGCTTCTTCACCCGCTGCCGGCAGCGGATCCGGGAAAGCCGGAGGATTGTCGGTGTAGGACGCCAGATAAGCGATCACGTTGATGCGATCATCGTCGCGGCGCAGACCGGCAAAGGACATGGTCGTGCCGCGGGCATAGGCCGACGGATTGTACAGCCAGTCATTGAGCGCCTCATAGGTCCACGTACCGTCCATGCCGGACAGGGCCGCAGAATAGGCAAAGCCGTCATGATGTGCCTTTTCGGCGCCGACCGTATTGTAAAGGTTCGGTCCGGTGCCGTTCGGGCCGCCCTGCTCGATCGAATGGCAGGTGGTGCATTTGCCCTTGAAGGTACGCTCGCCGCGCGCAACATCGGCGCTGGCCAGCAGCAGGCCCAGGTCGAAGACTTCCTCTTCTTCGCCGCCGGTGCCGCCAGCATCAGCGACTTCAACGCAATATGCGAATTTCTCGCACATTTTTTCCGTCATGGAAGCCGGTTCAGCATGCTCTTCGCCATGGTGGGCGCCGTCGCCTTCACCACTGAAAACAATGCTGGAAAGTGTCTGCAGGGCGAAGACTCCGAGGGCTGTCGCAAGCAGCGCACCGAAAATCTTGTTGAGACCGAGTTCTCCCATGGAGGTATTCCTTCGAATCTGTCTGGTCATACGTCTTGGCGCGCGCCTTTTGGCACGCTAACGGGAAGCACACAATATAAAGGCTGTGCGTCACAGGGCTTCCCCCTTTCGTCGCGGCGATCCGACGCACATGTTTTGACCAAAAGAGGCAGAAATCCCATGACCGGCAAAATTGCGTACCAGGGCGAACCTGGTGCGAATTCACACATCGCCTGCAACGAGGCCTATCCGAATCTCGAACCGATGCCGTGCCGGACCTTCGAAGACTGTTTTGCTGCGGTAGAGCGCGGCGAGGCGGAATTGGCCATGATCCCGGTGGAGAACACGATTGCCGGTCGGGTGGGCGACATCCATTACCTGCTCCCCAATACCGAGCTGCAGATCGTGGGCGAATACTATCTGCCCATCCGGTTTCAGCTGATGGCACTGCCCGGCACCCGGCTGGAAGAGGTCAAGAAGGCGCGCTCGCATATCATGGGCCTCGGCCAGTGCCGGAATTTCCTGCGGGAGCATGGCATTGATTCGGTCACCGCGGCCGATACAGCAGGCGCAGCCCGGGAAGTGGCCGAACTGGGCAATCGCTCCATCGCTGCAATCGCGCCGCGGCTCGCGGCAGATGTGTACGGGCTGGAAATCCTGGCAGAGGATATCGAGGATGCTGCCCACAACACGACCCGGTTCGTCCTGATGTCGCGGGACCATTCGGATGTGGAAGCCCAGGACGGTCCGGCCAAGACCGCCTTCATGTTCGAGGTGCGCAACATTCCGGCCGCGCTTTACAAGGTGATGGGCGGTTTCGCGACCAATGGCATCAACATGACAAAGCTCGAGAGCTACATGGTCGGGGGCTCGTTCACGGCCACGCAATTCTATGCCGAGATCGAGGGCCATCCGGACGAGCGGCATGTGCAGCTCGCCCTGGAGGAACTGGGCTTTTTCTCGCAATCCCTGAAAATTCTGGGCGTTTTCCCAAGCGCCGGGCACACGGCGGACTAGTCGCAGGTCATCGCGGCCTTCAGCGCCTCGGTGACATGATCGGCGAACAGTTTCGTTTTTCCGCGCAGGCGTCCGGCCGTCCAGACGCAATTGACCGGCAGGCTTTCCATCTCCCAATCGGGCAGGATACGCACCAGCTGGCCTTCATTGACGCATCCGGACACCAGCCAGTTCGGCGCCATCAGTATGCCGAGCCCGGCTTGCGCTGCCTGGACCAGATTGTCTCCGCCCGAGGCGGCAAACGGGCCATCCACGCGCACGTTTACCTCTTCCTCACCGCGAGAGAGAGTCCAGTCGGAATACAGGCCTTTCCGGAACAGGACGGCGTCATGATCCGCCAGGTCCGCTGGCGCGGTTGGTGTGCCGCGGCGGGCCAGATAATCCGGGGATGCCCAGAGCGCCCGAGGCGTATCGGCCAGTTTCCGCATCATCAGGCGGGAGTCGCGCAACTGGCCGAAGCGGAAGGCCAGATCAATGGCTTCCTCCACAAGGTCGGTCAGCGCGTCATCGGAAATCACGTCAAAGCGGATTTTCGGGTATTTCTCCAGAAATGGCGGGATGGACGGGATGATCACACGGCGGGCAAACGAGTTCGAGCAGGAAATGCGCAGCAGGCCCACGGGTTCATGCTGCAGGCCGCGCGCTTCGGCTTCTGCCGATTCATAGTCTGCAATCAGGTCCACCGCACGCCGATAAAACCGCTCACCAGCCTCCGTCAGGCTGAGCGCCCGCGTGGTGCGCTGGAACAGGATGACATCCAGTTGGGCTTCGAGGTCCTGAATGCGACGGGACACCGTCGGCTGGCCCACGCCCAACGCCACCGCCGCTTTCGAAAAGCTGCCCGCCTCGGCGACCCGCACGAACAGTTTCATCGCATCGATCCGGTCCATCACGATCCCTCCTGCCAGACCGTTACCATTTAGGAACGCTCGGACGGTTTCGCGAGGCCTGATGTTTCAATTCACAAAATCGGTCCGCGTGGCTCACGCAAAAGTGGGCCGGGCTCACAGTGCATTGTTTTGAGGCGCCCCACGATCCGTGAGATACGGAGCACCGAAAGGGAGGACGCAAGTCATGCTGAACAAGATCAAGTCATATGCTCCGGTCGCGTACGCGGTGATCGCCGGCGCTGTGTTTCTGGACAGTCTGCGATTCAAATTCACCAATGCCCCGGAAACGCAGGTCATCTTCGGGAAACTTGACGCCTGGGCGGCCGGTTTCGGGGCAGGGGGGCTGTTCGACCAGACAGGCCTGTTCAGCCAATATGTCATCGGATCTGCGGAACTTGTTGCGTCCGCCTTGTTGTTAGTGGGCATCTTTCCCGCCTTGCGGCGTCTGCAGACACTCGGTGCCCTGATTGCAGTGGCCGTGATGACCGGGGCGGTCAGCTTCCACATGTTCACGCCTCTGGGAATTGATCCGAACAATGACGGTGGGGGCCTGTTCGCCATGGCGGTAACGGTCTGGCTGGCGTCGATTGCCTATCTAGTCTTCCACCGGGAAACGCTTGTGTCGATCCTGAAAGGCGTCGGGACAGCGATCCTTTCACGGCATCCCTCGCAATTGCCGGCCCAGTCGTCCCGTCCGCCGCTGGCGGCGGTCTGAAACCTCCAAATCCGGGAGTCCCATTCCATGAAAATCCGTTCCATGATGCTTGCTTTGGCCGTGTCCGGCCTGCCCCTGATCGCGGCCGCCCCTGCCGCCCGGGCTGAACCGCCGATCTATACGGGTGTGTTTTCCAACACCGCCCTTCAGGGGCATGATCCGGTTGCCTATTTCACCGAGGGCAAACCGGTGAAAGGCGATGAGGCCTTCACGACCGAATACATGGGCGTGGAGTTCAGGTTTGCGAGCGCGGCCAATCGCGATGCATTTCTGGCGGACCCTCAGGCCTATGCGCCGCAATATGGCGGATATTGCGCCTGGGCCATGGCGGACGGCAAGCATGCAAAGGGAGACGCGCGCCATTGGAGAATTGTCGATGGCAAGCTGTATCTGAACTACAACAAAAGCATCCAGAAGAAGTGGGACGCAGACATTCCCGGCTTCATTGAACGTGCCGATACCGAATGGTCCGACATCAACAAATAGACTGGATCAATAAAAAAACGGGCGGGATACCCGCCCGTTCCTGGTGCTGAAGGCCGCAACCCTATTTCTTCTTTGCGGGAGCCTTCTTCGCTGCCGGTTTGGTTGCTTTGGCAGCGGGCTTCCTGGCCGTAGCTGCAGCTTTGGGTGCGGCGGCTTTCCTGGCGGCCGGCTTTGCAGCGGCCTTTTTCGCGGCGGGCTTCGCTGCCGTCTTTGCAGCTGGCTTGGCCACGGTCTTGGCGGCGGGTTTCTTCACCGTTGCCTTCTTTGACTCGGCTTTCTTTGCCGGTTTCTTCAGAGTTGCTGTTGCCATGTCGGGTCTCCTGTAAATGGCAACCGTCAGACTAGATTGATTCGACGAAAATCAACTCCAAATTCGTGTCAGTCCGCAAGGGGATAGTCTGCGGTCAGATCAGCGCTTCAGGACCGCTCGGCCCACGTCTTCAGCAAGTGATGCGCGATGGCCATAGGAGGCGGACAGAACAGACGCGGATGTGTGCCGGCCAGCATCTGTCTGACGTCGTCGCGGCTGATCCATTCGGCCGATTCCAGTTCGGCAGGATCAATGGTGATATCCTCATTCTGGGCCTCAAGGATGAGGCCAACCATCAGTGAGGACGGGAATGGCCAGGGCTGGCAAGCCACGTATTCGGCGCTCGCAGGATCGCACACGATCCCGGCCTCCTCTTCCAGTTCGCGGGCAGCGGCCTGTTCAATCGTTTCTCCGGGCTCGCAGAAACCGGCAAGGCTGGAGACGAATCCGGCAGGCCAGTTGGCCTGGCGCCCGACCAGGCATCGGTCTCCTTTCACGGCCAGCATGATAGCGACCGGATCCGTACGCGGGAAATGCTCCGTGCCGCAGGACGGGCATTCGCGTTTCCAGCCCGCCTCGACCAGAGCCGTGCCCGATCCGCACTTTGCGCAGAAGCCGTGAGACCCGTGCCACATGAAGATGCTGCGAGCGGTCGAGGCGCAATTCGCTTCAAGCGGGCTCATGCGTCCGGCGGCGGCACGAAATTCGATGAAGTCGCCCGCGCCCGCCACCAGCGAGGTCTCGACATCGAATTTTGACGGAAGGTTCACGGCAAAAACGGGGGCTCCGTTCCTGTCCTTGCCAAGAAAAATCCGGGGGGATCCTGGAGATACCTGTTCGATTTCCGGTCCCATCCAGACGATTCCGCCTTCCCTGGACACAAATGGATCGCCGTTGCGCAGCATCAGGATCAGAACATCATCCTGCTTGAACGCAGAATCGAGCCAGGCGTCGTCCTTGCGATGATGGGCAGCCCGGTCGATGGGGTTTGCGGCAAGTGGCATGTCGTTCGAATTGGTCATGGAGCGGTCCTCTTCCTGCCGGGCTGACTAGCCGCCGGAAGCCCCATTTGTAAATGCGGTCCGCCACGGCAGGCGGCGGCCTGACAACAAGGCATAGCCAATCGGGGCGGGCCCGTGTATGTGCGCGGCAAAACAGCCTCCCTCCCGAAAGCATACCTTCCCATGTCCACGCCCATCGAGAAAATGCGCAACATCGCGATTATTGCCCACGTTGACCACGGCAAGACCACGCTCGTCGATGAATTGCTGAAACAGTCCGGCACGTTCCGCGAGAACGAGAAGACCGCCGAACGCATGATGGACTCCAATGATCTGGAGAAAGAGCGGGGGATCACGATCCTCGCCAAAACCACATCGGTCGAGTGGAATGGCTATCGCATCAACATCGTCGATACACCGGGCCACGCCGATTTCGGCGGTGAGGTCGAGCGTATCCTGGACATGGTGGATGGCGCCATCGTGCTGGTCGATGCGGCTGAGGGGCCGATGCCGCAAACGAAGTTCGTTGTGTCGAAGGCGCTCAAGGTCGGATTGCGCCCGATCGTGGCCGTCAACAAGATCGACAAGCCCGAGCGTCGTCCGGACGAGGTGGTGAATGAGGTGTTCGACCTGTTTGCCAATCTTGATGCGACGGACGAGCAGCTGGACTTCCCGATCCTCTACGGTTCGGCCAAGCAGGGCTGGATGGGGCTCGACTATGACAATCCGACCGAAAACATGGACGCCCTGTTCCAATTGGTCGTGGATCATGTGCCGGTCCCGAAAGTGGAAGAGGGGCCGTTCCGCTTCCTGGCCACGACGATCTCATCCGACCCGTTCCTTGGCCGGATCCTGACCGGGCGGGTCGCGTCGGGTACGGTGAAGCCGAACCAGTCGATCAAGGTTCTCAATCGCGAAGGCGAACTGGTCGAGCAGTGCCGGGTTTCGAAAGTGCTGGCATTCCGAGGGCTCGAGCGGGTGCCGGTGGATGAGGCCAATGCCGGGGACATCGTCTCGCTGGCTGGAACGACCAAGGCCAATGTGGCTGACACGTTCTGCGATACGTCTGTTACCGAACCGATGGCGGCCCAGCCGATTGATCCGCCAACCATCTCCATGACGTTCCGCGTCAACGATTCCCCGCTGGCCGGCACGGAAGGGTCCAAGGTCACCAGCCGGATGATCTGGGATCGCCTGCTCAAGGAAGCGGAAGGCAATGTTGCGCTGAAGGTGGAGCGCGCTGCCGACGCCGAGGCCTTCACAGTGTCCGGCCGGGGTGAGCTGCAGCTGGCCGTTCTGATCGAGACGATGCGCCGTGAAGGCTTCGAGCTTGGCGTCTCGCGCCCCCAGGTCGTGATGCAGGAAGGCCCGAATGGCGAGCGTCTGGAGCCGATCGAGGAAGTGGTCATCGATGTCGATGACGAGCATTCAGGCGTCGTTGTCCAGAAGCTGTCGGAACGCAAGGCCGACATGCTGGACATGCGTCCGTCCGGTGTGGGCCGCACGCGCATGATCTTCCACGCGCCGACACGCGGCCTGATCGGGTATCAGGGCGAGTTGCTGTCCGATACGCGCGGCACAGCCATCATGAACCGGGTGTTCCATGACTATCAGCCGCACAAGGGCAAGATCCAGGGCCGTCATACCGGCGTTCTGATCGCCATGGATCAGGGGGAGGCTGTCGCCTTTGCGCTCTGGAATCTGGAAGATCGCGGCCCGATGATGATCCATCCCGGCGACAAGGTGTATGGCGGCATGATCATCGGCGAGCACAATCGCGACAATGACCTGGAAGTGAACGTTCTGAAGGGCAAGAAGCTGTCCAACGTGCGTGCATCCGGCACCGATGAAGCGGTGCGCCTGACGCCGCCACTGCAGATGACGCTGGAAAAGTCGCTGGCCTATATTGCCGATGATGAACTCGTCGAGGTGACACCCGAGAACATCCGCCTGCGCAAGGTCCATCTGGACCCGCACGAGCGCAAGCGTGCGGCCAAGGCGAACGCTGACGCGTAATTGCCGCCTGCCCGGCGGGAACCGGGCGGGGCGGTCAACGTTGTGTCTCCAGGTCTGCCACCAGCACTGGAGCACACAATGTCATCTTTCGGACTTTACCTGATCGGCTTTATTATCCTGATCGCAGGGCTGGCCTATGCCGCCTATCTTGTTGGCGCGCCGCCCGTCTGGATCGGCGTCGGGGCCATCATCCTGATCGGGTTCGGCATCATCAGCGGTGTGGCCCGTACCCGTCGGCGCGACGAGACCGCCACAAGCGAGTGATCCCGCCCGATCAGGCCGCTGCCTGTCCCGGTGGCGGCTGAGTATTGCGCACGGATTTTGGCGGCAGGTTGGACAGGTGCAGTGACTTCCTGAGCCAGCTGTTCGTCGGTGTTTCGAAATAGCGGAAGCTGAGATAGGCCAGCGCCGTTGTGACAGGCAGGATCACCAGGAACATCAGCGACGTGGCGACCCAGTCATTGCCGGTTATCTTGAAGGCAACCACACCCACGACCGGGATCAGCAGTGGATGGATCAGGAAGACGCCATAGCTGATCTTGCCGCCGATCGACACGACCTGACTTGTCAGCGGCTTGCGGAACAAATCCTGCCCGGCGCAGGCGAAGACAACGAGAGCGCTCGGGGGAGCGTAGGTTGCGATCTTGCCCCAGCCCGTCCAGTTCAGTTTCATGGCGAGGGCAAAGCCTGCCATGCCCAGCAGGATGAAGGGCCACATTGGCGTGCGCCGGACAAAGTCCTGCACTTCGGACTGGCGCAGCAGCAGGCCGATGATGCAGCCCATCGCAAATTCCAGCAGGATCGGATCGCCATAAAAGGCCCGGTATGCACCGGCCGGCAACAGGCTGGCCCCGGCGATTACGCCCAGCGTCATCACAATGGCTCCGGGGACCTGGAACCGTTCCGGAATGAGCAGGGACAGCGAGAACAGCAGATAGAACAGCATGATATAGCCGAGCGTCCAGCCAACAAACAGGATCGGCTGGATGTCGCTGCCCAGATCATAGTGGGGCAGGAACAGGTAGCTGCTGATGATGGAAGACAGACCCGTGTCCGCATCATGGAACAGCCAGGGCCGTGTCAGGGCCAGGATCAGCGCCAGGGTCGTGGTCGCCCAATACAGCGGGACAATGCGGACGGTCCGCTTCATCATGAAGTTCAGGGGCGTGTCGTCCGGGCGTGTGATGTAGACAAGAATGAACCCGCTGATTGCCAGAAACAGGTGAAATCCTGGTGAGGCTGAAAACGACAGATGGACCGTGTCGGAATGCGCGTTGACGAATTCACGGATGTGAAAAATCAGGATTGCAAAACAGGACAGCGTCCTGAGCAGGTTGATGCTGTTAAGCATGACCGCTCCCCTCACCGATAATGTTCGCACGGATCATGCAAGACAGGTGCCGGAGAAGGCGGGCGTTCAGGAATCCCTGAATCTGCAAGGATTTATGCAGGAGGAGAGGGGAGCCTCTGGAAAGAAAGACAGCGCCCGATCTTCGGGCGCTGTCTGGATGCGGGCGTGACCTATTCGTCTGTGCCGGATTTGGACTCTGACTTCGCCGGATCGAATTTCGCGAACCAGCCCATGATATTGTCCGTCTTGGCGATCAGGCGGCTCGGCCGGCCTGCAATATAGTGGGATGCGCCGGGCACCCGGATCAATGCCGTCTCGACGTCATTCATCTTCAGGGCCGTGTAGAATTGCTCCGCCTCCCAGGCAGGTGTGCGCCAGTCTTCCTCGCCCACCATGACCAGGGTCGGGGTGACAATCTGATCGACATAGGAAATCGGGGACAGGGACAGGAAGGCTTCCGGATTGGTCCACGGATCTTCCCGGATCCAGTGCCTGCGCACATATTGCGAAATGTCGCTCGCCATGGCCATGGTCATCCAGTTGATGACCGGCTTGACCGACGCGGCGGCCGCAAACCGGTCCGTCCGGGTGACGATCCAGGCCGTCAGGATGCCGCCACCGGATCCGCCGGTGACAAACAATCTGTCCGGATCGACATAGTTGCGTGCGACGAGGTCATCGACCACGCTCATCAGGTCGTCATAGTCATGCCCCGGATAGGCGCGATCAATGGCCTGGGCAAACTCTTCTCCGTACCCGGTTGATCCTCGCGGATTGACATAGACCGTGACATAGCCTTCAGCAGCGTATCTCTGGATTTCGCTGGCAAAGAAGGGGCCGTACATCGAGAACGGACCGCCATGGATTTCGAGGATCAGCGGGAAGGATCCATTTGCCTCGAAATCCGGGGGCAGGGCGACCCATGCCTCGATCTCGCGGCCATCATGGCTTGAAGCCACTTTCAGTTCCTCCAGCGGGGCCATGTCGAGATAGGGGAGGACATCGGAATTGAGGTCTGTCAGCACACGGCCCTCGCGGCCGTCCGAACGGATCGCGGCGATCTCGGACGGGCGGTCGGAGAAACCGGCAGTGTAGGCGATCTGTTCCCGGCGGCCATCCCGGGCGACGGAGAAACTGCCCCCGGCATAGGGGCGGCCAATGCTTGTGCCGCCGATACCGGTTGCCACCTGGGTCATCCGGCCCTGAAGGTCGGTTTCGTTCAGTGTCAGGACCCCATGATCCTCAAACAGGACATACAGGCTCTTGCCATCCGGTGCCCATTCGATCTGGCTCGGCGAACCGGGAAAGTCGGGCGCGAGTTCGCGGACATTCGAGCCGTCGGCCGCCATCAGATAGAGATTGTTCTGCTGATAGGATTTCTCTTCGTCATCATACCCACGAAAGGCAATCATTTGCCCATCCGGGGAGGGGACGGGCGAGTGATCCGGGCCATTGCGAGAGGTAAGCGGCCGGATCGACAGGTCCGACAGCTCGACCGCATAGATTTCGCTCTCGACCGGGTCCATGTCGCGGTCTTCGGCCTGATTGCCGGAGACGAGCAGCGTGTCATTGTCCAGCCAGGCGGGACCGGAGAGATCCGCGTCCCCCTGCGTGACCTGACGCGGTGTTCCGCCTTCGGCCGGCAGCACGAACACATGGGTCGCGCCATCCTCGAGATATCCCTGACCGTCAAAGCGGAAGGTCAGATCGTCAATCACCTTGACCGGATCCGACCATTCGGCCCCTTCGGGCGCCTTGGGCGGCGTTGCGAAGCCCGGCTTTTCGCCGGGTACGAACATGGAGAAGGCGATGTGGCGACCATCCGGTGACCAGGTTGCGCCGGAGGGCGACTTCGGCAACTGGGCCAGGGCATGGGAAAGACCGGTGTCCATGTAGACCACTTTCAGTTCGGGCTTGCCCTTGGCCGTGCTGGTGTAGAGCACGCGCGAGCCATCCGGCGACCAGCGCGGCGCGCCAGCGCTGCCTTCCGCGCCCAGCAAGGGGCGCTGTGTGCCTGTTTCGGTATTGATGACCCAGAGATGACCGGTGTCGCGGTCCTTCATCTTGTCCATGCTGTGGCGCACATACAGGATGGATTTGGCATCGGGCGAGATCTGCGGGTCCGTCGCGTACTCGATGTCGAACACGCGTTCGGCTGTGAACCGCTTGCTGTCGGCTGTCGTCTCGTCGGCGTGAGCGGATGGGAACGCCAGGGCGATCGCCAGCGCGGCCGCCGTGCTTGATAGGTATCGTTTCATGAATGTGTCCTCCAAAAACCCTGTCGCGGGACGCTAACACGGGATTTGCGGAGGGGGTAAGTGAAACAGGGTGTGGCCAGGCCTTGCGCTGTGGCGCCGCCGGAAGCATATAGGCCACAGGAGGCAGGCGGCGGACGGGTCGCTCGCCAACCGGGTCAGGTCGGGAACGAAGCAGCCCCAACGAGTTTTCGCCCGGGTCGCTCGCCTGTCTCCGCCTTCACGTGCCGTATCAGCCGAGGCTCTTCAGGTCGACGCCGCTTTCGAGGCTCAGCCTCAGGCGGGCGAGCGTGCGGAACACCGAGAAACTCAGCTTGGCGCGTTCAAGCACATACTGGTCACGGTTCAGCCGGGGGGCGAGCAGGCTGGTCTCCTGCAGGTGCAGCAAGTGACGGCCATCCTTCTGGGGAATGATGGTGAACTCGCTGGCCGATTCGAGCACCGCCAGTTCCTCGCTCCAGGCGCGGGGAGTGGTGCGATAGCAATACCGCTTGTTTGGGCGCGACTCGGTCACCTCGAACACCAGCGGCGTATCGGGCAGGTCCGGTGCCGACGCTTCGAAGATATCATAGGCCGGATTGCCGTCACCGAAGGCGAAGCCGCGTTCGCGAAGGGCGTTGCGCGGCGAGGCAAGATCCAGCTTGTCGAAGATCGCCGCCGCGCTGGCGTCGATGATGGTCTCCCCATCATTCACGATCGGCGCGTTGGCCCAGTCCTGGAATGTGTGATTCTTGAGCCAGTTGAGCATGACAGCCTCGAGGGTCTGAATTGTGGATATCCCCACAATGCACGGGGCTGGTTAGCGATTACCCCAATGCGGACGGGCAATCGGTTGCGATCCGGTTAGATTGCGTTAACGGAATCGCGGTCGCTTGGGACCTGGCCGGACACAAACCGGTCGGTTCGGACCTGTGTCCCTGACACAGAATTGTGCAGTTGCAAAAAGGCCAATGGTGGCGGGCAATCGATGGGTGTGTTAACCACTCGTTAACCAGAATTCCACGGCAAATTTGACGAATTTGAGACTTGTCCCGTTGACCCGATATTAACCTTCAGACACTATATGTTGTGTCAGGAACGGGGTTGAGAGCAATATCTGGCTTTCAGGGGCTTCCGGACCTATATTTATCTATTGATTCTGGAGGGCTGCTCTATGTCTGCAACCGAGGCCAAAACTGTGTCTGAAGCCGCCACGCGCAAGGGAAAGCCCAAGGCGGGTGCGGAAGGCATGCTGCGCCTTGTTGAGGGCACGCCAATCCAGATTGATCCGTCGCGCGATTCCCTGCTGACCGAGTTCGGCAAGAAGACGCTGCAGGATCGTTATCTTCTGCCCGGTGAATCCTATCAGGACATGTTCGCGCGCGTCTCGATGGCCTTTGCCGACGACACCGAGCATGCGCAGCGCCTGTATGACTACATGTCCCAGCTGTGGTTCATGCCGGCCACTCCGGTCCTGTCGAATGGCGGCGCAGCGCGCGGCCTGCCGATTTCCTGCTTCCTGAACCAGGTTGGTGACTCGCTTGACGACATTGTCGAAACCTGGACCGAGAATGTCTGGCTGGCGTCCAATGGCGGCGGCATCGGCACTTATTGGGGCAATGTCCGGTCGATCGGTGAAAAGGTCGGCCAGAACGGTCAGACGTCCGGCATCATCCCGTTCATTCGCGTCATGGACTCCCTCACGCTGGCAATCAGCCAGGGGTCACTCCGCCGTGGTTCGGCTGCTTGCTACATCGATGTGCACCATCCGGAAATCGAGGAATTCCTGGAAATCCGGAAGGCGTCGGGCGACTTCAACCGCAAATCCCTGAACCTGCATCACGGCATCAACATCACGGACGATTTCATGGAAGCCGTGAAGAATGATGAGGAATACGGCCTGATCAGCCCGAAATCCGGCGAGGTGATCCGCACGATCAATGCACGCAAGCTGTGGCAGAAGATTCTCGAGCTGCGCATGCAGACGGGTGAGCCCTATCTCCTGTTCACCGACACGGTGAACAATGCGATGCCGGCCCACCAGCGCAAGCTGGGCCTGAAGGTGACGCAGTCCAATCTCTGCTCCGAGATCACGCTGCCCACGGGGATCGACCATGCCGGGCAGGACCGGACGGCCGTCTGCTGCCTGTCTTCGGTCAATGCCGAGAAATTCATGGAATGGTCCAAGGACGAGAACTTCCTGGAAGACATCTTCCGCTTCCTCGACAATGTCCTGGAAGACTTCATCGAGCGTGCGCCGCCGGAAATGTCCCGCGCCGTCTACTCCGCCAAGCGCGAGCGCTCGGTCGGCCTCGGCCTCATGGGCTTCCATTCCTTCCTGCAGACGATGAATGTGCCGCTGGAAAGCGCCATGTCGAAAGTCTGGAACGAAAAGATGTTCAAGCACATCCGTCAGGGCGCCGACGCAGCATCGGTCAAGCTCGCCAAGGAGCGTGGCCCCTGTGAAGATGCACGCGATGTGGGCATGATGGCCCGCTTCAGTCACAAGATGGCTGTCGCGCCAACGGCGTCGATCTCGATCATCTGTGGCGGCACGTCTGCCGGCATCGAACCGATCCCGGCGAACGTCTACACGCACAAGACGCTGTCCGGCTCCTTCACGGTGAAGAACCAGCAGCTGCAGCGCCTGCTGGCCAGCAAGGACATGGACACCGACGAAGTCTGGACCTCTATTCTCGAACATGAAGGCTCGGTGCAGCATCTCGACTGCCTCGACGATCACGAGAAGTCCGTGTTCAAGACGGCCTTCGAGATCGATCAGCGCTGGATCATCGAACTCGCTGCCGACCGTACGCCCTATATCTGCCAGTCGCAGTCGCTGAACCTGTTCCTGCCGGGTGATATCGCCAAGTGGGACCTTCACATGCTGCACTGGACGGCGTGGGAGAAGGGACTGAAGTCGCTCTATTACTGCCGTTCCAAATCGGTGCAGCGGGCCGCATTTGCCGGATCGGAAAAGTCGTCCGCACAGAAGATGGACACGCCAAACACCGACTATGACGAGTGCCTGGCCTGCCAGTAGACGTTCAACGCTGGATAGCGCTTGAGAATCAGCCGGCGTCCCCCTCGGGGCGCCGGTTTTTTGTGCACGGCGTGGATGTGCCAAGCGCCTGACCGCGAAGCCCGACTGATTTTCCCGATATTTTACAGCGCGTTAACGCGATTTCGATCTGAAATAAGGCGACATG
Source organism: Hyphomonas sp. (assembly GCF_017792385.1). NCBI lineage: Bacteria > Pseudomonadati > Pseudomonadota > Alphaproteobacteria > Hyphomonadales > Hyphomonadaceae > Hyphomonas > Hyphomonas sp. Next base: position 487,771 of record NZ_CP051230.1, on the reverse strand, counting down.
CCTCCCAAAAACCGCAATTTTTCCGGGTTCTGGAACAAAAACTACAGAGCGGAGTTGAGAGCGTGGAAATTAATGTTTTTCGACCGAATGGCGTTTGGGGCTGGCGAGCTCTTTATGATAAGTTAAGCGTCAAACGGTCTAATTCTTGAGAGAGACGGCTCAGGGATTAAGACATGCGAGGTTTGAGGCAGATGGTGTTTGCAATTTCAACCGCAGTCGTCACGATGGCGTGCCAGGGATGTGTTTCCACCTCCCCGCACGATCAGGTGCGGTCCGAACCGGTTGCCCCGCCTACGCTGGGCATGCAGATGGCGGCACCCGCCAATTACGGAACCAGCGCGACTGTACCTGCAGCGCCTTCTGTTCATGTGTACAGCTCCGAGCCGACCCGTTTCAGCGGCGTGCCCCTCGGCACGACAAATTCCATCGCCAGCCAGATCCTGTCCGAAGAGCCGGTTGATTTCAGCGCGTCCACGGCTGCAAGCCTGAGCGTACCGAACAATACGCGCATCGACTGGGGCAGCAATGACACGCTGGTCGCTGTCGCCGCCGAACGCAGTCGGGCTGCACTGTCGCGGCCCGGCCAGATTGAGAAAGATATCGCAGCCGAAATCGCCATTTCCGCACCGAAGGAAGTCACCGGCCTGAATTTCGACGTCGGCGTTGCGCCGCGCATCGCGGTCCGGGAAGAGGGGGACATCCTGACACGCCGCGTCGGCGGTGAAGTGCGGATTGGTCAGGATTTCGACATTCTTGACCGCAACGGACAGCCGCAGGGTTGGTATATCTTTGCCGGAGCAGACGGTGAGGCGCTTGTCTGGGACGCTGATGCCAGCGGGTTCCGGCCGAGCCTGGGGGACATGTCCCTCACCGACCAGGTCACTGTGGGTGATATGCAGGCAGGCGTGTCTGTCCAGCGCGGCGGTGGCGAGCTTTCGCTGAGCTATATCCGCCGCGAAGTGAAATATTCTGACCGCAATGTGAGCATCAGTGAAACGGAAGATTTCGCAGGTGTCAGTTTCACGATGCGTCGTTAACTGGTAATCGGAGCCGATGCAGGCTCGATTCCCAACCCTCCGAACCATGACATTCCTGGCGGTGTGCCTGAGTGTGCCCGTGGCGCATGCTCAGGATAACCAGCCGACCGTCCCCCGGAAACCGGCGGTCGTGTCCTTTTCCACCGAGAACGACTTCTTTGGTGGCGGAACAGACCGCAATTATTCCAATGGCTTGCGCATCGAGCGCGTGTCCGGCGCAGACAATGTCCATCCGGGCCTGGAATGGGTGGCCCACAGGCTGCCCTGGATCGATCTGGACAGGACAGAGCTGCGGCAGGGGTTCGCACTCTCCCACGCCATTTTCACGCCGGAAGACACGCAAGCCTTTGTTCCTGACCCGACCGACCGGCCCTATGCCGCCTGGCTCGCCCTGTCATCAACTGTGGCCGCCAGCAGTGCGCATACGCAGGATACGCTTCAGGTCAATCTGGGGATTGTCGGCCCTTCCGCTGCAGGAGAGTTTGTACAGAACACCTGGCACGAGATCATTGGCGCGCCCACCGCGAAGGGCTGGGACTATCAATTGAAGGACGAGCCGGGCGTGGAGATCATCGCGCAGCGCCTCCAGCTGTTCGACGGACCGGATTTGCCCCTCGGGCTCAAGACAGACTTTGGCGCGCACGTCGCCGTCGCACTCGGCAATGTGCGGACCTATGGGGCAACCGGACTGACGGCCCGGATCGGCTGGGATCTCGATTCCAGTTTCGGCCCGCCACGCATTCGACCGGCCCTGTCAGGGGCAGGGGAGTTTGTGCCGGGTACGGCGGATGATCCGGTCGGCGGATATTTCTTTGTCGGTGTGGACGGACGGGCGATCGCGCGGGACATGTTCCTTGATGGAAACCTCTGGCGAGACGGGCCCAGGGTCGAAGACCGCCGCACAGTGGTGGGCGACCTGCAAGCCGGCGTCGCGATCCATTACCGGAGTGTCCAGCTGGCCTTCACATTTGTGAACCGGACCGAAGAGTTCGTGCGCCAGGACGGTCCCCAGCGCTTTGGCGCGCTCTCCATCAGCATTTCCCGCTAGGCCTTCGTTTCCCTCGCGACCGGCTTGCATGCATGGTGACCGCATCGCACAGTGCCGCGAAGCGGTACGCAGAGACCGGCATGGAGGAAAACATGAAGCGACTTACCGGCTTGGCCGCCGCCATTCTGCTGGCGGCCTGCTCTCAGCAATCATCCGAAGAGTCTCGCCACATCGACATCAAGGCGCCACCGGTCGGCATTGCGACCGAGGCGACGCGCAGTGCGAATGCCGCCCTGGCGGAGCGCCTGCCGCTGGATCAGACATCTGATTTCGTGGATGCAACCCGTGGCCTGCTGGCGCAGCTGAAACAGGACACGATCACCGATGCTGACGGGAACGTCGTCTGGCAGGTCAGCCGCCGCGAGTTTATCGATGGCAACAGCCCGGACACGGTGAATCCCTCGCTTTGGCGGCAGGAGATCCTGAATTCCCAGCACGGCCTGTTCGAAGTCATGGATGGGCTCTATCAGGTTCGCGGCTACGACCTGGCGGTCATGTCGGTGATCCGTGGCGAAACGGGATGGATTATCGTCGATCCGCTGCTCAGTCAGGAAACGGCCGCGGCATCGCTGGAACTGGTGAATGACACGCTGGGCGAGCGGCCGGTGACCGGAGTGATCTATACGCATTCGCACGGTGACCATTTCGGCGGCGTGCGCGGCGTCATCGACGAGTCCGAGATTGAAGCGCGAGGCGTTCCTGTGCTTGCACCGGTCGGATTCACCGAGGCGGCGGTGGCCGAGAATCTGCTGGCCGGCAACTATATGAGTCGCCGGGCCGTACTGATGTTCGGCAACACGCTGCCCAGTGGACCAACGGGGCAGGTGGGTGTCGGGCTGGGGCCGGCCCTGTCGCAGGGTACGATTGGCCTGATCGAGCCAACCGAGGAAATTGCGGGGCGCGGCACCGTGCGCGTGATTGATGGTGTAACCTTCGAATTCGTGGATGCAGCCGGAACAGAGGCCCCGGCGGAATTCATGTTCTACCTGCCGGACTTCAAGGCGCTCTGCACCGCTGAAGTTGCCACGGCGACATTTCACAACGCCCTGACATTGCGAGGAGCCAAAGTGCGGGACCTCCTGGAGTGGAGCCGCGTGATCGATCATGTCCTGACGGAGTATGGTGACCGTTCCGACGTGGTGTTCGCCTCACACCATTGGCCAACGTTCGGACAGGACAATGTTGCATCCTATTTGCGCGGCCAGCGAGACATCTACCGCTACACACATGACCAGACAGTGCGCCGGGCCAATCGCGGAGAAACCCAGTTCGAAATTGCGGAAGCTTTGGCGGAGCCTGACCTTCAGGTGGAACATTTTGACACGCGTGGGTACTACGGGACACTGAATCACAACGCGAAAGCTGTGTTCCAGGCCTACTTCGGCTGGTGGGATGGCGTGCCGGCCACGTTCAATGCGCATCCGCTGGATGCCAAGGCCGGGCGGTTCGTCAAGGCGGTTGGAGGGCCCGACTCTGCCTTGGCGATTGGCCGGGACGCGTTCGAGCAGGGTGACTACCGATGGGCGGCTGAAGTGTTGAATTATCTGGTGTTTTCCGACCCGTCCAACCAGTCGGCCAAGGACTGGCTGGCAGCGAGTTATGAGCAGCTTGGCTTTCAGGCCGAGAGCGGTGCCTGGCGCGATTACTATCTCACCGGCGCTCAGGAATTGAGGCAGGGTGTGGCCGGGGCTGACCAGGGGGCTGTGCGGACCCGCAGCCGGGAATTCATCGAAGGCGTGCCATCGATCGAATTGTTCAACGCCATGGCAGTTCGCTACGCCCCGGAGAAGCTTTCGCGGGATCCGTTCGAGCTCAATATCGCGTTCACCGACACCGGTGAGGAGTTCGTGATTGATATCGGCAAGGCAACGGCATTCCCGCGGGTCGGCGTCCAGTCGGACTCGGCCGCCGCATCTGTGACGCTGACGCGGTCAGCTTTCAACGATCTCATCCTGCAGACCCGCAGTTTCCGGGAAATCATGACTTCGGGGGACGCGAGCATGGAAGGAGACCCGACCGCGTTGATGGCGTGGTTTGCCGCACTGGACTCCCCGGAGTTCTGGTTCCGGGTCGTAGAGCCCTGAGTCAGAAATTATTTTGCGGTCTCGACAGAAGCCGCGGTGAAGGCGCACGCGTCGAGCCGTGCCATCATGTCTTCCAGCAAGGGGGTGATGTGCGGTGAGAATTGCACGTCATTGCCCGCATTGAGCGATTTCGCATTGTAGGGCCAGCGATCACCGAATTTCAGTTCGTCGCGATCCAGATGATGCATGACTGCATCAAACAGGTCACGGTTTTCCACCAGGTGCCGATACCGGACCAGCGCCAGGTCCGCCCGTTCCATCAGATTCTGCCGGAAATAGTGTGCATTGCGTGTGTACCAGAGCAGGCCCCAGCCATCCTGGCCGGTAATTCCCTGGTCAACGGCCGCCTGAACGGTCTCGCGAAGCGTTCCGTCGATATTGTCGGCTCGCCAATTGTTCGGGTCGCCTGACAGGATTTCTGCAGCTTCCTCCAATCCGCGTTCGACGGTCCATTTTCGTACCATGGAGGCCACGACATCCTTGTAGTGGCGGTACATCCACAAGCCTTTCGCGTTCGGAAAGTAGTCGAGGATCTCGGCAGCGCTCTGGCATTCGACCAGGGGCTTGATGACGATGTTCTTGTGGCGTCGCCACTTTACCGTCCGGGCGACCTCCGCAAGCGGGTTCAGGCGAATGGTCTGTTTCGGCAGTTCGGTCGTATCCAAGTTGGTGACAGGAGAATTCACTTCGGGGAAGTAAATCGTGCCAGGCAACGTACCGAGCGTATCGAGCGTGGCATTTGTGCCCGATCTCTGACACCCGAAAATGAACAGCAGCTTCTTGGCGTGCAATCGTCCGAAATAAAGCAATCATCTGCCTCCGATAGTCTGAGCAGAGGAGGCTCCACGCCGCCCCGCCGGATTTTTCGCAAGATTCATGCCGATATGGCGATGGGAGGCTTTGCCGGAGCTGACTAGTCCATCTGCTGCCTGAAGAAGTCGACGATCATCGGTCCGACCTTGTCGCCTTTCTCTCCGATACGGTCATTCAGGCTCTTGTGGTCGCGGTTCTTCACGCGTCGTGCCTCTGCCTCATGGCCGGCACTGCGCAGCGCTTCGGCCAGTTCCTTGGCGCGGCTGGGCGAAACGGCCCGGTTCACATACAGCAGAAGGAAGGGCGGGATGGGGGTTGTCTCTTCAACGAGCAGGGTCGGCGATGCGGCCGCCCAGACATCTGGGTCGTCGGCGGTGAACGTCGCGTGGTAGAATTCCGGAATGTCCCCATCGCTGCCGGTCCGTGAGAGATTGTAGGCCGCGCTGTCCAGCGCAGCGACACCTTTGATGACATCAGGCGTGAGGCCGACATCGTCCAGATAGTCCGGATCGATCGCGACCAGGGCGGCCATATGCGCCCCCGCCGAATGACCCATCAGGAAAATCTTGTCAGGGTCGGCACCATAGGTTTCGGCGTGCTTGTGGAAATAGGCAATCGCTGCGGCGACGTCTTCCTGCTGGGCAGGGAAGGGATGCGCTGGTGCCAGGCGGTAATTGATGGCGACAAATACGAATCCCTGATCTGTGAAATAGTTCGCCTGAAACATGCCAAGGGCGTTCTGCTTGTTCCCGAAAGTCCAGGCGCCGCCATGCATCATGATGATCATCGGTGCATCGTCGGCTTCGGCAGGCATGTAGATGTCGGCGCGGACATCACCGGGATCAAGACCGGGGGCCTCAGCATAGATCACGTCGCGAACCACCTTTGCGGCGGCAGGAGAGGCGAGCGTCACTGCGGCAAGCAGGGTCACGATTAGGGAAGTCAGGTAGCGCATGAAGTCTTGTCTCGTCAGGGCAGGATATGAACGCGTGAAGGCAGCATTGGTGCCGATCCTTGCGGCAGTCGTGCCAGCCGCGCCACCCCTAAGCGGCAATTATGCCAAAACTGTGAGCAAGGCTGTGAACAAGTACGCATTGTCACAGTCAAACATCTTGCGGCATTAACGCGTTTGAAGCACTATATGTGGTGTAGATTGTTCCCGATACAGCATCAAAAAGACGTAGGAGGCCGTAATGGCTGACGGAAATTCCAAAGTGCCTGGACTGCTGACGCCGAGCCGGGCTTACAAGCCGTTCCGCTATGCATGGGCATATGATTTCTGGAAGGTCCAGCAGCAGGTCCACTGGATGCCGGAAGAGGTGCCGCTTGGCGAGGACTGCAAGGACTGGGCGGTGAAGCTCAATGATTCCGAGCGCAACCTGCTGACCCAGATCTTCCGTTTCTTTACCCAGTCAGACGTTGAAGTCGGCGCGAACTACATGGAGCATTACATGCCCCTGTTCAAACCGACCGAAGTGTCCATGATGCTGGCAGCCTTCTCGAACATGGAAACCATCCATATCGCAGCCTATGCGCTGCTGCTCGAGACGATCGGCATGCCGGATTCCGAATTCTCGGCCTTCATGGAATATGAGGAGATGGCCGCCAAGCATGACTATCTCGGTCAGTTTGGAACGGACACGAATGAGGACATCGCCGTATCCATGGCCGTCTTCGGCGCCTTCACGGAAGGGCTGCAGCTGTTTGCCAGCTTCGCGATGCTGATGAATTTTCCGCGTTTCAACAAGATGAAAGGCATGGGACAGATCGTGTCCTGGTCGGTGCGCGACGAGTCACTGCACTGCGAAGGCATGATCAAGCTGTTCCACACCTTCTGCGCCGAGACCGGGGTTATGACCGACGCACTGCGCGAACGTATTCGCGAGTGTTGCCGCACCGTCGTGTCCCTGGAGGACAAATTTATCGAACTCGCCTTCGAAATGGGGGCTGTCGAAGGCATGACGGCTGACGACATCAAGCAATACATCCGTTACATCGCGGACTGGCGTCTGGGACAGCTGAAGCTGGAGCCGATCTATGGCATCACCAAGCATCCGATCCCGTGGCTGACGGAAATCCTCAATGGTGTGGAGCACGCAAACTTCTTCGAACAGCGCGCGACCGAATACTCCAAAGGGGCCACCAGCGGCGACTGGCATGGTGATGACGGGGTCTGGTCGAAATTCGATCAGCGCAAACTCGTGGATGCCACGGCCAGCTAGCCCGTCCAAACGATTTGGAGACAAGAGCGCGCCATTCGACAGGATGGCGCGCTTTTTTCATGCGGGATTCTGCGCCGTGTCACATTCGTAAACGAATAAGGGGCTGCCCGTGGCCCTGGGCAGCCCCTCCAACGCTATTCCGGGAGGAAATTGGCCTAGCGTTGTCCCGCGTCAGCGACGAGGGTTACATTCTGGCGCGCAAAGGTCGGCGCAACGACGACACCGGAAACTTCCTGTTCAGCCAGGATTTTCTTGATCGCGGCTTTCTTGATGTTCTTCACGCATGTGCGGTCGACATAGGGCTGCTGCGTGACCGGGGAACGTGCGGAACAGGCATCGCGAGCCTGGCCTTCGATGGACTTGAGCACGACTGCCGCGCCGGTATCGGAGGCGAGCAGGGCCTTGTCGTATGCAATTTCTACAGTGATGGGAGTGCCGTCTGCATAAGCTGCAGCAGGGGCGAGGATCGCGGCAGACAGCAGGGCCGGGATGATGAGCTTTTTCATGATGAAATTACCTTCAGAGTTAGAGACGGCATCGCTGCCGACAGGAACTCCTCCCGCCACACACCACGTCAGTTCTGTGTTCTCCCCGCAGTGACGCCGAAGCGTCATGGCCTTTCCGCGCGGGATTGACGCGTCATGTTGCGCTGCAACAAAAACGCATGTTTGCGCATAACTCAAGCGAAAGATGCGCGGCAAAAACTCATAGCTGCCTTGCGTCTCCGGCGATCTTTCACACCGGCCTGATTTCGCTCGGGAAACCGGCGGCTGCGCGCGTATGGGCCGCCAGATTGACAGATGGCCGCAATGCCGCCATTTGGTGCCATGTCAAATTTCACCACACCCGAACAGGTCGTCGATGCGCTTGAGGCGCTGTATTCCGATTCTGTTTCTGCCCTGTCATCTGCGCTGAACATCTTCCTGCACAAGGGCACGCCGCCCTCGCCAGATGTGCGCGCGTCCGGAGCATTCTGCTATCCGCAGATACGGATTGTCTACAATCCCGACGGTCCACCCCCGCCCATCTCAAGAGCTTTCGGAAAGATGTCGGAAGCCGGCACATATGTGTCGACCATCACGCGTCCAGACTTTTTCCGTGCCTATTTGATGGAACAACTGGCCCTGCTGATGCGGGATTACGATATCGAGATCCATGTCGAGGCATCGGATTCCGAAATTCCGTATGCCTATGTCTGGGAGCAGGGGCAGGCCAGCGGCCTTGAGGAGATTTCGCCGGCCGAACTGGCGCGGCACTTTCCAAGCCCGAACCTTGCCGACATTGGTGATGAGGTGGCTGATGGAGAACTGTACGACCCCTATGAGACCCATCCGCTGGCCCTGTTCGATGCGCAGCGCGTTGATTTCTCACTGAAGCGTCTGCAGCACTATTGCGGGACCCCGGTTGAGCACTTCCAGCATTATGTGTTGTTCACGAACTATCATCGGTATGTGGATGCATTCTGTGACTGGGCGCTCCAGAAGCTGACCGAGGACAATCACTACACATCCTTGTCTGTTCCGGGAGGGCTGGAAGTGTCCGAGCCCACCGAGACGACCCGGGCAGAAATCGATGCCTCTCCCTGGCGGCGCTACCAGATGCCCGCCTATCACTTGCGCGCACCGAACGGGGCGGGGATCACGCTGGTCAATATCGGCGTCGGGCCGTCGAATGCAAAGACCATTACGGACCATCTTGCCGTCCTCCGCCCGGAAGTCTGGCTGATGGTGGGCCATTGCGGCGGCCTGCGCCACAGTCAGTCCATCGGAGACTATGTGTTGGCCCACGCCTATCTGCGGGAGGATCATGTATTGGATTCAGTCCTGCCGCCCGAAATCCCGGTGCCGCCTATTGCCGAAGTCCAGGTGGCACTGCAGCAGGCTGCCGCGTCCGTGACCGGCGAAGATGAAAAACAGCTCAAGCGGCGCCTGAGAACCGGTACGGTGGTCACAACCGATGACCGGAACTGGGAATTGCGCTTCTCCGCCACCGCGCGCCGGTTCAACAAGTCTCGCGCGATCGCGATTGACATGGAAAGCGCCACGATCGCTGCCAACGGGTTTCGCCTGCGTGTGCCCTATGGTGTGCTGCTATGCGTGTCGGACAAGCCCCTGCATGGCGAGATCAAGCTGCCGGGCGCGGCCAATCGCTTCTATGAGCGCGCAATTGGGGAGCACATTCGCATCGGAATTGAAACACTCGAGCGATTGTCGGCGGACAAGGGAGCCAAGTTGCACTCCCGGAAACTACGCGCCTTCGATGAGCCGCCCTTCAGATAGGGTGGGGGCGCTGCGATGAACAAAAGAGGCGCGGGACCGGCCAGGTCCAGCGCCTCTTCCGAGTGTCGTTCAGGCCGCGCCTAGTGCAGCTTGGTGATCTTCGTGCCTTCGATGCTGATGCCGGCCATCAGGCCTTTCTGGTCGAAGACAAAGGCATAGGCGTCTTCTTTCAGGGTGGAGGTCGACAGGTTCTCGGCAACACCGGCATTCACCAGCACGACAGTCGGGCCGACACCGATTTCCCAGCCATCCGACTCTTCCAGATACTCGACAGCCTCGTCATTCATCAGGAACACCGCATAGCCGTAGGATTGCGCGCCCGCCTGCAGGCCCCAGGAGCCCGTGAAAGAGCTGTAATAGTCCACAGTCGCGCCATTGCGAATGAGTTCACCTTCACCGTAGGCGCCGCCGACTCCCAGACCGGCCTTTACCATGGACGGGAATACCAGAACGGCGCGCGCCTGATTGTTGATCGCGCGTGCGGCGGAATTCTCGCTGACCAACTTGTTCAGTGCTGCGCGGCTGCCCGCATCAATCTGGGCGCGGTCGACTTCATCCGGCAGGGAAGAACAGGCACTGAGGCCCAGCGAAGCGGTGGCCGCGAAACAACCGGCGAGCAGGGCGGAACGAAACTTGATCATGGAATGGCTCCCTTGTGTGATCGGATTGCTGAAACGCTGAAGAGGGCAGGAGGTTCCGCAGACCGCAGCGTTTCACACGCGGCCAGGACCGTAAGAGGCCAAGCCGACGTAATGAGAAATTCAATGCAGGGTATTGATCGGGGTCAACGAGAATCTTCAAGATGAGCGTTGAACTGAGGCCAGCCGTGAAGCCTGTCCCACTCTGAGTGTCTTGGTATGGGATGTGAGCCAACACGCGCACCGATCCGTGGAAAAACTGCAGCGGTCGTGCTTCCGGCCGACGTCTCCCCGATGCTGACGCGGATTCAACTGAGGTAGGCCCTCCCGCCAGATTGCTGGCTGGAATGTCTATCGGAAACGGTTCTCTTGGGCCGTGTAGCTGTGCCAGTCCGTCTTCAATTCCTGCTCGGTATACGTAATCGTGTAGTGTTCATGACATCCGTTCGGAGAGACATGCGCGGTGTTCGGCCAAGACACTTTTTCGAATTCCCTTCCACCTGATTTGAGCTGATAGTAAACTTTGTGGTATTTGCTCGCGAAGTAGGGATCCTTTTCGCCAACATCCGATCCGTCATACCGCACATGTAGCACCGGAATCGTGGTCAGCCATTTATAGTCATATGAATTCGAATGGCCCGCACCGATCGTGTGATGGGTGCAGACTTCATTGACGCCCGCGCTTATCTTGAAACAACCCAAAGCCGTCCAGAGCACTTCCACCGTACTGTCCGTTTTGTTGTTGAAGTGAACCGTGTAGCAGTCCCCGGCTGCCGGGGCCGTCGCAAAACCCGCAACAAGTAGTGTCACCGGGACAAGGAGCGTTTTCATGGGGGAGCCTTTCAAGTCTCGCGTTTCCGTTGGCAGGTTGCGGGCTGGGTCAATCGCCCGACGACGATGTCAGATCCCGGTCCTTGCGCGCACGCGCCCAATCAGTTTCCAGATCGTCTTGCGTGTAGGAAAATGTGTAATGCTTGTCGCAATGTGGAGCAGACTCTCCCTTGCCGTGTAGACCATCATCTTTTTCGACTTTTCCATCGCGGATGACGTAATAGGTGACGCTTTTTAGATCCTGGAGCGACGGATCTTCCTCACCGATGTCTTTGCCACTAAACGAAATGAGGACATTGGGCTGTGTTGTCAGTCACTGATAGTCGAATTTTCGTGAACTTCCCGGAGATATGCTGTGTTCAGAGCATATGTGTTTCAGGTGCCGGTGTTTGAACTTCAGGCACCCATAAGCAGTCCACTGCACATAAATCGGGGCGCTGGATTCATTTTCGACCTTGATTGAGTAGCAATTGATTGCGGACGCAGGCTGGACGCAAATCAAGATAGAGGCGAGAGCTGACGATAAGGCGAAGACATTCATGTGTGTGCCCGTCCTTTATTGTGTCCTTGAGGGCGCGTTGCGGTGCTATAGTTCACTTGTTGAGGGTGCGGGATTGAGGTTTCTGTGCGCATGTGATGGGCGTCTTGGGCGTCTCTGAGGGAGCTTTTATCTTCCTGAACTTATCGCTTTTCAGGTGTCGGCCTCCTGACAAAGATGTGTGCCGGCAGTACACGGGAGGGATTGGCGCGGGTTGAAGGGGAAACTGGCTTGCGGATCACCTGTCGGCTGCAGCGGCGGCCTTGGCCATATCCTACGTGCGATCATCCTCAGTATAGCGAATTTCATAGTGTTTGTGGCAGTTGAACGGGGTTTCCAACAACTCGTTCTCCGAAGTCATCCTGACAAAACTCTTGTGCTTTCCGGCCTTGTAAAAATAGGTCGCAGCCCAATGGTCCTTCAAATAGGCATTTGTATTGCTGTCTGAATCTGAAAGTCCCACATAGACTAGCGGTGCGGTTGCTCCGAATTGGAATGGAACCGTGTAGGATTCGCCTGGGAACAGTGCTTTCTCCTGGCAAGTCGGCTTCTTGCGACGCTTTTTTACCTTTTTGTTGTCGGGCAAGCAGTCACCGATCTGATGCCAGCTGATGCTGATGGGCTGGTCGGTCTTGTTTTGAATATCCACATTGAAACAGTCGGACGCTGCTGGGAGGGATAGCGTCGCGGCTGCCACGATTGTCATGATAGCAGGCAATTTCATCTGTCATATCTCCCGGGTGCGTGTCCGTTGAGCGTTCAGAAGCTGTTGGGGCAAGGGACCAGCAGGCTAGGGTGAGTAACCTTCGGCTGCGGCTTCCTTGGCGGCAGCCGACTTGAGGCCCGCCCAATCCGACCGCAATTCTTTGGATGTGTAGGTGATGGTGTAATGCTTTCCGCAAGTTGATGGCGACGCAGGAATCAAGTCCTCCACGCTCTCTTTCTTGAACTTGTCTCCATGCAAATTGTAGATCAGCATCATTCGATTATTGTAGTAATGCTTGGTGTACGCATCTGTGTCGGATCCCGCGAAGTTGATGTACACGGTCGGCGCCACCATGCCCCAGCCGAACTTCATCGTGAAGTCGTCCGAATGCAGTATTTCCTCGTGGTCGCAGATGCCGTCTTCGCTGCGCCATTTCTTGCCGCATTCGAGTGCGCCCCAGGCAACGTCCAGCGTGCGGTCGGTCTCATTCTTTACTTTGATCGAGTAGCAAGCATGCGCTGGCATGGCTGCGCTGGCGCTCACTAGAAAGGCAAGGAGGAGTGTTCGCATGTCGGTGCCTTGGGGTTTGAGGGGGGAGCGTTTGCTTCGAATACACAGAAGCTGCTAGTTGCCGGCGGCTGCTTTGGCCGCGGCGAGGTCCTCGGCCAGGTCGTCTTGTGTGTAGGCGATATGGAATTTCGGGCCGCAAAGTGCAGGTGTTCCGGTAGCAGCGCTGCGGGGGTCCACTTTGTAGAATTTGCTTGGCTTTTTGGACCCGTGCATCTTGTCTTTGTACGTGTAAGCCGCCAGCCAGTTCTTCTCGAAGTACGTGTTGAGCGTTTCATCGGAAGGCGAGTACGCCACGAACAATTTTGGGATCGTTGCCCCCCATTTGAAGTCGACTGTGTGAGATTCACCCGGGAACAGCGCCGTCAATGCGCACGTATAGTCCTTGCGTCTCTTCTTCAACTTGTTTCCGCAGGGACTATCATGATTGTCCATGTAGGCGTACCAGGTCAGAGAAATCGGCTTGTTGGACTCGTTCTTGAAATTCACCGAGTAGCACGCTGAGGCAGGCATGCAGGCGATAGAAAGAATGGTGAAGAGAAGAAGTGATCGCATAATGGGTTCCCCCAAAGTCTCGTGAATAGTCGGCACATGGTGTGCCATTGCGTCGATTCGGAATGCCTTGCGGCTGTGTCGGGGGCCGCCAGCATTGAGTGGATTTAGTCAGTGATGATGTTACCCGATTGTTAAGGCAATCTGTCGCGTTAGGTCAGTCGACGGATTAAGGCGTAGCCGGCTGAGACGGGGGTGACACGAGGGTGGCTGGCGCGCGCAAGGCACCGGATCGATCTGAGTGCGCCCGGGTCCGGCGCCGCCCCGTTTGGCGATTGAATCAAAGCCCATGTGCGCCATCAGTGGGCTTTTCGATGTTTGGATACATCAGGGCCGGCCTGGGAAGCGGCCAGCGGCTGCGACAGTGGAGACACATGTAGAGGCATTGTTTTTCGAGCTTTCGTCAGCCCGCGCGACAGCGAGGATGAACGCAGTCTGAATGTCCCCTCCGGATTTTGTTCAGCTGGAGTCAGGATTCAAGAGTTTTTGTGGCTGAATTGAGGGGGAGAACGCCATGCAAGACTGGCTCAACCAGATCGACATCAACCAATACCTGCCCGGAGCGCTTGCCTGGGCGACCAACATCCTGCTGGCCATCCTGATCCTGATTGTCGGATTCTGGTTTGCAGGTCGCGTCGGCAGGGCGATCCGCAATGTCGGCGAACGGAACGAGCGTCTGGATGACACGCTGTTCCGCTTCCTGGGGAGTGTGGCGAAATATGTGATCCTGGCTTTTGTCGCGATCGCGGTCCTGAACCGGTTCGGAGTGGAGACGACATCCATCGTGGCGCTGCTGGGTGCAGCCGGCCTGGCCGTCGGGCTGGCCCTGCAAGGCGCCATGTCGAACCTGGCCGCCGGGGTCATGTTGATGGTGTTCCGGCCCTACAAGGTTGGTGACTTCATCGATGCGGCCGGAAAATTCGGCAAAGTCGACGAGATCACGCTGTTCACAACAGTTTTGCAGACCTTCGACAATCAGCAGATCATCATTCCGAATGGCCAGATCTGGGGCGACCAGATCATCAATCATAGCCATCATCCGGTGCGCGGCGTCGACATGCATTTCGGTGTGGCTTATGGCGAGGACATCGACAGGGCCCGCGCCGTCATCGACAAGGTGCTGGCAGATCATCCGCACATCCGGAAGGATCCGGCACCCTTTGTGGAAGTCGAAACCCTGAATGACAGTTCGGTCGACTTCCTGGTCCGCCCATTCTGCGATGGCGCCCATTATTTCGATGTGCGCTATTCACTGCCTGAGCAGGTGAAGAAGGCGCTGGATGCGTCCGGCATCGAAATCCCGTTCCCGCATCGCAAGGTCATTGTCGTGAATGAATAGAGCACGGCGATTGGGGGAGGGTCACAAAACCTTCCCCGACGCTCATCTGGACGCGGGGGCGCAGGCGGGCTAGGTCGCAAGGATGACGGACAGAATCTACTCGCTTCAGGGCGTTCGCAATTTCCGGGATTTCGGCGGCTACAAATCCCGTCACGGGGGACAGGTCAAACGCGGACGCTTGTTCCGCTCTGGCCATTATGCCGAGGCGACCGAAGACGATTTGAACGTGCTGGACGCTCTGGGCATTCATTTGCAGGCCGATCTGCGCCGCCCGGACGAGCGGGAACGCAACGTCGCCCGTTGGTCCGCGCCGAACACACTGACCCATGATGGCGGGCGTGAGCATGAAGCGCCGCATGCGCAATTCCTGAAAAAGGTCGAGGCAGATGCCCAGCAGGCCGATGACTGGATGAATGATTATTACGCGCTGGCGCCGTTCAAGGCTCATCATGCCGAATTGTTCTCAGGCTGGTTCGAGCATCTGGCAGGGCTGGAAGGGGAGGCAGCCGGTCTTGTGAACTGCGCAGCCGGCAAGGACCGAACCGGCATTCTTTGCGCGTTGACGCATCACGTGCTGGGGGTCGAAGAGGCGGATTTGCGCGCCGATTACGAACTCACCAACACCGCCGTCAATGTGGACGAATTCCTGCCCCAGGCCGCCGCTTTCTTCAATGAGCAGGTCGGGAAAGTATATGAACCGGAAGTGTTCCGTCCCTTCCTGGGGGTCCGTCTGCGTTACCTCGATACGGCCTTCAACGTGATCCATGACAAGCATGGCACGGTCGACGCCTATCTGGCCGACGTGCTGGGGGTGGACGAGACAGCGCAGGAAAACCTGCGGGCGCAATTGCTCGAGGCATGAGCAGATGCGGGCGGCTGATTCGTCACTCGCCCCATTGCCGCCGCACCCAGAGACTCGCTAAAGTCTCGCCCGATGAGCGATTCCGAACTCCCCGAAGAGCGCGACGACCAGACCTTCTCCATGTTCGGGGAGGATGAGGCTCCGAAATCGGAGGCTTATCAGGTCCTTGCGCGCAAATACCGTCCGCGCCGGTTCGAGGATCTGATCGGACAGGAGGCGATGGTCCGGACGCTCTCCAATGCGTTCGAGACGGGCCGCGTGGCCCACGCCTTCATGCTGACCGGCGTGCGCGGGGTTGGGAAGACCACAACAGCCCGCCTTCTGGCCCGTGCGCTCAACTATCAATCCGGCGATCATGATGGCCCGTCCATCCGGCTCGACCCGAAGGGCGAGCATTGCGACGCCATCATGGCCAGCCGGCATCCTGACGTGCTGGAGCTGGACGCCGCCAGCCGCACCGGTGTCGCCGACATGCGGGACCTGCTGGATGGGGCGCGCTACGCGCCGGTTTCGGCCCGCCACAAGGTCTATATCATCGACGAGGTTCACATGTTGTCGACCGCAGCGTTCAACGCGCTGCTGAAAACGCTGGAGGAGCCACCTCCGCATGTGAAGTTCATTTTCGCAACGACCGAAATCCGGAAAGTGCCGATCACTGTCCTGTCGCGCTGTCAGAGGTTCGATCTGAAACGGCTGGATGCTGTGAACCTGGCTGCCCATCTCGGACGGGTTGCCGCGAATGAGGGCGCCAAGGTTTCAGAAGAGGGGCTGGCCCTGATTGCGCGCGCCGCTGAAGGGTCTGTGCGCGATGGTCTCTCAATACTGGATCAGGCCATCGTGCAGACGATGGATGGCGAGGAAGTGACTGGCGCCGCCGTGCGCGACATGCTGGGACTTGGAGACCGTGCGCGGCTGCTTGATGCGTTTGAAAAGGCGATCTCCGGGAATGCGTCCGAAGCCCTGGCAGAAGTGAAGGACCAGGTTCATGCCGGGGCGGACCCGGCGGTCATTCTGAAAGACCTGATGGATGTCTGCGCAGATGTTTCGGTGGCACAGGCAACCGGCGGTGACTTCCAGTCCGCCGGGCCGGCGGAATGGACAGAGCGCACCCTGGCCATGGCACAGAAGCTTACGGCAGCCCAGGCGGCGCGCTACTGGCAGATCCTGCTCTCCGGCTTCAACGACCTTCAGACTGCACCGGACACGGCCACGGCGCTCAACATGATCGTCCTTCGTCTTGCGGCGGCTGCCAACCTTCCGTCACCGGAAGAGGCCGCGCGCATGATCGCCGAGAGGGGCGGTGCGCCGGGAAAGCCTGAACCACACGGCATGGCCCCGTCTCCCGCCGGCGGGCTGGAGAGCTTTGCCCAGATTGTCGCCTATCTGGGCGAGCATCGCGAAATCAATCTGCAGGTGGAACTGGAACGCTATGTCCGCCCGGGCCCCGTTCGTTACGGCTATTTCTCCTGCGAACTGGAAGAAGCTGCCCCGAACGATCTGCTTGCCCGGCTGAAAACCTTTCTGGAGCGGGATACCGGCGATGACTGGCAGGTCGAGCAGATACGAACAAATGCCGAAACCATGCGGCAAACTGAGATCCGCACGCGAGAGGAATTGTTCGCCTCTGCAGCCGCGCATCCGGCTGTCGCGGATGCCTTGAAGAGTATTCCCGGTATCACCATTGTCGATGTGACGGAGCCCGCCGCAGGCGGCGGCAATGTCATTGACCTGAATTCCAGACGTTCGGCCTGAAGGAGGCACGCTTCCCATGAAAGACCTTGGCAAGATCATGCAGCAGGCCCAGCAGATGCAGGCCAAGATGCAGGAAGCGCAGGAGAAGATCGAGGCGACCGAGGCCGAGGGCGTGGCCGGGGCCGGTCTTGTATCGGTTCGTCTGAAGGGCAAGGGTGACATGGTCAGTGTCAGGATCGACCCGTCCCTGATGGGAGATGACGCCGAAATCGTCGAGGATCTGGTGAAGGCCGCGCATGCAGACGCGCGCAAGCGGCTGGACGAGGCCATGGAGAAGGCGATGAAAGAGGCGACTCAAGGCCTGGGCGGCGGCATGCTGCCCGGCTTCAAGCTGCCATTCTGACCGAAATCAGTATAATTCCGGCTCTTGCGTGCTGAAGGCGGAGGCCAGCCAGCCGCGATGGAATACAGCGCGCATGTGCCAGTAGTTTCGACGGCGCGCCGACCAGAAGAAGGCCAGGGCCATTGCGTAGCAGAATGTGATCTTGGCCAGCGAAGCCAGGACCGTGATTCCCAGCGTGACCCGGTTACGCGTTGTAAGGGAATGGTATCCGAAACTCATCCCGGAACGGAATTTGCGCTGACGGATCCATTTCGCATTCATGCGTTTCGGATCAACGGCCTCGTGCACAATTGCAGCTTCACTGATGCCGAACTTCGCGCCCTTGAACCAGAGACGGAAGAAGAATTCGGTGTCTTCACCGCCGGTCTTGCCCTTCTCCAGAAGGAAGCGCTGCCCCTTCACAAGCGGAGACGTGGCTCGCATCAATGCGTTGCAGGTATGTCCGGTCTGGACCACGCCGCCGCGGCGCACCGGAATGTTTGAATGATAGTCCTGCTGGCTCATCCAGTCGGGGGCCGTATCGGGATAGACGGCGATGGCCGGGCCGAATACGGCGTCCAGATCATTGATGCGGGCCATCTGCAGCAGGGAAGCAAGCCAATCCGGATCGGCAATTTCGTCGTCATCAATGAAAGCGATCCATTCAGCCGTGGCGGCATCGAGTCCGGCATTCCGGGCAATCGAGATATTGTTGGCCGGCGCGTGGATATAGGTCAGCGGCAAGGTGAGCGTCTTCGCAATCGCTTCCACCCGCTCCCGTGCAGACGGCGTGTCGTCATTGTCGATCACGATCACCCGCGCCACGACCCCTTGCGGCAAGGCCTGACGATCAAGCGACTGGAGCGTGTCCTCGATCGAAGGCCTGCGATAGGTGCAGACGCAGATGTCGACTTTCAATTCGGCAACCTCGTGCGGGGCGTGTGGAGCAGCAAGCATAACAGAATGCGGGTCAGCAATTCCCATGCCATGGATGCGCGATTCCTCAAGGGGAAAACAGTGTCAGGAACCTGTTTCCCCTTCGATTGCCTCCAGTAATTGCTCGATCAGGCGGCGCGCTGCCTTCGGTTCGCGCGGATCCGGAGCCTTTGCTTCATGCCACCATACGGCCTCACCGGATTCTATGTCGAACAGCACCAGATGGGCCCTGCGGATCATCCCGTCGGGGCCTGGCACGCCCCCGAACACCAATCCGAGCCCGCCCTGGACCACTCGGCTGGCAGAACTTTCGACATCGTACTCCACCAGGATCACGGCCTCGACAGGCTTGGTCGCATCCCTCTGGTTCTTGGAACTGCCTGGGTCCCCTTCAACCAAATCCCGTATGCGACCGGCATGGGCGATGCTGGCAGATCTGGCCGCGGCAGACAGGTTGCGCCGATCCTCCTGTACCGTCAGGCGCAGGGCATCCGTGAGGTTAATGGACGCCTGATCGGACCAGTCCGTGCGATGCTCGCGCAGTCCGGCGGCTGTCACCAGGGTCATTTCCGCCACGGGCGGCAGATAGATCACGGGCCTGTTCGGTGGGGGAGGTGCTAATGGGGCTTCAGAAGGTGCGGAGGCACAGGCTGCCAGCATCACCGACAAGACCACCCAAGCAAACCGGACCATGCAGTCGCCCTCCTCATGAGGGTGGAAAGAAGTTCACCCTTGGCGGTAAGTCAAGCTTGGAGAGTGAAAAGCATCCTGATGGACAAGGATGTGTGTTCCTTATATGTTCTGAGGAGAATCGTGCGAAGGTAAATGCATGCAACCCATCATCATCATTGGCGGCGCGCCGTTCGACGCCGTGCACCTCGGATTGTTCTG
Organism: Hyphomonas sp.; assembly: GCF_017792385.1. Taxonomy (NCBI): domain Bacteria; kingdom Pseudomonadati; phylum Pseudomonadota; class Alphaproteobacteria; order Hyphomonadales; family Hyphomonadaceae; genus Hyphomonas; species Hyphomonas sp. The sequence continues at coordinate 468,354 of NZ_CP051230.1, read as the reverse complement.
TATCGCGCTCGCCTTGGGCGGGGCAGCGTGGTGGATCGCGAACAAATCCAGCGTAAAATCCGAACGCCTGACGCTCGACCTTGAGCGGGCAACCGACGAGCTCGATATGGCTCGCCAGCGCGTCCGGACGCTGGAAGAGGTGTCCGAAGATGCAAAGTTGAAGCTGGCCGCTGCGGAGGCTCGCAGCGCCGAGGATGAACGCAAGTTCGGAGAGATGGCGCAGGGGGTCCTTCAGCGGGCCAACGCGCAGTTCCTGCAATTGGCGAATGAGACGTTTGAAAAGCACAAGGAAGGGGCGCAGGGCCATCTGAAAGAGCTGATGAAGCCCATCGGTGAGAATTTCGATGCCTTCAAGAAGCGGGTCGACGAAATCGAAAAGGTCCGCACGCAGGACAAGACCGCCATTCAGGAACAGGTCAAGGCGATCCATGAAAGCCTGAAGACCAATACGCAGGAAACGGGCAAGCTGGTCAGCGCCCTGACCGCGCCGAAGGGCGGCGGGCGTTGGGGCGAGATGACCCTTCGAAACGTGATGGAACAGGCCGGCCTTTCGGCCCATTGCGACTTTTCCGAGCAGGTGAACGATCAGACCGAAGCCGGCCGCCAACGCCCTGATGCGGTGATCCATTTGCCCGGTGGGCGCCAGATCGTGGTCGACTCGAAAGTGTCGCTTGCGTCATACATGTCGGCCGTCAATGCGGAGGATCCGGCTGAACGGGCGGCCCATTTGAAGGCGCATGCCTCCAGCGTCCAGCGGCACGTCAACACGCTGGCTTCAAAGGATTACCAGTCCAATCTCGGTGGACGTTTCGACTATATCGCCATGTTCATTCCAGGCGAAAACTTCTTTGCCGCCGCACTGGAACACTCGCCGGACCTGATTGAAAAGGCCATGAGCCGGCAGGTCATCGTTACCACGCCCACGACCCTGATCGCGCTTGCCCGTACCGTGGCCCATCTCTGGCGTCAGCACGAAATGAATGAAAATGCGATGGAAGCCGCCGAGCTTGGTGCGGAACTCTATACGCGCATGGGCGCCATGCTTGGCCATATCGAAAAACTGGGCAAATCCCTGAACGGCTCGGTGGATCACTTCAATTCCATGATGGGGTCGTTCGACAAGCGCGTCTTGCCCACCCTGCGCAAGTTTGAGGATATGAAGATCGCGCCACCTGCCAAGGCGCCAGCGGAGCCCAAGCGCATCGAATCTCGTGCAAATGTGCCTGAAAACACTGGGGAACTGGATTTTGGCGACCCGCAAAAGTCCATCGCCGCCGAATGAGGGGCAAGTGTTGACCCGGGGCCTGCCCGTGCATATCTCCATTTCATGGCTATCAGAGAAATCCTCACCGTCCCGGATCCGCGTCTGAAGGAAGTGTCGAAACCCGTCGAAGGTGGTGTCACCGACGAGATTCGCGCGCTGATGGATGACATGCTGGAAACCATGTATGACGCGCCAGGTATCGGCCTAGCAGCCATACAGATTGGCGTGCCGCTGCGCGTGATCGTCATGGATCTGGCGAAGGATGGAGAAGAGGCCCAGCCGCGCTATTTCGTGAATCCCGAAATCCTGCCGCTGACCGAAGACAAGGCGCCCTATGAAGAGGGGTGCCTGTCGGTGCCGGATATCTTCGAGGAGGTCGAGCGTCCCACCGAATGCCGGGTGCGCTATCTCGACTATGACGGCAATCAGGTCGAGGAAGTTGCCACCGGCATGTATGCGGTGTGCATCCAGCACGAGATGGATCATCTCGAAGGCACCTTGTTCATCGACTACCTGTCGCGTCTGAAGCGCCAGCGCGCCGTCGACAAGGTGAAGAAGATCAAGCGCCTGCAAGCCCGCGAAACGGCCTGAGCCGCGTGGAGCCGGCGCGGGTCCAGGCAGTTCCTGCAGAGATGGGATTCCGGTCATGCCTGATGAGGTAACCCATCCCCTCCGTCTTGCCTTCATGGGCAGCCCCGATATCGCGGTCAGTGTGCTTGAGGCCCTGATTGCGGCCGGTCACGACATTGCCTGTGTCTACTCACAGCCGCCACGCCCGGCGGGACGCGGAAAGAAACTCACTCCGACGCCGGTGCATGCCTATGCAGAAGCTCGCGGCATCGAGGTGCGCACACCGAAATCCCTGAAGAAGCCGCCGGAGCAGGAGGCGTTTGCCGCGCTCGATCTCGATGTGGCGGTGGTCGTGGCTTATGGCCTCATCCTGCCTCAGGCCATCCTCGACGCGCCGCGTCTTGGCTGTCTCAACATGCATGCGTCGATCCTGCCGCGCTGGCGGGGGGCGGCCCCCATTCAGCGCGCCATCATGGCCGGTGACAGTGAAACTGGCGTGGATGCGATGATGATGGAAGCCGGTCTCGACACAGGCCCGGTGCTCGCCTCGGCCCGCACTCCGATTACCGGAGAGGATACTGCCGGCAGTGTGCATGACCGACTTGCGGCCCTCGCGGCGGAACTCGCGCCCCGTGCGCTTGCCGGACTCGCCGATGGCAGCCTCTCTCCGGTTCCCCAGACCGAGGTCGGCATGACCTATGCCGCCAAGCTCGGCCCCGATGATCAGCGCGTGGACTGGGCACGTCCGGCGCGCGATGTTGACTGTCACATCCGTGGCCTGTCGCCCTTTCCGGGAGCCTGGTGCCTGTGGACACCCCCTGGCAAGGACGAGCCGGTTCGCCTGAAACTCCTCATGAGCCGGCGATCGGGGCGCGAGACATCAGCGCCCGCCGGCATGGTGCTGGATGACAATCTCCTCGTTGCTTGCGGCGATGGCAGCGCCGTGCGTATCCTGCGCCTGCAGAAACCGGGAGGGAAACCCATGGATGCCGATCAGTTCCTGAAGGGGCAGGCGATTGCTCCGGATACGGTGCTTGCCTGATGAGTTTCTGGATCCGCCCGGCCCGGGAAGACGACCTGGAAGAGATCGTCGCGCTGAATGATCTGGCGTTCGGCGGCAAGGAAGAGGGGCGCATCGTCCGCCAGCTGGCCGAGAGCGACGACAATGTGCTGTCGCTTGTCGCCAGCGACGACAACATTATTGCGGGGCACATCCAGTTTTTCCGGATGAAAGTCGATGGCCAGCCCACCGCCGTCGGTCTGGGGCCGATGTCGGTTCATCCCGACTTCCAGAAAACCGGCATCGGCAGCGGCCTGATCCAGATGGGATTGATGGCGCTGGAGGGGGCAGGAGAGCAGATCGTGTTTGTTCTGGGTCATCCAGACTACTATCCGCGGTTTGGATTTTCTGCCGAACTGGCAAAGCCTTTCGAGTGTCAATGGTCGGGGGATGCCTTCATGGCCTTGCGCCTCTCGGATGGGGCACCGGCAGACGGGCGGTTGACCTATCCGGCGGCGTTTGGCTAGGGCAGCGCGATGCCCCGTTATCGTCTCCTGATCGAATATCATGGCGGCCCGTTCCAGGGCTGGCAGAAACTGCCCGGCAAGCCGACTGTGCAAGGTATGCTGGAGGAGGCGGCCGCGCAGCTTGACGGTCGGCCCGTCAACATATTCGGGGCAGGGCGGACAGACAGTGGTGTGCATGCCACTGGCCAGGTCGCCCATATGGACCTTGAGACAGATCGTGGGAGCAAGGTCGCGGACGCCATGAACTTCCATTTGCGCCCGCACCCAATCGCTGTGCTGAAGGCCGAGCGCGTGACCGATGCGTTTCATGCCCGCTTCGATGCCACTCAGCGACACTATCGCTACATAGTCATCAATCGCCGCGCGGATCTGACGGTCGACCGCGGGCTCGCCTGGCGAGTGCCCTCGAAACTGGATGCCGAGCAGATGCACGATGCGGCGCAGGCGCTGGTCGGTACGCATGATTTCACCACGTTCCGGGATACCGATTGCCAGGCACGCACGCCAGTGAAGACGCTGAATGAATTCACCGTCTCCCGCTATGGTGAGCGGATCGAATTCACCTGCCGCGCCCAAAGCTTCATCCACCGACAGGTCCGGTCCATGGTCGGCAGCCTGATCGAAGTCGGCCGCGGCAAGCGGAACCCGGACTGGCTCGCCGATATTCTGGCCGCCGTCGATCGAACGCAATGCGGTCCCATCGCGCCGGCAGACGGCCTCTATCTCGAGAAAGTCGATTATGACTGAGCCAGGCTGACGCGAAGTCAGTCTGTGCGTCCATCTGCTTTGGCCTTAGCCTTCCCGGAAAACACAAGGGAGCGAGACGATGGCCATTGATTTCACGATACCGGAAGACGCCAGGGAAGTGCGCGAGCGCGTGCGCCGCTGGGTGCAGGATGAGTGCTTGCCGGCGGAACGGGAAATGACTGCTGGTCGCCCGTTCAAGGAGGTGCTGGCAGAGCTGCGCACGAAAGCGCGTGCGCAAGGCCTGTGGTGCCCGTTCATTCCCGAGGAGCATGGCGGCATGGGGCTTGGCCCGCTGGCGAATGCGCTCGTGCAGATGGAGCTTGGCCAGAGCCACCTCGGAGCATTGTCGATGAATTCGCAGGGGCCGGATGATGCAACCATGCTGACTCTGCTGGCGCATGGCACGGACTTCCAGAAAGAGAAGTATCTCAAGCCGCTCCTGAACGGTGAGAAGCGGATCTGCTATTCCATGACCGAAAAAGCAGCGGGTGCCGATGCGACCGGCATGCAGACGCGGGCGGAAAAGGATGGCAAGGGCAATTACATCCTGAACGGAGAAAAATGGTTCTCCAGCGCGGCATCTGCCGCCGACATTGCTGTGATCATGGCCAAGACCAATCCGGATGCGCCGCGCCATCAGCAGTTCTCGACATTCATCGTCGAGCTACCCAATCCGGGATACCGGATCGTCCGGGACATTCCCACCATGGCGGTACACGGGCCGCACTATGTCGAAATGGGCGGCGGTCATGCCGAGGTGAAGATTGAGAATCTCATCGTGCCGGAAGAAAACCTGCTCGGCGGGGAAGGGGGTGGCTTCTCCATGGGGCAGCACCGGCTGGCATACGGGCGCCTGCGCCACGGCATGCACAATGTGGCAATGGCCCAGCGCGCGCTTGATCTGGCAACGGAGCATGTGACCAATCGCGAAACGTTCGGACAGCCCCTCGAGGATCGTCAGGGCGTCCAGTTCATGCTCGCCGAATGCGCCAGCCAGCTCTACATCGCCCGCCTCATGCTGATGCACATTGCCTACAAGGCCGAGAATGGCATGGATTTGCGTCAGGAAAACGGGATTGCGAAGGTCTACCTCGCCAATATGGTTCACAAGGTGGTCGACACCGCAATCCAGCTTCATGGTGCGCTCGGCTATTCGCTCGATACGCCACTCGCCGCCTGGTACACGCACATCCGGTCACAGCGTCTCGTCGACGGGCCGGATGAAGTGCACAAATGGATCACCGGAAAGAATGTCATCCGTGCCTTCAAGAAGGACGGCACGACTGCGGCGGCCGCCGGAGGAGACCTGTTGTGATCAAGCTGACCTTCTGCCTGCGACGCCTGCCGCATCTAACCCGCGAGGAGTTTCAGCGTTACTGGCGCGAGCAGCATGCCCCGCTTGTCGCGCGGCATGCCGGGACTCTGGGCATCCTCCGTTATGTCCAGACCCATACTGGCCATGATGCGCTGAACTCTGCCATGCAGGGCAGCCGCGGCGGGCCGGACGCCTATGACGGCGTCGCCGAGCTCTGGTTCGAAAGCGAAGAGGCAATGGCCGCCAACACCGGCGAAGCGGCGGCAAAAGCCAGCGCCGAACTGCTGGTAGACGAGAGGAAATTCATCGACCTTGCAAACTCACCGCTCTGGTTCGGCGACCAGTTCGACGTGGTCAGCTGACGGAAAGCGCCGTGTCCAGGTCCGAGATGATATCCTCGACATCCTCGAGGCCGACAGACAAGCGAACCAGTCCATCGGAAATTCCGTGCTCCAGGCGTTCTTCCCGGGAATAGGTCGAGTGGGTCATGCTGGCCGGGTGCTGGATCAGGGATTCCGCATCGCCGAGGCTGACGGCGCGCTGGATCAGCGTCAGTCGGTCCATCATGGCCGTGCCGGCATCGAAGCCGCCGTTCAGCTCGAAGGCGATCATGCCGCCGAACCCGCTCATCTGGCGACGCGCCAGGTCGTGCTGGGGATGACTCGGCAGGCCCGGATAGTGGACGGCCGCAATAGCGGGATGACTTTCCAGCCATTCGGCGATCTTCAGGCCGCTTTCGCTGTGACGGGCCACACGAAGCTGGAGCGTTTTCAGGCCGCGCATGACCAGCATGGCGGTGAGCGGCGCCATCACCGCGCCCGTCATGTCCTTGACGCCGATCATCCGGATGTCGTGGATCGGTTCGGCCCGGCCGCACACAATGCCTGCGACCAGGTCACCATGACCGCCCAGATACTTGGTGGCGGAATGCAGCACAAAATCGGCCCCCAGTTCGATCGGTCGGGTCAGCAGAGGCGTCGCATATGTGTTGTCCACAATGGTCAATGCGCCGGCATCCCGGGCGATGGCGGCAATGGCTGCAATATCCACAAGACGCATGTTGGGATTGGCCGGTGTCTCGAAATACACGATCCGGGTCTGGTCGCTGATGGCGGATTTCAGGTTTTCGGGCTCGCGCAAATCGACATGGGTGATCCGGACGCCGAAACGGGAAAGCCCGTCGCGCATGAAAGCAAATGTGCACCCGTACAGCGTCTTGTCGGTGATGATTTCATCTCCGGGCTTCACCAATGTCCACAAGGTTGCCGAAATGGCACCCATACCACTCGCGGTTGCGAGACCCGCCTCCGCGCCTTCGAGATTTGCCATGCGGCATTCCAGCAGGCTGACCGTCGGATTGGAGATACGCGAGTAGACATGGCCCTCGGTTTCGCCTGCAAAAAGTGCTGAACCTGTTGCAGTATCAGGGAAAACGAAGGTAGAGGACATGTGCACGGGTGGCGTTAGGGCAAGCATGTTGTCGGCCGGAACGTATCCGTGGTGAATAGCTCGCGTGGCGGGACCGTGAGAACGGGGGGACTCGTCAACCATTAGTTTGCCTCATGAATTGAGCGCAATATAGCAGCACTCAGGGGACATGTGCTGTCAAATGATGCTAATATGCTCCCGCATTTTGGCATTTAATGTCTCTTAGGTGTGTTATGGACGAAATAGATGCCAAAATCGTGCGGGCTCTTCAGGAAGATGGCCGGCTGACCAATCAGGACCTGGCCGAAAAGGTGGGGCTATCGCCGTCGCCATGTCTTAGGCGAGTCCGAAACCTGGAGCGGGCCGGGATCATAAAAGGCTATTGTGCCACGATTGATCAGAAGGCCTGCGGATATCCAATTACCTGCTTCGTCAGGATTCGCCTGTCGATCCACACGGTCGATACGGTCCACAATTTCGAGCGGATCGTGAACGACACCCCGGAAATCCTGGATTGCTACCTCATGGCGGGTGGATCGGATTACCAGCTTCGCGTGGTGACAGGCAGTCTCGATGAATATGAAGAGCTGGTTCGCAACACATTCCAGAAGCTTCCTGGCATTTCGTCCGTGGAAACCAGTTTCGCCTATGGTGTGGTGAAGAAGTCCAGGGTGTTGCCCGTAAAGTCCGTGAGGCGGGGGCGCACGGTCTGACCGGCCTACAGTTCGAAATGCGATGAACCGTACCGTTGCGAGCAAGCAGTAAGGTTCATGGCGAAATCGGTCTGATCGCCCGATTGGACCGAGGCTCGCTTGGCGCTGATATCGGCCTCAACCGTGTCAGTTGATTTCCCCGTCTCGTCGGCCATTTCTTCAATGGCGATGCTGGAATTGTCCGACATGAGCCGGGCTTCCTGCACGATCACCGGGTCCGCTGTGCTGTCTCCGTCGGCGCCGGTGAGCATCAATTGCGCAATGGAAAAACAGGTGATCGCCGTATCGTAGGGGTCTAGCTGGATCATGGTGTCCGTTTGGGCATCCGCAGGGGAAGGAGCCGCGGTCACCTCATCATTGCCGCCGCAAGATGCCGCCCCAAGTATGAGGGCGCAGGCACAGACGGTTCGGATGAAAACGGGCATCGGCAATGTCCTCGATATCGGATCAGCTGGGATTAGTCCGGAAATCCCTGAGGGAGGCAAGGCCCGTGGTCAAGGCAGCGGCTTGGGAAATGCCCGAAAAGCGGAAGTTTGCGACCAATCCGCAGGATTCAGCAGTGATCCCGCCATAGGCGCGCGAACCGGACCTGCTATATAGACTGGCAATGAGCAAAGAATCGACTGTTCCGCCGAGCAAGGCGCCCACCCTCGTGGAAACCCGCAGCCAGCCCGGTCGGCGGCCCGGGAAATGGCGCATTTCCAACATCATCGATGGCCGTGCCTTGCGCGTGAAACTGACCGCTGCGGCGCTGGACAATCTCGGCGATGCGCAGGCGACGCGAAAGGCCGCATTGGACCATCTCCACGGGGCCATGTTTCGCGGCCGCATGATCGCGCAGGAAAGGTTGCAGCAGGGAGCCGACGGCCTTGATACGGCTCGGCTTCTGGCGGCAGTTCAGGATGAGGTCGTGCATGCTTTGTATGACTTCACGACCACCCACATTCATCGCGCGCGCAACCCCACCGAAGCCGAACGTCTCGCGGTTCTGGCCACGGGTGGCTATGGGCGCGGCGTCATGGCACCGTCCTCCGACACCGATCTTCTGTTCCTGCGCGCCTACAAGGCTTCTCCGCATACTGAGAGCGTCATCGAATACATGCTCTATGCGCTCTGGGACATGGGCCTGAAAGTCGGCAATGCCTTCCGGACGCCCGCCGAATGCGTCAAGCTCGCCGCCGAGGATGTGACCATCAAGACGTCGCTTCTGGATTCCCGCTTCATCTGCGGTGACCAGGCCCTGTCAGACGAGATGCTGGCAAAGTTCAAGAAGGACGCAATCGACGGCAAGGATGCGGATTTCATCGCTGACAAGCTGGCCGAACGTGACGCCCGCCACGCACGACAGGGGGATGCGCGCTATGTCGTCGAGCCGAATATCAAGGAGGGCAAGGGCGGCCTCCGGGATTTGCAGACGCTCTACTGGATCGTGAAACACATCTATGGCGGCAAAACGCTGGAAGACGTGATGAAAGGGGGGCCATTCACGCGCAGTGAGTATGGCACATTCATCCGCTCCGCCCGTTTCCTGTGGACGGTGCGCTGCCACCTGCATTTTGTCACCGGCCGCGCTGAGGAACGCCTCAGCTTCGACCTTCAGCCGGAGATCGCGGCCCGCATGGGCTATCGTGATCGGGAAGGTCAGTTGGGCGTTGAGCGTTTCATGAAACGCTACTTCCTCGTCGCCAAGGATGTCGGGGCGTTGACCCGCATCATTGCCGCCAAGCTTGAGGCGGAACAGAAAAAGCGGCCGGAAGGCTTTCGCCGCCTGCTTCCGCAGAAAACGCCACAACCCTTGGCAGATCCGGGGTTCGTGATTGATGCCGGACGCGTCAGCATCACGTCCGAGGCCGTGATGCAGGATGATCCGCTCAACATGTTGCGCCTGTTCCTGATCGCCCGGCGGGAAGGCAAGGATATCCATCCGGATGCCCTGTCGGCGATCACGCGCAATCTGCGGACGCTGAACGAGGATCTTCGAAACACGCAAGAAGCGCGCGCGCTGACCCTCGATATACTGCTCGACAGCGAGGATCCCGGCCTGATCCTGCGCCGCATGAACGAGGCCGGTGTGCTCGGAAAGGCCATTCCGGAATTCGGCGGCATCGTCGCGCAGACCCAGTTCAACATGTATCATCACTATACGGTTGATGAGCACACGATCCGTGCGGTCGAGGCAATTGCCGAGATGGAGCAGGACAATGCGGAACGCGTGCCGCTCGCCAGTGAAATATTCCCGCTGATCGAAAACCGCCGCGCGCTGTACCTTGCCATGCTGCTCCACGACACCGGCAAGGGCAGGGGCGACCAGCAGGTCGAGGGCATGAAGACCGCCACGCGCGCCTGCCAGCGGCTTGGTCTGCCCGAAGACGAAACCGAACTGGTGGCCTGGCTGGTCGGAAACCATCTGGAACTCAGTGAAACTGCTCAGAAGCGGGATATCTCCGATCCGCGCACGGTCACCCAGTTTGCAAACCTGGTGGGATCCCTCGAACGGCTGCGGCTGCTTTACATCCTGACCGCAGCAGACATTCGCGCCGTCGGTCCGGGCGTCTGGAATGCGTGGAAGGGCCAGTTGATGGCCGATCTCTATCACAATACCGCGGCCGCCCTGCGCGGGGGGCGGGCAGACGAATCCGGCGTTCAGGCCCATCTCGAGGCGCGTGCCGAATCCCGCCGTGAAGCGCTGGTCGATGAACTGGGCGATATTCCGCCAACGCTGCTGGAGATGGAAACCGCCTACTGGACGGGATTCGATGTGCCGGACCTCGCCTGGCACGCCACCGCGTTGAAGGATGGCGGCGATGTCGTGTGCTATCGTTTCCCGCCGGAGGGAGGCGCCCTGACCCTGATGGTGTGCGGCAAGGACCGTCCGGGTCTGTTCGCAGACCTGGCCGGCACGCTCGCAAATCTAGGCGCGAACGTCGTGTCCGCTCAGGTCTTCACCAATCGCAGCGGCCGGATTCTCGATCTGTTCATCTTGCAGGACAGCGCCAAGCTGCCGTTTGGCCAGAAAGATGCCTCGCGCCTGCAAAGGCTGGAAACGGCGCTCAGGGACACGCTGGCCGGAACGGGCGTCAAGGAACCCGGGGCGTCGCGTATGGGGCGGCGCGAAGCGGCCTTCCTGGTCCAGCCCTCGGCGCAGATCCGCAATGACGTATCCACCGAATACACCGTGGTAGACATCGCCGGCCGTGACAGGCCGGGCCTGCTATATGATGTCGCCAGCGTGCTTGCCGACAGCGGACTGTCGATCCACTCCGCTCATGTCGGATCCTATGGTGAGCGCATGTTCGACGCCTTCTATGTGCAGACGGCCACTGGCGGCAAGCTGACCGATTCTGCCCGGATAGAGACACTCAAGGACCGTCTTCTGGACGCATTGGGCCAGCATGAACCGGATGCGCCGGAAACGCCGGCCCGGAAATTGAAGCGGTCACGCGCCGTGGACAGTTTCTGAGAATTCCAGCAGGGGAATCCGCATGAGCGTCGCCCGCAACACACTCGTGCAATCCTCGCTGACATTGGGCAGCCGCATCCTCGGCATGGTCCGCGACATCCTTCTGATCGCCAAGATCGGGGCGGGTCCGATCGGGGATGCCTGGGCGACGGCGCAACAATTTCCGAACCTGTTCCGCAGGATTTTCGCGGAAGGGGCGTTCGCCTCTGCTTTCGTGCCGACCTATGCCCGGACGCTGGAGGCGGACGGCGCCGAAGCAGCCCGCGCAGTCGCGCAGGAGGCCTTGCGCGTGCTGTTTGCGGCGACGGCGGTGCTCACCATTCTGGCCCAGATCTTCATGCCCTGGGTTCTTCTGCTGATCCATGGTGGGCAGGCGGACGATCCGGAAAGCTACAGCCTTGCTGTCCTGCTGACCCGGATTACCATGCCGTATCTCACCTTCATGGCGATCGCGGCCCTTTTGTCCGGGGTCCTCAACTCGGCCGAGCGATTCATCCTGTCGGCTGGCGCACCGACCCTGCTGAACCTGTCGCTGATATCGGCTGCCTTTGTCGCGCCGGATGCCAAGGGGACCGCCCTGGCTGCGGCGATGGCGTATTTCGTGGCCGGGCTGCTGCAGGCGGGGGTGCTCTGGTGGGGGGTCAATCGACAGAAGGTCCGCCTCAGCCTGATTGGATGGCCCCGCCTGACACCTGCGGTGAAGAAGGTGCTGAAACTCGCAATTCCCGGAACGATTGCCGCCTCCGGCACACAGATCAACATCATCGTCAGCCAGTCGCTCGCCAGTTTCGAGGTCGGGGCGAAGTCATGGCTGTACGCGGCAGACCGTCTTTATCAGTTGCCACTCGGACTGGTCGGCGTGGCGGTCGGCGTGGCCATCCTGCCGCGGCTCAGCCGGGCGGCGCGGGCCAGCGATGACGGCTCCAGTCGCCGCACGATGGATGAAGGCATCGGCCTGGCCATGGCGCTGACCCTGCCGGCGGCGGCCGCGCTTATGATCGCGCCGGTCTTCCTGATCGACGCCTTCTTCACGCGCGGAGAATTCCTGCCATCGGATGCGGCCATGTCCGGCAGTGCGCTGTTTCATTTCGCCTGGGGCGTGCCGGCTTTTGTGCTGATCAAGGTTCTCGCGCCGGCCTTCTTCGCGCGCGAGGACACGAAGACTCCGATGCGCTATGCGCTCGTGTCCGTCGTGATCAACACGGCGCTTGGCGCGGGCCTGTTCTTCTGGATGAAGTCGAATGGCCAGGCCGGCTTTATCGGACTGGCCATCGCCACTTCGGTGGCTGCCTGGGTGAATACGGCGCTTCTGGCGTTCACGCTTCTGGTGCGCGGCTGGTACAGGCCGGGTCCTCGGCTCGTCTCCGGCATTGTTCGTGCTGCACTGGCCACGGCCATCATGTCCGGTGCGGTCTGGTACATGTTGCAGAAGCTGGCGCTGATCCGGGCGGAACTCTGGGATTCCCGGATCGCCTCGGCGGCGGTGATCGTGCTTGCCGGCGGCGTGATATACGGGTTCGCAGCTCTTTTGACGGGTGCAATCCGCATTTCTGACATTCGACAGGCTTTGCGGCGCTAGGCAAACGCGCTAAAGCGCCTGCCCATGACTGATACACCTGCCTCCTATAGCGGCCCGCAGCGCATTTTCTCGGGCATCCAGACGACCGGCAATCTCCATCTGGGCAACTATCTGGGCGCCCTTAAGAAATTCGTGGACCTGCAGGAAGAGGGCTGGGATGCGGTCTATGCGGTGGTTGACCTGCATGCGATCACCATGCCGGTGGAGAAGGGCGCCCTGATCAGCCAGACCCGCCAGATTGCGGCGGCTTTCCTGGCCTGCGGCGTCGATCCAAAGAAATCCATCATCTATGCGCAATCCTCAGTGAAGGCGCATGTGGAACTGGCCTGGATCTTCAATTGTGTCGCGCGCATGGGTTGGGTCGAGCGCATGACCCAGTTCAAGGACAAGGCGGGCAAGGATGCCGAGCGTGCTTCGGTCGGCCTGTTTACCTATCCGGTCCTGCAGGCGGCAGACATTCTCGCCTACAAGGCCACGCATGTACCGGTGGGCGAGGACCAGAAACAGCATCTGGAACTCAGCCGCGACATCGCTGACCGGTTCAACCGCGAATATGATGCGCCGGGCTTCTTCCCGCTGCCCGAGCCACTGATCAAGGGGCCGGGCGCGCGCGTGATGAGCCTGAAGGATGGCAGCAAGAAGATGTCGAAATCCGACCCGTCCGAACTCTCGCGTATCGCATTGGTGGACGATGCCGATACGATTGCAAAGAAAATCAAGAAGGCAAAGACTGACCTGCTCGGCGACATGCCGAGTGAGGTGGAAGGGCTGGAAGGCCGTCCGGAAGTTGAAAACCTGGTCGGCATCTATGCCGCCTTGTCCGGAGAGTCCGTGGAAGCCGTTCTGAAACAATATGGCGGGCAGGGCTTTGGCGTGTTCAAGCCGGCGCTGGCCGAAGTGACCGTGAACCATCTCGCACCGATCACGCAGCGCTATCGCGAAATCCTGGACAATCCATCGGATATTGATGCCGTGCTCCGGGACGGGGCCGAGCGGGCAGACGCCATCTCGGCGCCGATCATCCGGGACGTACGCGAACGTGTCGGGTTCTGGGGCGCCTGAACGAGACAGGCTGCGGCGCTGTGATCGATTGACCGCGGCGCCGGTCTGGCTAAATGTCTCGCACCATTCAGACGGTTGGAGACCTTCTCATGCGTGTTGCTTCCCTGATTGCCGCCTTCGGCTTCGCCACTCTCGCGGCCTGTTCGCCCGCAGCCACGTCTGAAGGTGACACGGTCACCGTGACGGATGCTTATATCGTCAAACCGACTCCTGGCCGTGATGTGGCGGGCGGAGGCCTGACCCTCACCGTTAAGGGCGCACCGGCCTACCTGGTCGGAGCCGACACCGACATTGCCGATACGGTCGAGCTCCATACGATGGAGATGACGGATGGTGTGATGAAGATGCGCAAGGTCGATCAACTCGAGGCCACCGAAGCGGCACCGCTGGTGCTTGAAAGCGGCGGTGCGCACCTGATGCTGTTCGGCGTCAGCCAGGACATCGAAATTGGCGAGACGGCAGACCTGGTCCTGACACTGAAGACCGCCGATGGCGAAGAATCGACCCTGACCACGGTTGCCGAGATTCGCGGTCTGGGCGACTGATTCTGCCGGCCTCGCCCGGCCAGACCCTGATCATTGCTCTGGCAACCCGTCCAAACGGCGGGCAGGCATGTTGCTTGCATATATTTAACAGTAAATAGACTGTTAAAATATGGGCAATCCCTGCATAGTGTCTTTACCGCAACACGTCGCGCGCCGTCAGGGTTTGAAACAGGGTAGAGTGAATGGCATTTGATAGTCGCCTCCCCGCGGCATACCAGGAGGAAGGTCCTGTCGTGACCGTGCTGGGTTCTGATCATCTCGTGACCTTCGACTATGCCGAGCCCAGCCCCATCATGTTGTTTGCCCAGAGATGGTGGCGCCGAACGGTAACCCTGCTGAAAGTGGGCGTGGTCGTCGGGGCCGTTGCAGCCTACCCGATCATGACCGTTGCCTCGAACCGGATCGACGACAGCGCCATCGAAATCACGGGGCAGAACTGGACCCTGCCGGAAGTCGGCGTATCCATCGTGAAGATTGCGCGGGAACTGGAAGGCGCCGGCTGGGCCGGTGATCGGGCGAATTGGCATCCGCAGGCGCGGCTCACCGCCATGCCTGCCTGGCAGAGTGCCACCGCTGAGGCCCTGTCCCGGCATACCGGCATGCTGGCAGACCTGACGGCACAAGGCGAAGAAGTCGATTCCGACCTGAAGGCAGCTGCCCGCCTGCTGAGCGGGGTGGAAGGCGAAGACATGCGCCCGCGCCTAACGGCAGCGGCCGAAGCGCTGAACCGGTATGATTCCCGTGCAGGTCGCGGACTGGCAGCCACGCCAGACAAACTTGCGAAACTGCAGGCGCAGGCTGTCCTGTTCGCCGATTGGGCCGAGGCTGACCGGATCGACCTGTCCGTCCAGATCAATCAGGACATTGTCGAATGGCCGGCCAGCCGCACGGATATCGAAACCTTTTACGGGGCCAAGGCACGGGCCCATGTGGCGCAGCAGATGCTGGTCGCTGCCCGTCTGTCGGAACCGCGCCTGGCA
Organism: Hyphomonas sp.; assembly: GCF_017792385.1. Classification (NCBI taxonomy): domain Bacteria; kingdom Pseudomonadati; phylum Pseudomonadota; class Alphaproteobacteria; order Hyphomonadales; family Hyphomonadaceae; genus Hyphomonas; species Hyphomonas sp. Next base: position 453,164 of record NZ_CP051230.1, on the reverse strand, counting down.
CGTTTGCCGGCTGTGAGTGCCGCCTTTGACCGGGCGGAACTGGCTTGGGGCCGGGCTGCACAGATGAAGCCGCTGGTTGTGTCCAATCAGAGCGGTGACGGTCCCTTCATGGCCAACCATCTGGCAAGTATCGGGTTCCATCTGGGAGAGGCGCAGGACGCATCCCGGAATCTGGCAGACTTGCTTGGTGACGTGCCCGAAAGTGCGCTTGAGAACATCGCAGGTCTTGAAACCCGTCTGGCAGCTGCGCCGTAATCTCACGCATTCCCTTGAACCTTCAGGCTGGGCAGGCCATCTGGAACGGTGAAACCGCAATCCAGAAAGGGCCCGATCGGCCATGTTCATCCAGACCGAACCGACTCCGAACCCGGATACCGTAAAGTTCCTGCCCGGCCATCCGGTGGCCGGTGAGGCTGGTCCGTTCGATTTTCCGGATGCGGCCAGTGCCCGTATCAGCCTGCTCGCGCGCGCGCTGTTCCAGGTGGACGGTGTTGAGCGCGTCTTTCTCGGCAGCGATTTCGTGTCGATCAACAAGGCACCCGACAAGGACTGGAAACATGTAAAGCCGATGGTCCTGGCGGCCATCATGGACCACTACATGGCAGGCCTGCCCGTGGTTGAGGAGGGGGCTGCCCCCGCGGCCGATGCCGAGGCCGACATCAGCTATGAGGGCGAAGCAGCTGAAATCGTCGAGGAAATTCGCGAGCTGATCGAAACCCGCGTCCGTCCGGCTGTGGCTCAGGATGGCGGCGACATCATTTTCCACAAGTTCGAGCCAGACACCGGCATCGTGCATCTGTCGATGCGCGGCGCGTGTGCCGGTTGTCCATCGTCGACGATGACCCTCAAGCAGGGGATCGAGAATATGCTGAAAACCTATGTCCCGGAGGTCACTGCCGTCGAAGCGGTGCTCTAGAACGAGGCATTCTGTCGGCCAGCCCCGCCACCGCATTGATTGTGCGGGCGTTTCCCGGCAGGCTTTTCTGAACATAATTCCATTTGCAGAAGGAAACAGGACATGGCTCATCCGGTGAACGACCATGCGCTCGACGTCATTTTCAGGGACGGTCGCAGCTTCAACGGGTTCGAGGACAAGGACGTTCCGGAAGTGCTTGTGCGCGCGGTGTATGACCTTGCCAAGATGGGCCCCACCAGCGCCAATTGCTCGCCGGCTCGTTTTGTCTTCGTGGCGTCGCCGGAAGGGAAGGAGCGCCTCTTGCCGCTCGTGTCGCAAGGCAATCAGCAGAAGGTGAAGGAGGCCAGGTGGTCGGTCATCATCGCGTATGACATGGAATTTCAGGAGAAAATTCCGAAACTCTTCCCGCACAATCCGAGCGCGAAAACCTGGTTCGACAACAGCCGCGAAGAAACGGCCTTCCGGAATGGCACGCTGCAAAGCGCCTATTTCCTGATGGCGGCCCGGTCCCTGGGGCTTGATACGGGCCCGATGTCCGGATTCGACATGGACGGAGTGAACCGGGAATTCTTCGAGAATCAGAAAGGCGAGGAAAAGCACTGGCGCGCCAACTGGATCTGCAATCTCGGATATGGAGACCGATCCACCATCTTTGCCCGAAGCCCGCGCCTGCATTTTGACGAGGCGTGCCGGATCGTCTGAACTTCATGCTCGTCCTTGGACTGAATACTGCCTTTACTGCCATGGAAGCTGCGCTCGTGCGCGATGGCGAGATCCTCGCCGATGCACGCGAAACCATGGCGCGTGGGCAGGACAAGGCGCTTCCCGGTTTCGTGGACCGGTTGCTGTTGCAGGCTGGTGTCACGCTTGCCCAACTGGACCGGATCGCGGTCGTGACCGGTCCGGGCAGTTTCACCGGCATTCGTATCGGTGTCGCCTATGCGCGTGGGCTGTCGCTTGTCACCGGGGTGCCCTGTATCGGCGTGACCAGTCTCGAGGCGGCGATTCCCCCCGGTATGGCCGGCACCGTCATGGCAGCACTGGCCGCTCAGAAACGCCCGCCTGACCAAACCTGGTGGGTACAGGGCATCTCGGCAGATGAAGGTATTGCCGAGACCGTCGAACTGGGCCTTGAGGCCTTGCAGTCGATGCTGGCAGGCTTTCATGCACCGGTGTTCATGCAGAATCCTGACGCGCTCGGCGAGCAGGCTGCGACGCTCGATCTTCGCCCCTTGGTGCCATCGGCTGTCACGGCGGCCCTCAAGGCTCCCCTGTTTGATGCCGAGCGGCATCCGCCGGCCCCGGTCTATGCGCGGGACCCCGATGCGACCCTGCCAGAGCCCCGAAAATGAGTCCCGGCTTGCTGGTGCTGACACCTGATGACGCTGCAAGTCTCGCCGGTCTTCATGCCCGGTGTTTTGATGATTGCTGGAGTGCCGAAGCGATGCGCGGCCTGTTGAAGGATCCCAATGTGCTTGCGCTCGGGGTTCAGTCGGCTGGCAGGATCTGCGCATTCATCATGGGACAGACCGTGGCGGGCGAGACCGACATTCTCACGCTGGCGACAGATCCCGATCAGCGCCGTCGCGGGCTTGCCGGCCAAATGATCGAATCTCTCGTGCGGCGGCTGGGCGAACGCGGCGTCAGCCGGATCACGCTCGACGTCGCCGAAGACAATCTTGCTGCCCGAGAGCTTTATCGCGCCCACGGATTTATCGAGGATGGCCGCCGGCCGAGATACTACAAGGCGAAGCGCGACATCCCGGTCGATGCCATCCTGATGTCGCGCACGCTCGGTCTCGGATTCTGAAGGTCGGTTTGCGCTGTGCGCCGCGGGAAAACGGGTTATGTTCTCTTGCACTGCCACTGGAGGAATTGACGATGGACCGATCTGGCGACGCTGCACCCATCCCGCAGGAAGTGTTCGACCTGTATGATGCGTATTGCCATGGAGACCTCTCCCGACGCGGATTCTTCGAGCGGCTCGGAAAGTATGCGGTCGGCGGCCTGTCCGTCTCCGCGCTCGCCGCGTGTGTCATGCCGGATTATGCCCGCCAGCAGACCGAATCCGGGGCGGACGGCCTGTATGAAGAGATGCTGGTCTATGATTCCCCACGAGGTGCCGGCGAGATGGAGGGGTATTTCGTGCGCCCGGCCGATGCGGACGGCAAGCTGCCTGGAATTGTTGTGATCCACGAGAATCGCGGCCTCAATCCGCACATCCGCGATGTCGCCCGCCGCGCGGCGCAGGCGGGCTATGTCGCCTTCGCGCCGGACGCGCTCTATCCGCTCGGGGGCTATCCCGGCAATGATGATGACGGCCGCGCCATGCAGGCGACCCGGGACCGCGAGTCGATGGTTCAGGACTTCATGGCAGCCGCCGACTTCCTGAAAGGGCATGTCGCCACGACGGGAAAGGTAGGCTGCGTCGGCTTCTGCTTTGGCGGGGCCGTGTCAAACCTGATGGCCGTCCGCCAGCCTTGGCTGTCAGCTGCCGTGCCCTATTATGGCGGATGGCCGGACGCGGCGGATGCCGCCGGGCTGAAAGTGCCGTTGCAGATCCATCTGGCAGGTCTGGATGACCGGGTGAATGCCGGTTGGCCCGCCTACAAGGCGGCGCTGGACGCGCATGATGCCAATTACGAAGCCTATATCTATCCCGGCGTGAATCACGGGTTTCACAACGACACGACGCCCCGTTTCGACGCGACGGCCGCCGCGCTGGCCTGGTCGCGCACCGTGGAATTCTTCGATCTGCACTTGCGGTAACAGGATGCAGGCCGTGCTGCCAGGCAGTGCGGCCGGGGGCGGAAGCCGACTGGACTTCCGCCAAATGTGAGGGCAAAACAACATCATGGATCGACTCGAAAAACTCTGTGCCGAAAAAGGCCTGCGGATGACCGAGCCCCGGCGCATCATTGCCCGGGTCCTGTCCTCGTCCGATGATCACCCGGATGCCGAGGAACTGCATCGCCGCGCCAACTCCATGGATGCGTCAATCTCGCTGGCCACGGTCTACCGCACCGTGAAACTGTTCGAAGATGCCGGCATTATCCAGGCGCACGATTTCCGCGACGGCCGTGCCCGCTACGAGGAAGTGCCGGACGAGCATCATGATCACCTGATCAATGTGAAGAATGGCGAAGTGGTCGAATTCCATTCCGAGGAGATCGAGCGACTTCAGGTCGAGATCGCCCGCAAGCTCGGATTCGAACTGGTCGATCACCGGCTCGAACTCTATGGCATTCCCCTGAAGAAGGACGACAAGGCCTGAAGCCCAGTCGCGTTCAAGTCCCGTAAAGCATTATTGCCCGACACTGGCCCAGCAGCGGCTCTGGCGTGGCGGCAAGCTCCGGCTCGGCCTCGCCAAAGATCAGCCGCATTTCGGACCTATTGGGATTACGGGACGGTAATACGACATGCTTCTGGCACTCTTCGCGAGTTTCTTCATGATGACGGGCGCGCCGCCACTTGATGCGGCGCTGACGGCGACGGAAGCGCCCCGCACCCTCCGCGCCGCCTTTACCGTAGAACTCAGCAGCCAGTCGGCCAGCCGCGTGTATGCCTATGATCCGCGCCTCGAGCAGGGGGCCCGCTGGCAGGTTGTCTCCTGGCAGGGGGAGGATGACGAGCTTGAGGAAGTTGCGGCCAACTGGGCAAGCGAACCTGCGCCCGATGGGCGGCTGTTTCCGGATGATTTGCGGGCCAGCATGGGGCGCGAAGTACGGGTGGAGGATATGGGCCACGCCTGGCGCATCGGCTTCCGTCACCACCCTTCGACCAATGATGGCGAGTTTGATGTCTGGGCCGCCCAGCGTCTTCAGGCATCGGCCTGGCTCGATCCCGTCGGCGAGCGGTTCCTGCGCATCGATTACCATCTGCCCCGGCCCGTGGCCGGTCCCGAGGGCGGCAAGCTGACTCGGTACGAGCAGAGCTATTTCATCCGGACCGAACCGCGTTGGGGCATGAGCTATGTGTCTGGCTTCTCGATCGACCTCGAAGCCCGCGCCGCCTTCCGGACGATCTCGCGCCGTTATTCGGCGAACATCGTGAAGACGGAATTCTTCTTTTCCAGTCCGGAAGCTGAAGCGGATTTCGAAACGGGCGACGCCGCGCCGCAGCTGATGTCTGGATTGCCGCGTTAAGGCCGCTACATTGATGCCATGACGATTCACATGGTGAAACTCTGTGTCGGTGCGGATGATGTCGATGATCTGGTGAACTGGCAGAAACGCCTTATGGAACAGGGGCGTGAACCCTTTCATCAGACCCGGATGATGCCGAAGCAGAAGGAGCAGCTACTGAATGGCGGCTCCATTTACTGGGTGATCAAGGGCGCGATTCGGGTCCGTCAGCGCATTCTGGATATTCGGGAAGTTGCCGGCGACGGGCACTCCATGTGTGAATTGGTCTTCAGCCCGGATCTTGTGCGCACCTATGCCAAGCAGAAACGGCCGTTTCAGGGCTGGCGGTATCTCAAACCCGGTGACGCCCCGCGAGACCTGAACAGCAAGGAGGCGGCCGTCGATATCCCGCCCTCCCTGGACGCCGCCCTCAAGCAGGCGGGCGTCTGGTAACCTAGTCGGACAAGGCATCGGCGAGGATCGCCGCCTGCAGCGCGAATGCGTCTGTGCCCGGCGCGATCAGTTCCACATGCCCGGTTTCGGGGACCTGTTCGAACGCTGCCTGACTGCCGGCCCCCAGGGCTTCCTGCGTATATGCCTGTCCCAGGCGCGGCGGGGCGATCCGGTCCTGCTCGCCATTCACGCTCACTTGCCGTGCTGCAAACGGAAGCAGCCGATCCGGGGATGTGTCGGAGAAAACGTCCGGCCGATCGCCAGAAGGGATACCGGTCAACGTGTCCAGGATCGCCGCGAGGCATCCTTCCTGCGTCACGGGCGCAGACATTTCGAGATCGGCCAGACCGCCGCTGTTCACGACAACGTCCAGATGCAGGGGATCAGGCTTCCACAGGGGGCTGGATTTGGGCAGCTTCGGGCGGGCCGCCAGCCACAGGGCCAGATGACCGCCGGCCGAATGGCCGAACGCTCCGATCCTGTCGAGTTTCAGGTTGAATGTGTCTGCATGATCGCGCAGCGCGTCGGCAGCGCGTGCGACGTCTTCATATGTTCCGGGATAGCCGCCCCCTGTCTCATCCACGCCGCGATACTCGATGTTCCAGACGGCCAGACCTTGCTGGCGCAGGGCATCTGCCGCGAAATCCATCAGCGTCCGGTCGGCGATCGATTTCTGCCAGCATCCGCCATGTACCATGATGACGACCGGATGGGGCCCGTCGCCATCGGGCAGCCAGACATCCACGACATCCGTCTCACCCGGCCCGATACGCACCTGATGCTGCGTGGTGGGCCGTGGCCGCGACAGCAGGTCTGGCCATGTCATAAGGTCCAGGTCATTTGTTTGCTGTGCCGGCTCGGCCGCAGGCGTCGTATCCGGCGGGGCATGGCACGCGGTCAGGGTCAGGCAGGCGAGGGCAGCAAGGGAAGGCAGGCGCATACGGGAATTGCTACTAGCGTCAGCGCGCTGTGTCATGCACAAACAGGCGATGACCTTGATATCCCTTCCGGAATCCCGCGCGGAAGCCGAGGCGCTCGATGCCTGTGATCCGCTTGCGCCATGCCGTGACGCATTCGCGCTGCCGGAGGGTGTGACCTATCTGGTCGGGCATTCCCTCGGGCCTGCCACCAAGGGGGCCTTGTCGGCCCTGCGCCGGGCATCGGAAGGTGCCTGGATGGCAGACCGTGTCGGTGCGTGGAATTCGGCGGACTGGATCCATCTCCCGGATCGGGTCGGGGCCCGCTTGTCGGCCATTCTCGGGGCGCAACCGGATGAGGTCAGCCTGTGCGACAGCGTTTCGGTCAACCTGTTCAAACTGGCCGCGGCCGCCCTGCCGCTTGCACGGTCGCGGCGTCTGGTCGTGGAAGAGGACGAGTTTCCAACCGATCAGTACATTCTCGAAGGTCTCGCCGGGCTGAACGGAGCCGAATGCGTTCGCGTCCCGCCGGGGCAGGGGGCAGCCCGTCTGGAGGGCGGTGTCCTCGTCAAGAGTCTGGTCAATTTCCGTTCTGCCGAACTGGCAGACATGGCGGCGCATGAAGCCAGTGCGCGCGCCTGTGGCGGGCTTGTCGTCTGGGACCTCAGCCATGCCAGCGGTGTGCTGGACATCGAGCTGGCCAAACAGGGCGCGTTACTGGCAGCAGGCTGCACCTATAAATACCTCAATGGCGGGCCGGGCGCGCCCGCCTTCATCTATGCTCACAGGGAATTGGCTCCTGAGCTGACATCGCCTCTTCCGGGCTGGATGGGACATGCACACCCCTTTGAGTTTTCGTCCGCATACACGCCAAAGCCCGGCGCGGCACGCTTTGCCGCAGGCACGCCCCCGATCCTGTCCCTCGCAGCTCTGGATGGAGCGCTGGACGTGTTTGACGGCGTGTCCATGCAGCATGTTCAGGCGAAGGCCCGGGCGCTGGGCCAGATGTGCCTGATGATGGCCGAAGGCATGGGGCTCGACATCGCCTCGCCACAGGATCCGGAGCGACGTGGCGGGCATGTCAGCCTGTGTCATCCCGATGGTTATCCGCTGGTACGGGCCCTGTCGGATTGGGGCATCGAAGCAGACTTCCGGACGCCGCACACAATCCGGTTCGGTCTGTCGCCGCTGTTTCTCGGCTATGCCGAAATCTGGGATGCGATGACGGAACTCGCAGAAATTGTCGAAACCCGCAGTTGGGATACAGAGGCCTACCGCGAAAGGGCCATAGTCACCTGATGGAAATGCTTGCTCAGTATGGGCCCATGCTGCTCGCTCTGGCAGCAGCAGGGATTGCGGCCGGTCTCGCGGCAGGACTGTTCGGTATCGGGGGCGGGGCGATTATCGTTCCAGTGCTCTATTTCCTGTTTGAAGGCATGGGATATGGCGAAACCGCCATGCACGTCGCCGTGTCGACCTCGCTCGCCACGATCATTCTCACCTCCATCCGCAGCGTCCTGGCGCATGACAGGCACGGCGCCGTGGACTGGCAGATCCTGAAAGACTGGGCACCCTGGATCGTGGTCGGCGCGCTCATCGGCATGGGGATCAGCAGCTATCTCTCGAACCGGGGGCTGCTCGCCATATTCGGCTCACTGGCCTTTCTGCTCGCGGCGCAGCTCTATTTCGGCCGACCGACCTGGCGGCTTGCCGATGACATGCCCGGCGGCCCCGTCCGCGCAGCGCTCGGGACATCCGTCGGCACACTGTCTGCCTTGATGGGCATCGGGGGCGGCACGTTCGGGGTCAGCCTGATGACTCTGTGTGGACGGCCCATTCACAAGGCGGTCGCCACGGCGGCCGGCTGGGGCGTTGCCATTGGTTTGCCGGGGGCACTGGCTGCCATTCTGGTGGGGTGGGGAACTGAAGGCCGTCCGCCGTTTTCTCTGGGCAATGTCAATCTCGCCGCCTTCGCGCTGATCTCCGTTTTCACGGTCACCATGGTTCCGGTTGGCGCCGCCCTGGCGCATCGTCTGGGCGAGGCCAATCTCAAACGCTGGTTTGCCGTTCTGCTGGCCCTGGTTGCTGCCCGCATGCTCTGGAAGGCGATCGGTCTCTAGAAGAAGAATGTGGCAGCGATCCGCTCAATCGCCCAATAGCTGCCGGTGATGCCGATGGCATAGGCCGCTGCAGTCCGGACCGCCGGTCCGCCCGGCCGGTACAGGTGTCGGCCCATCCATGCGAGTGCCAGAAGGACGAGAACGAATGCCACCTGGCCTGCCTCAACACCCAGATTGAACAGCAGAAGCGCCATCACTTCCGCGCCGGGCGGCAGCCCGATTTCCGAAAGCGCCCCGGCAAATCCAAACCCGTGTACCAATCCGAAGCCGAACGCGATCAGCCAGGGCCTGGTCTGAGCCAGCGTTTCCCGGTCCCGCATGCGGTAAATCGCTTCTGCGCCCAGCAGCGCGATGCTCATGGCGATGGTGATCTCGACCGGCGGGCCCGGCAGGCTCACGCTGCCGAGCGCCGATGCGGCCAGCGTAATCGAATGAGCCACCGTGAAAGCGGTGACGGTTGCCAGCAATTGACGCGGTCGCACCAGCAGCACCAGCCCCAGCACGAACAGCAAATGGTCATACCCGAAAATAATGTGCTCCACGCCGATCCGGAAATAGGACAGCGTCGCCGCACCCTGCGGTCCGCCCAGATCAATGGAACTGGCCCCGGGCCTCAGCAGGGCGGAAAAATCCTCGGTCTCCATCCGGTCAATGCGCAGGAAGACATCGGTCAGGGTGCGGTCCAGCCCGTCGACCGCAAGCGTGCCTGTGCTCAGGTCGCAGGCCATGGTCCAGCGCGTCACCAGGGTTGAGCCGGGGCGGGTCAATCGTTCATTCTGCCGTTCGCACCCATCCGGAAAAACAGGATCCAGTTTCAGCCGGCGACCGTCCAGCACGGGCTGCTTCCAGACAACTTCATACTCATCCGGCTGGGTTTCTGTCAGTTCGAGATAGGCAGGGCGCACTTCATGCGCGGCTGCACCGGCGCAGATCAGGATGGCCGTCAACAGGGCCAGTAGGCCCCGCATCACTCCACGCCCTCAAGCTCGACCCGGTATTTCGAGACAATGTCGCGGATCGCCTGCTCGTTTGCCGCGCGCCGGGTTTCCTCTATCCAGTCCTTTCGAACCTGCGCTTCAATATCCTCGAAGGGCGGCTGTGTTTCGGGCGTCGCCCGGGTCACCTTGACCAGGTGGAGACCGTAGGCTGACTCGACCGGCCCTTGCCAGGTGTCGGAGACGGGCAGGGCGAACACGGCCTCGGCAAACATGCCGCCGAACTGCCGGGCCAGTTCCCGCATCGGAATGTCTCCATACTGACGCTGCATCATGAACGGATCGCCCATGCGTGCCGGGTCGATGGCCGGGTCCGCGATCAATTGGTCCAGCGCGACTTGAGCGTTCTGCTGCGTATCGGCCCCGTGCACATCCGGGCTGAAATAGACATGGCTGAAGGTGACTGTGGCCGGCACGGAGAACCTGTCAGGATGAGTGGTCATCCAGTCCCGCAGGACGGCCTCGTCCGGCTCCGGGGCATCATCTAGGTCTGATACGACAAAGCTCATCTTCTGTGCCAGCCGGCGCGTTATGATCGTGTCGTCCTCATCCAGACCAAGGCGGCGGGCCTCGCGGGCCAGGGCTTCATCCCGAACATGGTCGGACACCATGGCTGCCATATCCGTCTCGGTCGGCAGCGCGCCAGCCTCGGACGTGTAGAGCGCCGCCATGCGCTCCAATTCCTCGGCCGAGATGAAGATGGTCGACCGGGCGGCGTCTGAACGATTCTGCCAGATCTGGTACAGGCCGAAGATCAGGGCAGCCGCCACGACGAAGTGCACGAGCGGGTCTCGCAGGAGTTTCACGAAGCAGCGTGTCCCTTAATTGGCCGGCATGTACCAGATCGGCGAGGTGTAGGCGCGCTCCTGTATGGTCTGGGGCACGTCCGGGCGAGGGGGCACGTTACCCCGCATGGCCTCCCAGGTCGACCAGCGGCAGCTCGGGTTTTCGAGCACGCGCACATAATAGGTTGCTCGCCGGGCCGGATCGAAATCCGGGTCCTGCCAGACCGTTTTCAGTTCGCTCGCGCCGTCTCCGGTCGGTGTGCAGGTTTCCATGTCCACAGCCGCGCCATTGTCCGGGCATCTGTGCGTCGTCGGGTCCGGCGTGCCAGTATGGCAGGCCACGTCAAAGACCGCTTCACCGTCTGAAGTGACCTTGATGATCTGGACCCGTTGCAGCGCGCCCATGTTCGGGTCCCGCTGCGCCCAGGCCAGGAAGGTCGGGGTGTTGCCGGTGCCGATCAGGTCGCCGCCCATCGGCACACCGCCATCATAGGCGAGCCGCGTCAGGTCCGGTGCGTCCAGCATGTCCTCGGAATATTCGTACCCCGCGAAGAAACGTACCTTCATGCGGGGGCCGGTGGTGGCGAAGGTCTCCTTGCGCCGGAACGCGTCGAAAATCGACTCGCGCGTGTTTTCCTCCGCCCATACACCCGTCAGGCCGGACGCGCCCCAGCGCGAGAACCATTCTCTGGCATTGGTGACGATCGGATTGTCGGGCTGGGCGTCCCAGGATTTCGTGCCCATGAAGGGGACCGACCCGCGTGCCATCGGTGTGCCGTCCACGATGCCCACTTTCGACCAATAGTCGTTCTCGGCATAGGCCCCGCCGACGACATGGCTGTCTGAGGCTGCCACAAGGCCGAAGCGGAACGGGTCAAATCCTTCTTTCTCCTGAAGCTTCAGCCCGTTGCGATAGGCTTCGCGGACATAGCTGCCTTCCGTCGCCGACACTTCATAGGATGCGAGCAGCCGGTCATAGATCTCGAAATCGGCCCACTCGTCATTCGGGGAAAGGGCAGGGTGGGTCTCGCTTGTGCCCTTGACCTGCGTGACCTCGACCAGGGGCTCATTGCGCATCCGCTGTTCGGCATAGGCCGCGTCCAGCGGATCGCCATTATATGTTTCCAGACGGAACATCTGGCCGTCGGACACATTCGGATTGTGCGGAATGGCAATCGACTCGAAGCCTTCAGCCCGCTTCTGGTCCATCCAGTCCCATAGATCTTCCGGATTGGGCGAGTCCAATGTGGAAAAGGCCCGCAGCGGCGCTGCGCCCTTGAAGAAGACATTCCGGTGCAGATTGCCGCCTGCAAAGGAATTCTCCTCCTCGTTCACCGTCACGGATGTGTATTCATAGGCAGCAAAGGTCGTGAACTCGCCCGGAACATAGTGACGATCGGCCGCCTCGATATTCTGCAGCCAGACGGAGTTGATGATGGATTCATCATACATTTCGTCAATCGGTTCGCCGGACCGGACAGAGGCGCCGACGGTCTGGAAGGCCGTCGTGATCTGCTGCGGGTCATTGGAGAACATTGCCTTGGCTCGTGGCAGCTCCGACAGTTCCGTGCCGGGTGTATCCATCACGGGCAGAATGCCAAGATACTCGGCATGGTCGGTGACGGTGTAGAAATCGAGCGGTCCGCCGGCAATCGTCATGTCGAAGCCGGAGGGGTGGGTCACCGTATCGCCCCGCGCAAACCGGTAGGCATCATCGGCGGTGCGCCGGACATTGAAGATATAGGCATCGAAGCTGGACCGGGTATGGATGTGGAGGTCGCCGAAATAGGCATTCCGGTCCTCATTGTATCCCGCGGTGCGCGTCTCCCCCGCAGCACTGCTTTCCGTGTCGGCCACACCCGTCTTTGCCTCCTGCGCCGGTGTGTCCGGTTCCGGTCCGCCACAGGCAGCCAGCGCTATCGCCGAAACGGCGACGCCCAGAAATCTCTTCATGTCTTCCTCCCATGGGCCTGTTTGCCGGCCCTTTATGGGAGAAAGTGTGCGCCGTTACGGCGAATCTGTCCAGCTTGACGCTCGGGAAGGTCAGACCGGGCTGATATCGGTGATCTTGTACGTCATCGGCGTTTCGCCATGGCTGGCGATGGTGACGTATTCGCCCTCCTTGAAGACATGGTCACCCAGCTTGTAGCCGGCCTCATCATCGCCCTCGTCATCCTCGTCATAGTGGAAGAACCAGCGGCTGCCGCGATGGGTCAACAGGCCCGTGGCGTGTTCGTCCGGATCCGGGCTGAACCGCACCACACGGCACTCGGCCCTGTGGGCGCGCCAGGCGTCCAGGTCGATCTGCCCTTCTGAGGTCAGCGGAGCAACCAGCGTATATCCCTGGCTCGCATCCCCGGCAGGCAGGCCCGGATTGCGGGCAAGTTGCAATACGATCTTTGACAGGCTCATCTCGGTATCTCCTCAGTGGGCCAGCGCCAGGGCTGGCGCGCTGTCGGCTTTCAGCAGGCGGCGGGTCGTGCCGCCGAACAGGCGTTCGGTCAGCCGCGAATGTCCGTAAGCCCCGGCAACGATCAGTCCGGCGCCAGAGCCTTTTGCCATGGCAAGCAGTCCGGCGGCCACTTCTCCCTCGATCTCCATCACGCGGGATGAAATGCCTTGCAGGACCAGCCAGTCAGACAGGGCTTCCGGTGCAGAGATTTCGCGTTGCGGATCCTTCTCCAGATCGTCAGTATTCTGTGCAATGATCACGTCGCCCAGTGCTTTCAGGATGGGCAGGTGAAAGCGAACTGCCCGCGCCGCGCCATTGCTGCCATCCCAGGCAATGATGGCCGGGCCGGCAACATCTGCAGCCGTTCCTGCCAGGACCAGCGGCAAATGCGCGTCCATCAGGATGTGTTCGAAGGCCGGGTTCAGGGGTTGGGAGCCGTCTGCGGCGATGCGGGGGAACACGACTGCTTCCGACAGCGCGGCCGCATTCGCGGCGGCACGCTCGACCGTATTGACTTCATGCTTGAACTCGCAGGTCACACTCTCCGCGCCTTCGGTCGCTGTGCGGAAGGCCTCGCGAGCATTGGACAGGACTTCTTCCTGCATGTCGAACACGGATTGTGTGGTTGCGCTGGTCAGTCCGGCGGCTTCCGGCGTGGCGATCACCATCAGGGCCGAATTGGGGTCGGGCAGGGCGCACAATCCGCGCAGCGGCACATTCATGCGCCGGGCAAGGGACAGCGCGGTCCGCATTGTGGAGAGATCGGTCTCGACCGTTCCCTGAAGCATGGCGACTACAGACATGGGCTCAATCCTCGTGTCATCGGGTTCGATAAGTGTGTGTAACACTGATCGCCCCGATGGAACTAGGTGAGACTACCTAATCGCCCCGGCCGATCCGCTCCCGGGCGATCCGGTCTGCCACCAGATTGGTGGGGTCTCCGGATGACAGGGCCGTGTCCAGCACTTCGCCCAGCGTGGTCATCAGGGCATGCACCTTTCCGTCCACCCAATCGCGCGAATAGGTGCCGGAGATCTCTGCGCAGACATTGATGATGCCGCCCCCATTGATCACATAGTCCGGCGCATAAAGGATGCCGCGTCGGCGCAGCAATTCGCCCATTTCCGGTACGATCAACTGGTTGTTTGCTCCCCCGGCAATCGCTTTCACGCGAAACCGGTCCAGCGTTTTCTCATTGATGATCGCGCCCAGCGCGTTGGGAGAGAAGATGTCGGCCTCGACATCGTAGATCTCGTCTGGCGACACGATCTGCGCGCCGGTGCGTTGCGAAATGTCGGACAGGGCAGCCTGGTCGATGTCGGTGATGATCAGGCGAGCGCCCGCCTTCGCCAAATGCTCGCAGACATGCCCGCCGACCGATCCGACGCCCTGAACCGCAATGGTGCGGCCGTTCAGGTCATCGGTGGCGAACACACGCTGCGCCGTCTCGCGAATGCCGAGATAGATGCCCATCGCGGTGATCGGGGAGGGGTCCCCGCTGGCTGCTGCACCCTGGTCGAGGCCGGCCACATGAGCGGTCTCCTCGCGCACGATCTGCATGTCGGCGACGCTGATTCCGACATCTTCAGCCGTGATGTAGCGGCCCTGCAGGCTCTCGACCGCCCGGCCGAACGCACGGAACAGTGCTGGCGACTTGTCCGTCTTGGCGTCGCCCCAGATGACCGCCTTTCCGCCGCCCAGCGGAATGTCCGCCATGGCGTTCTTGTAGCTCATGCCCTGACTCAGGCGCAGCGCGTCGCGCAGCATCGCCTCGCCGGTGTCATAATTCCACATCCGGCACCCGCCAGCGGCCGGTCCCAGCGCCGTGGAATGAATTGCGACAATGGCCTTCAGGCCGCTGTCGGCATCATGAAACAGATGGACACCTTCATGAGCGTCGAAGGAAGAATGGTCGAACATGCGGGGTTGTCCGTTACAAATGAAACGAAGGGGGCGTTTAGGCCCATGCCAAGCGCCGCGTCAACTGGCGCAAGGCCTTTGATCTGGCTCGAAAATGGCATATCTGCCCTGCTGCCGGCCACCACCACCTTCACATTATCGTCAGGAGCGTCCGGACCTTTCCTGCAACCTGCCTTGAACACGTCCTTTCGTGCTGCCTGCTTAACCACGCAATGCGTTGACACCTCAGCAGGATTTGCGGCGTATCTTCCCCGCCAACGTCATGCAACTTCGCCCCATCTTCCTTGCCATCGGCATCATGACCGTCCTTCTGGGCATGGCGATGATCCCGTGCGCGCTGATCGATCTGGCCGATGGGCGTCAGGAAACCGTCGTGTTCGAGGTCTCGGCCTTCGGCTCCATCCTGATCGGCACCTGCATGTGGGTGCTCTCGCGCGGGGCGGTCGAACGGACAGGCCAGCGGGAAGGGTTCCTGTTGACCGTGCTGGTCTGGGTGTTCCTGCCGATGATTGCGGCGATCCCGTTCCTCGCATTCGGCATGAACATCACCGACTCCCTGTTTGAATCGATTTCCGGCCTCACCACAACCGGGGCCACCGTCATGACCGGGCTGGATGATGCGCCGCGTGGCATCCTGCTGTGGCGGGCCATCCTGCAATGGATCGGGGGCATCGGCATCATTGTCACCGCCATCGCGATCCTGCCCCAGCTGCGGGTCGGCGGGATGCAGCTGTTCGAACTCGAAAGCTCGGACATGTCCGGCAAATTCCTGCCGCGTATCACCGATATCGCGGCCTATCTCGGCCTGACCTATCTGCTCATCTCCATGCTGTGTGCCTTGCTGTACTATCTGACCGGCATGAGCTGGTTTGACGCCATCACACACGCCATGACCACCATGTCGGCAGGGGGCTATTCCACGCATGACGCCTCGTTCGGCTACTTCAATGATACCAACGCGCCCTATGTGGCGACCGTGTTCATGTTCATCGCGGGTCTGCCGTTCAGCCTGCTGGCCATGCTGATGCTGCAGGGACGTATCCGCCCGATGCTGACCGATCCCCAGCCCCGGCTCTATCTCGCCCTGGCGCTGGTCTTTTCCACGATCATTGTGGTCTATCACGAGGCTGTGGTTGACCCGCCGATCTTTGATCACGTCTTCCACGGCTTCAAGGAAGCGCTGTTCAACATCATCTCGATCATGACCGGCACCGGCTATGCCTCGGCGCCCTATGACACCTGGGGCCAACCCGTCATGGTCGTATTCCTTGGGGCCACCTTTGTCGGGGGCTGTGCAGGCTCGGCCGCGTGCGGCCTGAAAATGTTTCGCCTGGAAATCGCCGCCAAGACGATCCTTGCCTATTCCCAGCGCATGATCCAGCCACACCGCCGCACGCCCATCCGCTATGCCGGCAAGACGGTGGACGAGGAAGTTTTGCAATCCGTCATGGTGTTTGTCAGCCTCTACCTGCTGACCTTCCTGGTTGCCGCCGCCCTGATCAGCCTGACGGGTGTGGATGCGCTCACCGCAATTTCCGGGGCTGCCACCAGCGTCTCCAATGTCGGTCCGGGGCTTGGTCCGATGATCGGGCCGTCCGGCACGTTCCAGCTCCTGCCGGATTTCGCAAAATGGGTCTGCGCCACGGCCATGCTGCTCGGACGTCTGGAATTTGTCGCCGTGTTCGTGGTCCTCACCCGCCGGTTCTGGCGCGGCTAGGCATCAGTTCCAGGGATTGAACCGTTTCACAGGCCGGACCGGTGCTTCCTCTGCGGAGGCATCCCCGGTCTCCGGTTCGGCATCTGCAGCAATGCTCGCTTCCGGCACGTCCGGCGTGAAATCCGGTTCAGGCTCGGGCACCGGCTCTGGCGCCACCTCCACAACATCGTCGGCTGCAGGGGCTTCGAACACCATGCCCGTTTCCGGTGCGTCGTCCATCACCGGGGCAGGATCGGATCCGGGCCAGGTCGGCAGGTCATTGGTGCCATCGATCATGACCTGTGCCTCAGCCTCCGGCTCGGTGGGTGCGCTGGCCTCCAGCGGCGCAGGGGCAGGCTCAGGGTCGTGCCGTGCGCCAATACCGGACAAGCTGAACGAGCGCGGCGGCTCGGTCAGCTCGGCGGGGTCGGGCTGGCTCTCGACGGCCGGGTCGGCGGACGCCAGGTCCGAGACCGCCTCGCCGAATTCGGAAGTCTCCGCCGGTGCGATCTCTTGTGCTTCTCCTGTATCCGGTTCGCTCGCGGGCTCAGGGGCCGGCTCACTGCGATAGGCGCCGAGGCCACCGCCGAACCCGCCACCAAAGAAACTGCTCGTGAAATTGCTCTGCGGGGCGGGCTCCGGCTGGTCCGTGGTCTCGGCTGTGTCGGGCTCGGTTTCTGCCGCCGGCTCCTCGGTACCAAACTCCATCGCTGCTTCCGGCGATGGCGCCTCATATGTCTCGGCGTCCACGGGGGCGGGCAAGTCCGCATCTGCTTCGGGGGCAGCGGGCCAGGGGGCACCAGCGGATTCGGTCATATCGTCTGCGGCGTGTTCCACCCCTGATTCCACCGGGGCCGGGGCATCAGTGTCTGCAGCCGTAAACATGGGTGGCAGGTCCGCCGCGTCGCTCTCGGTCGGCGACATCTCCGTTTCGGCCGGTTCTTGAGGCGCGGAGTCTTCATCCGGGGCATCGACGAACCCGGTCGGCGTGTAACCGCCCTCGGGTTCGTTCAGCGGGGTCGGATCCTCGGCCGGTTCAAGCGGAGCAGGGGCCTCGGCAGACGAAACGCCAAAGCCGGTGATGGGGTCGTCGGCGGGGGGCGTATCCGCCATTGTTTCCAGCTCGGCTGCTGGCTCCGTTTTGGAAAAATCGTCGGTTGCGGCTTCTTCAGGCTTCTCCGCCTCGATGTCGGTCTCCTGCAGGGCCTCCATGGTCGAGACGGCAGTATTTTCATCGGTCAGCACATCGTCTTCGGTCGGGACGGTATCCTCCGCCGCTTCATCATCGGCAGCTGCAGCGATGTGGGCCGACTCGCCATTCACCTGATCGGCCAGGGAGGCGACAGCAAATGTGATGTCGGACTGGCTGTCCATTTCCTGATAGGCGTCGGGCTCCAGCGGAGAACTGTCATCCACCGGGTCCTCGATGGTGGCGTCTTCCTCCAGGGCGTCCTCTGCGCCAAGCGTGGCGTCCGGAACATCAACCGTCTCTGCGTCCGGAGTGTCGTCCGCCACATCCTCGCCGGACGGGACGGTTTCCGCAGCCACCAGCCCGGCCAGCACCGCATTGATGGCTTCTTCTGCTCCGCGTGCATGACGTTTGGCTTCCCGGTACAGCTCTTCGACGAACATTGTGTAGGGACGGCCATCCTTGTCGATGTCGTCGGCAAATTCGGCGGGGGTGCAGGTCTCGATCTCCCGGCCCTGGGAATCGGTCAGCAGGACGGCATGCGGTTCGGGGGTCAGCGTCACCCGATAGCCCTCTGTGTCATGCGTGATGCTGCCGTCATCGGCTTCCTGCCAGGCAACCTTTTGACGACGAGTCATGTCGCCGAGCTTGTCGATCAGCCGTTTGGTCGATGGGTGCAGCATCAGGACCCGCCTTTCTGTTTATCCACCATGCCTTTTTCTATCAGTTACAAGCTGGCAGGCGAATGATCAAACGCCCTGTCAGCCCAAAACCGTCGAAATGATGGTAAAACCGGCAGCTTGTGGTTGCCGCAGGGTTAATCTGCCGGTTCGGCCTCTGGCGGATAGTAGGCCATGCCGGTCAGCGTGGCGTCCGTCGCATCCTCGTCCGGGGTAAACAGACGCTGAAACCGGGCCCCGTCATGCGTCTCGGTGCAGACCAGAAGGTCGCTGGCCTCGTCCGCGCCCGGCATGCACAAGGTACGGGCCGCCGCGTCCAGCTGGCTCAGCCTGAATGCGCCAACCTGTTCGCCATCCGGGCCGGCAATCGCAGGATTGTCGGTCGATACGCGATAGACCTGGCCGCGTGACCAGTCCGGCTCGATCACGAAGGCCGCGGCCTCGTCGGCTGCGCGGACAGCGTGAAAGACCGGATAGGTCTCGCCTTCCGCCGTCATTTGGCCCGGCACGATTTCATATCCGGGAAAGGCCGCCCGGATGGCATTCGTGTTGAATGGGGTTGCACCGGACAAGCGCCCTGCACCGTCGGGGCCGATTCCGGAGGCCCCGACAGGGGCGGCGGGCTCGGCTGCAGCGGCCTGCGCCTTCACGGCGGCCACATCCTTCAGGAAATCCTTCACCGGTTCGCCCTGCGCGACCGACAGGTCTGTCCGGAACCCGCGCACCACGCCCTGTGGGTCGACCAGAATATAGGACGGCGTCCAGCTGATCTGCAGGGCTGCTCGCAGACTGGCATCCTCGTCCAGAAGCGTGGGGTAGTCATAGCCCTTCGCCGCGAAATACGCCGCGACCGATCCGTACTTGCCGTACATGTCTTCAGGCGTTGCGCGATTGGGATTGGCTGGCGTGTGGATCGACAGGAAACCGAGGTCCGGGTCCTGTTCGATCGCCGTGACGAGCGCGGCGACATAGGGAGCGTCTGCCATGCAGTCTCCACACCAGATTCCCCAGACATCGATCACCGTCCAGCGGCCAGCCAGCACGGCCGGGTCGAACATGCTGCCATCCGCCATCTGACCCGACAGGGCCGGCAGGGGCTGACCCAGCAGCGCGTAGGAATAGGGGCGGCCATCGGCATCGCGCGGCACGCTCTCGCCGTCGCGGAACGTGGCGGTCTCCGGTGGCACCAAATGAGACGTAATGAAACCCGTTGCACCATCGGGATCCGTGCTGACACCGTGTTCGGCAATGTCTGATGCCGGTGTGCACGCGGCCAGGACAGCCAGGCAGGCGGCGGACAGAAGGGGGCGAATCATGACGGCTCCAGTTCGACTTGGCGTGACCCCGTCAACATAAGGCCTTGTCTGCAAAAGCAAAACGCCCCGAACCGAAGTTCGGGGCGTTCGCTGCGTTCAGTCTGAAGGGGATCAGCTGAAGATTTCGAATAGGCCGGCAGCGCCCATGCCACCGCCGATGCACATGGTCACCACGCCCCATTTCGCACCCCGGCGCTGACCTTCCATCAGAAGCGATCCCGTGCAACGTGCACCGGTCATTCCGAACGGGTGGCCAATCGAGATCGAGCCGCCATTGACGTTGTATTTCTCCGGGTCGATGCCCAGACGGTCACGGCTGTACAGGCACTGGGAGGCGAAGGCTTCGTTCAGCTCCCACAGGTCGATGTCGTCGACTTTCAGCCCATGGCGCTCCAGCAGGCGCGGAACAGCGAAGACCGGGCCGATACCCATTTCGTCCGGGTCACAGCCAGCAACGTTGAAACCCACGAAACGACCGAGCGGCTTCAGGCCGCGCTTTTCGGCTTCCTTGGCTTCCATGACCACCACAGCTGCGGCGCCATCGGACAGTTGGGAAGCGTTACCGGCGGTAACGTATTTGCCTTCCTTGACGACCATGCCGCCGGAGAAGACCGGTTTCAGGCCGGCAAGGCTCTCATAGGTCGTGCCGGGGCGGTTGCATTCGTCACGGTCACAGACCACTTCCTGGAAGGTCTCTTCGCCGGTTTCGCGGTTGACCAGTTTCATCGTTGTTTTCAGCGGAACGATTTCCTCGGCCATGTAGCCTTTTTCCTGGAAGGCGGCGGTGCGCTTCTGGGATTCGACGGAATATTCGTCCTGATACTCGCGGCTGACGCCATACCGGTCCGCAACGATTTCGGCGGTTTCGATCATGGTCATCCAGATCGCCGGCCATTTCTTCATCAACTCGTCTTCGGTGTAGCGGTGCAAATTCATGTGGCCGCTGCGGGAAACGAGGGACAGGGATTCGACTCCGCCGCCAATGGCTACCGGAGCGCCTTCATTGATCACAGTGTGCGCCGCATTCGCGATGGCCTGCAGCCCGGAAGAACAGAAACGGTTGATCGTCGCGCCGGACGTGGTGGACGGGCAGCCAGCCCACAGCGCGGCGTTACGGGCAACGTTGTGGCCGGTTGCGCCTTCCGGCTGTGCAGAGCCGAGGAACACGTCTTCCACGGACGCGGCTTCAATGCCGGCGCGGTCGATGGCGCCCTTGATGGCATGGCCGGCCATCGTGATGCCGTGCGTGTTGTTCAGGGATCCGCGGCTGGCTTTCGCCATGCCGGTCCGGGCGTAGGATACAATAACGGCTTCGCGCATGAGCTTTCCTCCAAAGTAAGCGTCGTTGTTGCGGCGCACACTAGTGACAGCTTCATCTGAACGCTAGGGGTTACGGTGCGGCAGTACGCAGGTCTCTCTGCCGCGTTTGACGGGAACTGTTGTTCGGTCTTTCCCCTGGGGCAAAACCCGGTACGCTCTTCAGAACATTCCAGAAGAGGGGACGACGAAGGATATGTTCAAATTTCTCAAAAGTGCCGGCCAGAAATACATCGACATGCAGAAGCGCAATTTCGATGCGATCAAGGACGTGTTTGATGGCGATGACGAGCAGGCCAACGAGCAGGCACTCAAAGCTGAAGTGATTGCGAAGGAAGCCCGCGATATGGGCCTTGGCGGAGACTATCGGGCCGTAGTGGAAGGTGAGACTGTCAAGCTTGAGGGTAAGGTGCCAGATCAGGAGACGCTGGAGAAGATCGTCCTGACCTCCGGCAATGTTGAGGGTGTTGCGGAAGTGGATGTGAGCGGCGTTGAAGTCGAGAAGGCCGGTGAAGCCTCAGTTTTCCATACGGTGCAGAAAGGTGATACCTTGTCTGCCATTGCACGAACCTATCTGGGCAATGCAATGAAATATCCCGACATCTTCGAGGCAAACAAGCCGATGCTGAAAGACCCGGACCTGATCTATCCCGGACAGGTACTGCGAATTCCTGGCGGCAAGGCGCCGACTGCCTAACCGCGATTGCCATCTTCAAAGCTGGCAAGAGTCCATTCGGCGAATTCCGCGAGATTCCCGCCACGGAAAAGGAATCCGGCGATACCGGCCGCTTGGGCGGCTGAGATGTCGGTTTCCTTGTCGCCGATCAGAAAGCTCTGCTCACGCTTTACCGGAAAGTCCGACATTGCCTGCAAAAGCATTCCAGGGCTCGGCTTCCGGTCAAAGCTTGCCTTTCGATAAGCGGGGTTTTCTCCCTCATCATGGAAGGGGCAATGGTAAATTCGATCTATGTGTGCGCCGCGAGTCTTCAGTTCGGATTGCATCCACTCATGCAAAGTGTGCATATCGGCTTCGCTGTAGTAGTTGCGGGCGATGCCGGACTGATTGGTGACGATGAAGACATACCACCCGCGTGAATTGAAGGCTGCGATGGTCTCTGCGGCGCCGTCGATCCACTCGAAATCCTCAACACGGCTGACATAGCCTTTGTCGACGTTGATCACACCGTCTCGATCCAGGAACAGGGCAGGGCGCAAGTCAGTCATTCCGGCGCTGTTTGCCCGTCGTTCCGGTCGAGCGCAACACCTTCCCCGATGGTAAATGTTCTGGACCTGCCCGCCGAAACCGGATTGTCTCGGTTATGGAGGGGCCGAAAGAGCCCCCCGAAACGCCTAAGGGAGGGCAAAATATGGAAAGTATTCTTCCGCTCATTCTGAGCGCGATCGGAGGACTCGTGATCGGTCCGCTGGTGTCACGGCTTGGCGGCGGTGGCGGGACAGGCGGCCTGCTCGGAGGGATCGTCGGCGGCATCGGGGCCCATTTCGGACTGGATGCAGCGAGCATTCAGGTTCTGGGCGATCCTGCCGCCAGCGCCACATCCTTGATGAACATTGTCAATTCGCTGCTTGAAGGCGGTGTCGGGGGTGGCATTGTCGGCGTACTGGCCGGCCTGCTGATGAAGCCGAAAGGCTAGACTGCCCGAGGCAGACCTGGATTGAAGCTGGTTCGGGACCGCCCGGGCCGGCTTCATTCTGCGGCCGGCAGTGCCGCCTTGTTGGCCTGCACGCCCCGCAGGAAGGGCACGATGGCCAGTGCCGTCAGCACGGCGGCGAGCAGGAAGGCCGCGCCCGGGAAGTGGACCGGAGAGGCTTGCTCCGTGAAGTAATACAGTGCGCCAGACATCAGAAGCGGGCCGAAAATCATCGCGAAGGAATTGAGGCTGGCCGAGGCGCCCTGCAACTCGCCTTGCGCATTGCGCGGGGTGACCGACGACATCAGCGAGTTCATGGCAGGGCTGGCCACGCCGCCAAGAGCGCCGAACGGGATGATCAAGAACACCATCCACCCGGCATCCGCGAAAGCATACAGGAACAGCGCGATGGCATTGATGATGATGCCATAGGCCGCCGTGCGCAGCGTGCCGAACCGGTCCAGGGCCATCCCCATCAACCCGGCCTGCACCACGGCGGCGCCGACGCCGACAAGGCCCAGCGAAAGGCCGATATCCTTCGGCGTCCAGTCATACCGGATCTCGCCATGTACCGACCAGGTCGCCGGGAACACGGTATGTGCCAGGAAGAAGATGCCTGCCGCAGCCAGGAACCAGGACACTTGCGGCAATTTGGAGAAGTGCTTTGCCGCGCCGAAAGGATTGGCCCTGCGCAGGTCGAACGGGCGACGATCCTCCGGGGCCAGCGATTCCGGCAGCACAAAGATGCCATAGACGAAGTTGAGCAGTGCCAGCACGGCCGCCGCGAAGAAGGGGGCGCGCGCGTCGAAATCTCCCAGGAACCCGCCCAGCACGGGGCCCAAGACAAAACCGAAACCGAAGGCCGCGCCGACCATGCCAAAGGCCTTGCCGCGTGTTTCCGGCTCGGTCACATCGGCGATGTAGGCGTTGGCGGTCGAATAGGTCGCGCCGGAAATGCCCGACAGGGCCCGCCCGAGGAACAACAGCCAGATCGATCCGGCAAACCCCATGATGAGGAAGTCCAGCCCCAGCGTCGCGATCGATGCAAGCAGGACAGGACGCCGTCCGAACCGGTCCGACAGCGATCCAAGTACCGGGCCGAATAGGAAGTTCATCACTGCATATGTTGCGCCCAGTCCGCCAATGTACAGCGTGGCCTGTTCCGGTGTGATGTGCCCCAACTCCTGCACAAGCGTCGGAATGACCGGAATGATCAGACCGAAGGCAAGCATGTCGATCGCGACCGTGATGATCACGAACATGAAGGCATTGCTGCCGTGCCGGGGCATATCGGGGGCGGTTTCCGTCATGCGCGCATCTGGCCTCAGCCGCCGTCCCGGTCAATGCGCGTATTGCCGCCACCCGGACATGTGCCGCCGGGTGACAGCTTGCGGGCAGCGCCTGCCTGTGTCCCAATCACCTTTATGGCTGATGGCATTCCCCTCACGCGGCAGGACGTTCCACCGGACCGGGCAGAGCGCATACGTGGCCATGTGCGACGGGCCGAGCGGCTCGGCGCGGACGATGATGCATCGCGCCTCGCCCGGCCGGACGACGCCAGCGGCCTGTTCGCGCTATTGTCGGACCCGGCCGTTCACGCGCCGATCTATACCCTTCCGCGGCCTTTGACATTGGCCAGCGTCGAAGCCTTCATCGACCAGCACCTGGCGGAACGCCGCGCGGGCACGGGTCTCCTCTTTGTGCGCGAGGATCAGGATGGCCGGATCATGGGCTACAGTGATGTACAGGTCTGGCCGCAATGGGCCGCCGGCGAGCTGGGAGGGGCGTTGCATCCGTCGCAGCACGCGAAAGGACAGGGAACCCGCGGCGCCGTGGCCAGTTTCGACTGGATGTTCGAGGCGCTGGACCTGGATCTGCTGTGTGAGACCGCCAGCCTGTCGAATGTGCCGACACAGCGCATGCTTGACGGCATGGGCTTTGCGCGCAGGGGCGAGATCGAAAGTGTCCGTCCGGACGGCACACACCGCCGGTCGCTCGTCTGGGAAATGACACGCGATGACTGGCGGGCACGCTGGGGCAGGTTACAGCCTTAACAGGGCCCGGAAGGGCGGATAAGGATAGGAGGTCTACCGGGAGGGACCTCGACTGTGCTGACCTATTTCCTGATTGGCCTCGTGGCCATCCTGATCGTTTTTGGCGTGCTGATCTACAACCGGCTCGTCAGCCGGTCCCAGATGGCGAACAATGGCTGGTCCGACATAGACGTCCAGCTCAAGCGCCGGGCAGATCTGATCCCACAACTGGTGAACACGGTGAAGGCCTATGCCGCCCATGAACGCGAATTGTTCGAGGATGTGACCGAGAAACGGGCCAGGGCGCTGGCGGCCGGGGACGACCTTGCCAGCCGGAGCGCAGCCGAGAGCGCACTGTCGCGGCCGGTGGCGCGTCTGATGGCGGTGGCAGAAGACTATCCCGACATGAAGGCGAGCGGCAACTTCCTGGAACTGCAGAAGGAACTCTCCGAAACCGAAGGCAAGATCGAAATGGCGCGCCGCTTCTACAATGGCGCGGTGAGGGAGCTGAACACGAGCGTGCAGAGCTTTCCCGCCAATCTGCTGGCCGGGGCATTCGGATTTCGCGAGCGGGCCTATTTCGAAGTCGACATGGCGAGCCGAGCCTTGCCGGAAGTCGACCTTGGGGGCGCATCGTGATCTTCCGTATCCTGACCCTTTTGCTGGTTGCGGGCCTGATCGCTGCGGGCGGCCGTGCCGAAGAGAAGATCGACAGCTTCGACGTGGCGATCAAGGTCGAGCGGGATGGCGATATCCGTGTGTCGGAAACAATCCAGGTCACCTCCGAAGGTGTCAGGATTCGCCGGGGAATTTTCCGCGACCTGCCGCGCTATTATGCCGATGATAACGGCCGCGACGGCGACAAGCTGCCCTATCAGTACCAGGTGAAACGCGTGACCCGTGACGGACGGCGCGAGCCCTATGCGGTTGAGCAGGACGGCAATGCCTTCCGCATCCGCATCGGGGATGCGGACGTTTTCCTGCCTCATGGCGCGCACACATACGAGATCGAATATGAGGTGAAGAACCAGATCCGGTATTTCGACACGCATGACGAGCTCTACTGGAACGTTACCGGCAATTACTGGCTCTTTCCCATCGACCAGGCAGCTGCGCGCATCACCCTGCCGGACGATGCGCGCATTGTGTCATACGATGCCTATACCGGCGGGTTCGGAGACACGGGGCACGACTATGCCTATCGCCAGAGCGGGGGAGCGCATGTGTTCGAAGCAACCCGGCCCTTCAAATCCCGCGAGGGCATGACCGTATCGGTCAGTCTGGAAAAGGGCGTGATCGAGCCTCCATCCCTGTCGGACAAGAGCACACTCTGGTGGTTCCGCTATGGATCGCTTGGCGTGTTGATCGCCTCCTTTCTGGGTGTTCTCACCTATCTGGTGCGCAGCTTCCGGAAGGTGGGCGAAGACCCGCCCAAGGGGCCGGTCTTCGCCCGGTACGAACCCCCAAAAGGTCTGTCGCCGGCGGCTGTGCACCATATTTTCTTCCGGGGGTTGCGCGGCCATGGCGCACTGATTTCCACCCTGATCAGCATGGGCACGAAAGGGGCGCTGGACATTGATGCGTCCGAGAAGAAGTCAACAATCCTGACCCGAAAGACGGGCGCTGCGGCAAGCCTGACAGCTGACGAGAAACTGCTGGACGGCGATCTGTTCAAGTACAAGGACACAAAGACACTCGGCGGAAAGTACGATGCCACTTTCACCACCGCCTACCAATTGTTCCGCAAGGCGCTGTATCGGAAATACGGCAAGCCCTATTTCCGCTGGAATCTGGGCTATACGCTTGTGGCTGTGGTTCTTACCATCGCTGGTATTGCCCTAGCCATTTCCCAGACGATCAACTGGTCCTGGTGGCATATCGGCATCATTCTGGCTCTGGCCGGGCTCAACGGCCTGTTCATGTACCTGATGCCTGCACCCACCCCCAAAGGGCAGGAAGTGCGTACTGAAATAGAAGGGTTCAGACTGTATCTCGAGACAGCCGAAAAGCTCCAATTGAACGCGGTCGAGGTGGGCAGCGAGGCTCCACCTCCCATGAGCCTTGAGCGGTACGAGAAGTTCCTGCCCTACGCCATTGCGCTGGATGTGGAAAAGCCGTGGACGAAGTATTTTGAAAAGGCCTTGCCGTCAGAAGCGGCAGGCTACTCGCCGGCCTGGGGCCATTTCGGCAGCCGGTCCTTCGGGAATGTGGGCGGCATGAACGATGCGATCATGTCCAGCATGAATACCGGTGTCAGCAGTTCCCTGCCGCAGAGCTCCAGTTCTTCCGGCGGAGGCGGTGGGGGATTCTCAGGTGGCGGTGGCGGTGGCGGCGGCGGCGGCGGCTGGTAGGCCGCGGTCAGTCAAATTTTCCGCCGCGCCCCTCTCCAGACGCAAACCGGGTCGCGCCGTCCACCGCACTGCCGGCGCGCAGAACATCCAGACCGCCCAGCGTTTCGATCCTGAGGGCTTCAGGCAAATCCAGGGTCCACTGGCGCAGCGCTGACATGCGGTCTGTGCGCATGCAGAGTTGCGGGAAATCCGCAATGTGCTCCGCCACACTCACGGCCTTGGCGAGCGCGGTTTCTTCATCCGTCGCGTAATTGGCCAGGCCGATCGCCAGTGCCTCCCTGGCGCCGACTTCGCGGCCGGTCAGGATCATGTCCATGGCTCGGGATGCGCCGATCAGGCGGGGCAGGCGGATGGTGCCGCCATCAATCAGGGGCACGCCGAACCGGCGACAGAAAACACCAAAACGGGCAGAGGGCGAAACCACGCGCAGATCGCACCATGCCGCGAGCTCTATCCCTCCGGCTACAGCATATCCATCCACGGCAGCGATCACCGGTTTGGTGAGTTCCAGACGGGTCGGCCCCATCGGTCCGAAATCTCCGTCGGCTTCGACCCGGTTTCCATTCCCGCTTGCAACGGCCTTGAGATCCGCGCCTGCACAGAAGTTTCCGTCTGCGCCGGTCAGTACGGCTACATGAGCGCTGTCATCGGCGTCAAATGCCTTGAAGGCATCATACAACGCTTGCGCCGTCGGCGCGTCAACAGCGTTGCGGGCCTTCGGCCGGTCAATCGTTATAATCTGTACAGCGCCGTTCTGGTTGACATGCACGCTGCTCATTTCTGGGCCTCCTGACATTTGTCACGCCGGGCCGGACGGTGCTGCCCGGCCAAGGAAGGGCACGATCCGGTTCAGAAGCACCGGAACCATCGCGTTCGGCATGTCGTGGCCCCACTTCTCGATCAGCTGGAACTCTGCATGCGGAATGCGGCGGGCAATGTCTTCGCCCGCGGCAGGCTTGATCAACGTATCGACGTCTCCGTGGAGCACCAGCGTCGGATGGGTCACATCGGCCAGGCGCTCATGCCAGCGAGGCTGCGCCAGGATGGCGGCGTACTGGCGGGCAACGCCCATCGGCCGGTCGGACCGGGCAAGGGCGGCCTTCGACAAGGCCCGGATATCATCATCGGAATTGCGGATGTCGGGATGAGAACCGTAAGCGGCAGCGGATTTTACCGCCTGTTCGGCGATGGCTTCGGGCGTACGTTCCGGGGGCACATTGGTCAGCGCCTCGATGGCGACCGGGTCTGACGGGGGCAGGGCGGGGTCACCGGATGTGGTCATCACCGGGATCAGGGCGCGCACCCGTTCCGGGTGGTTCAGAGCGAGCAGCTGAACGATCATGCCGCCCATGGATACGCCGAGCACATCTGCTGTGTCTGCTCCCAGCGCCTCAATCAGCGCTGCTGCATCGGCGGCCATGTCATCCAGCAGGTATGGAACCCGTTCATGTACAGGCTCGCCGGAAGCGATGCCCTTGACGATGTCCTGCGGAGACGGCGGGACGCTGTCTGTCAGTTCCGTGCTGAGGCCGATGTCGCGATTGTCGAATACGACGACGCGGCGGCCTGCATCGGCCAGCCCATGCACGAACGCGTCCGGCCAGCGGGTCATCTGTCCGGAAAAGCCTGAGACAAGCAGCATCAGGGGATCCGTGGGTGATCCGGTTTCCGCGTATTCGATCTCGATTCCGTTCGCGGAAATTCTCGGCATCGGAAACTCCCTTAGCGGCTGAGTTCTTTCATGGCTTCATCCAGGCCCTGCAGCGTCATCTCGAACATGCGGTGCCCACCGATCAGCTCCCGGATCAGCTTGATGGAGCCGGTATACTCCCACGCACCTTCCTTGACCGGGTTCAGCCACACGAGGTTCGGATAGCGTTCCACGAAGCGCTGGATCCAGATGCCGCCAGCTTCCTCGTTCCAGTGTTCAACCGATCCGCCGGCATAGGTGATCTCATACGGACTCATCGTCGCGTCGCCGACAATGATGACCTTGTAGTCGGACGGGAATTTGTTCAACACATCCCAGGTGGGAATGCGATTGTTCATCCGGCGGCGGTTGTCCTTCCACAGGCCTTCATAGGGACAATTGTGGAAATAGTAGTATTCGAGATTCTTGATCTCGGACCGGGCGGCGGAGAACAATTCTTCCATCACGCGGACATAGGGGTCCATTGACCCGCCGACATCCAGCAGCAGCAGCACCGAAACCGTGTTGCGCTTTTCCGGGCGCATCTCGATGTCGAGATACCCCTTGCGCGCCGTGTTGCGGATGGTCTGATCCAGGTCCAGTTCGTCATCGGCGCCGGTACGCGCCCATTTGCGCAGACGCTTCATCGCCACCTTGATGTTGCGTGTGCCCAGTTCGACCGAGTCGTCGTAATTCTTGAACTCACGCTTGTCCCATACCTTTACGGCGCGGCGGTGACGGGACTTCTCCTGGCCGATCCGGACGCCTTCGGGATTGTAGCCATTGGCCCCGAAGGGCGAGGTGCCACCCGTGCCGATCCACTTGTTGCCGCCTTCATGGCGTTTCTTCTGTTCCTCAAGCCGCTCTTTCAGCGTCTCCATGAGCTTCTCGAACCCGCCCATGGCCTCGATCTCGTCCATCTCTTCCTTGGTCAGGAATTTCTCGGACATCTTGCGCAGCCACTCCTCGGGCAGGTCCTGCACGTCGACCGCATCCGCCAAACTGTCCAGACCCTTGA
Source organism: Hyphomonas sp. (assembly GCF_017792385.1). Classification (NCBI taxonomy): domain Bacteria; kingdom Pseudomonadati; phylum Pseudomonadota; class Alphaproteobacteria; order Hyphomonadales; family Hyphomonadaceae; genus Hyphomonas; species Hyphomonas sp. The sequence continues at coordinate 423,543 of NZ_CP051230.1, read as the reverse complement.
AGACATGCCCGAACACCTTGTCGAACTTGTCGATGTTGCGCTCATCCTTCACCAGCGCGGCGCGGGCCAGGTAATAGAAGTCCTCGACCTCCATATCGATGACCTGCTTGTCCATGGCTTCCATCAACAGAAGGTATTCCTTCAGCGTCACGGGGACCTTGGCTTCGCGCAGCTCATTGAAGAAGTTCAGGAACATGGAGTGTCTCTCTTCTGGCGTTTCACGGGAAGATAGCGTCGCGAAGGGCACGTGTCCAAGATGACGCTGGGAAAAGCGAAGCGAGGGTTGACAGGATACCTTTTGGTTTCCTATTAAATGGAAACCAGAAGGTTTCATTTCAGATGACTGAGACGGATGTCTTTCGCGCCATTGCAGATCCTACCCGCCGGCAGATCATGACCATGCTGGTGCAGGGTGATCTGCGCGTGTCCGAAATCGCCAGCCAGTTCGAGATGACTCGCCCGGCTGTCTCGAAGCACCTTGCGCTGCTGGAATCGGCAAATCTCATTCAGGTCGAACGGCAGGGGCGTGAAACCATCAACCGACTCAATCCGGATGGTCTGGAACCTGTTGCGCACTGGCTGACCATCTTTGACATGTTCTGGGACGACAAGCTCACCAGACTGAAACGCGCCGTGGAGGGATCTGATGATTGATGCGACACTTACCAAGACTATTTTCATCAACGCCGCGCCGGAACGCGTGTGGACCTATCTGGTCGAACCGGACAAACTTGCCCGTTGGTTTCATGAGGCAGATCAGCCCCTCTCTGCAGACACCGAGTATGCCTTGCTGAGGGAGAATCCCGACAAACCGGACCCGAAACTGATTTGGGGCAGGGTGCTCTTGTCCGAACCACCCCACAGGCTGCGCTACACATTTACCCATGCGTTTCTCGATGGTCACGAAACCATTGTCGACTGGACGCTGGAACCTGTGTTCGGGGGTACACGTCTGACGCTGGTGCATTCAGGTTTCGAGGACTTCACAGGCGATGTGCTCGACATGCTGACCAGTCATGACAAGGGATGGGACCAGCACTTCTCGCGACTGCGGGTGGTGGCTTCCTGACCAGCGCACTCATGCCCGGTTCAGGTCGGCTTGATTAGAAGCGCCCCATGAAGGGTATTGGGATCAGCATTTTCCTGGGCTTGGCCGGACTGGTGTCCGGTCCGGTGGATGCGCGGGCTCCACTGACTTGCGGCACCAGCAATTCCGGCGATTGCGTGCTCGAGGCAATCTGGAATGCGGCCTCGATCCTGCCGACCGAAAAGCGGGACCGTTTGGTGGAGCCGTTTCTGGAAACCGTCGCCCTGAGTGGGGACGCAGACCTTGTTTACACGTGGCGCCAGCGCCTCAAGGCTGCGCCGCCCGCGCCGCTTGAGGAGACACCCTATGCCCGCCAGAAAGCGCGGCTGGCCATAGCATCCGGGGATTGGGACCGCTTCCTTTCCGACGCCCGCTCCGGACGTCCGCCCTTCAATATCGGCCGCCCGGAAATCATGGCTGAAGGGGCCCGCCTCGCGCGCGACACAGGGACCCGCCAACGGGTCATCGATGCAATGTTCGATCTGGCCGGGCCGCCGCAGACGGCCACAGGGCTCGACCGGTCCTTCGAACAGGCGGATTTCGGTCATGTGCTGGCCGAGCTGGCCATGGAAGCCTGCGACCTTGCCGGGTTTGATCGCGCTGTTGCGCTGACCGCAGAACCAGACTCGCTGCGCCACGCCCTCTGGCGCAGCCGGATCACAGGGGATGCCGAACCGCTTGCCGCACGCATACTCGCCGAGGCAGATGCCGAAGATACGCGCCATGTCCGGTCGGCTCTGGATGGTTACGCCCCCATCCTTGAACGGGGCTATTGTCCCTGATCGGAACCCTCGGACTGGTTTCGCGTTGAATTGCCATGGAATTCACACCCATAGCGGATCTCGAATCCGAAATCGAAAGCATGGCGACGGCCTTTTTCAAAAGTCTGCCGAACCTGTCCATCGCACTGGTCGTCGTGATTGGTGCGCTGATCGCGGGCCGGGTCGTTCGAGCCATCGTCTCGGCAGCGATGCATCGTGCCCATGTCCGCGATGCGCTGGTCACACTTGCACGAAACCTGATTTCGATAGCCGCGTGGATTGTCGGCATTGCGATCGCGATGACCGTCATTTTCCCGTCCGTGTCTCCCTCCGACATCATTGCAGGTCTGGGCCTTACATCCGTTGCCATCGGTTTTGCATTCAAGGATGTGTTCGAGAACTTCCTGGCCGGCGTCATCATTCTTGGCCGGGAAAAACTGCGCATCGGCGACGTGATCGAATGTGAGGACGTTTATGGCCGCGTCGAAAACATCCTCATCCGGGAAACCCATGTGCGCGAGACCGATGGGGAACTGGTGATCGTGCCAAACTCCTACCTGTTCAAGAATCCGGTGAACATCGAAACGGATCGCGGACTGAAACGGCAGGAGCTGGTCGTGGGGGTCGATTATGACACCGACATGCGCCAGGCGAAATCTGTTCTCCAGGAAGCGCTGAATTCCTGCAACACGGTGAAACAATCTGAAACGAAGGATGTCCAGTGCGTATCCTTTGGGGGATCATCCATAGACTTCAAACTGCTCTGGTGGTCCGGCAGCCGGCCAGCGGACCAGCGCGAGACGTATGATGAGGTGGCGTTTGCGGTCAAGGATGCGCTTGATGCCGCCGGGATCACCATTCCCTTTCCCCAATCGACGCTGTCCTTCCGGGACGAGGCCGTGCCCATTCCGCTGCAGACCCGTGGCACCGATAGCCGGGAACCGGCGAATGATGCCGGGTAGGGGCCCGCGCATTGCCCCTTGGCGCGGGAGAGACTCGCGCTCTACAATGTCTGCATGAGCGATATTGAATTCAGTGAAGACCCGGACGGCGATCCGCCGGAAGCCATTGTCGGCAGCAAGGAAGTCGGCGCGCTGGCGCACTTGTATCGCGCGGAAGTCTATCGCTCGACCATCTGGCGCCAGCGTCTGGACCAGACGACAAACTGGGCCGTGATTTCGACAGGGATCGGCCTGTCAGTATCCTTTGCCAGCGATCGCGCATCTCCCTTTCCCATCGTGCTGGTAGGTGCGCTGTGCATCATGTTTCTGATGCTGGAAGCCCGGCGGTATCGATTCTTCTATGTCTGGCGCTTCCGGGCGCGCGTGCTGGAGATCGCCTTCTACGTGCCCATGCTGCGCGGGAAGGGCGCCCGCATCCCGCTGGATCGCGGCACGGCCTTGTCGGATGACTATGAAAAGCCCCAGTATCGAATTTCCATGGCGCGGGCGATCGGCCGGCGCCTGCGGCGCAATTATGGCTGGATTTTCGCCATCCAGGGGGCAGCCTATTTTGCGAAGATCGCGATCCACCCCACGGACGTCCTGACGCTGGGCGAGTTTGTCCGGCGCGCGCATATCGGCCCGATCCCGGGTCTGGTTTCAATTGTCTGCGGACTCATGTTCCACGCCGCCTGGATGACGCTGGCCTGGAAAACATGGTTCGACGAACGCCAGGACAAGACCAAGATGGCCGACTTCCTGAAAAGCCGCGAAGACGTGAACAAGCGGCCCAAGGCGCAGCCGCTGGGCGAGATCGATGTGCAGGCGGATTAGGACATTCGGCCACACCTCGCCAGCGCGGTGGAATACGCCTTAGATAGCAGGGAGGAGAAAAGACATGTATCGGAAAGCCGGAAGTATTGGCGGCGTGATGGCTATAGCGCTCACGGTCGTGGCCGCATGCGGGCAAAGCGAGCCTTATGATCCTGCGATCGATACTGCCGCAGAGACTGAGCAGATCGATCAGTTGCGGGAAGATTTCGTCGTCGCCATTGCCGCGCAGGATTTTGGTGCACTCGCGGCGCTCAGTAATCCGGAGTTCGAACAGACGCTCCCGGGCGGACCGGAACACCTGAAAATGTACGAGTTTGCGGCCGGACCGCTTCCGCCCGGCTACAGTCTCGATATTACCCCGAAGGAGATTGTCGTGATCGATGAAGAGTGGGCATACGAATATGGCACGACAATTGTTTCATACCAGCCAGACGGTGCGGACTCACCGCAACGCATTCCGAATACCTATCTCATGATCCTGAAGAAGCACGAAGGTCGCTGGACGCCTTACCGTGAAGTGGCGAGCGCATCGGCTCCGCCGGGTGGTTGGCCCTCCAGCGAGTAATCAGATCAGCCCGCCGGGCCTCTGCGGCCGCCGCCATTGCCGTCGCCGCGGCGGGCGAGGAAGGCGAGGCGTTCGAACAGGGCGACGTCCTGCTCGTTTTTCAGGAGTGCACCGTGCAGGGGCGGGGTCAGGCGGTCCGGATCCTGTTCCTTGAGGGTCTCGAGGTCGATGTCCTCATTCATCAGGAGCTTCAGCCAGTCGAGTAGCTCAGACGTGGATGGCTTCTTCTTCACACCGGGCAGTTCGCGCATGGCGTAGAAGGTGGTCAGCGCGTCCTTCACCAGCTTCTTCTTGATGTCCGGGAAGTGCACATCCACGATTTCCTGCATCGTCTCTTCGTCGGGGAATTTGATGAAGTGGAAGAAGCAGCGGCGCAGGAAGGCGTCCGGCAACTCCTTTTCATTGTTCGACGTGATGATCACGATCGGGCGCTGTTTGGCTTTCACGGTCTCATCGGTCTCGTAGACATAGAATTCCATGCGGTCGAGTTCCTGAAGAAGGTCGTTCGGGAATTCGATGTCGGCCTTGTCGATCTCGTCGATCAGCAGGATGGGGCGCTTCTCGGCGGTGAACGCTTCCCACAGCTTGCCCTTCTTGATGTAGTTCGCCACGTCCTTGGCGCGCTCTTCGCCCATCTGTCCATCGCGCAGGCGGGATACCGCGTCATATTCATACAGGCCCTGGCTTGCCTTCGTGGTGGACTTGATATGCCATTCGATGAGTTCCGCGCCGAGTGCCTTGGCCACTTCGATGGCGAGGACGGTCTTTCCGGTTCCGGGTTCGCCCTTGATCAGCAGGGGGCGCTCCAGTGCGATAGCGGCGTTCACGGCCACTTTCAAATCCTCGGTCGCGACGTAATCCTTGGTGCCTTCGAAACGCATGAACTCTTCCTCATCTGGGTCTGACGCAACAATAGTGTCGCGAAAGTCAGGGGCAAGCGCTGACGTGGGGAAAGGGGCACCGCACTGCAGCATCGATTCTGTTTCTGCTGCGTCGGCCCTTGTGGTAAAAGGAAGCCAGCCATGCGTACCGCCGCAGTGCCTCAAGCTTCAGATGAGCGCCGCGCTGGATTTGGTTAGGTCGTTCCCCTGAGGACCGTGACGGACCGAACCCATCGCAGGCCTGTTGATCCTACGCATTCGGGAACCGGGCGCATGGCACATTTATCCTCTTGCAATAGATTGAATCCAATCACGCCCTCTTACGGAATCGCAATCAAGCGTTAACGCCTTTCTGCAAATTTTGTTGAAATCTGCAGGAGTGGAACCAAACGCCATGCCATTGAAGCTGTCCCTTAAACCGGGCGAAACATTCGTGGTGAACGGCGCGGTCGTCCGGAACGGCGATCGGCGCGGCGTACTCCTGCTCGAAACCCGTGCGCGCGTGCTTCGGGAAAAGGACATTCTCCGTCCGACAGACGCCACCACCCATGCGGGGCGAGCCTATTTTGCGATCATGCAGATGTATCTGCTGGGCGAGGTCGATGGCCCCGCCTATGCACAAACGGCTGAAGCCCTCGCCGCATGCCTTGCAGCTTGTGACACCCAGGAAGACCGCGACGCCGTTCTCGAAATTTCCGCCGACGTCGCGGGAGCCAATCTCTACCGGGCACTCAGCCGGTGCCGGAAACTCATGGCGGCCAGTCCGCAGGAGCCCGGCTGATGGCGAACGTCATGCGCGCAGATACCGTATCCCACACCAAGCCCGTGTCCCTGGACGACGCCATCGCGCTGCTGGAGGCGGGGAAGGGCGAGGGCCTTGTGGTCGATCTCGGCAATGGTCGCACGGCCATGGCTGACGGGCATCGGGGCGATGAAGGCTTGCTGCAAAGGCTGCGCGGTCACCGCATGATGTTGTCGCTGGCCTCGGGCGGGGCAGACCTGTCCCGTTTCGCCGCAATGAGCGACACCGTGATCGTGGCACCGCTGGTGCAGGAAATCCTCGACGCCGCGGCGCAAAAGGACTAGGGCGCGCCCATGAGCGCTGACCTGATCTCCCTTTTCACAGCCACCTTTGTCACCTTCTTCGTCTTGATCGACGCATTGGGTGTGGCGCCCGTATTCGCGACGCTGACGGCCAATGGTGATGCAGCCTATCGCCGGCGCATGGCGATCAAGTCCATCTTCGTGGCCACGATCATCATCTATGGTTTCGCATTTGGCGGGTCCTGGCTGTTGGGCGCCATGCACATCTCGATTGACGCTTTCCGGGCCGCCGGCGGCATTCTCCTGTTCATGATTGCCCTGGACATGGTGTTCGAGAAGCGCACCGAGCGGCGTGAAAACCGCGCTGAGGAGCATCTCGGCACACACGCTGCCGACCCCGAGCCGGACGACATTTCCGTGTTTCCGCTTGGCATTCCGATGGTGGCCGGACCCGGATCCATTGCCACCGCCATGTTCTACATGTCGGACAAATCAGACTGGATCGAAAAGGGGATCGTCCTGTCGGCCATCGGCCTGAACCTGATCCTCACCCTGGTGATCTTTCTCATTGCCGGTCCGCTGGTGCGCATGATGGGCGCAAGCGTGGCCGGTGCCCTGACGCGGATCCTCGGCGTGATCCTGGCGGCACTGTCGGTTCAGTTGCTGATCGACGGCATTCGCGGCGCCTTCAACCTGTAGCGCCGCGGCGATTAGATGCCTGAAGGTTCAACCTTCTTTGGCAATCGGACATTCCGGCGGAAGGTGGCAATCATCACATAGAGAAGGGCCAGGCCGGATGCGGTCAGCCCCATGACCTGAAGCATCAATTGCTGTGTCCACTTGATGCCGGTGTCGGCAATGCGCAGTGCGCCCGCTCCGTCCTGCTTCACCAGGGCCACAGCCCGGTCGCCGCCAGCCTCGGCCAGAAGCCGGGCGCGCCGCAGGTCCGAACTGTCCTTCACATGCTCTATCAGGGTAATCGCGGCCGGTGTGCTGGTCAGCAGGCCGATCCGGTCGATTTGTGCGAGATCCCGCTCCAGTTCGGTAAGTCCTTCGGCATTGATCGAGCCAAGATAGGCCGCCCGTACCCGGTCAACCCGCACGCTTGTGGTCGCCAGTTCCCCAAGGGCCTCTTCGAGGGCCGGCTTCAGAACATCATCGGGCAGGGCGCCATTCAAGCGCTCTCTCAGATAGGTGGTGAACTCTGGTGTCATCCGGCGTGCCCGCCGGGCGGATTTGAGAATGGAGGCCGCCCGTACATTGCCGTCCGCCAGTTTTGTGCCGGCCTCGGTGCCGATCAGGCCGATGGCAGTCATTTTGAGTGTGATAGGGTCCATGCGGTCACCGTCCACCCAACGTTCGGAATTGTTGGCGAGATCTGCGAATGTCCCAAGCAGGACGAAGCGGCGGTCCGAAGAGCGCGTGTTGCCGGCGACCGTGACTTCGGTCGCGGAAGGGACCGCGTCGGAAGACGCCGCCGGATCCGCAGGAGACTCATCCTCAGAGGCGGTCTCAACCGGGTCCGCGCCGGGCGGTGTGAGATTGGCGAGGCTGCTGGCGCCGGCTGAAGCCTGCGCCTGTTCATACTTCAGGCCGATGTCGAGCGGCAGCTTTCGCAAGGCTGCGGCGGCCAGCCGGTCATCGGCGCGATCAAGTTTGACGCCATTGGAATCAGCTTCCAGTTCCCGAACGGATTCGCGATCAAGCATTTGCGGCGCCGCAAGCAGGAAGCCCCGCGCGGCGGACACATCCATATCTGTCAGTTCACGTTCAACTATGTCGTGCCAGAACTTGTACTTGTCGCCACCGCTTCTTGGTGCAATCGCGGCGAAGGTCTCGTCCATGTTGCGGCGGGTCTGGTCGATTGCCTCGATCGTCGGAGAATCGGAGAATCCCTCGCCGGAGAAGGCCATGGCCAGGCTTTGCGCCGCGATCACAGGCATCAGGATCAGCAGTGAGTTGAACACCACTGCCTGCATCCAACCGGATGATTTATCCATAGTTTTCCGGCGTCGGGCCATCTACGCTGAAACCAGTGCATCTGTTGCGTTTTGGACAGGGAACCATACAGCGCATCGTGGCGCGAAAGATCAAGGGCTGGCCTGTAAATTGCACCGGTTTCGTCGTTTTCGGGTCCCCCGATTGGGTAACAATCTCATGAGGAATACATGATTTTGCCTCAATTGTCTGAAAACATTGACGAAAATTACACAGCCTCGGGAATTGCAGAGAATCACTAGGCGGTCTATATCCGCCCCCAAACAGAGTAAGGTGAAGAAGCGATGAGTGTTGACCTTTCGGACGACTATCGCCCCTCGGACGACGAGGAGTTCATGAACGAGCGTCAGCTCGCCTACTTCCGTCGGCTTCTGGAAAACTGGAAAGCCGACATTCTGGACGGCGCCAAGCAGACCATCAACAACCTCCAGGGCGAGTCCGGCTCTTTGCCCGACATTGTTGACCGCGCGTCCGCGGAGAGTGACAAGGCCCTCGAGCTGCGGACCCGCGACCGCCAGCGCAAACTGATTTCCAAGATCGATTCCGCCCTGCGCCGCATTGATGATGGGTCCTACGGATATTGCGAAGTGACGGGTGAGCCGATTGGCCTGCGCCGGCTTGAAGCCCGTCCGACGGCAACGCTGAGCCTTGAGGCGCAGGAGCGACACGAGCGCAAGGAACGCACCTTGCGCGACGACTAGGTCGACCTGTCCATAGAGCAAAAAGAACGGCGGTAATCCTTTCCCGGATTACCGCCGTTTTCATTCGCCCATCTACCCAACGCTTCGGCGGTTATGCTTGGAGCCTCATGCGTTGAAGACATGATGGCACCGAGGTCCAAACGATGTCTTACAGCATGGTAATCAAGGCCTTAACGCGAAGACGTGATATTTAACACGAACCGCGCCGATCTTAACGCTGGCGGAGTTCAGGGATTGAGCATGGCTGATAACGAGGTGACCGAAGCGCAAATTCCTAACCAGTCGTTAACCGTATCTGACGCAAAACAACGGGGAACACGCGAACCGGCCGACCGATCCATGAAGACCAATTTGCCTCTTGCTGCCGATGACGGATGGGACATGTCGCCCCGGCGTGAAGCTGACATCATGCTCGACATGCCGACCACATTCGAGCCGATCACGCCCGAGCGGCCAATTCCGACGGCAAGAGGGGTGCTCAGTGCCGCTGAGATCGAGGCGCTTTTGCGACCGGATCTCGATGACATGCCGGAACCTGATCCGGAGCCCGAACAGATCACGGCCATGCCAGTGGCTGAACTGCCAGCCAAGCCTGCCGCGACACCGACCGAGCTTTCCGAAGATGCGAGGAGAATCGCCTCCCGACTGAGTCTGGCGCTGCGAGACGGGTGCGGGCTGAAAGCCGCCGCCATTGCCCGGGCCAGCGCGCGCGGCGATTTTGACCAGGGACTCGCCACGGATTGCGCCGGTCGCGGCGCCGCCATTGCCTGCTTTTCCGCGCCAGGCGGCGAGATTGCCGCCATGCTGGTGCTGAGCGGACCGCTGGCCAACGCCCTGATCGAGACAGCATGTGGCGGCAAGCCCGGTGAGGCTTCCAGCCGGCCGCTGACCCCCATGGATTCCGCGTTGCTGGAGGGGCTGGTCCGGCCGTTGGGAAGTGCGATTGCCCCTGCGCTCAAATTCTCGCGCATCGAGACTGACGCCGAGTTCGCGGCCGCTCTGGCCGGGCCCGGCATGGCCTCGATCCTGGATCTCGATGTGCGCGTGGATGAAGCGAGACTGCCTGCGCGACTGATCCTCGCGGAAGATGATTTGTTCGACGTGTCGAGCGACCCGGCGCCGGTGCGCAAGCCTGCGCGCCCGGTTGCTGCCGAACCGGCTGCCGGAGCAGGGGCGATGACAGCCGTTCTGACTGCGCGGGTCGCCTCACTCAGCGTACCCTTGTCGCGCCTGGCGGATCTGAAACCCGGATCGACGCTGTTGCTCGGCTTGCCGGCCGATCAGCCGGTGGAGCTGCTGACCGGGGGCCGCGACGGGGCTGTGGTGGCGGAAGGCGAGATCGGCCGCAAGGGCACACGCATGGCCTTGCGTATCAATCGGCGCACGGCCCTGCTGCGCTAGGCAGCAGGCCGCCTCCGGACTTAGTGCATCTGGGATTCTGCGCCCGCGATCGAGGCTTCCTCGGTCCCGCCACCCCGGATCTCCGCTTCCTTCTGGGCCCAGAGACGGCGCTGGTAGCGCACGGAAATGATGTCGGTCACCACCAGCACGAAGATGACGAGATAGAAGGAGGATTTCGACATCGCCTCGATCGTGTAGCTGAACAGTTTCATATGGGCGAGATGCGCGCCCTCGGTGACCAGCAGGACACCAACCAGAAACAGGATGAACAGGCCGAGGACTTCGTACATCCGGTTCTTCTTGAGGAATTCCGCAACCGTATTGGCCATCAGGGCCATCACAATGCCGGACACGATAATGGCGATGGCCATCAGCCAGACCTGATAGTCCTTGCCGGGCCGGCAGGCGACGGCATCTGCCATGGGCTGGGCGATCAGCGCTTCCTTGCAGTCCGTGATGGTGCCCTTGAACGTGCCAATTGTCTCACCTGCCGCGTTCACAATCTGGGCGACCTCGACATTCGCAATGGCCATGGCTGACAGAATGGAGTCGAAGGAAAAGACGAGGTTCATCGAGACAATCAGGGTGATGGCCTGCATGACCGATTTCTTTTTTCCGCCTTCGCTGTGTTCGATGTGCTCAACCGTCAGCATGTGGGAGATTTCCTTGATCGCCGTGTAGATGATGAAGGCTCCACCCGCCAGCGTGATCAGACTCTGGAAGGTGAACTCGCCCTCAAAGAAGCCGTTGAAGTTGAATCCGAAGAGCGGCTCTGCCAGTGCGTCGAACAGGGCAACGATGATGAAGAGGAGGACAATCCGGAACAGGACGGCCAGGCCGATCCCCCATTGACGAACCATCGGCGCCTTGGCCTCGCCAACCCGTTTGGATTCGATTGAAATATAGAGAAGATTGTCGAAACCCAGAACTGCCTGAAGCATCAACAGCATCAACAGCGTAAACAGGCCCGATACGGAGAACACCTCCGCCAACATTTCACCCAGCATCCCCAAATCTCCTGATGACAAATTGGTCCAGTCCCCTGATAGGGACGGTCAAACGTTCAGATCAAGTTACGCCGGGTGTCTTTATCAGTTCCGCCTCGATTTCGATCTCCACGTCATCCGTCAGTAGGCCGCTGAACCGGTCGATCCCGAAATCCGTGCGATCCAGACGGGCGGTAGCGGAAAAGCCGGCCACATCGGCATTCCGCAAACGGTCGTGACCAGAACCGTTGAACCGTACCGCCAGCACAATCGGCGCTGTCCGGCCTCGCAGGGTAAGAAGGCCTTCGACATCGGCTGTGACCGGCCCGGTCAGCAATATTCGGGTCGACTGGAAGCGGGCTTCCGGAAACGGGTCCGCATTGAACCAGTCCGGTCCCATCAGGGTTTCGGCAAACGCGTCATTCGCAATGTCGAGAGAGGTCATGTCGACCCGCCCTTCAACCCGGGCGGTTTCCGGAGAGTCCGGCTGCCCGCTCAGGCGGACGTCGAAGCGCTCGAAACGGCCGATGAAAGTCGAATAGCCGAGATGATCGATCTTGAAAGTGATCGCAGCATGCGCCGGATCGAGCTGCCAGTCGCCCCCCTCCATGCCGGAGACGTCCGTGCTGACGTCCGGTTTCAGGATGGGGGCAATGACGGACGTACACGCCGCCGCGCTTGCCAGCGCTACAGATGCGAGGCCGGCGAGGGCGAGGCGGCGGACACGCATGGTCAGGCTGCCTGCTTTTCGGCGACCCAGGCTTTCACATTCTCTTCCAGAATGCTCAGCGGAACCGGTCCATCCTTCAGCACAACGTCATGGAATTCGGCGATATCGAACGCATCGCCCAGCTCGGTCTTCGCCATCTCCCGCAGTTCCAGGATCTTGAGCATGCCGATCTTGTAGGCGGTGGCCTGACCCGGCATCACGATGTAACGCTCAATGGCCTTCTTCGCATCGCCCTCCGGGTTGGGCGTATTGTCCAGCAAGTACTGGATGGCTTCTTCCCGCGTCCATTTCTTGTCATGGATGCCTGTATCGACGACCAGACGGGCTGCGCGCCAGATCTCCATGGCGAGCCGGCCGAAATCGTCATACGGGTCGGAATAATACCCCATCTCCTTGGGCAGGAATTCCGAATACAGGCCCCAGCCTTCGGAGAAGGCGGTGTAGCCACCATATTTGCGGAAGCTCGGAATGCCCTCCAGTTCCTGCGCGATGGCGATCTGCATGTGGTGACCGGGAATGCCTTCATGGAAGGCCAGGGCCTGCAACTGATAGGTCGGCATGTCCTGCATCCGGTACAGGTTGGCGTAATACGTGCCCGGACGGCTGCCATCGGGGGCAGGGCGCGAGTAGAAGGCCTTGCCGGCGGATTTCTCGCGAAACGGCTCGACCGCCTTCACGATCATGTCGGCTTTCGGGAATGTGTTGAAGACGCTGGGCAGATCAGCTTTCATCAGCTCGATCTGGCGCCGGGCCTCGGAGAGGTATTCCTCGCGTCCCTCGGCGGTGTTCGGCAGATAGAATTGCGGATCGGTCCGCATGAATTCGAAGAATTCCTTCAGGGTGCCTTCGAAGCCGACTTTGGTCATGATGTCGCGCATTTCGCCATGAATGCGGGCCACTTCGTCCAGTCCGAGTTGATGGATTTCCGCGGCGCTTCTGTCCGTCGTGGTCATGCGCTTCAGGCGCATCGCATAATAGGCCTCCGCGTCCGGCAATTTCCATGCGCCGTCATCTGTGGTGGCCGTTTCAGCTTGCGCTGTCATCACGGCGATCAGGTTTTCATAGGCCGGCCCAACCCATCCGGTCAGGGCATCGGCGGCAGCCGCCAGCAATTCATCCGATTTGGCGGAATCAATTTCACCGGACTCGACCAGGCCGGCCACCTTGCCGCGGAAATCCTTCATCAGCGGGCTGTCCTCGGTGCCGTCGCTGACATCCGAGGTGAAGGGATAGCCGGTGATGACGCTCTGGGAGTCGTTGAGGATGTAGGGATAAGCGAAAGCCGGAGGCTGGATTCCGAGGCTGGCGGCATATTCCGCATTCTCGATGTTGCCGGCCAAGTACCCCTTGATGCCTTCCAGACGGGCAATATAGGCCTCGGCGTCGGACAGGCTGGTCACGCCGTGCTGGTTGACCAGGAAGGCCGGGATGCCTGACTGCACGCCGCCCATCTGGTCGAAGACGTAGTCGTGATGGCGAAAGGGAAAGGCAGCTTCGGCTTCTGCCAGTTCGTATTCTGCCAAGCGCCAGGACAGCTTGGCCTGATCATCCAGCAGATCATAGTCGAAGGCGGCCTGCATCTCCGCGACATTGGCGCGTTGGATTTCCATCTCCTCGATGGCGGCCTCATCGGAAACGTCGTTCCATTTATCGTAATCGGTCTTCACACCCAGATACGTCTGGTACATCGGGTTACGGGCCAGCATTTCTTGAAACTTGACTTCAAACCAGGCGTTGAGGCGCGCAGATTCCTCGGCGACGAGTTCGGCGCGGTCGATCTGTGCAGGGGCCGGCGGCGGGACGGCAGCGACCGGCGGAGGCAGCGCATCATCGGGCTGGCTCTGGCAGGCGCCGAGCAGCAGAAGGGCTGCGATTGCTGTTGAAGTCCGTCTCATGAAAACCTCCGATTCCACTGTGATTTCTGCAATTTTCAACGTTTGTCTTAACGTCTTTTTCGCTTTCATTAACCTTTGTCGTGCCACATTTGGTAGACTAGGATTCCGTATGACTGAGTCGCCAGCGTTGCTGGACGGAAAAGGCGTAGAGTGCTGGCGCAACCTTGGCGGCTGGCAACAGGAGTGTAAAGCGACCAATGGATTCTCAAGTGCAGGCGAAGGCCGCTCCCGCTGACGATCAGGACGCCGCCAACGAAATGGGCGCCTTTCCTGAACGCGGCCGCGTGGATTTCATGCAGCTTTCATTCTGGGTCTGCCTTCTCGTGTCCATCGCTGCAGCCAGTGTTGCGCTTGCCTGGCCCAATGCGTCCGGTGCGCCGGGACCGATCCTGCTGATTGCCATGGCGTCAGGCGGGCTGGTTTTCCTGTTGTGGAGTGTTCGCGGGGCCGGCCGCATGCTGGGCCTGTTCCCGGAACGCGGATCGATTGCCCGGGCGGCACAGGCAGCCACACCCAGATTCGGCTGGATCGAGGCGCTGGATGAGTCGGTTCTGATCGCTGATCGGGGCGGTGCGCCCATGGCGGCGAACACCGCGTATCGCGAACTGACCGGTCTCGCGCTGATCGGCTCGCAGGCCGAAGGTGCCCCCGTGACGGTGGATCGTCTGTTCGGCGCCAATCCCGGACTCGCGGCGCCGGTCTATCGCCTGTCAAAGGACGCCAAGGTCGGCCATGCGCGTCGCGAAATCCTGCCGCCGATCACCATCGGGCCCGAGCGCGTTCCTGCCCAGTTCGAGATTTCCGTTTCGCCATTGCCGCGGGACAAGGTGCTCTGGCGCATCCGGCCGATTGCAGGCGACGGGGAAGCGACTGGCGCTGCGGATCTGAAATCGCTTTATGTCGAAGACGCCCCGATGGGGTTCTTTGCAGCCCGTCCGGATGGCACGATTACCTACGCCAATAGCTGGCTTCGCGACATGCTCGGCCTGCCGGAGACAGCGAAGAGCATCCGGATTGACGACATCATGCGTCCGGAATTCGTGAAAATGCTGTCGCGGGACCGCAAGTCCGGCGTACCGGGCCGCGTCGATATCCAGCTGCGAGGCCGCGACGGTGTCGAGCGGCCGGTTCAGGCCATCACGACCTGGTCCGGCAAGGGCGCGGATGCGACCGGCCGCACGATCATCCTGGCCAGCCAGCAGGTGATGAACACAGGCGAGGAAGGCTTTCGCATTTCCACCGCCTCGCGTCCGCCGCGCCCGGACGGCGATCCCATGTTCGACGATGCGCCCTTCGGTGCGGTGCGCCTTGAAGGTGGCAGCGTAGACAGCGCAATCATCATGGATGCCAATCGTTCGCTGATGGACATGACCGAAGGCAAGGCGGCGCCGGGCGGCAAATTCTCCGACCTGTTCGTGGCCGACGAAGGCGATGATGCGCTGAGCAGTTTGCTGGTCGATGCGATCGACAAGCCGGTTAATCTGAAGCTGGCCGGTCCGGAACCCAAGCACGTCAATGTCTTTGTTGCGCTGGACGGGGCCGGGCGGCCATCCGTGGCCTATGTCATGGACATCACCGAACAGCGCCAGTTGGAAATGCGCCTGGCGCATGGCGAGAAGATGCAGGCCATCGGCCAGCTTGCTGGCGGCGTCGCGCACGACTTCAACAATGTGCTGCAGGGCATCATCCTGAACAATGAGCAGCTGATGGTCCACCATCCGCTGGGCGACCCGTCCTACCCCAATCTGAAGTCGATCCACGAATTCTCCATCCGCGCCAAGGATTTGGTGAAGATGCTGCTGGCCTATGCGCGCCAGCAGACCTTCAAGCGGGAAGTGTTCGCAGTGACGGATTTCATGTCCGAATTCTCGATCCTGCTCCGCCAGCTTCTCGACGAGCGGATCGAACTGGACGTCAAGCATGGCCGCGACGTGCCATATGTCAAAGCGGACAAGAACCAGCTCGAAAACGCATTGTTCAATTTGGCAACCAATGCCCGCGATGCCATGCTCAGCCACAAGAATGGTGGCAAGCTGACGATCCGCACCGCGCGTTCAACTGGCGCTGAAGCACATGAGAAGGGCTTCAACTTCGTCAGCGATGGCGACTATATGCTGATCGAGGTGGAAGACACCGGCCATGGCATGTCGAAAGATGTGATGGACAAGATCTTCCAGCCCTTCTTCACCACGAAGGAAGCCGGTGTCGGTACCGGGCTCGGCCTCGCGACCGTGTATGGCATCATCAAGCAGTCGGGCGGATATATCTGCACAACGTCCTCTGTCGGGAAGGGGACGACCTTCCATATTTACCTGCCTGCCCTGAAGGCAGAAGATATTCCGGAATCCGCCGACAGCCTGCCATCCGAAAAAGCAGCCAGTCAGCCCGTCGACATTTCCGGCCGCGGCCGGATCCTGCTGATCGAGGACGAAGATGGCGTCCGCGGTATCGCCGCATCGCTTCTGCGGTCGAGCGGCTACGAGGTCGAGGAAGCGTGTGATGGCGAGGAAGCCATGGAGATTCTCGAAGACAATCCCGAGAGTTTCGATCTGGTCATCTCCGATGTGGTCATGCCGGGCAAGGACGGGCCGACGCTGATCCGCGAGGCGAAGGAATTGCTGGGTCATGCCCGCGTTATCTTCATTTCCGGCTATGCAGAGCGCGACATTGCCAAGCAGCTGGATGATGACCGTGCGGTTTCCTTCCTGCCGAAACCCTTCACGGTTCGCCAACTGGCGGAGCGCGTGAAACAGGAACTTGGCAACCCGAAGAAAGAAGCGGCCTGATCAGGCCCAATGGGCTTTCAGTACTGCTGCGAACTCGGCGGCGCGCGTGTAGCAGGCCCAGTGGCCTTCGCCCATTTCGATGTGAAGCGGGACATTGCGACGCTCGGAGAAGCGTTGGGCAAATGTGTAGGGCACGAAGGGGTCGGTCTCTCCCCAGAACAGTTGTCCGCGCTCCGGCAACTGGTCCAGGTCCGCGACCCAGTCGCCGGAAAACCTGAGCCCGTCAGCCGAGCGGTAGAGACTGAGAATGCATTGACGCATCGTCTTGTCGATCAGGCCAATTTCCTTTTCCCCCAGGCCGGGCGGCATGCCGGCTTCGATCAGGCCACGGAGAAAACGTGGCTTGTTGCGCATGCCCATCATGACCAGTTCGCCCTTGATCGGTGTGGCCCAGCGACGGGCCATCGTGTGGCCACGATAGTCCGGGTCGATGACGGCATTGGCTGCGCACCAGGTGCGGACGAGATCCGGCCTTAGGGATGCCGCGCGGAGGACCAGCAGTCCGCCCCAGTCATGCCCGACAAGATCGACATTTCCTCCGGCGGCTTCCATCTGGCCGATCAGCCAGTCGGTGTATGCGTCTTTTGTTGCGCTGAACCCGGCAGGTCGCGGGCACCCGAAACCGGGCAGGGCGGGGGCGAGATAATCACCCTCGGCCAGATCGAGCGCGTCGATCAGCGGGTCCCAGACCAGCGGCGTGTCCGGCACGCCATGAACGAACAGTTTCATCGAATTCGACCCCCGTCTTGACAATAGGTGAATATTCCTATTTAGCGGCGGGAGCAATAGGTGGGAAAATAATCCCATGAATCATCGGGATATCTGGCGCGGGATTGATGCCCTTGCCGCACATCATGGTTTGACCCCGTCTGGCCTGGCGCGCCGCGCGGGGTTGGACCCGACGGCCTTCAACCCGTCCAAGCGCGCCGGGGCAGACGGGCGCCCACGCTGGCCGTCGACGGAAAGTCTTGCGCGGGTCCTGGATGCGGTGGGAAGCCGGTTCGAGGATTTCGCCGCGCTGATTGATGGCCGTCGCGGAGCGATCGCGCCGCTGATCGGATTTGCGCAGGCCGGTCAGGACGGGTTCTTTGATGATGCCGGCTTTCCGGTCGGTACCGGCTGGGAGGAGGTCCGGTTTCCGGGCCTCGAGACCGAGTCCGTCTATGCGCTGGAAATCAGCGGCGATTCCATGGAGCCGGCCTATCGGGCCGGTGACCGGATCATTGTTTCGCCGGGGGCTACGGTGAAAGCCGGCGACCGGGTCGTTGCGAAGACGGTCGAGGGCGAAGTCATGGCCAAGGTGCTGGCGCGGCGGAACACCCGAACGGTCGAACTGGCGTCTCTCAACCCGGCCTATCCGACCCGCAGCTTCAAGCCCTCCGACCTGGCCTGGATTGCCCGTATCCTGTGGGCGAGCCAGTAGGCCTACCCCTTGCGGGGCGCTGGCTCTGCCTGGGCAAGCTCTTCATCGGAGGCAGGCTGGTAGAGCGGTGCATACTTGTCCACCATCATGATGCCGTCTTCCTCATGATACACGTCGCGCCAGAAATGGGCCTCGCCGTCTTCACTTACCGTCACGGTCATGTAGGTGATGTGGATCCGGGTTTCGGACTTGAAATCGATCCGTTCCGGGGTGGCCCCTTCCAGGGCTTCAGACACGTCGCGCGCGGAGACTTCCGGGTCGTGCGCCGCAAGCCATCTGGCCATGTCTTCCGGACGTTCCAGACGCACACAGCCGGAGCTGAAAGTGCGCTGGGCGCGTTCGAACAGGCGCTTGCCCGGTGTGCCGTGCAGGTAGACCGAATACTGATTGGGGAAGATGATCTTCAGGTCGCCCAACGCGTTGCTTGCGCCCGGCCGCTGAATGAGTTGGTACTCGGTCGCGGCTGCCAGATCGGTCCAGTCGACCGAGGAGGCCGGGACCGATTGCCCGGTGGCGCGGTCAATCACGGTAAAATTCTTGCGGGATGCGTAGGTCGGATCGTTGGCGAGCTTTGGCAGCTTGTCCTTTCTCACGATGCTGACCGGCGCATACCAGCGCGGGTTTGCAACAGCGTATTCCACCTCGTCGGAGAAGACTGGCGTCTCCCGACTGGGCATGCCGACAATTGTCTTCATCGCGATCTCGCGCCGACCGTTGCGCCAGCCTTCCGCCATGAAGGATGGGATGTTCGCCCAGATATACTGGCTGCCAAGGTCATCATATTGACGCCAACGGGTCATTGTGTCGGCGATCCGGTCGATCTTTGACTCGACGCTCTCATTGAGGGCCTCCAGCGTGCGTCCCCCCACAATCCCGTCCGCTTCGAGACCATGCCTGCGCTGAAAGGTTTCCACCGCTTCTGCGAGGTCGTCAGTGTAACGGATTTCGGACTTGTCCGCATCGGACTCTTCATTCACGGCGAGGCTGATCGTCGAGAGCAGGTCTCCAGCCCAGGTTTCTGCTGCGAGATAATTCTCTGCAATGAGCCGGTCCCGAAGCGCCGGAATGCGTGGGTCTTCGTCACCGGGCTCGATGGCGTCCCCTTCAGGAATGGCAAGCCATCCGCCGTCGGCGCGGATTTCGCGGTAGTGTTTGAGTTGCCGTTTCAGCCGGTCATATTGCGGATGGTCCGGTTCCAGGTCTGCCAGGATGTCGTCGGCATCTCCCTTGGCAGCCTGAATCAGGCTGGCCTGAACCATGGACATGACCGGCGCGTCAGTTTCAGGATCCACGGCCTCGCCATTGTCCGACAGGCCACCGCTGACGGCAGAGGCCATGCGAAGCCAGGCGGCGGTCAGTTGCAGGTCGGCAGTTGCCCGAATTGCATCGGTTTGGCCCGAGAGACGCTGGTCAGCGATCGTATCGAGATTGGCCTTCGACACGTCTGATGCGGCGAGGCCGTAGGAGAACAGATCATTCCGTGCGCGCTTCAGGGACTGAATGCCCTTTTGGGTCCAGATCGGCTTGAAGACGTTCTGCGCGTAAGCGGCGCGGACCGTGGTCAGGACGCCGGTTTCGACCTCGCGGCCAAGTTCATCTTCCAGCCATTCATCGAGGATCAGATCCTGAATGGCCGACGCCTTGTCGGCTTCAAGGTCGCCGCCCATCGCATCCTTCACCGACAGGTCCGCGAGCTGGACACCGGAGGATGGGGCGGCATGCTGGGCGGAGACCGAAAGGGGAGAGACCAGACCGGCCGTGGCGAGGAGGGTCGATGCAAGAAGGCGGCGATGCAGGCGCATGAGAAGTCTCCATGATTGGTTCGGGTCCGCAAGGGCAGGACGGGCGGGACGGCGGCGCCGTCCGGGAGCCCTTGCAGCAGCTTGCCCATTAAACCGGCTGAAATGTCGGAGGTTCCGAAACATGTCCCTGAAAAACATCAGAAAAAGTTTGGCACCATTTGGCGTTTCGGACGTTTCACGGGCGAACGGATTGGTTAAGATGACCAGACTGTCGCAATGCTCATGCAAAGGATCTGTCGCTATTTTCTCCGTGCTTCTGAAATTCCTGTTCTTCCCCTGGATCGCCGCAACCGCGGAGCCGCATGTTCCGCCTGCGTCCAGTCCGGCCGGGATTGCACAGGCCGGAAGCGGAGTGGCCATCACGGTAAATGGCGTGCAGTCCGACCTCGCTGTCCTGTCTGTTCCGGCGATGCCGGGCGAGACCGTCCTGATCCAGTTGCCGAAGGGCGCGCAGGCCGACATTTCTGCCGGGAAGCTGGGCCGACAGGGCGACAAGACCGTCTGGACGGCGCCGAGGCAGGCCGGGCTGGCCAACATGATGATTACCAGGGGCGATGCGCAGACGCAGCTGAACCTGATGGTGATGACACCCTTCCGGAATGGGGTGGACGAGTCGCTCAATGGCTACCGGATCGGCCAGTATGCGCGGCCATTGCGCAATCTGCCGGCCTATGCCGTGCCGCGCGGATTCATCGATCTCTCGGCCATGTCCGAGGATTTGCAGGTGTCCCCGAATTTCAAACTGGGCCAGTTCCGCTGCAAACAGCAGCCGGGACATGACCCGACCTATCTCCTGATGCAACCGGCCATGCTGGTAAAGCTGGAGGCCATTCTGGAAGCCGCCAATGCAAAGGGATGGGAAGCGGACACCTTTTTCGTGATGAGCGGGTACAGGACTCCTTTCTACAATGCGGCCATCGGGAACACGACGACCTCTTCGCGCCACCTGTATGGCGATGCGGCGGACATCTATATCGACCAGGACCGGGACGGGCAGATGGACGATCTGGACGGGAATGGCCGGATCGACAAGGATGATGCCAGGGCGCTGGTCCGCCTGATCGATGAACTTGCCGCCGACGCGCCGGCCGGCTGGGTGGTTGGCGGGGCATCCGCTTACGGATCGAATG
The DNA here is from genome assembly GCF_017792385.1 of Hyphomonas sp. Classification (NCBI taxonomy): domain Bacteria; kingdom Pseudomonadati; phylum Pseudomonadota; class Alphaproteobacteria; order Hyphomonadales; family Hyphomonadaceae; genus Hyphomonas; species Hyphomonas sp. Next base: position 402,578 of record NZ_CP051230.1, on the reverse strand, counting down.
CCGCGCATGGCCCGTTCGTGCACATCGACACGCGGGGCTATTCGGCCCGTTGGTAGCCGGTCAGGTGCCGACTTTTTCCGCACTCCACATCTGCATGAAGGCCGGCGCCGGGGAGGGGTTGAACTCCGTTTCCGACAAGGCATCCAGCGCGCGCTGGCGATCGGCTTCGGTGAAGGCGCCCGTGGTCAGGCAGAATTCGACTGCATTGCCGTTCGGGTCCTTCGTGTAAATTGAATGGCACCAATTATGGTCGATCTCGAACACGTCGAGGCCGGCCGCCAGCCATGTCTGTTTCCAGTTTTCCAGCGCTTCCTTCGTGTCTACCGAAAAGGAATAATGGTTTGTGCCCGGCGGCAGTTTGGCGGCGGCGTTGATGTCATAGACATAGGCGTCGCTGCCTTCGGTGTCGTGCAACTCCCAGAAAGCGATGAAGCGGCTGTCATCGCCATCCATGCGATAGAAGAAGTGCTTGCCCCAGCCGCCGCCCATGATGGGGGCGACTTCCACTTTCACCAGTTCGAAGCCCATGATGCCTTCATAGAAGGCGTGCGTGGCTTTCATGTCTTTCGCGGCGAGGGCGAGATGATGATAGGCCATGTTCAGTTTCCTCCCTTGTCGACCATGGACATCACGTCTGTGTCTGACCCGTCCGGCGCGGCGATCTCGACCACGCGCTCTGCCACATCATCATATTCCAGGCGCAGCGCGCGGCTCATGATGGCGTGCATCATATAGGTGCAGGTGATGTAGGTGAGTTCGAGGATTTCTTCATCCGACAGCTCGGCCTTCAGCGCCTCGAACACGCCATCGGGAACCCGGCCACGCTGCAGGACGAGCCCGTCTGTATAGGCCAGCACGGCGCGTTCCAGCGGGCTGAAACAATTTGCCACCGGCCAATGGGGAATGGCGGCTATCTGGTCTTCGGTCAGGCCGACATCGCGGCTCGCCTTGCAATGCTGCGAGAACACGAATTGCGAGCCGACGGCAAATCCGGCACGCGTCTGGCCAAGCTCCCGCAGTTTCGGATCCAGCTTGCGATCCTTCGACCGGTAGAACTGGAACCCCTCTGTCGTATGCCGGAATGCGTCCGGGACAATGTTGAAGACGGTCCACCAGTTTCCCGGCGTGCCGGTTGCCGTGCCGGGCTCGGCAATCGGATCCCGGTCGCCGAACAGGATATCGAAAATCCTGTCGGCAAACGGATTGCCCGCCTCGCGGCCCGCCTGTTTCAGTCGTGGCATGCGCGTTTCCTCCCGTTTCAAACTGTACCACCGCATTTCCGGAATGACAGGCATGAGTCGGGACCGTCACGCGGGGGAACGTGGCGGCCAGGGCGCAAATTTCAGCAAAAATCAGCCTGAGCGTTCCCAGGTGTCGAAGGCCGCATTGATATGCGTGGGCAGGAGCGTGGCGATGGCGCCGAGTTCCGGTGACAGGCGATAGGTGCTCTCGGCCGGAGCGATCACGGGGCGGGGTTCGCCGGATTTCCGCATTCGCCGCAGCGACCGCGCGAGACGCAGGGCATGGGCATCGGGATCGGAAATCACCGTGTGAAGCGCGGCAATCCGGGCCATCAATTTGAGTGGGGACACGGGGCCCGCGGGCCGCAGGCCCGGCGCGGGAAACTCCGGGGCCGCCTCGAACCGCCGGCGCGCGGGCAGCAGTTTCAGCCGCCGGCGCGACAGGTGCGGAAACTCTGCGACGGTGATGTCATCCGGCGCTGCCGCCGTATCCGGATGGGTCACCGGCCCTGCCGGGCGCGGGGAGGCTGGCTGCAGCCGGACCTGCAGGGCGAGGACAAGGATCAGCCGTCGGACGATTGTCTCGATCTGGCGCAGGCGGCCGGAGATTCGCCGGGCCGCGCTGCGCGTGATCTGCCTTGGCCCGAGATGCAGGTCTGCGATGGCGGAGGCGCCGAGCACCGCCTGCCATGCCGCGTCCAGCCCCCGCCTGAGAATGTCCGTCTGCGTATCCATGCCACAGAGTATGGGGGCGGGGCTTATCAGTCGGATTGGATCGCGTTACCTTGCATCGGGCAATCAAGCGGCAGAGGCAGGAAACGGATGACGCATCGTGCGCCGATACTGAGCGGCGGAAAGGGGCCTCTCCGGTTCGACATGTTTGAACCGATACGCGGTGAATGCAGCCTGCAGTGCCGGGTCATCATTCGCGATGCGGCGTGTGTTGTGTCCGACATGATGATCCATGGTGAAGACCGGGCAAACGCCATTCACTGTGCCATCATAAGCCTGGACGGTTTCTTTGAGGATTTGCAGCTTCCCCCCAAGGACGTAGCCCATGCGATGGATGCGCTGGCCTGCCAGGCTCCGGAGTAATTCCCACACATTGCGCCGATCCGTTCCGGCAATCTCTGCTTGCCGTGGGGTCATTTAGGCGTCACAAACGCTCCCCATGGATTGGGGTAAGCTGAAATCGTTTCATGCGGCAGCCGAAGCCGGCAGCCTGACCTCGGCCGGGGAGCGGCTGGGCATTTCCCAGTCGGCGGTCTCGCGCCAGATTGCGGCGCTGGAGGAACAGCTGGGCGTGTCCCTGTTCCAGCGGCATGCCCGTGGACTGGTGCTGACCGATAGCGGCCACACCCTGTTCCGCTCGACCATGGAAATGGCGACGGCGGCGCAATCGGCGAATACGCTGCTCAAGGACCAGCAGGAGACCCCGCAGGGCGAACTGATCGTGGCCGCGCCGGTGGCGTTCGGGTCCACCTGGCTGGTGCCGCGCCTTGGCGGGTTTGCGCGCAAGCATCCGGACATGAATCTCGACCTGCGTCTGGATGACAGCCGAGAATACGACCTCCTGAAGCTGGAAGCCGAATGCGCCATTCGCCTCTGGGCCGCCGACAAGGCCGACCTTATCCAGCGCAAGCTGGGCACGGTGGCGACAAACCTCTATGCCTCGCCGGAATATCTGAAGGCCTATGGCATGCCGCGCACGCCGCAGGATCTCGATAATCACCGGATCATCGCCTATGGCGACGAGACCTCGATGCTGGATGTGATGAGCTTCGCCTGCCGGGTGGGGCGCGATGACAGCCCGCCGCGCCAGGCCGCGCTGAAGGTGAACAATGTCTTCGCCATGCTGCGGGCGGTCGATGCCGGGCTGGGGATTGCCGATGTGCCGGACTATATGGCCGGAACCATGCCGCGGCTGGTGAAAGTGCTGCCGGAGACGGTGGGGCCGATCTTTGATTTGTATTTCATCTATCCCAGCGATCTGCGCCGGTCCAAGCGCGTGTCGGCCTTCCGCGATTTCATCACGGCGGAGACCGAAGTCCTGCGCCGGCCTGCTATGCGTCACACTTAGTCGAAAATGTGACATTCATGCATATATGCATGAAAGCTTTGCTGTCTCGTTGCTTGTAATCGGGCTGGGAGAGGCTATCTACCACGCATGCCAAGGGCCTCGGGCATTAAACCCAATCCTTCCTCCGATTGGGCGTTTCCTCCCCCCTACGGGGCCCGCTACTTACAAGCCCGGCGCGTTAATTCGCTGCCGGGCCTTTTTTTTGGCTTTCGGCGCGGGCGTTTGCCAGCCCGTTTTCTTACCGAAAAGAAAGATTGCCGCGCCACCCCGCAGCCGTCAAGCGGGGGTGACACGGCAAGTGTTGTGCAGTGCAATATACAGAAACGGCCAGACCGGCCGTTTCCGGTGAGCGGCCCTAGAGATTGGCGCGCAGCATCCAGGCGGTTTTCTCTGCAATGGCGGCGCGCTGGGTCATCAGGTCAGCGGTGACCGCATCGCCATTGTCCTCGGCAATCTTCAGCCCGGCCTTGGCGGCGCGGCTGACAGCCTCGTGACCCTTGACCAGATTCTCCACCATCGTGTCGGCATCCGGGATGCCATTGTCCGGCTTGATCGTGGCGCGATCGACCATTTCTCCGGCAGAGGAGGGGGCAAAATGGCCCAGCGCGCGGATGCGTTCGGCGATCTCGTCGAGGGCCAGCCACAATTCATTGTACTGGGTCTCGAACATGGTGTGCAGGGCGTTGAAGCGCGGCCCGGTCACGTTCCAGTGGTAGCCGTGCGTCTTGGAATACAGCGCATAGGTCTCCGCCAGCAGGACGCGCAGGGCGTCTGCAGACGTGTTGCGGGCGTCGTCGTTCAGACCGATATCAACAGGCATGAGGGATCTCCATTTTTCTCTCTTGTGCAGCACGTAAGAACGGGAAAAGTTCCATTCAAATCAATACGTGGAACACCCGATATAGAAATTCCCTATGTCACGCGCCTATGTCAGATTTGCGCAGAAGCGCTGGATCCGGGTGAGGGCTTCCTGCAGCGCCTCGGTGGAGGTGGCATAGGACACGCGGAAGGCCGGTGACAGGCCGAACGCCTCACCGAAGACGATGGCGACCTTTTCCTGTTCGAGCAATTCTGCGGCGAAATCCTTGTCGCTGTCGATGCGTTTGCCGGACGGGCTGGTCTTGCCGATCACGCCCGCGCAGGACGGGTAGACATAGAAGGCGCCTTCCGGCGTCGCACAGGTCAGGCCTTCGGCAGCATTGAGACCGGCGACCACCATGTCGCGCCGCTTCTGATAGACGGCGCGGCGTTCGGGCAGGAAATCCTGCGGGCCGTTCAGCGCCTCGACGGCGGCCCACTGGCTGATCGAACAGGGATTGGAGGTGGTCTGGCTGATCACCTTGCGCATGGCAGTGATCAGTTTTTCCGGGCCACCGGCATAGCCGATGCGCCAGCCGGTCATGGCATAGGCCTTGGACACGCCATTCACGGTGAGGGTGCGGTCGTAAAGTTTCGGCTCGACCTGGGCGATGGTGAAGTAATCGAAATCGTCATAGACGAGATGCTCATACATGTCGTCGGTCAGGGTCCAGACATGTGGGTGGCGCAGCAGGACATCGGCCAGGCCGCGCAGTTCTTCCCTTGTATAGGCTGCGCCGGTCGGGTTGGACGGCGAGTTCAGCAGCAGCCATTTGGTGTTCGGCGTGATCGCCGCTTCCAGCGCTTCGGGCGTCAGCTTGTAATTGGCGTTCGGCCCGCAGGCGACCGGCACGGGCGTGCCGCCCGCCATCAGCGCCATGTCGGGATAGGACACCCAGTAGGGGGCCGGGATGATGACTTCATCGCCGGGATTCAGCGTTGCGACGAAGGCATTGTAGATGACCGGCTTGCCGCCCGGCGCGATATGGATCTGGCCGGGTGTGTAGGTCAGCTCGTTTTCACGCAGGAACTTGGCGCAGATCGCTTCCTTCAGTTCCGGAATGCCGTCGGCCGGCGTGTATTTGGTCTTGCCGTCGCGGATCGCCTGGATCGCGGCTTCCTTGATATTGTCCGGCGTGTCGAAATCCGGCTCGCCCGCGCCGAGGCCGATCACGTCATGGCCGGCCCGTTTCAATTCATTGGCCTTGGTGGTGACGGCGATGGTGGCGGACGGCTTGACCCGGTCCAGGGCATCGGAGAGGCGAAGGGTGTCAGACATGAGGAATTCCCGTGAAGTGGCCTGCGCGCGCGGCGCTGGCGTTCCGATTAGTCCCGCCGCCGCGACCCGGCAAGACCGGGCCGGCGGAAAAGCGCGCCGGGCATGGGAAAACCTTTCCAGCGCATTAATCATGACCGGCAAACTCAAAGACGGACGGGGGCCAAGGTTTTAGGAGTTTGTGAGACACTCAGGCCATCAAGAAACCTGATTGGAAGCTTTCCCAGGACGGGAAGAGCGTGGGAGCCATGAATATTTCAACCGATACGGGCCTGCTCAATGCGGTGCTTGAAAAGCTGACGGAAGTGGCCAATGACGCCTGGAGAGACTTCTCCATCTGGGTGCAACGCCTGGATGATACCGAGAAGCTGTTCTTCATGGTTGTGTTCATCCTGTTGCTGCTGATGCTCATTCTGATGCGGGCGCGGCGGCGCGCGAGCGATCCGACTCCGGGCCGGTCCTTTGTCTCGTCGATCCTGCTGGTCATGGTGTTCAGCTTCGGCGCCGGCTGGATGCTCGACTCGCGCTATGACATGCAGCATGTGCTGAACTTCTTCTGAGGCTCGCATCCGGCGCCAAGCCGGACTATCTGTTGAGGCATGACCCCGACTGATTCCGGCGCAGCTCCCCTGAGGGGCATCGACGTCATCAAGGACAATCTCAAACGCCTGCCGGCGAAGCCGGGCGTGTATCGCATGTTCGGCGAACATGACGATGTGCTGTATGTGGGCAAGGCGCGGGACCTCAAGGCGCGGGTGTCGAATTATGCGCGGCTGGGCGGGCATACCCAGCGGATCGCCCGCATGATCTCCATGACGCGGCGGATGGAGTTCGTCGTCACGGAGACCGAGACCGAGGCGCTGTTGCTGGAAGCGAGCCTGATCAAGAGCCTGAAGCCGCGCTTCAACGTGCTGCTGCGCGATGACAAATCCTTTCCCTACATTCTCATCCGCCGTGACCATGAGGCGCCGCAGATCAAGAAGTATCGCGGCTCGAAGATGGATCAGGGGGATTATTTCGGCCCGTTTGCCAGCGCCGGCTCCGTGATGCGGACGCTCGACACGCTGCAGAAGGCCTTCCTGCTGCGTACCTGCGAGGACAGTGTCTACAGCGTGCGGACCCGGCCGTGCATGCTGCACCAGATCAAGCGCTGTGCGGCGCCCTGTGTCGGCCTGATCCCGACCGAGGACTATCAGGCGCTGGCCGATCAGGCGGCGGACTTCCTGCGCGGGAAGGGGGCCGACCTGCAAAAGCGGCTGGCGGCCGAGATGGAAGCGGCTGCCGAGGACATGGAGTTTGAACGGGCGGCCCGGTTGCGCGACCGGATCCGGGCGCTGGCGCATGTCCGTGCCAGCCAGGATGTGAACCCGGACGATATCGAGGAAGCGGACGTGTTCGCCATCGAAATGGATGGCGGCGTCTCCTGTGTGCAGGTCTTCTTCATCCGGGCCGGACAGAATTGGGGCGCGACGGCCCATTATCCGCGGCATGAACGCGAGCAGACGCCGGAGGAGGTGCTGGCGGCCTTCCTGGTGCAGTTCTACGACAAGCGGCCGCCGCCGAAACTGATCCTGGTGAACCGCATGCCGGACCAGGCGGAGCTGATTTCGGACGCGCTGGAACTGAAGGCGGGACGCAAGGTGGAAGTGCGCCGGCCCGAGCGCGGCGGCAAGAAGGATCTGGTGGCCCAGGCGGCGCGCAATGCCAGCGAGGCCCTGTCGCGCAAGCTGGCCGAGACGGCGAGCCAGGCGCGCCTGCTGGCGGAAGTGGCGAAAGTGTTCGAACTGGACGCGCCGCCGGAGCGGATCGAGATCTACGACAATTCCCACATCCAGGGCACGAATGCTGTGGGCGGCATGGTGGTGGCCGGGCCGGAAGGCTTCATGAAGAACGCCTATCGCAAGTTCAACATCAAGGACACGGCCATCGAGCCGGGCGATGATTACGGCATGATGCGCGAAGTGATGCGCCGCCGGTTTGCCCGCGCCCTGAAGGAACGCGAAGAGGGCAATGGCGCGAACTGGCCGGACCTTGTCCTGATCGATGGCGGGCTGGGCCAGTTGAACGCCGTGATCGATGCGCTGGGGGAAATTGGTGTGACCCCGGACGATGTCAATCTGGTCTCCATCGCCAAGGGCGTGGACCGCAATGCCGGGCGCGAGCAATTCTTCCGTCCGGGCCGGGCGCCGTTCAAGTTGCCGGAAACGGCGCCGGTGCTGTATTACCTGCAGCGGTTGCGCGACGAGGCCCACCGCTGGGCCATCGGGGCGCACCGGGCCAAGCGGTCCGCCGCGATCAAATCCTCCCCGCTGGACGAGATCGAGGGCGTCGGCCCCGCGCGCAAGAAGGCGCTGCTGCACCATTTCGGATCGGCCAAGGGCGTCTCGCGGGCCAAGGTGGCCGACCTGATGGATGTCGACGGCGTCAACGAGGCGCTGGCCGAGCGCATCTGGGGTCATTTCAACAGCGGCTAGGCGGCCGGCTCGCCGACGCGCCGAGTGAGATTCTCGATATAGCTTTCCAGGAGATGGACCAGTTCGTCTTCCAGCACGGCGGGGTCCAGTTCCAGTTCCGGTTCGGCAGCCGCCGCGCGGAGCAATTGCACCACGGCATGCGTCAGGATGAAGGCGGCCTCGCGCCCATGCGGGAAGTCGAAACTCAGGCGTCCACTGATCGATTCGAGGAAGGCAAAATGCTGGCGGCTCATCACGTCGCTGCCACCGGAGCGGAACAGGACGTCCGACAGGATGAGGCGCGTCTGGTGGGAGCCGGTGGGGCCGTTCATCAAGGCGCGAATGATTGCCCGCACGCCGGATGTCTCGGGATTCTCGAGCACGAGTTCCGTGATTTTCTTTCGGACGCTGTCACTCTGGCGCTGGCTCAGCGCGAGGAGGATGGCGTCGCGGTCCGAGAAATACTGGTACAGGGTTCCGATGCTGACCCCGGCCCGCTCGGCGATGTGATTGGTGGTCAGGTTTGTGAGGCCGTCCGCCTCCAAAAGCTGAAACGTCGCCTCCAGAATGGCCTCCACAGTGGCCTGCGCACGCGCCTGGCGGGGTTTTCTTCTTTTCTTATCAGTCACTTGCGGAGTCCATCTTGAGGCAAAACCGGATCTTCCACGGATGCGAGTGGAATATCTGAGGATTGCTTACATTATGGAGCGGAAACTGCAAGTACCACGACAGGAGACGTCTTGATGGCCCCATCGATCGCGCAGGTCCATGAGCGCATCGCGCTTCAGAAATCGGCCCTCCCGGTCATGTATGGGGATGTGGATTTTTCTGCAACACCCGAACGCTATACCGAACGCGTGGAGGAGAGTTCGCTGCCGAAATCGCTGCGGCACCTGCCGCCTCCGCCAGCCGACATGGTCGAGCGGGTAAAAGCCTACACGATGCTGGGCGACATCACGGCGGATGCCTATGCAGCCCTGATGGGGGAGTATGGCTTCAAGCGTCTGGTCGACATGCTGACGACGGCATGTGACCACGGCATCGAGGCCGTGCCGGATGCGCCGAAGGAACTGGTCGCGCTGATCAGGGAAATGGAGACCAAGCCGGACTGGCTGGACATGGATCTGGTGCGTGAAGGCGCCCGCCTGAACCGTTTGCCGATGGCCGTGACATCGCCCTGGATGATCCGGGGCGCATTCCTGGCCACCTTCCTGAACAAGTATACGGCCCTGCCCATGGCGATGACCGGCACGCTGGGCCATTCGACCGCCTCGCGCCGGGTCAACGAGACGGCCACCTTCTTCACCGTCACCACTCTGCCCGGCGCGCTGGAACCGCGCGGGGAGGGATTCAAGGCGGCGGCCATGGTGCGCCTGATGCATTCCATGGTCCGGTTCAACATCCTGCGCCGCATGAAAAGCTGGGACAAGTCTGTCTACGGTATTCCAGTGCCGCAGGTGGACCAGATGCCGGCGGGCCTGATCGACGTGTTCCTGCTGGCCTATCAGATGCTGGATGAAGGACGGACGGAGTTCACCGAGGAGGAACGGGCCCGGGTCGAGTTCAGCCGCTATCGCTGCTACCTGCTGGGTCTGCCCGAGGATTTGCTGATGGACACGCCGCAAGGCATTGTCGACATCATGAATGCACGCGGCGCGTCCATTCGCGAAGGGTTTGACGACGAGACCTGCGGCACGCTGGTCCGGGCAACGCTTGAGGCCTATTTGCCGCCGGACCGGAAGCCGGGGCATCGCATCTTCAATGCACTGGAAAAGCGGCTGGCCCGGCTGGTCCTGGTGAAGCACTTCCTGAATGGCGATGCGGAGCGCGCGCGGCGGATTGGTGTGCCTGTGGGGCCGACCGAGTATGCCGTTGCGGCGGTGCTGTTTCCCTATATTGCGGCAAAGATGGCGCTGTACCGGTTTGCGCTGTCCGTACCCGGATTGTGCAAGGTTGCGGACCGTCGCCTGACGGCGCGCATCCGGCGGCTGCTGAAGCGCTACGGGCACGCAGAATTTACATCAGATGCTGAAGCTTACCGTCCGGCAGTACCCGTGGCTGCGTGACGGTAGGGAGGGGAGTTTGATGCCTCCTGCGGGACAGCCTGGGGCAGGAGGCATCAAACGTTTTCAGTCCCCGTCATCCATTGCGAGAATGATCTGCGCATAGCCTTCGGACAGACGCTTCATGTTTTCGACAGCGAGCCGCTCATTCGTGCCGTGAAAGCCGGTCAGGTCGGTGGGGCTGAGTACGGACGGGGCGAAGCGGTAGACGCTGTCGGTGATTGCGCTGGCATAGCGGGCATCGGTTGCGCCGAGGACGAGGCCCGGAGCGACCGGGGCGCCGCCACCGGCGGCCTCTGCAACGCTGGCCAGCACGGCATAGGCCTTGTTGTCGGTAGGCGAGACCGGCGAGGCTTCGCTTCCGCTGATGCCGCCTTCGGCCACGGTGACCTCAATGCCCTTGATGCCGGACGTCACCGCCTTCACATGATTGACCACGTCTTCGACCGTATTGTTCGGGTGGACCCGGAAGTTCACGGTCGCCATTGCGCGCTGGGCCAGCACATTTTCCTTTGCCGATCCGACCAGCATGGTCGGCGCGGTCGTGGTACGGACCATGGCATTGCCCGCCGGGATGTCTGCCATGGCGGAATCGACCTGGCCCTTGAACAGCCAGAGATTTGCGAAGGCCATTTTCTGGATGAAGGGCAGGTCCGGTGCGGAAACGCGGAACAGGTCCGAGACCGGAGGTTTCGAGAAATCCGCCGGCATCTGGTTCTCATCCAGGGCAACGATGGCGCGCGACAGGCGCACCGCCGCAGAGTCACGCGGCGGTGTGGAAGAGTGCCCGCCTTCGGCCAATGCTGTCAGGGTGAGGGTGACATAGCCCTTTTCCGACACGCCGATATAGGCCATGGGCTTGCCGGTCAGCGGGGACGGATCGATGATCGCAAAGCCCTCGTCCAGCGCCATGACGGGGGAGATGTTACGGGATTTCAGCAAGGCGATTCCGGCCTCTGCGCCGGAGCCGGAAATCTCTTCATCATGACCGAACATGAAATAGACGGTGCGCTTCGGCTGGAAGCCGCTGGCGGCGAGTGCGTCTGCCGCTTCCATCAGGGCGACCAGGCTGCCCTTGTCATCAAGGGCGCCGCGTCCATAGACATAGCCGTCCACGATGTCCCCGGCAAAGGGTGCGCCGGTCCAGTCATCTTCCGTGCCGATGTTCACGGGCACGACATCCTGGTGCGCCATCAGCAAGAGCGGATCGAGGGACGCGTCGGAGCCCTGCCATGTGTAGAGCAGGGTCAGCGTGCCGGGCACGAGTTCCCGGTTCATCGCGCTGTGGGCGGCGGGGTAGGTGGTTTCCAGCCAGTTGTGCAGGTCCAGCCACGGGCCTTCCTGTCCGGGGCGGGGGTCGCCCGTGGCGACCGTAATCGTGCGAAAGCGAATGGCCTCTGCCAGATGATTGGCCGCCCTGTCGGCGGAAACCTCCGGTGCGGCAGGCAGCTCCACCCGTTCGCCGGTGGCTGTACCGCCATAGGTGAATGTGCGGAACAGGATGACCGCCAGCAGAATCACGACCAGCGCGACGAGCCCCAACAGGATTTTCTTCAGCATCGTATCCGTTCCCTCCAAACGTGTTTCCTTCCGTGTCAGCCCCGGCCGCCGCGACGTCAAGCGTTCGGCGAACAAAAAAATGACTTGGCCGTCACGTTTTTCGCGGGCAGGCTGAGCCCATGACTGACGCACGTGGCCCGCGCCTGTCCTTACCGAGAGTGCTTGCTTTCTCCTCGCTCAGCATACCACTGGCAGGGGTAGGGCTGCCCTTGGCTGTCTATCTGGCTCCCCTTTATGCGAATGAGGTCGGCCTTGGGCTGGAGCTGACGGGCTTCCTGTTCATGGTGCTGCGTTTCTGGGACATCATGACCGATCCGGTCATGGGGTTTGTGGTGGACCGGTATCGCAGCCCGTGGGGACGTGTGCGCCACTGGATCGTGCTCAGCGTGCCGATCCTGGGGCTGGCCACCTATTTCATCTACATGCCGGAACGGGGGGCAGGACCGGGTTATTTCGTCGTCTGGATGATCCTGTTCTATGTCGGCTTCACGCTCCTGCAGACGGCCCGGTCCGCCTGGGTGCCCGCGATTGCAACCGATTATGATGACCGGTCCCGGTTCTTCACCTGGGCGGAAGTGATCAGCATCGTTTCGATGCTGGCGCTGCTGGCCGTGCCGGCGATTCTCGCAGTGTCGGGGTTCGAGGTCGACCGGTTCGGTCAGGTCGCGGTGATGGGCTGGGCCCTGCTGATTTCGCTTCCGATCGTTGCCTTCCTGTCCTGCACCTTCGTGCCTGACAATCCGATGCGCGGGGACCGGGGCGAGGCGATGAAGTTCGACCTGACGGCAATGATTGCGGCCCTGCGCAACAAGTTCCTGGGCGTTGTCCTGGCGATGGAATTGCTGGTCGGGACCGCCGTGGCAATCACCGCGTCGAACTATCTGTTCGTGGCGGAATACGTGTTCGGCCTGTCGGATTCCATGGCCAGCGTGATTCTGATGATCTTCTTCTCAACGGCGGTTGCGGCGCTGCCGCTCTGGCTGAAATTCTCGGCCCGCACGGAAAAGCATACGGCATTCCTGTGCGCGGTGATCATGGGGATGTCGAGTTATGTCATCTACTACATCGCCGGCCGGGCAGGGGGCGGGTTCTGGGCCTTGCTGATTGGTGCACTCGTCAATGGGGCCGCGTTCAGCGCGCCGGTCGTGATCGCGCGCTCGATGGCGGCCGATGTGGTCGAATACCAGGCCGCACGGTCCGGGGAGAACCGGGCCGGCATCTATTATTCCCTGTTGACCAGTGCCTACAAGATCGGCAGCAGTCTGGCCTTCGGGATCGGGTATTTCGTGCTGGGCCGGGTGGCCGGGTTCCGGCCGGGCGTGGAGAATTCGCCGGGGGCGCTGCACGGCCTGCTTCTGGTTTTCTGCGTGTTGCCGGTGATCCTGTATGGCCTCGCCGCGCTGGTTGCCTCACGTTACACGCTGACCCGGTCCATGCAGCAGGATATCAGCAAGAGCCTGGATCCGCGCGGCCCGGAAATGCTGGACTAGAAGCCGCCGCCTTCGGCCAGCCATTCGGCTTCGTCCGGCGTTGTCTGGCGTCCCAGCGCTGCGTTGCGATGCGGAAACCGGCCGAACTGTTCGATCACGTTCTGATGCTGGAGCGCATAATCATATGTATTGTCGGCAAAGTCGCGGAATTCCGGGCGGGCCGTCTCGGCCAGCTGCTTGAACAGGGCCACGCTGCGGGCCTGGTCGTCCGGGGATTCGGAATGTTCAAGCGGCAGGTAGAAGAACACTTTCTCGGTCTCGCCGAGGCCCTCGTCTTCCTTCAGGGCCAGCCCGTCCTTGCACAGACGGAGGGCGAGGGAGTCCTGGTGAAAGGCGCGGGCCTCTCCCCGGAACAGATTGCGGCTGAACTGGTCCAGCACGATGATCGCTGCGAGACGGCCGTGGGGGCCGATATTGGTCCAGTCATCCGCATTCGGCACATGGGAGAGGTGTTCGAGCAGGCCCAGGAACCGGTCGCGGATCTCGGCATCGGTCTGGTCGGACTTGCCGAACCAGAGCTTGTGTTTCTCCTGCAAGCCATCGGCTGTGGCGGCGGTGTCGCCGATCCAGTAGGCCAGCACGTCCTCATGTGTGGGCAGATGGGTCATGCGGCGGGCCTCCGGGCAATGATCATGTAGTTCACCTTGGTATCGCCGGAGAGTTTCCAGCTGTCGGCCAGCGGATTGTAGGAGACCCCGATGGCGGGCTCTGTCACCAGGCCGGCAGCAACCAGACCGGCATCCGCCTCATCCGGCGTGACGAATTTCGACCAGTCATGCGTGCCGCGGGGCAGCCAGCCGAGTACGTATTCCGCGCCGATGACCGCCGTCGCCAGCGCCTTGGCCGTGCGGTTCAGCGTGGCGACAATCATCAGGCCACCGGGCTTCACGAGGCCTCCTGTATCCTTCAGGAACTGGTGCGGGTCTGCGACATGTTCCATGACTTCGAGATTGAGCACGATGTCGAATGGCGGCTCGCCTACCTCGATCAGGCCTTCGGCGGTGCCGGCGCGGTAATCGATGTCCAGCCCCTGTTCCTGTGCATGGGTCAGGGCCGTCTTGATGTTCGCCTCGGACGCGTCGACGCCGGTCACCGTGGCGCCGAGGCGTGTCATCGGCTCGCAAACCAAGCCGCCGCCGCACCCGATGTCGAGCAGGCGCAGGCCCTCCAGCGGGCGCTTTGCGTTTGGGGCAATGCCGAAATGCTGTTCGGCCGTGTCGCGGATGAAGCGCAGGCGGACCGGGTTGAATTTGTGGAGCGGGCGGAACTTGCCGCGCGGGTTCCACCAGTCAGCGGCCATGGCGGAGAACTTGGCGACTTCCTCCGGATCGATGCTGGGCGTGGCAGGGGCCGGGCTCGCCCCGTCTTTTGCTACTGTCATAGTTCAAGAAACCTGTTTGATCCGGCGGGGAACACCCCCTATGAGGGCGAATATAGGGGAATATCCCGGGATGACGACAGGATATGGGGCGAAATGGCGCGCACGGTTCTGAAATTTGGTGGCACATCGGTCGCGGACCTCGATCGCATCGCGAATGTGGCGGACATTGTTGCCGCCCGCGCCGCGAAGGGCGAGCACATGGCCGTGGTCGTGTCTGCCATGTCCGGCGAAACCAACAAGCTTGTGGCCTATGCCGAGGGCGCCGCGGGTGATGGCCTGCCGCGCGAACAGTTCGACGACGAGTATGACGTGGTCGTGGCCTCCGGCGAGCAGGTGACGGCCGGCCTTCTGGCGCTGGCCCTGCGCCGGCGTGGCCTGAAGGCGCGCAGCTGGCTGGGCTGGCAATTGCGGCTGAAGACGAACAAGAGCCATGGCCGCGCCCGCATCATGGGGTTCGAGGATACCAAGCTGCCGGATGCGGTGGATGCCGGGGAGATCGCCGTGATTGCCGGCTTTCAGGGCGTGACCGATGATGAACGCGTCGCGACGCTCGGCCGGGGCGGCTCGGACACGTCGGCGGTCGCCGTTGCAGCTGCGCTCAGCGCGCAGGTCTGTGATATCTATACCGATGTCGACGGCGTCTACACGACCGATCCGCGGATCGTGCCGAAGGCGCAGCGGATCGAGAAGATCTCGTTCGAGGAGATGCTGGAACTGGCCTCCCTCGGTGCCAAGGTGCTGCAGACCCGGTCTGTGGAAATGGCGATGAATCACAATGTCCCGGTCCGGGTCCTGTCCAGCTTCGTGAAGCCGGGCGAGCCGAACCCGGGAACCATTGTCTGCTCAGAGGAAGAAATCGTGGAAAAACAGGTTGTCAGCGGTGTTGCCTATTCACGGGACGAAGCCAAGGTCACGCTTTACGGCGTCCCGGACAAGCCGGGCATCTCGGCCAAGATCTTCTCGGCGCTGGCCCGGGCAGGGGTCAATGTGGACATGATCGTCCAGGCACAGGCCCGCGGTCCGGAACGGGCCAACATGGTGTTCACCTGTACCGACCGGGACAGCCCGATCGCGAAGGACACGCTGGAGCAGATGAGCGACGAAATCGGCTATGAGCGCCTCGAAGTTGTGCGCGACGTGTCGAAAATCTCGATTGTCGGCGTCGGCATGCGCAGTCATACCGGCGTTGCCGAGACAATGTTCAAGGCCCTTTACGAGAAAGGGATCAACATTGACGTCATCTCTACTTCGGAGATCAAGATTTCCGTGCTGATCGCAGATGCCTATACTGAACTGGCAGTTCGCGCCCTCCACACGGCATTCGGTCTTGACGCTGCCTGACACGGGCTGCGACATACAGGCTGACCATGCCTTATAATCTGCCCGCGACGCGACTGCTGATGAACCGGCTCCGCCAGGTCATGGCGGAGGAAGGCGAAACACGCTCGCGGCTCGACAAGGTGGTGAGGCTGATTGCCTCGACCATGGTGGCGGATGTCTGTTCGATCTATCTGAGATTGCAGGATGGCGCGCTGTTGCTGATCGCGACGGAGGGCCTGAAGGCAGATGCTGTCGCCGCCACGCGACTGAGCGCGAATGAAGGCCTGGTCGGCCTGGTCGCGCGCCGGGCCGAACCGATGGCGATCCAGGATGCGCCGAGACACGCCTCCTTCTCCTACCGGCCGGAAACCGGCGAAGACCCGTTCCACGCCTTTCTCGGCGTGCCGATCCTGAGGGGTGGCCGGGTCATCGGCGTCCTGACCGTGCAGAACCGGACCGAGCGGGCCTATGATGACGAGGAAGTCGACAATCTCCAGACCATCGCCATGGTGCTGGCCGAGATTGTCGATCGCATCAATCCGGATGCGCTGAACAATGGCGGCGATGAAAAGCGCGAGCGCAACACCGTTTCGCTGGAAGGCCGTGTCTTCTGCGACGGGCTGGGCTATGGCCGCGCCGTGCTGCACGATCCCGTGGTTCCGGCGGCCAAGTTCTTCGCGGCAGACCAGCGCACCGAAAGCGAGCGCCTGTCCGAAGGGATGAAGGAGCTGAAGGCCTCCATCGACCGGATGATGGCGCTGGATGGGGCGGCGCTGGGCGAGGATCCGCGCGATGTGATGGAAACCTACCGCCTGCTGGCACACGACCCGTCCTGGGCCGAGAAGCTGCAGGAAGGGGTCAAATCCGGCCTGTCGGCGGAGGCCTCGGTCGACCGGGCCCGCCGCGAACACCGGGCCCGGCTGCAAAGCGCGCGGGACCCCTACCTTCGCGAACGCCTGCATGACCTTGAAGACCTCGACAACCGGCTTTTGCGCATTCTGGGCGGCGAAGAAGGCAAGCCGCAGATCAGCGAGGAGCGCAGCGTGCTGGTGGCCCGCCGGCTCGGTCCGGCGGAATTGCTGGAATATTCAAATACCGGCCTGCGCGCGATCCTGATGGAGGAAGCGGCGGCGTCCTCGCACGCCGCCATCGTGGCGCGCGCGCTGGGCATTCCCACGCTGGGCGGCATCGCCGGACTGACCACGCGGATCGATCAGGGCGACTGGGTGATCGTGGATGCAGAGGAGGGGACCCTGCACATCCGGCCGGATGACTCCCTGTACGATGCGTACAAGGGCCGCGTCTCGCTGCGGTCGGAACGCCAGGCGGCCTATGAGGCGCTGAAGGATCTGCCGGCGCGCACGCGCGACGGGACCGATGTCTCCCTGATGCTGAATGCCGGGCTCGATCTCGACATGGACATGATGAAACAGGCGGGGGCCGACGGGGTCGGCCTGTTCCGGACCGAGTTCCAGTTCCTTGTGTCTGAATCCCTGCCGCGGGTGAACGACCAGATCGACCTCTACAAGCGGGTGCTGGACAAGGCCGGTGGCAAGCCGGTCGTTTTCCGGACCGTCGACCTGGGCGGAGACAAGGTGCTGCCCGCGCTGAACCTGCAACGCGAGGAGAACCCGGCTCTGGGCTGGCGGTCCATCCGGTTTGCGCTGGACCACAAGGGCCTGTTCCGGCGCCAGCTACGCGCCCTGATCCGGGCCGCCGGGGAACGACCGCTGACCGTCATGTTCCCGATGGTGACGGTTCCGTCTGAATTCGACGAAGCCCGGGCCCTTCTGGAGAAGGAGCTGGAATGGTCTGACCGGCGCACCGGTCGCAGACCGTCCCGGGTGGAAGTGGGCGTGATGCTGGAGACCCCGGCCCTGGCCTATGGACTGCCGGAACTGGCGGGCAAGGCCGAGTTCCTGTCGGTCGGAACCAATGATCTGATGCAGTTCTTCTTTGCGGCCGACCGCATGACGCCGCATGTGTCGGATCGTTACGACCTGGTGTCACCGAGTGCCTTGCGGTTCCTGAAAAGTGTCTCTGAATCCTGCGAGCAGCACGGAATCCGGATGTCGGCCTGCGGTGAGGCGACCGGATCGACCCTGTCGGCGCTGTGTTTCGTGGCGCTGGGCTTTACCACATTGTCGATGTCGGCAGGCTCTATCGGGCCCGTCAAGCAGATGATAAGATCGCTGGACCTGACGGCATTCAGGCCGGACTTCCTGTCTGCGCTTGAGACACCGGAGCAGGATTTCCGTAACCAAGTGTTAGCCTTGGCGGCCGATCATGGCGTCGAGCTTTCTGATGGTTAATGCGGACTGGCCCATATAATAACCACATTCATGGACCAGAAATTGCGCGGCAGTGGGGAAAGCCCTCTCACTGTATCAATGAGCTGGAAGAATATGGCACACGACGACCTGACACCTGAGCAAGACCGCGACGACATCCAGGACATGTCTGCGCCGGACGCCGGTGTGCAATCGCCAGATGCCGAACTGACGCCGCGCGAACGGGCCATGGAGATTTTCCGGACCCGCGCCTATGAGGGCGAAAGCCTGCGCATGGGCCAGGTCCTGCGCCGCGTGCGCGAGACGCTGGGGCTGGAGATCGCCGACGTGTCCCGTGACACGCTGATGCGCAAGGACTACCTCATGTGGATCGAGCGCATGGAAGTCGGCGAGTTGCCGCGTGGCGGCTATCTGTCCGCCATCCTGAACACATATGCCAAATATCTGAAGCTTCCCGAGAAGGATGTGATCCGCGTCTATAGTCAGGAGTGCGGCGCTGTCGAAGAAGTGCACAGTGATGCGCCGGTGCCGAAAATCGGCGACATCGCGCCGGAGCGTTCGCGCTGGCCGCTGGCGCTGGCCGCGGCCACTGTTCTGATCGCCCTGGGCGCTGGCGCTGTCGGCGTTTCGCAGATGGTGCGGCCAAGTGTTGAACTGGCGCCGCAGACCGGCGTTGTGGCCGTGAATGGCGCGCGCGACAGCCTGTTTGCGGAAGCCGACGCGGCCAGCCGTCCGGTACCGAAGAATTTGCCGCTGGAACTGGTGGCCGTGAAACAGGGCTGGCTGGAAGTACGCGGCGCCGATGGCACGATTTTCCGCAGCCGCGTCATGGCCGCTGGCGAGAGCTATTTTCCTCGGCTGCAGGCTGGCTGGACCGTTTCGGCGCGGGATGGCGGGGCGTTCGAATGGCGTGTTGGCGACATTACGGTAGGCCCGCTCGGCCCCGAAGGCGCGCCGGTCTTTTCTGCCAGCATTGATGACCAGATTGGCCGTGCGGCCGATGCGGCGACGCCGGCAATGGCTGCCAATGGCGGCAACAAGGCGACGCGATAGGCTTGTCATGACCGGCCACACCGGCCATGTGAGGCTGGACACCCACCGGACAGGACCCCGCGCCCATGTCGCATAATCCAATCCGTCCCTGGCGCAGCATCGAGCGCCGCAAATCGCGCCAGATCCGCGTCGGCAACGTGCTTGTGGGCGGAGACGCACCCATCGCCGTGCAGACCATGACGAACACGCCGACCGAGGATGCGGCCGCCACGATCGCGCAGATCGAACGTGCGGCAGAAGCGGGGGCTGATATTGTGCGTGTGTCCTGCCCGACCGAAGAGGCAACCGCCGCGATGCCGGAAATCTGCCGGGCCAGCCCGGTGCCGATCGTGGCCGATATCCATTTCCACTACAAACGGGGCATTGAGGCCGCTGATGCCGGCGCCGCCTGCCTGCGCATCAATCCCGGCAATATCGGGTCTGAAGCCCGGGTGAGGGAAGTGGTCGCGGCTGCGCGAGCGAATGGCTGTTCCATCCGGATCGGGGTGAATGGGGGGTCTCTGGAGCGCCACCTGCTGGAAAAATATGGCGAGCCGTGCCCGGATGCCATGGTCGAGAGCGCGCTGGACCATGCCCGCATTCTCGATGATCTCGGCTTTCACGAATACAAGATTTCGGTCAAGGCATCCGACATGTTCCTGACCGTTGCGGCCTATCAGCAACTGGCCGAGGCCACGGATGCGCCGCTGCATCTGGGCATCACCGAAGCGGGCGGCCTGCGCACCGGGACGGTGAAATCCTCTATCGGCATGGGCGCACTGCTCTGGGCCGGCATCGGAGACACGATCCGCGTGTCGCTGTCGGCCGATCCGGTCGAGGAGGTAAAGGTCGGTTTCGAAATGCTGAAATCGCTGGGTCTGCGTACGCGCGGGGTGAACATCATCGCCTGTCCCAGCTGCGCCCGCCAGGGATTTGACGTGATCAAGACGGTGGAACTGCTTGAACAGCGTCTGGCGCATATTTCCGAACCGATCAGCCTGTCGATCATCGGCTGTGTCGTGAACGGCCCGGGCGAAGCCGCGCTGACCGATCTGGGCTTTACCGGGGGCGGCAAGGAGAGCGGCAAGATGTTCGTGTCCGGCCGGCCGGACCACAATGTCTCCAATGCCGACATGGTCGAGCATATTGTCGGGCTGGTGGAGCAGAAGGCGGAGGCCATGCGCCGTGCGCGCGAGGCTGGTGAGACCGTCGCCGCTGAATAGGCCCCGGCTTCAGTCGTAGAAGCACTTTTCCGTCCCGTCGCCCTGATCATAACATCGTGGCTCGTTTGACGTTGGCGGGGTATAGGTCGGCTTCGGCACGGTGCCCTCATAGCCCGCATTGTAGCCGCGGTCCTGATCTGAATAGGTCCCATTGAAGGTCTGGGTGGTGCCGCCCGTATAGGGATTGCGCCCTGAATTCAGATAGGTCCATTCAGCGACCAGACCGCACTCATAGCTCGAAGATCCGAATTTGCGGCAAAGCTCGAATGCATCTGCGGTTCGCCGCATTTCAAAATTTTTGCGCCACCACTGGTAAAATTGATCGCCGCCTGCCTGACGTGCGGCGTCATAGCCAACCCATTTCGGGTCTGGCGCCGCTTGCTGAGGCGCGGCGGGTGCAGGTTCGGATGTGGTGCAGCCCAGAACCCCTTCAGCCCAGTCAAGCATGCCGTCATCAGGGAATGGCGCACTCATCGGAACACGCGGCTCAGAACTGGTCTTGCCTTTTCGGAAGGCATAGACGGCGTCCTGATAGTCCACCAATTGCTGAAAGCGCGTTCCGGACAGGTCATCCGGAAGACCGCAATTTCCTTTCGGATAGCTGCAACCATCGAGGACCCCGAGAAGGTTCACGTCCTCGTAGACCTGATAGGTCGCGCGCTTCCAGTATATGATTGCATAGGCCTTGGTCTTGTTGGGATCGCCCGGGATGGCGTTGATCGAATTGACCAGCGTGTTCACAAGCTCGCGGCCTTTCGGGCACGTCCCTTGCGCGTGCACCGGAAGCGACAGCGCCAGAAATACACCGATGCTGGCGAGCACGAATTTGGTGAGTGATTTCATGAGCCTATCCCCCTCTCGTCAAACAATAGGCCAGCCAAGCAACCATTCACAAGACGATCTCGCAAAATGATCAAAAGCTCTGACCCGGCCTGGTTCGTTGACTTGTATTCATCTTCGTTTCTCTAGTCATGAAGATACGCAGCCGATGGGGACGACAGGACATGCGCGGGATAATGAAGATAAGCGTACTGGCAGCCATGCTCGGTGCTGCGGGCTGTACGACGGCAGAGCTGGAAGCCATTTCGCAAGGGCTCGCCCAGGCAAGCCATGACTTGTCATATGCCCCCTATGGAACGGCGGGATATGGCAACGCCTCTCCGTATACGTCGGGGGTCACTCATTATGGCAGCTCGCAATGGGTCGGCTATAATGAATGCGTGAACACAGGCACCTTCTATCAGTGCGACTCAAACGGGGATGGCTATGTCGACATGTTCGGCAACACCGAGACGGGCGAGATGACGTCGTCTTCCCTGAAGGTGAATGGCCGGGGTGAGGGGTTCACCTGGAACACCGATTGCGGCTGCTGGGAACGTAACCGCGCTTATGACACAGCGCGCGCCGGCGATCACGATCACCACCGTCACCGGCATCACAGGGATTGATTTGATCCTGCCGGCGGTCTTAATCCGCGCATGAGTCCAGACCTGCTTTTCCTGTTCACCGACCGGATCGGTGTATTCGTGTTTGCCATTTCCGGCGGCATCGTGGCCGTTCGCAAGGAGATGGATTTGTTCGGCGTGATCGTGATGGCTTTCCTGCCGGCAATTGGCGGCGGCACGCTGCGCGACCTGATCCTGTCGCAACCGGTCTTCTGGCTGGAGGATACACAGACTTTGGGGTTTGCCATTGCCGGTGGGTTGGCGGCCTTTTTCTTTCATCGCTGGCTCGAGAATTTCCGGCCATTGCGCTGGGCAGACGCGATCGGCATGGCGCTGTTTGCCGTGACGGGCGCCGCCAAGGCGGCCGCGCTGGGGCATGGCTGGCCGGTTGTGCTGATCATGGGCACGATGACGGCCAGCGCCGGCGGCCTGCTTCGCGATGTGGTGGCGAACGAGAAGCCGCTCTTGCTGTTGAAATCCGAGATCTACGCCACAGCCGCATTGCTCGGATCGCTGGTCTATTTCCTGACCAGCCTGTGGACGGGAGATGAGTTCCTCGCCTTCGTGCTGGGTCTGGGCTCTGCTTTCGTGCTGCGGGCGCTGGGCATCGTGTTCAAACTGTCCCTGCCGCGTTCACCTTTCTAGGCAGCCGGGATGCGCCTGCGGGCTTCAGGCCGAACAGGGGCCTGAGACAGGCAACGCGGCGGATGACCAGTTCGTGGAGCAGGGCGCAGCCTGCGAACGTCCCGCCAATCACGAGCACTGCTTCACCCCCCGCCGGCAGGTTCTGGCGCGTCAGCCAGAAGCCGAGCATGATGGTGAGGGTCTGGTGCAGGATGTACCAGGGGAAGATGGCCTCGGTCAGATAGGTCAGCGCGCGGCTGGGTCGGTTGAGGAATCGCTGCGCCAGGGCCAGCAGGGTGACAATGGCAACCCAAGCATAGGTGAGGCGTGCAATCCGGGCAGGCCAGATGATCCCGTTCCAGTCGCCGGACACGCTGAGGGCTTCCCAATGTGCCCAGAGGATCGACAGACCGGTGCCGAGGAGGATCGCCGAAAGGATGGCTGCAGGCAGGGCCCGGCGGATGGCGGCCCAGAAATGCGGATCCTTTGCCAGCACAAACCCCAGCAACAGCATCGTCAGGCTGTGGGCATGATTGGCCCAGTCATGCGTCAGGTCGTGCGTTGTGGGGAAGTGCGGGTCCAGCGTCAGACGGAACAGCATGTGTGGAAGAACAGGCAGGACCAGAATGGCTGCGACGCCCCACCTGCCACTGAAAAGCATGCGGGTGGCCCGCGCGCCTGCGCCCTGCATGAAGCGGGCAATCCGTCCGGCAAAAGGCGCGATCAGCAGCGTGTAGACCAGCAGGTACACCACGTACCAGAGATGGTTCCAGGTGGGGGTCGTGATGGAAAAATCGGACCCGAAATCAATGTATTGGGGCCAGAAAGCCCAGAAACTGCCTGAGAATTCGCCGGACTCCACGAGTTGAAGCCAGCTTTGCGGCGCAACGATCACTGCCATGCCGAACAGGATGGGCAGGCCGAGGCGTACTGTGCGTTCCCGGGCAAGACGCCCTCCGCCCAGCTTGTCGGCGGCAAAGCGCAAGGCGACTCCGGAAATGAAGAAGAGCAGCGACAGGCGCCACGGGTTCAGCAACAGCATCATCCCTTCGGCGTCCGGACCGGCATGGACACTTTTCACATGCCAGTCCCACGTCACGTAGAACATGCCGGAATGATAGAGGATCAGCAGGCCGAAGGCGATGATCCGCAACCAGTCCAGATCGTAACGGCGCGGGAAGGCGGGGGCAGCGGGCATGGGGAACTCCTGTGGGTGTGATCACAGGCATGCCGGATTGGGGCGGCAAGGTCAGCGCGGCCGGGATGACGGGTGGTTGGCGGGGACACGTGGCGCCTGTGCGGGACGGATGGCGGCCATCAGGGATGAAATTCTGGAGATTTCTGTTCCGGCTTCTGCCCGGCCTGTGGCAGGAAACGCGGCATGGAGACTCGTTCTGCCCATCCCGAACTCGAAGCCGACCGCCGGGCCGACCGGAAGACCTGGCTCTATTTCGCCTGCTTCCTGTTTGCCTCGTTCGTTGTCGAATCCCTGTCTGATCAGCACTTGCTGACCCGGACCGGAGACCCGTATCCGAACCTGCCCTGGCTGAGCCAGGCCACATCGCACGGAATTATCCTGGCGCTGACGCCCTTCATCACTATCATGCTGAGCCGGTTTCCGCTGTCCGCCGGCCAATGGCGGGTCAATCTGCTGATCCATGCTGCCGCGACGGTGGCGTTCTCCGGGGTGCATATCCTGGCCATGGTGGCGCTGAGGAAGTTGCTGTCTCCGCTGATCTTCGGCTTTCCGTATGAATTCGGCCTCGCCGATGTGTCGGTCTGGCTCTACGAATACCGCAAGGACGTGCTGACCTATACGCTGATCGCAGCCCTGTTCTGGCTCAACCGGATGGTGGAGCAGCGGGACCTGGAAGCGCAGGGGGCGCGGCGGGATGCCCGGGACCTGCACCGGCTGACACTGAAATCGGGCGGGCGCAGCTATTTTGTCGATGCGGCGGACGTGATCTGGGCGCGGGCCGCAGGAAACTATGTGGAAGTCGTCACGCAGGGGCGCACCTATCTCGCCCGGATGACGCTCACCGAACTGGTGCGCTTGCTGGAAGCGGCGGGTGATCATCACCGGCGGGTCCATCGGTCCCATGTGGTGAACTTCCAGCATGTGCGCGAGATCGCTCCGACCGGCGAAGGCGATGTGGTCCTGCGGCTGGACACCGGAGACGAGGTGCCGGGGTCGCGCCGCTATCGGGACAGGTTCGACCCCGGGATCGCAGCGTGACCACTTTTCCGTGAGGCTCTGGCAGAGCGTGAAAATGGCGCTAGGGTGCGCCCGTCAGACAGGGAGGCCGTCATGGTCCAAACCGCGCGCGCCATTTTCTGGTTCCTGGCCCGCCTGCCATTGCTGATCGGCATTTTCGTCATGGCGCTGGTGATGAGCAGCTGCACGATGCTGGGTCTGAACTATGCGAGCCTCGAGACGCAGAACAAGCCCGCGCCGGAGCCCGAAATCGACGTCGCCGCCATGGCGGAAGATGATGGCCATCGCGCCGGCCTGATGCAGACATTCGAGCAGGTGCTCTACGGCCCGTGGCCGGATGGCCTGCCGGTCCGATGGGGCGAGGCGCGGCTGGTCGAGGCGGACCTGTTTGGCGGCAAGGGGCGCCTGGAAGAGATTCCGGTGACGATTGGTACCGGCGAGGGGGCCAGCCTGTTCCATCTGGTTGTGGCCACGCCCTCCGGCGCCGGCCCATTTCCCGTGATCATCAGTCAGACCTTCGCCAGCAATTGTGCCGCCTTTCCCGGTTTCCCGGTCACGTCGACCGACGATACGCCGTGCGAGGGCAGCGAGATGGAAGGCACGGTCGGCTTTGTCGCCACGCAGATTTTCGGCACCTATATTGCCCGGGTCCCGCTCGAACGGTTTCTCGATTCCGGCATCGCCTATGCCAGTTTCTACGGGTCCGATTTCGTGCCGGACCGGAGGGCGCAGGCTTCCGCCGTGATGGAAAACCTCGGAGGTCCGGTGGCGCCGACGAGCACGCTGATGGCATGGGCCTATGCCTATTCCGCTGCAATGCAGGCGCTGGAGGCCCGCCCGCAGGTGAATCCCGATGCCATGGTGTTGCTGGGCCATTCCCGGTTCGGAAAGGCCGCCTTACTGGCCGGCGTGTGGGATCGCAGGGTGGATGGCGTGATTGCGCATCAGGCGGGGTTCGCCGGGGCATCCCTGTCCCGCTCGCAGACCGGGGAAGGCCTGAAGCGGATGGGGACCTCCTATCCCCACTGGTTGGCCCCTGAAGCTCAAGACTGGTTTGACCGGCTTGATGCGCTTCCGGTCGACCAGCACCAATTGCTGGGCCTGCTGGCGCCGACACCCGTGTTGCTGGGAAATGGCCGCCGGGATGTGTGGTCTGATCCGAACTCGTCCTACCGGGCCGCCCTTGAAGCCTCGCGCGTTTATGTCGCCGCAGGCGCATCGGGCCTGCCGCCAGGCGGCATGGGGCAGGATTTTGATCCACAGGCCGGAATTGCCTGGTGGCTGCGTCCCGGCGGGCACAGCGTCGTGTCGGAGGATATCGACACCTTCATCGCCTTTGTCACGGCCCAGTTTGACACGCCCTTGCCAAAGCAAAGTGCTGTTCACGCAGCAGAATAGGGCATAAGGTCCGCCGAAAACAAAAAGCTGTGGGAGGCCAAACATGCCAATCAATGTGGAATTTCTCTATCCCGTCCTGGCGCTTGTCGTCTGGACGCTGATCCTCTGGCTGTGGATGTATGCGACGCGCATTCCCGCAATGCAGCGGGCGCAGATCAATCCGGATGATGCCCGGCATCCCGGCACCTATGGAGACAAGTTGCCCGCCAATGTCCGGTCGGTGGCGGACAATTACAATCACCTGCATGAACAACCGACGGTCTTCTATGCGTTGATGTTCTTCGCGGCACTGACAGGCGGCGGAGACCATTTCGCGACGCTGCTGGCCTGGATCTATGTCGGCCTGCGCGTTGTGCATTCCTTCGTCCAGATCCTGTCGCCGAAAGTGGTTTTCCGCTTCTCCGTCTTCGCGCTGGCATCGATCACCCTGATCATTCTGGCCGGCAAGGAAGTGCTGCGCGTCCTGACCTGAGGCGTTCCGGACAGCGGAGAGGGACTTATCAGGCGCGCAAAACCGCTCTAAAGGGCGGGCATGGCTACTCTTTCCCTTTCCCGGCTCCAGCAGGTTGTTGAACGTTTCGAGGAGGTCGAGGCCCGGATGGGCGCGACGACCGAGACCGACGAGATCATCGCCCTGTCCAAGGAGCATTCCGAACTGAAACCCGTCGTCGACAAGGCGCGGGAAGTGATGGCGGCGCGCAAGGGGCTGGAAGAGGCGCAGGCGCTGCTGTCATCCGGCGATTCCGAAATGGCCGAACTGGCCGAGATGGAAATCGAGGAGATCAAGGAACGGCTGCCGGACCTGGAGCAGGAAATGCAGGTGCTGCTGCTGCCCAAGGATGTAGATGATGCCGCCGATATCGTCCTGGAGGTGCGCGCTGGTACCGGCGGGGACGAGGCGGCCCTGTTCGCCGGGGATTTGTTCCGCATGTATTCGCGTTACGCGCAGACCATGGGCTGGAAGGTCGAGATCGTTGATGCCTCCATGGGAGACGCCGGCGGCTACAAGGAAATCGTGGCGAACGTGTCCGGCGACGGCGTGTTCGGCCACATGAAGTGGGAAAGCGGCGTGCACCGCGTGCAGCGTGTGCCGGCAACGGAAACGCAGGGCCGTATTCATACATCAGCCGCGACGGTGGCCGTGCTGCCGGCACCGGAGAATGTTGAAATCGATGTCAAGCCGGAAGACATCCGTATCGATACGATGCGGTCGTCCGGCGCAGGCGGGCAGCACGTCAATACGACAGACTCGGCCGTGCGGATCACGCATTTGGCCACTGGCATCGTCGTGACAAGTTCGGAAAAATCCCAGCATGTGAACCGCGAAAATGCGATGGAACAGCTGAAAATCCGCCTGTACGAGAAAGAACGCTCTGAACGCGATGCCGAGCGGGCCGAGGCCCGTGCCAGCCAGATCGGGTCTGGTGACCGAAGCCAGAAGGTCCGCACCTACAACTATCCGGAGAACCGCGTGACGGATCACAGGATCGGCCTGACGCTGTATTCGCTGGACAAGATCATCACCGGCGACAAGCTGAACGATGTGATCGAAGCGCTGATCACGGAAGACCGCGCGCGCAAGCTGGCCGCGATGGAGGCAAACTGATCTGCCGGACATGACGTTTGACCAGTTGATGGCTGAAGGGGCCGCGGCCCTCGAGGAGGCCGGCATCGTGAATGCCCGGCTTGAAAGCCGCTGGCTGCTGGCGCATGTGACAGGACATCAGTCCTCGGAGCTTATCAGTCGCGGTCAGGACAATGTGCCGGAAGAGGCCGTGGGGGCGTTCCGCAACCGGGTTTCCCGCCGGGCAGGCAGGGAGCCGATTCAGCACATTCTCGGCACGACTGAATTCTACGGACTCGAGTTCCTGACCGATGCGCGGGCCCTGATACCGCGTCCGGACAGCGAGATCGTTGTCGAGGCTGCCCTGGGGCAGCTGGCGCCCAACGAACCTGCGCGGATCGCGGATCTCGGCGCAGGCAGTGGGTGCCTGCTGGCTGCCATTCTTGCCAATCGTCCGCTGGCGTCGGGAACTGGCGTTGAAGCGAGCGCGGAGGCCGCAAGCCTGGCGCGGGAAAACCTGCTCCGTCTGGGTCTGTCCGCACGGGCGGACGTGCATGAAGGCCGGTGGTCTGACTGGCAGGGCTGGTCGGATGTGGACCTGATCATTTCCAATCCCCCCTATATTCCAAGCGGCGATCTGGCGGGCCTGATGCCGGAAGTCCGGGATCATGATCCCGCTGCGGCGCTGGATGGCGGCCCGGATGGCCTGGTGGCCTATCGGGAGATTGTCCGCATCGGGGCAGCGGCCATGAAACCGGGCGCGTGGCTGGTCTTCGAAATCGGTCATGATCAGGCCGAGGCCGTCATTGCCCTGTTGGACGCGGCGGGATTTCAGTCGGTATCGCTGTTCCGGGATCTGGGCGGAAATGATCGCGCCATCATCGCAAAACGCCCGGTTGTGTAATACTTACATTTCTTCTTGGCGGAATCACAAAGTCACGCTAGAAGATTCCTGTGAGACGGCGACAACACTTGGTGTCATTGCATGTCCCCCTCACGAGAACTCGCGCAAATCAAGGGCTGGGGCCACTTTAATCCAGAAGGCCAATTGCGCTGGGAACTGCCTGCAAACTGCGCAGGCGCATGATACGGGATGAACTTCATGAAACGCTCACGCGGGCGCAATCGTCGCTCAGGCGGTAACAATCAGAACAGCCACAACAATCCGAACCGTCACTATGAAAGCGTCGGTCCGGATGTGAAAATCCGTGGCTCTGCCCAACAGGTGCTGGACAAGTACCTGCAGTATGCCCGCGATGCGCAGACCAGTGGCGATCGCATCCTGTCGGAAGCCTATTACCAGTTCGCAGAACACTATCAGCGCATTGTTGCAAAACAGCAGGAAGCGAAAGAGCGCGCCCAGCAGCAGCGCCAGCAGAATCGCGACAATCGGCGCGATGATCGCGACGACAGCGACTCACAGGACAAGGAGTCCGGCACCCGTCAGGAAGCGGAAGTCGAATCCCGCTCCGGCAGCCGGAACAATAACGAGTCGCCGGAAGACACGGGCTCGAAGGACACCAAATCCGACAGCGATGACGGTCGTAGCGAGACGTCAGCCTCCGATGAAGATGCCGAGAAGGCCGACAAGCCGAAATCCCGCAGCCGCCGGAAGCCCTATGCCAAGCGCGAAAAAGCGGATGATTCCGACACCGAGACCGATGGAGTTCTGAAAACGGTGTCACGCGGACGCCGCAAATCATCGCCGAAGGATGATGACGGCGCCCAGTCCGAAGAGGCTCCTGCGGAAGCCACGGACTGACCCTTACCGGATACCGGACCTGAAACGCCCGTCTGCTTCCCGTGCAGGCGGGCTTTTTCATGGGCGGCGCGGGGCGCAATTCCAGCGCTTGCATGAGGAGGGGGGACTACCCACATCAGGGAAGAACCGGATACCGGCTGCCGCTGAGCGGGGCCATCATCCACCGACTTCAATGATCTGCCTTTCAAAGGGGATATAGATGAATATTGAGCAATATACTGAACGCGCCCGGGCCATTATCCAGGGTGCACAGACAGCCGCTCTGGCCAATGGGCATCAGGTTCTGACGCCAGCACACATTCTGAAAACCATGCTGGAAGATCGCGACCAGCTGGCCGTGAACCTGATCCGCGCAAGCGGAGGCCGGCCGGAACTTGTCGCACAGGGCGTCGATGCCGTATTGGCCAAGCAGCCCAAGGTCCAGGGCTCGAATGCCGGATTGCGGCTCGAGCAGGCCGGGGCCCAATTGTTCCAATCCGCCGAAGCCGAGGCCAAGCAGGCCGGGGACAGTTTCGTGACAGTGGAGCGGTTGCTGCTTGCCCTGTCTCGCCTGAAGAATGATCCGGCCTCTGAAGTGCTGTCGAATGCCGGGGTAACGCCGTCGGCGCTTGACGGGGCGATTGCGCAATTGCGCCAGGGCCGCACGGCGGACAGCGAGAACGCGGAAGAAGGGTATGAAGCCCTCAAGAAATATGCGCGGGACCTGACGAAGGATGCGCGCGAAGGCAAGCTGGACCCGGTGATCGGGCGTGACGAGGAAATTCGCCGCGCGATACAGGTTCTGTCCCGTCGGTCCAAGAACAATCCCGTGCTTATTGGTGAGCCCGGCGTCGGCAAGACGGCGATCGCGGAAGGCCTTGCGCTGCGCATCGTGAATGGAGACGTGCCGGAGAGCCTGAAGGGCAAGCGCCTGCTGGCGCTCGATATGGGCGCGCTGATTGCCGGTGCGAAGTTTCGCGGTGAATTCGAGGAACGCCTGAAAGCCGTGCTGAATGAAGTTCAGCAGGCGGAGGGCGGTGTCGTGCTGTTCATTGACGAGATGCACACGCTGGTCGGAGCCGGCAAGTCCGATGGTGCGATGGATGCTTCCAACCTGTTGAAGCCCGCCCTGGCGCGCGGCGAGCTGCACTGTATCGGTGCCACCACGCTGGATGAATACCGCAAATATGTCGAAGGCGACGCCGCCCTCGCGCGCCGGTTCATGGCGGTCTATGTCAATGAGCCGACCGTTGAAGATACGATCTCCATCCTCCGGGGACTGAAGGGCCGCTACGAGGCCCATCACGGCGTTCGCGTGTCGGATGCGGCCATCGTTTCGGCAGCCAGCCTGTCGAACCGCTACATCACCGACCGTTTCCTGCCGGACAAGGCCATCGACCTGATGGACGAGGCTGCCTCGCGCCTGCGCATGCAGGTGGACTCGAAGCCGGAGGAGCTGGACGAGATCGACCGGCGCCTGTTGCAGCTGAAGATCGAGGCCGAAGCGCTCAAGAAGGAAAAGGATGCCGCGTCAAAAGACCGTCTCCAGACGCTGGAGGGCGAGATCGCGGACCTGCAGACGAAATCCGATGAACTGACCACGGCCTGGTCTGCCGAGAAGAATAAGCTGAAAGGCGCAGCCTCTGCCAAGGAGCAGCTCGACCGGGCCTACGCCGACATGGCCGAAGCGCAGCGCCAGGGTGACCTTGGCCGGGCATCGGAGCTGAAATTCTCGACCATTCCCCAGCTTGAAAAGCAGATTGCGGAAGTTGAAGGCAGCGAAGAGGATCAGGGCGAAGGTGGCCTTGTTTCAGAAGTCGTCCGTCCCGAGCATATCGCGGCGGTTGTCTCCAAATGGACCGGAATCCCGGTCGACAAGATGATGGAAGGCGAGCGCGAGAAGCTGCTGAAGATGGAAGAGGAGCTGCGCAAACGGGTCGTCGGCCAGGATGCGGCGCTGGAGGCGGTGTCCAACGCCGTCCGCCGTGCACGCGCCGGCTTGCAGGATCCGAACCGTCCGATCGGGTCCTTCCTGTTCGTCGGCCCCACCGGCGTCGGCAAGACCGAACTGACCAAGGCGCTGGCCGAGTTCATGTTTGATGACGACACGGCGATCCTGCGGCTCGACATGTCCGAATTCTCCGAAAAGCATTCGGTGGCCCGCCTGATCGGTGCGCCTCCGGGCTATGTCGGCTATGATGAAGGCGGTGTGCTGACGGAATCCGTACGTCGCCGCCCCTATCAGGTCATCCTGTTCGATGAGGTCGAGAAGGCCCACCCGGACCTGTTCAACACCTTGTTGCAGGTTCTGGATGATGGTCGGCTGACTGACGGGCAGGGCCGGACGGTCGATTTCAAGAACACGATCATCATCATGACGTCGAACCTCGGCGCGGACGCGCTGGCGAGCGGCGAGGAAGGCGATGTGTCGGAGGCGGCCAAGGAAGCCGTGATGGGCGCCATCCGGATGCATTTCCGCCCGGAATTCATCAACCGGATCGACGAGATTGTCTTCTTCAAGCGGTTGGGCCGCGGCGAGATCGACCATATTGTGGACATCCAGATGGAGCGCCTTGAGGGCCTGCTGAAGGATCGCAAGATGACGCTGCAATTGAGCCTCGATGCCCGCAACTGGCTGGCCGCGCGCGGCTATGACCCCGTCTATGGGGCACGTCCCCTGAAACGGGTGATCCAGAAGGAACTTCAGGACCCGCTGGCCCGTCTCCTGCTGGAAGGGCGCATCCATGATGGCGAGACCATCGAGATCGGCGTCGAGGATGACCAATTGTCGATCAATGGCGTACCGAACGGGTTTGCCAAAGGGGCCGCAGCCCTGAACTAGGGGTTGATCGCTCCGGCAATTCATGGTGGCCTCGCTGGTAACAGGGAGGCCATCTTGCATTTCATTTTCCGGACCTTGGCTGCAATCGCGGTCACACTTTCGGCTTGGCTGAATTCAGCGTCGGCAGACCCCAACGCCATCGCGGAACTCTATGGCCGCGCAGACGGGATTGCCTCGCCTCAGCTGTCGCCCACCGGCACGCGTCTGGCCATCGAATGCGCCCCGAATGGTTTGCCGTCCCTCTGCGTGTTTGATCTGACCGGCGCCACCGAGTCCGCCTTGCTCGGGCTGGATTCCACCTATCGTCTGAAGGATTTTTTCTGGACGAGTGATGAACGGCTGATCTTCCGCTTCGGGGTGTTCGAGCGTCTGCAGACGCAAAGCGGCATGCGGGAATTCGAAGTCTGGCGCGCGGTCTCCTATGATGTGAAGTCCGGCAAGTCGACCATGCTGATGAATGACATGCGCGGCATGGTGGATACATCGGACGTGGTTTCGCTTCTGACGCAGGATCCCGAAAAGGTACTGACCCTTGGCTGGGTCTATGATGGCGGCGCGACGTCCGGCACCATCATGCCGACCCAGGCTACCGGAGGCTGGCTGCCGCGTACCTTCGCGGTCAATTTGAAAACCGGCAAGTCCCGCAAGGTCGAGACGTTTCCCAAACATACAGCTCAAGTTGTTTTCGATCAGGCGGGACGGGAAGTCGCGCGGCACCGGCGCGATACCAATCTGGGCACCTCCACGGTCTATCGGGGGCGTACGGAAATTCATTCCGAAAGCGATGTCGACGTCCGGAATCTCAGCCTGATCGCGCTGGAAGAAAGTGTCGGAGACCTGATCGTCTGGATCGAACGCGGCGAGAATCGCGGCCTCAACTACATGTCCCTCCGGGATGGTGCCATTTCACCGGTGATGATTGGGGACAAGCGCGCAGGGGCTGCGGCCACCATCATCGATCCCTATACGGGCACGCTGGTCGGTGTGGAGTATGGCGGGGAATGGGACGAGCAGGTTTTCCTCATTCCCGAACTCGGACAGGCGAAGGAAGCGATTGAAGCTGCCATGCCGGGCAAGCATCTGACCATTTCATCCTGGACCGCAGACCGGAACAAGATTGCCATCGCCCTGGCGGAACCGGGGCGGCCCGCAGATTACTTTGTCTATGATGCCGCTGCCGGCACGATGGGCAGCATTGGCAGCGCCGGGTCCCATCTCGTCAATCGACCGGTCGGCAATGTCATTTCAATTTCGTATGAAGCGCGCGACGGGCTGACCATTCCTGGCTTTGTGACGCTGCCGCCCGGCAAGACGCTGGATGATGGCCCGTTCCCTCTGATCGTTTTGCCGCATGGTGGCCCCGCCGCGCATGATACGGCGGCGTTTGACTGGTGGTCTGGGGCCTATGCTGAAGCCGGTTACGCCGTGCTGCGGCCCAATTTCCGTGGCTCGACGGGATCGACGTCGGCGCATCATTTTGCCGGCTATGGCGAGTATGGCGGCAAGATGGTCGATGACGTGATCGACGGAGCCGCCTGGGCCGTCGCGCAGGGCATTGCCAGGCCGGACGGCTATTGCATTGCCGGGGGCAGCTATGGCGGATATTCCGCGCTGATGGTGGCGGCCCGCGATGCGGCGCAAGTGAAATGTGCGATCTCTGTCAATGGTGTAACTGATCCGATCCTGCGCCTTGCAGAATTCACACCAGACAGCGATACGTATAATGACTATGAGGCGCTGCTGGGGGCAGGCCGGTTCTCGGACGAGGCCAGCCGTGTGGCCATCATGCCGGTCCGCCAGGTTGCGGCAATGACTGCGCCGGTCCTGTTGATGCATGGCCGGGAAGATACACGCGTGCCATTCCAGCAATTCACGCGAATGCGTGAGGCCGCAGGAAATCGCCCGAACTTCACCTTTGTCGAACTGGATGGCGAAGACCATTTCCTGCAGTCGACCTATGCGCGGTCAGACGTGCTCAAACAGACGCTGGCCTTCCTCAAGGCGCACCACCCGGCGGACTGATGCCCGTTCAGAGGCGTCCTGATGTTATGGTGATGGCGGGTTCGAGAGTGGCGTAGCGGCGACCAGCTGCGCACCCTGCTGGGTACGGATGGCGTCGATCTCGGCCTTGCGGATCTCGAATTCGGCCAGCATGTCGGGGGTCTCGGCCAGCTTGCGCCCCGTGGGCAGTTTCAGCGTCATCGCATTCACCGGCTTGCCCTTGATATAGACCTCATAATGGAGGTGGGGTCCGGTCGAGGCGCCCGTCGAGCCGACATAGCCGATCACATCGCCTTGGCGGACGCGCTTGCCGGCGCGCACGCCCGGGCCGTAGCGGGACATGTGGGCATAGGCCGTCTTGTAGTCATTGGCATGCTTGATGCGGACATAGTGGCCATAGCCGCCATAGCGGCTGGCGCGCTCGATCGTACCGTTGCCTGCCGCATAGATCGGCGTGCCGGTGGGCGCTGCGAAATCGGTGCCCTTGTGCAGGCGCGTATAGCCCGAAATGGGATGGCGGCGGTTCCCGAAAGACGAGGAAAGCCGGGCCCCATTGATTGGCGTCTTCATCAGGAATTTTGTGGCGCTTTCGCCTTTTTCGTCAAAATAGTCGGCAACGCCGTCATCGCTGGGCGTGAACCGGTAAAAGCCGCGGGTCAGGGCCTTTCCGTTCAGTTTGGCGAAGACAAGTTCGCCATTCTTCACGGGCGTGCCGCGCTCGTCGACCATGGTCTCATAGACCATTTCGAAGGAATCCCCGGGGTGGATTTCGCGTTGGAAATCGACGTCATAGGCAAAGGCGCTGGCAAAGTCGACGACCTGCTGATCGCCGGCGCCCAGCTTGCGGGCGGCATCATAGATCGACGTCTCGATCGGCGCGGCGACGCGATGATAGGTCGGGCTGAGCCGGGCCTTCAATTCGCTGGCGGTCCAGCCACCTTCGGCGGAGCGCGTGATGAACAGGTTGCGCTCTGCATCGGCGCTGATGTTCAGGGCGGTCAGCTGGCCTTCAGTAATGAAGGCCTCTGCCTTGACGCCCGGACGCAGCCGACGCGGGTCCAGATATTCCTTTTCGTATATCGTGTGCAGTGCGGCCGCGGCGTCGGCAGGCTCTGCGCCAAGTCGTGTGACGAGTTCCGTGAGGGTTTCCCGGCGTTTCAGCGTGTCGCTGATCCGTTCAGGCGCGGCCAGGCCGGGTTCAAATTCGGTCGCCGAGACCAGCGTTGCGGCCAGCGGCGGCGGGGCCGGGGAGGCATGCGCTGCGCCCATGCCGCCGGACTCGCTTGACGGGCCGACAGTTACGAGACCCAGAATTGCGGAAGCAGATCCGAGCAGGCCCAGAACGACCAGACTCTTCACTCCATGCGACACCGATCGGTGAGATTCGGCGGCGCCCGTTTCGACTGTCTTCACGTCATGACTCATGCCGTGTTCTCCCTCACTCCCAGTGCCACCCAGCACCTTTGTCTCTCAGGACTGTGAATGTCAGAAGGACCTTTTATGCCGTTTAGACGTTAAGAAACGACATTTTGCTCATTTTGGCCTTCTTGCTTCTCTACAAATCCTAGTAGCCATCCAAAGCAAGAAGCAAGCCGGAAGCATCAGTGAATACGCCACATTACAAAGATTTAGAGGTCGAAGGCTCGAAACCGGGCAAACGCCGCCTGAATTGGGGGCGATGGCTGGTGTTAGCCCTGCTGGTCCTGTTGCTTCTGTTTGCGGCGTTGGGCTGGCTGGGCCGGAAATACATTGCCCGCCAGGCGTTGGCACAGTGGTGCCATGACAACGCCCTCGTCTGTGAGGCGAATTTCGAGCGGCTGGGCCCCGGCGGCGCAGTGATTTCCGGGGTGCGCGTCATGGCCGGCGAGGCAACGCCGTTTTCCGCAGACGAGGTGGTGGCCGATCTGGCATGGAAAGGCTGGACGCCATCGCTGTCAGGCGTGACGGTTACCGGACCGGAATTGCGGGGCACGCTGGACGAGCGCGGCATTCGCTTTCACGGCCTTGAATCCGTTGGCGGGTCCGGCGAAGGCGGTGGCGGGGCGCTGCCGCCAGTGAAGATTGCGGACGGACGCGTGATCCTTGTCACAAGCGCGGGGGAGATTGGCGCGTCCATCGACCTTGAGGGAGAGTTTCCCCGGTCCGGCGAGCTGCAGCTGGTGCTCGACCCGGTTTCGCTGTCCGGACCGGAAGGCACACTGATCTGGTCCGAAGGACGAGTGGAACTCGTCAGCCGTGACGGGCAGTTGGAGGGGGAGGCCTTTCTTGATCTGTCGGAAGCGGATGTGCGCGGCGCTCGCGCACGGGATGTTCAGCTGACCCTGTTGCTGGAGGCACCGCTTTCAGGGGAGGGCGACACCCAGATCGTTTGGGATGCCGACCTGTCTGAAGGGGCGTGGGGCGGCTATGCGCTGTCGCAGGCCAGCGGAGCCGGGCGTGCCGTTCTGGACCGGTTGCCGTCCGCCGACGCAAATGCCGTCCTGGATGCCATTCGTCAGGCGTCGGCCGAAGCACGCGTATCCAAATTGTCGGGCAGTTCGATTGCCGCGCGGGACGTGGATTTCGAAGTGCACCTGGACGGAGCGTCCGGAGACGTGGTCGGGCCGGTGCTGCTGTCGGCTGCAGAAGTGCAGATCGCACAGGGGCGCGCCAGCACGGTCGATTTGTCGGCCACCCTGTCAAGGACACCTGCTGCCGGCCTGAAGGTGGAGGGCCGACTGCGAGCCGCCGAAGCAGGGCTCGGCGCCGCCACGCTGGATGATCTGGTGGCGCGACTCAGCCTGCCGG
The DNA here is from genome assembly GCF_017792385.1 of Hyphomonas sp. NCBI lineage: Bacteria > Pseudomonadati > Pseudomonadota > Alphaproteobacteria > Hyphomonadales > Hyphomonadaceae > Hyphomonas > Hyphomonas sp. The sequence continues at coordinate 365,693 of NZ_CP051230.1, read as the reverse complement.
ACCTGTTCGCAGCTCATGAGGCCAGCCTCGCCGCTGCGTTGCGCCGCGCGCTGGTCAAATTCAACGCGGAGCTGCCGCTGACGGTTACGCAGGAGGCGGGCCAATGGTCGATCCTGTCGGCCGGTCCGGTGGAGCTGAATGCCGCGTCGGCCCTGGTGGTCGATATTGCACCGCCACCATCCGGGCACTGGCTGGTCTGGGCGGAGGCGGAGCGGTCCATTCGGGGCGCTGTGTCGGCGCGCGGCGGCGGTCTGCCGGCCATGGCAGCCACGCTCGATCTGTCCATGGGGCAGGCTGGCCTGTCGCATCTGAAGGCCAATGACATCTCTCTCGCGCCCTGGGCTGCGGGGGGACGGGTGTTTTCGGCAAACCTGGAGACGCTCGACTATGCGCGGACCGAGGATGGCGGGATCGACCTGACCGCGTCGGGACGTCTCGGCGTTGCGGGCAATATTGCCGGTCTGGACCTGTCGGACTCGACCGTGTCAGGCGATCTCATCCTGGCATCCGCGAAGGATGGCCTTCAGGTGTCCACACCGGGGCAGTCCTGCCTCATCCTGGACAGTGAAGGGGTCGGTTTCGGCGGTGTGTCCTTCGGGGCCTTCCGTGCCCCGATCTGTCCGGAGACCCGGCATTTCCTGACTCCCGGGAAGGCAGGTCTGTCCGGCAGTGCGCGCCTTGGCGACCTCACCATGCCTGTGGCGTTTTCCTCCAGCACCGGGAGCATTGCATTCCGCAATGCTGTTATGGACTGGGCCGGAGGTGATACGGTCAGCCTGTCCGCAGTGGCGGATGCAATCACCTTGTCGCTCGAGCTGGAAGACAGCACGCTGGGCATTGAAGGCGCACAGCTGCGGCTTGGGATGGCGACCCGCCGGAATGCGTCCCCGATCATTTCAGCCCGGCTGGGAGACACCCGCTTCAGCGGTTCCCTGATCCCCGCCCGGGTCAGCTCCAGTGACTTCCGCTTCGACGCCACGCTGCCGAAAAGCGGGATCGATGGCAGCCTCAGCGCCGACGGGGTGGTGATCCGGGACTTGCGGGAGGATCCCCTTTACCAGCCCATGACCGCAGACCTGACAGCGACCCTTCAGGGAAGCCAGCTGGAAATGGTGGGCCCGTTGCGGCTTGTCTCCAACGGAATCACCGTGGCGGATACGCTGCTGAAACTGGATGTGAGCAATCTGAACGGGATGGCGGCGATCGAGAGCCGTGACCTGGAATTCCAGCCGGGGGGGCTGCAGCCCTGGCGTCTGTCTGACAGGTTGCGCGGCGTGTTCACCGATGCGCGCGGCCATTTGCTGGCATCGGCCCGGTTCGACATCGCCTCAGGAAGCCTGGATGGGACCGGCGAGGTTTCGGTGTCGGAGTTCGGCTTCCAGACCACACGGCTTGGCCGGGTTCAGGGCGTCAACGGCACGGTGACCTTCAGCGACCTGATGTCCCTGACCACTGCGCCGGGCCAGGTCATATCCGTGGCCAGCCTCAATCCGGGCGTACCGCTGGAAAACGGACAGGTGGTATTCCATCTGGTCGACGGATCCGAGTTCCGGGTCGACAGTGCATCCTTCCCGTTCGCCGGTGGCGAACTGGCCTTGCCAGCCTTCACATGGACGCTTGGTGCTGAGACCCAGCGGGTGGAGGTTACCGCCGAGGGCATCGAACTCGCGCGGCTGGTGGAAATCCTCAAACTGCCGAATACACAGGCCACCGGCACGGTGTCCGGCCGGTTTCCCATCGATGTCGACGGCACGCAGGTCATGGTGCGCGACGCTCGCCTGAAGGCAGATGCGCAGGGCGGGCATCTATCCTATGCGGGATCAACAGGCGACTCTGCGGCCGCGGCGGATGACAATGTGCGCATGGCGTTCGAGGCCCTGAAGGATTTCGACTTCACCGTGCTGGAACTGGGACTGGATGGGAATGTACGAGACCGCATGACCATCTCGCTTATCCTGGAGGGCAAGAGCCGCCGGGGCATCTCCTATGGCAAGGGCGACCAATTGGTGACCGGCCAGCCCTTCCTGTTCGATATCACCGTCAATTCGGCGTTGGCGGAACTGCTGCGCAACACACAGTATTATACCAGTCAGAAGGGGCTGACCGACGCCGTGGTGGAGCAGGTGAAAGCCAAGCGGCTGGAGGAAACTGAATAGGGGACAACGGCCAACTTCATTGACGTTAAGGTGGTCTGTGTCATGGTCCCCCCGAACCCTGAGGAGCGAATCCTGATGAATTATGCAAAAGTCCTGCTGGCCGGCGCAGGCGTTGCGGCGCTCGTCGCCTGCACGCCGACGGTCCGCATCGAACCGTCCGACAAGCCGATCAAGATCGACCTGAACGTCAACATCACCCAGGAAGTCCGCGTGATCCTCGACAAGGAAGTCGAGGACCTGATCGCCGACAACCCCGATCTGTTCTAGACATGGCGAATACCGGAGACGAAACGATGAAATCCCTTCGCACCCTTTTCGCAGCCATCGCACTGGCATTCGGTCTGGCAACGCTGGCACCGGCAGCCTGGGCCGGCGACCCGGTCATTGATGCAGCCATTGAAGCCGGCCAGGTCGGCGAGCGCATCGACGGACGCCTCGGCGTGGTTGGATCAGCTGACCCCGCTCTGATTCGACGGGTTCAGGAAATCAACAACAAGCGCGCGGCAAAATATGCCGAAGTCGCGGCCGAGACCGGCACGACTGTCGCTGAAGTGGCGCGCATCACCGGTGAGAAACAGATCGCCAAGCTCCGCCCCGGCCAGTACTACATGGATGCCAGCGGCTCCTGGAAACAGAAATAGCTTGTTTCCGGGCCCACTCGGCGTAGGTCATGCCCATGTCGCGTAAACTGATCCTGTGGATTGTTGCCAGCTTTGTTGTTCTGGGCGCCATGCTGTGGGGCATTTCCCGTCTCTGGGAGAGCAATGCAGATGGACTGTCAGGGCATGGCTGGATGGCCTATGTGCTCGGCGGAGTGCTGACGCTCGGCCTGTCGATCGGCCTGTTCCTGCTGACATTCCATAGCGCCCGCCATGGCTATGACGACATTGAACGCCCGGAAGACACGACCGAGCGGAATGTGGAATATCGCCAATAGTTCATACAGCATTGATTGACACGCCGGGCGGCTCACACAATCCTGCGCGAAATCCGAATTCCAGCACGGGGCTGACCTATTCATGATCGATCCAGCACGCCTGTCCGCGTATATCGCTTCGCGCATCTGCCATGATCTGGTCTCGCCGGTGTCATCGGTTACCAATGCGCTGGACCTGATGAATGATCCCGGCGACGTGGAGATGAAGGCCCAGGCCGAGGCGCTGCTGCATGACGGCGCGGAAAAGGCCGGCGCGCGGATCCAGTTCCTGCGCTATGCCTTCGGCTCCATCGGCCTGAATGCCGGGGCAGCAGACATCCATGAAGCGCGCAAGATCACCGAGAATTTTGTCGCCAGTCACCGCCCCAGCATAGAATTCGATATCCAGACCGATCATCTGAGCTTCTCGCATGTGCGGATGATGATGAATCTGGTGATGATGGGCATTGATTGCCTACCACGCGGCGGTGTGATCCATGTGCGCATCCGGAACGAGCCGGTCGGGCTGACGATTGCGCTGACCTGCAAGGGCAATCGCGCCCGGTTGCGGCCGGATATCGGCAATGGCATCAAGGGTATCGAGCCCGAGGATGGCTGGCGGCCAGAGAATATCCAGCCCCTGTTCGCCAAGATCATCTGCGACGGGCTGGGTGGGGAACTGACCGCCAGTGAAGGCGATGAGAGCGTCATCATCATGGCCGCCGGCATTCGCGCCGAAGGCTGACCACCGGCCGGATATTTACACTTTGGCAGGACTTTCTTAACCGGGGTCCGCCAGATTCCGATCTGATTTGCTGCGCACGGGACACGTGATGAAAACCTGTCTGATCGTTGACGATTCCAGAGTGGTCCGCAAGGTTGCGGCCCGGATCGTGCGCGACCTGAAATTCGAGGTTCTGGAAGCCGGGGACGGCGCTGATGCGATGCGCCAGTGCCGCCAGCAAATGCCGGATGCGATCCTGCTGGACTGGAACATGCCCATCATGAATGGCCTGGATTTCCTGCGCGCCCTGCGGAGGGAGGAGAATGGCAAACATCCGCTGGTCGTGTTCTGCTCCATTGAAAATGACGCCGAACACATCAATGAAGCATTGAGCTCAGGCGCGGACGAATTCATCATGAAGCCGTTCGATGCCGATATTCTGGAAAGCAAATTTGCAGAAGTCGGGCTGGTCTGAAGCATTTCTTAATAAAAGGTGCCCTAACCGTAAACTTGTGGGCAGAATGTCCGAACCGGAGCGTCAGATGCAGGAAGAGGTGTTCAACGAATTGGCTGAGCTGGCGCTGAAAGGCTCCGGGCAGGCAATTCCGAAATCCAAATCCTATCTCATCGAGGCGCGCCTAGCGGCGATTGCCCGCCGTGAGGGATTCGGCACAATGGCCGATCTGGTTCACTGCCTGAAATCCCGCGCAAACCCGGTTTTTGCTGCGGAAGTGGCGGCCGCGCTCGTTTCCAAGGATACCTGGTTCTTCCGCGAGCGCGATGCGCTTCAGCGCATAGTCGAGGAAATTCTCCCGAAGCGTCTCAAAGCGTCCAATACCGGCCGGCTGAAAGTCTGGTGCGCAGGAGGCGGCACCGGTCAGGAAGCCTACTCCCTTGCCATCCTGCTGGAAGACGAACTGCCTGCCAGCCTGCGCGGCGCAAAGATCGATATCCTGTCGACCGACATCTGCAAGGTGGCGACCGAGAAGGCCCGGACCGCCCGCTATGGCCACTACGAAGTCCAGAAGGGCCTGTCGATCCATCGTCTCGTGAAACACTTCACGCGCCTCGAGACGGGGCAGTGGGAGGCCTCTGAAGCCTTGCGCTCCCGGGTCAGCTTTCGTCAGCACAATCTGCTCGAGCGCGCTGACGGGCTCGGCAATTTCGATGTCATCCTGTGTCGCAATGTCCTGTCGGGCATGGACCGGTCCGTTCGGGCCAAGGTGATCGACAGTGTCGCCGGACAGATGATGCCCGGCGGAATGATCCTGCTGGGTACGGGCGAAAGCGTGATCGGATTGACCGACAAGCTGGAGCCGGCGCGGCATTTCCGGGGTGGCTGGGTCGCGGCCGGAACCGCCAATGCGGAAGCCTCTGCAGCCTGATCCCTCGCATTTCGGCGCTTTCCACGCTATATGCCCCCCTTCCTGAAGACTGCTCCGGGCCTTGAACCCGGTTGGAGTGAGATATGACCTATGAATTGCCGCCGGCCTGGGATGGCCGTGTGAACTCTCTCGGATTTGCCAAACCGCCCGCAGACACCCGGGTCGTCGCTGCCATGTCTGGCGGGGTCGACAGTTCGGTTGTCGCCGCCATGCTGAAGGCGCAGGGTTATGATGTTATCGGCATCACCCTGCAACTCTACGATCATGGCGCGGCCATCGAGAAGAAAGGTGCGTGTTGTGCCGGGCAGGACATCCATGACGCCCGCAATGTGTCCGACCAGATCGGCATTCCGCACTATGTGCTCGACTATGAATCGAAGTTCCGCGAACAGGTGATGGAAGACTTCGCCGACACCTATCTGGCAGGCTCTACGCCGATCCCCTGCATTCGGTGCAATCAGACAGTGAAGTTCTCCGACCTGCTGAAGACGGCCCGTGATCTGGGGGCGGACTGCCTGGCAACAGGGCACTATATCCGCCGCACGGAGGGGGCGCACGGACCGGAACTTCACCGGGCCGCTGACGCCAGCCGGGACCAGTCCTACTTCCTGTTCGCCACAACGGCCGAACAGCTCGACTATCTGCGCTTTCCGCTCGGCGATCTGCCGAAATCCGAGGTGCGGGAGCTGGCGGAGCATTTCAACCTGCCGGTCGCGTCGAAGCCGGACAGTCAGGACATCTGCTTCGTACCCGAAGGGTCGTATGCGAATGTTGTCGAGAAACTGCGCCCGGGCGCCGGGCGCGGCGGAGACATCGTGCATCTCGATGGCCGGATTCTGGGGGAGCACAATGGTGTTATCCACTACACGATCGGTCAACGCCGGGGACTGGGCGTGGCGACGGGTGAGCCGCTCTTCGTGGTGAAGATCGACGCGCCGAACCGCCGGGTCATTGTCGGCCCGCGTGAAGCGCTGATGACCTCCGGTCTTCTGCTGGAAGAACTGAACTGGCTGGGCGAAGGGTCGCTGGAGGCCGCCGCCGATGCCGGGACTCCGGTTCTGGTGCGCGTGCGGTCCACGCGTCCTCCGGTGCCGGCCCGGCTTGGCTGGAGCGAAGGTGTGCCCGTGATCCGGTTCGATGAGCCGGAGGAAGGCGTCGCCCGGGGCCAGGCTGCCGTACTCTATGATGCGGACGGGAGCACGCGCATTCTGGGCGGTGGCTTCATCCTGAAACCAATCCCGGCGGATGCACGCGTGGTTGCGGCCTAGGCGCGCATGCGGGGGGCGACCACTGAAAGTCCGATCCCGCCCAGCACGATGATGGCCGCAATGATGAAGCGGGCGGTCAAGGCTTCGCCGAGCAGGACGATCCCCCCAATGGCGGCCAGGATCGGCACGCTGAGCTGGGCAATCGCTGCGGTGGATGCTGCCAGCCGGGGCAGGATGGCGTACCAGAGCGCATAGCCGAGGCCGGACATGAGGATGCCCGACAGAGCGGCGAGTGCCCCTCCCTGCAGGGTGACGTGCGGCGTGACGGCCAGCAGGGCCAGCAGGCTGACCGGCGCGGCAAGCGCGAAGTTCGCAGCGGTCTCGGCCGTGGCGTTCCGGGCGTCGCGGCCCAGCAGCGAATAGATGCCCCATCCAAGCGCGGCGACGCCCATCAGCGATGCGCCGACAGGATCAATGCCGGTGCCGGGGGCGGGCCACAGGAACCAGGCAAGACCGCCCGCCGCAATAAGCGCGCCCAGCCATTTTGCGGCGGGCACACGCTCGCGCATGGCAAGAGCCCCCGCGAACATGGTGATCTGTACCCCGCCGAACAGGACAAGGGCGCCGACACCGGTATCGAGCGACACATAGGCGAAAGAGAAGCCGAGCATGTAGGCCAGCAGGGCTGCCATGCCGGCAGCGCGGCGGGAAGTGAGCAGGGCGGGTTTCGTGCCCGACCGTGTCAGGACGATCAGGGCGAGCACGGCGGCTCCGCTGAAAAGACGGATGACGGCGAAACTGGCGGGATCGATCAGTTCGCCTGCGAGGGCGACGCGGTTCAGGACCGAATTGGCCGCAAAGGCAATCATGGTCAGCAGGGTGAGGCCGAACAGTCTCATCCTTGAGGGGAAGGAAACTGCCGGTTCATTCCATCCAGTCCGGAGGGGCCACCCGGGTTTCGTCCCCGCCCATGTCCGGTTGGGGGTGGCGTTCGAGCAGGCGCGCGACGATGGCGTCTGCAACGCGGTCAGCCTCGCGCAGGGCAGGATAGCTCCAGGTTTCCAGAACGCCGCCGAACCAGCGCGCGGCGCCATGGTCGATCAGGCTCTGGTGGAGCTTGTCGAACTTGTCGGACCGGCCTTCGAGACGGGCAATATGGATGGGCAGATTGTGCCAGGCCGCGTCAGACAGCATGTTGGCGCTGTCTTCGGTCACGATGGCGCAATCGGAAAAGACAAGCCAGGCAAGATACGGGTTTTCGCCATCCTCCGGCCCGGCCCAGAAGCGTGCACCGATTTCATCCGCCATCGCACGGAACTTGGCGACGACAGGCACTGGCGTGCGCCGGGATGTGGTGATGCGAAGGCGCCAGCCCTGACCGGCCAGAATGCGCAGCTGTGCGATCAGGCGGTCAGCCGCTGCCTCGGTGAAGGTGTGCGCCTTTGATGTGCCACCCAGAATAATGATGGCGCTCTTGCTGCGCTCATCGGCAAGGTCGGCAAAGGACTGGCCGGCCTGCTCAATCAGGTCCGGTGCGAAATAGGAGGGGGACCCGACGGTGCGGATGACGTTCGGGCCGCTGACTTCGTCATGCTCGGGCGTGACAAGAAGGTCGAAATTCTCCGGCGCGATTTTCGGGTCGAGGATCTGGACTGTCAGCGTCTTGCCGCCGGACAGGTCGCGAATGGCGCGGGTGAGCGGTGCAGAGCGTCGGCCCGCCGCGATCCAGACGGTCGGCCAGGGCTCCGTCAGAAGGGCTCTCTGGTCCCTGGGAAGGGATGCCAGGGGCGAGGGCCATTTGTCCGCAGGGAGAAGGGTCCAGGGCAACCGCGGCGTGAGTTCCAGCGGCTGGGACCTGTGCGCAGCGCCATTGATGTGGGCAATCTGGATCCAGCGCCGGGTGTCCCCGAGCGCCTGCAGAACTGCGCGCACCTGGGCGGCATTGCCTGCGCGGCCGTCCGAGACCGCCCAGACGGATGGTCCGAGCGACCCCGTCTCAGCCATTTAGCGGTACTCGACCTTGGATATTTCGTACGCCCGGGCGCCGGAGGGGGCAGCCACTTCGGCCTCGTCACCTTCTTCCTTGCCGATCAGGGCACGGGCAATCGGCGACGTGATGGAGATCTTGCCATCCTTCACATTCGCTTCATCCTCGCCAACGATCTTGTATGTACTTTCTTCTTCCGTATCGACATCAATCAGCGTGACAGTGGCGCCGAAGCGGATCTTTCCGCCCGACAGCTTCGTCACGTCGATCACGTCAGCGCGGGCCAGCTTGTCATCAATCTCGGCAATCCGGCCTTCGATGAAGCTCTGCTTCTCCTTGGCGGCATGGTATTCGGCGTTTTCGGACAGGTCGCCATGCGCCCGGGCCTCCGCAATCGCCGCGATGATGTTCGGGCGCTCCACGGATTTCAGCGTCTTGAGCTCTGACTGAAGCGCAGCATGGCCTTCTGCGGTCATGGGGATGCGTTCCATCTGTGTCACCTCTACTTGTTGGCGGCAAAATCGTTGTCTTAATTGGTAATGGCGTCAAGTGGGGCCGATCAGGCCGATTGCAAGGCGCGCACCGAGATTTCCCGGTCTTTCATGCTTTCGATGGCCTGAACCGAGGCGATCGAGGAGGCAAGAGTTGTGAAATACGGAATCTTCCGGTTCACGGCTGTCCGGCGGATGGACGCCGAATCGGCCAGTGAGGCGGCGCCTTCGGTCGTGTTGAACACGAGTTGAACGTGACCATTGATCATTGCATCCAGAATGTGCGGCTGACCCTCGAGCACCTTGTTGATGCGTGTGACGGCCAGGCCCTGGTCTTCCAGGAAGGCTGCGGTGCCGCTGGTGGCCACGATCGAGAATCCGAGGTTGGTCAGTTTCCGAATGGCCGGGACGATGCCCTGCTTGTCCGTATCGCGCAGGGAAACGAAGACCGTGCCTGAGTCCGGAAGGTGAACTCCGGCGCCCAGCTGACTTTTCAGGAACGCCATGCCGAAATCATCATCCCAGCCCATGACTTCTCCGGTCGACCGCATTTCCGGGCCGAGTTGGGGGTCGACACCGGGGAAACGGGCAAACGGGAACACGGCTTCCTTGACGGCGACACGGCGCGGATTGGCGTGCGTGAGATCGAACTCGGTCAGGCTGGAGCCTGCCATCACCTTCGCGGCGATGCCGGCAATTGGTGCGCCCACGGCCTTGGCCACGAAAGGCACCGTACGGCTGGCCCGCGGATTGGCTTCCAGCACATAGATTTCGTCATCCTTGACCGCAAACTGGATGTTGATCAGGCCACGCACTTTCAAGGCCTTGGCGAGCGCGATGGTCTGCTCAGCCAGGCGGCCCTGAAGGGCCGGCGACAGCGTGTAGGGCGGCAACGCACAGGCGGAGTCGCCGGAATGCACGCCGGCTTCCTCGATATGTTCCATGATCCCGGCAACATGGACATTCTCGCCATCGCACAGGGCGTCGACGTCCACCTCGATGGCATCCGACAGGTAGCGGTCGATGAACAGGGATGCGTCGCCTGAATCCTTGGCGACATTCAGCGCCTCGGTTGCGAACTTGCGCAGGTCTTCGTCATTGCGGGCGATCTCCATGGCGCGACCACCCAGCACGAAGGATGGGCGCAGCATGACCGGATAGCCGATCTCGTTCGCCTTGATCTCAGCCTCTTCCACAGACCGTGCCGTGCGGGACGGCGCCTGCTGAATGCCGAGCTTGTCCAGAAGGGCTGCAAATTGCTCACGGTCTTCGGCCAGGTCGATCGAGGCTGGGCTTGTTCCGAGGATCGGCACGGTCTCCTGGTCCAGCGTGTTGGCCAGTTTCAGGGGCGTCTGCCCGCCAAACTGAACGATCACGCCATTCAGCGTGCCGGCGGACTGTTCCTTGTGAATGATCTCAAGAACATGCTCGTCTGTCAGCGGCTCGAAATAGAGACGGTCGGACGTGTCATAGTCCGTGGACACTGTTTCGGGATTGCAGTTCACCATGATGGATTCGATGCCGATGTCTTCCATCGCAAAGGCGGCGTGACAGCAGCAATAGTCGAACTCGATGCCCTGGCCGATGCGGTTCGGGCCACCTCCGAGAATGATGGCCTTGTTGCGCCCGGACGGCATCGCTTCGCACTCTGCCTCGTCGGCGCCGAAGGCCGGTAGTTCATAGGTGGAATAGAGATAGGGCGTCTTCGCGGCGAACTCCGCCGCACACGTATCGATGCGCTTGTATACCGGGCGAACTTCGAGCGCGTGGCGATGGGCACGTACTTCGGCTTCTTCCTTGCCGGTCAGCTTGCCGAGACGCTTATCGGAAAAGCCGAGCATTTTCAGATGCAGCATGCCGTCATGATCGGTTGGCAGGCCAGACTCCAGAATGCCGGCCTCGACCTGCATCAGCTCCGCGATCTGGCGCAGGAACCATTTGTCGATGGCGGTGACCTGATGGACTTCGTCGACGCTGAGCCCCTGACGCAGCGCCTGTGCCACGACGCGCAGACGATCCGGAGACGGCACGCCGAGTGCGTTGCGCAGATCGGCCTCGGTTTCGAAATGGATATCGTCGAGGCCCGAAAGGCCGGTCTCGAGCGAGCAGAGCGCCTTCTGGAGGCTTTCCTGGAAGGAACGTCCGATCGCCATGGCTTCGCCGACGGACTTCATTGCCGTGGTCAGGACAGGATCAGCGCCCTTGTATTTCTCGAACGCGAAGCGCGGGATCTTGGTGACGACATAATCGATGGTCGGCTCGAACGAGGCGGGTGTGACCCCCGTGATGTCATTGTCGAGTTCGTCGAGCGTGTAGCCCACGGCCAGCTTGGCCGCGATCTTGGCAATGGGGAACCCTGTGGCCTTCGACGCCAGCGCCGAGGAGCGCGACACGCGCGGATTCATCTCGATGACAACCAGCCGGCCGTCTGCGGGGTTCACGGCAAACTGGACATTCGAGCCGCCCGTCTCCACGCCGATTTCCCGCAGGACCGCCAGCGAGGCGTTGCGCATGACCTGGTATTCCTTATCGGTCAGCGTCAGGGCCGGAGCGACCGTGATGGAATCCCCGGTATGGACGCCCATCGGATCAATGTTCTCGATGGAGCAGATGATGATGGCATTGTCCGCGTTGTCGCGGACAACTTCCATCTCATACTCTTTCCAGCCAAGCAGGCTTTCATCGACCAGGATCTGCGCCATCGGGGAGGCGGCAATGCCGGACCGGCAGATTTCTTCATATTCCTCGACATTGTAGGCGACCCCGCCGCCGGTTCCACCCAGCGTGAAAGCGGGCCGGATGATGGCCGGCAGACCCACCTCGTCGAGCGCGGCCATGGCGCGCTTCAGACCCTCGATCCGGTCATACTTGCCGTCTTCCTTCTTCGGAGATGACACAATGGCGGCCCGGGGGTTTTCAAGACCGATCCGGTCCATGGCCTCGCGGAAGAGTTTCCGGTCTTCGGCCATCTCGATGGCCTCGGCCTTGGCACCGATCAGTTCGACACCGTGCTTTTCCAGAATGCCGGCATAGTGCAGGTCCAGCGCGCAATTCAGCGCGGTCTGACCGCCCATGGTCGGGAGCAGGGCGTCGGGCTTTTCCGCCTCGATGATCTTTTCGACGACTTCGGGAAGGATCGGTTCAATATAGGTTGCATCCGCCAGTTCCGGGTCCGTCATGATGGTGGCGGGATTGGAATTGACCAGGATGACCCGGTAGCCTTCGCTTTTCAGCGCCTTGACGGCCTGCACGCCGGAATAGTCGAATTCGCATGCCTGTCCGATGATGATCGGACCAGCACCGATAACCAGGATGGAGCTGATATCAGTGCGCTTGGGCATGTTCTTATTCTCCTACCGGCCAAACGGCTGCTCCATAGCGGGGAGTCGGGGGGCGGGGCAAGGCCAAAGGGACCGGTTTCCCGCATTTGCTGCAATTGTTTTCTGCCTGGCAGCCAGACATGGAACAGCCCCGCATCCAAAGATGCGGGGCTCACCATCAATTCCAGGGCCTCGGGGGCTTACCAGCGGCTGCTGTCGTACGGGTAGCGGTCATAGATGTCCGCCTGGCCGTCGCCATCGCTGTCCTTCTCGTCGGGCTGGTCCTTCACGCCCGGCATGTCGCAATCATCGGATTCCGTGCACCCCTTGGCCGCGCCGCCTGCGCCACCCAGAACTGCGCCAATGGCAGCGCCGCGTTGTGCGTCTCCGTCGCCGACATTGTTGCCGATGACTGCACCGGCCACGGCGCCTGCGGCGGCGCCATAGGCAGCGTTACGTTCGGTGGTGCCGGTCTGCGTACAGGCGGCCAGGGCGATGGCGCTGATGCCGGCTGCGGCGAGTTTCAGATATGCGGTCATGGGATATTCCTTTCCGTAGTGTACGGCAGAGAAACGTCGCCTTGCTGCGCTGGTTCCGGGGAAAATCAGACACTTACCGTATCGTAATTTCGCACCACGCCCGAAGGAGGGGGCGGCTATTGTTCGAAAACGAAGGATACGGACACCGGGACGGCCGGGCTGATGGACGGCAGAGCTGCGACCTCACGCAATGCTTCCAGTCCGGTATCGAGGTCGAAATCGGCAGCATGTACCAGAACCGGACTGGCCGATTCCACCAGCACTTTGTCGGGGCCGGTCCGGGTGACGAAGAGGTCTGCGAAGTATACCTCTTCCATGCCGTGTAAATTGACGGTGATATCGGTTTCGATCCGTTTCCGGTCGCCTTCCTGCATCTCGCTGAACGCATCGAGTGCCATTCGGGACGACATGGTCAGCGTCGGATGAGTTTCGGTTTCGAACAGCATTGCCCGCATCCGTTCGTCCCTCAGCTCGATGGCGGTGTCCACGCTGTCCAGCGACACCTCAATCGTCGCTCCACCGTCTGCGGTTACGGTGCCCGTCATTGTGTTGAACGTATGCACTTCCGCCACGTCGCCCGCTTTGATGGATACGAAGGTCAGGCGCGATTCTTCGTTCACCAGATGCCATGGGGCGTTCGCGTCGATTGAGGCAGCCGGAGCAGTCGTCTCCAAGCTGGGCGCACCGCAGGCGGCGAGCATGACAGCGCACGCGCCGGCCAGAAAACACTTGTGAACATTCATGGGCGGGCTCCGGAAGGATCAGTGCGTGAGGCTGGCCGCGGGGGTCAGCTCCAGCGTTTGGCAAGTTTCTGGCTGGTGGCATCGGCATCCTGAGTGGCCGCGCCCTGATAGCCTGTAATTGAATCTGCGACGAAGGGATTGTCCTGGCGCTCCTGCCCGAAGGTGGACAGGGGGCCGTGTCCGGGTACGAAGCGCATCTCGTTGCCCAGCGGCCAGAGTTTGCCAGTGATCGAGTCGATCAGCTGCTGGTGATTGCCGCGTGGAAAGTCCGTCCGTCCGATGGAACCGCGGAACAGGACATCGCCCACAAAGGCGAGCGCGCCTTCCTTGTGATAGATTACGACATGGCCCGGCGTATGGCCGGGGCAGTGGGCGACGCCAAATCTGTTGCCGGCCAGTTCCAGTTCGTCGCCATCGTGCAAATAGCGGTCCGGTTTCACGTTGCGGCCATCCGTGATGCCGTATTTGGCGCCCTGGGCTTCCAGTTCGTCCAGAAGCCACTGGTCATCCTCGTGCGGGCCGATGATCGGGCAGCCGGTGCGTTCAGACACTTCGGTGGCTGCGCCGGCATGGTCGAGATGGCCATGGGTCAGCCAGACGCCGACAATCTTCACGCCGAACTGTTCGGCGGCGCCCATCAGCTTGTCGACCTCACCGCCGGGATCGATGAAGACACCTTCCATCGTCTCGGTGGACCAGATCATCGACGTGTTCTGTTGCAGCGGCGTCACCGGAATGATCCGGATTTCCAGTTTGGGCGGTGTGGCGTGTTCGGTCATGTCCAAGAAATAGCGCCGGGCAGGGGCTTCGTGAAGGTGCAAGCATGCTTTCCCTCGCGGCGGCACTTGGTTTAGACAGGTTAACGAGCAGAGAAGACGGAGACCGCCCATGCGCCTGCCGCGCCACGCCTATGGCCACAAGACTCGCAGCAGCGGGCTAGGTGGCCTTTTGCGCAGCCGCTTCAGCCTGATCCTGGTCGGCCTGTTCCTCGTATTCATGTACTGGCAGGCCAATCAGACAGAAGTTCCCTTCTCCGGCCGCAAGCAGCTGAACACCGTGTCGATCGAGAAGGAAGTGGAACTGGGCAAGCAATCCTATGTCCAGATCCTCAGCCAGGAACAGCAACAGGGAAATGACGTCCTGTGTGCGTCCGGCACGGTCTGCGCAGGGGAGGCGGCTGAATATACGCGTGCTGTGCGAGAGATCGGCCTGCGGTTGCAGGCTGCCGCCGTGGAGCTGGAGCAGGAATTGCTGCAGCAGGGCGCGTCCTTCACGCCGGTCGCGGATCAGTTCGAATGGACCTATTACGTCGTCGATTCCGACACGCCGAACGCGTTCTGCCTGCCCGGTGGCTATGTTGCGGTCTATACGGGCATTCTGGACATTACCGGAGATTATGACGGCTCGGTCGACACGGCGGACCTGAATGATCTCGACAAGCTGGCCGTTGTGATGGGGCATGAGATCGGTCATGCGCTGGCGCATCACGGCGCTGAACGGGTCAGCCAGCAACGTGTGGTCCAGTTCGGACAGATCGCGGTGGGAGTCGGACTGGGCGACATGGATGCGTCCCAGCAGCGCGCGATCATGCAGGCGTTCGGCATTGCGGCGCAGGGCGGCATGCTGGCCTATTCGCGCAAGCATGAGACCGAAGCCGACAAGATCGGTCTCGATCTGCTGGTGCGGGCTTGCTACGACCCGCGCGAGGCGCCGGAACTGTGGGAACGCATGGGGCAGATCGGTGGCGGCCAGCGTCCGCCGGAATGGATGTCGACCCACCCCGCTTCTGAAACCCGTGCCGAAAACTTCCGGGAATGGATGCCCGAGGCGATTGCGGAGTATGAGCGCCGTTGCGGCCCGCTGGGCTAGGCGCCTTCGTCGCCCCGCAGCCTGTCGATGATCGCATCGCGCCAGCTCTCCGGCATCACGAACAGGGTCCACGCGCCGGCCTCGTAATGTGCGCGTCGCCAGATGTCGAGTGGATTGAATCCGCCATTGGGGCATGCGCCAAGCGCCTTGGCCTGATTTCCGGGATGGCTGGCGTAGATCGCTTTCGCGCGAAGAATGTGCATGCAGTTGGAGATGAACACGATCCGGCCGCTGTCGGATGAACTCGTCGTGTTGGCGAGATTCTCGAGCCCCGAAATCGTGTCGCGGCTTTCGACATCGGCGCTGACTTTCGCGGCCTGGCCTGAGCGCTTCGCCGTCAGGAGCGCCATTTCCTGACTGCCCAGCCGGCCTTCCTGCGGCCGATGCCCGCCGACAACCAGAATACGGTCGATCCTGCCAGCCTTCAGGAGTTCCACGCCCTTGTCGATGCGGGCCGAAGCGTCGGCGGCGTTGTCCGTATAGAAGATGATCCCGCGTCCGCCCGACAGTTTGCCGGTCTGGTCCGACAGGCGGGTGACGCCCCAGAACAGGAGCGTCGCAGCAAGGTCTGCTGCCACCAGCCACACGAGCAGGGATCGTATGCGTCGAATCACCCGGCTATAATCACCAACTGGCCGGGCCCCGCTAGAGCGAAGCCGCAACAATCACTGCATATTTGCAGTTAGCGGGACGGCTCCAGGGATGACAGATAGTCCCGCACGGGAGTCGTCAGGTCTGCCGGCAGGTCATCCAGTTCGAACCATCCCCAGCCGCCATGTTTTTCCGGTTCCATCACGCGCGGCTCTCCCGACACGATGCGCGCGGAATAGACCGGCGCGACCCAATGCTTCCCGTCGCCCCTGTCGATTGTTTCGGCGATGCAGGCGAGACCGGTCAACTCGATCCGGACGCCGAGTTCTTCCTCGATCTCGCGACGCGCGGTGTCTTCGGCCCGTTCGCCGAAGTCGATCTTGCCGCCGGGCAGTCCCCAGGCGCCCGCCTCGGGTTCCTTGAGTCGCTGGATCAGGAGGAGCCGTCCGGCCTGGTCTCGAATGGCCGCGCCGCAACCGGCGCCGGGCAGGGAATCAGAATGAGTCATGTCAGTTATCTTGTCGGGAGCATGTCTGCGCCCGCACCGCGAACCTGTTTTGGATATGTATTGGAACAGGGTATCGTGTGGGCGGGAAAAATCGAGAGGGGAAGAACCAATGGCAAAAGTGATCGGGCTCGGAGGACTGTTCTTCCTTTGCAAGGACGTGGACGCAACCCGCGCATGGTACACGCGCGTCCTGGGGATCGAGATTGATGATTATGGCGGGTCCAGCTTTTCGCAGGCAGACGCGGCGAAGACTTTCCCGCAAGGTGCCCGCACGATCTGGGCGCCGTTCAAGGCAGACAGCGACTATTTCAAACCATCCGACAGCGATTTCATGATGAATCTGATGGTGGATGATCTGGACGGGATGATCGAGCGGATCCGGTCGGAAGGTGTGTCGCTCGAAGGTGAGCCCATGTCCGAGAGCTATGGGAAGTTCGCCTGGCTCATGGATCCGGATGGCCGCAAGATCGAACTGTGGCAGCCCATCGAATCCGAGCCCGCCGTCTGACGGATCAGAACCAGGCGGCCACCTTGTCCCAGGGCACAAACAGCAGCGTGATCGCCAAGGCGGCCGTCGTGGCGGCGAAGCCGGCAAGCATGACCGCACCATCCCGGGCAACGAGGCCGAGGCCGAACAGCGTGATGGCGATGCCGGGCACCGACACGGCGAAGGGAACGAGCTCCAGCGGGATCATGAGGAGTGCCAGGAGGGAGACCGCAATGGCGGCGAGATAGGTCGCCGTTTTTCCGGTGGCCCATGCGAGCCGCTCGGTGATCATCCGGTCCGCACGTTTCAGCCAGGGCTTCACCCGGTCTTCTGCCTGTTCCAGCTTTTCGGTTTCGATGGACTGGTTCTGGATGAAGGATGGCATCCAGATATGGCTCGCCCCAAACAGGATCTGCAGGCTGAAGAGAAGAATGATCAGGCCGACAACGGCCGGCAGGCCGGGAATGCCGCCGAGCGGGGGCACGACAACCAGAAGACCCAGAAGGGTTATGATCGGCCCGAAAGAGCGTTGCCCGAACATGTCGAGCAGGTCACCGATGGATACGTCGCCATCACCGCCCTCTTCTATGGCGGTTTCGAGCACGTTTTCGAGCGGGTCGCTGGGGGATGCCGTCATGTCTTCCTCGTGTCTGACCGCCTAACGCGGGAAGGGGCTTGAGGGTTCATAAGGCGGCACAAAAAAAGGCCGCCCGGCGAAACACCAGAGCGGCCCGAGGAGAGGACTGCTAGTCAGTCTGACAGTTTAGCGTGCGGATTTCTTGCACGACTCGATGTCGTCAGCTTCCAGTTCGGAGTCGCCATTGCCGTAGGAGACGATCACGCCGGCTTTCTTTGCGATCTTCTTGCAATCGCGGACGGAAGCCTTCTTGCGGTCGAGGTCGCCCTTGCAGACGGTGCCCTCGCACAGCCAGACCGTGCCGATGGCGACGACCTGGCCATCCTCGACCGGCTCGGCGGTCTCGAAGGTGAACGTGGTGGCGAAGGCCGGGGCGCTGAGGACTGCGAAAGCGGCGGCGGTGAGTGCGGAACGGATCATGGGAGGATACCTTTCGGTGCGTGGACTGGTAAAACGGTGCCGGACCCTGGGTGCCCGTGCTGCCTCAATACCGATTGCTGACGAAAACGTCAATCGTTCAGCCTTCCAAAAGCGCAGGCCTACCGATTGTCGGCAACCAGACGCGGGGCGGAATTGGACCGGGCGATGTAGGCGGCCGTCAGTTCCGGATGGTCGATCTTGGTGACAGCCTGGGCGATGACCTGACCGACGCAGGCCTCATCCGTACGGGGGGCGGTGGAGATGGGGGCATCATAACGGCACACATCCAAGGCCTGATTCTCGACCGATTCCAGCACGGAATCGGCGCCCGAATGCGTGTTCAGGGCATTGTTATCATACTGGATTTCGGCAGAAACCGTGTTGGCAGGATCTGCCATGGCGGGGGCGGCGAGGGCGACACCGGCAAGACCGGCTGCCACGAGGAGGCAGGAAAGACGGGAAGATGGCATGGGAGGAAACCTTCTGTGTGGGGCGCGGCCGATACTGACCGCACACCCAAACTATAAACACTGAACAAAAAGTCAATCATTCAGTTATCATTTTTTTCTTCCAATCCTGCCGTGGCGGCACAAATTGCCGCGTCGGGCCGACACGCTATTCTGGATCATGGAAACGAGATCGCCAGACGCGACCGCCGAGGAGAGGACACCGGACCCATGGATTTCAACATCCCGCAGGACATTGCAGACTATCTGACCGTGCTGGACCAGTTCATCGAGGACGAGATCAGACCTCTGGAACAGCAGGACGACAATATCCGCTTTTTCGATCATCGGCGCGAATGGGCGCGGACCGATTTCGATAATGGCGGTCTGCCGCGCCCGGAATGGGAAGCGCTGCTCAAGGAAGCCAAGCGCCGCGCGGACAAGGCGGGCCATCTGCGGTATGCGCTGCCGAAGGAATTTGGCGGGCAGGATGGAACCAATCTCGGCATGGCCATCATCCGGGAGCATTTCGCGAAACAGGGGCTTGGTCTGCACAATGATCTGCAGAACGAGCATTCCATTGTCGGCAATTTTCCGCAGATCCTGATGCTGCGGGATTTTGCCCGCGACGACCAGAAACACCTCGCGACCGCCGCGCTGGAGGGCAAGTTCCTCGCCTGTTTCGGCCTGACGGAGCCGGATCATGGCTCTGACGCGACGCATATGGAAACCCGCGCCGTGCGCCAGAAGCGCGACGGCCAGGATGGCTGGCTGATCAATGGCGAGAAGATGTGGATCACCGGCATGCATGTCGCCACGCACATCATGATGTTCTGCCGCACCAGCGGGGAGGATGGAGACGCCAAGGGCATCACCTGTCTTCTGGTACCTGCAGACGATCCCGGCGTGATCATCGAGGAATACATGTGGACCTTCAACATGCCGACCGACCATCCGCGCCTGACCATCAAGGATGTCTGGGTGCCGGAAGATGCTGTCTTCGGCCCGCCGGAGGGGGGCCTTGCGCTGGCGCAGCATTTTGTCCACGAGAACCGAATCCGTCAGGCGGCCAGCTCTGTCGGCGCGGCGATGTATTGCATCAATGAGAGCGTGCAATATGCCCGCGAGCGCAAGCCGTTCGGCAAGGCCCTGGCGACCAACCAGGCGATCCAGTTCCCGCTGGTTGAACTGGCGACCGAGGCCGAGATGCTGCGCTTGCTGATCTTCAAGACGGCCTGGGAAATGGACCAGATGTCGAAGCCGGAAGTAGCGATCCATCTCTCCGACAAGGTATCCATGTGCAACTACCGGGCAAACCGGCTGTGCTGCAATGCGGCTGACCGGGCGATGCAGGTGCATGGCGGCATGGGCTATTCCCGTCACAAGCCGTTCGAGCACATCTATCGCCACCACCGCCGCTACCGCATTACGGAGGGGTCCGAGGAAATCCAGATGCGGAAAGTGGGTGGCCATCTGTTCGGCTTCATGGGGCCCGGCAAGCACGGCCAGGCCAGGGGTGAAAAGGACGCGAAAGGCAAGAGCGCCGAGCCGACGGATTTCGCGGTGCGGTGATGGCGGGCTAGTGCTTCAGGCAGTTCTCCCGGTGCCAGCTCAGGAATCGGGGATGCGGCCGGAGCCGGGGATCGTCCGGCACCTTGGCTTTTCGTGACGGTGTCATCAGACGCCAGATGTCGTCGGGATTGTTCACCTGCCGGGAGACGATGATGTCGTAATTGTCGTCGAGGCTTATCAGCCCGCGATCAAACATCCAGTGCACGGTGCCCGAAAGGGCGATGCCATTGTCGACACGATCGGGGCCGTCTGCGTGAACGGGGCGGATGTGCGCCGCTTCAACCTCTGGCCGCCCCCCACCATTGACGAGGCTCAGGCCCGTGAATGCGCACGTCTTGTCATACGCCCTGATCACACGGTCCCTGAAGACGCGGCTGCGCACCGGTCTGGACACCAGTGTTTCAAACCGGTGTCGTTTCGTTTCAAATTCGTCGTCTTCATGGTCAAAAGCGACCGGGGAGTCGTGCAAGCCATGGTCTCCATGTGTCGTCCCGTCCCGGTCAAATCGCGGGAGTTCGGCCTGTTCCAGCAGATTGCCCCGGTGGCAGATTCGGAAGAAATCCAGATCAGGGATCACGCGAACCGATACCCGGGCGAGTTGGGAGGGCCTGTTCGTACCGGTCGCGAGACGCGACTCCATGAAGTCGGTGCCGGTCCGGTAGGGCACAAAATTCTCGAACTCGAAATAGGAGCCTTTCTCGAACAGGGCCAAATACATGTTCTTCACCTCGGGATCCGGCACGATGTCGCGAACGCGCGCGATGCGCTGATAGCCGCCAGTGCCTTTGCCATTCAGCAATTCATTGTACACGATCCAGTCTCCGACGAATTGCTTCGCCGTGTTCAGGTACATTTTTGGGAACTGGTATCGTGTGTCGAGCTGGTCGTCATACTTCGAGCCCTCGCGGTACAACAATACACCCTTGGCCATGGCGGAGCGCCCTCGATTGCGACTTTTCCCTGGTATCCGATCACCTGGAAATCGCAATAGCGTCGCCCTGACAAAACTCCCCTCCTGCGCGAATGGTTAATGATCGCGTAACCATCATTAGGCATTTGTCGTCTGATCCAGTTTGAATCAGGCGGGAAAGGGAGACGGGCATGTCTCTGCTCGAACGGGTAATTCGCGGCCATCGGTGCCGCTCGACGCACCACTATATCGCAATGGACGCCTTGTCCCTGATCGCTTCGGATGAGGCGGACAAGTGGAAAGACCTGTTCCTGGTACATCACGAGCATCTGCTGGAAGGCGCCAAGGCGCCGGATTCGAAGTTCAAGGACTTCAGGAATCACGTGCTGCACATTTCCGAAGGGGAGTGGGGCGGCGCGCCGGGCAAGGCGATGGAATGGTATGCCACTGCGGTGGATCATCTACGCCGCAAGCAGTGGAGCAAGGCAGCCTATGCGCTGGGGGTCCTGAGCCATTATTATGCCGACCCGATCCAGCCCTTCCATACGGGGCAGACGGAGGAAGAAGGCACCATGCACCGCGCCGTCGAGTGGAGCATTGCCAAATCCCGCGACAAGATCGACGCGCGCATCGAGACACTCGGCTATCCCGACGTGCCTGTGCCGGAAGGCGCCGGCTTCGTTGCCGACATGGTGCGCAATGGCGCGCGGCTCTCGCATCCGCACTACCAGACCTTCATTGATCATTATGATTTGGACGTGGGCGTGAAGGATCCGCCGGCCGGGCTCGACGAGACCATGTTCGATGCGATCGTGGACCTCGTCGCCTATGCGACGGCGGGGTTCGGCGCGATCATGTCCCGCGCCATCGAGGAAGCGGCCGTCAGCCCGCCAAAGACCAATCTGACGCTTCAGGGCTATATCGAGACCCTGGACATCCCCATCCGCTGGGTGACGGCGAAACTGTCCGATGCCGCCGACAAGCGCACGGTCACGCGCATGTACAAGGAATACCAGAAGACCGGAAAGGTCATCCGCACGCTGCCGGAGGATGACAAGGCGATCCGCAAGATGCACGCGAAGCAGGTGCTGCGCGTGCCTCTGAAACAGCTCGACAAGCAGGAGCTGGGTCCGATTGGCTCGAAGAACAAGGCGGTCGAGGAGCGCCTGTTGAATGCGCTGATCGAGCCGGAGGCCGAAGAGGCCGCCCCTATGGAAGAGATCGCGACCGAGGCGCCGGAACCCGTCGAGGCGAAGGCTGAGCCAGCCGTGGCGGACGCACCGAAGCCGGAAGACATCCCGGCCCCGAAAAAAGCGGCGCCGCCAAAGGCCGAAGAAGTCCTGTTCGAGCCGGAGCCCGAGGCCGAGATTGCACCCGAAACAAGAGCTGCCGAGCCCGAAGATGACGGGGAATCCGGAGACATTGCGCGCCGCAGCCGCATCACGCGCGAGTCCCCCGTTGTCGAGGCGCCCAGCATCGGCAAGAAGACCGCCAAACGCCTCTCACGCGCCGGCATCACCACGGTTGGCGACCTGCTCGATTGCGACACGGAGGAAACCGTCTTCCTCGTCGATGTCGCCTATATCGATGTCGACACGCTGAATGACTGGAAAGACCAGACCATCCTGATGATGGAAGTGCCGGGCCTGCGCGTGCATGACGCCCAGATCCTTGTCGGCGCGGGAATCCGCAACCGCAAGGAACTGGCCGAGGCCCCGGCGCGCACCTTGTTCATGCTGGCCAGCGAGTTCCTGCAGACCCCGCAGGGCGACCGCGTGATCCGCGACGACGACTATCTTGCCGAAGAGGAAGTCGAGGAGTGGATCGAAATGGCGAAAGCGGGCTAGGCACGATATCCGAAGGCTGTGCCTGAGCGCTTGCTTTGCTAGAGCGTTGCAAACTCCGCCGTGAAGTGGCGCATCATGGGTGGTTCCTTCACGATCCTGAGGCCGCGGATGTCGTCCTTGCGTTTGGCGAGTTCCTCGAACACTTCGACGATATAGTCCGCATGCGACTGGGTGTAGACCCGGCGCGGCATGGCGAGGCGGACAAGGTCCATCCGGGCCGGTTCCTCGCTGCCATCCGGCTTGCGGCCAAACATGACCGTGCCGATCTCGCAGCCCCGGATGCCGCCTTCCTCATACAACGCGCAGGCCAGCGCGTGCCCCGGATATTCCAGTGGCGGAATGTGCCGCAGCCATTCGCGGGCATCGACGAACACGGCATGCCCGCCGGCGGGTTTCATGACCGGCACGCCCAGCGCATCCAGCCGTTCGGCGATATAGGCATTGGTCCGCACGCGGTAGCGTAGATAATCCTCGTCCACGATTTCAGTCAGGCCCTGTGCGATGGCGTCCAGATCGCGTCCGGCAAGGCCGCCATAGGTGGGGAAGCCCTCGGTCTGGATCAGGCGGGTGCGGGCCTGCTCGGCCAGAGCGTCATCATTCAGGGCCAGCCAGCCGCCAATATTGGCGAAGGCATCCTTCTTGGCGCTCATCGTCATGCCGTCGGCAACAGCGAATGTATCGCGCACGATCTGCTTGATGGAGCGATCCTTCTGATCGTCCTCGCGCAGCTTGATGAACCAGGCATTTTCCGCAAAACGGCAGCCATCGATGAAAAAGGGTTTGCCATGTTGGTGAGCAATGTCTGCTGCGCCGCGAATATTGGCCAGGCTGACAGGTTGTCCGCCGCCGGCATTGTTCGTGATCGTCATCATCACGCAGGGCACGGCGTCGCCGCGTTCTTCCATCAGGCGGGTGAGGGCGTCGAGGTCCATGTTCCCCTTGAAGGGATGGTCGAGCGACGGGATTTTGCCTTCGGCGATCGGCAGGTCCAGCGCCTCTGCGCCAGCGGCTTCGATATTGCCGCGCGTTGTGTCGAAATGGGTGTTGGACGGGATGACGTGTCCGGGGCTGGCGATCAGGGAGAAGAGCAGGTGTTCTGCGGCGCGGCCCTGATGGGCAGGAATGATGTGCTTGAAATCCATCAGATCCTTCACGGCCGATTCAAACCGGTAGAAGCTGGGCGCGCCAGCATAGCTTTCATCGCCGGTCATCACCGCGCCCCATTGCGCCGCGCTCATGGCCGAGGTGCCGCTGTCGGTCAGCAGGTCGATCAGCACGTCGTCTGAATGCAATTTGAACAGATTGTAGCCGGCCGCGCGCAGCAGGCGTTCGCGTTCCTCGCGCGTGGTCATGCGGATCGGTTCAACCGATTTGATGCGGAAGGGTTCGATGATGGTCTTCATGGGGCACTCCTGGCTCTGACGTCCTGGAGAGGGCCGGTCTCGGCGCACACACAGGACTTATCCTGCGCCGCGGTTGCCTCGTCTTCGTGACGCGACCGCGCTCAGCGCCTGTTGTGAGGGCTGCGGAATATCATGGTCGGACGGCGCAGGGCAAGTCGCGGCGCGGGTTCCGGTTTAGTCGTCGAACGGTCCGGACAGGGCCTTGTCGACGACCAGAAGCGCAACCCCGAAGAACAACATGTTCAGACCGGCCAGGGTGCCGATGGCCCAACTGGCGGAGCTTGGCAATTCGAGCAGGATCAGCGCGCCGGCAAGGATGCCTGCCAGACCGGAGAGGACCAGCATCGTTTTGCTGTTGCCGACAAGACGCGGGCTGTTTGCGGCCATGGCCAGCTGGACGCCGCCCTGGATCAGGAAGGAGGCCCCCAGGATGATGGTGAAGGAGATCAGGCCGATCCAGGGGAAGATGACGAGGCCGAGCCCCGCTGCCAGGAAGAGGAGGCCGAGCAAGAGGTGATGCGTGCGCCCGTCGAGACTGGGGCGCCATGCCCACCAGAGATGCACGGCGCCAGCAAACAGAATGAGATAGGCGAGGATGTAATTGTAGGACAGGCCGGCGATATGGGGGAACAGGATCGCCAACGCGCCCAGTACAAGAAAGATGATGCCTGCCGTTTTCATGACCGCCTCCCGAACATGTCTGTCGGCCCGTGCATATCATGTTCCAGCTGCAGCGGGAACTACAGTCCGCGTGGGGACAGGCCTGCCGCGCGATAGATCGCGTCGATTGTGGCCATGTTGCCGATCGCGTCCGCACCGCCCGTCAGCGGAGCGGCCCGCCCGGCCAGAACGTCCATCACGTGATCGAGCTGGTGTTCGTAGGTGATCCTGCCATCGACGGTCTCTGTCGTCGTCTCGCCGCCCCGGCTGAGACTGATCTGGTGACCGCGATGCGGGTGTACCGGGTTCAGCAGGACGAGACTGCCATCGCTGCCGTCGATTTCGAGCCGGATGTCCCGTTCGATGCCTTCGGCCATGCTGCATGTCACGCTGGCGGAGACCCCATCGGGGAAGCCGAGCATGGCTTCGGTGCTGAGATCCACGCCGGGATGCTGGCAGTCTGCGCGGGCTGACAGGATTTCAGGCTCTGCCCCGGCCAGTGTGCGCACCATGTGGACGGAATAGCAGCCGAGGTCCATCAGCGCGCCGCCGCCAAGAGACAGGGTGTGGCGCAGCTCCCCTTCGCGATATGGAATGGTGACATTGAACACCGCCTTCATCGTGCGCAGCCGGCCCAATTTCCCGTCCCGGACCAGGTGCAGCACGCGCTCGAAGGCCGGATGGAACCGGTAGTGGAAGGCTTCGATCAGCGGACGCCCGGTGCGCACCGCCGCCGCGTTCATGCGTGCGGCCTCGCCCGAATTCATCGCGAAGGGCTTTT
This sequence comes from Hyphomonas sp., assembly GCF_017792385.1. Lineage (NCBI taxonomy): Bacteria > Pseudomonadati > Pseudomonadota > Alphaproteobacteria > Hyphomonadales > Hyphomonadaceae > Hyphomonas > Hyphomonas sp. Next base: position 340,093 of record NZ_CP051230.1, on the reverse strand, counting down.
CGCACAGCACGGCCTTGCCTGCCTCCAGCGCGGCAATTGTCAGGTCTGCATGACGGTGCGGGGGCAGGGCATTGTAGATCAGGTCGAGATCGTTGCGGCGGACGAGGGCCTCATAGTCGGTTTCCACGTGGGCAATGCCGTGCTCCGCGGCATAGGCGCGGGCCTTGTCTCCATCCCGCGCCGCGACGGCGACAATGTCGCAATCCTTGCGGTTGGCAGCCGGGTGAATAATGGCTTTCGGGCCGATCTTGGCCGCGCCGAGAATGCCGATACGGATCATGGAAGCTCCTTGGGAGCAGGTGTGGGAGGAATGGCAAAGGTAAACGAAACGCGCGGGTTTGTTTACCCGGCGCTAACGGCCCTTAACCGTATTTGCTGCGAATGCGACAGAGGGGAATGAAGCCGGTAACGAAGCAGTAAGCACAAACAGCGTTAATGGACTCTCCAAAGCCGTTAACCTCAGGAGTGCGCTCGCACATGTTGAACGATCTCACTGCACACCTCGCCCGTCACAACGGCCTCTCCGAGGAGACTGCGCGCAAGGCGCTTGGCCTGGTGCTGAATGCGGCCGAGCGTCAGGCGTCGCCTTTCGCGACAGCCGTCTTCCGCACCATTCCCGGCGCCCGGGCCCTGTCCGCGCGCACCGGCAGCGACATTGGCGCGCCGATCGGTGAAGTTGCCCGGATGATCGAACAGACCCCCGGGGGCAAGCTGGCCGTCGCACAATCGATGATTTCCGAACTTCACAAGATCGGCCTGGACCACAAGGCGATCGGCCAGTTGCTGCCGAGCATCTCCGTATACATGGACGAGCAGCATGGCCTGGTCGGCTTTGGCCATCTGGGAGATCTGATCGGGTCCGATCTCGATGCGATTGCGGCCGCCGCTGCTGCTGCCTGACCCCCATCGCCAACCTGTCTGAACGAGCCGCCCGAGGGCGGCTTTTTCATGCACGGATTTTTTTTGGCGGCGGGAGTGAACCAAATGGCGAGCGGTGCGTAGAGACAGTATCTTGATGACGTACCCCTCCTGATGACCCGTCAGTTGTCTTCAAGATGCTCTCATTGCCGGGCCAGGTCGGTCTTCCCTCTCTTCCCCCTCCCATCCGACCTGGCCCTTTTCTTTTTTCCCGGTCCTGTCTATCTGCATCGTCCAGCAAGGGATGGAGGCAGAGACATGCGGGAAGGCAGCGCCATGAAACCGGACGAACAACTGGCCCTGGACCTGATGGCCGCCATTCGCGCGGACGCCGAGACGGCCTGTGCCCCGAACAGTGTGGAAATGGTGTCGGTGACGTTTGACGTGTCGTCGGCAGCTGCGTCCGGAGCCGACGTGACGCTCGAGCCCAGGATCGACCGGCGCACGCGCACCGTGCTGTTTACCGGTGGCATGGCCCGGCAGAATGGCGCCCCCGTGATGAAGGCCACTGCGGTGTATCGCATCCTGCCGGCTGGCTGAGGGGTCAGCTGCCCCGAGGGGCAAACCCGTTGAAATCTTCCGGCACACTCATGGCCGTGTCTGCCCGCAGGCGTGGCAGCGCTTCGGGGTGTTCTGCCTGCAGCCATTCGATCATCTGCTCGCGGATCAGGCAGCGCAGGTCCCATGCCTCGGGCGAGGTGCTGGCCGAGGCCAGCGCCCGGACCGTGACCGCAGTGCCGGACGCCTCCGTGACCTGCAAGTTCACGACGTCACCATTCCAGAGATCGGTCGACTTGCAGATGTCTTCGAGTTTCTGGCGCATGGCCCCGATCGGGGCGTGATAATCCACCGTCCAGAGCACGGTGCCGATGATCGAGGCGCTCTTGCGGGTCCAGTTCTGGAAGGGCTGTTCGATGAAATAGGACAGAGGCACGACCAGGCGTCGCCAGTCCCAGATCTTGATGACCACATAGAACAGGCCGATTTCCTCGATCCAGCCCCATTCCCCCTCCACCACGACAGCGTCATCGAGACGGATCGGCTGGGTGAAGGCAATCTGAAGTCCGGCGATGAGATTGCTGAGCACCGGCCGGGCGGCAAGGCCGATCGCAATGCCGGCAATGCCCGCCGAGGCGAACAGGCTGACCCCGATCTGCTTGACGCCGGGGATGACGGTCAGGGCGGCGGCCAGTGTGACCAGGCCGGCTATCACGATCCAGACGCGGCGGACCACGTCGAGGCGGGTAGCGGATTTCCTCGCTTCGAGATTGTCGGCCACGTCGAGGTGCAGGCGAGCCAGGCGTCGCTTGATCAGCGCATCGACAATCGTGCCGACGAGCCAGCCGATGGCGATCACGAACAGCACTCCGGAGGTGACCCCGCCGATGCGCTCTGCCTGATCTGCGGACATGACGGAGGGCGGGATGTACCGGTCCAGCCAGGGCAGGGACAGGACCAGGGCGGCGCCTGTCAGGGCGAACAGAAGGGGTGGCCGGAACCGCTTCAGCCAGCGTGTGTTCCTGCGGGCGTCGATCTTCGTCCGGATAAGCGTCCCCTTTCAGTGGCCTGCCGCCTCTACGCACAAGCTTGCCGAAGGTTTCCGGCCCGCTGCAAGCGCCGGGTCGGGAAAGGGGATGGGGATCGCGCCGGGTGCGACTTGATTGGGCAGGTCTGTGCGGACCGGGCGGCGACCGGACCTATTTCACCCGTTCGACGCGGAAGGCGAGCCCGCCATCGAGCTTCATCTTGTAGCTGCCAAGAGCTGCTTCGTAGATCTGCGCTTCGGACTGGCCATTGTTGCGCAACTGTTTGGAATCGATCTGGCGCCAGATCTGGCCGTTCTCGAGATAGATGACGAGACCGCCGCGTTTGCCCCGGATGGATTTCACCGGCTGGACGACTTCCTTCAGATTTGCGTCCCCGTCCGATTTGCCGAGCATGAGCGAGGGCAGGGACGGGATGGAAAAGCCGAAGGAATCCTTCTGGACCTGTTCGACTTCCTTGCGGGTGACCGTCGTCACTTCGCCGGCCGCCTCGGCGGCCTGGAGGCGTCCGACTGCGCCATCATAGCAGGCGAGGCGTTCGGCATCGTCCTCAATCGCGGTGCAGGCATAAACGGCATCGGTGGAGATGTCCTCCGCGAGGGCGGGAGCGCCCAGCGCAAGAATCATTCCTGTGATGCACCAAATCCGGGTCATTCCTCTCACCTCCTGCTGCAGAGACGGCACGAAGGCTTTGCAAATCCCTCGCGGTCTGGCAGCACTGTGGCAAATCGTGCGAAAGCCGAAAAGAGTTTGGAGACAGAAAAACATGAAGCTGAATACGCTGATCAGCACGGGTCTGGCCGCTGCGCTGGCCCTGACCTTGGCTGCCTGTGGTGGGGGCGGCAAGTCCGGTGGGGAAGATGTTCCGACGCTGCGCCGGGGCATTTCTGCCAAGGTGGACACGCTGGACCCGCACAAATCCTCGGCCCAGTGGGAAAACATCGTTATCGGCGACATGTTCATCGGCCTGACCACGGACGGTCCGGACGCCCGTCCCCAGCCGGGCATGGCCACGCATTGGGAGACCAGTGCGGATGGCCGGGTCTGGACGTTCCACATTGGCGATTATGTCTGGTCTGACGGCAATCCGGTGACAGCCCACGATTTCGTCTATGCGCTGCGCCGCATCCAGTCGCCGGAAGTGGCCTCGCAATACGCGTCCCTGCTATATCTCATCAAGAACGCGGCCGAGGTGAATGCGACCGAGCTGCCCCCGGAAGAACTGGGCGTGCGGGCCATTGATGACAAGACGCTGGAAATCACGCTGGAATACCCGGCGCCCTACCTGCCGGGCCTGTTGTCCCACTACACGACCTATCCGGTGCCCAGCCATGCCATCGAGACGTATGGGGATTCCTGGATCCAGCCCGACAACATCGTGGTGAACGGGCCTTACAAGCTGGTCTACTGGCGGACGGGCGACCAGCTGGTGGCGGACAGGAACCCGACCGGTTTCGGCGCGGCGGACGCCTGTTTTGGGCGGGTGGTCTATTTCGAGCTGGAAGACCTGACGGCTGTCGAGAACAAGATTCAGGCGGGCGAACTGGACATCAACAACGCGTTTGACGGGGCCCGGTCGACCGAGATCGAGGCCAAGCTTCCGGGCTGGCCGCGCACGACGCCTGCGCTGATCACCACATACTGGTCGTTCAATACGCAAGTTGCCCCGTTCGACGATGTGCGCGTGCGTCAGGCCCTGTCCATGGCGCTGGACCGCGAATTCATGGTGAAGAACGTGCTGACACCGGGCTATGTGCCGGCCTATTCGATGGTGCCGCCCGGAATCGACAATTATGCCGTGACGCGTCCGGAAATCGACTGGAAGGACCTGCCACGCGCCGAGCGACTGGCGGAAGCCAAACGCCTTCTGGAGGAGGCCGGGTACGGACCTGACAACCCGCTGAGCTTCGAGTTCATTCACCGCTCGACCGATGACAATCCGAAAGTGGCGCCGGTGGCACAGGCCAATTGGGCGGACATCGCGCCATGGGTGGATCCGGTCATCGTGAAGCAGGACACCAAAGTGCTGTATGCGCGTCTGCGCCAGTCAGACTTCGAAGTGTCGGACGCGGCCTGGGTTGCCGATTTCGACGATCCGATCAATTTCCTCTATCTGCTTGATTCCAATACCGGCCAGCAGAATTATGGCGACTATTCCAATCCGGAGTATGACGCCCTGCTGCAGCGCTCGAACCAGGAACTCGACCTGGCCAAGCGGGCGGAGATCTTTGCCGAGGCCGAACAGCTGATGCTGGAGGACTATCCGATCACGCCGATGTGGTTCCAGGTAACCAAGAACCTCGTGGACCCCACACTGACCGGCTACGAAGACAATGCAAAGGACCAGCACCGGTCGAGATTCCTGTGCCGGGAGGCTGCTGCCGAATAGGCCCATTCTGACCCTGGGGGAGGGGATATGGAACACGATATCGAAGTCGCCGGGCTCGCTTCTGCGGGCGGCCTGTCGACCGGGGATCATCACCCGGTCCAGTCCGGCGTGCCGTGCGCCAATTGCGGCACGGTTGTCGAGGACCGGTTCTGCACGACGTGTGGCCAGCTCGCTTCCGACTTTCACCGCCCGGTCTGGGATCTGGTGATGAGCAGCCTGGCCGATACGTTCGCCCTGGACGGTCGGCTGTGGCGGTCGCTGCCGCTGCTGCTGTTCCGGCCCGGGCGCATGACCCGGAACTATCTGGACGGCAAGCGGGCCCGTTATGTGCCGCCATTCCGGATGTTCCTGCTCACTTCGGTGATCTTCTTCCTGTCGCTGTTTACACTGGGGGACCAGCTGGGCTGGTACAATTCCTTCAAGATCAATGACATGGTGCAGGAAGGGCTCGATCTCGGCCTCGATGAAACCGGCGAGCCGATCCGCGTCGTGCGGGAAGAACGGCTGGAAGAGCTGCGTCAGGAGCTGGAAGACACGGACATTGACGAGGCCGAACGTCTGGAACTCCAGCAGGAACTGAATGATATGCAGCACGGCATCACCGTGCAGCGCCTGCTGCAGGATGATGGCCGGATCAACCGCGATGCGTTGTATGACGAGGTGAATGCCCGGCTCGACCCCGATGCCACGCCCGAGGAGCGGGAACAGGCCTGGCGGGCGGCTGACCATGCGGCCAGCGTGTATGAGAACCAGGACCGGTATGGTGCGCGCATTCGCGAGTGGGCGCCCCGCTTCAGCCTGATGTTCATGCCGATCCTGGCGTTCATGCTGACGCTGATCTATGCGTGGCACCGGCGCCGGTACATCTATGATCATGTGATCACGGCGCTGCACATCCAGACCTATATTTATCTCATAGCGACGCTGATGCTGTTCATTGGCGCGATCAATCCGTCGAGCGTCGGCTGGCTGGTGCTGACGGGCCTCATTTTGCTGGTTGTGTACATATACCGGCAGTTGCGGGTGACCTATGATACCGGGCGGTTCATGGCGGCCCTTCGCACCTTCATCCTGCTCATTTCGAGCTTCCTGGTGCTGATCACGCTTCTGGCCTTCCTGATCATTGTGAGTTTTGCCCTGACCTGAGACGGGATCGCGCCGTCGCTGGCCGGATTGTCCGCTGAATCGCGGACGGACTCCCCGAAAGTGCCTAAAATCAATGCAGGCGAAGTCAGCGTGTTCAGGGCGTGCGCGGGCATATTTTCGGATTTCAGCACGCTAACAGGGAGATTCATGCCCAAATCGACCCGTTCAAGTGATGCGATTCTGTCACACTAGCTTCATTTTGCCTGAAACTGCCGCTGCCTCCGATTGACTATGATAGGCGCGCATTTCTTACTGCGCCGTAAGACTTGGTCTAGGGGGCCAGGTTCGTCCGTGACGTGCGGGCAACTTTTTTAGAGATAATCCCATTCGGAGGTTCAAGTGAGCGAATTTAACTTGAAGACGCGTCTTTTGGCGTCGTCAGTGTTTGCAGGGGCGGCGCTGGCCGCTGTCGCAGCACTGCCGGCTTACGCCCAAGACGCAGATGAAGTCATCGCAGTCGAGACGGCTGGCGAAGACGAAGAAGCGGTTCAACAGACGATCGTCGTTACCGGCTCGCTGATTCCGCAAAGCGGCAACCTGGTTGAAACCAGCCCGGTGACCTCGCTCGGCTCTGCAGACTTCGACGTCCGCGGTGTTGTGCGTGCTGAAGACATGATCAACTCCCTGCCGCAGGCATTCGGTGCTCAGGGCTCCAACCTGGCCAACGGCTCGACCGGTACGTCCTCGGTCAACCTTCGCGGTCTCGGTGCCTCCCGCACGCTGACCCTGCTGAACGGCCGCCGCCTGCCTTACGGCTCGCTGAACACGGCTGCTCCGGACATCAACTTCATCCCGGCTTCGATGGTCAAGAAAGTTGACATCCTGACCGGCGGTGCATCCGCGACCTACGGTTCCGATGCTGTTGCCGGTGTTGTGAACTTCGTGCTCGACACCGATTTCGAAGGCGTCCGTCTGGAAGGCAACTACTCCTTCTACCAGCACGACAATTCCAACAGCTACATCCAGGACATCCTGTCCGGCTTCGCAGCTGACAACCCGTCCCAGTTCACGGTTCCGGATGGCTCAACCTCCGACGGTGAGTCGATCGACATCACCGCTGCCTTCGGTGGCAAGCTGGACAATGGCCGCGGCCACGTCATGGGCTTCGCCAGCTTCCAGAACACGAAGGAAGTGCTTCAGGCCAACCGCGACTACTCGCAGTGTGCCCTGTCCACGACCAATGGTGGTAACGACTTCACCTGTGCCGGTTCTTCCACGAACCAGTTCACCAACATCCTGGACCTCGGCTCCAACCTGCCGACGGGCCTGTGGGCACGTGTTGACCCGACAACCAACGAGTTCGTCGAGCGGAACTTCGTTTCCGACACGTTCAACTACAACCCGTACAACCACTTCCAGCGTCCGAACGAGCGCTACTCCTTCGGTACGTTCGCGAACTATGACATCAACCCATATGTGAACGCATATGCGGAATTCATGTTCATGGACAACCAGACCAATTCCCAGATCGCACCGTCCGGTGTGTTCGGGTACGGTGTCGCTGGTGGAGCTGGCGGTATCAACTGTGACAACCCGTTCCTCAGCGCACAGCAGGTTGACTTCATCTGTACGTCGCGTGGCGCTTCGGGTGACGACATTGCCGGGCTGAATGACGTCCTGTTCCTTCGCCGGAACGTTGAGGGCGGCAACCGGAACAACGACATCCGTCACACGACCTATCGTGGTGTTGTCGGCCTGAAAGGTACCCTGGGCGACACGCCGTGGGGCTATGACATCAGCGCCATCTACGCGAACGTTCACCGTTCCGAGGTCTACAACAACGACCTGTCGATCTCCAAAATGTCGAAAGCGCTCTACGCTGTTGACGATGGAGAGGGCAACATTGTCTGTGCCGTGAACGCGGATGATGATCCGAACAATGACGACGCAGCATGTGCGCCGTACGACATTTTCTCGGGCGCGGGCCCAAGCGATGCAGCTCTGTCTTACATCGTGAACCCGCTGTTTCGTGACGGTGACGTGACTCAGACGGTCGTGACGGCAAAGACCTATGCCGATCTCGGCGAGTACGGCCTGCAGTCGCCGATGTCTGAAGAAGGCATCAAGGTGGCCTTCGGTGTTGAATACCGCCGTGACAGCCTCGACTCCAACCCGGATTCGAACTTCCAGTCCGGCGACGGCGCTGGTCAGGGCGGCCCGACGAACCCGATTTCCGGTTCGCAGGAAGTCTATGACTACTTCGCCGAGGTCAACGCACCGCTGATCCAGGGGTATGAAGGTGTCGAGTCTCTCGGTATCGACCTGGCTTATCGTCGTTCGAACTATGACGCTGTGTCCTCCGATGCCTACAAGATCGGCCTCGAGTACGCTCCGGTCGAAGACATCCGCTTCCGCGGTTCGTTCCAGCGCGCTGTCCGTGCTGCGAACATCTTCGAACTGTTCTCGACCCAGTCGATCGGTCTGTTTGACCTGACGCAGGGTGCCAACGGCATCTATGATCCTTGCGCCGGCACCAACCCGACCGCAACGGCTGCACAGTGTGCGAACACCGGCGTTACGGCTGCTCAGTATGGCAACATCGCTGACAACCCGGCTGGCCAGTTCAACACGCTGACCGGTGGTAACCCTGATCTTGAGCCGGAGAAGTCCGACACCTACACGCTCGGTTTCGTGGCAACGCCGTCCGCCATTCCGGGCCTGACCGTGTCGCTCGACTACTTCGACATCGTTGTTGAAGACCTGGTCGGTACGGTTCCGCAGGAACTGGCACTCGACACCTGCCTTGAAACCGGCGACGCGTTCTTCTGCTCGCTCGTCAATCGCGGCAATGGCGGCACCCTGTGGGCGGGTCAGACCGGCTACATCATTGCAACCAACATCAACACCGGTTCGCTGTCGACGTCTGGTTTCGACCTCCTGGCCAGCTATGCGCTGGACCTGGATGCCAAGGGCGGTATCGACTTTGACTATGTCGGTACGCTGCTCGAGTCGCTTGAGACCAAGCCGCTTCCGAACTCCACCGGCGCCGACATCTTTGACTGTGTTGGCTACTATGGTGGTAAATGTGCCTCCGGTGGTGGAACCGAAGTCGCAAACGGTGCGTCTCCGGAATACCGTCACAAGGCTTCCATGACCTGGTCTGATGCCGAAGGTAAGTACAGCGTCACCGGTACGTGGCGTTACTACTCTGAAGTCGAAATCGAAGGCGGTGACGATGGCACCATCAACGGTGTGCTCGACGCTCAGAACTACTTCGACCTGTCCGGTTCCTGGGCTGCCACGGACTACATGTCCTTCCGCCTCGGTGTGAACAACGTGCTGGACGAAGATCCGCCGCTGTCCTCCGTCGTTGGTACGGCACCGGGTAACGGCAACACCTACCCGCAGGTGTACGACGCTCTGGGTCGTTACATCTTCATGGGTGCGACGTTCGACTTCTAAGTCTTACGGACATTCGAAAACAGGAACGGCGGCCTTTCGGGGCCGCCGTTTTTGTTTTTGATCGGGTTTTTGGCGGGTTCCGTATCGTGCCCTTGATGGGCACTCACATGAACCAGGCTCAGGGCTGATTGATTTCGGGGAGCGGCAGGAGCTGTCGATCAGTTCCCGGAATGCCAGCGGGCATAGATCGCGGTCGGCAACAGGCGGTCGGCGCCTTGCTGGGGCAGGGCCATCTCGCCGGTCTCCATGATGCCGCCAAGCGGAGAGAGCCGGTCGGCCAGGGCTTGTGACAGGGCGAGATAGGACAGGCGGACGGCATAGGCCGTCAGGATCACGAACAGGGGCCGGTCGCTGAGCAGGGTCTTCACCGTATCGAGCAGTTCCGGCAGGTTCTCCTCGAACCGCCAGGTCTCGTTCTTCGGGCCGCGGCCGAATTTCGGCGGGTCGAGAATGATTGCGTCATACTGATTGCCCCGGCGGATCTCGCGCGCGGTGAACTTCATGGCGTCATCGGCGATCCAGCGAATGGTGCGATCATTCAGGCCGCTCATGGCCTGATTGTCCTTGCCATAGCCATTCGATTTGGGGCTGGCGTCCAGATGCACCACTTCGGCGCCGGCCGCCGCGCAGGCGAGCGACATCATGCCGGTATAGCCGAACAGGTTCAGCGCCTTGATGGGGCGTCCGGCGGCACGGATTTTCTCCTGCGCGAACCGCCAGTGCACCGAATGCTCCTGGAACACGCCCATGTGACGGAAGGCGGTGCGGCGGGCCTCGAAGGTGAGGCCGTTCCATTGCATCGGCCAGCTGTCGCGGGCCTTGGGGGAGAGGACCTCCCAGTTCCCGGCGCCATCATCGTCCTGGGATTTGGTGGAGAAGCGGGCGTCGGCGCGCCAGCTCTCGACCGGGCGGGCCGGTTCCCAGAAGGCTTGCGGGTCCGGCCGGATCACGGTCTGGCTGCCGAAGCGTTCGAGCTTCTGCAGATGCCCGCTGTCGAGCAGGGCATAGTCTTCCCAGTCATCGGCGATCAGGAGGCGGGTCTCGGTCTTCATTTGAAATCCCTCTGGCGCCAGGCTTCATAGGTCATGATGGCGGTGGCCTGGGCAAGGTTCAGGCTGTCGGCGCCGCCGCGCATCGGGATCAGGCAGAGCTGGTCACAGGCCGCTTCGGCCTCTGCGGGCAGGCCGGACTGCTCATTGCCCATGAGGATGACCGATCCGGTGGTGAAATCCGTCCGGTCATGCCGCGCCGTGCCGTTGACCGAGGCGGCGCTCATGGAAAGGCCAAGGCCCTTCCGCCAGGCATTGAACCGGTCGAAGGAGGCGCTGGCAAAAGGCATGTCGAAGATTGACCCCATCGAGGCGCGCACGGCTTCGAAACTGTAGGGGTCGCAACAGGTCCCGACCAGGATGACGCCGGAGATCCCGGCGCAGTCGGCGGTCCGCAATATGGTACCGAGATTGCCGGGGTCGCGCACTTCATAGAGCGCCAGATAGAGGCCGCCGGACTGTTGCGGCAGGGCGTCCAGGGACAGGTGGCGCTGGCGAAAGGCGGCGACCACGCTTTGCGCATTGTCCTTGTGGGTGATGCGGGACATCAGCTTGTCGGCCGCCAGCACGACCCGGGCCCCGGCGCTGCGGGCATCCTTGATCAGGCCGGCCAGATGGGGGCGGTCGGCCATGCTTGCAGCGACCAGAAGGGCGTCCGCCTGCCAGCCATTGGCGAGGCCCTGGCCGATCAGACGTGCACCTTCGGCCAGGAACAGGCCGGTCTCGGAGCGGCCCTTCTTTCTTTCCAGACTTTTCAAGGTCTTGACGAGAGGGTTTGAGGCGCTGCTGATGATCTCTTCGGGCTGGGTCATGAGGCTTGTGAACGGGGTCTGGCTCTGCGGGGCAACTCTTGCGGGGACATGCTGAATAGGGCATCCCTGTGGGTCAGGGGATAATCAATGGAGGAGGTCGCGGGGCCTCTATGAGACTGCTCGACTACCTTATTGGATGCTTGGCGCTGATTGGCCTGATCTTCACGGGTTGGTGGGCCGTCTATCAGTCTGCAAGCACGCCTGTAAACCTCCAAGCGCGGCTGGAGACCAATGCCAATGCGGCGCTGTCCGAGGCCGGGTTCGGCTGGGCCCGGGTGCGCATGCATGGCCAGCGGGCCGAACTGTCCGGCAAGGCACCCTCGGCGGATGCGGTTCAGGCGGCGGCCGAGACCGTGCTGACCTCCAGCGGGCCAGGCGGCCTGCTGATGGGCGGCGTCACGCTGGTCGAGAGCGGTGTGGGCACCGCGCCGCCGGTGTCGCCCTATGCCTGGCGGGCCATCAAGACGCCGGAAGGGCAGTTCGTGCTGGTGGGCCATGTGCCCTCGCGCACGATCCGGGCTGGCCTGCTCGAGACGGCCGGCCGCCATGCCGGAGATCAACCGATCGAGGACCGGATGACCGTGGCCAATGGCGCCCCGGCTGGGAACTGGCAGGGCATGGCGCGGTTGGTTCTGGACAGCCTGTCGGAGCTCGACTCCGGAGAGGCGCGCCTGACGGACACGTCCGTGCGCCTGCGCGGCATCTCCATGGACAGTGCAACGCGGGCGAAAGTGTCTGCCGACATTGCCAATATCACGGCGCCTTTCCGGGGCGAGCCGTTCCTGCGCGGGCCATCTCTGTGGAGCGCGACCCATGGGGCGGGGGAACTGATCCTGTCCGGCAAGGTGGCCAGCGAGGCCGAGCGGGCAGAAATCCTGGCGATCGCCCGGCAGTATTATGCCCAGACCGTTCGTGACGAGATGCAGGTGGCGGGCAGCGCCCATCCCGGATGGATTGACGGTGTGCGGGTGGGCCTGCCGCATTTCGCCAATTTCCGCAGCGGGGAAATGGCGTTCGAACCCGAGGAAACCGGCTTCAGTTTCGAGGGTGAGGCGTCCGGCTCCACTTTGGCTTACTTGCAGCAGGATCTCGCCAAGCTGAACAGCCCTTATCCTGTCACAGTTTTCACCGATACGGTGCAGGTCGATGTGGCGGAGATTCGCGAGATCGATTTCGAGGCGGACCCGGCCGGGGCCTGCCAGGCGGCGTTTGACCGGGTGATGGAGACCAGCAAGGTGTATTTCGAAACCGGCAGTGCGACGATCACACGCGAAAGCGGCCAGACGCTGGACAAGCTGATGGCGGTGTCGGCGCGGTGTGCGCCGGGACTGGTCTTCGAAGTTGGCGGACATACCGATGCCAGCGGTGACCGGGCCACCAATTTGGCCCTCAGCGAAGCGCGGGCATTGGCGGTGCGCGACTATATGGCGTCGGCAGGATTTCCCCCTTCGCGACTGACTGTAATCGGCTATGGTCCCGACGAGGCCGTGCAGAGTAATGACACGGAAGAGGGCCGGGCGAAGAATCGCCGGATAGGATTCAAGGTTCGAGAACGGAGCGAATAGATGGCGTGGCTTTTGGCACATATGTGGGCGGCGCTGATCGGAGTGGCCGTTTTCGGACTGCTTCTCGGCTGGGCGATCCGGGGCATGCTGCTGGTCGGCAAGATGCGCCGGGCCATGGTCGAGCGGGATGTGACCCAGACCGAGCTGGAGCAGGCCAAGGAAGAGATTGAAAGCCTGTATGCCGCCCAGAGGGGCCAGCCGGTGGGCAATCCGAACGCCCGCGAGGCGCAGGCCGAGCAGACCGTGAAAATCCAGCGCCTGACCGATGATCTTGCACGGGCCAAGAGCGAACTCGAAGCATTGAAGGCGAAAGCGAGCGAAGCGGTCGCCGCGGGCGCCGGGGCGGCAGGGGCCGCTGCGACCGGCACGCTGGCCGCCGTTGGTGGCGCCACCGACCCGAACCCGGCGCTGGTCTGGCGCAATCGCCATCTTGAAAGCCGTGTGCGCCATCTGGAATCGCTGGTCAGTGACGGCGCAAGCGCGGCGCCAGCCGAGCAGGTTGCCCAGGTCGAGACGGCGATCCCTGCTGAGGCGGCGAGCGATGCCGACACGGCCAAGGCCGACTGGCAGCAAAACTTCCTGAAGCAGCGCGTCGAGGCGCTTGAGGCGGAGCTTGCCCGGATGAAGGTGCCGGCGGCCGCCCCGGCGGCGCGTCAGGGCCATGGCGAAGCGGATGAGGAATTGGCGCGCCTGCGCTGGCGCAACCGGTTCCTGGAAGGCCGTCTGGCCTATTTCGAAGGCGATTCCGATGCGGAGGCCGAAGCCGAAGCCGAAGCCGAAGCAGGCGCTGACGACGCTGACGCGGCGCCACTGATCGGCACGTCCGAGCCGGAAATTGAGGAACCGGTCGAGACCGCTCCCGAGCCGATTGCCGAACGTGCCACCGAGGTCGAGCCGGAGCCGATGGCTGACCCGACCGAGATCGGCCTGCCTGTAGAGGCTGCCGAGGAAGAGGTGCCTGCCAAGGTCGACGCGGCCCCGCCGGAGCCTGAGACGGATCTGGACCTGCCGGACGCTGAGGCGGCAGAAGAGGCGGACGAGGAAGTCAGCTTGGAGCAGGCCTTTGCTGGCGTGCCGCCTGTGGACGACGCTGATGACAGTCAGGAAGCCCCGGTCGAGATGGCCGCAGACCCGGACGCGGAAGTCGATGTGCCGGCCTTCGAGATTGTTGACCGGTTCGCGGACGATGCCCCGTCCGAGCCTGTGGAGGCTGACGAGGCCGATGCCGTCGAACTGTCCGGTGCGGCCGTGGAAGAGGATGATTCCGACGAGGCCGTGGAAGAAGATCAGTCCGAAGAGGCCGGGGACCCCCCGGTGGCCAGCGCGGAAGAGGCGAGCCGGGCCATACTGGCGGCGCTGGAACTGAATGATGACGAGTCGCCGGATGTGGAGGCTGAAGCTGACGAAGATGACGCCGATATGGCGGACGATGCCTTTGACGAGGCGGAGGAAGAATCCGATGCCGAAGACTTGCCCCCGCAAGCGGTTGGCGTGCGTCCGTTGGCGCTCGACAAGCCGGTGGAGAATTCGCCGGACGATCTGACCGAGATTGGCGGCATCGGTCCGAAGATCCAGGAATTGCTGAACGAGATGGGCATCTGGCACTATGACCAGATCGCGGCCTGGTCGCCGGAAAATGTTGCCTGGGTGGACCAGGAGCTGCACTTCTCCGGACGCATCGCCCGCGAAGGCTGGGTGCAGCAGGCAGCGGTGCTGGCCGGGGACACAGTGGAAGGCGACGCGGTCTAGATAACGGCGCGTTCAGGGCCAATTCAGGCAGAATCTTCCAATCTTGGAACCAATCGCGCAGGGGTGCGATTGCTTTTTGAGGGGGGAGGGCTAACCTCCCGTCCGAGGCGATAGGGAGATTTGAGATGGCCGAACTAGTCGAATTTGATAGCGAAGTGCTGGCTGGCGCGCCGAATGTCCGCCTGTCGCGCCGCGCGCTGATCACCGGCATCGCCGCGGGCACCGTTTTCCCCTTCATTTCCAGCTGCACGACCAATCCGGCAACGGGGTCCAGCCAGCTGATCCTGTTCAGAGAAGATCAGGTCGCCAGCATGGCGGCGACGGCCTGGACCGACATGAAATCGCAGACGCCGGTCGTCTCGAACACCCGGCTCAAGAACCAGGTGCTGAGCGTCTGGGAGCGGACCTCTGCCGGCGCCGTGAAGGCCGGGCACATTGATCCGAACGCAAACTGGGACGTGGCCGTCTTCGATACCGATGACGTCAATGCCTTCGTCATGCCAGGCAACCGGGTCGGCATCTATCGCGGCATCACCGAACTGACCGAGAATGACGATCAGCTTTCCTCCGTGCTGGGGCACGAGACGGGGCATGTTGTCGGACGCCACGCCGCAGAGCGCCTGTCGGTCTCGACCGCCGCGCAAGTGGGCCTGATGGCGGGGCAGATTGCCGTGGCGCAGTCGGAAGAGCTGAGCAAGTATGGCGCGGCGGTTGGCGCACTGGGCGGCGCGGCGATGCAATTCGGCGTGATCCTGCCCTATAGCCGCCGGCACGAGCTGGAGGCTGACAAGCTGGGCGTCGATTACATGCACAATGCCGGCTATGACACGCGCCAGTCCGTGCGCCTGTGGGAGCTGATGGCGGCCCAGTCGGAAGGCCAGCGCCCGCCGGAATTCATGTCCACCCACCCGGACCCGCTGCGCCGGGCCGAGGAGCTGAAGCGCTACATCAACGCCCGTGGCTATGCGCTGATGTAGCCTGCTGGGCGATTGTTTCCGAGCTTGGCTGCCGGGTGCCGCCGGGCCTTCCCCTGACTTTGCGACCGGGGGAGCTGCGGGCGCACAAGCACATGGTGCAGGACGGGGGAACAGATGACCGAAAGCAGGACAGCTGGGGCCAATGGCCGATTGTGGGGCATGCGGGCGCGGGACTGGGCGGATTTGCAGGAAGGCGGATTCCGCGCCGGATATGTTGCCGCGCTTGAGCATGCAGGTGTCGGGGCAGGAACGCGCTACCTCGATGCAGGATGCGGATCCGGCATGGCTGCGGCGTTGGCGGCGGATCGCGGCGCTCAGATAACGGGGATCGATGCATCGGACCCGCTGCTCCGGATTGCCCGGGAGCGTGTCCCGCACGGCGTTTTCCAGACAGGCGATCTGGAAGACCTGCCCTTCGAGGATGACAGCTTCGATGTGGTCGCCGGATTCAACTCATTCCAGTATGCCGGCAATCCCGCAGCGGCGCTGGCCGAAGCCCGGCGCGTGACGGCACCTTCGGGCACAGTGGTCATCATGACCTGGGGCGAGCCGGAAGGCATGGAAGCGGCCGCGATTGTCGGCGCCCTGAAACCGCTCCTGCCGCCCCCGCCACCGGGCGCGCCCGGACCGTTTGCGCTGTCGGACGAGGCCCGGCTGCGCGCATTCGCGGCCGAGGCGGGGCTGACGCCGCTGGAGGTGGTGGATGTGTCGAGCCCCTGGGAATATGAAAGCGCGGCGCTGGCCGTGCGCGGGATCGGCTCTTCCGGCGTGGCGGCGAAGGCCATGGACGCCTCCGGTGAAGACGCCGTGAACGCAGCCCATGCAGCGGCGATTGCGCCATTCGTGAAGGTTGATGGCCGTGTGCGCATTGGCGCGACCTGCCGACTGTTGTTTGCCACGCCCGCGAGACCATGATCTGAGACCTGCCGGTGATCTGGCAGCCTTTCAGCTGGGGAGTTGCAATTCCCCCGTTTTTCAGCCATACGCCCCGCTTCCGTGGGAGGCCGTTAGCCCGGCCAGACCACGGGCCTCCAAAGTAACCGGGCGGATCGAAAGACCACCGCCCCATCTGAAACGTTCGAGAGGACAATATGGCTAAGAAACTGCTGGGGCACCTCAAGCTCCAGATTCCTGCCGGCCAAGCCAACCCGTCGCCGCCTGTCGGCCCGGCGCTCGGTCAGCGCGGAATCAACATCATGGAATTCTGCAAGGCGTTCAACGCCAAGACCCAGAACATGGAACAGGGCCTGCCCGTTCCGGTCGTGATCGACTATTATCAGGACAAATCCTTCACCTTCGTCGTGAAGTCTCCGCCGGCCACTGTGCTGCTGAAGAAGGCTGCCAAGCTGAAGCTTGGCAAGAAGCCGGCTTCCGGCGCCAACAAGCCGGGCTATGAGACGGTCGGCAAGGTCACCATGGCCCAGGTTCGCGAGATCGCGGAAATGAAAATGGAAGACCTGAACGCCAACGACCTCGACGCAGCCTCGAAAATCATTGCCGGGTCCGCCCGCGCAATGGGCATCGAAGTGACGGAGTAAGCATCATGGCGAAACCAGGAAAACGTACCCGCGCCATCGCGGAAACCGTGGACGCCAACAAGGCCTACACGATCACCGAAGCCGTCGCGCTGGTGAAATCGAACGCCAAGGCGAAGTTCGACGAGACCGTCGAAATCGCCGTGAACCTCGGCGTTGACCCGAAATATGCCGACCAGATGGTCCGCGGTGTGGTCAACCTGCCGTCGGGCACCGGCAAGGACGTGCGCGTCGCCGTGTTCGCAAAGGACGCCAAGGCAGATGAAGCCAAGGAAGCCGGAGCCGATTTCGTCGGCGCCGAGGACCTGATGGAGAAAATCCAGGGCGGCTTCATGGACTTTGACCGCGTGATCGCGTCTCCGGACATGATGTCCGTGGTCGGACGCCTCGGCAAGGTGCTGGGCCCGCGCGGCCTGATGCCGAACCCGAAAGTTGGCACCGTCACGCCAAACGTGGCGCAGGCCGTCAAGGACGCGAAGTCCGGCTCGGTCGAGTTCCGCGTCGAGAAGGCCGGTATCATTCATGCCGGCATCGGCAAGGCCAGCTTCTCCGAGGGTGACATCGAGACCAACGTCAAGGCGTTCCTCGATGCCCTGTCCAAGGCCCGCCCGTCGGGCGCGAAAGGCCAGTTCATCCGCAAGATCGCCCTGTCGTCCACGATGGGCGCAGGCGTGGTGATCGACACGGCGGAAGTCAGCCAGACTGCCTAGATCCGACATCGGATTTCGAGAGAGAACAGAGTGAAGCCCGGCGCAGAAATGCGCCGGGCTTTCTTGTGTTTGGCTCTTAATCCTTCGACCCCGGCCAGTTCATCCTTCGACTTCGCTCAGGATGAGTCCGTACATGATGAGCGCTCATGCTGAGCGGGGCGGGTTGGCGGAGCGCACCCCGCCATTTTGCTTCCCGCCCAAACCAATTTGTCATCCCGGAAAATCCGAAGGATTTATCCGGGACCCAGCAGCATGGGTGCCTTGCCGCGAGATGGGTCCCGGATATTTGCTGGCGCAAATTCCGGGATGACAGGGTGAGAGTGATTTCTCCTGTTTGCCGTATCTCCGGCGAATGCCGGAGTCCATTGCGGTTGGCTTCACGGCGTTTCTGCGGGAGACCCCGGCGTGCGCCGGGGAGGCGGCTGTGAGTGGAGCAGGCCACCTCCCCTGCGGGGCAGGGGAGGTGATAGTGATAATCAGCCCACGAAGGACAGGCGGAGGAAGGCGCCGCGGCCGGCGCCGGGGAGGCGGGTGCCCACGGCCACGTCGCTCCAGGCGTTGCGGTTGTAGCCGGACAGATGGTCGCGGGTGACCTGATCGAGCAGGTTTTCCACGCCCGCCGACAGGCGAACGCCCTCTGTCACCTGCCAGTCGCCATACAGGCTGAGCGTCACATAGCCCGGCGTTTCCGCTTCGAGGTTCGTGACCGATACCTTGTCCTGTTCGGCGACGGCGCGGGTTTCCAGCGTGGTGGACCAGGTCGCGCCTTCCCAGGTCAGACCAGCGGTCAGACTGGGCGGAGCGATGCGATAGAGCTCGTCATCGATGTCCCGGCGCTCCCCGCGCACATAGGAGACCACCGCATCGGCGCGCAGCGGGCCGGGCAGGTCGATGCCGGCGTCCAGATCAAAGCCGATCAGCCGCGCTTCGACATTGGTGAAACGCAGGAGGGCTGCAGAGCTGCCATGCATGCTGGCCATCATCTCTTCCATCGAGTCTGCCACGCCCGGCGTGTCATCAAAGGGCGTGCCCTGAATGAAATCGTCGATCTGGCGGATATAGACGGTCGGGCGGATATAGGCCGTTTCGGTCACATAGTCGAAGCCGGTCTCCGCGATCAGGGCCACTTCCGGATCGAGGGACTGGTCGCCCAGATAGACATTGCCATCGGCAAGGCCCGCGCTGGAGCCGGAGGGAAGCCACTGGAACCATTCCAGGTAAAACGGTGCGCGGGATTTCTGCGCCAGCGTCACGCGCCAGGTCAGGTCATCCGTGATCGGACGCCAGAGCCGGGCGGCAACGTCAACTGTGGTCGCGTCCGTGCTGCGGCCTGAGGCATTGTAGCTGGCGGCCAGCATCTTCTGGCCCATCGAGGCATCGGCCCCGAAGGTGGCCGTGCCGCCGGTGCCGTCATAGTCATCGACGCGCAGGCCAAGCTCGGCATTGAACGCGCCGAGCGCGCCGGTCCATTCGGCAAAGGCGCCCGTGCGGTCGATCACGATGTCTGGCAGGGAATAGACGAAGTTGTCGAGATTGCCCGGATCGACCACATGAATGTTGTGGTCTTCCTCGGCCGTGTCCGCGCCGATTTGCAGGCTGCCGCCAAGGGCCGGGAAGGTGGCGGCGATGTCTGCTTTCCGCGTGATGGCATAGGCGAAGGCTTCGCGTTGCATCATGGCCGGGCGCAGGTCGAACGTATTCATTCCGTGTGCGGCATCGGTATAGCTGGCAGACGCCTCGACCAGCACGTCTCCGAAGGTGTTCTCATAGCCGGCCTTCAGCACGTCTGTATCGACGAAGCGAATGTCCATGCCGAAGGGCGGATTGCCGGAGAAGCCGGTATTGTGGCGACGCCAGTCGAGGCTGAACTCGCCGAGATCGGTGCGCAGGCCGGTGGCGAGACCATAGATGCTGCGCTGGAATTCGGAGCCGCCAATCGTGCCATCCTTGTATTCGGTGTCGTCGCCTTCTTCATAGGCGCCAAGCAGGTTTGCCCGCCAGGTATCGGTGGACGCGCCGAGGATGCCGCCGGTGGAGACGCTGTCATTTACGGTGCGGCCGCCAATCGTCAGATCATAGCCGAGGCTGGCATCCGACGAATTGGAATAGTCGGTCTTCTTGAAAACGGCATCCACACCGCCGCCAATGCCCGGTCCTTCGGAGACCGGGCTGATGCCGCGATCAATGTGGACCGCAGCGACGAGGGGTGTGGGGGCGTAGTGCAGGGCCGGATCCATCAGGTTCGGGCCGCCGGAGGCGAAGCTGTGGCCATCAATCCGAAGATTGAGCCGGGGGCCGAACAGTCCGCGATACTGCATCTGGCCGGACATTTCACCATTGCCGATGCGGGCCGCGCCGGGCGTGCGGGCGGTGAGGCGGGTGATGTCCACGCCGTCCAGCGGGGCGGCCTCGGGGATGAGGGCAGAGTCTGTGGCGGTGGTGGTGCGGTGGCCGGTGACGATGATGACGTCCTGAAGGGCCGGGTCCGGCGTTTCGGCGGCGGCGAGCAGGGGGCAGGTGGCCAGGGCGATCAGGCCCGTGCCAGCGGTGAGCAGGTGTTTCATGTACAAGTCCTCTTCGCCTGCATTGGGTCAGCAGGCGGTGTCTGATTGAATTTTCGGGAAAGTCAGATCAGGCGGAGAGGGGCGGCCCGCGCGCAGGCAGACGGGTGTCGATAGGCCGCTGGGACAGCGGCACGACATAGAGGCTGGCGCCGAGCCGGGGCAGGCCGAATTCGGCCGGCGCAGGCAGGGCGGGCGTCCGGGGCAGGTCGAACATGGCGGTCAGCGCGAACGGGCAGGTGGCCGTGTCGGGCAGGTCGCTGTCATGGGAGGGCGCGTCCGGATCGAAATCATCCGGCAGCCTTTCCAGCGTGCCGGCCTCCGGATCGAGCCGCATGAGGGCGCCGACCCCGTCGCCACAGATGCGGATGATGACGCCGCCATCTTCCGCCGTGTCGACCATGTAGCCGGCCGGAACCGTGCCGCGCACGCCCATACCGGCCACAAGGACCAGCAGCGCAAGCATGCGGAGATGTCTGAACAGGGCAGGCATGGGCCGGGGCTATAGCCGGGCCGGGAAAGTTTGCGAACGCGACACTTGCACACATGGGGCGTGTCCCGGGCAGCACGCGCGCCGCCGCCGGCATGGCCGGGGCGGGCGAAAGGGGGCCGGACAGACGCAGGATGTGTCAGCTCGTGTCGGGGCCGACCATGTGTTCGGCGATCAGGTGAATGTCGACCAGGACCGGCCAGGCCGGATCGGTCCGGGCACGGTCCAGGTCTTCCGGTTCCGGGGGCAGCGCCAACGGGCTTTGCCGGTCGGACTCCTTCGCCTTCCGGCGGGCGATCCAGCGGGCGAGCCGCGCGGCTTCATCGTTCAGATTGGCGAAGGCCCCTGCCAGAGCCTGCGCCCGGAACAGGTAGCGGGTTTCAAGATCCGGGCGGACCCCGGGAAGGGCGGCGGGGGCGGGCTCCTGCATCCAGGGCCGTGCATGGGCGTCCATCACCGTGATGCGCGGACAGTCTGCCGGGTCGAGCAGGGGCCGCGGATCACGGGCGGGCCCGGCTTCACGCGGCAGTGGCTCGACCAGCTGGAAACGGGGCAGGCCGGGCATGCGTGCGGCGCCGGGCGTGGCGGCCGGTGGGCGCGTCCCGGGCGATGGGCGTGTCGCCACCGGGACGGGAAGGTCGATCCGCAGCGCCGCGAGATAGATCAGCCGACGTAGCATCAATTCTGCGAGGACCAGCATGTCGAAGGCTTGCCGGGCACGGTCCCTTCCCTGACCGGCCAGCTGCAGGAGCGCCCGCACCAGATGGCCCAGCAGGTCATGGGCAAAGGCTTCCAGCCGGTCCGGCTCGGCCGGCGTGGGGAGAGGGGCGTGGGCAAGGTTCATGGACCGCAGTATCGCCCGGCCCCGGCGGAGGGGGACAGGATTTGCGAACTATTTCGCAAGCGCTTGATTTGATTGGAGGTGCGGCTGGCCAATCCGCCGGATAGGGCGGCGACGCGGCAGTGTGAGCCCCGTCACGGACCCGCCCGGCCGGGTGTGGGAGGGTGGATTGCCCGGCATGGGGCCGGGACGGACGCAATGTCCGCTACAGCCATGGGGATGGGGAAGATGAAACGATTTATGATGGGGGTTGCGGCCCTTGCCGTGGTTTCGGGGTGTGCGAGCACGTCGATCAGCAGACCCGCAGACGTCAGTTTCAACAAATTGCAAACGGACAGCAGGTTTGCGGCCAACTATCGGCGAATTGCAGCCCTGCATCAGGATTTCGGAAAAACGGCGGACAAACTGTCGAAGGAAAGCCGGATACTCAATACGCTCACAGTGGCAGGTGCAACCGCCACGCTGGCGTTTACCGGCTTTGACGCGCATGCCGACAATATCATCGCATCGACTCTGGTGACCAGCGTTGCCGGGGCGTCGGCGACGCAGTTGAAGCCTGGCAACCGCGCGGCCTTCAGGGTGAAGGGGATGCTGGCCCTGAGATGCATTGCCGCGAAGGCGGATAGCTTGATCGACCTGGATGAGCAGAACAAGCAACAACTCGATGAGGCCTTCCAGGTTGCCAGTTCGATTGGTGTCTCATTCGCGGTCAGTGAGTCCGGCTTCTACAACATGCTGAACAGTAGTTCCAACGCGTATGAGGCTCTGAACACGCAACTGTCTCTCGCCACAAGTATTGCTCGCAGGTTCGACTCACCCAGCCCAGGACTGGTCGCAGCCATGTCACGGGCAGAAGCGGCACGCGCGAAGCTGGCGCTGGGCATAAAGGCAGAGCGAGAAGCATTTTCGACCATGTCGACTGCCATCGATCAAGTTGAAGCGGCCATCTATGGCGAAGCGCCGCCATCAATGAAGGGGTTGCTGGAAGCGATTGCGAAAGTCGAATTTCCATCGACAACGGCCCCGCAAGGGACGGCCGATCCAGCCGGAGGCTCTGAATCACTCGATGACACAGAAAAAGCGGAGCTTGCCAGAGCCGATGGAGAGTTGATCGCTGTCCTTGAATATCTCTCGGATCAAGCTGAACTCCTGTCGCCCGAGCAGTCAGTTTCACTGGTAAAAGGGATGACCGCCTGCACCGCGTCCGTGGCACAATAAGGCGGGCGTTCGCGCCGGATGCATGCAGGTTTGAGCTGGCTTCGCGCGCCGGTTCCGGCCCTGTCTTCACCGCCCTTGACTTTTTCTGACTCTGGGGGGTTGCGGGGTTGGGGATAAAGCGTTAACAAGCGCCTCTTGACGGGAGTTCTCTGATATGCATCGGGGGCCTCCCGTTTTCCTGTCCTAGACCATAGGCCCCTTCATTCGGAGGGATAAAGACAGTCCTCTGTCACCTATGCAGACGGGGTGAGGCGTAAAAACGGTTCGGAAACAGGGGGATGCCTCCTCTTGTTGAAAAGCCGGGCAGGCCAATCCCTGGGCAGGCGCTGGATGGCTTCGGCCGGAAGGCGATTACCAGGGCGGCCGGATGGTCCGGGCGCCTCAAACTGGAGACCCGCTATGGATAAAGCTGGAAAAACAGTGGCTCTCGAAACCCTCAAAGGGGTTTTCGGCGAGTCCGGTGCCGTCGTCGTGACGCACTATACCGGTCTTACCGTTGCGGAAATGACCAAGCTGCGCGGCATGCTCCGTAAGGATGGCGCACAGCTTAAGGTGGTCAAGAACCGTCTGGCGAAAATCGCCCTTGACGGTCAAGGCGGTGATGCGGCCCAGGCGCTCTTCTCGGGTCCTGTGGCAATTGCCTACTCTCCCGACCCGGTGTCGGCGGCGAAAGCCACCGACGAGTTTGCCAAGGAAAATGACAAGCTCGTGATCATCGGTGCGGTGATGGGCGATCAGGTTCTCGATGCCAAGGGCGTCGAAAGCCTCGCGAAACTGCCCTCTCTCGACCAGCTTCGTGGCAAGCTTATCGGCCTCCTGCAGGCACCGGCAACCAAGGTTGCTGGCGTCGTTCAGGCTCCGGCTGGCCAGCTCGCTCGCGTGGTGGCGGCCTACGGCTCCAAGGATGCCGCATAAGTCACCCGTTTTCGCACTTTAAAGACTACAAACACCGAACCTACAGGAATTTGAAAAATGGCAGATCTCGAAAAGATTGTCGAAGACCTCTCCGCCCTCACCGTTCTCGAAGCGGCTGAGCTGGCAAAACTGCTCGAAGACAAGTGGGGCGTTTCCGCTGCTGCTCCGGTTGCTGTTGCAGCCGTCGCAGGTGGTGACGCTGGCGGCGCTGCTGCCGCTGAGAAAGACGAGTTCGACGTTATCCTGACCGGCGCTGGCGACAAGAAGATCAACGTGATCAAGCTCGTCCGCGAAGTTCAGCCGTCCCTCGGCCTGAAAGAAGCAAAAGAGCTCGTCGAAGGCGCTCCGAAGCCGCTGAAAGAAGGCGCGACCAAGGAAGAAGCCGAAGAGCTGAAGAAGAAGTTCGAAGAAGCCGGCGCAACCATCGAGCTCAAGTAAGCTCCGGCGACTTCAAAACCGGGCGGCGTTCGCGCGAGGCGCTGCTCTTTCAAAGTCTTGCGCGGCGGTCTCATTCCGGGGCCGCCGCGAACTCGCGTTCTGGCGATAAAGTTGTCAGCCCGGTGGCTGTCGACGCAAAAAATGGGATCCTGGGATGGCACTCTCCTTCACGGAAAAGAAACGTATCCGCAAATCCTTCGGGCGCATTCCCGAAGCCATCGAAATGCCAAACCTGATCGAGGTTCAACGCGAAAGCTACGAACATTTCCTCCAGATGCACACGCCCGCCGACAAGCGGACGGATGATGGCCTGGGCGGCGTGTTCAAGTCCGTGTTCCCGATCACCGACTTTTCCGAGCGTGCGACGCTGGAATATGTCTCCTACGAATTCGAGACCCCGAAATTCGACGTGGAAGAGTGCGTCCAGCGCGACCTGACCTATCAGGCGCCGCTGAAGGTTCGCCTCCAGCTCGTCGTGTTCGATGTCGACGAGGACACCGGCGCCCGCTCCGTCAAGGAAGTGAAGGAGCAGGAATGCTATCTCGGCGACATTCCGCTGATGACCGACAAGGGCACGTTCGTCGTGAACGGCACCGAGCGGGTGATCGTGTCGCAGATGCACCGTTCGCCGGGTGTGTTCTTCGATCACGACAAGGGCAAGACCCACGCCTCCGGCAAGCTGCTGTTCGCCGCCCGCATCATCCCGTATCGCGGATCCTGGCTGGACTTCGAGTTCGATGCCAAGGACGTGCTGAACATCCGCATCGACCGCAAGCGCAAGCTGCCGGCGACGACGATGCTGTATGCGCTGGGCTATGATACCGAGCAGATCCTCGACCTGTTCTACACCAATTCCATCTACCGCCTGGACAAGAAGGGCTGGATCACCGGCTTCCGCGCCGACGCCTGGAAGGGCGTGAAGCCGGAATATGACCTGGTCGACGCCAAGAGCGGCAAGACCGTTGCCGAAGCCGGCAAGAAGATCACCGCGCTGAAGGCGAAACGGATCGCCGAAGCCAATACCGACGAGATCCTGGTCCCGTCGGACGCGCTGATCGGCAAGTTCCTGGCCCGCGACGTGGTCAATCTGGAAACCGGCGAGATCTTCGGCGAAGCCGGCGACATGCTGGAAGAGGAAATGATCGCCGAGATGCGCGACTATGGCATCGACACGATCGAAGTCCTCGACATCGACGCGTCGGGCCGTGGCCCGTGGCTGCGCAACACGCTGAAGGCAGACAAGAACGAGACCCGTTTCGAAGCGCTGTCCGACATCTATCGCGTCATGCGCCCGGGCGAGCCGCCGACCCAGGAGGCCGCCGACGCCCTGTTCGGCCAGCTCTTCTTCGACCCGGAGCGTTACGACCTGTCGGCCGTGGGCCGCGTGAAGATGAACATGCGCCTGAATGTCGGTGTGCCGGGCTATGAAGCCGCAGCCGACGACATGCGCGTGCTGCGTCATGAAGACATCATTGGCGTCATGAAGGTCATCCTCGACCTGAAGGACGGCAAGGGCGAAGTCGATGACATCGACAATCTCGGCAACCGCCGCGTCCGTTCTGTCGGCGAGCTGATGGAGAATAATTACCGCATCGGCCTGGTGCGCATGGAGCGTGCGATCAAGGAGCGTATGGGCTCGGTCGATATCGACACGGTGATGCCGCATGACCTGATCAATGCGAAGCCGGTCGTGGCCTCTGTCCGCGAATTCTTCGGCTCCTCGCAGCTGTCCCAGTTCATGGACCAGACCAACCCGCTGTCCGAGATCACGCACAAGCGTCGTCTCTCCGCGCTTGGGCCGGGCGGCCTGACGCGGGAACGCGCCGGCTTCGAAGTCCGCGACGTGCACCCGACGCATTATGGCCGCATCTGTCCGATCGAGACGCCGGAAGGCCCGAACATCGGCCTGATCAACTCTCTGGCCACGCATGCCCGCGTCAACAAGTACGGCTTCATCGAAAGCCCGTACCGGAAGGTTGTGAACGGCAAGCAGACCGATGAAGTGGTCTATCTGTCGGCCATGGAAGAAAGCATCTATTCGATCGCCCAGGCCAATGCCACGGTGGACGAGAAGGGCATGCTGGCGAACGAGTTTGTCAACGCCCGCGTCGCCGGGGAAGCGACCATGGTGGCCCGCGAGGACATCCAGTACATGGACGTCTCGCCTAAGCAGGTTGTCTCGGTGGCCGCCTCGCTCATTCCGTATCTGGAAAATGACGACGCCAACCGCGCCCTGATGGGATCGAACATGCAACGCCAGGCCGTGCCGCTGGTCCAGTCCGAGGCGCCGTTCGTCGGCACCGGAATGGAAGCCGTCGTGGCACGTGACAGCCGCGCGGCCATCACGGCCCGCCGGTCGGGCGTGGTGGAGCAGGTGGACGCGCTGCGCATTGTTGTCCGCGCGACGGAAGACCTCGAAGGGTCGAAGTCGGGCGTCGACATCTACCGCCTCGCCAAGTTCCGCCGGTCGAACCAGAATTCCTGCATCAACCAGCGCCCGATCGTGCGCGTGGGCGATGTCGTGTCCAAGAATGACATCATTGCCGACGGTCCGTCCACGGACCTTGGTGACCTGGCCCTCGGCCGCAACGTGCTGGTCGCGTTCATGCCGTGGAATGGCTACAATTTCGAGGACTCCATCCTGATCTCCGAACGGATCGTGAAGGATGACGTCTTCACCTCAATCCATATCGAGGAATTCGAGGTTGCGGCCCGCGACACCAAGCTGGGCCCGGAAGAAATCACCCGCGACATCCCGAATGTCGGCGAGGAAGCGCTGCGCAACCTCGACGAAGCCGGCATCGTGGCCGTGGGCGCCGAAGTGAAGGCCGGGGACATCCTGGTCGGCAAGGTGACGCCGAAGGGCGAAAGCCCGATGACGCCGGAAGAGAAACTCCTCCGCGCCATCTTCGGCGAGAAGGCCTCCGATGTGCGTGACACCTCCCTGCGTGTCCCGCCGGGCGACGCCGGTACGGTTGTGGATGTCCGCATCTTCAACCGCCACGGCATCGACAAGGACCAGCGTGCCCTGCAGATCGAGCGTGAGCAGATCGAGAAGCTGCAGGAGGACAAGGAAGACGAACAGGCCATCCTTGAGCGGAACACTTACAACCGTCTGCGCGACCTGCTGACGGGCAAGGAAGCCGCTGCCGGGCCGAAAGGCTTCACGCCGGGCAAGATCACCGCCGGAGCCCTCGACGAGCTGAGCGAGAGCCAGATGTGGGACATCGCGCTGAAGTCCGAGAAGGCACAGGCCGAACTCGACGCCCTGCGCGACCAGTTCGACACCTCGATCCGCGAACTGGAAGCCCGGTTCAACGACAAGGTCGAGAAGGTCCAGCGTGGCGACGACCTGCCGCCGGGCGTGATGAAGGTCGTCAAGGTCTTCCTGGCCGTGAAGCGCAAGCTGCAGCCGGGCGACAAGATGGCCGGCCGTCACGGCAACAAGGGGGTGATCTCGAAGATCAACCCGCAGGAAGACATGCCGTTCCTGGAAGATGGTACGCCGGTCGACATCGTGCTGAACCCGCTGGGCGTTCCGTCACGGATGAACGTCGGTCAGATCCTCGAGACGCATACGGGCTGGGCCTGCCGCGGTCTCGGCCGGATCATCGACAATGCCCTCGACGAGTTCCATCAGAAGAATGATGTCGACGGCCTGCGCAAGGCCCTGAAAACCGCCTATGGCGAGGAACAGGAACTGCCGTCCGAGGACGGGGACATCATCGAACTGGCCGGAAACCTGCGCAATGGCGTGCCGATTGCGACGCCGGTATTCGACGGTGCCCGCGAGAGCGACATCAATGCCATGCTGGAGCGGGCAGGGCTCGACTCCTCTGGCCAGGTGAAGCTGTTCGACGGCCGGACCGGTGTGAAATTCTCGCGCCCGGTCACCGTGGGCTACAAGTATCTTCTCAAGCTGCACCACCTGGTCGACGAGAAGATCCACGCCCGCTCGACCGGTCCGTACTCGCTCGTCACGCAGCAGCCTCTGGGCGGCAAGGCCCAGTTCGGCGGCCAGCGTTTCGGGGAGATGGAGGTCTGGGCCCTGGAAGCCTATGGCGCCGCCTACACGCTGCAGGAAATGCTGACCGTGAAGTCCGACGACACGGCCGGCCGTGCGAAGGTCTACGAGGCCATCGTGCGCGGCGACGACACGTTCGAAGCCGGTATTCCGGAGAGCTTCAACGTGCTCGTGAAGGAAATGCGGTCGCTCGGCCTGAACGTCGAATTGATTGAAGAAGGCTCTGACAGTGATGACGACGAGGAAGCCCCCGTCGCCGCCGAATAGAGCCGATACCTAACCGGATTGCCCCGCCCGTCATGGCGGGGCAGGCCGGACGGAACAGAGATTTCATAGGGCAGGGGCCCGCCAGCCCCGTAAACCAAGCCCACCCAAGGAGCAGACACCCATGCGCCAGGACGTCGCCAGCATTTTCAACCCGAACACTCCGTCGCCGACCTTTGAGGCGATCCGGATCTCGATTGCCAGCCCGGAAAAGATCCGGTCCTGGTCCTCGGGCGAGATCAAGAAGCCCGAAACCATCAACTACCGGACCTTCAAGCCGGAACGGGACGGCCTGTTCTGTGCCCGTATCTTCGGCCCGACGAAGGACTATGAGTGCCTGTGCGGCAAGTACAAGCGCATCAAGTATCGCGGCATCACCTGCGAGAAGTGCGGCGTTGAAGTGACCCTGGCGCGCGTGCGCCGCGAGCGCATGGGCCACATCGACCTGGCTGCCCCGGTCGCGCACATCTGGTTCCTGAAATCGCTGCCGTCCCGGATTTCCGCGCTGCTGGACATGGCGCTGAAGGATGTCGAGCGCGTCCTGTACTTCGAGAGCTATATCGTCGTCGAGCCGGGCCTGACCGAGCTTGAGCCGCTGCAGCTGCTCACCGAAGAAGAATACATGGACAAGCAGGACGAGCTTGGCGAGGACGCGTTCACCGCCATGATCGGTGCCGAGGCCATCCGTGAACTGCTGCAGGGCCTGGACCTGCCGGTTCTGGCCGAGACGCTGCGCGAGGAACTCGCCGAGTCGACGTCCGAACTGAAGACGAAGAAACTGTCCAAGCGACTGAAAGTGGTCGACGCCTTCCTGACGTCGCGCGCCAAGCCGGAATGGATGATCATGCAGGTCATCCCGGTCATCCCGCCGGATCTGCGCCCGCTGGTGCCGCTGGACGGTGGCCGCTTTGCGACCTCCGACCTGAACGATCTCTATCGCCGGGTGATCAACCGGAACAACCGCCTGAAGCGCCTCATGGAACTGCGCGCGCCGGACATCATCATCCGCAACGAGAAGCGGATGCTGCAGGAATCCGTCGACGCCCTGTTCGACAATGGCCGTCGCGGCCGCACCATCACGGGCACCAACAAGCGCCCGCTGAAATCGCTGTCCGACATGCTGAAGGGCAAGCAGGGCCGCTTCCGCCAGAACCTTCTGGGCAAGCGCGTCGATTATTCCGGCCGTTCGGTCATCGTGGTTGGCCCGAGCCTGAAGCTGCACGAATGCGGCCTGCCGAAGAAGATGGCGCTGGAACTGTTCAAGCCGTTCATCTATGCGCGCCTCGACGCGAAGGGCCTGGCCGGTACGGTCAAGGCGGCGAAGAAGCTGGTCGAGAAGGAAAAGCCGGAAGTCTGGGATATCCTGGACGAGGTGATCCGCGAGCACCCGGTTCTGCTGAACCGCGCGCCGACGCTGCACCGCCTGGGCATCCAGGCCTTCGAACCGAAACTGATCGAGGGCAAGGCCATCCAGCTGCACCCGCTGGTCTGCGCCGCGTTCAACGCCGACTTTGACGGTGACCAGATGGCCGTGCACGTGCCGCTGAGCCTTGAGGCCCAGCTGGAAGCGCGCGTCCTGATGATGTCCACCAACAACATCCTGTCGCCAGCCAACGGCAAGCCGATCATCGTGCCGTCGCAGGACATCGTTCTGGGCCTGTACTACCTGTCGCTGGACCGCGACGGCGAGCCGGGCGAGGGCATGATGTTCTCCGACGTGGCCGAGATCGAGCAGGCCATCGACAATGGCCTCGTCAGCCTGCACTCCAAGGTGAAGGCGATGTATGAGGGCGTCGATGATGAGGGCAATCCGTGGCGCCGCGTGATCGAAACCACGCCGGGCCGCTTCATGATCGCCAACATCCTGCCGCGCATGAAGGGCATCCAGCCGGACCTGGTCAACACGACCATGACCAAGAAGACGATCTCCAAGATCATCGACGAGGTCTATCGTCTGTGCGGCCAGAAGGCGACGGTGATCTTCTGTGACAAGATGATGGAACTGGGCTTCCGCGAAGCTGCCAAGGCGGGCATCTCGTTCGGCAAGGACGACATGGTCATCCCGGCGGCCAAGCAGAAGCTGGTCGACGCCACCAAGGAGCAGGTCTCCGAGTACGAGCGTCAGTATGCTGATGGTCTGATCACGCGCGGCGAGAAGTACAACAAGGTGGTCGATGCCTGGTCGACCTGTACCGACAAGGTGGCCGACGCCATGATGGACGCCGCCGCCGAGGCACAGGCGGCCAAGGGTGACCGGAAGGCCCAGGTCAACTCGATCTACATGATGGCCGATTCCGGTGCGCGGGGGTCGAAGAACCAGATGAAGCAGCTGGCCGGCATGCGCGGCCTGATGGCCAAGCCGTCCGGCGAGATCATCGAGACGCCGATCATCTCGAACTTCAAGGAAGGCCTGACCGTTCTCGAATACTTCAACTCGACGCACGGCGCCCGCAAGGGTCTTGCGGATACGGCTCTGAAAACGGCCAACTCCGGTTACCTGACCCGCCGCCTTGTCGACGTGGCCCAGGACTGCATCATCAATGAGGATGATTGCGGCACCGAGAAGGGCATCGACATTTCCGCCGTGCTGGAAGGCGCCGATGTGGTCGTCTCCCTGGCCGAGCGCATCCTGGGCCGTGTCACGGCGACGGATGTGAAGAATGTCGAGGGCGAACTGATCGTTCCGGCCAACACCTATATCGACGAGGAACTGGCCGACACGATCGAGAAGGCTGGCGTCGACGTCGTCAAGGCGCGCTCCCCGCTGACCTGTGAAGCCAAGAACGGCATCTGTGTTCAGTGCTATGGCCGTGACCTGGCCCGCGGCACGGTCGTCAACCGCGGCGAAGCGGTTGGCGTCATCGCGGCCCAGTCGATCGGTGAGCCGGGCACGCAGCTGACCATGCGGACCTTCCACATCGGTGGTGCGGCCCAGGTGGCCGACCAGTCGTCCGTCGAGGCGAGCTTCGAAGGCACGATCCGGTTCAAGGATGCCGAGACCGTCACCCGCAAGGACAAGACGCTGGTTGTCGTCGGACGCCGCATGCAGGTGGAAGTGCTGGATTCGGACGGCCGTACGCGCCAGTCCTTCCGTCCGGCCTATGGTACGCGCCTGATGGCCAAGGATGGTGACAAGGTTCCGGCCGGCACGCTGCTGGCGGACTGGGATCCGTTTGCCCAGCCGATCGTTTCCGAAGTGGCTGGCCAGATCAAGCTGGTTGACGTCATTGACGGCGTGTCCGTCCGTGAGGAGACCGATGAGGCGACGGGCATCTCCTCGCGCGTCATCATCGACTGGCGCTCGGCGTCCAAGTCGGCAGACATCAAGCCGTCGGTTCAGATCGTCGGCAAGGATGGCGAGCCGGTGAAGCTGCCGAACGGATCGGATGCGGTCTATCTCCTGTCTGTCGGGGCCATCCTGTCGGTGGCCGATGGCGACAAGATCGAAGCCGGTGACACGATTGCCCGTGTCACGACCGGCGGTGCCAAGACCAAGGACATCACCGGCGGTCTGCCGCGTGTGGCCGAACTGTTCGAGGCGCGTCGTCCGAAGGACCACGCCATCATCGCGGAAGTCGACGGCAAGGTCGTCTATGGCCGCGACTACAAGAACAAGCGCCGCGTCTCCATCGTTCCGCTGGAGGAAGACAAGGAGCAGATCGATTACCTGGTGCCGAAAGGCAAGCACCTTGCCGTGCAGGACGGGGACTTCATCAAGCGTGGTGAATACCTGATGGACGGCAACCCGGCCCCGCAGGACATCCTGCTGACGCTGGGCGTCGAGGCGCTGGCCAATTACCTGATCGACGAAGTGCAGAAGGTCTATCGCCTGCAGGGCGTGCCGATCAACGACAAGCACATCGAGGTCATCGTGCGCCAGATGCTGCAGAAGGTCGAGATCACCGATCCGGGCTCCACGGGCCTGATCACCGGCGAGCATGTCGATGTGATCGAGTTCGAGCAGGCCAATGAAGCGGTGCGCAAGTCCCGCAAGAAGGACCAGGAAGAGGCCAAGGCCATTCCGCTCCTGCTGGGCATCACGAAGGCGTCCCTGCAGACCCGCAGCTTCCTGTCGGCTGCCTCGTTCCAGGAAACGACCCGCGTCCTCACCGAGGCGGCGATCCAGGGCAAGGTCGACACGCTGGAAGGTCTCAAGGAGAACATCATCGTGGGCAGCCTGATCCCGGCCGGTACGGGCGGTGGCATCCGCCAGTACCGCCGCGTCGCCGCCGATCGCGACCAGAAGCTGCGCGCCAAGCGGGCCGCTGCCGCCGCGAAGGACCAGGAAGCGCTGGAAACCACGGCCGCCCTGCCGGCACCGGAACCGGAAACCCCGGCCGAATAGGCCCGGTCTTCCGCTTGTACGAATTGGGAAAGCCTGCCAGTTTCGGCAGGCTTTCCTGCATCTGGGGAGAGCCTGCCTGACCGGAGCATCGCATGCGAGACAGCCAGTTCGACCGAGCGGACATGATCGGCGCAGCCTGCGCGGCGCTGGCGATCGGCCTGGTCGCCTTCCTGTCACTGGACAGCTGGGCGCGGGCGGACTGCCGGACGCTGTTGCGGACCGGCGATTTTGCCTCTGCCGAGGGGGCGCCGGACGACCCGGATCTGGCCGCGCTGGCCGCCCGGCTGCGGGCGGGGGAGGGGTCTGCGGCGGAGGCGGCCTGCGTACGCCGGATCGGTTTGCCCTTCTGAGGCGACCGTCACGGAGCCGAAACAGCTGTAGCCCGACAGCACCATGCCCTTGACGCCAGCGCCTGAGGGGCTTACACGCCACCAATCGTCAGAGAGGCGGGGAGCCTGAAAAGGCTGTCAGCCGTACCGGAACAGGCGGTTCCGGCCAATCTGGCCCCCAAGTTTTCGTCCGTCCCGGAGGCCAATCGCGGCATTCGGGGCACAATCCGTTACCGGCCCATCGGGCCATTTGAGACCAGAAGAGACAGAAGGCCCGAATGCCAACGATTCAACAGCTCATTCGCAAGCCGCGCCAGCCAAAGCCGACGCGGACAAAGACCCCGGCCCTGAAGGCCTGCCCACAGCGTCGCGGCGTTTGCACGCGCGTGTACACGACGACGCCGAAGAAGCCGAACTCGGCGCTTCGTAAAGTGGCCAAGGTGCGCCTGACGTCCGGCTTCGAATCGCTGTGCTACATCCCGGGTGAAGGCCACAACCTGCAGGAGCACTCCGTGGTCCTGATCCGCGGCGGCCGTGTGAAAGACCTTCCGGGTGTGCGCTACCACATCGTGCGTGGTGCCCTCGATACCCAGCCCGTCAAAGACCGTAAGCAACGCCGTTCGCACTACGGTGCGAAGAAGCCGAAATAAGGAAGCCGAAGCATGTCTCGTCGTCACTCTGCTGAGAAGCGCCAGGTCCTGCCGGATCCGAAATTCAAGGACGTGGTTGTCTCCAAATTCATGAACCAGATCATGCGCGACGGTAAAAAGTCCGTTGCCGAGCGGATCGTCTATGGCGCGTTCGACCTGGTCGAAGGCCGCGCCAAGAAGAACCCGGTCGAAGTGTTCCATGAAGCCCTCGAAGCCGTCGCTCCGGCGGTTGAAGTCCGCTCCCGCCGTGTCGGTGGTGCGACCTATCAGGTTCCGGTCGAAGTCCGCACCGAGCGCCGTCAGGCCCTGGCCATCCGCTGGCTGGCCGCTGCAGCCGCCGGCCGCAACGAGAACACCATGCGTGAGCGCCTCGCTGGCGAACTGATGGATGCCTCGCAAGGCCGCGGCAACGCCGTGAAGAAGCGGGAAGACACCCACCGCATGGCCGACGCCAACAAGGCGTTTTCTCACTACCGCTGGTAATCAGCACTGGAAACCCGGAGCGATTGCAGGTAACGCGCCCGTCAATCGCTCCGAACTTCCTCCCGGAAACCAGACACGAAGGTTTATCTCATGGCCCGCGAATACACGCTGGATCGCTATCGTAACTTCGGCATCATGGCCCACATCGATGCCGGTAAAACGACCACGACCGAACGCATCCTCTACTATACCGGCAAGTCCCACAAGATCGGTGAAGTCCACGACGGCGCCGCCACGATGGACTGGATGGAGCAGGAGCAGGAGCGTGGCATCACGATCACGTCCGCTGCGACCACGACGTTCTGGTTCCGCACCGAAGACGGCAAGACGCCGACCGGCATCTATGGCGACACGCCGGACGAGGCCAAGTTCCGCTTCAACATCATTGATACGCCCGGACACGTGGACTTCACCATCGAAGTCGAGCGCTCCCTGGCTGTTCTGGACGGCGCGGTCTGCGTGCTGGACGCGAACGCCGGTGTCGAGCCGCAGACGGAAACGGTCTGGCGCCAGGCTGACCGCTACAAGGTTCCGCGCATCGTGTTCGTCAACAAGATGGACAAGATCGGCGCCGACTTCTTCAACTGCGTCGCGATGATCAAGGACCGCACCGGTGCGATCCCGGCCCCGATCCAGATGCCGATCGGTGCCGAGAACGAGCTGGAAGGCCATGTCGACCTGATCACCATGAAGGAATGGGTCTGGGCCGGTGAAGACCTGGGCGCCAGCTGGGAAATCCGCGACATCCGTCCTGAACTGAAGGACAAGGCCGAAGAGATGCGCGCCGAGCTCATCGAAATCGCCGTCGAAATGGACGACGCCGCGATGGAAGCCTATCTGGAAGGCAACGAGCCGGACGAAGCCACCCTTCGCACGCTGATCCGCAAGGGCACGCTGAGCCTGTCCTTCGTGCCGGTCCTGTGTGGTTCCGCGTTCAAGAACAAGGGTGTCCAGCCGATGCTGAACGCCGTGATCGACTTCCTGCCGGGCCCGCTCGACGTGCCGCCTTACATGGGCTTTGCCCCGGGCGACGAAGACGAAGTCCGCAACATCGAGCGCAAGGCTGATGACAGCCAGCCCTTCTCGGGCCTCGCCTTCAAGATCATGAACGACCCCTATATGGGCACGCTGACCTTCACGCGTATCTATTCCGGTACGCTGTCGAAGGGCGACAGCTTCATGAACTCGACCAAGGGCAAGAAAGAGCGCGTCGGCCGCATGGTGATGATGCACTCCAACAAGCAGGACGAGATCACGGAAGCCTTCGCAGGCGACATCGTGGCCATTGCCGGCCTGAAGGAAACGACCACGGGTGACACGGTCTGTGATCCGAACAAGCCGGTCGTTCTGGAAACGATGACCTTCCCCGATCCGGTGATCGAGATTGCCGTCGAGCCGAAATCCAAGGCTGACCAGGAGAAGATGTCGGTTGGCCTGCAGCGCCTTGCTGCGGAAGACCCGTCCTTCCAGGTCGAGACCAATCACGAATCCGGCCAGACGATCATGAAGGGCATGGGCGAGCTTCACCTCGACATCCTGATCGATCGCCTGAAGCGCGAATTCAAGGTTGAGGCCAATATCGGCCAGCCGCAGGTTGCGTATCGCGAGAAGATCGGCCGCGCTGCCGAGATCGACTACACGCACAAGAAACAGTCCGGCGGTACGGGCCAGTTCGCCCGCGTCAAGCTGGAATTCGAACCCCTGGAATCCGGTTCGGGCTTCGTGTTCGAAAGCAAGATCGTCGGCGGTGCCGTTCCGAAGGAATACATTCCGGGTGTCGAAAAAGGCCTGGAAAGCGCCAAGGAAAACGGTCTGCTGGCCGGCTATCCGGTTACGGACTTCAAGGCCACGCTGGT
Source organism: Hyphomonas sp. (assembly GCF_017792385.1). NCBI lineage: Bacteria > Pseudomonadati > Pseudomonadota > Alphaproteobacteria > Hyphomonadales > Hyphomonadaceae > Hyphomonas > Hyphomonas sp. The sequence continues at coordinate 303,883 of NZ_CP051230.1, read as the reverse complement.
CGACGGTGCATTCCACGATGTGGACTCCTCCGTCCTCGCCTTCGAAATCGCGTCGCGCGCTGCGTTCCGCGAACTGAAGGGCCAGGGAGATCCGCGCCTGATGGAACCGGTCATGGCCGTGGAAGTCGTGACGCCGGAAGACTATATGGGCGACGTGATCGGCGACCTGAACTCCCGTCGGGGTCAGATCCAGGGCTCCGAGCCGCGCGGCAATGCCGTGGCGATCAAGGCTTTCGTCCCGCTGGTCAACATGTTCGGCTATGTCTCCGACCTTCGGGGCATGTCGCAGGGCCGCGCCCAGTTCACGATGCTCTTCGATCACTATGATGAAGTGCCGCGTGCCGAAGCGCAGAAGATCATTTCGGACGTCGCTGGTTCGTAATCAATTGTGGCCGGTTTCCGGCCCGGAATTCAGAGTAAAGGAGAGGCCCGATGGCCAAGGCAAAGTTTGAACGCAACAAGCCGCACGTCAACATCGGCACGATTGGCCACGTTGACCACGGCAAGACGACGCTGACCGCAGCGATCACGATGACGCTGGCCGAGCAGGGCGGTGGCGAGAAGCGGTCCTATGAGGACATCGACTCGGCGCCGGAAGAGAAGGCCCGCGGGATCACGATCAACACGGCGCACGTGGAATACGAGACGGAGAACCGTCACTATGCGCACGTGGACTGCCCGGGACACGCTGACTATGTGAAGAACATGATCACGGGTGCTGCCCAGATGGACGGCGCAATCCTGGTTGTGAACGCGGCTGACGGCCCGATGCCGCAGACGCGCGAGCACATCCTGCTGGCCCGTCAGGTTGGCGTTCCGGCGCTGGTCGTGTTCCTGAACAAGGTTGACCAGGTTGACGATGAAGAGCTTCTGGAGCTGGTTGAAATGGAAGTTCGCGAACTTCTGTCTTCCTACGACTTCCCGGGCGACGACATTCCGATCATTGCCGGGTCTGCGCTGGCTGCCGTTGAGGGCCGCGACGACAATATCGGCAAGGAGAAGGTGCTTGAGCTGATGGCGGCTGTGGATGAGTACATCCCGACGCCGGAGCGTCCGCTGGACAAGCCGTTCCTGATGCCGGTCGAGGACGTGTTCTCGATCTCCGGCCGCGGTACGGTTGTGACCGGTCGTGTCGAGCAGGGCATCATCCATGTCGGCGACGAGATCGAGATCGTGGGTATCCGCGACACGCAGAAGACGACCTGTACGGGCGTCGAGATGTTCCGCAAGCTGCTCGACCAGGGCCAGGCTGGCGACAATATCGGTGCGCTGCTGCGCGGCATCGACCGTGAAGGCGTCGAGCGTGGTCAGGTCCTGTGCAAGCCGGGCTCCATCACGCCGCACACCACGTTCGAGGCTGAAGCCTACATCCTGACGAAGGAAGAAGGCGGCCGCCACACGCCGTTCTTCACCAACTATCGTCCGCAATTCTACTTCCGCACCACGGACGTGACGGGTGTTGTGACCCTGCCGGCCGACAAGGAAATGGTCCTGCCGGGCGACAACGTCAAAATGGACGTCGAGCTGATCCAGCCGATCGCCATGGACCAGGGCCTGCGCTTCGCCATCCGCGAAGGCGGCCGGACCGTCGGCGCCGGTGTGGTCTCCGCGATCAAGAAGTAAGACCCGGTCCGCGCGTACGCGCAGGACTGACACAGACAGAAGGCCGCCCCTTGGGGGCGGCCTTTTTTCATGGCCGGGATGTTGGCTTGTAGATGATCAGGCGAATCGCCGGTAGCGGGCCTGCAGCCGGTCGGCGAGGACCCGGACCGGATCCTGCAGCACGATCAGGCATAGCGGCACCAGCCAGACCAGTCGGGCCTGATACCGTGCATGCACGCCAGACGTCGCACCACAGATGAAGGCATTGGCCAGCAGGATGAGCAGCAGCGTCCAGGCCAGGCAGAGATACCGGTCCTGGCTGGCCATGCTGGCGCCGGACGGCGTGATCCGGAACAGCGTCCAGACGCCGAGCAGGCAGAGTAGAAGGATCAGGCTGGCCAGGGCGGCGGCCGTGACCAGGCTGTTCCAGGCCCGGTTGTAGGCATTTTCCTCGGTGCAGCTGTCGGGTTCGGCCAGGCAGTGCGCAAAGCCCGGCGTATGGGCGAGCGCCTGCGGATCATCTGCCGTGTATTGCTGGAGGATCAAGACCGCGCCGTAATTGATCTCGTCGATCGAGACGAGAAAGAATTGCCGGATCGTGTTGCCGGTTGTCGCGAGGAGTTGTGTGAGCGGGTAGGCCGTCACGGATTTCAGGACGAAGTGGCCCTGTTCATCAAGCATGGCCTGCCTCAGGTCCGGCGGACTGGAGATGAAGCTGGGCGTGTTGGCGGACAGGTTGCTGCCCCAGATCAGGTCATTGTGCGTGGCGTATTCGAAGCCGGTAAAGGCGCACAGCGCATAGGCGTCCGGATCGGCGCGGCAGGCCTGTTCCAGATGGCGCTGACCGGGGCCGTCATCATAGATCCGCGCCATCAGATAGGGCGGGGAGCGCAGCGGATCTCCGGTCAGCTTTTCTGCAGCGAATCCGTAGACGGCCTGTGCCGCCATCGACAGGGCCAGGGCACCGAGCAGCCAGAACGGGGCCAGGCGGGCGAAGTATGGCCGGCTCCATTGCCAGAACCGGGCGAGCACCATCAGGGCGAGCGCGGCGAGGGCGAGCACCAGCATGGATTTGTGCAGGAAGGCCGAGGCGCTGACGAGGGCGGCCAGAAAGAGGGTTTCCGGCAGGGACAGGCGCGGCGCGAAGGCCAGGAGGAGGATGGCGATGACCATGTAGCCGGCAAACACATCCGGCATCAGAAGATTGACGTGAAAGCCCAGCGGGGAGAGGGCGGCGAGCCCGGCGAGACTGGCGAGGACCGGTCCGGGGCGGCGCAATCCGCCGAGAAGATCCAGCGCCCGCACGATGAGCCAGGATGCAAGCAGGGCCTGAACCAGGCAGATCAGCCACATGGAGAGGCCCGATGCCAGCACATAGCCGAAGACGGAATAGAGGGGGGAACGGCCGGCGCCGATGAGCGAGAAATAGCCGTCGCCGCCGGCATTGCCCGGTGCGGGGGATTGGCCCGGGGCCGGGGCATCCGCCGGGACGGCAGGAGGACCATCCGGGGCGGCGGGACCGCCGAGGAGTTTCTCCAGGATGGCTTCGCCGATCAGATAATACTGGTTGAAGTCCACGAAATGAAACGGCCGACCATGGATCAGCGCAGGAATCATCAGGATGATCGCGCCGGCCAGAACGAGCGCGAGCGTCTGGAGCCAGGCCGGGCCGGGCACCGGCCGGGGCAGTGTATCCGGAGCGGAGGAGGTCATCAGCCTGGCCCTGCCGGTCTGCGCGTCAGGCGGCGGGCGCGCTGCGCAGCCGGACGAAGGAGGCAACGAAGGCGGAGGCTGCGATCTGTGCCCCGATGGTAAGCGCGGTCAGGGACAGCATGAACCAGCGCAGACGGCTGCTTTCGGTGATGTCGGCAAATCCGCCGGACGCCCAGCTGACAAAGCTGGCCACCGCGCCGATCAGGCCCGCGACCGCCAGCAAGGCGGCCAGCTGGAGCAGGCGTTCGAGCGTGAAGGTGGACATCACGCCTTCCAGCTTGCGCGTGCGCGGCAGGATGCCGACCTCGGACGCATAGCTGCGGGTGAGAAGCGAGAACATCAGCATCTGGGTGCCGAGTATCATGGCGAAACAGGACGCGACCAGGGTCAGCACGTCCAGCCGGATGGTGCGCGTCAGATCCACCGGTCCGCCCATCAGGAGCGCCGTTCCGAGAAGGCCGAGCACGAGCACCACCAGACCCGGATAGGCAAACAGCCATTTGGGGCTGTGCAGCAGGAGGAATCGGAGATGCCGCCAGCCATCGCGCCAGGTCTTCAGATGCGGCGCGCGGGACCGGCCATCCGGCGAAAGGGTGGTCGGCACTTCCCGGATTTCGAGCCCGTTGATGCAGGATTTGACCACCATTTCGCTGGCGAATTCCATGCCGGGGCTGGACAGGTCCAGGGCCTGGATGGCGTCACGATGGAAGCCGCGCAGGCCGCAATGGAAATCCCCGACCGGAATGCGGAAGAACAGCCGGCCGAGCCAGGACAGGACCGGATTGCCGAGGATCCGGTGCAGGAAGGGCATCGCCCCCTTGCGGATACCGCCCTGAAACCGGTTGCCCATGACAAGTTGGCCGCCGTCGCGCAGTTCTTCGACAAAGGCATCGAGGCGCGAGAAGTCATAACTGTCATCGGCATCGCCCATGATGATATAGGTGCCACGTGCGGCGCGGATGCCGCCGATCAGGGCCGCGCCATAGCCGCGCTCGGTGACCGGGACGATGCGGGCGCCCTCCTCGGCCGCGATGGCGCGGGAGCCATCCGTGCTGCCATTGTCGGCAATCAGCACCTCCCCCTGGATGCCGGCGCCGTCGAGATAGGCGTGGGCCTTCCGGATACAGGTGGCGAGCGTCTCCGCCTCGTTCAGGCAGGGCATGAGAATGGTGAGTTCGACCTGGCCTTCCGGGCCGGGTGATGGAAAATCCGTGACGGTGCTGGCCTGGCCCATGATGTGTGTCCCCAATCTACGTATCGACCGGCAAGGGCCGCCCCGTCCCCCGGGCCCGGATCCCTGCCATGCTTACCCCGAGGTTAAGCCTCAGCTTTCAATTGCATGCACCTGAAAAGATTCAACTTTGTGACGAAGTGGCCGATTGGGGGCGATTCCGTCCATAAATCCGGCGATGTGCCCGGAATCGGGGCAGGCCGGTCTTGCAACATCTTGCGACAAAACCGGCCGGACATGGCAAATTCGAGCCAAGGGCCGCTGCTAGACGGGCCTCATGACCCGACGCATCGACTTCATCATTGCCGGCGTGCAAAAGGCCGGCACCACGTCGCTGGACGCCTATCTGCGCCAGCATCCCGACATCTGCATGGCCCGGAAAAAGGAGCCGCACTTCTTTGACAAGCGCCCGCCGACGGGCCTGCGGCCCTTGGATTACTGGTTGTATCATCGCCAGTTCGACTGGAAGGCCTGGCGTGATGGCTGCCTGCTGGGGGAGGCGACGCCGATCATCAGCTGGTGGAACGGGGCGCTTGAACGGGTGTGGCTGTACAATCCGGAGATCCGGATCGTCGTGATCCTGCGCGATCCGGTGGAGCGGGCCTGGAGCCATTACCGCATGGATTGCCGGTTGGGCCGGGAAACGCTGCCCTATCCGGTAGCGATCCGGCAGGAGCGGGTGCGGGCCCGTCGGGCGTTACCTGCGCAGGATCGCGAACGCTCCTATCTGGCGCGCAGCTATTATGCGCCTCAGGTTAGGGAGCTGCGGCGGCTGTTTTCCGATGACCAACTCCTGTTCCTGCGCAGCGAGCAACTGGCCGCGCATCCGCAGGACGAGCTGGACAAGGTGTGCGGGTTCCTGGGCCTGCCGGCCCACCGGTTTGATGTGACGGCCCGGCTGAACGCGGCGCCGGAGGGTGAGCGGATGAGCGCGGACGACCGGGACTATCTGTGCCGGGTGTTCGAGCATGACGCGGCAGAAACGCGGGCCTTGCTGGGATGGGAGCAGGGCAGCTGGAGCGTATGAGGGGCGGGCCGTCGGCGACCCGCCCCCATTAGCCGGGCGGCGAACTGGCCTGCAACCGGCAGGCCGGTCCGGTCCCCCCACCCAGCTTCGCGGAGTTTTCCCTCAATAGACGTGACCATTTCGGCAGTGCATGCCCCCGCGGGGGCATGCGCAGGGTTATCAATGGATGAACGGGACGCTTGCCGTGATCGGCAAGCTCTCTAGTATGGTTGCCACCACCCAAGCTGTGCGCAGCCGGAGCCACATGTCCCACACCCATCGCTATTTCGAAATGCTGGGCGCCGCCTATGACGTACCGGCCGAATCCGACCGTTTCGATGTGTTTCTCGATGCGGCGATGGCCTATTTCTTCGAAGACCATACAGCCGGGCAGCTGGCCGAGGATGTGCCGCGCCATTTTGGTGAGGACTCCCTTCTGGAAGCACATGCCGAGCGGATCCGGCTGCTGATCGAGGAAGCCTCGCGCCTGGAGTCGGCCGGGGCGGACCGGTTCCATGCCGTGCTGGACGTGTCGGCGCGGACCGGGCAGGTGACCGGCAATGCGCCGGCTGCGCAGCTGACGGGTCAGAGCTTTCCCTGCCGGCTCGACGACTTGCCGCTGAATGTGGAAGCGCTTGCCGAGATCCGCCGGACAGCCCGCATGGTGCATGTGCAGGATCGCGTCATCCTGGCCAAGGTGGAGACCGACCAGGTGCGGGCCTGCCTGGCGCTGATCCAGCGCCCGAAGGATGCGCCCGATCTGGTGCAGGTCTCGCTGTCCCATGTCGACTGGTCGCCGGAACTGATGGCACGGCTGCGGGAAGCGTTCGGCCTGACCCAGAGCGAGACGCAGGTGCTGGAAGGCTATCTCGGCCAGCTCAGCCAGAAGGAAATCGCGCAGCAACGGGCCCGGTCGCTGGAGACGATCAAGGGGCAATCCAAGAGCATATTGAGGAAGACCGGCTGCGCCCGCATGTCGGACGTGGTGCAGCTGTGTGCCAGCATCGCCTTCCTGATGCGCCAGCTGCCCGATGGCGCGCCGGCCACGAGCGGGGAGACCTGGGCGACGCCGGTGCGCGGCATGTACGAACTGGCCCGGCCGGGAGGGCGGCGCCTGGCTTGGTATCAGGCCGGCAGTGGCCAGCGGCCGGTCCTGTTCATCCACGGATACATGCAGGGGCCGTTCTTCACCCCCGGTTTCCTGAGCCGGTTGACCCGGTCGGACCTGTATTTCGTGGCGCCGTCGCGTCCGGGGTTCGGGCATTCGAGCCCGAGCCGGGGACGGGGCGACTATGTCCGGACGGTGGTGGAGGATGCGCTGGCACTGGTCGACGAGCTGGGACTGGAGATGGTGAGCCTGTGTGTTCACCATGGTGGCGCGCCGCACGGATTCCGGATCGCCCGCGCGCTGGGCGACCGGCTGGCAGGTATGCTGGTCGTGGGCGGGACGATCCCGTTTGATGATGTTGCCCACCCCGCCCACATGAATCCGCAGACCCGGTTCGCGGCCATGGCCACCCGGCATGCGCCCTCGGTGATGCGGATGGCCCTGTCGGTGGGCCTGCCGGTCTATCGCCGCCGGGGGACGAAGGCCTTCCTGACCACACAATTCCAGCGCTCGCCGCTGGACATGGAGACGCTGGAGGACCCGGTCCTGCTGAAAGTGCAGTCGGAAGGGCTCTACCATGCCGTGGAGCAGGGGACAGAGACCTGGGTGCGCGACGGCCGCAGCGTGATGGCGGACTGGACGGACGATCTGGACGGGGTGTCGGCGCCCTATACCTGGCTGAAGGCCGGGGATGACACGGTGGTGTCGACCGAACATGTGGAGGCCTTGCTGGCGGACCGGCCCAACGCGACGCTGAAGGTCTTGCCCGGACACGCGTTGAACCTGCTGCACACGGCCGCAAGGGATGTGTGCGCCGCACTCGAAGAAAGTGTGTGACCTGACGCCATTTCCGGCTTTATTTTGGGGCTTGCGCGGGTAAGTAGAAGGGTGTGGTCGCTTAAATGCGAACGTTCAGTGGGGGGATCCGGCACATGAGACATCTTCTTTCAACCATCGTGCTTGTGTGTCTTGCGGGATTTCCCGGTCATGCAGACCCGATGGACGATGCCCTCTATGTCGTTGACCAGACTGTGACGCGGGACCAGTTCGAGACTGCCTTCGCCAGCATGTCCGAATTGATGGTGGGCAGTTTCCAGAATGAGTTTTCCAAAGAGGGCAAGACGGTTTCCACTGATGCGGCACGTGTGCTGTCGCAATTGCTGTCCTCGAATATGGTGGACGGCCTGATCTCGGAGATGCGCGAGCCGCTTGCGGCGGCCTATGTCGAAAACATGTCCGCGCAAGCCTTGGCTGATTTGCGTGCCTTTCTCGAGACCGACTCAGGTCAGGAATTCGCGGTAAGCACCAATGCGATCATGCGGGAATCCGTAAAGATCGGCGAGGAATTGGCGGTAACGGTCGTCGGTCCTGCCGTTGAGGCGATGCAGAATGATATTCGCAATGAGCGTTGGCCCGAAGGCACACTCAAATCCACCCAGGCTGAACTGCGCGAATTGTACGGTTTGCCTCCGGTCTCCGACATGCCGCCGGAACGCTAGGCGAGGGCACTTCCGGGGCTGTGACTCTTTCTGCATAAAAGCGTCACGACTCAGTTGACGCCGCCTCGCCTATCCCATAAACCCCCGACTTCGCCGGGATGGCAGCGCTTTAGATAGCGAACGCTCCCTCGAAACAGACAATTAATCCCACGTAACGCCCTGGGGCCAATGTCGGCCCTGTTGGGGCCAACGTGTTTTGTGCGGACGGACCGAGACGATGGAACGACAGAATATCCGGATCAGGCTGAAGGCCTTTGATCACCGCGCCCTCGACATGTCGGCGAAAGAGATTGTGAGCACGGCCAAGCGCACCGGCGCTGAGGTCAAAGGTCCGATCCCGCTGCCGACCCGTATCGAGCGCTTCACCGTGAACCGCTCTCCTCATATCGACAAGAAGTCGCGCGAGCAGTTTGAAATCCGCACCCACAAGCGGATCCTCGATATCGTAGACCCAACCCCGCAGACCGTGGACGCGCTGATGAAGCTCGACCTGTCGTCCGGCGTTGGCATTGAAATCAAGCTTGAGGGAGGCCGCTAATGGCTCTGCCAGCACCCCGTTCCGGCGTGCTTGCCCGCAAGGTTGGCATGACACGCGTATTTGACGAGAATGGCCGCCACGTGCCGGTCACCGTCCTGTCGCTCGATGGCTGCCAGGTTGTTGGCGTGCGCACCGAAGACGAGCGCGCCGTCAAGACCAAGAAGGGCGGCGACGTCACCCGCACCGACGGCTACAAGGCTGTCATCCTCGGCATTGGCGAAAAGAAGGCAAAGCGCACCTCCAAGGCGATGCGCGGCCAGTTCGCGAAAGCCGGTGTTGCGCCCAAGCGCAAGCTGAAGGAATTCCGCGTCTCTGGCGACCTGCCGGAAGTCGGCTCCGAAGTCCTGGCTGACCATTTCGTTCCGGGTCAGAAAGTCGACATCGCCGGCATCACGATCGGTAAGGGCTTTGCCGGTGCGATGAAGCGCTGGAACTTCGGTGGTCTGCGCGCATCCCACGGTGTGTCCATCTCTCACCGTTCGCACGGTTCGACGGGTATGAACCAGGACCCGGGCCGCGTGTTCAAGAACAAGAAAATGGCCGGTCATTACGGCGTCGAGCGTGTCACCACCCAGAACCTGGAAGTGGTCCGCACCGACGTTGATCGCGGCCTGATCCTGGTCAAGGGCTCCGTGCCCGGCCATGACGGCAGCTATGTCGAAGTCCGCGATGCCGTGAAGAAGGCCCTTCCGGCCGAGGCCCCGGCCGCTGGCTCGTTCAAGGCTCCCGGCGCTGCAGAAGCCCCGGCGGCTGAAGCAACTGAAGAGGGTGCTGAATAATGGAACTCGCAGTCAAAACCCTCGCCGGCAAGTCGGCTGGAAAGATCACCGTCGATGACGCGATCTTCGGCATCGACGAGATCCGCGGCGACATCCTGCAGCGCACGGTCCGCTGGCAGCTGGCCAAGCGCCAGGCTGGCACGCACAAGACCCAGACCCGCGGCGAAGTCTCCGTTACGACGAAGAAGTATATCCGCCAGAAAGGCTCCGGCGGCGCCCGTCACGGCTCGAAGAATGCTCCGATCTTTGTCGGTGGTTCCGTGGCCCACGGCCCGAAAGTCCGCAGCCATGCGCACGACCTGCCGAAAAAGGTCCGCAAGATGGCGCTGGCCCACGCCCTGTCTTCCAAGGTCAAGGATGACGCGATCATCGTGCTCGACGAAGCCGTGCTGACGGCACCGAAGACGAAGGAGCTGGCTGGCCAGTTCGTCGGTCTCGGCATCGAGAATGCGCTGATCATCTCCGGTTCGACCGTGGATGCGAATTTCGCCAAGGCGGCCCGCAATATCCCGAACATCGACGTGCTGCCGGTGGCCGGCCTGAATGTCTACGACATCCTGCGCCGCAAGAAGCTCGTCATCACGAAGGAAGCGGCCGAAGGCATCAAGGCCCGTTTCGACGGCGCGAAGGAGGCTAAGTAATCATGGCCGACGTAAAAGCACATCACTACGACGTCATTCGCCGTCCGCTGATCACCGAGAAATCCACTCTGGTGGCTGAAGACAACAAGATTGTCTTCGAAGTGGCGATCGACGCCGACAAGAAAGCGATCAAGGAGGCCGTCGAGGCGCTCTTCAAGGTCGAGGTTACCAAGGTCAACACCCTGCTCCAGAAGGGCAAGACGAAGCGTTTCCGTGGTTATGAAGGTCGTCGCAACGACATGAAGAAAGCCATCGTGACGCTCGCCGAGGGCCAGTCCGTCGACATCACGACGGGCCTCTAGGGGAGAAGGACGAGAAACATGGCACTGAAGACTTTCAATCCGACATCCCCGGGCCGCCGCCAGCTGGTGCTGGTGGACAAGTCCGACCTTCACAAGGGCAAGCCCGTCAAGGCGCTGACCGAGGGTCTGACCAAGTCCGGTGGACGCAACAACAAGGGCCGCATCACGGCTCGCCGCATCGGTGGTGGCGCGAAGAAGCTGTACCGCAAGGTCGACTTCAAGCGGAACCGCTGGGACATGCCGGCGACGGTCGAGCGCCTGGAATACGATCCGAACCGCACGGCCTTCATCGCACTGATCAAGTATGAAGACGGCCAGCTGTCCTACATCATCGCGCCGCAGCGCCTTGAAGTGGGTGACACGGTCGTCACGTCCAAGACGGCTGACATCAAGCCGGGCAACACGCTGCCGCTGAAGAGCATTCCGGTCGGTACGATCATCCACAACATCGAGCTGAAGCCTCAGAAGGGCGCGCAGATGGTCCGCTCCGCCGGCACCTATGCCCAGCTGGTTGGCCGCGATGGCGGATACGCCCAGATCAAGCTGGCCTCCGGCGAGCTTCGCATGGTGATGGACAGCTGCCTGGCAACCGTCGGCGCCGTGTCGAACCCGGACAACATGAACCAGGTGCTCTCCAAGGCCGGCCGCAAGCGCCATCTCGGCAAGCGCCCGTCCGTCCGCGGTGTCGTCATGAACCCGGTCGACCACCCGCATGGTGGTGGTGAAGGCAAGTCGTCCGGTGGACGTCACCCGGTGACGCCATGGGGCAAGAAAACCCGCGGGCCGAAAACCCGCAAGAACAAGGCTACGGATCGCCTGATTATCCGTCGCCGCAACGCGAAACGCTAAGAGGAGCCGCAAGACATGCCACGTTCTGTCTGGAAAGGCCCGTTCGTAGACGGCTATCTGCTCAAGAAAGCAGAAGAAGCGCGCGCCTCTGAAAAGCGCGTCGTGATCAAGACCTGGTCGCGCCGTTCGACGATCCTGCCTAACTTTGTCGGCCTGAACTTCCAGGTCCACAATGGCAACAAGTTCATCCCGGTTTCCGTTTCCGAGGAAATGGTCGGTCACAAGTTCGGCGAGTTCGCGCCGACCCGGACCTACTATGGCCACGGTGCGGACAAGAAAGCGAAGAGGAAGTAAGCCATGGGTAAGGCCAAGAATCCTCCGAAGCAGGCATCGAACGAGTCCCGCGCCGTGCTGCGCATGTACCGTTCCAGCCCGCAGAAACTGAACCTGCTGGCTCAGCAGATCCGCGGCATGCCGGTCGAGCGCGCACTGGCCCAGCTGCAGTTCTCGCCGAAGCGTCCGGCCCAGGATGTCCGCAAGCTGCTGCAAAGCGCCATTGCCAATGCCGAGAACAATCATGGTCTCGACATCGACAGCCTGGTGGTTGCGGAAGCGCATGTCGGCAAGAACCTCGTGATGAAGCGCATCCGGGCCCGCGCCCGTGGCCGCGCTGCACGCATTCAGAAGCCCTTTGCGCAGATGACCATCATCCTGCGTGACACCTCAGTTGAAGCGGAGGCCGCATAATGGGTCAGAAAGTAAATCCGATCGGCCTGCGTCTCGGCATCAACCGGACGTCTGACAGCCGCTGGTATGCCGACACGGCCGATTATGGCCGCCTGCTGCATGAAGACATTGCGATCCGCAAGGAAATCCGCAGCCGTCTGAAGCAGGCCGGCATCTCGAAAATCATCATCGAGCGCCCGCACAAGAAGTGCCTGATCACGATCCATACCGCCCGTCCGGGCCTGGTGATCGGCAAGAAGGGCGGCGACATCGAAGCCCTGCGCAAGGTGCTGTCGAAGATGACGGACGACGAAGTCCGCGTGAACCTGGTCGAGATCCGCAAGCCGGAAATCGATGCCACGCTGATCGCCGACGACATTGCCCGCCAGCTTGAGCGCCGCGCCTCGTTCCGCCGCACCATGAAGCGCGCGATCCAGTCCGCGATGCGTCTGGGCGCCGAGGGTGTGAAGATCATGGTGTCCGGCCGTCTGGGCGGCGCCGAGATTGCTCGTACCGAGAAGTATGCAGAGGGCTCCGTGCCGCTGCACACGCTGCGCGCCGACATCGATTACGGTACTGCAGAAGCCGAAACCACCTATGGCATCATCGGGATCAAGGTCTGGGTCTACAAAGGCGAGATCATGGAGCACGACCCGATGGCTCAGGACAAGCGTCTGGAATCTTCCGGCCAGTCCCGTGCCCGTGCCAATGCAAACCAGCGCGGACCGGCCACCGGTGCGCAAGCCGCCGGAGCGTAAGTCATGCGTCAACCGAAGCGAACCAAATTCCGCAAGGCCTTCAAGGGCCAGATCCGCGGCAACTCCAAGGGCGGCACGTCGCTGGCCTTTGGCGAATTCGGCCTGAAGGCTCTCGAGCCGGAGCGGGTGACCGCGCGCCAGATCGAGGCAACCCGCCGGGCTGTGACGCGTCACATGAAGCGTCAGGGCAAGGTGTGGATCCGGGTGTTCCCGGACCTGCCGGTGTCGGCCAAGCCGATTGAAGTCCGGATGGGTAAGGGTAAGGGCTCTGTCGACCGCTGGGTCGCCCGCGTCGCCCCTGGCCGCATCCTGTTCGAAATCGACGGCGTGTCGGAAGAGATTGCCCGCGAGGCCCTGCGCCTCGGCGCTGCGAAGCTTCCGATTAAGACGAAAGTCGTCAAGCGGATCGAGGGTATCTGATCATGAAAGCCCAGGATGTAAGAGCGAAAAGCGTGGACCAGCTCAAGGATGAGCTCGTCAAGCTGAAGAAAGAGCAGTTCAACCTGCGTTTCCAGACGGCCACCGGCCAGCTGGAGAAAACGGCCCGAGTGAAGGAAGTCCGCCGCGACATCGCGCGCGTAAAGACGATCCTCCGCGAGAAAGCCGAAGCAGGCCAGGCGTAGGAGAGAGATCATGCCAAAGCGTATTATGGAAGGCGTCGTGGTCTCGGCCAAGCAGGACAAGACCGCCGTGGTTCGCGTCGAACGGACCTTCACCCACCCGGTGATGAAGAAGATCGTTCGCCGCTCCAAGAAGTATCACGCCCACGATGAAGCCAATGTGGCTGTCGAGGGTCAAACCGTAACGATCCAGGAGTGTGTTCCGCACTCCAAACTGAAACGCTGGGAACTTGTGACCGGCGGGGAAGGTGACGCATGATCCAGATGCAATCAAACCTTCGCGTCGCCGACAATTCCGGCGCGCGCCGTGTCCAGTGCATCAAGGTGCTGGGCGGTGCGGGACGCCGGTATGCGTCTGTCGGTGACGTGATCGTCGTGTCCGTGAAGGAAGCCATTCCGACCGGCCGCGTGAAGAAGGGCGATGTCCGCAAGGCTGTCGTTGTTCGCGTGGCGAAGGACATCAATCGCCCGGATGGCACGACCATCCGTTTCGACACCAATGCTGCCGTCCTCATCAACAATAATGGTGAGCCGATCGGCACCCGCGTGTTTGGCCCGGTTCCGCGTGAATTGCGCGGCAAGAACCAGGTCAAGATCGCGAACATGGCCCCGGAGGTCCTGTAAGATGGCTGCCAAGATCAAGAAGGGCGACACGGTTGTCGTGATCGCCGGCCGCGACAAGGGCACGAAAGGTGAAGTGCTGAAAGTGCTGGTCGACGAGAACCGCGTTGTTGTGCGCGGCGTCAACGTCGTCAAGAAGCACCAGAAGCCGAACCAGATGGACCCGGGCGGCCTGAAGACGTTCGAAGCACCGATCCACGTGTCCAACGTGGCTCATGCCGATCCGCGTGACGGAAAAGCCGTACGTGTTGGTTTCAAAATTGACGAGCATGGCCGCAAGACGCGGTTTGCCAAACGTTCAGGGGAGTCCATCGATGTCTGATGCATACGAACCCCGTCTCAAGAAGAAGTACCGCGAGGAAATCCGCGGGAAGCTTCAGGAGCAGTTCAAGTATTCGAACCCGATGAAGGTTCCGAAACTGGACAAGGTCGTGATCAACATGGGTGTCGGGGAAGCTGTCTCCGACTCCAAGAAGATCAAGTCGGCCCTGGCCGAGCTGGAGCTGATCGCGGGCCAGAAGCCTGTCGCGACCAAGGCCCGCAAGTCGATCGCCGGCTTCAAGCTGCGCGAAGGCATGCTGGTCGGTGCGAAAGTTACGCTGCGCCGTGAGCGCATGTACGAATTCCTTGATCGCCTCACCAATATTGCGCTGCCACGCGTGAAAGACTTCCGTGGACTGAACGGAAAAAGCTTTGACGGCATGGGCAACTACGCAATGGGCCTCAAAGAACACATCGTTTTCCCGGAGATCAATTACGATCAGGTGGAAGATGTTCGCGGTATGGACATCATTGTCTGCACCACGGCTGAAACCAACGAAGAAGCCAAGGCACTCCTCGCCGAGTGTGGCTTCCCGTTCCGGAACTAGCGCCAGGAGATCTGCTGACATGGCAAAGAAGAGCGCAATCGAGAAGAACAAGAAGCGTCAGAAGCTTGTTGAGAAGTACGCTGCGAAGCGTGCGGAACTGAAGGCTGTCGCCATGAACGAGGATCTTCCGCTGGAAGAACGGTTCAAGGCCCGCCTCAAGCTGGCTGAACTTCCGCGTAACTCGGCCGCAAACCGTGTGCGCAATCGCTGTGAGGTGACCGGCCGTCCGCGTGGTTACTATCGCAAACTTAAGATGTCGCGGATCGCGCTGCGCGAGCTTGGCTCGAACGGTCAGATCCCCGGCCTTGTGAAGTCCAGCTGGTAGAGAGGGAGGATATCAAAGATGAACATTTCTGATCCCCTCGGTGATATGCTGACCCGCATCCGGAACGCCCAGATGCGCGGCATGTCAAAAGTCGTCACCCCGTCGTCCAAGCTTCGCATGCGCGTGCTGGAAGTCCTCATGGAAGAGGGTTTCATCCGCGGCTATGCCGAAGTTGAAAAGGACGGCCACAAGAATATTGAAATCGAGCTGAAGTACTATGAAGGCCAGCCGGTGATCTCGGAGATCAAGCGGGTCTCCAAGCCGGGCCGCCGGGTGTACTCTTCTGTCTCCGACATTCCGCTGGTGCGCAATGGTCTGGGCATTTCGATCCTTTCGACCTCGAAAGGCGTGATGTCTGACAATGCAGCCCGCAGCGAAAATGTGGGCGGCGAAGTGCTCTGCCGCGTATTCTAGGAGAGCTATCATGTCACGTATTGGTAAACTCCCGATCGAAGTGCCGAACGGCACGACCGTCACCGTCGACGGCCAGACCATCACGGTCAAGGGCTCGAAGGGTGAAATGTCGCTCGTCCTGTCCGAGCTGATCACGCCGAAGTTCGAGAACAACGAACTGTCCGTGATGCCGCGTGAGGACCTGGTCCAGGCTGCAAACGAGCGGATCGAGACCGAGAAGGCCCGCGGCCGCCGCCTGCCGACCTTTGCCGAGGCGCTGGACGCCCGCGCCCGTACGCAGTGGGGTACCGCCCGTGCCCGCGCCGCGAACATCGTCGAAGGCGTGTCCAACGGCTATTCGAAAACGCTGGAACTGGTTGGCGTCGGATATCGTGCACAGATGCAGGGCAATGACCTGAAACTGGCGCTCGGCTTCTCGCACGACGTGATCTTCAAGGCGCCGGACGGCATCAAGCTGGAAGCGCCGAAGCCGACCGAAGTGATCGTCTCGGGTGCTGACAAGCAGGCTGTTGGCCAAACGGCCGCGAAGATCCGCGAATTCCGTCCGCCTGAGCCTTACAAGGGCAAGGGCATCCGTTATCAGGGCGAATATGTCCGCCGCAAGGAAGGCAAGAAGAAGTAAGCCCATGAAAAGTTCACGCGATAAGATGCTGCGCCGCGCCCAGCGCGTTCGTACCAAGCTCCGGAAGGTCGCCGAAGGCCGTCCGCGCCTGTCGGTTGCGCGCAGCCACAAGAATATCTCCGCCCAGATCATCGATGACGAGAAGGGCATCACGCTCGCTTCCGCCTCGACGCTGGAGAAGGACGTGCTCGGTTCGGCCAAGACCGGTGGTGACACCGCAGCGGCTGCACTGGTCGGCAAGACTCTCGCGGAACGCGCGAAGAAGGCCGGCGTCGAGGACGTGATCTTCGACCGCGGCGGTTACATGTTCCACGGCCGGGTGAAAGCCCTGGCAGACGCCGCCCGTGAGGGCGGTCTCAAATTCTAAGGAGAGGCCCTATGGCTGAAGAAAGAGGAAGAGGCCGCCGGAATCGCGATCGCGACGAGGAGCAGTCCGACATCGTCGACAAGCTGGTTGGCATCAACCGCGTCGCAAAGACGGTCAAAGGCGGCAAGAATTTCGGTTTTGCTGCCCTGGTCGTCGTCGGTGACCAGAAGGGCCGCGCAGGCTTCGGCAAGGGCAAGGCCCGCGAAGTGCCTGAGGCGATCCGCAAGGCAACCGAAGAAGCCAAGCGCAACATGGTTCGCGTGCCGCTTCGCGAAGGCCGCACCCTGCACCATGACGGCAAGGGCCGTCACGGCGCCGGCAAGGTGGTCCTGCGTGCCGCCCCTCCGGGTACCGGCGTGATCGCGGGTGGTCCGATGCGTGCTGTCATGGAAGTTCTGGGTGTCCAGGACGTGGTCGGCAAGTCGATCGGCTCGTCCAACCCGTACAACATGGTGCGTGCAACCTTTGACGCGCTGAAAGAGCAGAACAGCCCGCGGACCGTTGCGTCCAAGCGTGGCCTGAAGGTTCAGGATGTCGTCGGCCGCCGCAATGATGGCGCGTCCGAAGCCGGCATGGCTGACGCGACGAACTAGGAGAGGGCACGGGAATGGCCAAGAGCAAACTCACTGTCCGCCAGACCGGCAGCCCGATCGGCCGCAAGCCTGAGCAGCGCCAGACGCTGGTCGGCCTCGGCCTCAACAAGGTCGGCCGGACCAAGGAACTTGAAGATACGCCTGCCGTGCGGGGCATGATCCGCAAGGTGGCTCACCTGGTTGAGGTGGTCGGCGAGTAATCGCCACCACTTTCAGCCGCACGATATCGAAAGATAGACCGATGAAACTGAACGAATTGTCTCCCGCTGAGGGCTCAACAAAGAACCGCATGCGCGTTGGCCGCGGCGTCGGCTCTGGCAAGGGCAAGACGGCGGGTCGCGGTGTGAAAGGCCAGAAGTCCCGTTCCGGTGTTGCCGTCAACGGCTTCGAGGGCGGCCAGATGCCGATCTATATGCGCCTGCCGAAGCGTGGCTTCACCGCCCGCAATTCCAAGACGCATGCCTGGGTGAACCTCGGCCGTCTCGGCAAGGCGATTGCTGCCGGCAAGCTGGATGCCAAGGACGTGACCGAAGAGTCGCTGGTGGCTGCCGGCCTGGTGCGCAACGTTCGCGACGGCGTCCGCCTGCTCGCGAAAGGTGACGCGCCGAAGAATCTGAATATCACTGTGACAGGCGCCTCCAAGGCCGCTATTGAAGCGGTCGAGAAGGCTGGCGGCAAAGTGACCGTCACGGGCCCGGCGAAAGACGCTGCTGACGAATAATCGGCGGTTTTTTCCGGTAACCCCTTCACAAATAC
Source organism: Hyphomonas sp. (assembly GCF_017792385.1). Taxonomy (NCBI): domain Bacteria; kingdom Pseudomonadati; phylum Pseudomonadota; class Alphaproteobacteria; order Hyphomonadales; family Hyphomonadaceae; genus Hyphomonas; species Hyphomonas sp. The sequence continues at coordinate 286,004 of NZ_CP051230.1, read as the reverse complement.
TGTTTCGCCGCCGATTTAGGCGGCGAACGCTTTTTCAGGGAGGTCAAGCGGCCCATGGCGAATGCTGCTGAACAAATGGCTCGGAACATGAATTTCCGGAGCTTTGCCAAAGCCAAGGACCTGCAGAATCGGATCCTTTTCACTCTCGGGATCCTTTTCCTCTACCGGCTCGGGACCTTCATCCCGCTGCCGGGCCTCGACCCGCAGCAATACGCCCAGTTCTTCGAAAGCCAGTCCGGTGGCCTGCTCGGCAACATGAACATGTTTGCCGGGGGTGCCGTGGAGCGGATGGGCATTTTCGCCCTGAACGTGATGCCCTACATCACGGCCTCGATCATCATTCAGATGCTGACCGCCACGTCCCCGACGCTGGAGAAGCTGAAGAAGGAAGGTGAGTCGGGCCGCAAGCAGATCAACCAGTACACCCGTTACCTGACGCTGGGCTTTGCCCTGGTCCAGTCCTTCGCGATCGCGGCGGGCCTGGCCGGCGTGCGCATTGACGGCATCTCGTCCTGGTTCTTCATCCTGACCGGCGTTGTGACGCTGACCGGCGGCACCATGCTGCTGATGTGGATGGGCGAGCAGATCACGGCGCGCGGCATCGGCAATGGCATCTCGCTGATCATCTTCGCCGGCATCATTGCCGAAATGCCGAAGGCCATCTTCAACCTGATCTCGCAGGCGCGGACCACATCGGTCAACGTCGCCTTTGTCGTGGCCATTGCGGCCATGGTGATCGCGCTGGTCGTGTTCATCGTGTTCATGGAGCGCTCGCAGCGACGCCTGCTGATCCAGTATCCGAAACGGCAACAGGCGCATGGCGTGGCGCAGGGGCAGAAGAGCTTCCTGCCGCTGAAGCTGAACACGTCGGGTGTTATCCCGCCGATCTTTGCCTCGGCGCTGCTGATGCTGCCGCTGACGGCGGTTGGCTTCCTGGGTGGCAATCCCGCCGACGCCGAAGCCTCCGGCGCCGTGAGCGGCGTCCTGGGCTGGCTGGCGACGAATTTCGCGCCGGGATCCTGGACCTACATCATCACCTATGCCGTGCTGGTGATGTTCTTTGCCTTCTTCTACACCTCCATCATGTTCAACCCGGAAGAGACGGCGGACAATCTGCGCAAGTATGGCGGATTCATCCCCGGCATCCGTCCCGGGTCAAACACGGCGGCCTATATTGACTATGTTTTGACCCGGCTGACGACCATCGGATCCCTGTACCTGATGTTCGTCTGTATCCTTCCGGAACTGCTGCGGCGATATTTCCCAGAGATACCTTTCTATATCGGCGGTACTTCTCTTCTGATCGTTGTGTCTGTTACGATGGATACAGTTACGCAAATTCAGTCGCATTTGATCGCCCACCAGTATGAGGGCATGATCAAGAAGTCGAAACTTGGGGGTCGCAAGAGATGAACCTTATTCTGTTCGGGCCGCCGGCGGCCGGGAAAGGCACGCAGGCGAAGCGCCTGGTCGAGGAGCGGGGCTTCGTCCAGCTCTCCACGGGCGACATGCTTCGCGCCGCACGTGCCTCCGGATCGGAACTCGGGCAGAAGGTGGCCCAGATCATGGATGAAGGCGGTCTTGTCTCCGACGAGATCGTGATCGCCCTGATCGACGAACAGCTGGAAGTCCAGGCCGGTGCGCCGGGCTTCATCTTTGACGGCTTCCCGCGCACGGTCGGCCAGGCCGAAGCGCTGGACCGTCTGCTTGAATCCCGCGGCCAGTCGGTCAACCGGGTGATCCGGATCCTGGTGGATGACGACAAGCTTCTGGCGCGCGTCACCAAGCGGTTCGAGGAGCAGGGCCGCAAGGATGACAATCCCGAGACGTTCTCGAAACGACTCGAAAAATACTATGAGGATACCGCCCCGCTGGTACCGATTTATGCCGAACGGGGTATCCTTGTGGAAGTCGACGGAATGGGCACGATCGAGGCGGTTGCAGCCGACATCGACACGGCCCTGAAAGAGACGGCTTAAAGCTGGGATTCCGCGGTTGACGCGTTAATTTCCATCGCTATAAGCCTCGTTTCTTAGCTTTAGGCTTAATCGCCGGCGCGCAAGGCGGACCCATTCCGGCTTGGCGCGCTCTTTATGTTTGAACAGTCCGCTTGAGGAGAACCGGCCTTGGCCCGTATTGCAGGCGTTAACATCCCGACCAACAAGCGCGTGGAAATCGCGCTGCGGTACATTCATGGCATCGGCCCGGCCATGGCTCGTGAGATCATCGAAAAGGTCGGCGTTGAGTCGACCCGTCGCGTGAACGAGCTGACGGATGCCGAAGTCATCAAGATCCGCGAAACCATCGATGCCGACTACCTGGTCGAAGGCGACCTGCGCCGCGACACGTCGATGAACATCAAGCGCCTGATGGATCTCGGTTCCTACCGTGGTCTCCGTCACCGCCGCAAGCTGCCGGTTCGCGGCCAGCGGACTCACACCAACGCCCGCACCCGCAAGGGTCCGGCCAAGCCGATCGCCGGCAAGAAGAAATAGGATAGTCTTCAATGGCTCGTGAAACGACCCGCGTCCGCCGTAGAGAGCGCAAGAACATCACCTCCGGTGTGGTTCATGTGAACTCCAGCTTCAACAACACCATGGTCACGATCACCGATGCCCAGGGCAACACGATCTCGTGGTCGTCCTCCGGCATGATGGGCTTCAAGGGTTCGCGCAAGTCGACCCCGTACGCCGCCCAGATGGCCGCGGAAGACGCTGCGAAGAAGGCCATGGACCACGGCCTGCAGACGGTTGAAGTCAGCGTGCGCGGTCCGGGATCCGGTCGCGAGAGCGCCCTGCGTGCCCTCCAGGCTGCCGGCCTGACCGTCACCGCCATTACCGACACGACGCCCATTCCGCACAATGGCTGCCGCCCGCCGAAGCGCCGCCGCGTCTAGTTCGTTTTTCTCCGGCGAGGCAATTTCGTCTCGCCAGACCCATCTCTGAGGATCCGTCGCCCATGGCAGACATCGAAGCCACCAACGTCAATGACCGTAACTGGAAAGTGCTGATCCGTCCGAACCGTCCTGTCGTCCAGGCCGGATATGATGCCAAGCGCAAGGCGAAGCTCGTCATCGAGCCGCTGGAGCGCGGCTATGGTACGACGCTCGGCAACGCGCTGCGCCGCGTGCTGCTGTCCTCTCTCCAGGGTGCGGCCATCATCGGCGTCCAGATCGACAATGTCGTGCACGAATTCTCCGCCATCCAGGGTGTGCGTGAGGATGTCACGACCATCGTGCTGAACCTGAAGCAGGTCGCCATCTTCATGGAAAGCGACACGCCGAAGCGCATGGTGCTGAAGGCAAAAGGTCCGGGCGAAGTGAAGGCCGGCCAGATCGAGACCTCCGGTGACACCCAGATCCTGAACCCCGACCACGTCATCTGTACGCTGGATGAGGGCGCCGAAGTGCGCATGGAGTTCACGATTGCGACCGGCAAGGGCTATGTCCCGGCCGAGGCGCACCGTCCGGAAGATGCCCCGATCGGCTACATTCCGATCGACGCGATCTACAGCCCGGTCCGCCGCGTGGGCTATCAGGTCGAGGACACCCGTGAAGGGACCGTTCTGGACTATGACAAGCTGACGCTGGACATCGAGACCGATGGGTCCGTGACGCCGGAAGACGCCGTGGCCTATGCCGCGCGGATCCTGCAGGACCAGCTGCAATTGTTCATCAACTTCGAAGAGCCAACCGTTGATACGGGCACGCAGACCGAAGAAACCGATCTCGGCTTCAACCCGGTCCTGCTCAAGAAGGTCGATGAGCTTGAACTGTCCGTTCGCTCGGCAAACTGCCTGAAGAACGACAACATTGTTTACATCGGTGACCTGATCCAGAAATCCGAAGCAGAGATGCTGCGCACGCCGAATTTCGGCCGCAAGTCCCTGAACGAGATCAAGGAAGTCCTCGCCGGTCTTGGCCTGCACCTCGGCATGGAAGTGCCGGACTGGCCGCCGGAAGACATCGAAGGCCTCGCCAAGAAATACGACGACCACCTCTAGCCCACTGAGCAATCGGGGGCCTGACCACCTCCTTAAGGAACACGACAATGCGCCATCGCCTTGGATACCGCAAACTGAACAAGACGACATCGCACCGCAAGGCGATGTTCGCGAACATGGCTGCCAGCCTCATCGAGCATGAGCAGATCGTGACCACCCTTCCGAAGGCGAAGGAAATGGCTCCGCTCATGGACAAGCTGGTGACCCTCGCCAAGAAGGGCGACCTGACGGCTCGCCGCCAGGCGCTCGCAAAAGTCCGCAACGAGGACGCTGTCCGCAAGCTGTTCGACGTCATGGGCGAGCGCTACAAGGACCGCAATGGTGGCTATACCCGCGTGCTGAAAGCCGGCTTCCGCCATGGTGACAATGCGCCGGTTGCCGTGCTTGAACTGGTTGACCGCGATGAGAGCGCCAAGGGCGCTGCGGATCGTGCCCGCCACGAGGCCGAACTGGAAGCCATGGAAGACTAGCGCTTCCCGGCTTTGCCAGAAATTTCAAAATGCCCCGGATGGACACATCCGGGGTTTTTTGTGCCCGAAATCCGCGGGTGTTCCGGAAACTACTCTAGCGTGAAGGGGGAAAGCGCTGGACGCCGCCGACGCCTCCGCGCTACGCCCATGGGGAACAGACGCGGGGGAGTGGGGCGAGGTGAAGGACATTCTGCAACGGATTGCCGGATTGAGACGACACTGGATTCTGCTGGCCGGACTTGCCTGCGTGTTTGTGGCGGGGGTCGGCAGCGGGGTGGTGCTGCTGGAGTCCGGCCTGGCAGGCAAGGTCAAGGCTCGGCTCATCGCGCCGCCAGCCCCGGTTGAGCCGGCCCTGGGGTGGGTTTCGCAGGAGACCAGCCTGCAGACCATCGAAACCCTGGAAATCCCGCTGGGCAATGTGGACGGAGTTGTCGATGGGGGCGGGCTGGACGCGGTCGGCGAGACCGTATTGTTCGTCACCGGCCTCGGCCGGATCGGGTATCTCGACCTCGCTTCCGGCGCGATCGGATATCTCGAGTCGGGCGTGCCGATGAATTTCGATGCGCTGCGCGAGCATCGCGCCTGGGACGAGATCGAGTTCAACAGGAAGGTCTTCCGCGCCCATGACATCCTGCTGCAACATCGCGGCGGAGACCTGCACGCTCTCTATGTGACGCATCATCACTTCCAGGATAGTGGCCAGATCTGCACCCGCCTGTCGCGCGCCGACGTGACGATCACCGACGGCATTCCCGTGGCGGTGTCGGATTTCGACACGGTTTACGAGATTGATCCCTGCATCGATCTGGCGGATGTCGATTACGGATTTGACGGCCATATGAGTGGTGGGCGCCTGCACGAATCCGATGATGGACGCCTCTACCTGACCGTGGGGGATTTCGGTTTTGGCGGGAAGAAGAACCGCAATGAGCGGGTCGAGGCCGGCGCGCCGGGAGACCTGGCCAGCCTGTTGCTGGTCGATCCGGACACGGGGATGGTGGAAGTGATTGCGGAAGGTCTGCGCAATGCGCAAGGGCTGGAAGTGGACGATCAGGGCCGGATCTGGACGACCGAGCACGGGCCGCAGGGCGGGGACGAAGTCAACCTGATCAAGAAAGGAGGCAACTATGGCTGGCCTTATGTGTCGCTGGGCTTCAGCTATGGGGAGGCGGGATATCCGCGAATCCCGTTGCGCTGGTCCGTCGCGCAGGGGCGCCATGACGGATATGAGAAGCCGGTCTATGCCTTTGTTCCGTCCGTGGCCACGTCGCAGATACTTGCCATGCCGCAGGCCAGCGAAGCGTTTGGCATCTGGCGCGGTGACCTTCTGGTGTCATCGCTGATGCGCCAATCCCTGTTTCGTATCCGGCTGGATGGCGACACGGCGATCTATGCCGAGCCGATTCCGATGGGGGGACGCATTCGAGACATGATCTTCCTGGACGACGGACGCCTTGCCCTGATGCGGGATGACAAGACTCTGGTGATCGTGCGGGATCCGGAAACCCATGAGGACGATGCAGCGGACGCAGTTCCATTCGAGTTGTCCGGGTTTGACGAGGTCGAGGCGCTCGAAGCGACCCTTGGAAACATGGTGTCGGAAAATTGGGGGCAGGACCTGTTTCGCTGGAAATGCGCTTCCTGCCATGCCCTGAATGGCGAAGCGGCGGTCGGGCCGCCACTGGCCGGCATTGTCGGCAGCCGGATCGGCGCGACGGAAGGATACCCGTATTCGCCGGCGCTGTCGCAGGCTGACGGGCGCTGGAAGCTGTCGCGGCTGCGTACCTATGTGATTGATCCTGCCGGGGCTGGTCTTGGTGGCTCTTCCATGCCGCCGGTCTCGCAGCTCAACCGGAACCAGTTGAACGCGATTTTCCGGTTCCTCGAGGAAGATGCCCCGCAGCGGACTGTCGAAGACTAGACGCTTGCTTGCGGACGGCTGCGTTCGGTTCATATACGTATTGACGAGACAGGACGGTCAATCCGGCGGCAGAATTGACTGTTTGCAGGGCGGATTCCCGACCATGCGGCAGTTGGGCGCTCCCCACTTGCCAGCGCCGGTCAGTCCTGACACAATTGGTATATCATTTTAGCAGGAGGAATCCGGTCGTGACAGATTCGAGCAAGCCTACCGAAGTCGCCTATGATGGTCCTCCGGATTACCGCGTGGTGGGGCGCCACGGAATCTTTCCGGAAACCAGCCATGATGAAGTCGAGCGGATCAATTATCTCGCCCAGATGAACCGGCACCTTTCGACCCGGATCATGCCGGGGGTGAAGACCTCGTTCGAACAGAATGTGGAGCCGGAATTCCGCAAGAAGACGGGACGGGACATGGCGAACCGCCACGAGGCGCGCAAGGCCATGCTGGGCGATTATGCTTACAAATTCTGGTCAGCGCTGCGCCGGGCCACGATGGAGCAACGCCAGCAGGCCGGTCGCTGGACCGCTCTGCGCCAGAGCGAGCGCCTGGCCGAGATTGCCGACAAGCTGACGCGCGATGATGACCGGCTGCAGCTCAATCCAGCCATCAAGGTGCCGCGCTATGTATCGGGCGTGGACCATCACTGCATGCCGGGCAGCTATCACACGGAATACTTCCCCGGCGATGTCACCAACGGGGCCAATTACGATCATGCCGGTTTCGTGACCACGGCCGGTATGCTTGGCAAATATACCGATGGTGGCGGACACGCGGTCGTGAACTGGGTGAAGACCAATCTGCCGGACTTCAAGCCGAAGAAGATCCTGGAGATCGGCGGCACGGTCGGACATAGCAGCCTGCCGATTGCCCAGGCCTATCCCGACGCGGAAATGACGATTGTCGATCTGGGCGCACCGGTATTGCGCTACGGCCTGGCGCGGGCCAAATCGCTCGGAGTCGACAACGTCCGGTTCGTGCAGGCCAGCGGAGAGGACCTCTCCATGTTCGAGGATGAAAGCTTCGACTGGATCCAGACGACCATGTTCCTGCATGAATTGTCGTCGAGTGCCTTGCGCAACATTTTTAACGAAACCCGCCGGCTGGTGAAGCCGGGCGGCATTGTCCTTCATGTCGAGCAGCCCCAGTACACGGACGAAATGTCCCTGTACGAACAGGCAATGCGCGACTGGGATGCCTTCTACAACAATGAACCCTTCTGGAGCCGCATGCACGAGCTGGATCTCGACACGCAGATGGAGCAGGCAGGTTTTGACCGTGCGTCCCTGATCCATGGGGGCGTGACTGCCGTGGTGGACAAGGATCTGTTCCCGGATGCCGCCGATGATGACAGTGAAGACTATGGCCGCAAGGCGGCGTGGCACGTGATTGGAGCGCGCGTCTGATGAGTATTGAACAAGCCCTCGCCGGCGCCGGCGCAAAGGCCGCAGGCAAACGTCCCTGGTTTCTCGACGAGGAAATCGAGACTGTGATGAACATCACGCTGGCGGTTTCCCAGGAACTGGTGGTGGCCCGCCAGCGGGTCGACACGCTGGAGCGCCTGCTCGAGGCCAAGGGCGTGCTGAGCCGGGAAGAGATCGAGGCCTACACGCCGGACAAGAAGGCGGCGGAAGAACGTGGGCTGTGGACCCAGGAATACCTGGCGCGCGTGATGCGCATCCTGCAACAGCGAAACGAAGCTGCCGATGCGCCCGAGGATGTCGCATCCGAGAAACTCGGCGACGAGCTCGTACGCTAATAATCCGCAAACGAACGTATACGGTGCGCTCCGACCGGGACCGTGCCGTGTGCGCGCTGGCCCGATATCCCGCTGAAACCAAAGGTGACATGTGACCCTGACCTACAAGGCCATCGAACTGCATGAATTTGCCGATACGTTCCGCGCCGGCAGCCGGACGGTCGATCTGGACCGGCGGCCCCCCTGTCCCGGAGAGGTGCAGGTGCGCAACCTGTATTGCGGCATCAATGGCATTTTCGACACGCAGATTGCCCGCAATGCGGTGGACTATGTCTCCATCGGCCTGCCGACCCTGACCGGGGTCGAAGCGATGGGGATCGTTGAGGCGTGCGGCGAAGGTGTCACGGAATTTGCCGAGGGCGACGCGGTTGTGACCACACGCTTCCCGTCAGGCTATCGGGAATGGAACATCGCGCCTGCGGCTGGCTTCATCAAGGTGCCCGACACGCGGCCGGAATGGCTTGTTCTGGCGTCGACGGGTGTGTCGGCCTATCTGGCGCTGACCCATATCGCACAGCTCAAGCCGGGGGACACGGTCGCCATCTCTGCCGCTGCTGGCGGATTGGGGCATTTGTTGGTCCAGATCGCCAAGCATCATGGATGCCATGTCGTGGCCGTGTGCGGCGGTTCGAAAAAGACCGCCTTCGTGACGTCGCTGGGTGCGGACCGGGCCATCGATTACAAGTCGGAATCCGTGGCCGACGTGCTGGCGCAGGAATACAAGGACCGGCTGGACGTGGCCATCGACACGGTCAGCGGCTCCATATTCGATGCCTTTCTAGACAATGTCGCGCCGCACGGACGGGTCGTGGTGAGCGGGGCTGCGCAGGATCTGGAAGGGCGTCCGGAAATAGTGACCGGTCCGCGTGTCGGCAACAAGCTTTACTACAAGGGCGCGTCGGTGCGCGGTTTCATGAATGGCCTGCTGACAGACCATTGGCCGGCGGCGCGGGCCTGGATGTTTGATCGCTTTGCGGCCGGTGACCTGAAAGTCGTGTTCGATGAGCAGGTGTTTACAGGGCTCGAAGGCGTACAGGATGCGATCGAGCATCTCCTGTCGGGTCAATCCATGGGAAAGGTGATTGCCCGCTTGCGTCCTGACTGACCCCTTCCGTTCCTCAAGTGTGTTTTGACACCCGAACGTGGACTGACGGCACAGGTTTCCTCCCCCCGTTGCCTCCCGCCGTCAGATTGCAAGGACCCGGACCTCCCGCATTCCCGGCCTTGCCCGCGGCGCCCGGCACAGTTTTCTGTGCCGGGCGTTTTCCTTCCCGGCCCATGCGGGGCAAACTGTCCCAATTGCGGATAAATGATCGAAACGGGTGGCTCTGGACGTGGCGAGCCCTTGCCAAACAATTCCTTTCCCGCCACAAAAGATATACCAAATGTGATCCGGGCGTTGCGTGCGCCCGCAACCTGACAGGGCGACTGCCGAATGACCTTGCTGAAATGTGCAACTCTCATGGTCCGGGACGTGGCTGAGAGCGCAGAGCGATACGCCAGATGGCTGGATTATGCCGTGGTGGAGCAGGGCGAGGTGCCCGGCGAACTGGCGGCCAGCTGGAATGCCCCGGCCAGTGCCGGCAGGCCCTATGTGGTGATGCAGCCCGCTTCCGGCGCCGAGGTTTTCCTCCGCTTCATCGAAGCAGATGTCGTGGAAGCGTACGAGCCGGTCCGCACCTATGGCTGGGCCGCCACGGAAATCTGCGTGCAGGATGTCGAAGCGGTGAATGCCCGCATGGAGCAATCCGAGTTCGAAATCATCGGGCCGCCCAAGCCACTTGATGGATTTCCGACCGTCAAGCCGATGCAGGTGCGCGGGCCGGACAAGGAGATCGTCTATCTGACCGAGATCCGTGTGGACGACCCGGCGAGCGGCCTGCCCAGTCCTCAATCGCTGATCGACCGACCATTCATCATGGTGCTTGCCTGCGCAGACCTGCCTGCAAACATCGCCTGGGTCCGGGATGTCTTCGGATTCGAGATGATCGATCCCGTGGCCATTGCCTATACGATGATCTCGAAAGCCTTCGGCCTGCCAGAGGACAGCAAGCATGAACTGGTGACGGCCAAATGGAAGGGCGAAGTGTTCATCGAGCTGGACCAGTATCCGGCGGGTGCGACACCCCGCCCGGCGCATGAGGGCGCCTTGCCCCCCGGCGTCAGCATCACGACCATTACCTATCCGGATTTCGACCGGCTCGAGGCGCGCTGGACATCGCCGCCCGTCGTGCGCGGGGGGCCAATGTATGGCGGCAGGCGGGTTGGTGTTCTGACATCTCCGGACGGGGCCCTGTTTGAAGTGGTTGAACTGGATGGATAGGCCCCAACCGGTCTCGCAAACGCGCCGACGGTTTGCAGACCTCCGGCACGGCCAGATGCACTACCGGGAAGCTGGGCAGGGCCGCACCATCCTGTTGATACATGCATCGCCCGGCAGCGCCCGGCAGCTGGGTGGGTTGATATCGGGCCTGGCCGAAACCTGTCATGTGGTCGCGCCGGACACGCCCGGAAATGGCGACAGTGACGCGCTGGATCTGTCACACCCCGAAGTGACGGACCTGGCCGCCGCCATGCTGGAATTCATGGATGCGGCCGATCTGGGCGAGGTGTTCGTTTACGGATCACATACAGGGGCCTGCGTTGCCGCGGAACTGGCCATACTGGCTCCGGACCGGGTCATCGGCATTGTCGCGGATGGCGTGTTGAACCTGTCGGACGAAATGCTGCAGGAATATCTTGAGCAGTACGCGCACCCATTCCCGGCAGACCTCGACGGAACGTATCTGCAGAAGGCTTTCCTGTTTTGCCGCGACCAGTATGTGTTTTTTCCCTGGTACAAGCGTTCGGCCGAGGCCCGGCGTCCCGGCGGTCTCGGCAGCGCGAAGGATCTGAAGGATTGGGTGGTGGACGTCCTGAAAGCCGGTGAGACTTATCATTTGAACTACCGCGCCGCATTTCGCTGGAGGGCCGCAGAGCGCCTCCGGCGCGTAAAGGTGCCGCTCCTGCTGGTTGCCAGCGAAAGCGATCCGCTGCTGACATCGACGCGGGAGATCGCCGACATGGTTGAAGCTGCCGGTTTTGCCGACCTGCCACCCTATGAACAGCCGGACTTTGCCGCACGGCGGCTGGCGACCCTCAGGAACTTTCTTGACGCCTGTCCGGCGTCCTCCACGGAGTTGACTTCATGACGCTCGCCCTCATTACCTTGCTGCATGTCCTGATCCCGATCTACTGGCTTGGCGGGGATCTCGGGGCCTTCTACAGCTCGGGCTTCCTGACCGATTCAAAGCGGTCCGTACCCGAACGCATGCTGGCCTTGAAGATCCTGAACGATATCGACATGGCCCCGCGAACCGCACTGATCATGGCCTTCCCGACCGGGTTCACCCTGGCGGTCGCGAAGGGCTGGATTGCCGTGTCCCCCTTGCTTGTCGGCCTCGTCTGGCTCGCCAGCCTGGTCTGGCTGGGGCTCGCCTGGATGGTGCATCTCAATCATGGTGCGCCCAATCCATGGTACAAATCCGTCGATATGGGAATCCGATACCTCGCCCTCGCCGGCCTATTGGGCGCAGGGCTTTCGGTCGCGTTCGGACTGCTCGACTATCCGCTGTTCGTCGGCCTCAAAATGATCATCCTGGGCCTGGCCATCGTCATGGGCTTGATCGTGCGGGTGCTGCTGAAACCGCTGATCCCGGCCATTGTGACCCTGTCGACCACCGGGCCGACGCCGGACTCCGACAAGACGATCGCCGACGTGCTGACACGGACCCGGCCGGCAGTGCTGTGCCTGTGGGCCCTGATCCTTCTCGCCAGCTATCTCGGCATTGCCACGCCGCTCTAGCTTCCATCAGACATATAATCCCGACAAGGAGACACGTGTGAAACACACCACAATCGACGGAAAGATCCTCTACACGTCCAACAAGCCCGGACGGGAAGGTGAAGAGCGTGGCCGCGAGCACTTCACGTTCACCCGGCATACGGATGGCAAGCGCACATTGCGCGCCCTGTGCGAGATCGAGGAACCGGATCCGACAGTTCTGCGCGACATTACCTATAGTCTCGATGAAAATGACATGCCGATGGATTGCTTCGTTCGCCTGACGGTGGGCGACGCCTTCATGGGGGCAGGTTTCTTCCGCCTGACCGATGAATTCATCGAATGCGAAAGCTATGGACCGTCGATTGGCCGCCTGTCGCAGCGCGTGCCGATTGCGGGCACGTTTGACGGCTTCGGAACGCACCCGATTGCGGGGGATGCATACATCACCAAGAAGATGGACCTCTCGAAAGGACCCCACAAGCGCAATCTGCGCACATTCCTACCGTCTCCGGATCATCGGGGTGCTACGCCGCCCATGGTGGCCGAATCGGTGATCCAGCTGGAATATGTCGGTGAGGAAACCGTGACCGTGAAGGCCGGGACCTTCGAGGCGCGTCATTTCAGGTTTTCCGATGATGATGGCGGCATGGTCGGCCTCAGCGGTGAGGCGCATCCGGTCTATGATGTCTGGGTGACGGCGGACGAGGATTCAATCTTCCTGAAAGGGGGCGTCGGCGGATACATGCAGACCTGGTACGAATTGGTCGAGCTGACGCGTCGCTAGGGCCTGGCTCCCGAAATTCAGTTTTTGCGAAAGGGCCGCTCTGTGCGGCCCTTTTTCGTGACCTGCTGGCGTGTCAGACCTTCAGGAAGTCCACGATGTCCGGCACGGCGTCTTCCATCTGCGCGGGGCGACCGGTGAAGACAGCAGCTGACAGGCCAGCGGCTGCCTGCTCCGTGCCGAGATAGGCTGGATCCCGGTCATGGGTGAAGACGAGACAGGGATGGGGCAGTTCGGCAGACGGCGCGGCGTGGGCACCTTCCACAGCAGCGCGGACCGAGTCGCCATAATGTGCGGGTTGCTTGAGCATACCGAGGAAAGCATCGTAGAGGGCGTCGGCGCCCAGCAGGGGCTCCAGCTGACGCTGAGCCGCGATGCCGGTTTCGTACCATGGCCAACTCGCTTCGCTGTCCCGCAACATGTGCCAGGCCTGCATCAGATGGCTTCCCGCAGAGCAGAACGGCAAATCCGGAACGAGCCGGTCAAGGTCTGACAGGGGGGGCATCGATCCGGCGGCCAGCCCGCCATCAAGAACCAGTCGGCCGATTTTGTCGGGATGCGCCTGAACGAGGGCAAGCGCCAGGGGCGTTGCCAGATCGCGCGCAAGCAGGTCGACCCTTCCTCCACCGAGCGTATCGATGACCGCGGTGAGGGTTTGGACGAACCCGGCCAGGCTGGGGGTGTCCAGGGCGTCGGACTCGCCAAAGCCCGGCAGTTCCGGGACGAGCACAGGAAGCGTGTTGGGCAACACATCTGCGAGATGCAGGGCCTGCTTGGGGGTCGGGGCACCGAGCAGGAGGAGCGGTGTGCGTCCGGGTTTTCCCCTGCGGTGCACCAGCACCTGCCCGGCAGGCCCGTCCACATAGACCCTCCGGCCCGGGTCGGACACCGGCGGCACAAAGGCTATCGTTGCGGCTTCGGCCCCTTCGGCAAAGCGGGTCCGGAGCCAGTCAAACCAGGCATCCGGTTCGGCTGGCAGGGGATCAATGGCGAGCGCGGCATTCCGGTCCGCGGGAACACGCGCGAGGCTGGAATAAAGCACATCGTCTTCGCGGGCGCCGACAATGGTCGGAACTGTAATCGCCTCCAGCGCCGGCAGCGGTGGGTAGCGCATCGCAGCGGCGTAGGCGCCGGAATAGTGCGGCCCGGCAGACAGGAAATCGATCGTGTAGTCCTGCATCCATTCCGCCGGATATTCGGAAGGAATTCGTGTCGCGGTGCTGGCCTCGAACCAGGGGAACCAGCGGGTCATGTCGCGAATGTGGGTCCACTTCTTGGCGATGAATGCTCCCGCAGGATCCTTTTCGAAGGGCTGCATATAGGTCTGGATGAAGTCTTCGGGCGTTGGTTCGGTCGGGATCGACAGGCCATCGAGGATCAGGCGTGCGGGATGGCCGTAGCGCGCCGCATAGTCCAGCGCGATCTTGGCGCCGGTATGAGGTGCGTACAGCGGCGCGCGTTCGATGCCCAAAGTGCACAGAACAGTGTTAAGCGAGTCGGCGAAATTCTCGATGCGGGGATCGGGAATGTCGAGCGGCGAGGAGTTGCCATAGCCCGGCGTATCCAGCGCCACCAGGGTGAACCTGTCAGCGAGCCGCTGCATGGTGGGAAGGTGAAGCCGGGAGGAGCGTGGGGAATCGTGCAGCATCACGATCACGGGGCCCTGGCCCTGAACCCGGTAATGAACCGTCTGGGTCCCGATCTGGAGAAAGTGGCGTTTTGCTGGAAGGGTCATGCGGGCAGGTCCGGTGGTGTCGAGAAAGGATAAAAAGATATATCATTAATGGGTGGGAGGGAATACCAAGCCATAGCACCCGTGTATCCGGAACGGGTGCCTTCCGGTGCCGGGCCGCGGGGCTCGTGATGGTCCGGTCTGCAGGTCGTCCTTGGTCAGAAGGTGCCGAAGAGCGATCAGATATTTTTTCCTCGAACGGTTGACCTGTCGTGCTGTCTCCATCATAAGGCGCGCTCATTCCAATCCGGGAGCGGACCGTTGAGACGTCTACAACCATATGCGTGTTTTGCAGAACGCAGCCTGATCAAGGCGTGCGATAGCTGCTGTATGGAGGTGATTGGATAGGGCTGACTGTCAGCCTGGGGACCTTTTCAGGTCTTATGCCGCCCTCCGCGCAATATCGCCCGGAGGGTTTTTTCATGTCTTTCGAACCCGAAGGAACCGCGCGGAGGGCTTGTCAGGAGGAGCTTTTTGAAACGAAGCTGAGAACGATGAGCGATTTTGAAGTGATTGAAACCAGCGCAGGCGGGCGCATCAAGGCCTGGGTCAAAGGTGTGCCCGTGGAACCGCAAGCGCGTGAACAGCTGGAGAATGTTGCGGGCCTGCCCTTCATTCACAGTCATCTGGCTGTGATGCCGGACGTGCATTTCGGGCGTGGCGCCACGGTCGGGTCCGTGATCCCGACCAGGGGCGCCATTATCCCGGCGGCTGTGGGCGTGGACCTTGGCTGCGGGATGATGGCGATCCGGACCAGCCTGACGGCGAATGACCTGCCGGACAGCCTCTCGGCCATCCGCAGCGAAATCGAGCGGAAGGTGCCGGTTGGCAATGGCCGGGGCGGCAGCCACAAGGAAACCCCGGCGCGGGCAGCAACTGCGCTCAGGGCTTCCGGCATGGCTGACCGGTTGGATGTCATCCTGAAGAAGCACAAGCGTATCCAGCGCACGGCATTTGCAAAGCAGCTGGGGACATTGGGCGGCGGCAACCACTTCATCGAGCTCTGCCTTGATGAAGCTGATCGAGTCTGGGTCATGCTTCACTCGGGATCGCGGGGGACGGGGAATATTCTCGGCTCCTACTTCATCCGGGAGGCGCGTGAAGCGCTTGAGAAACGCGTGCTCGGCTATCATGTGCCGGACAAGGACCTGGCCTTCTTTGTGGAAGGTGAGGAATTGTTCGACGATTACACGTTGGCCGTCAGTTGGGCACAGGACTATGCCCGTCTGAACCGAGAGGTGATGATGGACCGCGTGCTGTTTGCCTTGCGGGAGTTCTTTCCCAGCTTCACGCTGGAGAAGGACGCCGTGAACTGTCACCACAATTATGTGGAGCGAGAACGGCATTTCGGCGCAGATATCTGGGTGACCCGCAAGGGCGCCGTCCGGGCTGGCAAGGACGAACTCGGCATCATTCCGGGCTCGATGGGGGCGAAATCCTTCATTGTTCGCGGGAAAGGAAATGCAGACTCGTTCTGTTCCTGCTCCCACGGGGCCGGGCGCGCCATGAGCCGGTCGGAAGCCAAGCGTCGGTTCTCTCTGGAGGATCACGTTCAGGCTACGGATGGCGTGGAGTGCCGCAAGGATGCCGGCGTGATTGACGAAACGCCGATGGCCTATAAGGACATTGACGCCGTCATGGCCGCGCAGACGGATCTTGTGGAAGTGGTTCACACACTGAAGCAAATTGTTTGCGTCAAAGGTTGACAACATGTCGCGGGGGCGTCTATACGCCCAACTCCAGTCAGGCCATCGGTTCGTGAGCGGATGGCCTGACTTTCCAACCGGAAGATACGAGATGAAGCTGAATTGCACTTGCATAACCAGCTCCTCGCAGTTGCGGGGAGCGCTGTCAGCGGCGCCCGCGCATTGGCCGGTCGCTTCCTGACATCGATATTATCTGAACTTCGATGATCCAGGGCTGAAGAGATCAGCTGTCGGATCGTATGAAAGGAGGTGGATCATGGGCGCGCCCATGACCCGTGCTGGCGTCTTGCTGTTTGGCAAGCCGTCGGCAGCGACGCCCTTGCTCGGCCATGTGGCCGGTTTGCACGCTGAACGGATCGCCCGTTTCTGGCCGGCTCCGCATGCGGGGTTCCTGACCCTGCCGGCGGCGCGGCGCCATGCGGCGGCGATCCTGCTGGAGCGCCGCTGGAACAGTTCCGCCGATGATGGCGTGGATATTGTTCACGCCGTGGAGCGCGCCCGCGATGCGGACCTCGCCCGCATTCTCATGCAGGGTGAGGCTCCTGGCGGTCTCATGAAGGCCCTGGGCCGGATGGGGGAAATCCTTTGGGAGGCACAGGCTTATGCCGATCTCCTGAAGCTTTTCACGGACGCTGATGCGGTGAAGGTCTTGCGGCACATGCCGCAGATCGAAGCTGACCGGTTGGGGCTGATTGCGGCAGTTCCGTCTGCCTTGCGGGTTCCGGGCATCCTGGTGAATCTGCCGGATCGCGTGGAGGCCGTGGAGGATCTGTCCGAGGCCTATGGGCTGGCGTTGCGTATTCATGGTGCCGGTGAGGCGGGACGCATCGTGCAGAGATGGGGGCGGGCGACCAGTTCGGTGGCTCTGTTCGACATGGCGGCGGACGCCTTGCAGCCGGCCGAGTTCGGTCGGGTCATGGCACCGCCTGCCTTGCCGGACTGGTTCGCACCCGTGCGGACCCGCAAGGCCTTGAACGAGATCGCGCTGGAGTTCCGTAACTGCCTGCGGGACTTCGCGTCCGATCTCGCCATGGGCCGGATGGCGGTCTACGCCGTGCGGAAGTCCTCCAGCCCGCCTGTTGCCATGGCCTTGCGCCAGGATGCAGCAGGCTGGCGGTTGGCCGAAGCGCTGCTGAAGAACAATGACGATCTGAGCGATGCCCATTTGCGGAGCCTGGTTGAAGTTCTGGCGGGGTGCGGGGTCCGGACCGGCGAGTCGGCCTGGACGCTGGCGCAAAGGCTGCACAATCATGTCTGTCCGGATTGCGGGCCGGCACATGTGCCGCCGCGCAATACCTGGCGGGAACGGCTCGCGCTCGGTTCGCTCTGGGACTAGCCGGATGACCGCGTCGCACCGAGCGCCCCCGGACCGCAAGGTCCGGGGGCGTTTCCATTTGTGACGCGCGCGTCATCCGTGTATCCTGCCGTCAAAACAACGGGAGAGAACGACATGGCCGACGGGCACGAAATGGGCGAGCGCGCGAAATTCCGGGAAATGCTGGAAGGCACGAAGGAAGACTGGGACATCATCGTCGAGCATTCAAAGAGTTTCAACAAGGGGCTGGCCAAGCGGGTCATCGATCATCTGCGCCTGCTGGATGGCGACTTTGGCGGCTTTCCGGTCGACCGGCTGGAGCACTCGCTTCAGACCGCGACCCGCGCGCACCGGGACGGGCGGGACGAGGAATATGTCGTCTGCGCGCTGCTGCACGATATCGGCGACACGCTGGGCAGCTACAATCATCCGGATGTTGCCGCCGCGATTCTGAAGCCGTTCGTGTCAGAGGCCAATCACTGGATGGTGGCCAATCATGGCGCGTTTCAGGGCTATTACTTCTTCCATCATATCGGCCTGGACCGGAATCTGCGCGAGCACTTCAAGGACAGCCCGCACTATGAACACTGCGCGCAATTCTGCCATCTCTATGACCAGGCTGCGTTCGACCCGGACTATGAAAGCGAGCCGCTGGAATTCTTTGTCCCGATGGTTGAGCGCGTCTTCTCACGACCGGTAAATTCCATGTATCTCAAGGCGATGCAGGAATAAGCTGAGGCTTTACTCCCCAGAGGTTTCCTGCAGGCAGGGCCCTTCGCTGGCGATGCTGGTCATCGCGGCATGGGCCTCGCAGGCATTGCCATAGGTCTTGCCGTCACAGCCGCAGACCGGGCGGTATTCGCGCGTGCACATGGGGCGGACTTCGGCGCAGGTGCCGGCCGCGTCGGCAATGTTGCGGCAGGCGCCGTCTTCCATCTTGCAGAACAGGCCGTCTTCGCAGGCGATGGCGGCGATGCCCCCGCAGGTCTCGCCAAGTCCGGCGGTCATCGGCAGGGCGGGCGCGTCATCTGGTGTTTCGGGAGCAGGCGGCGGCGCCTCTGCCTCAACCGGCGGCAGGTCTTCCGGGGGCTTCTCCAGCCAGGCGCAACCGGCAAGAAGGGTGAGGGACAGGACAAGGGCGATGAGGCGCATGGAAGTCTCCTTTCACGGGAGAACCCTGCGCCCCGATCGCGTCATTGGCAAGGCGAAAGCTCTAGCCTTTCATGCCGGCGGCAACCGCCGCGAAGATGTTCTGGCCATGCTCGCCGCCGGACTGGAAGGCCGGCTTGGTGGTGGAGACATCGGTGATCTGGTCCCACTTCGCAGCGACCGCTTCGGCCGAGAGGCCTTCGCCCTGGCCGACAAAGACGCCTTCGGTCTCGACGATGCGGGCCATCGAGAAGGCACCGGCGCCGGCCGACAGGATCATGCCGGTCGGGGCGTCATCCTTGACGAGGTTCATCACGCCCGGCGTGACATATTCCGGCTTCAGCTGGGCGAGGACTTCGTCCGGCATCAGGCCCTGCGTCATGCGGGTTGCCGCAATCGGGCAGACTGCGTTGATCTTGATGTTGTTTTTTGCGCCTTCGATCTTCAGCGTGTTCATCATGCCGACCACGCCGAGCTTGGCCGCGCCGTAATTGGCCTGACCGAAATTACCATACAGGCCGGTGGAGGACGTCGTCACGACCACGCGGCCGAAATTCTGTTCCTTCATGATGTTCCAGGCGGCGTGGACCGGCATGAACGTGCCGCGCAGGTGAACGTCCAGCACCAGGTCGATGTCAGCCTGGGTCATCTTGGAGAAGGATTTGTCGCGCAGGATGCCGGCATTGGCGATGATGATGTCGATGCGGCCCCATTTGGCCATCGTGTCATCAATCATCTTCTTGACGCCGGCCTCGTCGGAGACAGAGGATCCGTTGGCAATGGCTTCGCCGCCCATGGCCTCGATTTCCTTGACGACCGCCTCGGCGGCTTCGGAATTGCCGCCCGTGCCGTCCATCGAGCCACCGAGATCATTGATCACCACTTTGGCGCCCCGACGGGCGAGTTCGAGGGCGTGGCACCGGCCGAGGCCGCCACCGGCCCCGGTCACAATGGCGACGCGATCGTCGAAACGGATATCTGACATGGGAGGACTCCTCATTCCTTTGACTGTTTGCCCCCGTGTCTGACCAAACGCTGACGTAAACGTCAAGCATGCCCGTGGGGTCACCTCTTGCGCGGATTGCCGCGCCATGATTGCGTTCCCGCCGCCACGAAGAAGCATTCAGGGAGAATCGACATGCTGGCCTATGTGACACTGGGATCGAACAACAAGGAAAAGGCGCTGGAATTCTACGACGCCGTGATCGGCGAACTGGGCGGCCAGCGCGTGTTTGCCAATGACCGGCTGCAATTCTACGGCGTCGGGCCGGGCCAGCCCATGATCGGCATTGGCGGCCCCTATGACGGTGAAGCGGCTTCCGTAGGCAATGGCGTGATGCCGGCCCTGGCCTGCAAGGACCGGGAAACGGTCGACCGCGCCTACAAGAAGGCGCTGGAACTGGGCGGCACCTGCGAAGGCGAGCCCGGCGAGCGCATGCCGACATTCTATGGTGCCTATTTCCGGGACCCGGACGGCAACAAGCTCTGCGTGTGCAAGGTAGGCGCGTAGCAATGGATTTCCTCCCCCGACAGCGGGGGAGGATGCGGGTGTGTCCGGAAACGCTGCAGCGTTTCCGGCAAGGGGGTCCGATTTCAGGTGACCTCATCCTGAACTTTCCCAGCTTTCCAGCGCCGTATTGATCAGGCCGGGCAGGGCGGTGGACACGGCCCCGAGTTCCGGGCCGAGGCGGAAGGCCTGGGACGCGGCGCCGACCAGCGGGCGGGGTTCCTGCCGCGCTTTCAGGCGATCGATGATCCGGGCCAGACGCAGAGCGGCGGCATCGGGCGCGCGCAGAATCCTGCGAACGGCCAGAATCCGGCTGATCAGGCGGCGGGTGCTGGCGTCCCGGCTGATGGGAAGCAGGCGTCCTGCCCGCTCCGGAATCATGTCCGCCATCAGGAAAGGCGTGCGCGCCGGCATCAAGGCAAACCGGCAGGACGGCCCTGACGGGAAGGTTGCCAGGTCAGTGCCCTCCGGCGGGTCCGCTGTCTGAGCCGAAGGGCGCGGCGCCGGCGGTGGCAGTTTCAGCGCCAGCGCCATGAGCAGGATCAAACGGCGCAAAATCGTTTCAATCTGTTTCAGCCGGCCATTGGCTTTTCGCTGCCGCGCGCGCGGCAGGGTTTTCGGATTGAGATGCAACTGGTCGCGCGCAATCACATCCTGCACGGCGCGATCCGCTTGCGTCAGTCCCAATCGGATGAAGTCGCTGGTTCCGGTCATGCGCCAGAGTATGACGCGCAGGGCTGTCAGACGAATTCGGTGGCCGGTCAGCCGAGCGTTGCCAGAAAGACTTCCAGCGCGTCCCGGGCGAACAGACGCATGTTTTCGGCGCGGTCGGTGAGGCCGGTTTCGAGCGTGGTGGACATTTCAAACCGGCCCGGGCCGACGACTGCGATACAGGTGTGGCCAGCCGCATCGCCATAGGCATTGCCGGTCGGGCCGGACGCGCCGGTTTCGCAAATGCCCCAGTCGGCAGCCAGTTTTCCGCGGATCGTATTGGCGAGCAGGCGGGCATAGGGCTCAGTCGAGGAGCGCATGTCGCCAAGGTCTTCCCGGGTCAGGCCGAGCAGATGCTTGAAGGCCTTTGGCGTATAGATGACGCCGCCCCCGCGATAATAGGCCGAGGCGCCGGGAACGGCGAGCAAGGCGGCGGAGATCAGGCCGCCCGCCGAGGATTCGGAGATGGCGACGGTTTCGCCCCGTGCGACGAGTTTGCCGGCGATCTGTTCGGCGATGGGAATGAGCGTGTCCATGGGCGGCACTTGAGCAGGCAGGCCAGGGCGACGCAAGCCGGACGTCGCGAGAGGGTCAAACCGTCTGCCTGCGTTTCTGTCGGTTTCATCCGGTTTCAGCCGGTTCCGCAGATGAGCGCTTCCCCTTCGGCGATGGCGCGGCTAAGCCTGATAGTCATTGTTTAGGGGAAAGGGAGCGGGGAATGCTTTCAATCGGCGGATATGAATGGGGCTGGGACAATGCCCGGGCCCTGATCGGCATCGTCCTGATCTATGGATTGTGCTGGCTTCTGTCGGAGAAGCGCAAACTGTTCCCCTGGCGGGTCGTGGTCGGCGCAACGGCGATGCAATTCGTTTTCGCGCTGATCCTGTTCGGCATTCCCTTCATCAAGGAAACGCTGCTGAAGGCAAATGCCATTGTGGATGGCCTGCAGAATGCGACACGGGCGGGCACGAGTTTCGTGTTTGGCTATGTCGGGGACAATCTGGCCGCCGACCAGTTGATGGGAGGCTCCCCGCCGCCGCTGTTCTTCTTCCAGATCCTGCCCATCGTGATTGTTGTGGCCGCGCTGTCGGCCATTCTGTGGCACTGGCGCATCCTGCAATGGATCACGAATGGGTTTGCCTATGTGTTCCGGCGCGGCATGGGGCTTGGCGGCGCGACGTCGCTGGCCGTGTCGGCCAATGTGTTCATGGGCATGACCGAAGCGCCCGTCCTGATCCGGCCCTATATCAAGGGCATGACCCGGTCGGAGCTGCTGATCATGATGACGGCCGGTTTCGCCACCATCGCGGGCTCTGTGCTCGTCGTCTATGGTTCGTTCCTCGAAGGCAAGATGGACAATCCGCTGCCGCAATTGCTGGCCGCCTCCATCATTGCCGCCCCGGCCGCCGTGGGCGTGGCGCTGGCCATGATTCCGGAGACGACGCCCTCGACCGAGCGGATGAAACAGCCGGACTTCAACTATGCCTCCACGATGGATGCCTTTTCGCGCGGCGCCTCGGACGGGCTTCAGATCGTGTTCAACATTGCGACCATGCTGATCGCGGCGCTGGCCCTGCTGTGGTTGGTCAATGCCGGCCTGGGCGCCCTGCCGCATGTCGGCGGCGAGGCGCTGTCCATCGAGCGGATTCTCGGCTGGGTGTTTGCGCCGGTGATGTACATGATCGGCGTGCCCATGGACGAGGCGGCGCAGTCCGGCTCGCTGATGGGGGTGAAGACGGTGCTGACCGAGTTCGTCGCCTTCCTGCAGCTGTCGGAATTGCCGCAGGATGCGATGGACCCGCGCACCCGGATCATCACGGCGCACGCAATCTGCGGCTTCGCCAATTTCGGCTCCATGGGCATCCTGATCGGCGGCCTGACCATTGTCGAGCCGGCACGCCGGGACGATTTCCTGGCGCTGGCCTGGCGGACCCTGCTGGCGGGCACGCTGGCGACCTGCCTGTCGGGCGCTGTGGTCGGCGCATTGCCCTATCAGCTGTTTGTGGGCGGCTGATCTTTTCTCTCGCCTGTCGCATGGTCAGGCCTAGACTTCAGGGCTGGGACTGGCACGAGTGCGAGGCATGACTATGAGAGAATTCCGGACACGCCTTCTGGTGGCGACAGGTGTTGCAATTGTTGCGGCGGGACTGCCGGCCATGGCGCAGGAGCGTCTGGCTCCGGTCGATGTCTGGGGGGACCGGGCGGAGAGCGATCCCGGCAGTCTGGCGGTGCTGGACAAGACAGAGATCGCCGACACGCTGGCAGACCACCCGGCCGAAATCCTGAACAGACTGCCCGGGGTCAACATCCAGATGAATTCCGGGCAGGAGCATCTGATTGCGATCCGCAGCCCCGTCCTGACCGGCGGGGCCGGGCAGGGCAGCTTCCTGATCATGGAAAATGGCGTGCCGGTGCGTTCGCCCGCCTTCGGCAATGTCAATTCCCTGTTCGAGCCGCATCATGAAGTGGCGAGCGCGATTGAAGTCGTGCGCGGGCCGGGCAGTGCGAAATACGGCTCCAATGCCGTGCACGGACTGGTCAATGTCATCCTGCCGGACGTCGGCAGCGGCAGCGAGGCGGTGGCGAGCTATGGCACGCTGGGCCGTTGGCGCACCGATGTGACGCTGGACGAGGGGGCACACTGGCTGGCGGCCGTGTCGGTCCAGAAGGATACGGGCTGGCGCGACAATACCGGTGTGGACCAGCAGAAACTGACCCTTGTCGGGGACTGGACGCTGGGCGGCTGGGACACAACCGGCTGGCTGACCGCGTCGAACCTCAATCAGGAGACGGCAGGCTTCATCCAGGGGGCGGAGGCCTACAAGGATGAGGATGTCGCCAAATCCAATCCGAACCCGGAAGCCTATCGCGATGCGTGGTCGGCGCGGGCGGGGGCGCGGCTTGCCCGCGAAGTGGGCGGCGGCACGCTGACCCTGATGCCCTATGCGCACACGCAGGCGATGATCTTTGCCCAGCACTTCCTGCCGAATGGCGGGGTCGAAAAGAATGGCTCGACCGGCGGCGGCGTGATGGCGCGCTTTGAACGGGAGGTTTCGGCGGCGCTGATTTGGCGAGCCGGCGTGGATGTGGATGTGGCGAGCGGGTGGCTGAAAGAAATCCAGCCCGAGCCGTTCGGGTTCTTTCCGGGTGATGCGCGGTTTCCGCAAGGCGTTCACTACGACTATACTGTCGACACGTTGATGGGGGCGCTCTGGGGCGAGCTGGATTATGCGCTGACGGATGATGTGCGCGTGCTGGCCGGGCTGCGTGCGGAGACGCATGACTATGACTATACGACCGATGTGGCCCCCGGCATCAATGGCCGCTTCAATGTTCCGGCAGACCGGACGGACAGTTTCGACCTGCTGACCCCCAAGCTGGGCCTGATCTGGTCTGTTACGGAAAACACCGATCTTTATGCGAACTATGCCCGCGGCGAGCGCGCGCCCCAGGCGTCTGACCTGTATCGCCTGCAGAGCCTGCAAGTGGCCGGCGAGGTCGAGGAAGAGACGCTGGACAGTGTCGAGATCGGGGCGCGGGGCACGGCGCTTGACGGGCGGCTGGTCTATGATGTGGCGGCCTACTGGATGGAGAAGGAGAATTTCTTCTTCCGCGACAGTGACGGGCTGAATGTGCCGGACGGGTCAACCGAGCATACGGGCATTGAAGCCTCGGCGGCTTTCGAGCTGATGGCGGGACTGAGCGTGTCGGGCACGGCCAGCTGGTCGGACCAGACCTATACGTTCGACCGGATCACCAGTTCGGGCACGGAGACGATCCGCGACGGCAATGCGATCGACACAGCGCCGGAATGGCTGGCCAATGTCTCGCTGCACTGGCAGGCGACGGACGCGGTCAGCCTGTCCCTGACGGTCGATCATGTGGGCGAGTATTTCACCGATCCGGCGAACACGACGGTGTATCCGGGCCACACCGTGCTGGGGGCGCGCGGCGCCTGGGCCTTTGCCGGGGACGCGGAAGTGTTCCTGATTGTGCGGAATTTGACTGATGAGCGCTATGCCGACCGGGCGGACCTCGCCTTTGGCAATGACAGATACTTTCCCGGCGAGCCGATCAATGCGACGCTGGGCATGAGAAAAACATTCTAGGGAGGACTGCCATGAAACTCTATCATACACCGAATGCTCCGAACCCGGACCGGGTGACCTTTTTCCTGCGCGCCAAGGGCAAGCTGGATGCGGTGGAGCTGGAGGAAGTCTCCATCATGAAGCAGGAGCACAAGACGAAGGCATATCGCGACGTGTCGCCCTTCGCGCAGGTGCCGGCGCTGGTGCTGGATGATGGCACGAAGATCACCGAGAGCCGGGCGATCTGTACCTATTTCGAGAACATTTTCCCGGAGCCGAACCTGATGGGATCGGATGCGAAGGAAAAGGCGCTGATCGAGATGTGGGACCGGCGGGTGGAGATGATGTTCTTCGTCCAGTTCGCGACCTGGTTCCGCAATGCGCACGAGATGATGGCGCCGCTGGAAGTGCCGCAGAGCGCCGAGGCAGCTGCCAAGGGCGAGAAGGCGGCGCGCAAGATGGCGCAGCGGATCGACAAGCACCTTGCCCAGCACGAATTCCTGGCGGCGGACCGGTTCTCGATTGCCGACATCACCCTGTTCATCACCTGCGGTTTCTGCCGCGTGATGAAATGGGCGCCGCACAAGGAGCACGAGAATCTCGGCCGCTGGTACGACGCCATGAAGGCACGGGGCTTTGCCGGCTAGGCGTTCTTGATCGTCAGGCCGCCATCGACCGGGATGTGAACGCCGGTCAGGAAGCTGGCGGCCGGCAGGACGAGTGACAGGGTCATGTTGGCCACTTCTTCCGGGATGCCGTAGCGGCGCAGCGGCACGCGGCGCTTGGCGTAGATCTCCTTGTGCTCGTCCGGGATGCCGGCGGTGATGCCGGTGCGGATCGGGCCGGGGCAGATGCAATTGACCGTGATGCCCTCGCGGCCAAGGTCCACGGCGAGGCCGCGGGTCAGGCCGATGACGCCATGCTTGGCGGCGACATAGGGGGAGTTGCCGGGCGTCGCGCCGAGCCCTTCGGTCGAGGCGATGTTCACGATGCGGCCGAAGCCGGCCTTGCGCATGTGCGGCAAGGCGGCGCGGATGGCGCGCTGGTGGGAGGTGAGCATGACATTGATGCTGGGGCCCCAGCTGTCCTCATAGCTTTCCTCGGCAATGTCGGCCGGAAGGGCAAATCCGGCATTGTTGACGAGGATTTCCAGGCTGCCGAAATGTGCGGCGGCCTCATCGACGACCCGCTTGATCGCCTCGCCATCGCCGACATCCAGCGCCCAGCCATGGACATCGGAATAGCCGGCATCGCGGATTTCCTGCACGACCACATCGACGTTTTCCTGTTTCAGGTCGGTGACGGCGACCCTGGCGCCCTGACGGGCGAACAGGTGCGCGGTGGCGCGACCCATGCCGCTGGCGGCGCCGGTGATCAGCGCAGTGCGGCCCTCGATGGAGCGGGACAGGTCTTCATAGGGCGGGTGGCTCATGTCTTCTTCTTTCGCTTCTTGATCGTGCCGGAAAAGTTCAGGACCGGGCGGTCATTCGCCGTGACGATGCCGCGCACAAAGGTGAGGGAGCGGCCCTGGCGGAGCACCTCGCCGCGCGCCTGGATGTATTCGCCTTCCAGCGCGCCATCGAGAAATTCGGAGGTGAAGGCGACGGTGACGCCATATTCGCCTTCCATCCCGTCATGCGCGATGGCGAACAGGGAGAAATCCGCAAAGGACATCAGGCAGCCGCCATGCATGACGCCGCCGGCATTCATGTGCTTGCGCTGGGCCCGAAAGGCCGCGACGGGGCCCTGTTCGTCGATCCTGAAATAGAACGGACCGGCCGCATCATGTTCGAAGGGCTCGTCGGGCCAGGTCTGCCAGCCGGCAAACTCCCCGGATTGGATTGTGTGTGCGGTCATTCCGCCTCCCTGCTGTTTTTATGGGGCACGATACCGCACAGTCACCCTTCGACAAGCGTGCCGTTGGGGCATAGATTGGGCTCACAAGACCATTCACCGGAGGAAATCGTATGGCATTCGATGCCGAAATCCGCGCGGCGCTGATCGAGCAGGTCCGCCGCTTCGTGACCGAGAAATGCGTGCCCATCGAGGCTCAGGTAGGCGAGGAAGACGAAGTTCCGCAGGACGTGGTGGACGAGATGAAGAATCTCGGCCTGTTCGGCATTGCGGTACCGGAGGAATATGGCGGCCTGGCGCTGGACATGGAGACCGAGGCGCTGGTTGCGATGGAGCTGGGCGAGACGTCCCCGGCCTTCCGCAGCGTTGCCGGCACGAATATCGGCATTGGCAGCCAGGCGCTGGTTCTGTTCGGCACCGATGCGCAGAAGGAAAAGTGGCTTCCGGGCATTGCCTCGGGCGACCTGATCGCCAGTTTCGCGCTGACCGAGCCGGAGGCCGGATCGGATGCCGGCAGCCTGACGACCAAGGCCATCCGTGATGGCGACCACTACGTTCTGAATGGCACCAAGCGCTACATCACCAATGCCAACAAGGCCGACCTGTTCACCGTGATGGCGCGCACGGATCCGGATACGCCCGGGCCGAAAGGCGTCTCGGCCTTCATCGTGGAGCGCGATACGCCGGGGGTTTCCGTGGGCGTGCCGGAAAAGAAGATGGGCCAGCAGGGCGCGCATATCTGTGATGTGATCTTCGAGGATGCGCGCGTGCCGGTCGAGAATATGGTTGGCAAGGAAGGTGAAGGCTTCAAGGTGGCGATGAGCGTGCTGGACAAGGGCCGCCTGCACATCTCCGCCGTGGCGACCGGCGTCTCCAAGCGCCTGATTCGCGAAATGGTGAATTATGCGCTGGAGCGGAAACAGTTCGGCACGGCGATCATGAATCACCAGATGATCCAGGCCATGATTGCCGACAGCCAGGCCGAGACCTATGCGGCTGAATGCATGATCATGGATGCTGCGCGCCGCCGCGATGCGGGCGAGGATGTCACCCTGCTCGCCTCATCGACGAAACTGTTCGCCACGGAGGCGTGTGGCCGCGTGGCGGATCGCGCCGTGCAGGTATTTGGCGGGGCGGGCTATGTGTCTGACTATGGCATCGAGCGCTTCTATCGCGATGTCCGTATCTTCCGCCTGTACGAAGGCACCAGCCAGATCCAGCAGATCATCATCGCGCGGGAACTGGCCAAGGCGGCGAAGGCAGGGAGACTGTAGCCCATGTTCGAACACGATCTGACAGACCCGCATGAGGTCGGCCTGAACGCCGAGCGGCTGGAGGCCATCCCGGCCTATTTCCAGCGCAACTATCTCGATACCGGGAAGCTGCCCTGTATGGCGACATTGGTTTCGCGCGGCGGCGAAGTGGCGCTGGAGGATTATTCCGGCACCACGCATATCGGCGAAGGCGAGCCTATTGGTCCGCACACGATTTTCCGCATCTATTCCATGACCAAGCCGGTCACGTCCCTGGCGGCGATGATGCTGTTCGAGGAAGGCAAGCTGCGGCTGGATCATGAGGTGGCGCGCTACATTCCGGAATTTGCGGATGTGCAGGTGTTCGAAAGCGGCAATCGCGAAGACTACACGACGCGCGCACCGGACCGGGCGATGACCTTGCTGGACCTGTTCACGCACACATCCGGCATCACCTATGGCTTCCTGATGCAGGACGAGCCGGACGCGATCTATCGCAAGGAAAAGATCGGCGCGCCGACCGAGACCCTTCTGGAGATGAGCAAACGCATCGCCGGATTGCCGCTCGCCTTCTCGCCCGGCACGCGTTGGGGCTATGGCCATTCCATCGATGTGCTGGGGGCGATTGTCGAGATCGTCTCCGGTCAGCCGCTCGACGACTTCTTCCGGGAGCGGATTTTTGGGCCGCTCGGCATGAATGATACCGACTTCTGGGTGCCGGAAGACAAGATTGACCGGTTGATGGCCTGTTACAACAAGCATCCGATCACCGGAGAGATCACCCTGTCGGATGCGGCCGGCAAGGAGTCGAAGCTCTACAGCCAGCGCCCGAAACTGCTCAATGCCGGCGGCGGCCTGGCCTCGACCGTGCGGGACTATCACCGATTCTGCCTGATGCTGATGCGCGGCGGTACGCTGGATGGCGAACGCATCATCAGCCCCAAGACCTGGGAGTTCATGCGCCAGAACCATCTGCCCGATGGCCAGACCATCAAGGCGATGGGCGACAAGACGTTTTCCGAAGCACGGATGGAGGGCAACGGGTTCGGTCTGGGCGGATCGGTCCTGGTCGACCCGGTGGCGAGCATGCAGCCCTCCAGCCAGGGCAATTTCAGCTGGGGTGGCCTGGCATCCACCTTTTTCTGGATCGATCCGGTGGAGGAAATGATCGCCATTCAGGCCACGCAGATGATCCCGTCGGGCACTTATCCGATCCGGCCGCAGCTTCAACAGCTTGTCTATGCGGCGGTGGACTGGTGAGTGACGAGCATTCCAACCCGGTCCGTGAAGCGATTCTGGACGTGACAGCGGCCTGTGGCGCCGGCAAGACGGTTGCGCCGGAGATTGCGGCGAAGGCCGTCAGCGAAAAGAACTTCCAGCGTGTGCTGAAGGATGTCCGCGCTGAAGCCGTGCGCCTGCACAAGGCGGGCATTGTTCTGATCTATCGCAAGGGCAAGCCGGTCGACGATCCGGACACGTTCAAGGGGGTCTACCGGCTGGGCCTGCCGGCGGCCTGACCGGTCAATTGCCGTAGCGGCGCAGCTCCGTGCGGTAACGGCGGCCATTGGCGGTCAGCACGTAGAGCCGGTCATATTCGGTCGCTTCAACGATCGGCGTGCCGGGCTTGCCGCCAAGCGCTTTCACAAGCGCGGGGGTCGTGTTCGAGTGGCCGACCACGAGGATGTTGCCGGGCGTGGCGCGCAACATGTTGGCGAAGGTTTCAAGATTGTTGCCGTCATAGGGCAGCACGGTCAGGCCGGTGGCCCGCGCCGTTGGGGCGGCGGTTTCCATCGTGCGGCGCGTATTCGTGGAATAGATGGCCGCAAGGTCTGCATCGGCGAGTTCGGCGGCCAGGATTTCCGCGCGGGCGCGGCCGACCAGCGTGAGTTGGGGGTCGTCTCCGGACGCCTTTTCGGCATGGCGGACGAGGTAGATGGTCTGGGCGTCTGGCGCTGGCGACGAGGCGCAGGCGGCCAGCAGGCTGGCGGCGAGTGCGCCCAGAAGAACGCGGCGGGTCTGCATCAGGCAGCCACCGGCTTTGCGATCAGATTGTCGAGCGAGAAGGCATGGTCGGTCGGGCCGTTCTGCCGCAGCGATTGAAGGCGGTCCCAGCCATCCTGCAGGGTGAACCGTTCGCCCCGCTTGGCCCACCAGAGAACAAAGCCCGCTCCTGCACTGCGGTCGAGCTGGCTCGACAGGCGCCGCATGCCGGGCGGGTGGGTGCGGCCATTATAGGTGAAGTCGCGCAACGCCTCGACCGATTTCCAGCCGGCCATGGTGCAGACATCCGGGGCGGATATGTCGGCCGGATACGGGAAGGCAGCTTCCATTCCGTACCAGGCGCCGCATGGGCGGCGGACGCCATGGGTATGCCAATGAAGGCCTTCATAGGAGTCGGCGTCGCTGAAAATGCGGGGCAGAATGGCCATGAATACACGAACGAATTCATTTTCCATGTTGAATGCACCCGTCGGACGGGCACAATTGAAATGAATCAATCGGTATTCCTGCGTCATTGAATTGTCCCCATCCGTTAGGACAGAGATATGACAAAGCCGTTTCTCAATTGTTAAGAGAATGAAAAACGCCCTCTGGTGGGAATTTTTCTATTTCCCCTTGAAGTCCGCCTTGCGCTTTTGCAGGAAGGCACTGACGCCTTCCTTGAAATCATCCGTACGCCCCGCAGTGCGCTGGGCGATGCGCTCGTCATAGATCGCTTCATCGAAATCGGATTCGCAGGCTTTCCACATGAGATCGCGGGCCAGGGACAGGGCCACAGTCGGCCCGGTGGCCAGCGTTTCCGCCATTTCCATCGCGGTGGACATCAGCGCATCATCTTCCACCACGCGGTTGACCATGCCCCATTCCAGCGCCTTTTCGGCGGGCACTTTCTCGCCGAACAGTGCCATCTCCATGGCGCGCGGACGGCCGATGGTGCGGGCGAGCAACCAGGTTGAGCCACCATCGGGAACGAGGCCGATGCGGCGGAATGCCTGAAGGAAATATGCACTCTTTGCACAAACAATAATGTCGCCAACAAGGGCAAGCGAACATCCGACGCCGGCAGCCGGGCCGTTGACGGCGGTGATCACGGGATGCGGATGTTCCCGGATCGCCTGCATGAGCGGATTGTAGTGTGTGGTGAGGGCGCGGCCGGCATCCGGCTTGGAGCCTTCATGGCTGAGTTTCACATTCAATTGGCCCGGGCCGAGATTCGCCCCGGAACAAAACCCCCGGCCCTCACCGGTCAGGATGGTGCAACGGGCCTCGTCCGCGGCAACTTCAAACGCGTGCAGAAGCTCCTGTGCGGTATCGACCCCGCAGGCATTCAGCGTGGACGGGTCATTGAAGGCGATGATCGCGATATCGCCCTTCAACTCGTAGGATATCTTTGTGTAGGCCATGCATTCCGCTCCCGAGATATGTTTTGTCGCACCTTATGGCCTTGCTCGACCGGCGTGAACGCCTGACCCAACGGAAATGTTTTTTATTTTGTTCAGCGCTCATTGCGCGTTACATTCGGCATGAGGAAACGACCCGGAGGAACAGTCACATGGCCCTAGATAGTGTTGCCGGAACCGGCATGAGTTCGATTTTGAGCCGCCAGAAAGCCGCGCACATTCGGGACGGGATCCCGTCAGCCGCCAAACGGATCGAGTGGATCGACAAGTCGATCGATCTCTTGGTCACGCATGGCGATGCGCTGGCCGAGGCAATGCGGGAGGATTTCGGGCATCGTTCGGTCGATCAGTCGAACCTGACCGACATTGCCGGGTCCATCGGCGCGCTGAAGTTTTCCAAGAAGCATGTCGCCAAATGGATGCGCCCGGAGAAGCGCAAGGTTGAGTTCCCGCTCGGCTTGCTGGGGTCGCGGGCGCAGATCCAGTACCAGCCCAAGGGCGTGGTGGGCGTGATCAGCCCGTGGAACTTTCCGGTCAACCTGACCTTCGCGCCCCTTGCCGGCGTGTTTGCTGCCGGCAATCGCGCCA
Source organism: Hyphomonas sp. (assembly GCF_017792385.1). Lineage (NCBI taxonomy): Bacteria > Pseudomonadati > Pseudomonadota > Alphaproteobacteria > Hyphomonadales > Hyphomonadaceae > Hyphomonas > Hyphomonas sp. Next base: position 253,941 of record NZ_CP051230.1, on the reverse strand, counting down.
TGATCAAGCCATCGGAGTTTACCGAGGCAACCTCGGAACTGATGAAGTCGCTGCTCGCTCAGTACTATGATGAAGAGGAAGTGGCTGTGGTGACCGGCGGGCCGGATGTGGGGGCGGAGTTCTCCAAACTGGCCTTCGATCACATGATCTTCACCGGCGCGACGTCGATTGCGCATCATGTGATGCGCGCGGCAGCGGACAATCTCGTGCCGCTGACACTGGAACTCGGCGGAAAGAGCCCAGTCGTGCTCGGCCGGTCAGCCGACATGCAGAAGGCTGCCAGCCGGATCATGGCGGGCAAGACGCTGAATGCCGGGCAGATCTGCCTGGCGCCGGACTATGCCTTCGTGCCTCAGGAGAAGACTCAGGAATTTGTCGGGGCGGCGACCAAGGCCGTGGAGACGATGTTCCCGACCGGCATGAAGGACAATGACGACTACACGTCTGTCGTGAACCAGCGCCATTATGACCGGATCATGTCCTATATCGAGGAAGCCCGGGACAAGGGTGCGGAAGTCGTGGAGATCAATCCGGCTGGGGAGAATTTCTCGCAACAGCCGCACCGCAAGATCCCGCCGCACATCATCGTCAATCCGGACGACGATCTGAAAGTGATGCAGGACGAGATTTTCGGCCCGATCCTGCCGATCAAGTCCTATGGCGAGACACGCGATGCGGTGAATTATATCAACGCGCATGACCGTCCGCTGGGGCTCTACTATTTCGGCGAGGATGCTTCGGAGAAGGAATTCGTGCTGAACAATACCACATCGGGCGGGGTGACGGTGAATGACGTGATCTTCCATGTGGCGCAGGAAGACCTGCCCTTTGGCGGGGTCGGCCCGTCGGGCATGGGCAGCTATCATGGCCGGGACGGCTTCATGGAGTTCAGCCACAAGAAGGCCGTATACACACAGACCGGCAGCGAGATGCTGGCCATGATGCGGCCCCCCTATGGGGACAAGTTCCGCGGTCAGGTGAAAGGGCGCATCAAGCGCTAGGTGCCCGTCCCGGAAACAGAAAAGCCCGCCAGCAATGCCGGCGGGCTTTTTCTTTTGCAGCGATCCCGATCAGCGTTTCAGGAAGGCTGGAATGTCATCGCCGAAGCCTTTGACCTTTTCCGGGGCCGGATCGAGCACGAGGTCGTCATCCTTGCGTTTGCGTTCGCGCTTCGGCTTGGCGGCGCGCTCCCGCTTCGGCTTGTCTTCCGAACGGTCTTCGGACTTGCGGTCCGGTTTCGGGTCCGCCTTGGCGGTCTCTTCAGCGGGAGCCGGAGCCGCCTCGTCTGCGCGGTCGGTGTTCTCGTCCCGGCGTCGGCTGCGCGAGCGGCCGCCACGGGGCTTGTCGTCCCGGCTGCCCCGGCGTCCGCGGCCACGACCGCGGCTTTCTTCCGGCGGCAGGCTCTCGATCTCCTCGAGCAGGCCGTCAGGCATGAATTCCTCGACATCCTGCTGGATCATCTTGAGGACAAAGCCCCAGGACTTTTCGTCGTCCGGAGAGACCAGGGTGTAGGCCTCGCCCTTGCGACCGGCGCGCCCTGTGCGGCCGATGCGGTGGACATAGTCCTCGTCCTTTGGCGGCGGGGCATAGTTGAAGACGTGGGACACGTCCGGAATGTCCAGCCCGCGGGCTGCGACGTCCGAGCCGACGAGGAGTTTCAGGTCGCCGTCACGGAATTTCTGCAGGACTTCGCTGCGCACCGCCTGCGGCAGGTCACCATGGATCGCGGCGGCGTCATGCCCGTGTTTCGACAGGGAGGCCGCGACAATGTCCACTTCGACCTTCCGGTTGCAGAAGACGATGCCATTGTTGACGTCACAGGATTCGATGACGCGGCGCAGGGCGGTCCGCTTGGCCTTGGCTCCGTCATTGGGAAGTTTGACCACGAACTGCTTGATCGTTTCGGCGGTCTGCGCGGGGCGCGACACTTCGATCTTCTTCGGAGCCTTCTGGAACTTCTTGGCCAGATTGGCAATTTCCGGCGGCATGGTGGCCGAGAACAGCAGGGTCTGGCGGCGCGGCGGCAGCAGGCCGCAGATCTTCTCGATGTCAGGGATGAAGCCCATGTCCAGCATGCGGTCGGCTTCGTCGATGATGAGATAGTCGACGCCCATCAGAAGCAGCTTGCCGCGTTCAAACTGGTCGATCAGGCGGCCCGGCGTGGCGATCAGCACGTCGACGCCGCGCTGCAGCAGGGCTTCCTGTTCCTTGAAGCTGACGCCACCGATCAGCAGCGCCATGGTGAGCTTGAGATACTGTCCGTATTTCTCGAACTGCTCGGCGACCTGGGCGGCCAGTTCGCGCGTCGGGCACAGGATCAGGCAGCGCGGCATGCGTGCGCGGGCCCGGCCCCGGGCCAGGCGATGGATCATGGGTAGCACGAAGGCAGCCGTCTTGCCGGTGCCGGTTTGCGCCACACCTGTCACATCACCGCCTGCGATGACATGCGGAATGGCTTCAGCCTGGATCGGGGTGGGGTGAGTGTAGCCGGCTTCGGTGACGGCCTTGAGAATGTTCGGGCCGAGGCCCAGATCGGCAAAGGTAACTTCGGTCAATGTAGTCGTTCCCGGAATGGTTTCTGATCTAACCCGGCAGCCATGATGGCTGCATTTCCTGCGTCCGGCGCCTCAGTGCGCGTTCGGCAGGCCGGGCGAATCCATTGCCCGGAGCGTCGTGTTGCGCTGCACATAAGCGAAATTGTGGATAAATGGAAGGGGGCGTGCCCAGCCCGTCCCGTGGCCGGGTCAATCGCGATAGCGTTTCACATCCTCGATCAGGTCCTGCAACACGCGTTTCGACCGGCCCCAGTCGAAGGATTGCCCCGGAACGGTGATCGTCGCCTTCATCATCGTGCCTTCAGGGCGGCGCTCCAGCGTGATGATCATGTTGCCTTCCCAGGACCATATCGAAGATGCCATCCGGGAATTCAGGATGCATCCGTCCCCGGCTTCGGAGATATCGACGAGGGGCTGGCTGCGGCTGGCGAGAGAACAGAGTACGGCGGCCAGCGTCTCGCCGAACGTGTTGCGAAAGCCCTGCGACAGTTCGCGGTCCATCTTCAGGCCCAGCCTGGAATAGAGCGGCAGGGCGATATCCTTGATGGCGGCCAGCGGAATGCCGCCGGCCCCGGCCGCGGCCATGAGGGGCTCGGCATATTTGAAGAATTGTTCGGCGGTCATCCCTTGCGGCGTGGCGCCGGTCACCCGGACAATCCGGGCGCGCACATCGGGGTGATTGAGGATTTCCCCCACATTCATCGAATTGCGCCAGTCGACGGCGGGATCAATGGTCTGAGGCGGAATGGATGGCGGCGTGTCGCCGACGGGCATTTGTGGTGCGGCGGTGCCGCAATGGGCGCAGAAACGGTGTCCGTCTCCCAGCGCCTGGCCGCAATTGGTGCAATACATGGGCGGTCCCCTCGTCCATATGGCGAGGGGACCATAGCCCGAATCAGGCGCCCGCGTCAGCGAGATTCTGGTTCACGAAATCCCAATTGATGAGGTTTTCGATGAAAGCGTCCATATAGTTCGGACGGCTGTTCTGATAGTCGAGATAGTAGGCGTGTTCCCAGACGTCCATGGTCAGGACCGGGGTGGCGCCCATATCGGTCACCGGGGTTTCAGCGTTCGGCGTCTTGGTGATGGACAGTTTGCCATCCTTGTAGACCAGCCAGGCCCAGCCGGAGCCGAACTGGCCGCCGCCAGCTGCCTTGAAATCCTTCACGAACTGGTCGTAGCCGCCGAGGTCTCGGTCGATCAGCTCAGCCACCTTGCCATGCGGCTTGCCGCCGCCGCCCGGCTTCATGCAGTGCCAGTAGAAGGTGTGGTTCCAGACCTGGGCGGCATTGTTGAAGAGGCCGGCCTTGCCGCTGTCGGCAGCGGCGGTCTTGATGATGGATTCCAGCGACTCGTTCTCGAGGTCTGTGCCTTCGATGAGGCCGTTGAGGTTGTTGACATAGGCGGCGTGGTGCTTGCCGTGGTGAAAGTTCAAGGTCTCCTCGGAGATGTGCGGCGCCAGGGCGTCGCGTCCATAAGGGAGATCAGGGAGGGAAAATGCCATTTTGGGCGTCCTTTCTTGCAGCAAAGTATCTGGCCTAATTACGCGTCTTCCCACATATGGGTTTCATGTCAAACCAGACCAGCCCTCTTTCCAAATCTCAATGGGCCGCGATCGACAAGCGGATCCTGCGGGCGGACGAGGATCGCTGGATTTCCAGCCGCTATGCCAGCCCGGCGGAGCGGCAGGCCCTGACCGCCCTGTATGCGCTGGCCTATGAACTGGCGCGGGTGCGTCTGGTCGTCAGCGAGGAAGGCCTCGGCCTGATCCGGTTCCAGTGGTGGCGGGATGCCGTTTCCGAGATCGAGGCGGGCAAGGTACGCGAGCATGACGTCGCCCGGGCGCTGAAGGACGTAGTCGGGGCAGGTCGGCTCAAGACCGGCGCACTACACAAGCTGATCGATGGCTATCAGGCCGCGTTCGAAGCCCAGGACCGGTCTCTGGAGCCGGAGGGGTGGCTCGCTCTGACGGCGGCGCATGTGCTGGCCCCGATCCATGACTGGGCCGAGGAAATCCGCGAGGTCGCGCCCTATTTCGCGGCGGCCCGCCGATCGGACTCGAAAGCCTATGGCCCGATCCTGCCGCCGGCGCCGAAGCCGATCCGGCCCGCCATCGCCCATTTTCGCCTTCGCAAGCTGTATATCGAGGGCAAGACACCGAATGCCGTCCAGAAACGGCTGAGCGTGCTGCAGGCGATAAGAAGCGGGAAAGTGTGACGGGCATGAAACGCCGGGCGGGTTGACCCGTTACCCTCTTCATACAGGATTGGAATGTGAGTCTCATCCGATCCGTCCTGAGAGGAGACCGGCCATGTCATCGAAACCTGTTGCCACGCTGTATCGCATGAAAACAGATACCCATGTCTGTCCGTTTGGTCTGAAGAGCCGCGCCTTGCTGAACCGCAAGGGGTATGATGTCGAGGATCATTTGCTGACCAGCCGGGAAGAGACGGACGCGTTCAAGCAGGCGCATGACGTCAAGACGACGCCCCAGACCTTCATCGATGGCAAAAGGATCGGCGGATATGATGATCTGAAGGCGTTTGTCGGTCAGGCGGCCAAGGATCCGGACGCCAAGACCTACACGCCCGTAATCGCCATTTTCGCGTCTGCCGCCCTGATGGCGCTGGCAACGAGCTGGGCGGCATCTGGAACACTGATTACTGTGCGAGCGCTGGAATGGTTCATCGCGATCAGCATGTGTGTTCTGGCGATCCAGAAAATGCGGGACCTTGAGAGCTTTTCGAATTCGTTTCTCGGATATGACCTGCTTGCCCGCAAATGGGTGCGATACGCCTATATCTATCCGTTTGCAGAACTGTTTGCAGGCGTTCTGATGATTGCCGGTGCCCTCACGCTGATTGCGGCACCGGTGGCGCTGTTCATCGGGGTGGTCGGCGCTGTATCTGTGTTCCGGGCCGTTTACATTGAGAAGCGGGATCTGAAATGCGCCTGTGTCGGCGGAAACAGCAACGTGCCGCTGGGCTTTGTGTCACTGACGGAAAACCTGATGATGATCGCCATGGCCATCTGGATGCTGGCGAAATAGCGCCTAGGTCCCGCGGGTGTCTCCATACAGGTGAATGTGAAGCCGGTCGGTGAAATTGTAGCCGGCCTTCAGGCAGGCCTCGGCGAGCCAGGGTTCGCGCGCGTGCAGTTCCTGCGGGCTGCGGCCTTCCGGCATGAGCCAGACGCGTGAGGCCGGCATCCCGCAATCGGACACGAGTGCCTCGACTTCGGCGAGATCGGCAGGGTCGGCGACGACAATCTTGAGATTGGCGCGCGGATCGGCAGCATAGAAGCGGAGCGCATCGGGCTTCAGCCGCAGCGCTGTGGCATTGCCGGAATGGGCGAGTTTCGGTGAAACGTTGAACTGGTCGATCAGATCCGCTGCCAGGCCGAGCGGTTTGATCGTGCCATTGGTCTCGATCTCGATGTGAAAGCCCGGGTCAGCAAATTTCAGGCGCTGGACGAGGTCGCCCAACTCCCTTTGCTGCAGCAGAGGTTCGCCGCCAGTGAAGATGATGCGGCGGCAGGGCTGGCTGACCAGACGGTCTGCAAGGGCCTCAACGGTCAGGTCGATGGTTTCCAGTGCGCGGTCGAACTTGCGGGGGGCGTCCGGTGCGTCATCGCGATGCGGAAACTCCGTTCCCTGAAAATTCCAGGTATAGGCCGTGTCGCACCAGATGCAGTGGAGGTTGCACTGGGACAGCCGGACAAACACGCTGGGCTTGCCGCACGATACGCCCTCGCCCTGCAGCGAATGAAAGATTTCGGGCACGCCGGGTTCGGTGACGGCGAGGCGCATGACTATTCCGCCGGAACCGGGTGTGTGGCGGCGAGCCAGGCATCGAAATCGTTCAAAGCACGAGCGGCCTGGGCGCGTTTCTTCGCGCGGCCCTTGTCCTTGCCGCGCAGGCGTTTGCCATCCGGTCCGTGTTTCGGGAAGTCGGTGATGTCCGGGAACAGGCCGAAATTGACATTCATCGGCTGGAAGGTTGCCTTGCCTTCAAGATGCCCGCCGGTGATGTGGCGGATCAGGGAGCCGAGCGCGGTCGTCTCGGGCGGAGGCGTCAATGGCCGGCCAAGACGCTCGGCGGCCGCGAACCGCCCGGCCAGCAAACCCATGCCGGCACTTTCGACATAGCCTTCCACGCCAGTGACCTGACCGGCGAAGCGCAGGCGCGGAAGCGACTTCATGCGAAGCTGCTCATCCAGCAGCTTCGGCGAATTCAGGAATGTATTGCGGTGGATGCCACCCAGACGCGCGAACTCTGCCTTTTGCAGGCCCGGGATCATTCGGAAGATGTCGGTCTGTGCGCCGTATTTCAGCTTGGTCTGGAAGCCGACCATGTTCCACAGCGTGCCGTGTGCATTGTCCTGGCGCAGCTGGACGATGGCGTGAGCCTTGATGTCCGGCTGGTGCGGATTGGTCAGGCCGACCGGCTTCATCGGACCGAACCGCAATGTCTCGCGCCCCCGCTCGGCCATGACCTCAATGGGCAGACAGCCCTCGAAAAAGGGTGTGTTCTTTTCCCATTCCCGGAATTCGGTCTTTTCGCCGGAGATCAGCGCATCGATGAAGGCGTTGTACTGGTCTTCGTCCAACGGGCAGTTGATATAGGCGGCGGTATCGCCCCCCGGTCCGGGCTTGTCATACCGGCTCTGGCGCCAGGCTTTGGTCATGTCGATCGAGTCGAAATAGACGATCGGGGCAATCGCGTCGAAAAAGGCAAGATCGTCTTCGCCGGTATGGGCGTGGATGGCTTCAGCCAGTTTCAGCGAGGTGAGCGGTCCGGTGGCGACAATGACACTGTCCCAGTCTTCGGGCGGGATGCCGTCGATCTCTTCGCGTACGATGGTGACGTTCGGATGGGCTTCCAGTTTCGCCGTGACGGCTTCGGCAAAGCCTTCCCGGTCCACGGCCAGGGCACTGCCCGCGGGGACCTGATGGTCATGCGCGGTGTGGATGATCAGGCCGTTCGCGCGGCGCATTTCCTCATGCAGCACGCCCACCGCATTGGATTCATGGTCATCCGACCGGAAGGAATTCGAACAGACGAGTTCGGCCAGCTTGTCGGTCTGGTGGGCGTCGGTGCCCTTCACGCCCCGCATTTCATGCAGAATGACGGGCACGCCGGCATTTGCGGCTTGCCAGGCGGCTTCGGATCCGGCCATGCCGCCGCCGATAATATGAATGGGTTTGATGCTCATGGGCGGGATGTGCGGGGCCAGGGCGGCGCCGTCAAGATGGCGGTTGCCGTCATTCCCCGTGGCGAGGGCGCGACGGGACGTGTAAGGAGTCGGGCATGACTCGCGAACTTTCCATTCCCGGCCTTGTTGCCGAGGCCTGGTCACTGGCCGCAAGGGCTGCGCGGCCGAGCCTCGTCCTGATGCTGGCCCTGATCACGGCCGGCGGGATCTACACCTTCGCCATCGGGCCCGGTTCTGCAATCGGGGATGCAGCGCCGGCCATTGCGGCGCTGGTGGTCTTCGTGGTGGGGATCGAATTCTCCCTCGTCTGCTATCGGGCGATGCTGGAGACCCGAAAGGGAGACCGGCTTCGCCTCGCCCATGCGAATCTGGCGATCTATGTCGCCTTCCTGTTTGTCGGCGTGTTTGTCGGCTTCTTCCTTCTGATCCTGCCCGGTATCCTGCTGAAAGCATCCGGGCGGGCCGATCTCGACGCCGAAACCCCGCCGGAACAGGTTCAGGCGGCGCTGATCGACATGTTGCCGACGGCCTATGGCGCGGTGCTGATCCTGGCCTGTCTGGCCGGTGCGGCTGTGCTGGTCTTCATGGCCTTGCGCCTGTTGCTGGCGGGTGCGGCGACCGTCGCGACCGGTGAAACCATGGTTTTTCGCACTTGGCCCTGGACCAAGGGGCACGCCCTGAAGCTTGGCGTGGCGGGCCTGGCCACGCATCTGGCGCCATTCACGCTGGCTGTTCTGGTCAATTGGGGACTCAGGGATGTATGGGGCACCAGCGCTGTGGGGGCCTTCCTGTCCGGCGCGGTGGGCATGGCCCTGCTGGTGCCGTTCCTGCTGTCCGGGCATGGGCTGGCCGTGGCGGCGCTGTCCCGCCTGCAGCCGGCGACCGAAACCAGCGAATGATTGCGCCTGTCACAAAAATCGCCCTATCCTGAAAACCGGGTAATGTTTCAGGAGGGGTTCGCCGCATGCCAAGCCGGTTTTCATTCGACGGTGCCTTGATGTTCGCGTTCCGCGCAACCCATGTGCGGAGCTTTCCATGGATCTTTTCAGCGGCCTTTGCGGGCGCCTTCACCGCGTTCTTCCTGATTCTCATGTTCCTGGCCCGCGGGGATCTGGCGGAAGTGATGACCCTGTTCGAGGCGCTTGAGCGATCCGGCCTCGACGAGGACGATCTGGGGGCCGTGTTCGGGGCCATGCTCGGGACGCTGGAGCCCCTGATCGGCTGGGCCATGATCGCCATTGTCGGAAGCTGGATCTTGTGGGCCATGTTCGAAGCGGCCTCGCAGCGCCGCTATGTGCGGGATGAGCCGTTTTACCTCGGATTCGGCGGCGACGAGTTGCGCATGATGGGGGTGGGCCTGTGCTGGGCCGCGTTGCAGGCCCTGTTCTATGCTTTGCCCGGGCTCATCATGTTTGGTGCGGTGTCCGACATGATCGGCATGATCGAATCGGGCGCATCGGAAGATGACATTGCGCGGAGCTTGATCGGGCCGATCTTCGGCGGGTTGGGACTGGGTCTGCTCTTTTTCCTGGTCTATGTCTTCTTCGCGACGCGTCTGGCGCCGAGTTTCGCGCTGACGATCAAGGACCGGCAATTCCGCTTTCTGGATGCCTGGAATGTGTCGCGCGGCCGGTTCTGGCCGATCCTTGGCGCCTATGTGATCATCTTCATCGTGAGCAGCATCGTGATCAGCATTGTCGAACAGGTTCTCGACATTGGCCTGACGGCCGTGATGGCCTCCGGCATGGGCAACGCGGATTCAGCAGAGGAGCTTCTCGATGTGCTCTTCAGCGGCGGGGTCATTGTGGCGCTGGCCATCTATTTCCTGATCCGGTTTTTCCTGTCCGGCATGATGATGCATGTGGCGGGTGGTCCGGCGGCCTTTGCGGCCCGGCACGATCCCCGTGGCGGCGTCGATGACGCGCTGCAGGCCGACATATTCAGTTAGCGGGAGGACAAGCTGATGAACGCACTGGAATTTTCATTCGGGAATGCGGTGGGGCATTTCCAGAAGACCGGAGGGCCAAAGGGCTTCCTCTGGAAATTCGCGCTGACCTATGCGCTGTTTGCCATCATCGTCCAGGGGCTGAGCCTGTACCTGATGGCTCCCATTTATGCTGCGGCGTTTAATCCCATCGTGATGGAAGATCCCGACATGATGGACCAGATCATGCTGGAGAATATGGGGCGGGTACTTCTTGGATACCTCGTCTCGTTCGTGTTCGGCATCCTGATGTGGATCCTGTTCGAGGCGGCCAGCCAGCGGCGCTACATGCGCGCCGACGGGTTCAGCCTGAAGCTTGGCGGCGATGAGGGGCGGCTGTTGGTGGTAGGCCTGTTCTGGCTCGGCCTCGTGATTGCGCTCTACATCGCCTTTGCCGTGATCATGCTGGTACTGGTCGCTCTGGTCGGGGCCATGTCCGCTATAGGGGGCGGAGACGGGATGATGATTATTGCATCCCTGCTCACCTTCGTTCTGGTCGTCGCGCTCAGCCTTGTCGCCATTTGGGTCTGTGTGCGGTTCTCGCCGGCTGCGGCATTGACCATCCGCGATCGCAAGATCCGGTTTGGCAGCGCCTGGCGCGTCACGAAGGGGCGGGTCTGGACGCTGATCGGCAGCTGGCTCGTGCTGGGCCTGATCATGATGGCGATCCTGATTGCGCTCTACATCGTGTTTGCCGTCCTGGCCGTCTTGTCCCTGATGCCGGCCATCCAGAGCGGAGCGGACGACCCGGCAGAGATCATGGCCGCTTTCGCATCGCCGACTTTCCTCATTCCGGCGATCCTGTTCGGCCTGGTCTACATGATGCTGGCCGGCGGGATGATGCATGTCTTTGGTGGCCCGGCTGCGCTGGCAGCCAGAACCGATCCGGGCTGGGCGGATGAAAGCGCCATGAACGAAACGTTCGGCTAGGGGCGCAGCGCTCTATTTTGCAGGGCTCGGCGTGCGGGATTTCCGCGTCGCCGGGCCCTTTGCCTTTGCAGTTCCGGCTTTTGCCTTCGGCTTGGCGGCCGTCTTTGCCTTTGGTTTGGCCGGGGTGGCGGCCTTTGGCTTTGCGGCAGCTTTCTTCGGCCTGGCCTTTGCGGCCGGCTTGGCCTTGGCGGTGTCAGCGGCGCGCAGGCGCTTGTTGCGGGCGGCGCGTCGCTCATCCTGCCGGCGGAAGGTTTCAGCGAGGTGCTTGCCGGTCCAGCTGCGCTCGCTGGCCGCAATGTCTTCCGGCGTGCCGGAGGCCACCAGTTCACCGCCGCCATCGCCGCCTTCCGGGCCGAGATCCAGAACCCAGTCGGCAGTCTTCACGACATCCAGATTATGCTCGATGACCACAACCGTATTGCCGGTATCGACGAGCGAGTGGAGCACTTCGAGCAGCTTGCGGACGTCCTCGAAATGGAGGCCGGTCGTCGGCTCATCCAGAATGTAGAGCGTCTTGCCGGTCGCCCGCTTGGAAAGTTCCTTGGCGAGTTTCACGCGCTGGGCCTCACCGCCCGACAGGGTGGTTGCCTGCTGGCCGACCTTCACATAGCCAAGCCCGACCTGGTTCAGCGTATCCAGCTTGGAGGCGATGGCGGGCACGGCCGAAAAGAATTTCGCGGCGTCCTCGACCGTCATGTCCAGCACGTCGGCGATGGACTTGCCCTTGAACAGGACTTCCAGCGTTTCGCGATTGTAGCGTTTGCCCTTGCAGGTTTCGCACGTGACATACACGTCCGGCAGGAAGTGCATCTCGATCTTGATGACACCATCCCCCTGGCAAGCCTCACAGCGGCCGCCCTTCACGTTGAAGCTGAACCGACCGGGGGCATAGCCGCGCGCCTTGGCTTCCGGCAGACCGGCAAACCAGTCGCGGATCGGACCGAAGGCGCCCGTATAGGTGGCCGGGTTCGAACGCGGTGTGCGGCCGATCGGGCTCTGGTCAATGTCGATGACCTTGTCGAGGTGCTGCAGCCCTTCCAGGCTCTCATAAGGCTGCGGCGGACTGGACGCGCCATTCAGCTTTCGGGCCAGCGCCTTGTAGAGCGTTTCGATGATGAGCGTCGACTTGCCGCCGCCGGAGACGCCGGTGATACAGGTGAAGCTGCCGAGCGGGATGGTGGCGGTGACATTCTTCAGATTGTTCCCGGTCGCGCCCTTCAGCGTCACCTTGCGCTTGGCTTTCTCGACCGGACGGCGCTTCGGGATCGGGATCTCCTTTGTGCCATTCAGGTAGTCAGCCGTCAGACTCTTCTCGTCGGCCATGACCTCTTCGGGCGTGCCCTGGGCGATGATCTGGCCGCCATGCACACCGGCTGCCGGGCCCATGTCGATCACATGGTCCGCGGTCAGGATGGCGTCCTCGTCATGCTCGACGACGATCACGGAGTTTCCGAGATCTCGCAGCCGCTTGAGCGTTTCAAGGAGCCGGTCATTGTCGCGCTGGTGCAGGCCGATACTCGGCTCATCAAGCACGTAGAGCACGCCGGTCAGGCCGGAGCCAATCTGGCTGGCCAGGCGGATGCGTTGGCTTTCGCCGCCGGACAATGTGCCGGAGGCGCGGCTGAGCGTGAGATATTCAAGGCCGACATCGTTGAGGAAGTCGAGCCGGTCATTGATTTCCTTCAGGATGCGGCCGGCAATCTCGTTCTGCTGTTTCGTCAGGCTCTTGTGCACACCCGCGAACCAGTCATGCGCCTGCTTGATCGAGAAGACGGATGCGTCGGAAATGTCTAGGCTGTTGATCTTCACGGCCAGGGCTTCCGGCTTCAGGCGCTTGCCGCCACAGGACGGGCAGGGCGCGGCAGCCTGGAATTTGGCGATCTCGTCGCGCACCCATTGGCTGTCGGTCTCGCGATAGCGGCGCTCCAGGTTCGGGATGACGCCTTCGAACGTCTTCTTCACCTCATAGCGGCGCATGCCGTCATCATAGACGAAGTTGACTTCTTCCTCGCCCGTTCCGAACAGGATGATCTGGTGAATGTCTTCAGGCAGCTTGTTCCAGGGCTTCTTGAGATCGAACCGGTAATGAGCTGACAGGGCCTGCAGTGTCTGGGTCTGGTAGGGAGAGGTGGATTTGGCCCAGGGCGCGATGGCGCCGTTCAGCAGGTCAAGATCCTTGTCCGGAACAACCAGACCGACATCGACCTTCAGCTGTTCGCCAAGACCGTCACAGGTCGGGCAGGCCCCGAAGGGATTGTTGAAGGAGAACAGGCGCGGCTCGATTTCTGGAATGGTGAAGCCGGAAACCGGACAGGCAAAATTGGCGCTGTAGGTAATGCGCTTCGGTTCGCTCTCGCCCTCTTCCAGATCGGCATATTCGGCGATTGCAATTCCATTGGCGAGGCCGAGCGCCGTTTCGAAACTTTCGGCCAGGCGCTGTTCCATGCCGTCGCGCACGACGATCCGGTCCACCACGACGTCAATGTCGTGCTTGAACTTCTTGTCGAGCTTGGGCGGGTTTTCCAGCTCGTGGAAGTCGCCATCCACTTTCACGCGCTGATAGCCATTCTTCAGGAGTTCGGCGAATTCCTTGCGATACTCCCCTTTCCGGCCACGGACGATGGGCGCGAGCAGGTAAAGCCGTGTGCCTTCCGGCAAATCCATTGTGCGGTCGACCATCTGGCTGACGGTCTGGCTTTCAATCGGCAGGCCGGTGGCGGGAGAATAGGGAATGCCGACGCGCGCCCAGAGCAGGCGCATATAGTCGTAGATTTCGGTGACGGTGCCGACGGTGGAACGCGGATTGCGGCTGGTCGTCTTCTGTTCAATGGAAATGGCGGGCGAAAGGCCTTCAATGCTTTCCACATCCGGCTTCTGCATCAGTTCGAGGAACTGGCGGGCATAGGCCGACAGGCTTTCGACATAGCGGCGCTGGCCTTCGGCATAGATCGTGTCGAACGCCAGCGAGGACTTGCCCGAGCCGGACAGGCCGGTCATCACGACCAGCTCGCCGCGGGGGATGTCCACGTCGACATTCTTCAGATTGTGTTCCTTGGCGCCGCGCACGCGGATGAAGGGGGACTCGGCCATTTCAGGAGCTCTCAGGCTGGGACTGTGTCTGTTTCGAACGCGAAACAGGCTCAATTGTTGCTAGGTCCTATGTGTGCCCTGAGTCCAGCTTGACGACAAGAACAAAATGTGAACATACAGCTGGCGCTGCTTTTTCATGCCGAAGGCGGGGGAATTCTCATCGCGACGGGCGACACGCCGCCTCGGGAAGAGTAAAAGCAGATTCGAATCGAAAGCGAAACAGATCGGAGCGGAGTTGGAACCATGGCAGGATCAGTGAACAAGGTCATTCTTGTCGGCAATGTCGGACAGGACCCGGAGGTCCGCCAGTTCCAGAATGGTGGCCAGGTCGCCAGTTTCTCGCTGGCCACATCGGAGACCTGGAAGGACCGCAATACCGGCGAGCGCAAGGAAAAGACCGAATGGCACCGCATCTCGGTGTTCAGCGAGGGGCTGGTCCGCGTGGTGCAGAGCTACGTCAAGAAGGGCTCCAAACTCTATATCGAAGGCCAGCTTGAAACCCGGAAGTGGCAGGACAAGGACGGCCAGGACCGGTACACGACCGAAGTCGTATTGCGGGGCTTCAATTCCACCCTGACCATGCTGGACAGCCGCAATGAGGGCGGTGGCCGCTCGATGGGCAATGATTTTGGCGGATACCAGGGCCAGAGCGGCGGCGCGCGCCAGATGAGCGGCCCGCAGGAGAGCTTCAGCCAGGACCTGGATGACGAGATCCCGTTCTAGGATGCGGAACCGGCGTTTTCGCCCGTAATTACTGCTATTTCGGCCCTGTCGCATTTGTTTCAAAGGCGACAGGGTGCTAGACATGTTCCTGTATCGGAACAGGTGATTCCCGCCGGTTTCACCCTAGCCAGGACGAATTCTCCATGAGCGACGAAACGACTCCGCCGGACGAGCCGGAAACGCCGGAAAATGGCAGTGGGGGCGCCGCGCCCCTGCCGGATGGCATCGAGCCGATTTCCATCGAATCCGAGCTGAAAAGCTCGTATCTCGACTATGCGATGAGCGTCATCGTCAGCCGTGCGCTGCCGGATGTGCGCGACGGCCTGAAACCGGTGCATCGCCGCATTCTCTACGCCATGGATGTGGGCGGCAACACGCCGAGCAAGCCGTACAAGAAATCCGCCAACATCGTTGGTGCCGTGATGGGTAATTATCACCCGCATGGCGACTCCGCGATCTATGATGCGCTGGTGCGCATGGCGCAGCCCTTCTCGATGGGTGTGACGCTGGTCGACGGCCAGGGCAATTTCGGCTCGATCGACAACGATCCTCCGGCCGCCATGCGTTACACCGAAAGCCGCATGACGAAGGAGGCGACCTATCTGCTCGCCGACATCGACAAGGATACGGTCGACTTTCAGGACAATTATGACGGGTCCCAGCAGGAACCCGTCGTGCTGCCGGCGCAATTCCCGAACCTTCTGGTCAATGGCGCTGGCGGTATCGCCGTCGGCATGGCGACCAATATCCCGCCGCACAATCTGGGCGAGGTGATCGACGCGACCCTGGCCGTGATCGACGATCCGACGCTGGACGAGGATGCGCTTCTGGAAATCGTGCCGGGGCCGGATTTCCCGACCGGCGGCCTGATCATGGGCATGTCCGGTAGCCGCAAGGCCCTGACCACCGGACGCGGCAGCGTCATCATGCGCGCCAAGACAGATATCGAGGAAGCCAAGAATGGCCGCCAGGCCATTATCGTCACCGAGATCCCGTATCAGGTGAACAAGGCGGCCATGATCACGAAGATCGCGGAACTGGTGCGTGAGAAGCGGATCGAGGGCATTGCCGATCTGCGTGACGAATCCGACCGGAACGGCATTCGTGTCGTGATCGAGCTGAAGAAGGACGCCAGCGCCGAAGTCGTGCTAAACCAGCTTTACCGCTTCAGCCAGATGCAGACCAGCTTTGGCGTGAACATGCTGGCGCTGAATGGGGGCCGGCCCGAGCTGATGAACCTCCGCAAGGTGCTCGATTGCTTCGTCACCTTCCGCCAGGAAGTCGTGGTCCGCCGCACCAAGCATGAACTGAACAAGGCCCGCGACCGGGCGCACGTCCTTGTCGGCCTGGCCATGGCCGTGGCGAACATCGACGAAGTGATCCGTATCATCCGCTATTCGCCGGACCCGAATTCCGCTCGCGAGGCCCTGCTGGAGAAAGCCTGGCCGATCATGGACATGGGACCCTTGCTGGACCTGATCGCCGACCGCCGGACCCGCAAGGGCGATGGCGACACGATCTATCTGTCCGATGAACAGGCCCGCGCGATCCTGGCATTGCAGCTCTCGCGCCTGACCGGCCTTGGCCGCGATGAAATCGGCAATGAGGCCAAGGGCCTGTCGGAAAAGATCGAGGATTTCCTGGACATCCTGCGCTCGCGCCAGCGCGTGCTGGACATCATCAAGGGCGAACTGTCCGAGGTGAAGGAAAAGTTCGCCGTGCCGCGCCGCTCCGAATTCGCCTTTGGCGGCGTCGACATGGAAGACGAGGACCTGATCGAGGTCGAGGACATGGTCGTTACCGTGACGCATGGCGGCTACGTCAAGCGCACGCCGCTTTCGACCTATCGGACCCAGCATCGCGGCGGCAAGGGCCGTTCGGGCATGAGTATGAAGGACGAGGATTTCGTCGTGAAAGTGTTCTCTGCCACGACGCATACCGAAGTCCTGTTCTTCTCGTCGGCCGGCATGGTCTACAAGGAGAAGGTGTGGCGCCTGCCAATGGGCGGACCGAATTCGCGCGGCAAGGCGCTGGTCAACATCTTCCCGCTGGCTGCCGACGAGCGGATCGAAAGCGTCATGCCGCTGCCTGAGGACGACGAGTCCCGCAATGAGCTGGACGTGATGTTTGCGACGCGGTCCGGTACGGTTCGCCGCAACAAGCTGTCGGATTTCATTCGCGTGAACCGCAATGGCAAGATTGCGATGAAGCTGGACGAAGGCGACGGCATCATTTCCGTGAAGATCTGCTCCGAGAAGGACGACATCCTGCTGACCACGGCGCTTGGCCAGTGCATCCGCTTTGCCGTGCCGGATGTGCGGGTATTTGCGGGCCGGAACTCCACCGGCGTGCGGGGCATCCGCCTGGCCGACGGAGACGAAGTCATTTCCATGGGCATCCTGCGCCACATGGATGTGACGTCCGAAGAGGCCCGCGCCTATCTGAAGCACGCCGCTGCCATGCGCCGTGCAGCGACGGGTGAGGAAGAGGAAATCTCCGAGGATGAGGGCGAGGAAACGGTCGCCGAAGCCGCTCTCAGCGCCGAACGCATTGCCGAGCTGGGCGCTGCGGAAGAGTTCATCCTGACAATCGCCGACGATGGCATGGGCAAGCGCTCGTCCGCCTATGACTACCGGGTCACCGGGCGCGGCGGCAAAGGCCTTGTCGCCCAGAACATCTGGGGCCGTGACAAGAAGCAGGGGCCGGTCAAGAAAGTGGCCCAGTCCTTCACCGTCGATGATGGCGATCAGGTCATGCTGGTGACCGATGCCGGCCAGCTGATCCGCACGCCGGTCGACCAGATCCGGATTGCCGGCCGGTCCACCGGCGGCGTCTGGGTGCTTCGCACGGCCGATGATGAGCGCGTCGTTTCTGTTGCACGGCTTGTGGAAGACGCTGAAACCGCTATGGATGGTGCCGAAGACGCGGGCGAGTAGATCCCGCGCCCCAGTATCGGACCTCAAAAGGCGGGGAGGACAGGCTTTTGCATCGTGTTGGACTATATCCGGGAACTTTCGACCCGCCGACAAACGGCCATCTGGACATTATCGGCCGGGCCCGGAAACTGGTCGATACGCTCATTATCGGCGTGGCGGTCAATGAAGCGAAAAAGCCGCTCTTTGCCCTGCAGGACCGGGTCGACATGGTGCGCTCCGAATGCGCCAAGCTGAACGGGCCGGGCCTTGCCGAGATCAAGGTCATGCCGATGCATGGGCTGCTCATGAAATTCGCCGAGGCCTGTGAGGCGCACATCATCGTGCGCGGCCTGCGCGCCGTGCAGGATTTCGAGTACGAGTTCCAGATGACGGCGATGAATGAACAACTGAATCCCGACATTGAAACCGTATTCCTGATGGCTGATGTTAGGCATCAGGCGGTGGCCTCCCGGCTCGTGAAGGAGATTGCGAGCCTGGGCGGCGACATCACGCCGTTTGTAACGCCTGAGGTCAAACGGGCCCTTCTGGAGAAGTACCAAAAATGAAGTTCGCCGCTTTCGCGCTCGCCGCTTCCGCCCTCGCCCTGACAGCAACGGCAGATACCACAGACAGCGCAGCGCCAGCGGACGAGACAGCCGTGACGCACACGGTCGAGCAGGCCAAGGCAGACCCTGCGCAGTGGCGTGCGGTCGATCCGGAGCAGCTGTTCATCTTCGAGACCAGCAAGGGCCGCATCCTGATCGAGGCCTTTCCGGAAATCGCGCCGAAACATGTGGCGCAATTCTCCGAAATCATCCGGTCCGGCAAGTATGACGGGACAAAGTTTCACCGCGTCATCAAAGGCTTCATGGCTCAGGGCGGGGACATTTTCGCCATGAATGGCGAAGGGTCCGGACTGCCGAACATCGAAGCGGAATTCACCTACCGCCGGAACCCGGACGAGATGCCGCTCGATTACGCCATTGGCGACCGGGATCTGGCCGAAGGCGGCTTCATCAAGGGATTCCCGATGGCCACGCGCCCGCTCTGGCTGGCCCAGGACCTTGGCAATGAGACAATCGAAAGCTGGATCCCGCACTGCCCTGGCGTCGTGTCGACGGCGCGCCTTGGCGATGATGTGAATTCGGCGAACTCGCAATTCTTCCTCATGCGCGGCTATGCCGAGCACCTCGACAAGCAATACACGGCCTGGGGCCGCGTGATTGAGGGGCAGGATGTTGTCATGTCGATCAAGAAGGGACCGGACGGCACTGATGGTGTGGTGCGCGATCCCGATACGCTGGTTTCTGCGAAAGTGGCTGCTGACCTGCCTGCGGCCGAACGTCCGGCTGCCTGGGTCATGCGTACGGATACCGACGCGTTCGCTGCCACCATCGAGGATGACGGCATTCCGCATGTCTGCAGCCTGCCGCCCGTACCTGCGGTT
Organism: Hyphomonas sp.; assembly: GCF_017792385.1. Taxonomy (NCBI): domain Bacteria; kingdom Pseudomonadati; phylum Pseudomonadota; class Alphaproteobacteria; order Hyphomonadales; family Hyphomonadaceae; genus Hyphomonas; species Hyphomonas sp. Next base: position 235,083 of record NZ_CP051230.1, on the reverse strand, counting down.
GTGGAGAACTGAGCCCGCATCCGAAGGGGCCCCGTTCCGATGGACCTTTCCGTTTTCCAGTTTGACCTGCCGGAGCAATTGATTGCGCTGCGCCCGGCCGAGCCGCAGGATTCTGCGCGCCTTCTGGTGGTCCATGGTGATGGGCGGCTGGAGGATGCCGGCGTCCGTGACTTGCCGCGCTATCTGTCGGCTGGCGATGTCATGGTGTTCAACGACACGCGGGTTCTGCCGGCGGCCCTGAAGGGCGTGCGCCCGGCCCGCGATGCCGTGGGGCAGGATGTTGCCTGTGACGTGAACCTGACCGAGCGCGTCGACGCGCATACCTGGCGGGCGCTCGCCAGGCCGGGGCGTCGCCTGAAGGTGGGTGACACGATCCTCTTTGCCGAAGGCTTTTCAGCGGACATTACCGGTCGTCCCAAGGGGGGGGAAATCGAATTGCGCTTTTCGCGTGGCGGTGCAGACTTGACGGCAGCGCTGGACGCGCACGGGGCAATGCCCCTGCCGCCCTATATCGCCCGCCGGCGGCCTGCGGATGCAAAAGACCGCGACACCTATCAGACCGGATTTGCCGGAGAGGATGCCGCCTCTGTTGCCGCGCCAACTGCCGGGCTGCACTTCACGCCGCGCCTGCTGGCCGAGGTCGACGCGGCTGGAATCCGGCAAGAGCGAGTGCGTCTGCATGTCGGCCTTGGCACCTTCAAGCCGCTGGAAGCCGAGCAGCTGGCGGCCAACCGCCTTCATGAGGAATGGCGCCGGCTGACGCCCGAAGTGGCGGCTCGGCTGAATGCCGCGCGCTCAGACGGGCACCGGGTCGTGCCGGTCGGCACCACGGCCATGCGAACGCTGGAAAGCTGTGTGGACACGGAGGGGGTGCTTCAGCCAGCCACCGGGCCGACAGATATCTTCCTGAAGCCGGGCGATGCCGTACGGGCCACGGACGCATTGGTGACGAATTTTCACTTGCCCGGTTCCAGCCTGTTCATGCTGGTCTGTGCACTGATGGGAACAGATGTGATGCAGGCCGCCTATGCGCATGCCATTGCAAACGAATACCGGTTCTATTCCTATGGGGATGCGTGCCTGTTGCTGCCTTGACCGGTCGTTTCTTCGAGCGAAGCTGGTTTTCCGGCATTCTGCCCGGCTGTCGGCGGTTTGTGCCGGTGAGTGGAACGAGGTGAGGTCGCAAAAGAACCCCGCCTTTTGACGGGGTCCTTCTTCAATGATCCTGAATGTGGTTAGCGGATTTTCACGGTTGCCCGTGCGCCGCGCGGTTCGAAGCGTCTGCCGTTCTCGCGATAGCAGAAGGTCGTGTCATGGCGCACGCGCTCCCCGTCTTCCCACGTATACTGGAAGGACTCGTAACAATCATACCCTTGATAGCGGGCGTTCCAGCGTTGGGTACGGCGCACTTCATGGCGCGTATGCCAATGGCCGGACTCGTAGCCATCATAAACATAGGTCGTGTGCGTGTGGCGGGGCGCCGGGTCTGACGTACGCACGCCGACCCCGACATCCACATCGGTTTCCACACCGACTCCCACGCCGAGCTGGGCGTGCGCAGGGATGGCTGCGAGTGCTGTTGCCAGACCGAGGGCTCCGGTTGCCGCAGCAAGTTTCAATGACGTCATCATGGTCAGCTCCTTTATGGCTTGCCGAGTGAACGGGCTGCCCGGAGGGAGGTTCCTGACGTCTTGATATTGCCCTATTTCGGCAAGGCGGCTTGCCCGAGTTCGTCGCGTGTGCGGATGGCCTTTGCCGCCGTGATGCGGGCCAGAAGGCGGCCCTTCTCGTCTTTCCAGTCCGCTTCAACGAGTCCTGTGGTGCGGCCACGGCTGACAAGGCGCCCCTCGATGGTGATGAGGCCGTGCGTGACCGGACGCAAGATGCGGGTCTGCAACTCCATGGTCGTGAACCATTCCCCATCCTTCAGCGCGCTGGCCATCGTGATGGAGACAATGTGGTCAGAGAAGCCCGCAACCCAGCCGCCAAAGGCGCGGTTGTCGCTGATGTCGCGATCCCCCGTATTTGGCCATTCATACCGGGTATAGCCATAGTCGAATTCCTTCAGCCACAGATCGGGCCGGATGCCCAGGTTCTGCAGCCCGACCGGTGGCTGCCAGGTGCCGTCGCGCAGATTTGTGAGAAAGGTCTGCGCCTGTTTTGACAAGGTGGGTTCGGTCATGCGAGGCGGGCTCCATTGGGGACAGGCTGGTCCGGCGAGAACAGCACGATCCTGTTATCCTGATCCGGGAAGCCGAGCGTCAGGACTTCAGACATGAATTTGCCGATCTGGCGGGGCGGGAAGTTGACGACCCCCGCGACTTGCTTCCCGACAAGATCTTCCGGTGTGTAGTGGTCCGTAATCTGTGCAGATGACTTCCGGATGCCGACGCCGGGACCGAAATCGATCAGCAGGCGAATGGAAGGTTTTCGCGCACCTTCGAGTGGCGCCGCTTCCACAATTGTGCCGACACGGATGTCCACCTGCCGGAATGTCTCAAAGCTGGTTTCGTCGGCAGGCGCCGAGTCGGGGGAGTCTGTGAGATGCATGGATCAGGTGACCGTCGTGCCGCCATCCACAACGACCATCTGCCCGGCCATGTAGGCGCCCGCCTTTGAAGCCAGGAATACGGCGGCCCCGGCAATGTCTTCCGGATCGCCGATCCGGCGCATCGGAGTGCCCTTTTCGATCCGCTCTGCCAGTTTCGGGTTCTCCCACAGCGCACGGGCAAAGTCGGTCTTGATGAGGCCGGGGGCGACGCAGTTCACACGAATGTTGTACGGTCCGAGTTCGATGGCGTAATTGCGGGCAAGCTGGAAGTCGGCGGCTTTCGAAATGTTGTAGGCGCCGATCGTGTCCGAGCCTTTCAGGCCACCGATCGAAGAAATGATCACGATGGCTCCGTCCTTGCGGTCCTTCATTTCCGGTGCGACGAGCTGGATCATCCAGTGATTGGAAATGATGTTGTTGGACAGGATTTTCTCGAAGGACTCGTCGTCGATCTCCTCGATCTTGCCGTAATAGGGATTGGAGGCCGCGTTGCAGACCAGAATGTCGATCTGTCCGAAGGAGTCGCGGGTCTTTTCGACGAGGGTCTTGAGGTCGTCCTTGGAGGAGATGTTGGCAGGAATCGCAATGGCGGTGCCGTCGCCATGCTTGGCATTGATCTGGTCTGCAACCTCCTGGCACGGGCCGGGCTTGCGGGACGAGATGACCACACGGGCACCCTGTTCGGCCATCTGTTCAGCGATCGCCTTGCCGATGCCGCGCGAGGATCCAGTGATGACGGCAGTCTTTCCGGTAAGGTCGAACAGGCTCATGATGGGCTCCCTTGATTATGTCTTTCAGGGAGTCGTTACCACAGAAGCCTGCGGCGAACAGGGGTTACGCCGGGACAGGCCGGGTCAGCCGAGTTGCCATTCCATCATCAGGATCTCTGCCAGCCGCTCGGTGCGCTTGCGAACCACTTCGGAGGTCCAGGCTTCCTGATCGACAAGGTCGCGGGTCAGCGCGAAATCCATGCCGCCACCGCCATTGAAATAGACCTCTTTCTTGGCCCGGTAGTCGAGCCGGTCCGCCTTCTGGTTCACCTTGTTGGTCAACAGCACGAAATTGCCGAGTGTGTCGCATTGTTCGCGTCGTTTTGCCGGGTCAGGCCAGGTGATCATCCAGTGGCTGTCATCGCTGATATTGCGCGGCAGGACGTGCTCCACCGTGGCATCGGACTGCGGCGGAATGGTGAAGCCGCCATCCAGCGCCGCGTTCAGGCGCAATGCCATGGAACGGCGCTGGCCGAAGGTCGCGAAGCGGCCGAGCATCCGGTCGAAGGCCCGGCGGCCCTCATCCTTGGTGATGTTGAACGGGCTGCCCCGGCCATACAGGCCCCGATCGTTCCCGATATTCTCATTGATCTTGTGGAAGCGTTTTGACCGTTGGTCGCGGTCCGTCAGCACAAGCATGACGATATAGGACAGCCGCTCCAGCTTGGTGAAGAATTCCGGAGCCGTGTCATGATCGACGCCCTGTTCAACGAGAAATTTGAGGGCCGGTGCGCGCCAGCTGGTCTGGTCCAGTGCCCGCATCTGGTTCAGCTTGTCACTGATCAGCTTGGCGTGCCGTCCCTCATCCACACTGGCTGTCGTGATCAGCTTGTAGGCGTCCACATAGCGCGGGAGAATCTCGTCCAGGAAACCACGCGCCGTGATCTTGGGAATGACATTCTTGAGGAAGCCGGTGATCAGTTCGCCCTTGGAGGATTTGTCGTAGATGGAGCGAATCTGACGCAGCAGGTCATCAAAGGCGCTGCCGCCCAATGCGGCTTCATGTTCGGCCCACCGCTCGGAATAATGGGCGGCTTCCTTGGCGGTGAATTTCGACCGCTGGAACAGTTCCGTCTTGATGATGTCGTGCGCTCCCGGTTCCTTGCCCCGGGTGTTGAGTACACGGAACACCTTGAAGCCCTGGTCCTTGTCGTTGACGACGACGCGTACAAGTGCACAGCGGTTCATGGCGACCTCGGCCAATTCATGATGGTCTTCGGCCGACAGGGCCCGGACGCGCTTCAGCAGGGTGCGCGCATTCTGCACCATGCGTTGCTGGCTGTCGCTCTCGCCGGTCTCGCCTTCAAGGCGCAGCGTGGCCCCGGGCGTCTGGATCATGTGCCGGAAGAAGGGACCGTCCATATGGTTCAGTTCCAGCCGCCAGCTGGCGGCCTCGCCCAGCATCGGACGGGCTTCATTGGCAATCAGAGCGTGAATGTCGGCGCTGCGCTTCGGATCGGTCTCGGTGTCCCGCAGCACGGCCAGCAGGATGGTGAGCGTTGTCAGGCGCTGCTGCCCGTCCACGATTTCGAGGACGCCTTCCTCATTACCCTTGTTCAGCACCACCGCGCCAATGAAGTGCGGCGTGCCGGTTTCGGCGGCGTCGAGGAGGTCTGTCAGCAACTCGCCTGCTTCGCGCTCGCCCCAGGAATAGCTTCTCTGGTAAGGCGGCATGCACAACCGCTCGCTGGGACCGAAAACACTCTTGAGTGAACTCTCCTGAGCACGTACGCCGAGATCCATAGGGGCTTCCTCTATACAAGCCTTCTGCCTAGCCCTTGCCAAGTGTCACCACAACGGCACATGAACGGCTGGTAAGGCGTTTCAGGGAATAGTGTGACAGGAGGGTAACGCAGTGAGACTGGTTCGGTTCGCGACGACAGATGGTGCGCGCTACGGAATTTTGACCGGCGAACACGTGACGCCGACTGAAGCCCGTACGCTTGAAGACGCCATGGCGCTTACAGGTTCCGACGCGCCGCCGGTGCCTCTGGCCTCGCTGGACCTGCTGGCCCCGGTGGAGCGCCCGCGCAAGATACTGGGCATTGGCGTGAACTATGCCGCCCATGCGGCCGAGAGTGTCAGCTTTGTGGATACCAAGGCCCCGCAGGTGCAGAAATGGTTCAACAAGCAGGCGACCGCAGCCAATGCTCCATTTGGCAAGGTGCATCTACCCAGGGTTTCGGATCAACTCGATTATGAAGTCGAGCTTGTGGTGGTGATCGGAAAGCATGGCCGCCACGTTCCGCGCGAGCGTGCGATGGACATCATTGCCGGTTTCTGTGTGGGCTGCGACTACTCTGTTCGGGACTGGCAGAAGGCGAGCCAGACAATGATCATGGGCAAGGGGTTCGACACGCATGCCCCCTTCGGCCCGGCGCTGGTCAGCCCGGATGAGGTGGCAGACCTGTCAGCGCTGCAATTGCGCAGCTTCGTGAACGGGGAACTTCGCCAGACCGGCCATGTCCGCGACATGATCCACGACATCCCCGCGCAGATCGCCCATCTGACCGCTGCGTTCACGCTGGAGCCCGGCGACCTGATCTTTACTGGAACACCTGCAGGCGTCGGCGCGGCCCACACGCCCCCGAAATGGCTCAAGGCCGGAGATCGCGTCCGTCTGGAGATCGACGAGATCGGCATGATCGAAAACGAGATCGTTCCTGAACCCGAGGGCATGAGAATCGGATAGGGCTGTCGGCGATATGACCTGGAAGACGTTCCTGTCCGGCGCCCTGATGGCCGTGTTGACGGCGTGCGGGGCGGCCGATGCGCCGACACCCGTAATGGATGGTCCGGTTGCGCCGCCCGTGGTGACGCCGACCGATTTCGCCTTCCTGCCGTGTGGCCCCCGCAAATTGCCCGCGCCGTGCACGATCCTGATGGCGGGAGGCAAGCGTGTGGTCATCGGCGCGCCCGCGGGGGTCACGCTCGACCTGTCGCCCGACCAGTTGCGAAATCTCGACGCGGTGCTGCTGTTGTCGCTGCGCGGCGAAGACGTCGAAGGACTTGATGAGTTGCGCAATGCCGCATGGCGTGCCGGTCATGAGGGGCCCTTGCCGGTGGCCGGGCCCGCAGGCACGGAGAACTTCATCGGCATCCTGAACCGGGCCTACGAGATTTCCGATGCGCTGATCTATGTGGAGGCCAAACCGTCCGGCGGGTTCGATTCTGCCTTGCTCGCGCTGTTGCCGGGCAATGGTAAACAGGTGGCCACCGTTTTCGACACCGGCGATCTGCGCATTCACAAGGTGGAAACCGGCACGGACCGGGCAGCCTATCTGATGGATTATGCGGGCCAACGGGCTGTTGTGTCCGGATGTGGCGCCGCGCTGGCAGAGGCATTTAGCAAGGATGCGGACCATGAACTGGCCTGCGAATCGGATTGGCCTCTGAACGAACCGGTTTTCGTGTCGAACACCCACGCACAGCCCTGAAACACCTGAATTCGCTGTTTTTCCACAGATGATTGCGAATGGGTCTCCGTGCAGGCCTGGCGGCCCTGATTCCGGGTTTCAGCAGTGTCGCAGAGGGGCCGAACCCGGGCGCCCGCGCACGCAGCACCTTGTCCAAGTGCGCGACCCCTGCCATGCTTGGTCAGCTGGGATTGTGGCTTGTTTGCAACGGCGCTGTGACGGAAAGACCGCAGTCGACAATTTCCTTCAATTCCTCGCAATTCGTTAACCAATTGGGCCTAGCTGTTAACATTCATGGGTTGTATCGGGTGCTGACGTAATGACTTTCGTTCTGTTTCTCCTCTACGCAGCGATCGGCGGCGGTGTCGGCTATGGCGTGTTCACGCTGACTGATGTCGGCATGCCGATGTCGATTGCCGCTGGCGCGATCGCGACCGGCCTGCTGGGTCAGGTCCACATCCTGATGAAGGCCGGCCGGTCCAGCCGCCGTCTGGATGAGCGCATGGACCAGGTCGAGCGGACCGTCCGGGATTCGTCTGAACGGGTTGAGGTCATGGAAGCCCGCACCGATGCGGTGGAGGCCACCGTCAAGCACGAGCTGACCGAGCGCCGGGATGCGCTGGTGACCGAAATGAAGCAGCTGGAAAGCCTGATCGACCGGCTGTCCAAGAGTTTCGAGAACAAGCTGGCCGAGACCAGCAATGGCGCGGTCATGGCGCCCGAGGAAGACGCAATCCTGCGTGATGTGCGCGATGCGCTGAAGGATGGCCGGGTGGATCTGCACCTGCAGCCGATCGTGTCGCTGCCGCAGCGCCGTGTGTCCTTCTATGAAGGCTTTACGCGCCTTCGCCGTCCGGACGGCTCGCTGGTGCTGCCGGCGGAATTCCTGGATGCTGCGCGCCGCGCCAAGCTGATGGGCATCATCGACAATTTCACACTGTTCCGCTGCGTCCAGATCGTGCGCCGCCTGGCCGAACGGGATCGCCGGGTCGGCGTGTTCTGTAACATCTCAGCATCCTCGCTCGAAGACACGACCTTCTTCCCGATGTTCCTGGACTTCATGACCGAGAATCGCGACCTGTCAGGCGCGGTGATATTCGAGATCACGGCCGACCGGTTCGAGACGCGCTCGCGCGCCATGCGGGACAATATGGACAAGCTGACAGCGCTCGGGTTCCGCTTCTCGATCGACCATGCCGACAGTTTGGAACTGGACCTGCCGCGGCTTCAGTCGGCCGGCATCCGCTTTGTGAAGATGAACGGCACGCTGCTTATGGAACAGCTGCGGGACCCGACCGGCCCGCGCCCGGTGTCTTCAATCAATCGCCGCGTTGATGGCGAGGAGGTCAGCGCCGTCTTCTCCCGCTATGGCGTGACCGTGGTGGCGGAAAAGATCGAGGACGAGGCCAGCGTGGTCGAGATTCTCGAATACGACATTCCCTACGGCCAGGGCCATGTGTTCGGCGCGCCACGTCCGATCAAATCCTCCCTGATGGAAGAAACCGCACCGCCGCAGGAACTGGTCCAGCGGCTATCGAATTTCGGCTAGGCAATATACGTCATTCGGCTTCGCTGGAGACAGCTGACGTGCCACCGCCCGGAGCGGAAGCCGTTACTGTCCGCTTCGCTTGGCAGGCGGCAAGCTGCGCCTCTGTCTGGGCATCCAGATTGGCTGTGCGAACACTCTCGATCATGCGGAGATGGCCGTTGTCTTTCGTCGACAGCACAAAGGTCAGCCAGTTCTCCTCGGCGTCCGTGGCGGTATAGCTGACGGATGATGGCGCCTCATCGTCGGTCGGGTCTGCCTCGGTCAGCGAGCAGATTTCGCCAAGCCTGAACCATTGACTGTCCCGCTGGCCGTCCGTCTCGAGCCAGCCGCCGAAGAAGCGGTCTGTCAGCATCGAGCCGCCCTTGGCAATCGAATAGGTGCCGTAGGAGTAGAACATCAAGATGGTCTCTTCCGGCAGTAGGTACTGCTCGCCCAACAGCCAGTGTCTTTGCGACTTGGTTACGGCATCGCCGGGCACAACACGGTCCTGAATACCATTGTTCGCCGCGACCCGGCTCCAGTCGATTGCACGGTTTTCCCGGCACGCATCGGCGACCTCCTGATCCTGATGGCGGCTGTTCAGGCGATTGAAACGTTCCAGAAAGCGCGCGGGCGCATTCTGCGAAACCGGCAGGAAAACCTCGGCGGAGGGATCCGTTTCGCCGGCTTCATAGAACACGTAATAGGCCGGGGTGAGCCAGTCTCCCTCAGTGCGTTGTTCCACCCGGCATACCTCACCGAGGGCGACCCAGGAGGATACGAGTTCCCCGTCATCGTCGACATGCCAGCCGCCCACGTACTTGTCTGTCAGCAAATTGCCGTCTTCGCGGATTGAGGCGATGGCATCCGAGTAGAAATAGATGGGGAGTTCAGACCGGAAGAGAAATTTCTGTTCGATCATCCAGTCGAGATGCGCAGGCGGAATGTCGGACCCGGCCACCATTTCGACGTCGATGTCGGAATTTTGATGCCAAACCATCAGGACGACGAGCCCAAGACACACGGGGGCCATCAGCCCGGCCACGGCCCAACGCAGGACGCCGTTCCCCCGTACCGGGAGGCCTTGAGGCTTCTGCGCGCGCCAATAGGCAAATGCATGCCAGGTTCCGAAGGTGAGCGCACCGGCGTGGAGTGCGGTGATGACGACCGTGCCCACAGCCCATCCACCCACAAACGGCCCCGAACCCATCAACAGCAAGAGCAGGATGAACGCGCTGCGGGACGCATTGTAGGCCCCGATGGCACACACGGTCATGATCGCGCCAACCACGACCAGGCCAAGGTACAATTCCTGGTTCGCCTCTGTGCCGGCAAACAGCGCAGCCGTCCCACTGAGCAAGGAAAACGCCCCAAGGCACAAATAGATGATGGCGATGATGCGAAATCGCCTGAAATGCTCTGTGCTGCCCATTACCCGTCCATCATTCACAACCCAACATGGAACATGGCAGAAATTTCCCGGAGATAAAACCGTCTGGTCAGGCCATTCCGCGCAAGCCCGGTCTTTGTCCCGCCGCAATTGAATGGTGACATGACGGGACGTGGGAGGACGATCAATGCGTTTTGCAATCACACTTTTCCTCGCGGCCGCCATTGGCGGACTGTCCCATGCCGATCAGATTGCGATCATACGTGCAGACCTGCCGGGACCCATTCCCCATGAGGCGCCAATCGCGCTTCAGGGCTTGCGCGAAGGGATCGTGCTGCTGGACCTGCGGATCGCGCCGGAGCTGGAGCCGAGCGTGGTGCTGTCGGATGGCCGCTATGGCAGCCTGGAGGGATGCGAGTTCGGCCCGGTCGACGCCAAGACGGTCGTGGTTGGAACCGGATCCAATCACATGATCCTGGAAGTAAGGATGGGAAATTCAGACCTGCATGCGGCGAACCTTGTGTCCTGCAACTATGATCCAGCACTGATCACCGAGTCGGGAGCCGGACACATGACCCGGGTGAAGGGATGCTTTCTCGCGCATGCCGTATCGATCCCGACGGCGGTTCACTGGCGGCTCAATCCATTGCCAGCGGAGGCCTGCGGTTTTGGTGATTGACCGCCCAAGCCGCGCACCCTAGGTCGAAACATATGACTGAATTGAAATTTCCGGGCGGCCTGTCCGAGATTGCGGACCGGTATGATGCCGTCCTGTGTGATGTCTGGGGCGTCATCCACAATGGACGTGCAGCCTTTGACGCAGCGTGTGACGCCCTGGTGCGGTTTCGCGAAGGGGGCGGCAAGGTCTGCCTGATCACCAATGCGCCTGTGCCGAAACAGCAGGTGATCGACTATTTCGAACCCCTTGGCGTGCCTGCCGCGGCCTATGATGATTGCGTGTCTTCCGGCGATGCCACGCGGGAAGAATTGCAGCGTCGCAAGGATCAGGTCTTCTGGCGGATGGGCGTCAATTCACGATGGGAGCGCGACCCGTTCCTGTATGAAGGGCTGGACCTGTCCTTTGGCGAACCGGAGGAGGCCGATGTGCTGCTGTGCGTCGGGCTCAGGGACTCGCTGAATGACCACCCGTCAGATTATGCCGACGAGATGCGTCCCGGCGTGGATCGCAACATCCCGATGATCTGTGCCAATCCTGACAAACAGGTGCGAATTGGCGGCAAGCTCCACTGGTGCGCCGGCGCGCTGGCCGAATTGTACGAAGACATGGGGGGCCGCGTCATCTATCCCGGCAAGCCGCATGCCGCCATTTACGAGCTCGCAATTGCACGGCTGGGGACGGCTGCCGAAAACAGGGGGCGGATTCTCTGCATCGGCGACAGCCCGACCACCGATATGCGCGGGGCACGCCTGCAGGGATTTGACGGCCTGTATGTCGGCACCGGGCTGAAAGAGCATGGACAGGATTTTCAGACAGAGGTGGCGGACCTTCTGGCCGACTATGGCGAGATCGCCACCTATGCCATGACTGGCCTCAGATGGTGACGTGTTGCGCTGCAGCGTGTAACGAAACTGCCGAAAAGCAATCAGGAGCCCCAGCGGGATGAGCGTATTTACCGGTTACAAGTTTGAAGACCTCGACATCGGCATGTCTCACGAGACGGTCCACATCATCACCGAAAACGACATTCAGCGGTTCGCGGAAGTGTCAGGGGATTTCAATCCGTTGCACATGTCGGATGAATTCGCGGCACAAACCGTGTTCGGCAAGCGGATCGCCCATGGTGCGCTGACGGCCAGCTATATTTCCGGCATCCTTGGCAACAATCTGCCGGGCCCCGGCGCGATCTTTGTCGGCCTGTCCATGCGCTTCAAGCGCCCGGTTCATATTGGTGACGAGGTCACGGTGCGCGCGGAAGTCTCGGAGAAGAAGGCGCGCGGCAACCGCGTGACTCTGAAGGTCTCATGCACCGTGGATGGCAAGCGGGTCATTACCGGCGAAGCCGAAGTGGTGGCGCCGAGCCGGGAGGCCTGATGCCTGTCTTTGCCGATTATCGCGGCCTGCCGGCCTCCGCACGCGGCGCGTCGATTGCCCTTGGCAATTTCGACGGCCTGCATGCGGGCCACAGGGCCGTGATGTCGGCGGCGCGGGAAGCGGGCGAGGGCGCCTTTTCAGTTGCCACGTTCGAACCGCCGCCACATGCCTATTTCCGGCCGATGGACCCGCCGTTCCGCATATTCCGCCCGGAACGGCGCAATGAAGCGATCCTGGGCGAGGGCGCCGATGCGGTGTTCGAGCTGCCCTTCAATGGCGAAATGGCTTCGAAGACGGATGAGGAATTTGTCCGCCAGGTTCTGGTGGACGGTTTGGGGGTCAGTCATGTCTCCGTCGGGTTCGATTTCCGATTTGGCCGCGGCCGGATGGGGCATGCCCAACGTCTTGCCAGTCTTGGCCGCGCGCTCGGATTTGGCGTCACGATTGTCGAGGAAGTGAAGGCGCTGTCCGAAAAGGCCTCCTCGACTGCAATCCGGCAGGCGCTTCGGGCGGGCGAACCGGAAGTGGCCGCCGAGATACTGGGCCGGCCCTGGGTGGCAGACGGGCCGGTCATGCAGGGCGAGCAGAACGGCCGAAAGTTCGGCTACCCCACCGCCAACACAAATCTTGGCGAACTGATTCATCCCAAGCATGGCGTCTATGCCGTGCGCGTGCGCATTGACCGGGACGGCGACTGGATGCCCGGCGTGGCCAATTTCGGGCGGACACCGACCACAGGGCTGCGCGATCCGCTTCTGGAGGCGCATATCTTCGATTTTGACGGTGACATTTATGGCCGCTGGATCGAGGTCCAGATGATCGCCTATCTCCGGCCAGAACTGCATTTCGAGACGGTAGAGCTGATGACGGTCCAGATGGGCAAGGATGTGATCGAGGCGAAAAAGAAGCTGGTGGCCAGCTGATCGGCAGGCCAGCTTGCCCGCCTGTCAATTCACCGCCACATTCATCCCCTAGGTGATTCAACGCAATGGTTTGAGGGACGGCCATGTTGAAACTGATCGTGAGTGCGGGCCTGGTTCTGGCTGCCGCAATGCCAGCCGGGGCACAATCCGGTACGCCGGAACCGGAGACTCCTGAACAGATCGAACTGGTTCAGTCGGTTTCGATGGACGATCTCCGGCAATTGTTGACCGATCTCGATGCAAAATTCATCGCGGCGGGACGCACCGGCGACGGCGCTCCCTTTGTATTCGGCCAGTTCGATGAAGGGCTGACGTTCGGCGCCTATGCCGTGTGTGCCATTCCGGATGGATCGGATTGCCGCGGCCTGGAATTGATGGCGGTTTACGGCTCCAGGGCGGAATCTGAGGAGATTGCCGGGATTGACCGTGATTATCCTGCCATCTCTCTATACAAGTCCGATGGCCAGAAGGTGCGGGTGTCACGCTATGTCATTCTCGATCACGGGGTCAGCTGGGCCAATCTGGTCGAGAATGCGCGTGTGTTCCACACGCTGTGCGGCAAGGTATCGGAACGGCTGGCCGGGCTGGTCGAGCCCGAGGCCCCGCCTGAATGGGAATAGTGACTCGTTAAGCCGCGCCTGCTAGGCAGGCGGCATGGCACGGATATGCTGCATTCGAATTAGCCGCCCGGCTGCGCGCTGACCCGGTTTTCCCGGGGCCGCGAAGCCGGGAGCCCATGCTCTGTACGCATGAAAAAAAGCCGTGGCCATTGCCCGGCATTTCCGTAAAACACGCCAAAACTGCCATAGGCCCGACATGACCGATTCCCTGACCGACCGCGATTATCGCGACACGCTGTTCCTGCCTGCCACCGAGTTTCCGATGCGGGGCGGGCTGCCCAAGCGCGAGCCCGACTGGATCAAGCGCTGGGACGAGCTGAACCTGTATGAAAAGCTCCGCGCCGATGCGAAGGCGCGCGGGGCGAAGCCGTGGATTCTGCATGACGGCCCGCCCTATGCGAACGGCCATATTCACCTCGGCACGGCGATGAACAAGATCGTCAAGGACATCATCGTGCGCTCGCACCAGATGACCGGGCATGACGCCTCCTACCTGCCGGGTTGGGACTGTCACGGCCTGCCCATCGAGTGGAAGGTGGAGGAGGAGTTCCGCTCCAAGGGCAAGACCAAGGATGACGTCGCGCCCGGAGATTTCCGCGCCGCCTGCCGGGCCTATGCCGGCAAATGGGTAGACGTGCAGAAGGCGGAGTTCCGCAATCTCGGCATTGAGGGCGAGTGGGACAATCCGTACCTGACGATGAAATTCGAGAGCGAAGCCTCCATCGTGGGCGAGTTCCTTCGCATGGCGATGGGCGGCACGCTGGTGCGCGGCGCCAAGCCGATCATGTGGAGCCCGGTAGAACGCACGGCGCTGGCCGAAGCGGAAGTGGAATACCACGACCGCAAGGTGCCGGTGATCTGGGTGAAGTTTGGTGTTCCGTCGCGTGATGATGGTGCACAGCTGGTCATCTGGACCACGACACCGTGGACGATCCCTGCCAATCAGGCCGTGTCCTACAGTACTGGCATTTCTTACGGGCTCTACGAAGTCGAGACCGTGATGAGTGAGGAAGAGCTTGGATTTCCTCCGTACGCCGCGACGGGTGACAAGCTGATCCTTGCGGACAAGCTGGCAAAAGACGTCCTCGACGCTGCCAAGGTGACCGGTTTCAAACGCGTGGAAGACGTGGATCCGGCATCGCTGGGTTCGCTGACCCATCCGCTGGCGGGGGTGGACGCGTTCTTCCAGCATGAGGTGCCTTTGCTCGCGGGCGAACACGTCACCGATGATGCGGGTACGGGCTTCGTACATACGGCGCCGGCGCATGGTGAGGACGACTTCAATGTCTGGATCGCGTCCGGGCGCAAGGCTTCTGATATTCGCGACATCGTGAATCCGGATGGCGCTTATCAGCACCCGGAGCTGCCGGAGGCGCTGCAGGGGCTCGATATCATCCGCACGTCCGGCAAGAAGCGGGGCGAGCAGGGCAAGGCGAACCCGGAAGTCATCAAGCTGCTGGCCGAGAGCGGGAACCTGCTCGCGCGCGGCATGACGACGATCCGCGACGCGCATTCCTGGCGCTCCAAGGCGCCGGTGATCCGCCGTGCGACGCCGCAATGGTTCATCTCGATGGACAAGCCGGGCCCGAACGGCAAGAGCCTGCGCGAGAATGCGCTGAAGGCCATCGAAGACACCGAATTCTTCCCGGCAGTTGGCCGCAACCGGCTGCAGGCCATGGTGGAGGGCCGTCCGGACTGGCTGATCTCCCGCCAGCGCAACTGGGGCGTGCCGATCACAATCTTCGTCAACAAGGATGGCCAGCCGCACACGGCCGCGCTGGCTGCCGATCAGGCAGAGCAACTGAACGAAGCCATCAAGGCGGCGATCGCACAGGGCGGCGTCGAAGCCTGGTTCGATACGCCTGCGGAAGACTTCCTGTCGCCGCTCGGCCTGTCGGCCAATGAGTGGGACAAGGTGACGGACGTTCTGGATGTCTGGTTCGACTCCGGCACGACGCATGCCTTTGCCCTGCGTGAGCGCGGCATCATCGATGCGGAGACCGGGCAGGCGGACCTCTACATGGAAGGCTCTGACCAGCATCGCGGCTGGTTCCAGTCCTCCCTGCTGGAGAGCTGTGCGACGCGCGGCATGGCGCCGTACAAGCAGGTGCTGACGCATGGCTTCATCGTGGACGCCGACGGCAAGAAGATGTCGAAGTCGATCGGCAACACGATCGAGCCGCAGGAAATCCAGAAACAGTACGGCATCGAAATCCTCCGTATCTGGACGGCGTCCGGCGATTATACCGAAGACCTCCGCATCTCCGACGAGATCATCAAGGGATCGGTCGAGACGTATCGCAAGCTGCGCAACACGGTGCGCTACCTGCTTGGCGCGCTGGATGGCTGGAGCGAGGCCGAAGCCCTTCCGCATGACAAGATGCCGAGCCTTGAGCGTTGGGTGTTGCACCGTCTCGCGGAACTGGATGACCAGGTCCGTGCCGCCTACAATGTCTATGACTTCAAGCGCGTCATGGCGCTGTTGATCAATTTCGCAGGCGTTGATCTTTCGGCGGTCTATTTCGATATCCGCAAGGACAGCCTCTATTGTGATCCGCGCTTCGACACCGAGGCGGCCTGGGACACGGACACCGCTGTGTATGGCAACCGCCGCCGCGCCGCGCGCACGGTGATGGCCGCCGTGCTGGAACGCCTGTTGACCTGGCTGGCCCCGGTCATGCCGTTCACGATGGAGGAAGCCTTCCTCGAAAGCCACATGAAGGACCGTGCCGAGTCGGTGCACCTGCTGCAATTCCCGGAAACGCCGGAGGGCTGGAAGGATGATGCGCTCGCCGCACGCTGGGCGAAGATATTTACGGTGCGCCGCGTTGTGACCGGTGCGCTGGAAGTGGAACGCCGTGAGAAACGGATCGGTGCTTCGCTGGAAGCAGCGCCGAAGGTCCACATCGCCGACCAGGCCTTGATCGAGGCATTTGACGGGGAAAGCCCGGCCGACATCTTCATCACGTCCGGCGCCGACCTTGTGCATACGTCGAACGGCAATGGCGGCGGATTCACGCTGGACGACACGGCCGGGGTGGTCGTGTATCCGGAAAAGGCAAGTGGCATCAAATGCCGCCGCAGCTGGAAATATTTCGATCCGGCCACCGCCGATCCGGCGTTCCCCGACATCACGCCGCGTGATGCGCTGACCGTGAAGGCCTGGGACAAGGTTCACGGCTGAGTGCGGGGAATCGCTTGATCGACACGGCTGAAGCTGCAATCTGCGCGGGATGATGCTGATACGCGACAAACTCTGGGCGCTGGCCCTGATCCCGGTCTTCGTCCTGGTGGACCAGTGGTCGAAATGGCTCGTGCTCGGCGAGCCGCGCTTCAATGCCCTGACCTGTCTGGAGACGCGTCAGGGGTGTGGCCATATCCCGCTGCCCGGCCCGATCGACCTGTCCATGGTGTGGAACCGGGGCATGAGCTATGGCCTGTTCCAGTCCGAGGGGCTGGGGCGCTGGCTTCTGGTCGTGGTGATGCTGGTGATCGCCGTCGGCTTCCTGTACTGGCTTGTGCGGTTTGCCGACCATTGGCTGCTGAAACTGTCCCTCGCCATGGTGGTTGGCGGGGCATTCGGCAATGTGATCGACCGGATCCGGTTCGGCGCGGTTGTAGACTTCATAAACGCCGGTGACCTGTATTTTCCATGGGTCTTCAACGTGGCCGATGCTGCAATTAGTGTCGGTGCAGTCTTGCTGTTTGTGGACCAGTTCTTACTGTCGGGCCGGAAACAGGCTAAGTAGCAGTCTTGAGTGTATTAACCGTGATGGCGAGGACGCCCTGATATGAAGAAACAGATTCTCCTTCTGGCCGCTGGAGCCGCGCTGGCCGCTGCGCCGGCCTGCACGTCGTCCAATGGCAGCGGTGCCCGCACGCCCGACGAATTCCGCGTTGTCACCATGGCGCCCCTGACGGTGCCGCCGAACTACAAGCTGCGTCCGCCACAGGCAGGGGGTGCCCTGCCGCCGGAACTGGACGGTTCGCGCGCAGAAGTCACCGCGGCCTTCGGTTCGACCATTGGCCGCAATGCCAGCGCCTCCGAGCGCGCCCTGGTGGCCGCGGCAGGGGCAAATGCCGTTGACCCGGTCATTCGCACCCAGGTCGACTATGAAGAGACCAAGACGATCCGCAAATCCGCCAGTATCGCAGACCGTATCCTGTTCTGGCGCAGCGATGATGAGGAAACGGCCGAAGCACTGGCCACCGACAATGCCACCGGTGGAGAGCCAGTCGTGATCGAGCGGTCCAGCGAGGCACCGCGTATCAAACTGCCGGGGACCTGATCCGCCCCAAACAGCCATGTCGTTCGAACAGCCGAGAGGAACCAAGCCCATGAAACGGATACTTGCCGGGGGGCTTGTCGCGCTCTCGGCTCTTGTGAGCAGCGCTGTGGCCGAAGAGGCCGAATGGGCCCCGACCACGTTCAGCCTGGACAATGGCATGGATGTGGTGGTCATTCCTGACCATCGTGCGCCCGTTGTCACGCACATGGTGTGGTACAAGGTGGGCGCCGTGGATGAAGCCGAAGGCAAGTCCGGCATCGCCCATTTGTTTGAGCATGTGATGTTCAAGGAGACCGATGATCTGGCGCCCGGCGAATTCGACGATATCGTTTCGCGCAATGGCGGGGTCAGCAACGCCTTCACCAGCTGGGACTATACCGCCTATTTCGAGCGGGTGGCGAAACAGCATCTCGGCACGATGATGGCACTCGAAGCCGAGCGGATGACCGACCTGATCATCAATGACGATCCGGACGGTCCGTTCATTTCCGAGCGGGATGTGGTGAAGGAAGAACGCCGCCAGCGCATCGACAACAATCCGGGCGTGATCCTGCAGGAAATGGTCCTGTCGGAACTGTGGAAGGGCCATCCCTACGAAATCACGGTCATCGGCAAGATGGATGAAGTGGCTGCGCTCACGCCGGAAGACGGCATGGCCTTCTACAAGGAATATTACAGCCCGGAAAACGCAATCCTGGTCGTGGCCGGGGATGTGACACCCGAAGAGGTTCGTGTTCTGGCGGAAGAGCATTACGGCCCGATCGCGCCGACGGGCACCGCACATGGCGAACGGAAATGGGCGCCAGTCCCCTTGCTCAGCGAGACCCAGGAACTGGTCTATTCCGACCCGAAAGTGCGCCAGCCCAGCTGGAGCCGATATTATTCCGGCACGTCCGAGACCCGCGACCGCGAACTCTCCTATGCGCTTGACGTTGGCCTGGAAGTGCTAGGCGGGGGCATGACCAGCCGACTCTACCAGTCGCTGGTTGAAGAGCAGAAGCTGGCGATCAATGCCAGCACGTTTGCCTGGACCACGCTGCATGATGAAGGACCAGCCGTGATCTCGGCCAGCCCCGCACCGGGCGTGCCGCTGGACGAGCTGGAAGCCGCCATCATGGCTGAAGTGGAGACGGTGCTCGAGGAAGGCTTCACCGATGCAGAGGTCGAGCGGGCGCGCAACAAGCTGGCTGCGCAGGCCATCTATGCGCGCGACAGCCAGTCCTACATGGCCAATACGTTCGGATCGACGCTGGCCCTGGGCGGATCCGTCGAGGACGTTCTGAACTATCCCGATGGCATGCGGGCGGTGACAACCGAACAGGCGATTGCCGCAGTCCGTCAGGTCTTCGGTCCGGATCGTCACTATATTGAAGCGCACCTGCTGCCGGCTGAGGGGGAGTCCTGAGATGAAACCGAGTGAACTCGTGATTGGCGCCGTCCTGGCCCTGAGCCTGAATGCCTGCACATCCCTGGATACAGCGCCGGCCGAACCGGCTGTAACGCCTGACGCTGCGGCGCTGGATGTCCAGCCGGCAGAACCGGGCCTTGAGACGACGGTCTATGCCGGCGACTTTGTCGAGATCCAGCAATTCGTCACGCCGGGCGGCGTGTCGGTCTGGCTGGTCTCGGAACCTTCCATTCCGATCCTGTCGGTCGCCATGGCCTGGGAAGGTGGCTCGGCGGCCGACCCGGACGGGCTGGAAGGTCTGGCCGATGCGGTCGTCTACCATATGAATGAAGGGGCTGGTGACCTCGACTCGCTTGCCTATCAGACCCGGATGGAAGAGCTGAACATGAGTTTCGGCTGCAGCGCATCCGACGATTGGACCTCCTGTTCAGCGTCCATGCTTACCGACAATGCTGCTGACGCGATGGACCTCGTCGCCCTGTCGTTTGAGTCGCCGCGGTTCGATGACGGGCCGTTTGCCCGGTTCGTGCGGGAACGTGAAGTGTCGTTGAACACGCGTGAGACCAATGCGCGCTACCTTGCCAACCGGGCGGAGGCACAGGCGCTGTATCCGGACCATCCCTATGCCAGGGAGACGTCGGCCGAGAGCATTGCTGCCCTGACCCCGGACCTTGCCCGGGATCACATGCGCCAGCTGATGGTGAAGGACCGTTTGATCGTAACGGCGGTTGGGGCGGTCACGCCGGAAGAACTCGCCCCGATGATCGACAAGGTGGCAGCCAATCTGCCGGACAGCAGCGATCTGCCTGAAATCCCGGAGATCAGCTTCACGACAGACGACACGTTCGACCCGATCATTGTGGACCTTCCGCAACCCCAGAGCCTCGTGAATTTCGTGGCACCCGGACTGAAGCGGGAAGATCCGGATTTCTTTTCCGCCTATGTGCTGAACTACACGTTCGGCGGCGGCGGATTTGGCAGCCGGCTGATGGACACGCTGCGGGTCGAAAAGGGGCTGACCTACGGAGTCTATACGTGGCTGACCTTTAGCGACAATATCCAGACCTGGAGCGGCAGCGGACAGACCAAGAATGAAAGCGCCGGAGAATTCATCGAGGCGCTGATGGCCGAGACCGCGAAAATCGGCGAGGCCGGAATCACGGAAGAGGAACTGGCGGACGCCAAGGCCTATCTGACAGGCTCCTATCCGTTGGCCTTCGACTCGAATGCCAAGATCGCCGGCCAGATGATGACCGTGCGTCAGGAAGAGTTGGGCATCGACTATTTTGACCGGCGCAACACGCTGATCGATGCGGTGACGCTGGAAGATGTGAACCGGGTTGCTGCTGAATTCCTTCAGCCGGAGAATTTCAGCGTCATCGTGGTTGGCCAGCCGCAAGGGGTCGACGCGGAATAGCGATTGCGGCCTAGTCCGCGCTCCGGCGGGGTGCGGACAGGCCCGTCGTGGCGGAGCCGAACATGCTGTCCCGATTGTAGCTGTAAAGCTCGGCCGGGCGCCCGCCGGTGCTTGTTTCCATTGCCCCGGTTCCGACGACAAACCCAGTCTTGTCCAGTGCGCGACGGAAATTCTGCGTGTGCAGGGACAGGCCGAGAATGCCTTCCACTACGCGCTGCAGCGCTGACAGGGTAAACCGGTCCGGCATCAGCTCAAAAACGACCGGGCGATATTTGAGTTTCCCGCGCAAGCGTGAAATGGCCGTCGCCAGAATGCGGCGGTGGTCGGATGCCATCGGCTCGCCGAGACGGACATCCGGCTTCGGCAATCCGGCATCCCGGGCGCATTCGATGACGAGCCCCGCTTCATAGAGCAATTCGTACCGGTCCAGCACGCGCTCCTCGATCCAGCGAATTCCGTCCAGCGCAAACGCGGCGCGGGCCCGCTCCATGCGACGTTCATTTCCGGCCGCCCAGGTCATGAGGCGCGGGGCAATCTGGCTGTCGATGATGTCCGGCCGGCCATTGCGATGATCTTCCCACGGAAAATACCTGTACCAGCTCTGCCAGCGGGCTTCGAAGGAGTCTCCGGCGGGACGTGCATCCGGTGTCAGCGCCAGATACCCGACCGAGATCACGCGCGCATTCGGCGCAGCGCCCGCAAGGGTGGCTTCCGGCGTTTCGCGGTCCTTGTCGCCAAACGTGTAGAGCTGTTCGACATAGCCGAGTTCAAAACCTGTCTGCTCGCGTACCCAGCCACGCAGCGACAGGTCGAACGTCCGGTGACGGTCCGGATCAAACACGCCGAAGGGCAGGGCGTCCTCGCCTGTTTCCCGGCGGGTGACCAGGACGAGGGGGCTGTCCGTCTCAACAGCCACCATCACGGCTGACAGGCCGATCAGGAGGGGCGATGCCGGGCTCATGCGGCAACCTCGATCTGCTTGTTGATCTGGGCGTAGCGTTTCAGGAATGCGGTCTGGGCGTCGGGCACGGATTTCGGTGCCAGGCGCAGGCGCGTGCCGTCAGGGGGCGTGCCGAACAGCCGGTTCGCTTCGTCCTCTGAGAACCCTGCGAGTTGTACCGCTTCACTCCAGGCGCAGATGAGGTCGGCCTTCTTGATCAGGCGTTTCAGTCTTTGCGGAGTCACCGGACGCAGTCCGAAACGGATATGGATAGCCTCTTGTAGGCGGCCTTCAATCGACTTGTATCCTTCGCCCAGCAGTGCCTTGAAGGGAGAGATCATGTCGCCAATCACGTATTCCGGACTGTCATGCAGGAGGGCTGTCAGACTCTGCTGAGGCGTAAGTTCCGGTTGCAGCGTGCGGCAAATCTGTTCAACCAGCACAGAATGTTCGGCTACGGAGAATGCGTGTTCGCCGCGCGTTTGACCGTTCCATCGCGCCACGCGGGCAAGACCGTGGGCAATATCCTCGATTTCCACATCCATTGGGGAGGGATTCGCAAGATCCAGCCGTCGGCCCGACAACATGCGTTGCCAGACACGGGGGGCCTTAACAGATTGCTTCGCGCGAGAGGTCATCACTACCTTATTTAAAGCTTTCGAAACACTGGTAAAGAAACGGAGGCATTCCGGTTACGAACTCGTCGCTTTTCTGCCCCGATTGGCAAATGCGCTGTTAAGCGGTTTGGGGCAAAAGGGTCAGGTGAACAAGGGCCGCGTTCAAGCATTCGCGGCCGCCGACAACAAGAGGTGACCATGCTGGATTCTTTGACGAGTGTTGTATCTACCCAGGCTCTGGCGTTCGGGGTCCTGCTGATCGGATGCAGCATTGTCGTCGTGGAAGCCGTGCGCGCCAGCAAGGAAATCCTCTGGGGCGACATGTTCATGGACGATCTCGACGACTAGTCGGCCCCTGGTCCTGATCAGGCCGTTTTCTCCACAAACACCGTCCCAGCCGAATACCCCGCTCCGAAGGAGCAGATCAGGCCGCGCTCACCCGCCTTGAAGTCACCGGAATTCTTGTGGAAGGCAATGATCGAGCCGGCAGATGAGGTGTTCGCATAGGTGTCGAGCACGGTTGGGCTTTCCTCGTCCGTGGCCTCGCGACCCAGAACTTTCGAAGAGATGAGCCGGTTCATGTTCGCATTGGCCTGATGCAGCCACATGCGGCGCAGACCGTCTTTGGCAATGCCGAGTTCATCCATCTGGGTCGAGATCATGGTAGCCACCATGGGCACGACTTCCTTGAACACTTTCCGGCCTTCCTGGACAAAGAGCTTGTCGGGCGCATCGATGCCCTCCGGGGCGGCGCGGTTCAGGAACCCGAAATTGTTGCGGATATTGTTCGAGAACTGGGTCTTCAGCTTCGTGCCAAGAATTTTCCAGTGACCGACCGGCGCGATGCTCTCTTCCTCCACCAGAACGGCGGTCGCCACGTCTCCAAAGATGAAATGGCTGTCGCGGTCGGTAAAGTTCAGATGCCCTGAACAGATTTCGGGATTCACGACCAGAACCGATTTGGCGCTGCCCGAGCGGATGAAGTCTGCCGCTGTCTGAATTCCGAAAGTTGCGGAAGAGCAGGCGACGTTCATGTCGAAGGCAAATCCACCGCAGCCCAGCGCGTCCTGGATCTCGACCGCCATGGCAGGGTAGGCGCGCTGCATGTTGGAGGCGGCGCACAGGACGGCGTCCACATCTTCCGGTTTCCGGCCGGCACGCTCCAGGGCGTCGCGGGCCGCATTCACGGCAATCTCTGCCAGAACCGAGATCTGCTCATTGGGGCGTTCAGCGATGCGGGGCGCCATGATATCCGGATCCAGAATCCCGGCCTTGTCGATGACATAGCGGGATTTGATACCGGAGGCCTTCTCGATGAACTCCACGGAGGAATGAGTTTTCGGCTCAACCAGCCCGGCGCTGATGTCGGCGGCCCATTCGCGGTTCCAGTTGTCGGCCCAGGTGTTGTAGCTGTCCACCAGTTCCTTGTTGGAAATGGAGTTGGGCGGCGTCCAGAGACCTGTCGCCGAAATTACGGGTGTGTTCATACCGTCCTCTAATCCAGGGCCTCCGCCACGCGGTCAGGCCCTGTTCGACTCCTGAAATTGGTTTTGCGGCAGTTTTGGTCGACTTGTTCGGTTTTGCAAGCCTTGGCAGCTGTTGGCTATTGAGGCGCGCGCAATCCTGAATCGGTTGTTTCGCGGGCATCTTCGCGTGAAATGCCCTGGGCTTCGCGTATGGCTTCGCGCTCTTCCGCCGCTTTCCGATCGGCTGCCCGTG
Organism: Hyphomonas sp.; assembly: GCF_017792385.1. Taxonomy (NCBI): domain Bacteria; kingdom Pseudomonadati; phylum Pseudomonadota; class Alphaproteobacteria; order Hyphomonadales; family Hyphomonadaceae; genus Hyphomonas; species Hyphomonas sp. The sequence continues at coordinate 211,442 of NZ_CP051230.1, read as the reverse complement.
AGGCAGCTTCACGATCCTGGCGCGCTTCCAGCAGGGCGATTTCGGTCTCGATGCAGCGGTCCCGTGTCTCCGGATTGGGCGCTGTCCGGCACCGGCTCCAGGCTTCGGCACGATTGGCCTGATCCCTCGACGACGTGGCACAGCCCGCCAGTATCGGCGCAATCAGCAGGGCGGCAGCAAACAGCGGGGCTTTCATCACTTACATCTCCTGAACGGCCGAATGTCTGGGACAGGCTACATCATGGTCATTCACCATGCCAACAGCCTGGGCCCATGCATAGACAATGGTCGGGCCAACAAATTTGAATCCGCGTTTCTTCAGATCCTTCGACAGGGCAGCGGACCAATCGGTCTGGGTCGGTGCCTCCCGGAAATGGGTCCAGCGGTGCACGATGGGGCAGCCGCCCACCGCTTGCCAGCAGTAGTCCGAGAAGGACTGTCCAGCCTCTTCCATGGCCAGAAACGCCTGCGCATTGCCAATCACGGCGTCGACCTTTTTGGGGCTGCGTATGATGCCGGGATTCTTGAGGGCTCTGGCGGCGCGGGCCGGTGTCCATCGGGCCAGCTTTTCCGGATCGAACCCGTCAAACTCCTCCCGTATGCTGTCGCGCTTGCGCAGGATCGTGATCCAGGCGAGCCCGGCCTGCATGCCGTCCAGTTGCAGCTTTTCCCATAGGGTCCGGCCATCCCGCTCCGGTACGCCCCATTCCGTGTCGTGATAGGTACGATACAGGTCGTCCGACACGGGCGCCCAGGCGCAGGGAAAGGAATCAGTCATCGGCTGGCTCCGCGACGTGACTGTCGATTTCCGCGCGTTGCCAGTCAGTCAGGTCGAATGTAACGGGCGCGCCATTGCAGGTGAATTGCGCGCCGTCCTGTTCAGCCTTTGCCAGCCGGTCCGTGCGGACGAGCGCCAGTCCTGTCGTGCCGGCAACACTGGTGACCGTGCCGACCGGAGTGCCCGCCAGGATATCGGCGCCGGGGGTCAGCTTGTCGCCACGCAGCTTTACCGTGCGCTTGCGGATCTTGCCCTTGCGTTTCATGCGGCTGGCCACTTCCTGACCGACAAAGCAGCCTTTCCTGTAGTCGATGCCGCCCATCATATCCATGTTGATGTCGGTCGGGAAAACCTCGGCTGCGCGATAATCGGCCCCCCATTCCGGCACGCCGGCAGCAATGCGGGCAGCATGCCATTCCTCCTCAGGCATGGTGATGGCAGACACTCCGTCTGGCGTGATGGCCCGGTGTGGCATTTGCGGCGACCGGACATCAATCCAGCTGCCTTCGGTCACGACATCTCCGGTCAGGCGCTCGATTGCGACATCGCTGCGCATCCTGAACATTTTCAGCCGCTTTTCGAGATCGTCGGCCGCGTCCGCATGCACATCCAGATAGATATTGTCGAGCGCCAGCATCGCCAGATAGTCGGCGATCACCTTGCCCTGTGGTGTGAGCAACGCGCCATACCGCATTTCACCCGTCTGCCAGTTGTCGACCGAATGAGTGACCGTCCGCCCCAGCAGAAGCAGCATGTCTGGGCCGCTCAGGCGGAGGATGGCGCGGTTCGGGAGAATGCGTTTCATATGCCTGTTGTAGGAAGGGTATTGACCCATCTCAAGAGGCGGTTGCCATGGCATGATACGGAAAACCACCCTTGACTTGACCCCTTCGGAAGCACACCCCATTCGCCATGACCTATGATCTGATCCTGAAAGGCGGCACCGTCGTTTCTCCCGGCGGCATGGTGCAAACCGACATTGGCGTGGTGGGCGAGCGCATCGCCCATATTGGCGATCTGACCGGCGTGGATGCCGGCGAGACATATGATGCCACCGGACTGCACATCCTGCCCGGCGTCATCGACAGCCAGGTACATTTCCGGGAACCTGGCCTGGAGCACAAGGCAGACCTCGAGACCGAGGCCCGCTCCGCCGCGCTCGGCGGCGTTGTGGCCGTGTTCGAGATGCCGAACACCAACCCGTCCACGATCACGCCGGATGCGCTGACCGACAAGCTGGCCCGCGCGAAGGGGCGTATGGACACAGACCATGCCTTCTATGCCGGGGCGACCCACGACAATACCGACCTCCTGCCTGAAATGGAGCAGATGCTGGGCTGTTGCGGTGTGAAAGTCTTCATGGGCGCCTCGACCGGCGATCTGCTGATCCAGGATGATGAAGGGGTTGAAGCCGTGCTGCGCGCCATCAAGCGCCGGGCGGCATTCCATTCCGAGGACGAGTATCGTCTCGAGGAGCGCCGCAGCCTGGCTGTGCAGGGTGACTGGCAGAGCCATATCGTCGTGCGCGATGTGGAGGCCGCTGTCAGCTCGACGCGCCGCCTGCTGCGCCTGGCGCGCAAAACGGGTAAACGGATCCATGTCCTGCACATTTCAACCGCCGAAGAAATGGAATTGCTGCGGGACGCCAAGGATCTTGCCAGCGTCGAAGTCCTGCCGAACCATCTCACGCTGGCCGCGCCGGATTGCTATGAACGCCTGAAAGGCTTCGCCCAGCAAAATCCGCCGGTGCGCGAACAGCGCCATCAGGATGCACTCTGGCGCGCACTGAATGCCGGCATCGTGGATGTGCTGGCCACCGACCATGCGCCGCACACGCGCGAGGAAAAGGAGCGGCCCTATCCCGCGTCACCCTCCGGCATGCCGGGTGTTCAGACACTCGTGCCGGTCATGCTGACCCATGTGAACAATGGGAAGCTCAGCCTGCAGCGCTTTGTCGAACTGACCAGTGCCGGGCCGCAGCGTGTCTTCGGGCTCGCTGACAAGGGCCGCATCGCGGAAGGCTATCATGCCGATTTCACGGTGGTGGACCTGAAGCGCAAGGAAACCATCACGCATGACTGGACGAAGTCGAAATGCGGCTGGACGCCCTATGACGGGTTCGAGGCGACCGGCTGGCCGGTAGCGACCATCATCCGCGGAGGCTTTGTCATGCGGGACGGTGAAATCGTTCGGAAAGGTGGTGGCCAGCCCGTTCGCTTCAACGAGACACTGGAGCCGATGGGGTGATCCCTGCGCCGCTGCTGAGCGGATTGCGCGCGCGCCACGCCGAGCCGCAGCGCCACTATCATACATGGGCGCATGTCGAGGCTCTGCTGGGCCATTACCAGCGCTGGAAAGCGGAGTTCCACCGGCCAGAGCCGGTGCTGTGGGCGCTCTACTGGCACGATGCGATCTATGATCCGGCTGCACGGGATAATGAAGAACAGAGCGCCCGGCTGCTGGAGCATGATGCGGCCGGGCATCTCACGGCTGGTGATCTGGCCTTTGCCGCCACCATTATCCGCGCCACAGCCACCCATACTGTGCCGGACGGCCTGGCCGAACATGACGCGGCGGATCTGTCCCTGTTTCTCGATCTCGATCTGGCGATCCTGGCGGCGCCCCGGCCCGTCTACGACCGGTATGAACAGGATATCCGCGCCGAATATGCCTTTGTCCCGGAAGAGCAGTTTCGCGCAGGCCGGTCGGCGATCCTGAAGGGTTTCCTGCAGCGGGAACGGCTTTACTTCACGCCGCTGGCCCATAGAGAATGGGAAGAGGCGGCCCGCGCAAATCTCGCACGGGCGGTTGCGGCGCTGGAGGGGGCATGAAGAAGGAACGCAAGGGGCTCAATCGGGCACTGTTCTGGCTGTATGAGGGCACGGGCCGTTGGCCGTTCCTGTTCCGCTGGGCCATGCTGGCCTTCGACGTCATTACGATCGGATATTTCCTGTGGGCGCCCTTCGACCAGCGCGACCGCACGCACTTCGCCATCGACTATGTCATCGGCAGTGTGATCCTGGCGGACCTGCTGGCCCGCTTCTACATCGCACGCCATCGTTGGAATTTTGTGGTCCGCCCGATCAACATCGCCGATCTGATCGTGGTGATCACCATGTTCGCGCCGCTTCTGGTATCGAATTTTGCCTTCCTGAGGGTCCTGCGGGCGGTACGGGCAATCCGCGCCTTTACCTTCATCAAACGGGTGAAAGTGATCACGCCCTTCTTCCAGCGTCACGAACGGATCATCGACAAGGTGACCAATCTCGTCGTGTTCGTCTTCATCATGGCGGCGCTGGTCTACTCGACCCAGGTCGGCATCAATGACGGCATCCACACCTATATCGACGCGCTCTATTTCACAGTCACCAGCCTGACGACAACCGGGTATGGCGATGTACTGATGGTCGGCCCCGGCGGAAGGTTGCTCTCCATCATTGTCATGGTGCTGGGCCTGACCCTGTTCCTGCAATTGCTGCGCACCATTGTGGAGCCGCGCGACAAGGTGGAGCAGGAGTGCGAGGAGTGCGGTCTGCGTTTCCATGAACGCGACGCGGTGCATTGCAAGCATTGCGGAGAAGTGATCCATATCCCCACACCGGGCTTCGAATAGGCCGGACAGAAAAAACCATCACGGGAAGAAACGCGCTCACTATGCCAGACACGTTGGACATACCCTTCCGCGAAGTGCCCTATCTGCCACTCAAGCTGGAGGTCGACCGCCGGCCGGATGGCACGATCTATCTGAACAGCGGCCAGCCGCTGAAAGCCTGCCCGCCGCACATGCTGGCGCCGCTGGTGCACTGGGCCAAACATCGGCCGGACACGGTCTGGCTGGCAGAGCGCGATCCGGAAAATCCGTCAGCCGAGGGCTGGAACACGATGACCTATGCCGCCGGTCTCGAGTCCGTGCGCCGCCTCGTGCAGGGTTTTCTGGATGCCGGCGCAGGGCAGGACGCGCCACTGATGATCCTGTCGCGCAATTCCATCGCCAATGCACTGATCATGTACGCGGCCATGTGGGCCGGCAGCCCCGCTGTGCCGGTGACGCCAGCCTATGCGCTGCTGAGTGAAGATCTGGGACGGCTCAAATACATTGACGGTCTGACCCGACCGAAATTCATCTATGTCGAAGATGGTGCAGACTATCAGCGCGCACTGGACGGGATGGACCTGCAGGGGCGGCTTGTCATCTATAGCGGCCGCGCGCCGGAGCGCTGCGAAGCCATCCGTCTCGAACAATTCATGCGCGCGCCAACCGAAGCCGTCGATGCAGCCTATGACCGGCTGACTCCGGACACGGTCGCGAAATACATGATGACCTCCGGCTCCACAGGGGAGCCCAAGGCCGTGATCAACCTGCAGGGCATGGTGGCCTCGAATGCCCGCATGATCCGGTCCGTCTGGGACGAAGCGCGTCTGGACGAGATCACCGGTGGCCCGCAGGTCATGTGCAACTTCCTGCCGTGGAGCCACACCTATGGCGCGCATGCCATTCTGCATAACATGCTGGACTGGGGCGGTACGCTCTACATTGACCAGGGGGCACCAACCCCGGCGCGCCTGCCGGACATGTTGCGAAACCTGAAAGATGTCTCCACGACCCAGCACACGACGGTGCCGGCGGCGTGGGCCGCCCTGGCAACAGAGCTTGAGCGCGATGATCAGCTGGCGGAGGTGTTTTTCAGGCGTCTTGTCTGCATGGCATATGGCGGTGCTTCGATGGGGCAGGATATCTATGAGCGTATTCAGGCCGTGGCCGTAAGGATCACGGGCGAACGCATTTCCCTGTCCGCAGGGTATGGCGCGACCGAGACGGCGCCGACGGCCTCCAATGTCCACTGGCCAAATGACCGGATGGGTCTGATCGGACTGCCCCTGCCGGGCAATACGTTCAAGATGGTGCCGAATGCGGAAAAGATGGAATTGCGGGTGAAAGGCGTGAACGTCACGCCGGGCTATTTCCGCAACGACACCAAGACCGCCGAGGCCTTTGACGAGGAAGGCTGCTACAAGCTTGGCGATGCCGTGAAATTTATCGATCCGGATCGCCCGGAGCGCGGGCTCGCCTTCGACGGGCGCACGGCGGAAGAATTCAAGCTGGCCAATGGCACCTGGGTGTCGGCGGGGACTGTGCGCGTGCAGGCTGTGGCTGCAACTGGCGGCGCGCTGTCGGACGCCGTCGTGTGCGGTCTGAACCAGAACGACATCCGCTTGCTTGGTTTCCTGAACGAGGCTTGGTGCCGGCGTCTGGTCGGCGAGGACCTGCCTTTGGCGGAACTCGTCAACCATCCCGCAGTCCATGACCGGATTCGCGAAGGGCTGGGGGCACACAACAAGGCTCACCCCAATGTCTCGGCGCGTGTTGCGCGCGTCCTCCTGCAGGCAACTCCGCCGTTGGCGGACAATGGGGAGATCACGGAGAAGGGTTACATCAACCAGTCCCGCACACAGGCCCTGCGACAGGGTGAGGTGGAGCGGCTCTACCAGGACGCCGAACCGGCACCTGCGAACCTCCTGATCCTCTAGAATTCACGAACCAGAACAAACACGACACAAGGGACACCGGATGACAGACCAGCCAATTCAGACACTGACAGGCGCCGAAGCGCTTGTTTCGACCTTGGCAGATCATGGCGTGACCGCCTGCTTCGCCAATCCGGGCACGTCGGAAATGCACCTCGTCACGGCGCTGGACCATGAGCCGCGCATAAAGTCGACGCTGTGCCTGTTCGAAGGCGTCGCCACCGGCGCGGCGGACGGGCATGCCCGGGTGACCGGCATGCCGGCCATGACTTTGCTGCACCTCGGGGCAGGGTATCTCAATGGCGGGGCGAACATTCACAATGCCCGCCGCGCATGGACACCCATGATCAACGTGATTGGCGATCATGCCGTGCCGCACCAGCGCTATGATGCGCCGCTGGCCTCGGATGTGATCGGCATGGCCGGGCCAAATTCCCGCTGGATCAAGTCAGCTGATGCGGTGGCGAAGGCGGGCGACCTCGCCGCGCAGGCCTGGGAAGCCAGTTTCGGGCCGCAGCCCGGTCCGGTTTCGCTGATCCTGCCGGCAGACACCGCCTGGCTGGAGGGAGGCAGGCCCGGCGCGAAGCGAACCCGTCCCGCTCTGCGCCAGCCGGGTCCCGCCGCCATCGATGCTGCTGCAGCAGCCGTCAAGGCCGCCAGCAAACCGGTCGTCATCATCAACGGCACGGCGCTGACCGAAGCCGGGCTGGCCCAGGCCGCGCGGGTGAAGGCAGCCGGTGTGCGGGTGCTGACCGACACGTTCTTCCCGCGACAGGCACGCGGTGCGGGCCGCTTCGTGCCGGACCGGATGCAATATTTCGCTGAAGGCGCGATGGCAGATCTCGAAGGCTCAGATCTGATGCTGATCGCGGGCACGCAGGTGCCGGTGGCCTTCTTTGCCTATCCCGGCAAGCCCAGCGTGCTGGTCCCGGAGGGCTGCACGCCCATGATGATCGGCGGACCGGATACGGACAGTGCAGCCATTCTCGCTGCGTTGGCCGACGCGCTCGGCGTAAGAGACGCCGCGCCCATGGCCGAACTGGACCTGCCGGGCGCGCCTACCGGCACACTGAACGCAGCAGCCATCGGCGCGTCCATTGCGCGCCACATGCCCGAAGGCTGCTTCGTTTCGGATGATGGTGTATCCAATGGCCTGCCGAGTTTCCTGATGACGCAGCGCGCCCGTCCGCACGACTGGATGATGCTGACCGGGGGTGCAATCGGGCAGGGCATGCCGCTCGCACTGGGGGCGTCATTGGCAGCCCCTGACCGCAAGACCCTCTGCATCACGGGGGATGGTGCCGGCATGTATACCAACCAGGCCCTGTGGAGCATGGCGCGGGAGAGTGCGAATGTGGTCAATGTCGTCTTCGTCAACCATTCCTACCGCATCCTGAACATTGAACTGGCCCGGACCGGCGCCGGCAATCCGGGGCCGGCTGCGCAGGAATTGCTGGGGCTGGGTCACCCGGAGATCGACTGGGTGAAACTGTCGGAATCCCAGGGTGTGCCCGCGGTAAATGCAACGACAGCGGAAGAGTTTGACACGGCCCTCGAGCGGGCGTTTGCGTCGGACGGCCCCCGGCTGATCGCGGCCCATGTGCCGGCCAGATAGGGGACAGGTACCCCGCAAAGGAAAGAGGGCGACACGGCCCCAAGTGCCGTATCGCCCTTTCTGTTTGCGCGTGTTGCCGGTCTAGTAGCGGGCCGAGAACCTGACGCCATAGGTCTGGGGCGCCCCGAAGACGGAGACTTCATCCCCGGCAAAGGGAATGATGCTGACGCGATACAGCTCATCGGACATGTTCTTGCCCCAGATCGTGGCCGTCCAGCGTCCGTCAGCGGACGCGACGCCGATCCGGCCGTTCAGCAGGCCATAGCCCGGCTCTTCATTGTGATTGTCCGGGCCCCAGAACATCTGGTCCTGATAGGAATAGTTGAGGGCCGCCACGAAATCGAGCGAGTCCGTCAGGCGGAGGTCGACATCGGCGCCGATCGTGTACTGGAAGTCGGGCGTCCGTTGCAGCTGGTTGCCGCTATAGTCGATGCCACGGAGCGGATCGATGTAATCCTTGTATTCCGTATCGAGGAAGGAGCCTGCCGCGAACAGGGTGAGCCATTCGGTCGGCAGGACGCGGACTTCATACTCCACCCCCTTGATGGCGGCATCTGCCGCATTGGCCACAACCAGCGTCAGGTTCACATCGTCCAGCAGCTCCACTTGAAGGTCGGTGAAGTCGGTATAGAACGCGGCCAGATTTGTGCGGAGGCGGTTGTTGTACCATTCCGCCTTCAGGCCAACCTCATAGGTCGCGGCAGATTCCGGATCATAGGGGGTGGCCGCTGCGATGGCATTCGCTGTTGCGCCCTGCCAGCCGCCGCCCTTGTAGCCGCTGGCATAGGAGGCATACAGCAGCGCATTCTCGGTCGGAGTCCAGTTCAGTGCCACTTTCGGCGTGAATTCCGACCATTCTTCGCTTTGTACGACGTCATATTCTTCCTGCAGCGGCGCCGGAGACAGGATGTCTCCCGGCAGGCCGTAGTCCAGAATGACGGCACGCGTATCGAGATCCTTCTTGTCGGTCGTGAAACGTCCGCCCACGGCCAGGGTCAGGTCCTGGGTGAGATCATACTCGATCTCCCCGAATACGGCATAGCTGGCCGTGTCGCTGTAACCCAGATAGATGTTGTCTCCGTCGAGCGAGTCACGTGTCCCGCCGGGGCCACCGGGGAGGAAGGATGTGGCGGTGTTGCGGGACACGCGCTTCACATTCTCGTCCAGGTAATACAGGCCAGCGATCCAGCGCAAAGCGTTGTCCTGGGAGGAGGCGAGGCGGAGTTCCTGCGTGACGCCCTGATAGAGTTCATGCTGGGTAAGCGTGCTGTCCGTGATGGAGGGGGGAGAGCCCGCGCCTGCCTGTGTCCAGCGCCCGTCTCCCTGTCCATAGCGATAGGCTGCCAGATAGACCAGCGACATGTCGCCGATATCCCATTCGACGCGTCCGGTCAGGCCGGCGGTGTCCCGGTCGGCATACTGATCATAGGGAGAGACGTTCACACGCGGGTCTTCCGGAATGTTTGGCGTGATGAAGCCAAAGCCCGGCGTTTTCGGATCATCGACGGCATGACGGGACGGGCCGCCGGCGCGATCCTGGCTGTAATCGGCGACAATCGACACGAATACGGTGTCAGAGGCATCCCAGTTCACCGACAGGCGGCCAGCTGTGGAATCCTTGTCTTCAAGATCCTGTCCGGTGACGATGTTCTTGGCGTAGCCGTCATGGGTTTCGCGGAACAGCGCCAGGCGGGCCGACACCGTGTCCGTTACGGGTCCGGTGACGAAGCCCTCAGCCAGAACGCTGGAGTAATTGCCGATGGACAGAGAGCCTCCGGCATCGAACTCGTCCTGCGGCGCTGCGGTAATCAGATTGATTGCACCGCCCACAATGTTCTTGCCGAACAGAGTGCCCTGCGGGCCGCGCAGGACTTCCACTCGCGACAGGTCGAAGATCGGAGGCGTCGCAGAGCCACGGCGGCCGACATATACCTCATTGAGGAATGTGCCGATCGAGGGGTCTGCCGTGGCGCCATTCAGGCGTACCGAACCGACGCCCCGAATGAACATCTCCGATTCCATGCTGTTCTGGGACTGGAAGGTGAAGCTCGGCACCTGAAGGGCGATTTCCGACAGGTCCGTAATCTGCTCGTCGCGCAGCTGGTCACCGCCAATGCCGGTCACGGCTATCGGAACGTCCTGCAGGCTTTCCTCGCGCTTCCGGGCCGTGATGACCAGTTCGTCCAGCATCAGCGCACCGGATTCAGTTTCCGGCGTGTCTTCCTGAGCCCAGCCCTGTGCGGGTACCAACAATCCCAGCGCCGTTGCCGCAGCTGCTGAGTAGAGCACATTCTTGATCGAACGCGGTTGCGCCATGTCTCAATTCCTCCCGAATTATGCAAGTAGGTTTTATTAAGCAAGCTTCTCGATTGAGTGGGCTGGCTTGTCAAGCTCGCAAATATTGGGAGTTGGGCCCCTTACGCGAGGGAATTGGCTTGCATAATCGTTACCTACGGGCGGCATCCAGATGCAGTCGTTTGTATCCGGGCATCGTGTCGCAGCAATGAAATCGAAATGCGCGAAAGGCGGAAGCTGCCTCCGGGCGCATGGGGCCATGCGACCATCCGAGACGTGGGAGAGGCTGGCCTTCGACGCTCCTGATCGGCCCTCTTTCAGGCGTCCCGGATGGCCTGCGTTCCTATTCCCGTCCGCGCTTCAGGTCTTCCTCGATCTGGATTTCGACCGGTTCGCCGAGAAGGCGGTGACGGTAGACCTGTGTATTCTCCAGCACGCGCTGGACATAGTTGCGCGTCTCCGAGAATGGAATGAATTCCACCCAGTCCACCGGATCGACCTGCCCGGTGCGTGGATCGCCATAATCGCCGATCCACTGGCGCGGACGGCTCGGCCCGGCATTGTAGGCTGCAGCGGTCATGATGTAGCTGCCATTGAATTGCGACAGCAGCGTATCGAGATGCTGGCCGCCCAGCGTCATGTTGTAGCCCGGATCATCGGTCAGCCAGGACGTGCGATACGGCAGGCCGCGCAGACGCGCTTCATTGCGGGCCGTGGCCGGCATGAACTGCATCAGGCCGCGTGCGCCGACATGGCTGATCGCATTCGGGTTCATCTCGCTTTCCTGGCGCGACAGGGCCAGCATCAGCGGGCGTTCCACCTGCGGTTCGCGCAGCAGCGGATAGGCAACCACCGGATAGGCCGCATCGGTCGAGACAATGCCCTTGGCAAGTCCGGCCTTGGCCCCGCGCACGCCGACATCCGGAACCTGGTATTCCGTGGCCATTCGGGCCAGCAGAAGGTATTCGCTTTCGGTCTCCAGAAGGTCGTCCAGGTGATAGGCGAACTCGCGGAACAGGCGTTCCTCACCGCTCTCTCCCAGCAGGCGCAGGGCACGCACCATCGGGCGGGCTTCGAACGCTTCGATCTCGGCTTCGGTCGGTTCTGCCGATTTCGGGAAGGCGAGTTTCTTGTCGTCCAGGCGTTCTGCTGCCAACTGGCCATAATAGGTGAATTTGTGTTCCGCTGCGGATGTGTAGTCGGTCCGCGCCGCATCGGTCTGGCCCAGCGCGTCGTGGGCGCGGCCCGACCAGTATTTGCCGCGTGCCAGGCTGATCGGCGTCGACACCCCGTCCGACATGGTCTCGAAGTGATCGAGGCTGCGGCCCGCATCGTTCTTCAGGCGAAGGGCAATCCAGCCCGCGACCCATTCTGCCTCTGCAAAGTCACCGCCGCTATCCATGCCATGCGGTGCGGCCAGCTGATAGGCGCGGGTCCAGTTGCCTTCCTTCAGGTCGGTGCGGATGGCGATGTTGCGCTCGTCCCACAACCGGGACCGACCGGCGGCCGGTACATCATTGCCATCGATCCCGGTCAGCAATGGCGTCGCGACATCCTGATTGCGCAGCTTCTGTCGGCGCCACCGGGCGCGCTCATAGAGCAGTCCGGGATTGTCCTGCAGATGGGCCGGGACGGCATTGACCAAGGCATCGACATTCCGCGAACGTGCGGCCAGCGCAATACGGGCATCCACAAGTTTGCGATAGTCGTCGGTCAGCAGGTATTTCAGTTTCGACGCGGCGGTCCGCTGGTTGGTCCACAGCAGGAAGTCGACCCGGGCGCGGTGATCATCCTGGGTCAGTTGCTTGCCATAGGTGGAAAGAACCTGACGTTCGACATCGCGTTCAAGGGAATTGTTGTGCCAGGCGTCGCGCACCGCCTCCAGCGCCTTGGCCGGCTCGCCAATGGCGCGCCAGCTGTCTGCCAGGGCGATCTTGCCGGCGCCCGTGACCGGCCCGGAGGCTGTCAGCCAGTCGATCCGTTCCTTGTGGCTGTAGGAGGACAGGCCGATGATTTCCTCGGCGCGGCGGCGCATGGCGACCGTTTTCGGCCAGTCGCTCAGCGTTTCCAGCGCATAGGACACTTCCGAGAAGTTCATGCCGGGCACGCCGCGGCTGGCGCGCACCCACATGATCACATTTCGCACGTCCGGGTCCGATGCCTGCGTCTGCAGATGCGCCACCGTCGGCCAGTCATAGCGGTCTGCGGCCCGCAGCGCCTTGTGCAGGATCTCGGCATTGCGGGCGTCCGTGACGGACGAAACATAGGGGCGGGCCGGTTTCAGGCTTGGCGCTTCGGGCACGCCAGCGGCTGCAGCAGCCTGTGACAGGACGGCAAGGGAGGCAATAATGGCAACGGGTCGCATCATGAAACGGCTCAGCAGAGTTTATTTCTTGGCCAAAGCGTGAGAAGGCATTGGCGATTCATACTCGATCAAACCAAACAACACCTGAATCGCGGCAAATTTACGATGTTTCATGGCTCAATCCCAGCGCTCGTCACACCTTTCAAAAATGGTGCCGTTGACCGGGACGCATTCGTTGCGCTGGTAGAGCGCCAGATTGCCGGCGGTTCCAGCGCGCTCGTGCCGGTCGGCACCACGGGCGAGACGTCCACACTCTCCACGCAAGAGCATAAGGATGTCGTAACGCTTTGTGTTGAAATTACCAAAGGCCGCGTGCCCGTGATTGCCGGGGCCGGGGCCAACGCCACAGATGAGGCGATCGATCTGGTCCAGCATGCCAAGACCGTTGGCGCCGATGCCGCGCTGGTCGTCTGCCCCTATTACAACAATCCCAATCAGGAAGGCCTTGAGGCCCATTTCCGCGCCATCAATGACGCCGTGGCCCTGCCGGTTCTGTTGTACAATGTGCCCGGCCGCACAGTGGTTGACCTTGCGCCGGATACCGTCGCGCGCCTGGCCCAATTGCCCAATATTGTCGGCATCAAGGATGCTACCGGCGACATGGAGCGTGTCAGCCAGCATGCCGCTGCCATTCCCGAAGGCACTCAATTCGTGCAGCTGTCCGGCGATGACCCAAGCGCCCTCGGCCACCTTGCCATGGGCGGCATGGGCTGCATCTCGGTCACCGCCAATGTGATGCCAGAGGCATGTGCCGCAATGCATGCATCCTTTCAGGCGGGAAATCTGGCCGAAGCGCGCGCCATCGAGCGCAAGCTGATCGCGCTGCACAAGGCGATGTTCTGTTCGCCCTCGCCGGGGCCAGCGAAATATGCCCTGTCGAAACTGGGCCTGTGCACCGATGAGGTGCGCCTGCCGCTCACCGCGCCATCTGCAGAAAAGCGGGCTGAAATCGATCAGGCCATGGCGCTTGCGGGTTTGAACGCCTAAATCAGGGCGATGGCAAAGAAGAGTCAGACCAAGGGCCGCTCGGATGGGCTGGTCGCGGAAAACCGCCGCTCCCGCCGCGATTATGCGGTCGAGGATACGCTGGAGGCTGGCATCATGCTGGTCGGGTCAGAGGTGAAATCCCTGCGCCAGGGCAAGGCCAACATCGCCGAAGCCTATGTCAGCCCGGAAGATGGCGGCCTCTACCTGATCAATGCGGACATCCCGATCTACAATGCCGCCAACCGGTTCAATCATGAGCCGAAGCGCAAGCGGAAACTGCTCGTGTCAAAGCGCGAACTGGCGAAACTCTCCCAGTCGGTCGACCGGGCTGGGCGCACCATCGTGCCTCTGAAGCTCTATTTCAACGAGCGCGGTCTCGCCAAGCTCCTCATCGGCCTCGCGACCGGCCGCAAGAGCCATGACAAGCGCGAAGTCGAGGCCAAACGCGACTGGCAGAGACAGAAGGCGCGGATCCTGAAAGAGGGGTGAGGAATGCCGCTCAAGCAGCGCGCAACTTCTCGCCGCGAAGCCTCAGCAGGCCCTGCCAGACAATCAGCGCAATCAACGGTGCAAAGGCCAGCAGGAAGGGCCAGGCGGTCTGGTTGAAGCCCTCGGGAAACACTTGCGGCTGCCCCAGGAAAAGTGAGCCGGATGCGATGAACATCGAGAAGCACATGCGCCAGAGGTGGCGGGAGATGCGCGCCGTGTAGGACAGCGCCTGTCTCACGATCACGTTCAATTCGCCAAACGCGGCAATGCTGCCGGCGACAATGAACAGGATGAAGGCTTGGGGCGGCGAGCCGTCTACGGTGCCGCTTGGGCTGTTCGCGCCCATTTGCATGAACACAACGCCCATCAGCGTGATGCCGAGCGCCGTCACCAGTCCTGCATAATGCCGCCAATTGACCCGGACAGGCCCGCGCTGGCGAACTGTGAGCAGAGCCGTGATGAGCAGGTACAAGGCCAGGATGCCGGCCACGAAGTTTGGGCGCTGGCCCTCCTCAAGGAACGGCGCAACGCCTGCGCCGATCAGATAGGTGATGAACATCGAAACGAAGAAGACTTTCCCCGCAAGGCGGTGCATGGCCCGGCCTTTGCGTGCTGCAATCGCTGCGACGCCGGATACGAGCCCCACCGCGCCGCCACCAATATGGGCATAAAGCAGGGCGTCCGTGGCGAGCCTGATCCATAGGGGCGCGTCCGGGTCAACTTCGAGCTTTGCGGCATGCGCGACACCGGTGCCGAGAAAAACCAATGCGAAAACGCATGTAAGCAGCGGAGCGGCATATCTGGGCATCGGACAATCCTTTATCGAATAACGATATTATCGATAAACGGAAAGTACGGCGATGGCAACTCCCTTAGGCCGGATCGGTCACACTCTTCGCCATCGCAAACACATCCTCGAACATCTCTGCCGTCAGGCGACCGGTATTCGTGTTGTAGCGGCTGCAATGATAGGACGAGATCAGCGCCAGCGGCCGGCCTTCGAACGCCACATCATAATGCGTGCCGTGGCCAAAGGGGTGATCCTTCAGTTTCAGGCCCAGCGTGCGTACCGTGGAATCATGGGAAATCTTGCCGAGGCAGATCATCGCCTTCAGCTTCGGCAGCGCCGCAATGCGGGCCGACAGGAAGGGCCGGCACTGATTGATCTCCGCGCCAACCGGCTTGTTCTGCGGCGGCACACAGCGCACGGCATTTGTGATCATGGCGCGCTTCAGCTTCAGCCCGTCATCCGGCCGCGCATCATATGTGCCGGTTGAATAGCCGAACTTGTCGATGGTTGCGTAGAGCAGGTCCCCGGCCCAGTCGCCGGTGAATGGCCGGCCTGTCCGGTTCGCCCCGGTGACGCCCGGCGCAAGGCCGATGATCAGCAATTCGGCATCCTCCGGCCCGAAACTCGGCACGGCGCCATTGAACCAGTCCGGTTCTTTCACGGCGACCTCTTCCCGATACGCCACAAGGCGCGGGCATAGAGGACAATCGGCGGGAGCTTCCGGACTCATACCCCTCTCCCCTCGGGGAGAGGGGCTGGGGTGAGGGGGCACACAGTTGAAGTCATAGTCCCAATCTCTCCTGCACAAGACCCATCAGATGGTCGGCATCAAACACGTCGCTAGCTGGAACTCGCAGGAAATCCCAGCCAAGTCCACGCAAGGCCTGCCACGCGACCTGTTCAGGGGCATTGGCGTCCTGTCGCAGACGGCGGGCGCGGGGCGTGGACGAGTTTCGTGTCATCGACTCCGCGCTCCCTCACCCCCGGCCCCTCTCTCTCAAGGGAGAGGGGAGGCTAGTACCCATCCGCGCTGCCATCCTTGCGCATTTCGGTGGCGGCAATCCAGGCGCCGCTTTCGAAGTCGCGCATGATGGCCTGATAGCCGCCTGCATTCGCCTTGCAGCATTCCACCGTGTGGCCGCGGGCCTCCAGTTCGGCGCGGGTTTCCGGCGGGATGCCGCTTTCCAGATGCACGACACCCATGTCGGTTTCGCAGGCGTCGCCATTGAGGTCATCGGTTGGCTCGCACCCGCCAACATGTTCCCAGCGCGCGGCATCACCGGCTTCCTGCAGGCCCATGTCGAAATCGACGAGGTTCAGGATGATCTGCACATGGCCCTGCGGCTGCATGCCGCCGCCCATCAGGCCGAAGCTCAGCCATGGCTCGAACCGGCAGGCCTGTTCGATCGGCTCGGCGCGCACCTGACAGCCCGGCATGTCCTTCTTGAAGGCGAAGGCCGGAATGATCGTGTGGAAGGGCCGCTTGGCGGGTTCGAACACGTTCGGATGGTCCGGGTCGAGGCTGAACAGCTGCCCGCGATCCTGGAACATGAAGCCGAGGCCATCCGCGACGAGCCCCGTGCCCATGCCGCGATAGTTCGACTGGATAAGCGACACCATCATGCCGTCCTTGTCGGTGACGGTGAGGTAAGTCGTGTCGCCGTCGTTCAGCTTGGCATCTGCGTCTGCGAAGCCGGGGGCAGGAGGTGCCATCGCCTGACCGAGGTCAATCGTGTCTGCCCGTTCAGCATTGTAGCCGGGGCGAACAAAGATAGCGGGATCAATCCCGGACGTTTCTGGATCAGCATAGCCAGCCGCCCGGTCTGCAAAGGCGAGCCGTTTCGCTTCCACCTGCGCCATGATGCTGTCGGCCGAGCCGAAGCCCATGCCGCGCAGGTCAAACCGTTCGAGCATCTGCAGCATCTGCAGCGCCGCGATGCCCTGCGTGTTCGGCGGCAATTCGCAGACCTTGTAGTCGCCGCGATAGGTCACACAGATCGGCTCGACCCATTCGCCGGTATGGGCGGCAAAGTCCTCATAGGTCAGGAAGCCGCCGATCCGTTCGAAATAGTCGCCCATGATGTGGGCGGTTTCGCCGGAATAGAATTCGTCCCGGCCCTTGTAGGCGATCCGCTCAAGCGTGTCGGCGAGGTCCGGATTGCGGAACAGGCTGCCTTCTTTCGGGGCGGGCGAGAAATAGGTCGCCTTCGCATTGTCGAACTCTTCCAGCATGCCGCTGTCAGCCGCTTCCTGCAGGCGCGTTGCATTGCGGCCCCAATAATAGGCGATG
This sequence comes from Hyphomonas sp., assembly GCF_017792385.1. Lineage (NCBI taxonomy): Bacteria > Pseudomonadati > Pseudomonadota > Alphaproteobacteria > Hyphomonadales > Hyphomonadaceae > Hyphomonas > Hyphomonas sp. Next base: position 194,307 of record NZ_CP051230.1, on the reverse strand, counting down.
ACCTCAGGAATCGGCGCGCCGTTACGGGCGTACTGAATGGCCGGTTCGAGGTTCATGTTCATCGGCTGCTTGCCGAACTTGTCATGCAGCGCGTACCAGCCATCGACCGTGCCGGGCACGGTCACCGGCGCTGCGCCGAAGGGCGGGATCTCCTCGCCTTGCATGAACTCGTCGGCCTTGGCCTGCATGTCGTTCAGAGTGGCGCCCATGGGCGAGCGGCCGGAGCCATTATAACCGTAGAGCTGCTGCGTCTCCGGATCCCAGACGATCGCAAACAGGTCGCCGCCGATGCCGTTGCCTGTCGGTTCGACAAGGCCCAGCATCGCGTTCGCGGCAATCGCGGCGTCCACGGCCGAGCCGCCGGCTTTCAGCACGTCGAGCGCGGTCTGGGTTGCCAGCGGGTGGGCCGTGGCGGCCGCGCCATTCGGGGCTACCACGGAGGAGCGCGTGCCCAGCGGGCGGCCCGCCGGCATCCGGTCACCCGGCCCCGGCTGGCTCGCCTCATCTGGCTTGCGGACTTCTATCCGCACCACCTTCTTGTGTTTCACTGTCGCATCCGCGTCGATGCGTGTCTCATCCTGCGCTGGCGCTGTAGCGCACGCGCACAATCCGATAGCCAGAACTGTCGCCGCGACGACGCGTGTGATGGGCATCCGTCTCTCCTGCTTTCTGTTGAGAGGAGCTTAGCGCGCTTCGGGGCAGAAGCGAGTCCCAGTCGGCCCCCGGGAATGCGTCGCGCGGTTGCCAGGCCCGGCCAACCGTATCGAGATAGGCATGGATCAATCCATCAAGCATAGCTCACAACCTCCCATTCGATGTTGTCGTGGTCATGGAAATAGAAGCGGCTGCCGGGGTCATAGGTCTGGTGACTGTGGGTGCGATAGCCGGCGTCGAGGATCTTCTGTTCCGTCGCGTCGAGGTCCTCCACCAGGATGCCGAAATGGTTCACCGCGCCGGTGCGGTAATAGCTTTCCTCTTCCGGCTGGTCCTGTCGGGGCAGGGTATAGAGCGCGATGTAATCCTCGTCCGTGCCAACATGCACCGTGTAGCCATCATATTTCGACGGGCCTTCCCAGCGCACTTTCCACCCAAACAGCTTCGTCAGCATGGACGCCGTTTTCTTCGGGTCGCGGACCGTCACATTCACATGTTCGAATTTGGCAATACTCATTGGTCTCAACTCCATTTCGCTTTCATCAAATCTCTGATAAGGCTGTCGTAATTCCTCAACTTAAGTTGAGGTCAAGCGCGAGTTGGGAGTTTTTTTCATGACGGTTCAGAAGGGGCTGACAATCGGAGATGTGGCGGCGCGGACGGGCCTGTCGGTCTCGGCGATCCGGTTCTATGAGGGGCGGGGGCTCGTTCATCCCGAACGCTCGTCCGGCGGTCAGAGAGTATTCCTGCGCTCTGACATACGCCGCCTGTCCTTCATCCTGATTGCGCAGCAGATCGGCCTGACCATCGAGGAAATCGGCCAGCTCCTGTCATCCCTGCCGGAACGGCGTACGCCGACCAAGCGGGACTGGACCCGGATCAGCACGGCGTTCCGGCACTTGCTGGACGAGCGCATTGCCCTGATGGAGCGCACACGCCGGAAGCTGGATGGCTGCATCGGGTGCGGTTGCCTGTCGCTGAAGAAGTGCCAGCTCTACAATCCTGAGGATCGTGCGCGAGGGCTCGGCACCGGGCCGCGCTTCCTTCTGGAGGATGTCAGCGTGGTGTCGACCGAATCCTAGTCGTTTCGCGCCGGGGGCTGCGGAAAATAGTGGGTCGCCATGCGGGTCGCGATTTCCTGGCCTTTCACGGCGAAATCCGCCTCGGCTTCGACGGCGCGATTGTCACAGGTCTGGTAGACCCGCCCGGCACTGGTGAACGCCTCATTGAAGGATTCGACCAGGCCGCTGCGCACCGCCCCGCGATGAGGTGCTTCATATTTCAGCATGTCGGACATGTAGCGCCGCCAATACTGGTCTTCGCGGCCATTGCACTTCACGCGTATGGCATGGGCCGCTCCCAGTGTTGCCGCCAGATCCCGTGCATCCCGGAAATAATCCGGTCCGCGCATCGGCAGATCCGATTGCGCTGCGCTTGCGCCGCAGAACATGAGCGCGCTAAGCAGGAGGGCATGAAAACCTGTTTGCTTCATGCGAAGACTTTTGCCCGCATTCGTGAAAGGCTCAAGGGCCTTGAACACAAGGTCGAGTTCATTGTCATGGACGAGGACGGCCTGTTCTCGCATGCGGGGGATGGCACGATCGTGCACGATATCCGGCCGGACATTGTCTTTGGCAACACCGATGTCTGGTTCGGCGATCATGCAAGGGACTTCATGATTGCCGTGCTGAAGACCGGCGGGATTGACTGGTTCCAGTCCTCGGCGGCGGGCCTCGACAATGCGGCCCTGATTTCGGTGGGAAAGATTTCCCGCCTCTATACGACCAATCACACCCAGTCCGAAGCCATGGCCGAATGGGCGCTGTGGCAGGCCTTCGACTTTCTCAAGCGCGGCCCGCAGCACCGCGCCCAACAGGGCGACGCTGTATGGAACCGGCTGGAAATGCGCGAAATGATGGGCTCGCGCTGGCTGATTGTCGGGTTCGGCTCCATCGGGTCCGCAGTCGGCAAGCGGGTGCAGCTGCTCGGCGGACATGTCACCGGGGCGCGGCGGTCTCCCGGTCCGGCAGACGGCTCGGACCACATCGTTCCCATGGCACTTGTCAAAAGCGAGCTGGAGCAGGCCGACATTGTCCTGCTCAGCCTTCCGCTGACGGAGGAAACAGCCGGTATGGTGGATGCCGAGTTTCTGGCAGCGATGCGCCCGGATGCGCTTCTGTTGAATCTGGGGCGCGGGCAATTGGTGGACGAGCCGGCGCTCGTCGAGGCGCTCGATGCCGGCCGACCTGCCTTTGCCGCGCTTGATGTTACGACGGAGGAGCCATTGCCGGAGACCAGTCCACTCTGGCGTCACCCGAAGATTGCCGTCACCCCGCATGACAGTGCAGTGACCCAGGCGACCTATGTGCGGGCCGACGAGACCTTCCTCGACAATCTTGGGCGATATCTGGCAGGTGAACCTCTGAAACATGTTGTTCCGCCGGAGACATTCATCGACTGAATTGCGGGAACCGCACGGGTCCTCCCGCGTTTTCCGGGGCAGATATCTGCCTCCGGAGGACTTTCCATGACCACATCCATTCTGCGCGCCCTGGCGAGCGCGAGCGCCGCGGCCTTGCTGATCGGCTGCGCCAGTGCTGAACATCACGAACAGGCGCCCGATTCCCTGACCGTCACCGGGACGCAGGGCACCCCCCTGACCGCGACGCCGCTCGAAACCTTCGACAGTGCCTGGGCCATGACATTCCTTCCGGACGGCCGTGCCCTGGTCTCCGAAAAGGACGGCAATCTCTGGCTGCTGGGCACTGACGGCAAAAAGCTCGGCGAGATTACGAATGTGCCGTCGGTCAAGGCCATGGGACAGGGCGGGCTTGGGGACATCATCCTTCATCCCGAATTTGCCGAAAATGGAACGGTCTTCCTGTCCTATGTCGAGCGTGACCCGGCCGACGACAGTCTCAGCGGTGCGGCCGTCGAGCGCGCCACCTTGCGTCTGACCGAGCAGGGCGGTGTGCTGGAAAACCGCGAAGTGATCTGGCGGCAGTCCCCGAAAGTGACCGGCAACGGACATTACGGGCATCGCCTCGCTGTCGGGCCGGAAGGCCATCTCTTCATTGCTTCCGGAGAGCGCCAGAAATTCACCCCGGCCCAGAACATGGCGACGAATCTCGGCAAGGTCGTCCGCATCAATCAGGATGGCTCGATCCCGGAAGACAATCCCTTCCATGGCAACGGGGCTGTGACGGATCAGGTCTGGACGCTGGGGCATCGCAACCCGCTCGGCATTGCATTTGACGCACAGGAACGTCTCTGGGTGGTCGAAATGGGCCCGAAGGGTGGCGACGAACTGAACCTGATCGTGCGGTCCGAGAATTATGGATATCCTGAAGTGTCCGAAGGGGATCACTACAGCGGCAAGCCGATCCCCACGCATGAAAGCAATCCCGTCTTCGAGGATCCGGCCATCGCCTGGATCCCCGCCATCAGTCCGGCCGGGCTCGTCTTCTATTCCGGGGACGTGTTCGAGGAGTGGCAGGGGCACGCCTTTATCGGAGGCCTGTCCTCACAAGCCCTGATCCGGGTGTCGTTCGAAACACAGCCAACGGACAATCTGGGCCAGCCGCCCAAGGACGGTCAGACAGAGCCGGTCGCCACGGAGGCCGAGCGCTATGAGTGGGGCAAGCGCATTCGTGAAGTCGAACAGGGCCCGGACGGCGCGCTCTATGTGCTTGAAGACAAGGAAGGCGGACGGTTGATCCGGCTGACCCCGGCATCGAACTGACATCATGAAGAACAGCCGGGCGCCGCCAGGACCCGGCTGTTCCTGTCACCCCTGTCACCCCAGTTGCCGGAATCAGGCGGTGGCCTTCGCCTTCAGCGCCGCCATCCGGTCAATGGCGCCCTCGGCATCCCGCATGATGTCACCGACGATATCTGCCACGGGTTTGACCTCCTTCACGCCGCCAGCCGACTGGCCCATCGCGAAACAGGACGAGTCCGGATTGAGTTTGGCTTCATCCGTGATCCCGCCAATGCCGCCGATCACGCCGGTCTGATGGGAATGGATGGCCTGGTGCGGAAAGGGCTGGATGTCCTCCGGGCGGCTCTCCCAATCCTTGATATAGTCATTCGTCCGACAGCGCATCGGCTTGCCGGAATAGCAGCGCGTGCGGGTCGTGTCGGTATCCCCGGCGCCAACCACAGTGTCCTTGTACATTTGCGCGGCATGCGCCTCGGTCGAGGCGATGAAGCGCGTGCCCATCCACACGCCGCACGCGCCCAGCGCCAGTGCCGCCGCCAGGCCCCGGCCGTCATAGATGCCGCCGGCTGCGATCACCGGAATGTTCACGGCCTCCACGGCCTGCGCGACCAGCGGCATGGTGCCGACAAGGCCCGTATGGCCACCGCCTTCACCGCCCTGCAAAATTACGGCGTCACATCCGGCCTGTTCGGCCTTGATCGCATGCTTGACCGCGCCACCGACAACCATGACCTTCACATTGGCCTTTTTCAGCCGTTCCATGATCGGCATCGGCACGCCAAGACCGGCCACAAAACTGTCAGCGCCATTATTGATGATGACATCGACGCTTTCCTCCAGGCTTTCCGGGCTGGCAGCCAGCAGGTCCACGCCGAAGGGCCGGTCGGTCAGTTCACGCACACGTTTCATCTGGCCTTCGATGAAGTCCGGGGTCGTACCGGCCATGCCCAGCACACCATAGCCGCCAGCATTGCACATGGCCGCGCAGACTTCGGCATAGGACACGCCCCCCATGCCGGCCAGCATGATCGGATGTTCGATGTTCAGCAGTTTTGTAAGTGCGGTATTCAGGGCCATGGTGGACGTCTCCCGGGGTTTTGTCTGATTTTGTGGAAGCCTAGACTGGCGTCCTTGCGTCAACGCAAGTCGCTTCCGTCCGGCTCGGGCGAGAATGGGGCGGAGGCATCGAAGGAGAATCGAAGGAGACAGGGATGAAAGGAATTGGCGCAGGCATGATCCTGATGGCGTGGACCGCGGGTTGCGTGGCCCCTCATGAAAAGCCGCCGGGCTTGGAGAGCCGGCAGATTGTCGTGGAGCCGGAGCATGACGCCACGCAGAATCACCCGAATCGGACGCCAAATGCCGAATTGGAGGTCGAAGAAGCCACACTTGCCGGGTCGGAAGTCGAGCTGGAAGGCGATCTGGATGATGAATAAACGCCCGATCAGGCTGAAAAATGCCTTTGGATGGCGCGGTTTGGCAGATTTCACCGTGAAACCTGCAGAAAACAGTGCCAGTGTCTATCAGCGGAAATCATCTTTTCGTGATGGTCGGCAGGTGGTACACGTCTGCCCGGTCATTTTTGGCCTGAAGTAGGGGAAATAGGTATGAAACAACTCCTGGTTATCGGTGCTGCAGCGCTTGTTCTGGCTGCTTGCGGTGCAGAAGAGACGACGGCTCCGGAAGAGACGACGGCTGCTGAAACCGTTGAAGAGGCAGTGGATGACGCTGCTGACGCTGTGGACGAGGCTGCTGACGAAACCGGCGACATGCTGAGCGAAGCTGGCGACAACATGGAAGCGGCTGCAGAAGACGCAGGCGATGCCATGGAAGACGCACTGTCTGACGCGGAAGAAGCCGTCGAAGAGGCTGTTGAAGAAGCTACGGACGAAGAGCCGGAAGAGTAAGCTCTTCGGTTTCCGGATACGGAAAGGGCTGCCCTCGGGCAGCCCTTTTTGTTTGTCGGAGCGTGCCAGGCTCAGAATTTCTGGTAGGCACCGTCGATCAGCAGCGTGTCGCCGGAATGGAAGCTCGACGCATCGGAGGCCAGATACACGGCGATCCCGCCGAAATCCTCCGGCTGGCCCCAGCGGCGCACCGGGACGCGCGAAATGACCTTGCTGTTGAAGACATCGCTGTCCTGGGCCCCATCGGTCATGTCGGTGGCAATCCAGCCCGGCAGGACGCAATTGGCGCGAATCTGATAGCGGCCATATTCCACAGCGATTGCATTCATCATGGCGATCAGGCCGCCCTTGGTATGGCCATAGGCCTGGTTGCGGGCTGCGCCGGACAGGGCGGCCAGCGATGCGGTCCCGACTAGGGACCCGCCTGGATCCCCGGCCTTGGCGCGGGCGACCATGGATTTGGCGGCCTCGCGTAGCGTGATGAAGGCCCCTTCGGAATTGATGCGCTGATTGTATTGCCAGGTCTCCAGCGTCATTTCGTGGAAATTGTTCGCGCCCCGGCCCACGCCCGCATTGGCGATGCAGGTGTCGATCCGTCCGAACTCTTCCTCGGTCTCGGCCATGGCCTTCACGATCTGGTCTTCTTCGGCGACATCCACCTGTTTCGCAGCGGCCTTGCCCGTGCCGAGGCCTTCCAGCTTTTTCAGGGCAGCGGCATTGTCATCGGTTTTGCGGCCCCAGATCACGACATCGGCATTCGACGCGGCCAGTGCCTCGGCCATGCCAAGGCCAATACCCTTGTTCCCGCCGGTTATGACGCAAACCTTACCTGCGAGGTTGAATGGGGCGTATGTCATCTGGTGTCCTCCGCTGTGTTGTGATTGCACAGCTGATCAAGCGGGTGACGCAAGGGCGGTCAAGCCTCCGATTTTGCCTCCACTGGCGGTGGTTCCGGCCTGATGGCGCGAATCCAACCGGTTTTCCGGCCGATATAGTAGGCGCACTGATCCAGCCAGTCCCCGTTCAGGATGTCGTCGTACAATTCAAGATGAATGTTTGCGATGTCTTCCGACTCAATCAGCAATCGATCAGTCTTCACCCTTTGACCATCCGCCTTCGCGCCGGAATCGGCGACAATGAGAAACGGCTTCCTGGTGACCGGATAGCCATCCTGTTCAGTGCCACCGGCAAACTTGTGCTTGCCATCGGACAACAGCGACTTTGTAATCTTGCCACTGATCACGACAAAATCGACTTTCCCCTCAGGACCGATCTGTATGCCGTGCAAACGACCATAATACACGATCAGCTTGTTGTTGATTTGCGTCGTTGTCAGAACTGCGGCGCCCACCACCGGCAGCGTGGTTCCCCCCATCAACGCATCCAGTGGGTGCGCGCCCAACTTGTTGGGCCCGAGACGCCATAGCTCGACCTTTCCGAAAACAGCCCCAAACAGGAATCCGAGGACGGTGGACAAGGCGAGCAGGGGCAGGAAACGGGTCAGGCTGGGCGGTCCAGTCTCCGGGCTGGAGCCGATAAGCGCATCGTAGTCGGCGGGGGCAACCCGCAAGTCGGTGCAGTGGAGCAGCAGATGTGCGATGGCGATGAACAGCAGCGAAAGCGGGACCAGCAGTGAAATCACGCTGAGCAGGTCACGCTGAGACCGCTGGCGCACCCGCATGACCCAATTGCGTCCCGCTCGGGCTGCCAGGCCGGGAATGGCCAGCAAAAGCAGCAACAGAACAGATGACGACAATGTGTGGCCCCCCGACCGATGTGCAGCGCCGGGCCCGTCAGACCCCCTCGGTTACCTCTGGCACAGCATCCCGTTTCGCGGGCGGCGGCGCGTATCCTTCGCCTTCAAGCTCTGCCAAGGCCTGCTTCACGGTCTTTGGGGTGACGCGCTTGCGAGGATTTTTGAAACGAATGTATTTGGCGACATAAGACAAATGGTCGAGATGGCCGTTGGTCAGCGCCAGCATCTCGTCAATATTCTTGTCAGAAAATGTCGCGAGCATCCATTCGTCTCCTTGGAACATATATAGTACGTTCCGCGGCCCCAGACAATGATCTCCTCGTCAGACCAACATGTGGGCGGCAGCAATGATGCGGCGGGTCTCGTCCCATAGCGGGAGTTGCGCCAGACGGTCGGGGCTGATCCATTCGGCATGGGCCGCGTCGTCTCCGGCCAACGGTTCCCCGGCTTCCCAGACCGCCGCATAGTCGAACAAAAGATAATGCCGCGCCACGGCGCCCGTCCGGCGAGAGGTGAAGATTGCGTCCACCACATCCACCAGGCCGATCAGGCGGGCCGTCACGCCGGTTTCCTCTGCCAGTTCCCGCAAGGCCGCCGCTTCGGCGCGCTCGCCACGTTCGATCCGCCCGCCCGGCAGGGACCAGTCACCGGCCAGCGGCGGTGTTCCACGGCGGATGAGAAGAACGTCCTTTCCCTTGAAACATACGGTCCCGACGGCAGGCACGACCCGGCCAGCCACGGTCGGGGTCACGCGGTGCCCTGTGCGCGCAGGCCATTCAGTTCCGCTTCAAGACGGGGATCGGACCGCACCAGCGGATTGCCCGTTCGCTTCAACACCCGATGCAAAACAGGCAGGCGCAGGAGCGGGATCACGGACGGATTGTTCGAAATTTCGCGCAACGCCGACAGCACATCCTTGCGCTTCAGTGCCACGATGATCCTGTCAAAGGACACCGCGCGGCGAATGGATTTGAGGCGCGCCGCATGGGCGGCGGTCACTTCGGCATGCGGCGTGGGCTGGCGAAGGGCTTCACTGGCCGTCTGCTCCAGTGCGTCCAGTGCCACTGCATCCAGCCGGTGCGAAATGGAATTTCCATGCTTGCGATAGAAATACATCACGTCCGGAATGCTCATCATGCGCGCACCCGCCGACAGCAGCCGCACGATCAGGTCATAATCCTCGCCGATGCGCATCGTCTCATTGTAGCGGATCTGGTTCGTGTCCAGGGCCGTGCGCCGGATCAGTGGCTTGGCATAGCCCAGCTTGCTGCCGCGGGAGTACAGCATGTTGGCCTTGATGTATTCGCTCTCCATGATGCGGGCCGGCCGCTCGCGCAGGTCGCCTTCGAACATGGTGGTGATGTTGGCCGGGCCGTCGGACTGGAACACGGCCAGATTGTCGATCAGGATGTCGGCGCCGGTGTCCTCGGCAGCCTGCAGCATGCGGTCCAGCCGGTCCGGACGGATCAGGTCGTCGCTGTCGACAATGGCAATCCAGTCCCCCTTGGCCTGTTGCAGGGCGTAGTTCCGCACCGGGGCCGGGCCGCCGAAGCGCGTGCCGCTGAACACTTTCAGGCGGCCGTCTTCCTTTGCGATCGCTTTGGCAATTTCCACGCTGCGGTCCCGCGAGCCGTCATCCACAAGGATCAGCTCAATCGCCGGATTGGTCTGGTTCAGCACAGACCGGATCGCGCTTTCCAGAAACGCGTCGCAATTGTAATTCGCCATGATGACGGAAATCACGGGCTTTGGAGGCTCATAGGGCACGGCGTCAGACCTGTTCATCCGGTTCGCACAGGCCCGCTTCAACGCAAGCCTTGTGCCAGTTTCGACAGCAGGCCCCGTATTCTGCGGGCCAAATGGAAAGCGGGCATGGAGCCGGCGGGTGGAACGTCATATGGCTTTGGTGAGGTCCCATTAAGACGGCGCCTTGCAAAGTGCGATATCACCAGAATAGCAGGGATTCCGGTATGGCAAAGCAGAAGCCGAAACAGCTCAGCCTGGCGCTTCAGGGCGGCGGCGCGCATGGCGCCTATACCTGGGGCGTCCTGGATCGCCTGGTCGAGGAAGGCGGACTCGAGATCAACGCCATTTCCGCCACGTCTGCAGGTGCCATGAATGCGGTCGCCTTTTCCGCCGGCATGGCGGAGAATGGCACGCAGGGGGCGAAGGATACGCTGGAGGCGCTTTGGCACGGCATCTCCCGGTCCGGGCGCAGCGTCACACCCTATGGCGCGCTCAGCCCGATCGTCTTCGCCTATGCCAGCGCCGTGCAGAGCCTTGCCAGCCCCTACGATCTCAATCCCTTCAACATCAATCCGCTGCGGGATGTGGTGAAGGATGTCATCGATTTCTCGAAAGTGGACGAATCCGGCATCCAGCTCTTCCTGTCGGCGACAAATGTCGAATCCGGTCATGTCACCGTGTTCGAGGATGGCGACATTTCCCTTGATACGGTGCTGGCGTCGGCCTGCCTGCCTCAGACGTTTCAGGCCGTGGAGATCGATGGACAGGCCTATTGGGATGGTGGGTTCATGGGCAATCCCAGCCTGTTCCCGTTGATCTATTCCGGTGCGCCGCGCGACGTGTTGCTGGTCATGCTGAACCCGATCCGCCGCGACGGCATCCCGAAACGGGCCGGTGAAATCCAGGACCGGATGAACGAGATCAGCTTCAACGCGGCCCTGATCGGGGAGTTGAGGGCCATCGCCTTCGTGCAGCGCCTGCTGGATGACGGCATGCTGAAGGAGCCAATGCTGAAGAAATACCGCCGTCTGAACATTCATGCGATCAAGGGCGGACAGGATCTCATGGAGTTCAGCCTTCGGACCAAATACGACACGAGCTGGGATTTTCTGGTCAAGCTCCGGAACATGGGCCGTGCCGCTGCCGAATCCTGGCTTGGCGAATGTGGAGAGATGATCGGGACGAACCAGACCCATCTCGATCTGCGCAAGGAATTCTTTGAAGGTTAGGCCCGGTTCAGGAACCAGATCCGCGCGGCGCCATAGTCGCGCGTCTCGATCACGTCCCAGCCCTCGGGCGCGATCATCTCGTCCGATCCGGTTTCCACGATTGCCAGCGCGTCTTCGTCCAGCCAGTTACCGGAGACAAGACAGGCGAGTGCCGGCTCGGCCAGGCCCTTGTGATAAGGCGGATCGAGAAAGGCCAGCGTGAAGGGCTGGCCGACGCCGGCAGGTTTCTCGCCCAGATCGGTGGCCGAGCGGCGGTGCAGGCGCGTATTCCCGTAAAGCCCCAGCGTCTCGATATTGTCGCGGATCGCGCCGCGCGCGCCGTGATCGGTTTCCACGAACAGGCAGAAGGCCGCGCCTCGGCTCATCGCCTCCAGCCCCAGCGCGCCGGAGCCCGCGAACAGGTCAATCACCCGTGCGCCCTCGATTTCTGGCGCCCAGTCGGCATGGGCCAGCATGTTGAAGATGGATTCGCGCGCGCGATCCCCGGTCGGCCGCGTGCCCTGTCCTTTTGGCGCGGCAATGGCCCGCCCCTTGTGCTGTCCGGCAATGATGCGCATTCGACAAGCCATCCCTTTACTTTGCGCCCGTGTAGGGCGATCCCATCCCCATGACAATTCCTGTAGATCCGATGACCCGCGCGCTGGAGCTGGCGCGGCAGGCCGCCGAGGCCGGTGAGGTGCCGGTTGGCGCAGTCATCATCGATCCGGAGACGGGAGAGATTGTCGGCGAGGGCGCCAATTGCCCTATTGCCGGGCAGGACCCGACCGCGCATGCCGAAATCGTCGCCTTGCGGGCGGCGGCGGCCTCTACGGGAAATTACCGGCTGACCGGTCTGCACCTCTATGTGACACTGGAACCATGCGCGATGTGCGCCGGGGCGATCAGTCTGGCGCGCATCGGCAAGCTTGTCTTTGCGGCGTGCGATCCGAAGGGCGGCGCGGTGATCCATGGCGCGCGCTTCTTCGAACAGCCGACCTGCCACTGGCGGCCGGAGGTCGAGCAGGACGAGGCAGCGGGCGAGACGGCCAGCGCGCTGCTGAAGGCATTCTTCCGCGCCCGGCGCGGCTGAGACGGGACAGATCAAGGGAACACAGGCGGGCATGGCAGAACCGGGACACGAGATACTCATCAAGGATGCGGTCGTCTTCCTGTTTGCGGCCGGGGTCGCCGTTCCGGTGTTTCGCTATCTGAAATTCCCCGCCGTGGTCGGCTTCATGCTGTCCGGCATCGCGCTTGGCCCCTATGCGCTCGGCCAGTTGGCGCATGCCTATCCCATTCTCGAATATGTCTCGATATCGGAACCGGAGGCCGCCGCGCCATTTGCAGAGCTTGGCGTGCTGTTCCTGCTCTTCCTGCTTGGGCTCGAATTCTCGTTCGAGAAACTCTGGGGCCTGCGGCGGGCCGTGTTCGGCGCGGGCGGGCTTCAGGCCGCGATCAGCGCCCTCGCCATCGGCCTGATCGCCTGGCAGGTGGGCCTGCCGGCAGAAGCGGCGATCATCTGCGGTCTTGCCCTGGCCCTCTCCTCCACTGCCATCGTCATGCAGCTCCTTATCGAGCAGAAGCAGGCGGCCCAGCCGGTCGGGCGCGCTGCCCTTGCCGTATTGCTGTTCCAGGACATTCTCGTCGCGCCCATCCTGATCTTTGTCGGCTTCGTCAATATCGAGGCCGGCGCCAACCTCACGGCGGTCCTGCTGGAGGCGCTGCTGAACGGCGTGATCGCCATCATCGTGATCATGATCATCGGCAGGTTCGGCCTGCGTCGCATGTTCCGCCTCGCAGCCGCGGCCGGGGGCCGCGACTTCCTCATGGCACTGACCCTGCTGACCGTGGTGGGGGCGGCGGCCATCACCGCCACGGCAGGCCTGTCGCTCGCGCTCGGCGCCTTCCTCGCAGGGCTGCTTCTGGGAGAGACCGAGTTCAAGCACCAGACGGAAGTGGACCTGGAGCCCTTCAAGGGCATCCTGCTGGGCCTGTTTTTCATGACGGTCGGCATGGGGCTGGACCTGCCCTCGATCCTCTCCCAGCCCTGGACCATCCTGGCCGGGCTCGGTGTCCTGCTGGCTCTGAAACTGGTCATCGGCTTCGGCGCGCTGCGCCTGTTTGCGGGGCCGACGCCGATGTCCATCGAGGCGGCCTTCCTTCTGGCGCCAGCCGGAGAATTTGCCTTTGTCGTGATCGCCGCTGCCACGGCGGCCGGCGCGCTTGCGCCCGAACCCGCCGGAATGATGGCCGCGATTGCCGGCCTGTCCATGTTGCTGATCCCCGTGCTCGGCCGGATCGGCACGCTGATCGGGGACCGCCTCACCGCGCAGGAACCGGCGCACACGCTGGAAGAGGATTTCTCGGACCTCGAGGGCCATGTCATCATTGCCGGCTTCGGACGGGTCGGCCACGCCGTCGCCCGCATCCTGGCGGCGGAGGAGGCCGACGTCGTCGCGCTGGAACGCAGCGCTTTCAACGTCTCCCGCGCCCGCAATGCCGGCTGGCGCGCCTATCTGGGGGACGCCGCCCGCCCCGAAATCCTGCACAGCGCCGGGGCCGACGGGGCGCGCCTGTTCGTGGTCACCGTGGACGATGTCTCCGCTGCCGAGGCCATGGTCAGGGCATTCCACAAGCTGCGGCCGGAAGTGCCCATCATTGCCCGCGCGCGCGACCATGAACACGCCCAGCGCCTGATCGATGCCGGCGCCAAGGAAGTCATTCCGGATGCCGTGGAATCCGGCCTCCAGATGGCTGGCCGCACCTTGCTCGAATTCGGCTACAACGACGAAACCATCCGTGATCGGCTGGCCGCCGAACGGGATGAGGAATACCACCGCATCGCCACCTGACGGGCGGCTAGATCCAGCCCGCTGTCTCCGCGACCAGCCAGACACCCAGCACCAGGAACAACAGGGCTGCCAGCCGTCGCACAAGGCGGAGCGGCACCCGCCGGATCACGGCCTCGCCGAACCAGACCGCCGGCGCATTGGCCAGCATCATGCCCAGCGTCGTACCCAGCGTGACCAGGGCCACCTGCTCAAACTGGGCGCCAAGGGCGATCGTGGCCACCTGGGTCTTGTCGCCCATTTCCACCAGGAAGAAGGTGATCAGTGTCGTGAGGAATGCGCCATCGCGCAGGCGTGGGCGCTCCTCCTCGTCCAGCGTGTCGGGGATCAGGGTCCACAGCGCCATCAAAAGGAAGGATGCCGCAACCAGGTAGCGGAACCAGTCTCCCTCGAGAAATGCAGCCGCCTGCGCGCCGACCAGCGCCGCCAGGAAGTGGTTGGCAAGGGTGGCAGCAAGTATCCCGGCCATGATGACCAGCGGTTTTCGGAATTGCACTGCCAGGAGAATGGCCAGCAATTGCGTCTTGTCGCCGATCTCGGCCAGCGCGACCACGAGTGTGGAGGTAAGCAGGGCTTCCATGAATGACAGTCTCCAGGCCGGGCAAATCTGACGCAATGACACCATCTCTCCATGCCCGGCCAGAGCAGAAAAGCGGCGTCATTGGTCTCGCCCGAACGGTTGCCCGCTCCCTTCGCGCCACGGCCGGCCGGCCGAGTGTGTTGACGCGGAGGCCCGGTCATCCGACCGGCTGGCTACTCCCCAAGTGACAGCGCCTTCCGTATCGTCTGATCAGGCAGATGACAAGCGCGGCGCGATGTCCTGAACGGTTTCGAGGATCAGCGAGCGCAACCAGGACAGCGCCGCGTCCTCCGAATTCTCCCGGCGCCAGTACAATTCGCTGTCGAGCGGCGGGAACACGCCCGGCAGGTCATGCGTGACGAGCCCCGGGGCGGTCGCCATGGCCGCAGGCAATGTCAGGGCAAGGTCCGTCTCGCGGACGATTTCCATGGCCGGCATGTAGTGCGGCAGGCGCATCACCGGCGTGATGCGTGCGCCATGTGTGCGGGCCACTTCCTCGACATAGGACCGGCCCTCCCGGCGGCTGGACACGACCACATGGCGCAGGTCCAGATAGGTCTCGAAATTCATGGGCGTGCCCGCCAGCGGATGGGATTGCGACACGACGCAGACATAGGGCGTCATCATCAGCGGTTCACGCTCGAGGTCGGATCCGCGAATGCCGGGCACGTCAATTGCCAGGTCCAGGCGGCCGGAGGCCAGTTCGGTCGAGATTGCGCCCCGGTTCAATTGGGTCCAGGCAATCCGCACGCCCGGCGCGGTGGACTGCAGGCGTCGCGCCAGGCCGGGCGCAATCATGAACGCCCCGGCATCGCGGGCGGAAATGTTGAACACACGGGTCGACCGGGATGGCTCGAATGCCGAGCGTGGCTCCAGACCGGCCCGCAGCCGGTCCAGCGCGTCCCGCACCGCCGGCATCAGCGCCTCTGCCATGGCCGTCGGCTTCACGCCGCGCCCCTCGCGCACGAACAGCGGATCCTCGAAATGGGTGCGCAGCCGGGCCAGGGCATTGCTCACGGCGGGCTGCGTGATGTGCAGGGACTCGCTCGCCCGGGTCAGGCTGCGCTCGGTATAGACCGCCTCCAGTACGGGCAGCAGGTTCAGGTCCAGCGATCTGAGGTTCATCTTCGGCTCCAAACATCACCATTCGTGATGTGTTGTCTTCATATAATAAATTTCCCGAATGATCGAGCGCACGCTATCGTCGCTGCCAGAACAGAGGTGGTGAATGATCGCGGCGAGAACGCCCACACAATCGAACCGCTTGCGCGCAAGGGTGTCAGAGCCAGCCTGCGGCGCGCATCAGCATCACTGCGCCGACTGCCGTGACCAGGTATTTCATGCCGCGCTTGAAGTTCACGTCGCTCATCCGGTCCAGCACCTTGCCGCCCAGAGTCGTGCCCAGCATGGACAGCGGGATGGCCGCCAGGACCAGCCAGGCCGGCGGAAGGGCCTGCATGCCGGATGCCAGGACGACCGGAACGCTCCAGAAGATGATCTTCACGAAGTGCGCCAGAACCTGCGTGATGGATTTGGTTGCCACAATCTCGTGCCGGTGCAGGTCGGTATGGACGAAGAACTGGTCCATCAATGGTCCGGCAACGCCGGCCACCGTGTTCAGCGCTTGTACGACAAAGCCCGCGCCTTCGGCCTGAAAGGGTTTCTGGATGTCCAGATCGGCAACCGATTTCGGCAACCAGACCAGCAGCGTCACCAGACCCAGCAACAGGTACACCATCTGCTTTTCCGGGCGCCAGCTGAGCGCGAACAGCAGGGCGACTGCCGCAATCGAGCCAAGCGCATAGCGGCGGAAGACACGCCAGTGAATGTGCTTGCGCCAGAGATAGGCGCGATAGCCATTCGCCACCATCTGCACCGTGCCGTGCAGGATCATCGCGGTTGCCACGGGCAGCAGCGCCGTCAGCACGCCCATGAAGATGATGCCGCCTGCCATGCCGAATATGCCGGACAGGAAGCTTGTGGCCAGCACGGTGACCAGGATGATGACGGCGGAAACCGGGCTCATGCCGCTGACCTAGACCGGTTCGTCGCGAAACGCCAAACAGCGCGTGGCGCGACGTCCTGCCGACACAAAAGATTTCATAGAAACAATTTGCGGCGCCCCAGCCGCAAGGCGTACCATTCCCCCAACAACACAGTCTGAGAGGAGACACCGAAATGGCGGATACCGAAACGTCCATGGACGTCCAGAATGATTTGAATGATCTACGCATGTCGGATGCGGCCGTGCCGCTCTACGAGCATGTGAAGACCTTCATTCGCGACGTCGTGAACCCGATGAGCGAGGAATTTGAACGCCTCGGCGAAGGCAAGACGGATATCTGGTCCTATGCGCCGGGCCAGCTGGAAGCGCTCGAAAAGGCAAAGGACGAAGCCAAGAAGCAGGGCCTGTGGAACTTCTTCCTGCCGGATGCCGAAACCGGCGAAGGCCTGAAGAATCTCGACTATGCCTATATCGCGGCAGAGCTGGGCAAGAACCCGCTGGCTTCGGAGACCATGAACTGCTCCGCGCCGGACACGGGCAATATGGAAGTGCTCGAGCGTGTCGGCACGCCGGAACAGAAAGAGCGCTGGCTGAAGCCTCTGCTGAATGGCGAGATCCGGTCGGCCTTCGCCATGACCGAGCCGGCCCTGCCGTCTTCCGACGCCAAGAACGTCTCCATGAGCGCCGTGCTCGAAGGCGATGAGTGGGTGATCAATGGCGAAAAATTCTACATATCCGGCGCCGGAGACCCGCGCTGCAAGATCATGATCTGCATGGTGAAGACCAGCCCGGATGCCGCGCCGAACAAGCAGCAGAGCCAGATCCTTGTGCCGCTGCCGCACCCGGGAGTCACCATTCTCGGACCGATGCATGTCTTTGGCGATCCGGATGCGCCGCACGGTCACATGCATATCCGTTTCGAAAACGTGCGTGTACCGAAGGAAAATATCCTGCTCGGCGAAGGCCGCGGCTTCGAAATCTCTCAGCTCCGTCTCGGGCCGGGCCGCATCCACCACTGCATGCGCTCGCTGGGCGCTGCTGAAAAGGCGCTGGACCTGATGGTCGTGCGCGGCATGACACGCCAGGCCTTTGGCCGTGACTTGATCAAGCTGGGTGGAAACCTCGAAAAGGTCTCGCGTGCCCGCATCGAGATTGAAGCCATGCGCATGATGGTCCTCAAGGCCGCCAAGGCGATGGACGTGCTGGGCAACAAGGAAGCCCGCGTCTGGATTTCCATGGTCAAGGCCATGGTACCGGAACGCGTGTGTGCCATCATCGACGATGCCATCCAGATGCATGGCGCTGCCGGTGTATCGCAATGGACGCCGCTGGCCCGCATGTATGCCAATCAGCGCACGCTGCGCCTGGCGGACGGCCCGGACGAAGTGCACCACATGGTGGTTGGCCGCGCCGAAACCCGCAAATACACGGGCGAAGAGGAAGACCCGGCCATGGCCGCCGTCTGGCGGAAATAGGCGCCTTCACCAGCGCAATTCACAGGCGCGGTTCCAATCGGAGCCGCGCCTTTCTTGTATGCGGACGGATTGGGCTTCGCCATTTAGCCCAAAATCGGCTAGGCTTGTCCTCTTGGTAGGGAGGACGCCATGATAAGACTGTCGAAAATATTGCTCATCGTGTTTGTCGGGCTGCAGGGCCTGTTCTATGCGCTCAATAACGTCGTGAATTTCGAGGCCGCGAAAGGATTCGTCCAGGGCGTGCTGCCGATGGCGGGCAACGAGGCCTATCCCAACGCCTTCGGGCCAGCTGTTTCATCTCCGGTCCTGATCACGATTGTCCTGTGTTGCATCATCATTGGCGAACTTTTGGTTGCCGCATGCTCGTTCAAGGGCGCGTATGACATGTTCCGGGTGCGGGGCAGTTCTGCAGAGAGTTTCCACGATGCAAAAACCTGGGCAATCATGGGCTGCGTCATGGCGCTGCTGGTCTGGTTCGGCCTGTTCATGGTGATTGGCGGCGCCTACTTCCAGATGTGGCAGACCCCGCTAGGCGCGGCCGCACAGGGCGGCGCATTCCAGTACGCAATCTCCAGCGGCATCGTTCTCTTGTTCGTCAACGCGCCTGACTGACGCCGCCTAGAACGGTACGTTCGGATCATCTTCACCCGGATCGCCAATTTCGAGGCCAGCGAAGTCGAACACGCGCGGGTCGTGCAGATGGCTTGGGCGCACTGTGGCCAGCGCATGGGCCATCACCTGCCGCACGCCCGGCTTCTTCTTCTCCCACTCGTCCAGCATCTGCTTCATCGCCACGCGCTGCAGGCCGTCCTGGCTGCCGCACAGATTGCAGGGAATGATCGGGAATGCCATCGCCTCGGCAAACTTCGCAAGATCGTCTTCCGCCGCCGTAATCAGCGGGCGGAGCACAAACACGTCGCCCTCGTCATTCAGCAGCTTTGGCGGCATCGCGGCGAGCCGCCCGCCATGCACGAAATTCATCATGAAGGTTTCCAGCGCATCGTCACGGTGATGGCCGAGCACAATGGCGTCACAGCCTTCTTCCCGCGCGATGCGATACAGGATTCCCCGGCGCAGGCGGGAACACATGGCGCAGAAGGTGCGCCCTTCGGGAACCTTCTCGGTGACGATGGAATAGGTGTCCTGCGTCTCGATCCGGTAGCGCACGCCAACCGTGTCCAGCCAGTCCGGCAGGACATGTTTCGGAAACCCCGGCTGGCCCTGGTCCAGATTGCACGCGACCAGGTCCACCGGCAGTGCCCCCTGCCATTGCAAATCCAGCAGGACCGCCAGCAAGCCATAGGAATCCTTGCCGCCGGACAGGCAGATCAGCCATTTCGGCCGTTTCGCCTCTCCGGCATCCACCGCCCGCCGGTCGACCATTTTGTAATCGTCAATCGCCTTCAGCGCGCCGCGCACCAGCCGCTTGCGCAGCTTCTTGAAGCTGACGCCGGACGGCGCATCCGCAAACAGGGGCGGCGCGGCGGAAAAGGAGGTCGTGTCATCTGCCATGCGCGCCCTATCTCACGGGCCGGGTTTGCCGCGCAAGCCTTCCTGCGCAACAGGATCAGTCCGCCGCGCCAATTTGCTGCTGGTAGCGCGCGGTCAGTTCGACCAGGACTAGGGCCAGGCCATGGCCGGCCAGGCCGACCGTCCACCAGATTGTCGGCGTCAGCATCGCATAGCGCTCCCCGCCAATGCTCAGGCTGATCCCGGCAAACACGACCATGCCGAACAGATAGCTGGCCAGATGGATGAAAAAGCCCAGACGCATCGCGGCGGTCACCTTGGCGTTCTTTTCCCGGATCATGGCCTCGGCTTCGGTCTTCGCGTCCAGCGTCAGCGCCATGACATCGACATTGAACGCCGCCGCCAGCGCCTTCAGGGAGTCGCCGGAGGCCTTCTCGCCGGTCTCGATCCGCTGCACCGTGCGCACGCCAATCCCGGCCAGTTCGGCCAGATGTTCCTGTGACCAGTGGCGTTCTTCCCGCCAGCGTTTGATCTTTGCGGCATCTGTGTCGAACTGCATGTGTCGTCCCCTTTCCTCGGGCTGTTTGTAACCGCGTTGAAAGTGGGGAAAAACCCTTTGTCCGGCCACGTCATGGCGCCGTCACGGCCCCGTCACAGGCCCGCCAGCGACCCGTCACAGGGCCGCCACCTCGCTGAATTGTCAGGAAATTCGCGAAAACGCGGGCCTAGCGTGCCAGGAAGGGGATCCGGAACATGCGCTTCAGCTTCCACCAGAAGCGCAGGCGGGCATTGTTGGGCGCATCATTGTGGCCGCGCGGGATCAGGATGTCGTTCATGCGCGGCTGATAGCGGCGGATCAGGTCTTCCTCGATCCGCGCCCGGTCAGAGGCTTTCTTCACGACCAGCACGTGCCGCTCGGTCGCGCCGCGTTTCCACCAGGCTTCCCACCAGCGCTCATGGCCGATCAGCCGGTTCTTGAAGTTCGCGGCCTTGCCGATATAGAGCGGGAACAGGAAGAAGGCGAAGCGGCGCTGCACGAAGATATAGATGCCGGCATCGTCCGGCAGGCCCTTCTTGGTCAGCGTGATCTTGAAACGATAGGGCCGTCCCGACTCGCCCCACCAGGTGTGCCACCCGAACAATATCCACATATGCCGGTCCCTCCAGATTCGCGCGAAGCTCTCCTGCTACGGTTAATCAGCCGTTAAAATGTGGCCGCTTCGGGGGGCTTTGGGGGAGAATTGCTTACAGGATCGCCCAATTGGTTAAGACTGGGCGTGCGGGCAGGGGAGGCGGGCGCTCAGGCCCGCGCCAAGGCCCGTTTGACCGGGGCAAAGCTTTGCCGGTGGTGCGGGCAGGGGCCGTGTTCGCCCAGCGCTGCGGCATGGGCCGCCGTGCCATAGCCCTTGTGCCGGGCAAACCCATAGGCCGGGAAGGCGGCGTCCAGCTCCTTCATCAGCGCGTCGCGCACCGTCTTCGCCAGGATCGAGGCGGCCGAGATCGCCGGTTCGGTCAAATCGCCCTTCACGATGGCCTCCGCGCTGCAGGGGAAATTGGCGGGCAGGGCGTTGCCATCCACCAATATGTGCTCCGGCACCAGGCCGAGCCCCGCCACCGCCCGCTCCATCGCCAGGAAGGTCGCCTGACGAATGTTCAGCCGGTCGATCTCCTCCGGCGTGGCATGCGCCACGCTCCAGGCCGCCGCGCGCTCCCGGATGATGGGGGCCAGCGCATCGCGCCGTGGCTCGGTCAGCTTCTTGGAATCGGTCAGGCCTTCAATGGGCCGCGCCGGGTCCAGGATCACTGCGCCCGCCGTCACCGGCCCGGCCCAGGGGCCCCGGCCCGCCTCGTCCACACCGGCAATGATTAGCGTCGTCTTCGTCATCGCGCCAGAGAAACGCGAGTCGCTCTTGCGCTCCAGCGCGCCTCGGGTCTCTATAGCAGCCATGACCCAGCCCTATCGCATCCAGATGCACGAGACCGGTGGCCCGGACGTGCTGAAAGTCGAAGACTTCATCCCCCGCAAGCCCGGCCCCGGTGAAGTGACCGTCCGCCAGAGCGCGGCGGGCCTCAATTTCATCGACACCTATCACCGCACCGGGCTCTACCCCGTGCGTTTCCCCTTCACGCCCGGACAGGAAGGCGCCGGCGCCGTGCAGGAAGTGGGCGAGGGCGTCACCCATCTGAAGCCTGGTGACCGGGTCTGCTATCTGGCCAGCGGCACCTATGCCAGCCATTTCACCGGCCCGGCCGAGCGCATGATTCCCCTGCCGGAGGGGATCACCCCGCAGGATGCCGCCGCCGTGCTGTTGAAGGGGCTCACCGCATGGGCGCTCCTGTTTGAGGTGCGCCCGCTGCAGGCCGGGGAGACGATCCTGGTCTGGGCGCCGGTCGGCGGCGTCGGCACTCTGCTCGTGCCATGGGCCGCCAGCCTCGGCGCGCGCGTCATCGCCGTCACCTCGACAGAGGCGAAGGCCGAAAAGGCCAGGGCGCTCGGCGCCTCGGATGTGATCGTCGGCTATGAAGGCGTCGCCGAACAGGTGAAGGCGCTGACCGATGGGCGCGGCGTCGATGTCGCCTATGACAGTGTCGGCCGCATCAGCGCGGAGGAAAGCCTGAACAGCCTGCGCACGGCGGGCTGGTTCGTCACCTATGGCAATGCCTCCGGCCCTGTCGAGCCGATCCCGCCCGGCCGCCTCGCCCAGGGCGGTTCCCTCGTCATGACGCGGCCCACCCTGTTCAGCTTCATTCAGGATACAGACAGCCTCGCCCGCGGCGCCAGCCTCCTCTTCAGTGCCCTGAAGTCCGGCACCCTGAAAGCCGACATCGGCCAGCGCGCCCCGCTCTCCGAAGCCGCGAAGGCGCACGAGGCGATCGAAAGCGGCACGACGACGGGAGCGACCATCCTCATCCCGTAGGGCGGGTCAAGACCCGCCACACGGAGGCAAACAGGGAGAAACACCATGCCGGATTATAGGCGCCTCTATATTCCGGGTGGGACCTATTTCTTCACGGTCACGCTTTTTAATCGCGCATCTGACCTTTCGGTGAGGGAAATCGGCACGCTACGCCGAAGCTGGCGCGACATCGTTCGTCGCTATCCGTTCGAAACCCCGCAGCGGTGATCTTGCCCGATCACATGCATTTCCTGATGGCGCTGCCGGAAGGCGATTCTGACTATTCGACCCGCATCCGCCTCATCAAGTCTGGCTTCACCAAACGCCTTTCCGAGAGCCTGAAGGGGCATGGACGAAAAGGCGAGCGGAAAATCTGGCAGCAAAGGTTCTGGGAGCATGCCATCCGGGACGAGAGGGACTTTGAGGCCCATGTGAATTACATTCACTACAATCCGGTCAAGCATGGCTATGTCGAAGATCCAGACGACTGGCCGCATTCGACATGGCATCGCTTCAAGCGTGATTGGTATCAGACCCGGAATCCCGGCGAATGGCGGGTTACGCTTCGCTAACCCGCCCTACGGTGACGCGCGTTTCGTAGGGCGGGTCGTGACCCGCCATTCTGCGCGGCGCCTCCACAATCCCGAAATCCTTATCCGACGGCTTTCGGGCCATGGTATTGTGTCAGCCTGGCGAGCCCCGAAAGTGCAAAACCATTCGCCAACGCACAAGGCCTGTGCCGGGGCCCGCCCTGCGCGTGGACAAGGGCCCGAAACGGAGTGAAACCCGGCGACACGATCTGGGAATTTTTGAAACGATCTGACACGATTTGAAACGCGCTGAAACGGCGTGAACAGGGCTCAAATCGTTAAAGGGGACGGGGAAAACCTGCCGCAGCCGCCTCGGCGCTGCCTGCCCGGGTGCGTGAGGGTGGACAGGCAGCGCCATGGGCGGCGGGGTGCAGTCGATGGGAACCGCCCATTCAATTTCGGTGTGCCGCAGCCATTACAGGACCCGCGGAACCCCGGGGGGATGTGGCGCGAACCGGGAGAGGGAATTGATTTCGCGTCACACGCGAAACATGCGTGATAAGCATGACGATCCGGTTGCCGCCGGCCGGGCAATTTGACGGATGCGGGAAAGGCCGCGCTAACCCTCGTTAATCCGGGCCGTTCCCGGCGGCCGGCAGGTCCAGCAGCAGGGCCGGATCGAGATAGAAATCGCCGCCCCGGTCGCCGGCCTCCGGATTGCGCCATTTCACCGCCCAGTGCAGGTGCGGCCCCGTCGTGCGGCCGGTATTGCCGGTCCTGGCCAGCAGGTCGCCGGTGTCGACCACATCGCCCTCGGCCACCTCGACGGCGGACAGGTGCATGAACACAGAGACGAGCCCGTGGCCATGATCGAGGAAGACGGTGCCGCCCTCATAATAGAGGTCCGGATCGGCCAGGATCACCACGCCCGGCGCCGGCGCCGTGACGTCGGTGCCGACCGGTGTGGCCATGTCATAGCCGCGATGCACCGAGACGCTCTCGCAGGGCTCGCCCGTGACCTTGGAGACGCCGACATATTTGCGGGTCGGCCCGAAGGGCGAGGAGGTCGGCGCATCGGCGGGCTTCACAAAGCCCTCCAGCGCGCCGGGGCCGGGATGGAAGGTGGCGAACGCGTCCTGCTTCTTCACCCAGCTGCGGCCCGCATGGGCCTTCTGCTCGGGCGAGCGGGCATCCACCTTGTCACAGTCAAAGCCGGAGATTTCGCGGTAATCATCCTGCCGCGGCGCGATCTGGAGGTCGCCGTAGGCGCCGCGCTCATGCGACCAGCCGATGACCGACGGCGCGGTGGTGGACAGGCCGAACTGGGCCGTGCCGGTCTCGCCGACGGTCAGCCCCGTGCCCGCCACGGTGAAGCGGCTGCCCGGCTCGGCGCGGCAGATCACCAGGCCGCCCTGGACCAGCACGCCGCCACAGTCCGGCGCCAGCGCATCCGCCCCCGGCGCGGCGGGGGTGCCGGGGATGTCAGCGTCCGGCGCCACGGCGTCGGCGGGCGCAGCGTCTTGCATCTGTGTGGCCACGGGTGCGGCTTCGGGGGCGGTGTCAGGCGCGGGCGTCCCGGCCGGGGCTTCGGCGGCGGCGCAGGCCACCAGAAGGGCCGACAGGCCCGTCAGCACGGCGCGGCGCATCAGTCGCGGGCCTTGACCATGCGCTGGCTGGCCGCATCGGCATCCCAATAGGCTTCCTGCAGGTCCACGCTCCAATAGCGCAGCGCCTGCAGCGGGATCTTCCGGCCGGTCACGGCGCAGGTGACATAGTCACCGGGCTGGATGACATCGACATCGGCATCAAGATAGCGAAGGCGGGCTTCGCCGGCGGGGCGGCTGGATCGGTCAAGCATGGAGGGACAATGCCTGAAACCACGTCAAAAGAAAAGGTGCAACGGGCAGGAAGTTTCCGCTTTGTTCCGTGGAACAAATATGGTACATCCGAGTCAGCAACGGCAAACGGGGGCCTTGCCAAATGCGGCCCCATGGTAGACCTAAGGAGACGACTCATGGCCAAAGCGGCGCTTCAACTCGTGGACAAGGATTCAGGCGTGGACAAGCAGAAGGCTCTCGAAACAGCGCTCGGCAATATTGAACGGTCCTTCGGCAAGGGCTCGGTCATGCGGCTGGGTGACAAGAAGGTGATGGATGTCGAGGCGGTTTCCACCGGATCGCTCGGCCTCGACATCGCGCTCGGCATTGGCGGCCTGCCCAAGGGCCGCATCATCGAGATCTACGGCCCGGAAAGCTCGGGCAAGACGACCCTGTCCCTGCATTGTGTGGCCGAGGCCCAGAAGAATGGCGGCGTCTGTGCCTTCATCGATGCCGAACATGCGCTCGATCCGGTCTATGCCGGCAAGCTGGGCGTGGATCTGGACGATCTTCTCGTCTCCCAGCCGGACACGGGGGAGCAGGCGCTCGAGATTGCCGACACGCTGGTGCGCTCCGGCGCGGTCGATCTTCTGGTCATCGACTCCGTGGCCGCGCTGACCCCGCGGGCGGAGCTTGAAGGCGAGATGGGCGATTCCCTGCCGGGCTTGCAGGCCCGCCTGATGAGCCAGGCCCTGCGCAAGCTGACCGGCTCGATCTCCAAATCCAAATGCATGGTGATCTTCATCAACCAGATCCGGATGAAGATCGGCGTCATGTTCGGCAGCCCGGAAACCACGACCGGCGGCAATGCGCTGAAATTCTACTCCTCCGTCCGTCTCGACATCCGCCGCATCGGCGCGATCAAGGATCGGGACGAGGTGATCGGCAACCAGACCCGCGTGAAAGTGGTCAAGAACAAGGTCGCGCCGCCCTTCCGCCAGGTCGAATTCGACATTCTCTATGGCGAAGGCATTTCCAAGACCGGCGAACTGATCGATCTCGGCGTGAAGGCCGAAGTGATCGAGAAGTCCGGCTCCTGGTATTCCTACAAGGGCGAACGCATGGGCCAGGGCCGCGAAAAGACGCGGAATTTCCTGAAGGAAAACCCGGCCATTGCCGATGAGGTCGAAGACGCGATCCGGCGCAATGCCGGCCTGCTGGCGGATGAATTGCTCAATGCCGGCATGGAATCCGAGCAGGATGACGATCTGCCGGACGCCGCCGAAGGCTGATCCGGCCCGGCCCGCGCCCCCTAGCGGCAGGCCCTGACACCCTGATCCCTGTCGAGGGAACTGTCCCTTTGTGGCGCACCCCGCTTGGCGCGCCGCGAAGGGACCTTTATATCGCCGGTGTAATGTTTGTGCCGTCTGACTCGGCCCAACCCTGATCGCAAGGACACAGTATTGCCCATGACCGGCGTAAACGAGATTCGCGAGACCTTTCTCTCCTTCTTCGAAAAGCGGGGGCATCTGCGTCAGGCCTCGGCGCCCCTGGTGCCGCAGAATGATCCGACCCTGCTCTTCGTGAATGCCGGCATGGTGCCGTTCAAGAACATCTTCACCGGCGCCGAAACCCCGCCCGGCCCGCGTGCCACGACCTCGCAGAAATGCGTCCGCGCCGGCGGCAAGCACAATGACCTCGACAATGTCGGCTATACGGCCCGCCATCACACTTTCTTCGAAATGCTGGGGAATTTCTCCTTCGGCGACTATTTCAAGGAAGACGCCATCGCCTTCGGCTGGGAGCTGTGCACGAAGGAATTCGCGCTCGACCCGAAGAAGCTGCTCGTCACCGTCTATGCCGAGGATGACGAGGCTGCGGACATCTGGAAGAAAGTGGCCGGATTTGACGACAGCCGGATCATCCGGATCGGCACGTCTGACAATTTCTGGTCCATGGGCGACACTGGCCCGTGCGGCCCGTGCTCGGAAATTTTCTATGACCATGGTGAAGGCGTGCCCGGCGGCCCGCCCGGCAGCCCGGACGAGGATGGTGACCGGTTCATCGAGATCTGGAACCTGGTCTTCATGCAGTTCGACCAGCAGGCCGACGGTACCCGCAAGAACCTGCCCAAGCCCTCGATCGACACCGGCATGGGGCTGGAGCGCATCTCCGCCGTCCTGCAGGGCGTGCACAACAATTACGACATCGACCTGTTCAAGGCGCTGATCGCCGCAGAGGAAGACATCTACGGCGCGAAGGCGGCCGGCGACAAGCTCGCCTCCTTCCGCGTCATTGCAGACCATTTGCGCACCTCGGCCTTCCTGATTGCCGATGGCGTACTGCCGTCCAATGAAGGCCGGGGCTATGTCCTGCGCCGCATCATGCGCCGTGCCATGCGGCATGGTCATTTGCTGGGTGCGCGCGAGCCGCTGATGTACAGACTGGCCCCCGCCCTGATCTCCGAAATGGGCAAGGCCTATCCGGAACTCGGCCGGGCCAGGGCGGCCATCGAATCCGCGCTCGAGCAGGAAGAGGCCCGGTTCCAGCGCACGCTCGGCAACGGCCTGTCGCTGCTGGACAAGGAAACCGCCGACATGAAGCCCGGTGACGCCCTGCCAGGCGCCGTCGCCTTCAAGCTGTCGGACACATATGGATTCCCGCTCGACCTGACGCAGGACATTCTGCGCGGCCGCGAGATGAGCGTCGATGTCGACGGCTTCGAGGCCGCGCTCGAACAACAGCGCCAGGACAGCCGCGCAGCCGGCTTCTCGTCCGGCGATCAGGCGACAGAGGAAATCTGGTTCCGCGTGCGCGACGAGGCCGGTGCCACGAAGTTCACCGGCTATGACGGCACCGAAGGCAAGGGCCGGCTCGTCGCCATTGCGTCCGGCGGGGCGCTCACCGACACGCTTTCGCCCGGCGCGGCCGAACTGGTCTTTGACACGACGCCCTTCTATGCCGAATCCGGCGGACAGGCGGGTGATCATGGCGAGATCGTCTTCGAAGACGGCGCGCGCTTCATCGTGCGCGACGTGCAGAAACGCGCCGGCGACCTGCATGTGCATGTCGGCGAACTCGTCTCCGGCGAAATCCGCCTCGGGGATTCTGCGGACCAGCATGTGGATGCCGGCCGGCGCCGGGCCATCATGGCCAACCATTCCGCCACGCACATCATGCATGCGGCGCTGCGCAAGGTGCTGGGCGACCATGTCACGCAGAAGGGCTCCCTCGTGGAGGCCGACCGGTTCCGTTTCGACTTTTCGCACAATGGTCCCATGAGCCAGGCGGAGATCGAGGCCGTTGAGGACGAGGTCAACGCCCAGATCCGCGCCAATATGCCGACGGGCATCCAGGTCACGTCGCCGGACAAGGCCATCGAGGCCGGGGCGCTTGCCCTGTTTGGCGAGAAGTATGGTGATGAAGTCCGTGTGCTGTCGATGGGCACCGGCGATGGCCGGCGTTATTCGGTGGAGCTGTGCGGCGGCACACATGTCGAGCGGGCCGGGGATATCGGCGTCTTTGTCATCACGTCGGAAAGCGGCGTGTCGGCCGGGGTGCGCCGTGTCGAAGCGGCCACGGGCGCCGAGGCACTGGCCTATCTGAAAGGGCGGGCGCAGATCGCCGCGGACCTTGCGGACAGTCTGAAAGTTCCGCTCAAGGATGTTCCGCGCCGGGTTGCCGCGCTGGGCGAAGAGCGCAAGGCGCTGGAGAAGGAACTGGCCGAAGCCAAGCGCAAGCTGGCCATGGGCGGCGGCGGCGCAGCGGCGTCCGGGCCGGAAGAAATCAATGGTGTCAAGCTGATGGCGCGTGTTGCGGAAGGCGTGGGCGGCAAGGAACTGCGCACGCTGGTGGACGAAGCCAAGGCCCAGATCGGCTCCGGCATCGTGGCCTTTGTCGGCGTGGCCGACGGCAAGGCCGGCGTCGCCGTCGGCGTTACCAAGGACCTGACCGGCACCTATTCGGCCGTGGACCTCGTCAAGGCCGCCAGCGAGGCGCTGGGCGGCAAGGGCGGCGGCGGGCGGCCCGACATGGCGCAGGCTGGTGGCCCCGACGCCGACAAGGCCGAGGACGCGCTGGAGGCGGTTCGCGCGGCCATCGCCGGCTGATCCTCCGGCAGCCCGTAATTGACTTGCGCTGCGGGGCCTCTATGTAGGGGCCCCGTGGTGATTTGGTCGGTCGGCTTGCAGCCACGTTAAACAACTTGCTAAAAGGCTGCGCGGAAGTTCCGAACACCCTCACGGCAAGAGTCCGGCTGACCAGACCTGGTAGCGGAGTATTGCCTATGCCCATTCGAATTCCTGACGGATTGCCCGCGCGCGAAACCCTCGTGCGCGAAGGCGTGCAGGTGCTCGACGAGTCCATCGCGACGCGCCAGGACATCCGCCCGATGCAGATCGCCCTCCTGAACCTGATGCCCAACAAGATCGAGACCGAGGCCCAGATCGCCCGGCTGGTCGGCGCGACTCCGCTCCAGGTGGAGCTGACCCTGGTCCGCATCGGCAGCCATGTTGCCCGCAACACGCCGGAAGACCATCTGATCTCCTTCTATCACACCTGGGATGAGGTGAAGGATCGCAAGTTCGACGGGTTCATCATTACCGGCGCCCCGATCGAGACGCTGCCATTCGAGGACGTCACTTATTGGCCGGAACTGCAGGCCATCCTCGACTGGACCGAGACCCATGTCCATTCCAGCTTCTTCATCTGCTGGGGGGCCATGGCCGCCGTGCAGCATTTCCATGGCGTGCCAAAGCACACGCTGGCCAACAAGGCGTTCGGCGTCTATCGCCACCATAACCGCAAACCGGAATCGCCCTACCTGACCGGCTTCTCGGACGATTTCTCGATCTCCGTCTCGCGCTGGACAGAAGTGCGCCGGGACGACGTTCCCTCCGCCAGCGGGCTCGACATCCTGATGGAGAGCGACGAGA
Organism: Hyphomonas sp.; assembly: GCF_017792385.1. NCBI lineage: Bacteria > Pseudomonadati > Pseudomonadota > Alphaproteobacteria > Hyphomonadales > Hyphomonadaceae > Hyphomonas > Hyphomonas sp. The sequence goes on along the minus strand of NZ_CP051230.1, from coordinate 164,758 downwards.
CCGGCCTGTGCCTGTTGCATGAGGCGCGCGGCAACCGCCTCTACATCTTCAATCACATCGAATACGATTCCACCTCACTGGCGGAAGAATACCGGCGTGATGTTGCCGCAGGAAAGCCGATTGCCGTGCCGGCGAACTATTTCCCCGGCGATGATCCGGCCCAAACACCGAAGAATCGCTGGCGGTCGCATGCCTTCCTCCTGTTCGGAAACTGGATCAACCAGATGTACCAGACCACGCCCTACAATCTGGAGGATATCGGCACAGAACGGGCCGGCGACAGCAAGGTGCGTCAAGGCGCGTAGCGGGTTGCGAGACTGACGGATTGACCTCGGTTTCGATGAGATCATTTCCTTGCCATTCTTGATCCGCCGGATCAAAAATTCCGGCTGAACCGGACTGCAAGGAAATGGTCGGAGTGAGAGGATTCGAACCTCCGGCCCCTGCCTCCCGAAGACAGTGCTCTACCAGGCTGAGCTACACTCCGCGCCGAAGAACGGGGTGTTTACGCCTGCGGGCAGAATTTGCAAGGGGGCAATCTGAACTTCGTGCCGTTATGCTGCAACTGGCAGCAGCGGCTCGTCCGCGCCGGGCGCCCATTGCGGGTATTTGGCCATGATGCCCGTAAACAGCGCCGACTGCTTGTGCCCGTCCAGCCAAGTTTGCAGGGCGGGCAGGTCCTGCGCAAGGAACCAGTCCAGATCGGTGTGGGCAAACTGTCGGACGAACGGAAAGATCGCGATGTCGGCCAGGCTGCGCGTGCTGCGCACAAGCTGGCCGCCCTGTGCCCGGATCCGGTCGTCCAGATCGGCCAGGATGGCCCGGCCTTCAGCGCGTGCTGCGCCCGGCACCAGAGCCTCGTCGGGATGTCGGTCGGGATATTTGTATCGGTCCAGTGCGCGTTTGAATGGCCCGTCATTGCGCGCGATCAGGGCGTCGGTCGTGCCTGCGTCCGCAGACAGCCAGCCCTCCGGGTCCGCCTGGGCCAGCGCCCAGCGCATCACGTCCAGGCTTTCATCCACAACATCTCCATTCCCCGCCACGAGGACCGGCACAGTGCCTTTCGGGCTGGCCGCCAGCATGGCCTCCGGCTTGTCGCGCAACACGACTTCCCGCACCCGCACAGGCACGCCGGCGGACGACAGGGCCATCCGCGCGCGCATGGCATAGGGACAGCGGCGGAATGTATAGAGTGTGTGCGTGGCGGCGCTCACGCGTCTTCGCTCCGGCGGGCCTCCGGGCCCATATGCGCTTCACCGCGCTGACGGGCGAGGTCGATCTGTTTCTGCCGTTCAGCGAACCGGGCGCGCTGGGCATCGCTCATCTCGTCGATACAGTGCGGACAGGAAACGCCGGGCACATAGCTCGTGTCCGTCTTGTCGGCCTCGGTGATCGGGCGTTTGCAGGCATGGCACATGTCATATTCGCCCGGCGACAAATCGTGTTTGACGGAGACGCGTTCATCGAACACGAAACATTCACCGCGCCATTTGCTGTCGGTTTCCGGAACGGTTTCCAGGTATTTCAGGATGCCGCCCTTCAGATGATAGACATCCTCGATGCCTTCGGCCTTCACGAAACTGGTGGCCTTCTCGCATCGGATACCGCCGGTGCAGAACATGGCAACCTTCGGCGTGCGGCCTTCCGCGTCCAGCCGCTCACGAAAGGCGCGGAACCAGTCCGGGAACTCGCGGAATGTCCGGGTCTCGGGGTCAATCGCTCCTTCGAATGTACCGATCGCGTATTCATAATCGTTGCGGGTGTCGATCAGCACAGTGTCCGGATCGCTGATCAGGGCATTCCAGTCTGTCGGCTCCACATAAGTGCCCACCAGCGCGTTCGGGTCCGTGCCCGGCACGCCCATGGTGACGATTTCTTTCTTCAACCGCACTTTCAGACGCAGGAAGGGCATCTCGCCGGCTTCGGAGAATTTCGCTTCCAGATCAGCCGCGCCCGGCAGCGCGCGCAGCGCTGCAAGTGCCGTCGCGATGCCGTTTGGCGTGCCGGCAATCGTGCCGTTCACGCCTTCGGCGGCCAGCAGGACCGTGCCTTTCACGCCAGCGCCACACAGGGTCTGCGCGAGATCGGCCCTGCGGGCCTCGAAATCCGGAAACGCAAAGAATTTGTAGAAGGCAGCAATCTGATAGGTCATGCCGGGCCTTATGCCAGAAGGACGGACCGATTTGAATATTGACCGCGCAGGCCGGGATCAGGCCGGTTCGGACAGGATGCGCGGCAGCTTGAAGGTGACGGTCTCGCGGGCGGTTTCAATCCGCTCCACAGAGACGTCAAAGCGCTCGCCACAGGCGGCGATCACGCCCTGCACCAGGTCTTCGGGTGCGCTCGCACCAGCGGTCAGGCCCAGCGTCTTCACCTTGTCGAACCAGGCCCAGTCGATGTGGTCGGCGCTGGCCACCAGTTCCGCGCGGGCGGCGCCGGCGCGTTTGGCCACTTCGACCAGCCGCACGGAATTGGAACTGGTCGTCGCCCCGATGACCAGGACCAGATCCGTCCCGGGGGCCAGCGTCTTCACCGCTTCCTGACGGTTCGTGGTGGCGTAGCAGATGTCTTCCTTGTGCGGGCTCGATATGCCCGGGAAGCGGGCCTGAAGGGCTGTGACGATGTCCGCCGTGTCATCCACTGACAGCGTGGTCTGGGTGACAAAGGCCACATTGTCAGGATCCTTCGGTTCGAAGCCGGCCACATCTTCCACGGTCTCGATCAGGGTGATCGTGTCGCCGGGCAACTGGCCCATTGTGCCGATCACTTCCGGGTGTCCGGCATGACCGATCAGCACGATCTCGCGTCCGTCGCGATGATGGCGCTCGGCTTCGACATGCACCTTGGAGACCAGCGGGCAGGTGGCATCGACAAAGATCATGTTGCGGCGCTGGGCTTCGGCAGGCACGGATTTCGGCACGCCATGGGCCGAGAAGATGACCGGCCGGTCGTCCGGGCATTCATTCAGCTCCTCGACAAACACGGCGCCCATCTGTTCCAGACGGCTGACCACATGCGCGTTGTGAACGATTTCATGGCGGACATAGACGGGCGCGCCCCATTTGCCGAGGGCTTCCTCGACGATCTGGATCGCCCGGTCCACACCGGCGCAGAAGCCGCGCGGCGCGGCCAGGCGGATGGTAAGAGGCTGCCTGTCGTTCATTTCATCCTATCTCCTGCCTGCGGGCGTTGCGCCGAGACGCTTGCGCCTTTAACACATCTGCAGCAACAGATGGACAGGCCTTTGCATCAGGCCAAGAAGGACACGCCGACGCATGATCAGATATGCCCCACTTTTCGCCGCGGTCATTCTCTCTGGCTGTGGTGGCGGCAAGCTCGCAGACAGCTTCGACACGCGCCAGAACGCCGGGCCATGCCCGCCTGTCGGGGCCCTGTATGATTCCTCGCGCTATGTCGACCTCGATGGCGGTGGCGAATTGTACACGAATATCGAATTCACCGGCGAAGTCATCGATGTCCGCCTGTTCTGCCGCTATGTCGGCGATGACCCGCTTGAGGCCGAAGTCGAGATCGATTTCGCCTTCGGCAAGGGCCCGGCGGCGCAGTCCGATTCGCACACCTATCCGTACTACATCGCGGTGACGCGCCGCAGCGGCCGTGTGCTGGCGAAGGAATACTTCAACGTTCAGGCCGATTTCGCCGGGCGCCCGCTGGCAGGCAAGACCGAAGTGATCGAAACCATCGTCATCCCGCGTGTCGACGAATCGATCTCGGGCACCAATTTCGAAGTCATTGTCGGATTTGACCTGACCGATGAGCAGCTGGAATTCAATCGCGCGGGCAAGCGTTTCCGCATGGATGCCGGGCAGTAGGATTATGGCCAGTCTGATCAATGATCTGTCGGTGGCCGCCAGCGCCGCCTTCGAGGCTATGGGGCTCGACGCCAAATGGGGCGCCGTGCGCCGGTCCGACAAACCGGAATTCGCTGATTTCCAGTGCAATGGCGCAATGGGCGCGGCCAAGTCTGCCGGCAAGAATCCGCGCGAGATCGCAGGCGAGATCGCCAGCGCGCTGAAGGACCACCCCATGGTCCTGTCGGCGGAAGTGGCGGGGCCGGGCTTCATCAATATCCGCGTCTCGGACGAGGCCATGTCTGCCCGCGCCGAATTCATCCGCACCGACGACATGGCGGGCGCAGAGCCTGCGCCGGACCCGAAAGTCACGGTGATCGATTTTGGCGGCCCGAATGTCGCCAAGCCCATGCATGTCGGCCACCTCCGTTCGGCCGTCATCGGCGACACGCTGGTGCGTCTCCTGCGCTTTCTGGGCGACAAGGTGACGGGCGATACGCATCTCGGGGATTGGGGCCTTCAGATGGGCCACCTCGTGACCGAACTGTATGACGAGCAGCCGGACCTGATCTATTTCGATGAAGCGTTCGAGGGCCCGTACCCGAAAGAGCCGCCGGTCACGATTGACGATCTCGCACGTCTCTATCCCGCCGCCAGCGCCAAGGCGAAGGCGGATGCCGCCCGTAATGAACGCAGCCAGAACGCGGTTGCCGAATTGCAGGCCGGCCGTCCGGGGTATCGCGCCTTGCTGCGCCATTTCATCGACGTGTCTGTCGCTGCGCTGAAAGTCGATTATGAATTCCTGAATGTGCATTTCGACCTCTGGAAAGGCGAAAGCGACGTCGATCACCTGATCCCGGGCCTGGTCGAGAAGTTCAAGGCGGCTGGACTGTCCGAGGAAGATGATGGCGCCGTCATCGTCCGGATCGAGCGTGACAGCGACAAGAAGGACATGCCGCCAATCATGCTGGTCAACAGCCGGGGCGGCACCGGCTACCACACGACCGACCTCGCCACGATCGAGGACCGGATGGAGCATATGGACCCGGTTCCGGAGCTGATGCTCTATGTCGTGGACCAGCGTCAGGCGCTGCATTTCGAACAGGTCTTCCGCGCCGCCGAAATGCTGGGCCTGATCGATGAAGGCCATCTGGAACATATCGGCTTTGGCACGGTGAACGGGCCGGACGGCAAGCCCTTCAAGACCCGCGAGGGCGGGGTCCTGCGCCTGGCAGACCTGAATGCGATGGCCCTGGCGGAAGCGCAGAAGAAAATCGCTGAAGCCGGGAAACTGCCGGAAGACATGCCGGAAGACGAGCGCCACGATGTCGCCGCCGCGGTCGCGCTGGCGGCCCTGCGCTTCTCGGACCTGCACAATACGCGCACCAGCAATTATGTCTTCGATCTTGACCGTTTCACCAGTTTTGAAGGCAAGACCGGGCCATACCTGCTCTATGCGGCCGTGCGGATCAAATCGGTCCTGCGCAAGGCCGAAGAAGCCGGGTTCAAGCCGGGTGAGATCCGTGTTGGCCATGATGCCGAACGCGCGCTCGTGCTGCAGCTCGATGCCTTCGCCGCCACCCTGCTGCAGGCGCGCGAGAAACGCATGCCGCATATCCTGTGCGAGCATGTCTACAATCTCGCCCAGGGCTTCAGCGCCTTCTATGCAGCGCTGCCGATCGCGTCGGAAGAGGATGCGGGTCTGCGCGCCAGCCGCCTCGCCCTGTCGGCGGCCGTGCTGAAACAGCTGGAAACAGGCCTCGACCTGCTCGGCATCCGCGTGCCGGAGCGCATGTAGCCAGGTATTGCCTCAGGCACCTGCCTCGCTGATCCTCCTGCCGGAGACAGTCAGTAGAGGAGTTTCGAAATGGCCAAGACCGTGCCTGCGCCCGTGGACACCCCCGCCGAGACCGCACCGCAATGGGAATTTGCCTCCCAGTGGACCAAGGCCTGGAAGGTGATCAAATGGTCCGGCGCGGCCCTGCTGACGCTCGCCTTCCTGACCGTGATCGGTCAGGGATTCCTGTTCTACCGGATGTTCGACGATGTCCATCCACTGCTCGGCTACAGCTTTGTCCTCCTGCTGGCCGGCCTGCTGCTCCTTCTGGTCGGACGCCCGCTGGTCTCCTTTCTGTCCATGCCGGTCGCCGCCAGGCCGCCTCACACGCCCTTCGACATCGAGAATCCGGACATCTCGCTACTGTCGCAACGTCTCAGATATGATCTGAAATATCTCGCCATGCTGAAGCGCAATCCGCTGCTGGCCGAGGACGTGGCGGCCATGGATGACGGCCTCGCCGCCGGACGGGCCCTGCTGGCACGGTTCGCCATCGCCGGGACGGACTCCGCGGCGCAGGTCGCCGCAGGTCTCGAAACTTTCCAGAAGGATCACATTGAGCCGCACCTGAAGACGCTGGATGCGAAGGTCGACAAGCTGATCCATGCCGAAGCGGTTGGCGTGGGCGTCGCGACGGCCTTCTCCATGAATGGCACGGTCGACGCCTTTGTGGTGCTGTGGCGCAATGCCAATCTCATTGCCCGCATCTCGCAGATCTATTTCGGACGGCCGCATCTGGGCGGCACGCTGCTGATCCTGCGCGATGTGGCTGCGATCGTGGTCGTCAGCCGCGCCATGGAGGACGTGACCGACATGACCGGGGATGTGATCGGCGGGCTGCTCGGCCGGATGGGCGGGCTGATCGCCGGGCCGGTCATGGATGGCGCGGTCAATGCCATGCTGACCCTGAAGATGGGCTATCTGGCCAAACGCCGTTGCCGGGCCTTCGAAGGCTGGTCCGCGCGTCAGGCCCGCTCGATCTCGGCCGAAGCGCTCGAGCGTGTGAAAAAGGAATCCGGCTCGGTCGCGACGGACCTGCTCAAACGCTGCGGCGGGCTTACCTCGCGGGCGGCCTGGGCAGCAGAGCAGACCATGTCGGGCTCGCGCAATGCCTGGTCGATGGTGCAGGGCTGGTTCGGGCGCAAGCCGTCAGAGGCCTGAACCGGGGCAGGCTGCCCAAATCCCCGGCAGCCCGCTCAATCGGGCAGGGACACGCTGACTCTCCGCTTGCTGGCCACCAGAATCCGCGCTAGTTCGACTCTCACAGACACCCTCCTCCCGGGAGAGAGCGGGCCGCCAGTCCCGCCGCCGAAGGCGCAACCGCCCCGGAAACGCTCAGGCAAAAGGACCGGGGGAGAGACAACACGCTGGAAAGAGGCGGGCCCAAGGGTGCCGTCTCGCCGAAGGAGCAAGCCCGGCATCCGGGCGGAATCTCTCAGGCGCCCAGGACAGCGGGGGCGACGATGCGCAGCTTCAGGCTGCCCCGTCTCCTCATGAAAGGGCGTCATGGCTGATACGACGACAGAAACCCTGAAGCGCACGCCGCTCCATGCCCTGCATGAAGAGCTGGGCGCGAAACTCGTGCCGTTCGCCGGCTATGAAATGCCGGTCCAGTATCCCATGGGGGTGAAGGACGAACACCTCTGGACCCGGTCCGGGGCCGGCCTGTTCGACGTGTCCCATATGGGGCCGTGCTTCCTGTCCCTGGCTGACGGAATTGGCGGCGGCGATGCGGCGAACGCGGAAATCGCGGCGCTGATCGAAACACTCGTACCATCCGACATCGCGGGCTTGAAGGAAGGCCAGGCTCGCCTGACCGTGCTGCTGAATGAAGAGGGCGGCATTCTGGATGATCTCATCATCACCCGCCCCATCGGGGAAGCGGCGCAGGGCTCGCTCTACATCGTCGTCAATGGTGCGGTGAAGGAGCAGGACTGGGCCCTCTTTGAGCGGAGTTTCGAAGGCAAGGCCGTGCTCACGCGCGCCGATGATCGCATCCTGTTTGCCCTGCAGGGGCCGAAAGCAGCCGATGTGATGCAGGAATTCTTCCCTGGCTGCGAAGAACTCACATTCATGCGCCACATGCCGTTCGAGCTGAACGGGTCCCGCTGTATCGTGTCGCGCTGCGGCTATACGGGCGAGGACGGGTTCGAAGTCCTGGTCTCGCCGGAGGCCGGGCTGCCCCTGATCCGGGAAATGCTGTCCGACGACCGCGTCAAGCCGATTGGCCTCGGTGCGCGCGACTCGCTGCGCCTCGAAGCGGGGCTTTGCCTGTACGGGCATGACATGGACGCGACCCGCGACCCGGTTGAGGCTGATCTTGCCTGGGTGATCCAGAAAAAGCGGCGGGAACGTGCAGACTTTCCGGGGGCGGAGCGTATCCTGAAGGCGCTGGCCGATGGCCCGGCCGAAAAGCGGGTGGGTATCCGGCCTCTGGAGCGCGCCCCCGCGCGCGAAGGCACGGTGATCGAAATGGGCGGCGAGGCGGTCGGCGTGGTCACATCCGGCGGTTTCGGACCCAGCGTCGATGCGCCGGTGGCCATGGGCTATGTCCGTGCGGATCTGGCCACACCCGGCACAAAGATCGACCTGATGGTCCGGGGCAAGGCGCGCGCGGCGGAAGTCTGCGCGCTGCCCTTTGTACAACCGAATTACAAACGCTGAGAGGGAAATGGGCGATGACGACTTACTATACCGAAGATCATGAATGGATCACCGTCGAAGGCGACACGGCGACGGTCTGGATCACGAAATACGCCGCCGACCAGTTGGGCGACGTGGTCTTTGTCGAAGTGCCGGAAGCCGGCGCCAGCTTCGCCAAGGGGGACGACATGGCGGTCGTCGAGAGCGTCAAGGCGGCTTCGGACGTCTATGCGCCGGTGGCGGGCGAAGTGACGGAAGGCAATGGCGCGCTCGCCGACGCCCCGGAAACCGTCAATGAAGATCCCGAGGGCAAGGGCTGGTTCTGCAAGATGAAGCTGTCCGATGCCGCCGAGCTCGGCGCACTGATGGATGCAGATGCCTACAAGGCCTATTGCGACGGCCTGTAAGGGCCAGACTGAGACTCTGACGGAGTAGCTAGTATGAGATATCTCCCCCTGACCCCGGAAGACCGCGCGGCCATGTTGTCGACCATCGGCGCCGCATCGGTCGATGAGTTCTTCACGGACGTTCCGGAATCCGCCCGGCTGAGCGGAACGATTACCGGCCTGCCGGACCATCAGGGGGAACTCGCCGTTGAGCGTCACATGACGAAACTCGCTGCGAAGAACCGCTCGGCATCGTCCGGACCGTTCTTTGTCGGCGCAGGCGCCTACAAGCACCATGTCCCCGCGACGGTCGACATGGTGATCCAGCGCTCTGAATTCCTGACAACCTACACGCCCTACCAGCCGGAAATTGCACAGGGCACGCTGCAGACCCTGTTCGAATTCCAGACCCAGGTCGCCGCGATGACCGCAATGGATGTGGCGAACGCCTCCATGTATGATGGCTCGACGGCCTGCGCCGAGGCGGCCATCATGGCGACCCGTGTGACGCGCCGGAAAAAGGTGATCCTGTCAGGTGGTCTGCACCCGCACTATGCCACCGCTACCAAAATGGTGTGCGAGGCACAGGGGTTTGAAGTCGTCCAGCTGCCAGTGGCCGTGGATGAGGAAAACGCATTGGCCGACGCGGTCGACGACCAGACGGCTTGCGTGATCGGCCAGAGCCCGAACATTTTCGGAACCGTGACTGACCTCTCGAAATCCGCAGAGGCAGCCCATGAAAAAGGCGCTCTGCTTGTGTCGGTCTTCACCGAAGCTGTTTCGCTGGGCCTCGTCACGCCGCCCGGAGAGATGGGGGCGGACATCGCCGTGGGCGAGGGCCAATCCATCGGCAACGGCCTCAATTTCGGCGGGCCCTATGTCGGCCTGTTTGCCTGTACGCAAAAACTGGTGCGGCAGATGCCGGGGCGCCTGTGCGGTGAGACTGTGGACGCGAATGGGGATCGCGGGTTCGTGCTGACTCTGTCGACGCGGGAACAGCATATCCGCCGTGACAAGGCGACTTCCAATATCTGCACCAATTCCGGCCTGTGCGCGCTGGCCTTCACGGCGCATATGACACTGCTGGGCGGCAAGGGGCTAGAGCAACTGGCCCTGTTGAACCATGAGGCCGCCTGCGATCTCGCAGACGCGCTGGAGGCTGTGCCGGGCGTTGAGATCCTGACGCCGCGTTTCTTCAACGAGTTTGCTTTCCGCACCCCGATGGATGCCGAAGCCGTTCTGGCCATGCTGGATGAAGCCGGCGTGGTCGGCGGCGTCCGCGCCAGCCGCCTCTTCCCCGATGGGCATATGGGTGACGTGATTATTTGCGCCGCCACCGAATGCACGACACCGGAAGACATTGCCGCCTACGCCGCCGCCCTGAAGGAGATCATCTGATGACCATGAATACACAAGGCCGCCCGACATCTCCCGTATCATCTGCCAGCCAGTCCGTGGACACTGTGTCCGGATCGAAAGGCCTGTTGCAGGCTGAGGGCCTGATCTTCGAGATCGGCACGGAAGACACGACCGGTGTTGACCTGCCGAAGCCGAAGAACCGCACCGGCCGTCTTGGCGGCGTCGCACGCAAGCAGGCAACCGGCCTGCCGGGTCTGTCGGAGCCGCAGACGGTGCGCCACTATATGCGCCTCAGCCAGAAGAACTATGCCATCGATCTCGGCCTGTTCCCGCTGGGCAGTTGCACGATGAAACACAATCCGCGCCTCAATGAAAAACTGGCGCGCCTGCCGGGCTTTGCGGACATCCATCCGCTGCAGCCGCAGGCGACCGTGCAGGGGGCATTGGAACTGATTGACGAACTGGCCACCTGGCTGAAGACGCTGACCGGCATGCCGGCCGTCGCGATGAGCCCCAAGGCCGGGGCACATGGTGAATTCTGCGGCATGATGGCGATCCGCCAAGCGCTGGTCGCGCGTGGCGAGGCCGAGACCCGCAAGCGCGTCCTGGTGCCGGCCTCCGCCCACGGAACGAATCCGGCGACAGCGGTTCAGTGCGGCTTCATCGTGGACGAGATCAAGGCCAATGCCCGCGGCCGGGTGGATATGGAGTCGCTGAAGGCGAAACTCGAAAAGTCTGACGACATTGCCGGCATCATGCTGACCAATCCCAATACATGCGGCCTGTTCGAATCCGACATCAAGGAGATCGCCGACCTGATCCACGCGGCGGGCGGATACTTCTATTGCGATGGCGCAAACTTCAATGCGATTGTCGGACGGGTCCGTCCCGGCGATCTCGGCGTCGACGCGATGCACATCAATCTGCACAAGACCTTCTCCACCCCGCATGGCGGTGGCGGGCCCGGCTCAGGCCCGACCGTCCTGTCCGATGCGCTGGCGCCCTACGCGCCCGTGCCGTTCGTCGTGAAGGACGAGGATGGCAATTTCCGTCTGATTGAGGATGTCGAGGGGGAAGCCAGCGAGAGCTTCGGCCGGATGGTGGCCTTTCACGGCCAGATGGGCATGTTCGTCCGGGCGCTGACCTATATGCTCAGCCACGGCGCGGACGGCCTGAAACAGGCGTCTGAGGATGCGGTCCTCAACGCGAACTATATTCAGGCCCGCCTCAAATCCGTAATGACCCCGGCCTTTGAGGGCTATTGCATGCATGAGGCATTGTTCTCTGATGCCTTCACGGCGGACGGGATCGAGACCATCGACATTGCGAAATCGCTGATCGATGAAGGCTATCATCCGATGACGATGTACTTCCCGCTCGTGGTGCACGGGGCGATGCTGATCGAGCCGACCGAGTCGGAATCGAAGGCGGAACTCGACCGGTTCTGTGATTCGCTAGAGTCGATTGCCCGCCGCGCCGCGCAGGGCGACGAGACGCTGAAAGGCGCGCCATATCTCGCGCCGGAAGAGGAAGCCCCGGGCCTTCGCAAAGCCGATGATCATCGGGCGTTCGATGAAGCGATACGTCATCGCGGCCACGATCAGGCAGATCGTCAGCGAGACAAGGTGCAGCAGGATGTTGTCGATCAGACCGGGATGACCGGCCTGGAACACCGGGGCCAGGACCGGCACCTTGCCGAGTTCGCCAAAGGTCAGCCGGACGGGGGCCAGGATGATCGGGTGGCAGAGATAGAGCGAGAAGGACCAGTCGCCGACCCGGGCCAGACCTGAATGGATGCGCGAGAAGCCGGGGGCCATCGCCTGAATGCGGGCGGGATGGGTCTGTCCGCCGAGCCAGCCGGCCCAGAACACAGCCCCCATGGCCAGGGTGCCGACAATGGCAGACATCAGCGTGGCCGCAACACGCGCATTCCACGACGCGGTGTCGAGCTGGTTGTAGCCGAGGCTGACCAGTCCCGCGACAAGGGCGCCCATGCCGGCCGGGATCAGCCAGGCCTGACGGCGGGACAATTCCAGCGTGGCGAAGCCATAGACGAGCAGCGTGCAGGGCAGGCCGAACCAGAAGACCCGTCCCCACATCATCAGATTAGCGTCATCAATGCCCTGCAGGCCCAGCGATGCCATCAGCCACATGACGGCGGCAATCGTCATCAGGCCGCTGCGCCACCGGATGCCGGACGTGACCAGCAGGCCGACCACCGCGCCCATGATGAATTCCATGGTCATGGGATAGAAGGCCAGCGATCGGAGGTCCGCCCCGAAGGGTTCTGTGAAGCCCAGCAGGGTGCCGCCGGCAATTGCGCCGCCCCAGGCCAGCAGGACCCAGGGCCAGATGCGGCGCGGCAACAGCAGGATGAAAGTGAAGACGAGATAGAAGTAGACCTCGTGCACCAGGGTCCAGCCCACGCCCAGAACGGGATGGGCATTCTGCGGCACGAGGAAGAAGGATTTCACCAGGAACGGCACAGTTTCCTGGCCCTGGCTGACCCGCTGCCATCCGGGGCTGGAACCAAGATCATTGTAGATGAAGAACATGCCCGTCATGATCGCCGCGAATATCCACCAGAGCGGATAGATCCGGGTGACGCGGGCGAAGAGGAAATCAAGGCTCGACCGGAGCCCGGCCTTCATGCCGTCGGTCACATAGACCATGATGAAGCCGGAAATGACAAAGAACAGGTCCACACCGGCATAGCCATTGGTGACGAAGCCGTTCAGCAGCGGCAATTCCTGCAGCCCGTTCTTGCCGATGGCCAGCACTTCCATGGCGCGGATATGGTAGACGACGACCAGCAATGCCGCGATGCCGCGCAGGATCTGGATGGACTGAAGTTTCATGCCGTCCTCTAGACAAGTTGCCGTCCATGACAGCAAGGAAATGCCGCTTGTAGCAATCGGGTAACGCAGTGGACAGACTTTGACCACAACCTGATGATAGGTCTGGCGTCTCAATTTTCCTGCACCATATTCCCAGCGATGGCCGACGACGAGAACATATCCGATCTGGAACAGCCGCAGGCGGCGGTGAAACCGGCTGGCACGCTGCGACACGGCGTGAACACCGCATTTCGGCAGATTCTCGCCCTGACGGGACTGATCATGATCGCGGTGGCCATACCGATCGCATTCCTCACGCCCATCATTCCGGTCGGCCTGCCGATCGCCATCGTCGGCGTCGTGCTGCTCGGCCGCAATGCGGTCTGGGGCCGCCGCTGGATGGAAAGCGTGCTTGACCGTCACCCCCGGGTCGAACGGTTCGCGCCCAACTGGCTGATGAGACTGGTGTTCGGACGCGACAAGAAATACCCGGCCATGCGCGATGGATGAAACGGGATTGCCTGAAACGCGCTGAAACCTGCTGAAACTGTCCATGTGTCGCGGGAACAGGGCTTGAAGCGCACGGAATTGTCCGCACTATGCCCGTAATCAAATCAGACACGGGGCTGACAACCAATGCGGACATTCTACGGGCTGGCAACCGCCTGCGCGGCGGCGCTACTACTTTCGGCATGTGGCAGCGGCAAGGAGACGGGTGACACCGACGAAAAGGCGGCGGCCTTCGACCGCAATCCCTATCCTTCCACCTATACGCCCTATCCAAACGAGCCGGTCCTGATCGCAGGCGCCAACATTCTGGATGGCGAAGGCAATCTGATCGAGAGCGGAGACATCCTGGTCGAGGATGGCCTGATCACTGCCATCGGCACGGATCTGGAGGCGCCTGAAGGTGTTGAAATCATTGATGCTTCAGGCCGTTGGGTAACGCCCGGCATCATCGACAATCACAGTCATCTGGGGGTCTATCCTTCGCCGGGCGTGAGCGCTCATGGAGACGGCAACGAAATCTCGGCGCCGGTGACGGCAGAAGTCTGGTCGGAACACGGCGTCTGGCCGCAGGATCCGGGGTTCACCCGCGCGCTTGCTGGCGGCATCACCTCATTGCAGGTGCTTCCGGGCAGCGCCAACCTGTTCGGCGGCCGCGGCGTGATCCTGAAGAATGTGCCGAGCCGCACGGTTCAGGGCATGAAGTTCCCGGATGCCCCCTACACCCTGAAAATGGCCTGCGGCGAAAACCCGAAACGCGTCTACGGCTATGGTGGAGGGCGTTTCCCGGGCGGTGCCCCATACTCGCGCATGGGCAATGTCGCCGGATATCGGCAGGCCTGGATCAAGGCGGCCGAGTACAAGCGCAAATGGGAAAAGTATGACTCCCAAGGCGGCGAGCCCCCGGCGCGCGACCTTGAACTCGACACGCTGGCAGGTGTGCTCAGTGGCGACATTCTCGTTCACATGCACTGTTATCGTGCGGACGAAATGGCCCAGATCATGGATATGTCGAAGGAGTTCGGCTACAAGGTCACGGCCTTCCACCATGCTGTCGAGAGCTACAAGATTGCCGACAAGCTGGCCGATTATGGCGCCTGTTCGTCCATGTGGGCGGATTGGTGGGGCTTCAAGATGGAAGCCTATGACGGGGTGCGTGAAAACATCCCGATGGTTCACAATGCCGGGGCATGCGCAATCGTGCATTCCGACAGCGATGTCGGCATTCAGCGCCTGAACCAGGAGGCCGCGAAAGCCTGGTCGGACGGACGGAAAGCCGGCATCGACATTCCAAAGGAAACGGTCTGGACCTGGCTGTCCCTCAACCCTGCAAAATCTCTCGGAATCGATGACCGGACCGGCAGCCTGAAACCCGGCAAGATGGCCGACATCGTGATCTGGTCCGGCGATCCGTTCAGCGTCTACACCAAGGCCGATCAGGTCTTCATTGATGGCGCTTTGATGTTTGACCGCGACCATCCGGAAACAAATCCCGTAATGGACTTCGAAATCGGCCAGCCTGGCGAAGGAGATCGCAAATGATCCGCTCACTCATTTCAAGCGTGGCCGCCATCAGTCTGGCCACGGCGCCGGCCATTGCCGAAACGTTCGTGGTGCGCGGCGAGACCGTCTGGACCGGCACGGCGCAGGGCACTATCGAGAACGGTGTGATCGTGATCGAGGATGACCGCATCGTATCCGTGGGCGGTGCCAGCCTCGAAGTTCCGGATGATGCGACCGAGATTTCTGCGCCCTGGGTCACCCCCGGCCTCATCGCCGCGTTCTCACGGACCGGACTTGTCGAAGTCGGCGCTGAGGATTCCACCAATGACACGATGGCCGCCACATCCCCGTTCTCGGCTGCGTTAAACGCGGCTGACGGGTTCAATCCGGACGCCACGGCCATTGATATCACGCGGATCGAAGGGTTCACGCGCCTTGTCGTGGCCCCCAACACGGGCAGTTCCCTGTTTGCAGGCCAGGGCTTCATTGCGGACGCCAGTGGCGATCTGGACTCCGAAGTTTCCGAACGCGCATTTGCCTTCATCAAGCTGGGTGAGGCCGGGGCGGGGCTGGCCGGTGGGTCCCGCCAGTCGGCGATGACCGTACTGCGCGCCGCGCTGGACGATGCGAGAGGCTTTCCAGCCCGATACCTGGCCCACAATGAAGGGGCCGTTCTGAGCCGTGTCGATGCGCAGTCCTTTGCACCGGCCGCCCGTGGCCAGCAATTGCTGGTCATTCAGGCCAGCCGGGCCAGTGACCTGAATGCAATCATGGATCTTTCGGAAGAAGATCCGTCCCTGAAGATCGTCATTGTGGGAGCGGATGAAGCCTGGCGCGTGGCGCCCCGTCTTGCCGAGTTGCAGATCCCGGTCATCATCAACGCCTTTTCCAATCTGCCGTCTTCGTTCGAACAACTGGCTGCCACGTCGGAGAATGCAGCCCGCCTGGCCGATGCCGGCGTGCAGTTTGCGATTGCCAATGTTGGCGATGGCAGCCATCAGGCCCGCTTGGCCACCCAATTGGCTGGCAACGCGGTTGCGAACGGCTTGTCTTTCGACGATGCGCTGGCTGCATTGACCAGTGCGCCAGCCGACATATTCGGGCTGACCGGATATGGCCGGATCGCGCCGGGCGCCCGCGCAGACGTCGTGGCCTGGGATGGTGACCCGCTGGAGGTCGTGTCCGCGCCGGTGGCCATTCTCATTGGCGGGGAACAGGCTTCGCTGGAATCGCGCCAGACGCGTTTGCGTGACCGGTATCTCAGCCTTGATGAGGCCGAACGGCCGCGTGCCTATTCGCGGCCGTAGGCAGGCGACCCCTTACCCGGCCACCTTGGCGTTCAGGGTTTCGATCACGTCCGGCGTGATCGTACCCGTGACCGGCAGGGCATGAACTTTCTGGAACTCGCGAAGTGCGCCAGCCGTTTGCGGGCCCATGTCACCATCAGCCGCATCGATACCGTACCCCAGTTCCTTCAGTGCGATCTGGGTGGCCATCACCTGCGCCGGATTCCCCATATCCCAGGCCTGAAGGCCGAAACGGCCATTTGCTGGTCCGTTGGCACGGGAAGGTGTCCACGAGTCGGATTGTGATTGCGCAAGAGCTGCAGCTTCCGGTGCCACCTTGGCTTTCAATTCCATGACTTTGGCCGGTGCGCCGGCGTCGCCATTGCGTGCGGCGATCATGAACCAGTACAGGGCTTCGGTATTGTTCTGGCTGATGCCAAGGCCTTGTTCGTAGAGCACGCCCAGATTGTACTGGCTGTCCACGATGCCGTATTCTGCGCCCTTGCGGAACCATTCCACGGCGCCGGCATAGGTCTGCGGTCCGCCGTCCCCTTCGGCCATGAATACAGCCAGATCGTGCATGGCTTTGACGTTTCCGCCAATCGCGGCCTTTTCGGTCCATTCACGTGCCAGAGTCAGATCCTTCGGCACGCCAGTACCGCGCTCGTGCAGTTTCGAGAGCATGTACTGCGCAATCGGCAGGTTCTGTTCTGCCGCACGCCGCATCAGATCAGCGCCTTCCTGGAGGTTTCCATCCGCCAGGTATTGCTGAGCCAGTTGATATTCTGCGACGGCATTGCCTGCTGCCGATTCCGCTTCGAGCGATGCCACTTCCGGAATGGGCGCATAAGCGGGCGCCGGCACGATCTGTGCGGCGGCGAGTTTCGGCGGCTGGACGCTCGCGGCGTCAACAGCATCAACCATGGCAGCGGCTTCAGTCGCGGCGGTTGTGCTGTCTTCGATCTCGGTTTCTGTGGTCGTGGCCGCGGCATCCTCATCAAACAGGATGGCATCCATACCTTCCTCGATCTCGGCGGTTTGCTGAGGTTCCGGCATTTCGGCGGTGGCAGCCGAGACAATTTCAGTGCCTGGCAGGGCTGCCACGGGGGCCGGGTCCTGTTTGCCGCGCAGATAGAGATAGCCACCAACTGCAGCGCCGGTGATCACGACAGCCGAGGCAGCAGCATACAGCGGAAGGCGCCCGCCAAAGGGCTTGTCCGTCGCTGCACGGCGCTCAGGGCTTGCGACCTGGCGAGAGGGTGAAGCGGAGCGGCCAGAAGACGCCGCAATGGCTGCCTTGCGCGCCATGTCCATATAGTCGCTGTCGACCGTATCAGCGTCTGGAGCCTCTTCGCTCTCTGTTTCTGTATCCGGCTCGAAGAAGGCTGCGGGATCCTCGACCGTGTTTGCAGCAAGATCGAATTCGTCATCCTCGAAGATGTCGGACTCGCGCGCTTCGGTGTGACTGTCGTCATAAACACCCAAATCGTCGAACGGATCGGACTCTTCGGCTGACAGGGTTTCTGTTTCTTCCGGGAAGGGTTCGTAGAAATCGTCCTCTGCGTCGTCGAGACCGGCTTCTTCGTCGAAGTCCTCGTCAGAAAGGGCGAAGTCCTCGGTATAGGCACTCGATCGTGATACCTCGTCGACGGGGTGGTCTTCGTTTTCATCCGGTGTCTCGGGCGCGAGTTCGATTTCCTCGAATTCATCTGCGACAGCGTCAACTTCGTCTGCTTCCGGAAGGCCCGGTTCGAAGGACGACTCCGTTTCGTCCATCAGGAAGTCGGCGTCGGACGGGTCACTCTCGAAAGTGTCGATCAAGTCGGCCGTTGCAACGAAATCGTCACTCAGCGACGTGCTCAGAGGATCGGGGTCCGTCGCAGAACCTGCCGACATCGAATCCTCAAGCTGTTCCAGCCGTGTAGCCAGTGAGGCCATGGCCTTCTGCACGGGTGACAGGGACGCTGACGTTTGCGTCTGCATCCGCTCCAGTCGATCAGACATGTTGTTGATGGCGTCCGACAGGTTGGCCTCGGCCCGCTTCCGGTTCTCGTCAATCTCGGTGGCCAGCGTCTGAAGCGCCTTGTCCTGACGGGCCTGAAGGCGACCGGCAACCGAGGCCACCTGGTCGCCAATCTGAGAGATCGCCTCTGCCGTGCGCTGCTCGCTGGCGTTTACGCGTTCGTCGAGCTGTTCGCCAAAGGCTTCCATGCGGTCGCCGACCATGCCGCCAATACGTTCGATTTCGCTCGAGACCTTGTCCATGTCGTTCGTTTGACGCTCTTGTCCGGTCGAGACCTGGGCGCGAACCTCTTCGAGATCCGACTTGAGGGTCTCAAGGGCGCCCTCATTCGTATTCGCTGCTGCGCGGGAAATCTCTTCAGCCAGTTCGTGGCGAGTGGTGTCGACCGTGCTGCGGACACTGGCCATGATCTCATCGAAGCGCGCCTCGAACTCCGCGCGAAGCTTGCTGGCTAGATCCGGTTCGACCGATCTAGAAAGCGTGTCGATCTTCTCATCGAGACTGTTGAACGTGGATTCGAGGCTCAGAAGGGCGGCGTCTGTTGTGGATTCCGCGCGGTTCAGGCGGTCCTGGGTTTGGGACAGGGTGTTTTCGAGCGTCTGGAGGGAGTCAGTGACGCGTGCCTCGACCCGAGCGAGGCGTTCGTCGGAGGCGTCTGAGGCAGAAAGCTTAAGGTTTACATGGGTCTCGAGGTCGGACAGCCGGTCGGCGAGATCGCGCGCCTTGCCCTCTGCACGCAGTTCAGCTTCGTTCACGGCAGTTTCAACGCGTGTCGCAGCGTCCGACAGTGTCTTCTCGACTTTCACTTCCATGCCTTCGACACGGTCAGTCAGTTCCGAAAATCCGGTCTCGACGCGGCCCTTGATGGCCTGGACTTCATTCTGCGCGAGTTCGTTCTCTTCAAAGACATGGCTGGCGAGTTTGCCGAGCGCCTGTTCGAGGGATTTCAGCGCGTCGAGGTTCTCGCGGGCGCCATCGTCTTCTTCGAGCTTGCGCACCTTGTCCTGCAGGGCGGCATAGGTTTCCTGCAATTCCTCGATCAGGCCATCGACCCGGCCGGCCACAGCAGAAGCATTGTCCTCGGCGTCTTCCAGTCGCGCGACCAGTCCGAGGATCGTATGGTCCATGCCCGTGATCGCGAGCGTTGAACGCGCCTCGGTGGCTTCGATGCGGCGCGTGAGCTTGTCGAGCGTGTCATTGGCGGCGTTCGGTGCCGGGCGGCGATTCTCGAACGGATAGGCCACTTCATTGGGGCGCGGCGGTTCAACAGACATCAGCAGGCGGTTGAGATATTCGCCGAGCGTAATGCCTTCAGCATGTGCTGCCTCGCGCGCAGCATCACGCGCGCGTTGGTCAATCCCCTTGACGCTCCAGGGCCCCGTCTGGCTCATCATCGCTCTCCTAGCACGCTGGCTTGCCCGGCAATCATTAACTGCGCGGGCGGATTCCTTCACTTTCAGCATCGGTGATGACAGGTGCCGGATTAAGGGCAGGTTAAAGGTAAAGAAAACCGGTAAATCCGGTAACTCTGCCCCTTTTGCAGAGGGGGAAAACCGCTCTCGGAAAAAGTTTACGTTGACGTTCGCGTAAGCCGTGATCTAGATTTGTCGCATGATGACCAACAAGCTCTCCAAGATTTCCGCTGCGGACTCCCGCACCTACACAATTTCCGAGCTTGCTCGCGAGTTCGGCGTGACGCCACGCGCGCTGCGATTCTACGAGGACAAGGACATGCTGCACCCGGCCCGGGACGGTATGACCCGCGTCTACTCGAACCGGGATCGGGCGCGACTGACGATCATCGTCCGGCTGAAGCGACTCGGCCTGCCTTTGGCGGATATCCGGGAAATCCTTGACCTGTATGTTCTGGATGACGGGCAGCGGGCGCAAATGCGCATGTCGCTCGAAAAGTTTCGCAAGCAGGTGAAGGAGCTGGAAATCCAACGCGGTGATATCGACACGGCCCTGACCGAATTGCGCAAGGGCATTGCCTGGCTGGAAACGCAGATCGCCAATACCGGCCCGTCTGACGAAAATAAGCGACAGCTGGCGGCGTATGACGAGATTGCCCGCCGACAGCTCGACGAAGTCTGAGCGTCATCATGATTTGTCCCGCCCCGCCAGGCTTCCGTTTGGTGGGGTGTTTTCATTCCGGCGATTGTGGCCACATCGGCCCGTCGCCGAATACTATTTGACAGGAAGCACACCATGCCCCGCTACGACGCGCCAATCCGCGACATGCAATTCATCCTGCAGGACCTGCTGCAAATCCAGAATTATTCGAACCTGCCGGGTTTCGAGGAGGCCACGCCGGACCTCGTCAATGCCATTCTCGACGAAGGCGGCAAGTTTGCAAAGGAAGTCCTGTTCCCCTTGAACACGGTCGGCGACAAGCAGGGATGCGTTCGCCATGATGATGCCAGCGTGAAGACGCCGGACGGCTTTCCGGAAGCCTACAAGCAGTTGGTCGAGAATGGCTGGCCGCTTTTGTCGGCCCAGCCGGAAATGGGCGGCCAGGGGCTGCCGCACGTCGTCAACATTGCGTGGACCGAGATGGTCTCCTCCGCCAACATGGCCTTCGGCATGTATCCAGGCCTGACACATGGCGCTTTTCAGGCGCTGATGGCTGGGGGCTCGGAAGAGCTGAAGGCCAAGTACGGTCCGAAAATGGCCTCAGCCGAATGGGCTGGCACGATGAATTTGACCGAGCCGCATTGCGGCACCGATCTCGGCCTGATGAAGACGAAGGCCGTGCCCCAGGGGGATGGTTCCTACAAGATCACCGGCCAGAAGATCTGGATTTCCGGTGGCGAGCAGGATCTCACCGAGAATATCATTCACCTGGTTCTGGCCCGGATCGAGGGGGCGCCGGACGGAATCAAGGGCGTCTCACTGTTCGTTGTACCGAAATTCCTCGTCAATGAGGATGGCACTTTGGGCGAGCGCAATGCCTGCTCCTGTGGCGGCCTGGAAGAGAAGATGGGCATTCACGGCAATGCGACCTGCGTCATGAATTATGACGGTGCGACCGGCTGGCTGGTCGGTGAAGAGCACAAGGGCATGCGCACCATGTTCGTGATGATGAACGAAGCGCGTCTCGGCGTTGGCCTGCAGGGGCTCGCGCAGGCCTCGATTGCCTATCAGAACGCAGTGGATTTCGCGAAGGACCGCCTGCAGGGCCGGTCCCTGACGGGCCCCAAGGCGCCGGACAAGCCTGCCGACCCGATCATCGTGCATCCGGATGTGCGCCGTATGCTGATGGACCAGAAGGCCTTCATCGAAGGCGCCCGGGCGCTGACCTACTGGACGGCTTTCCAGGGTGACCTGCAGCACAAGTCTCCGGACGAGAAAGTGCGCGAAAAGGCGGGCGATTACATGGCTCTGCTGACGCCGGTCATCAAGGCCTATCTGACCCATATGGGCTTTGAGAAAGCCAATCAGGCCCTTCAGCTGCATGGCGGTTCGGGCTTCACGCAGGAGTGGGGTCTTGAGCAGTTTGTCCGCGATTGCCGGATCACGCTGATCTATGAGGGAACGAATGGCGTTCAGGCGCTGGACCTTGTGGGCCGCAAGCTGGCGGCAAATGGCGGGCGCGCAGTGTTCAGCTTCTTCGCGGAAGTGGACGAGTTCGTCAGTTCAATTGAAGGCGATGCGGACCTGACGCCCTTTGCCGAAGGGCTCACAACCTTGAAGGGGCAATTGCAGGAGGCCACGACCTGGCTGATGCAGAACGGCATGACCGATTTCAACAATGCCGGCGCTTCCAGCCATGATTACCTGCATCTCTTTGGCCTGACGGGGCTGGCACTGATGTGGGCCAAGATGGCGAAGATCGCGCTGGACAAGAAGGCAGAAGGCGATCCCTATTATGAAGAAAAGCTGGCAACGGGCCACTATTTCCTCGACCGGATGGTGCCGGATGGCGCGGCGCATCTGGCAAAGGTGAAGACCGGGGCCAAGACGATGATGGCGTTGCCAGCCGAGGCGTTCTAGGCGCCAGACATATCTGGACAGCGCGCGAGGCCCCGTACTGGGCCTTGCGCGCGGTCACACAAAAAATTCATGCAATTCTCGCGGTTTTGACGTTGGGAGAGGGCTGGGAATCCTGTTCAGGCGTCGTTACATGTTTACGTGAACGTAAGCGGCAACCAGAGTTCGCGTGAGAAGTGGAGGAACAGAATGCAGGCCAGCCCCCTAGACGTCCCGAAGGCAGCTTGGCGCCAGGACGAAGAGCTCGAGATTTTCTCGGATGCCGTCGGCCAGTTCTTCGAGAAGGAATGCGTGCCGCATGTTCCGCAATGGCGCAAGGACGGAATCGTCCCGATGGAGGTCTGGAAGAAAGCCGGCGAAATGGGCCTGCTGGGCGCGTCTGTCCCGGAAGAGTACGGCGGAGCCGGCGGAGATTTCCGGCACGAAGCCATCATCATCGAACAGCAGCAGTGGAAGGGCGTCGACGGATTTGGCATCACGCTGCACAATGCGATCATCGCGCCCTATGTCGTGTCCTATGGCACCGAGGAGCAAAAGCGCCGCTGGCTGCCGGGCATCTGTTCCGGCGATCTGGTTACCGCCATTGCCATGACCGAGCCGGGCGCAGGTTCTGACCTGCAAGGCATGAAAACCACGGCCAAGCGCGACGGTGACGACTATGTCATCAATGGATCCAAAACCTTCATTTCGAACGGTCAGACAGCAAACCTCATCCTGCTGTGTGTGAAGACCGACCCGACACAAGGCGCCAAGGGGATATCCATCATCGCGGTCGAGACTGACAAGGTGGAAGGTTTCCGCCGTGGCCGGAACCTGGAAAAGGTCGGCCAGCATGCGGCAGACACGTCTGAGTTGTTCTTTGACGATGTGCGCGTCCCGGCGTCCAACCTTTTGGGCGAAGTGGAGGGCAAGGGCTTCATCCAGCTGATGCAGAAGTTGCCGCAGGAGCGTCATATCATCGGCCTTCAGGGCGTCGGCATGATCGAACGCGCGATCCACGAGACCGTGGAATACGTCAAGGGACGCAAGGCGTTCGGCCAGACCATTTTCGACTTTCAGAACACCCAGTTCAAACTGGCGGAATGCAAGACCGAGGCAACCGTAGCAAAGGTCTTTGCCGATCACTGTACGGAGCGCCTGCTGAAAGAGGAGCTGGATGCATCCACGGCGTCCATGTCGAAATACTGGATTTCGGATTTGCAATGCAAGATCATCGATGAATGCCTGCAGCTTCATGGCGGCTTTGGTTATATGGATGAGTACCCGATCGCGCAGATGTATGCGGACGCGCGTGTCCAGCGCATTTATGGCGGCGCAAACGAAGTCATGAAAATGCTGATTGCGCGGACATTGTAGTGGATCGGTCAGGCCAGGCGTAGACAGGAAGGGTGATGAAGAACGGATTGACATGGTTGGGACTTGCGGTTGCGGTAATTGCCGTGAACCTCGGCCTGTCTGTTGTTCAGCCGTTTTCGGAATCCAGGATTGCCGGACTGCCCATACATTTGAGCCTTGCGGGAATTGCACTCGTGTTCGGTGTGGTGATGCTTGTGTCGTATCGGGTCTACATGTCGTCGATCAAGAAGCTGCGCGCCGCCGGACTGACCGACGCGGAAATCGAAATAGTCTCCCGAGACAAGGATCCTGAGTGCAGACTTCGCGAGATCCTTGCGCGTAAAGAGGGTGGGCATGCCTGACCGCGATCTCATCCGCGACGTTTTTCCGACGCCGAGCCCGTCGTCAACCTCGCTCGGTTTTGAACTCCTCGCGCTGGACATGACGGCATTGACGACGCGGGTGCGCTTCGAGGGCCGTCCGGAGTTCTGCAACCCCGCCGGCGTCATTCAGGGCGGCTATCTCGTGGCCATGATGGATGATACAATCGGCATGCTCGCCGGAATGAAGGCGGGGAAGACAAAGCTGCCGTCGACGGTTGATCTGCATACTCATTTCCTGCGCCCGGTCCGCAAGGGCGTGATCGAGGTGACAGCGCGCTTGAGAAATGTCGGTCGCGCGATGCTGTTTGCGGAAGCTGAACTGTTCGATTCTCGCGGCAAGGAAGCGGCCCGCTCCACCGCGAGCCTCACGCTCAATCCGGTCTTGAAACCGGCAACATGATTTTTCGTTTTAGAAGGAGCCTCTCCAATGACTGAAGCCTATATCTACGATGCGGTGCGTACGCCCCGCGGCAAAGGCAAGAAAAGCGGATCGCTGCACGAGATCACCTCGCTCAGCCTCGCAACGCAAGTTCTCCAGGCCATCCGTGACCGGAACGAGTTGGACACGTCCAAGGTCGACGATGTCGTACTTGGCTGCGTCAGCCCGGTGGGCGAGCAGGGCGCGGACATCGCCCGCGTTGCCGTTCTCAATGCCGAATATGCCGAAACGACAGCCGGCGTGCAGATCGACCGTTTCTGCGCCT
Organism: Hyphomonas sp.; assembly: GCF_017792385.1. NCBI lineage: Bacteria > Pseudomonadati > Pseudomonadota > Alphaproteobacteria > Hyphomonadales > Hyphomonadaceae > Hyphomonas > Hyphomonas sp. The sequence goes on along the minus strand of NZ_CP051230.1, from coordinate 140,153 downwards.
CTGGCCTGGAAGCCTGCAACATGGCCGCCGCAAAGGTGATGACCGGAGAAGCCGACATGGCCATTGGCGGTGGTGTCGAGAGCATGAGCCGCGTGCCCATGGGCGCGTCCGGCGGCGCGTGGTCTTCCGACCCGCAAGTTGCGCTGAAGACATACTTCGCACCGCAAGGCATCGGCGCTGACACGATTGCCACCAAATATGGCTTTTCGCGCGATGATGTGGACGCCTTTGCGGTCGAGAGCCAGAAGCGCGCAGCGACCGCCTGGAAGGAAGGCCGCTTTGCCAAGTCCATCGTTCCGGTGAAGGACCAGATGGGCGGCGTCCAACTGGATCATGACGAGCATATGCGCCCGGATGCGGACATGCAGTCGCTCGCTGCGTTGAACCCGTCCTTCGCTGGAATGGGCGCCATGGGCTTCGATGAAGTCATCAAGCAGCGTTACCCGGAACTGGAAGCCATCAACCATGTGCACCATGCCGGCAACTCATCCGGCATCGTGGATGGGGCCTCGGCAGTGCTGTTCGGATCGAAGGAAATGGGCGAGGCGCTTGGCCTGAAGCCACGTGCTCGCGTTCGCGCCATGGCCTCCATCGGTTCCGAGCCGGGCATCATGCTGACCGGACCGACCTATGTGACCCAGAAGGTGCTGAAGAAGGCCGGCATGGAAGTTGGTGACATCGACCTGTACGAGCTGAACGAAGCCTTTGCATCGGTCGTTCTGCTGATGATGCAGAACCTCAATATCCCGCACGAGAAGATGAACGTGAATGGCGGCGCCATTGCGATGGGCCACCCGCTCGGCGCGACCGGCGGCATGATCCTCGGCACGATGGTCGACGAGTTGGAACGCTCCGGCAAGGAAACGGCCCTTGTCACGCTGTGTGTCGGCGCCGGCATGGGCACCGCCACGATCATCGAACGGGTCTAGCAAAGCCCCAGGAGCCGGCGCATGCCTTACACCCAGCTCGATCATGAGAAGATTTCGGACACGCTCTCGCGCTTGCAAGCGAGGGTAACCGAACGCTTTCCTGATCGGGGGATATCAAATGTGTGCGCCGAGCTTTTGCAGATTTCGAGACAGCAACAGGCGAACCTTCAGGAAATTTCCCACCCGCATGTGCGCCTTCGTACGCTGGTTGGCCTTGTGCTGGCCGCGGGCTTGGTGATGATTGGCTGGGGAATTTTCCAGAAAGTGCGCCTGCTGACCAATAATCCGGGTGAGATCTACAGCTTTGAAGGTGTTGAGGCGATCGTCAATATCACACTGCTCGTGAGTGCGGGCGTTTGGTTTCTGTTGAACCTAGAGACGCGTATCAAGCGGGAGCAGGCCTTGAAAGGACTGCACCAGCTTCGCTCCATCGCCCACGTGATTGACATGCATCAGTTGACGAAGGATCCAGTGTCGCCGCTCAATCTCTATCAGCGCACGAAATCCTCGCCAGAGCGGGATTTGACTGTGTTTCAACTCATTCGGTACCTCGACTATTGTGCAGAGATGCTGTCGCTGACGGGGAAGTTGGCCGCATTGTATGTGCAGACGCTCAATGACTCTGCTGTGGCCGACACTGTCAACGAAATCGAGGACCTGACGGCATCGCTGTCTCAAAAAGTCTGGCAAAAAGTTATGATCATCCGTCTGGGGATCACAAATTCGGAAACTCACACCGCGGGTGCCTCGAACGAGGCGCCTGCACTCTGACAAGATTTACCTGTTCAAGGAGACAATCATGAAACTCGAAACATTCGGTTGGGACGTCGACAGCGACGGCATTGCGCACGCAAGTTTCGACGTGCCGGGCCGCAGCATGAACACGCTGACGGCGAAAGCCGTCGCCGACATCATCGCCATCTCCAAGGAAGTTGCCACCAACGATTCCATCAAGGGCCTGGTCCTGTCTTCGGGCAAACCCAGCGGCTTCTGCGCAGGGGCGGATCTGGGCGAGATGAATGAAAGCGCGGGCGGCGGCAAAAGTGCCTCGGACATGTCCGAGGCAGAGCTGAAGAAGGCACAGTTCGAGCGCGGCTTCTCGCTCAACAAGACGCTGCGTGAGCTGGAGACGTGCGGCAAGCCGGTGGCGGTCGCGCTGAACGGCCTGGCGCTTGGCGGTGGCCTCGAAGTGGCGCTGGCCTGTCATTACCGCGTTGCGGCGAACGACAATCCAAAGCTGCAGTTTGGCCTGCCGGAAGCCAAGATCGGCCTTCTGCCGGGCGCAGGTGGCACACAGCGCCTGCCGCGTCTTGTCGGCGTTCAGGCGGCGCTGCCGCTGATCCTTCAGGGCGAAAGCTTCAATGCGGAGAAGGCGCTCGCCATGGGCGTGGTGCAGGAGCTTGCTCCCTCTGCGGAAACCGTCGACAAGGCGAAAGCCTGGGTCAAGGCGAACCCGAATGCCAAGGCCCCGTGGGATGAGAAAGGCTTCAAGGTCCCCGGCGGCGTCGTCCACCGTCATCCGGGCGCCGGGCAGGTTGCGACCATGTCCAATGCCATGCTGATGGCCAAGACCTATGGCAATTATCCCGCCCAGAAGAACATCCTGTCCTGCATCTATGAAGGCATTCAGGTACCGATTGATGCCGGCCTGCGGATCGAGACGCGCTACTTCATCAACACGCAGCAACGCCCGGAGGCGAAAGCCATGATCCGGTCGCTGTTCCTGTCGATGCAGGAACTGTCCAAGGGCGGCAACCGTCCGGCAGGTTATCCGAAGACGGAGTTCAAGAAGATCGCCGTGATCGGCGCCGGCCTGATGGGGGCAGGGATCGCCTATGTGCAGGCCAAGGCCGGCATTCCGACGGTACTGGTTGATGTCTCGAAAGAGAACGCCGAGAAGGGCAAGGACTATTCCCGCCGTCTCGTCGAGAAGGCCGTTTCGCGAGGCAAGTCCACCAAGGAGAAGGGCGACGCGCTGCTCGACCTGATCACCACGACCGACAATTATGACGACGTCAAGGGAGCCGACCTGGTCATTGAGGCCGTGTTCGAGAATGTCGAACTGAAGGCCAAGATCACCAAGATGGCCGAAGACGTTCTGGACGAGGACGCCGTCTTCGGTTCCAACACGTCGACGCTGCCGATCACGGGCCTCGCCGAGGCGTCCCAGCGTCCGGAAAACTTCATCGGCATTCACTTCTTCTCGCCGGTCGAGCGTATGGGGCTTGTCGAAATCATCAGCGGTGAGAAGACCAGCGAAGCCACGCTCGCCAAGGCCGTTGACTATGTCCTGGCCATTCGCAAGACGCCGATCGCCGTCAATGACAGCCGCGGCTTCTACACGTCCCGTTGCTTCGGCACCTATACACGCGAAGGCATGGAAATGCTGTCGGAAGGCATCAAGCCGGCGATCATCGAGAATGTCGGACGCCAGTCCGGCATGCCGATGGGCCCATTGGAGGTGTCCGACTCCGTTGGCCTCGACACGGCGTTGAAAGTGACTCGCGCCACGGCCGAAGCAGCGGGTATCGACCTGCAGTCTGATGACCGTACGCAATTCCTGGCATGGCTGGTCGAGGATCAGGAGCGCGTCGGGCGCAAGGCTGGCAAGGGCTTCTACGACTATAATGAGAAGGGCAAGCCGGAACGTCTCTGGCCCGACCTGAACAGCCGTCTTGAGGTGAAGGTGGACGAATGCCCGCCGGACCTGAAGCAGCATCTGAAGAACCGTTTCCTCGTCCGTCAGGCCATCGAAGTGGCCCGTTGCTTCGAGGAAGGCGTCATCACAGATGCGCGCGATGCGGATATTGGCTCGATCCTCGCCTGGGGCTTCGCGCCCTATACCGGCGGCTGCTGTTCCTATGTCGACCTCGTCTGGGGCATCAAGGAGTTCGTCGCCGAAGCGGACCGTCTTGCCGCGAAATATGGCGAGCGGTTCGAGCCGCCAGCCCTGCTGCGCGACATGGCCGAGAAAGGCGAAGGCTTCTACGATCGCTTCCCGCCAGCCGGAAAAGCAGAGAAAGCGGCGGCGTAAAGGCCAATCGCCAAACATTTTCGTCGTTTGGACGAATATTGAGAGGACCGGTCTCGATTATTTCGAGACCGGTCTTTTTATTTGTTGACCTTGGCAACCGAAGCGGGAAATATCTCCTTCGCGATCAATCCTGATCGCGGGGAAACCAAGGGGGAAATTCCATGAGAAAAATCCTGCTCGCAGGATGCGGCGTAGCTTTGTTTGCAGCAGCCGCGTGCACGTCGACGACAAAAGTCAGCACGGTGCAGCCAGGAGACCAGAAGCTGTCTTGCGCAGAACTCGAAAGAGAGTTCGTCAATCTGGATGAAGTGATGAACGAAGCCGACGACAATAAAGGCGTCAACACCGCCAATGTGGCGGCGGTCGTTCTGTTCTGGCCTGCGGCGGTCGGGAATTACATGGATGCCGACAAGGCACAGGATTTGGTAGAAAAGCGTCGCACCCATCTGATGGGCATCTACGATGACAAAGGGTGCAGCGCGTAACGAATTTTTTGGCGTGAACGCAATAAAGGCCGGAGCATGTCTGCTCCGGCCTTTTCTATGTGGTTCAATGACTAGCCTAGCGCTTTGCGCGGGACCACCAGCCGGTGCGTTTCGGGCCCGGCTTCTTGGCGGGGGCCGCCTCTTTCGCGGGCTCTGCCTTGGCGGGTTCTGATTCGGCCATTGCCGGTTCGGCTTCGGGTTCAGGCGCCGGGTCCGGCTCAGCCGGGGTTTCAGAGACAGGTTCCGGTGCGGTTTCCTTTGCAGGCGAACTGTCTGCCTCCGGTGCACCCTCCGCTTCGGATGGCGCGTCTGCCTCGGTCGTCTCCGCCGATTCAGTGGTCTCGCCCGTATCCTTCTTTTTCGCGCGGGACCGGCGGGTCCGCTTCGGTTTGGCCGGCTTCTCCTCGGCGCTGGCGTCTGCGGGCGAGTCTTCCGCCACGGTGTCTGCCTGCGCTTCGGGCGTATCGGCCGAGTCGGGGCTGTCAGCAGATGCCTCGTCTGTCACCGCATCTTGCGCGGTGTGAGGTTCCGGTTCGCTCACTTTCGCTTCGCTCGGCGGAAAATCGTCCAGCATTTCCGCAGCGCTCGCAGCGAGGCCGTCCAGATAGGCGCCGCCATCGGTGGGCGCTTCGTCGCCTGCCTCGGTGCGGTTTTCGGAAGACCGGCGCCGCCGGCGGCCTCCGCGACGGCCCCGGCGGCGGCGCTTGCGAGGCGCGCCATCCTCTGAGTCACCGTCTCCGGAATCGGCAGTGGCCTCTCCGCTGTCGTCTTCGTCATCGGAGGGCTCGTCGGCATCTGCCTGGGCCTCGTCGCCCTGCGTTTCGGCGGCATCCTGCTTCCGGCCGCGTCCCCCTCTGCGACGACGGCGCTTGCGGCGACCGCCGGAAGAGTCCTCATCCTGTTCAGATGTGGTTTCGGCGGTCTCCTCATCGACCTCGTCATCCTCGCTGACGACCTGTTTGGTCGGCTTGGCGAGCGAGCGCGGGGGCTTGCGTTTCTTTGGCTTGCTGTTCGGGTCTCGCTCTGCATCGATCACGAAATCGCCCGGGAGCATGTCTTCCGAGGAATGGATCGAGACCGCGAAACCGGCCTTGCGCTCGACCTCGATCAGGGCTTCGCGCTTGTTGTTCAACAGGTAGAGCGCGACATCAGTCGGCGCCTTGACTGAAATGGCCTTCAGGCCGCCCATGGAGGAGCGTGCCTCGATTGCGCGGATCAGTTGCAACGCGGCCGACGGGATCGACCGGCGCCGGCCGGTGCCGTTACAGGCCTCACACGGATCGGAGGTTGCCTGCAACACGCCCTGGCGGCGGCGCTGGCGGGAAATTTCCATCAGTCCGAATTGCGAGATACGGCCATGCTGGACCCGGGCCCGGTCCACTTTCAGGTGTTCCTTGAGCTTTTTCTCGACAGCCCGATTGTTCTTGTTCTCGTCCATGTCGATGAAGTCGATGACGATCAGTCCGGCCAGATCCCGCAGGCGCATCTGGCGACAGGCTTCCTCAGCCGCTTCCAGATTGGTGCGCAGGGCAGTCTGCTCGATATTGCGTTCGCGTGTGGCCTTGCCCGAGTTCACGTCAATGGCGACGAGGGCTTCGGTCTGGTTGATGACCAGATAGCCACCCGACTTCAGTTGCACGGTGGGGGAATAGATCGAATCCAGCTGCTGCTCGACGGCTTCGGCCACGAACAGCGGATCCTCTTCCTTCCACTGCTGAACCTTCTTGGACTGGCTCGGCATGATGAGCTTGGCCAGGTCCTTGGCTTCACGATAGGCGTCTTCGCCCTGGACGAGGACTTCCTCGATCTCCTTGTCGAACATGTCCCGCATGGCCCGGTGGACCAAACCGCCTTCGGCATTGATCAGGGTCGGGGCCTCGGAATTGAGTGTTTTCTCGACAATGGTTTCCCAGAGTTTCGAGAGATATTCATAGTCGCGCTTGATCTCGGCCTTGGTCCGTTTGGCCCCGGCCGTACGCACGATCAGGCCCATGCCTTCCGGCACGTCCAGTTCAGACACGATCGACTTCAGGCGCTTGCGGTCGGCACCATTCACGATCTTGCGGGAAATCCCGCCTCCGCGCGGCGTGTTCGGCATGAGCACCGAATACCGACCCGCGAGGGACAAATAGGTGGTCAGGGCAGCGCCCTTGTTGCCGCGCTCTTCCTTCACGACCTGCACCAGCATGACCTGGCGGCGCCGGATCACTTCCTGGATCTTGTAACGCTTGGAGATCGAGGCGCGGCTCGCCTTTTTCCGGCGGGGTGCAGACTCGGCTTTCGCTTCGGTCTCGTCGCCGGACTCCTCGGAGTCATCTGCCCCGTCATCCGAAGTTTCTTCGTCAGAGGCGTCATTGTCGAGATCGTCGGCTTCATCAGAGGCGCGATCCTCGTCGTCCTCGTCATCATCCTCGATCTGTGCGGCCGCTTCTTCTGCGGCCTCGCGCAGCAAGGCCTCGCGGTCTTCCGCGGGCAGCTGGTAATAGTCCGGGTGGATCTCGCTGAAGGCGAGAAAGCCATGGCGATTGCCGCCATATTCCACGAAGGCCGCCTGAAGGGACGGCTCGACGCGTGTGACTTTTGCTAGATAGATATTTCCGCGAAGTTGTTCATTTCCAGTGGTTTCGAAGTCAAAGTCGTCCACCTGGCCATTGTTGACGATCGCGACACGGGTCTCTTCCGTGTGCGAGGCGTCGATTAGCATGAGTTTGCTCATGTAAAGGAACCTTTTGAGCCGGCGCAGCAGCCCCGGATGCGCCAGCGCACCGAAGGCCAGCCGCAAGGCCGGTCTGAATATTAAGGGGGAGGGTGCGGTCACGCCGACCCGATTGCCCCAAGGGCAATACAGGCATATCGGTTTTGACTACTGCACCCGCGTACATCTTCTCTGCTTTCCGGAGCGCGGCGCCCGCTTGCCTTTTCGGTAAAGCCGGGATCGCTGTCGCGACGTTGGGAAACTTGCTCAGTAGGCCTGATTGGCAACTACCAGATAATACTGCCCAATTTTGACGGCCAAGAAAAGACCAAAATGGGCGCACGAGCTGTGTAATACGTGTCCTTTGGTCAATGCTGGGTTAATAAAGATTCTGCTAGGGAGGCTCTTCGAACCCGGAAACCGTGTCGGACTGATGCCTCTTCTACGCCTTGTTTCCCTTGTGATTGCCGGTCTGGCCTGCGTTTTGGCGGCCGCCGCAGACATTCATCGTGTGCAAGTCGTCGGCAATGGCGAGCCGACGCGGATTACCGTCTGGGCCGACTCCGCGCAGGAGGGACGCGCCTTCCTGGCCGAATCAGGCGAGGCGCGCAGCCTGATCCTGCCGATCAGGGGCCAGGTCACGCCGGCCGCAGGCGATGGCAGCGGCGGCGTTGCCACCTGGGCGCTGTCTGAAGGCGTGCTCAGCTTTGCGCTGGAGCGGCCACTCATGGTGGCACGGGTTCTGGCCCTGCCGCCGGCGGGGAATGAGCCCGCCCATCGTGTCATCATTGATCTTCAGGCGGTTTCCGCCGCCCGTTTCAGCAGCGTGGCCCGGCGCGACATGCGCAAGCTCGCCACTTATCAGTCAGACCTTCGGAAGGAGGAACTGGCGGTCGAACTGGCCTCGCTGCGGCCTGAGGCGCCCCTGCCATCCTCCCGGCGCATGGCCGGGCAGACCTATACGGTCGTGATTGATGCCGGGCATGGCGGCAAGGATCCCGGCGCGCTGGCCGTTACCGGAGGGCGGGAAAAGGACATCACGTTGAGGGCGGCCCTCGAGCTTAAGAAGGCGCTTGAGGCGGATGATCGCTATTCGGTGCGGCTGACCCGCGACACGGATGTGTTTGTGGAGCTGGAGGACCGGGTCAACAAGGCGCGCGACTGGGGCGCGGACCTCTTTATCTCGCTGCATGCGGACGCTGCGGGCAAGCCGGATGTGGCGGGCGCGTCGGTGTACACGATCAGCGCCAGCGGAGAGCGCCGGATCGACAAGGAAGCGAACCGCAACAATTGGCGCATTCCGCTGGAAGATGGCGCGCCCGAACATGTCAGCTCCATTCTGGAAGACCTCGTCAAGCGTGAGACCAAGACCCGCTCGTCCGAGTTTGCGGAAATACTGTTGCCGGAACTGGAGAAATCCGGGCCGGTGCTGCGCAATACACATCGCGAGGCGGGCTTTTACGTGTTGCTGGCACCGGATGTTCCGGCCGTCCTGCTCGAAATGGGGTTTCTCACCAACGCGTCCGATGCTCGGCGACTGCAGTCGAATGCGGGCATCCGCAAGGCGATGAATTCGGTGAAACGGGGCATCGACCGCTTCTTCGACCAGCAGGACATACTGCTTGCCGGGCATGGAGAGAACGGGTGAATCCCCTTGCGGCCAGGGGCCGATGCTGAGAAGTTGGACCGCATGTTGTTCCTGCGTATCATCGCCCTGTCGTCGCTGCTTGCGATATCGTCATCCTGTGCCGGAACGGGCGCGCTGCGCCCTTTTGATTCCTCGCTCATCGACAATGGCAGGCCTTCGGAGGCGGAGGCCTATTCGGACTTCCTGATTGCCCGTTTCGCGGCAATGACAAACGATCCGCAAATGGCGGCGGAACACTATGCCCTGGCAATTGATTCCGCGCCGGAGAAATCCGGCATTGCCGACCGGGCCCTGTTTGCGGCGCTCCTGTCCGGAGACTATCGTGAGGGCGTGCGGCTTGCCGAACGCGCACATGCGCTGGGCAGTGAAGCGGCTCTGGTCCGCCTGACGCTTGCCGTGGACGCGCAACGCGAGGGGCGCGACGCGGAAGCGCGGCAATTCCTTGAGCAAACCCGTTTCGGCCCTTTCAACCGGATGATCGCGCGGGGATTGTCGGCCTGGCGTGTCGTCGAGGCCCAGGGAACCGATGCGGCCATTCGCTATCTCGAATCCGGCCTGACCGGCGATCCGCGGCTCGACAGCGCCACGCTGTACATGATGGGGCTGATCGAGATGTCCGCGGGTCATGACGAGGCGGCTTTGGCCGTGTTTCAATCCCTGTGGTCGTCCGGTGCCCGGCTGGCTGTGGGCGTTGAAGCCCATGCGCAATTGCTCGCATCACGCGGCGCGCACGAAGACGCGCTCGATATGATCGACACGTTCGAGCGGGAGGTTGGCCATAACGCGGCCATCGCCCGGCTGGGTCAGGCGATCCGGGCCGGGGACCGGATCAAGGTCCGCCGGCTCAGTCCGGATGAAGGGGCGGCGCTGGCCGTCTATGTTCCGGCGGCGGCCCTGATGAGCCAGACCGATGACGATGTGTCGGCCGTGTATTTTGTGCTCGCCCTCGCCCTGGACAGGGACCTGCACGTCGCCCGCTCCCTCTGGGCGCAATCGCTGGCGAATGCGGAACGCTGGGAAGAAGCGATCGCTGTGCTTGCGCGTGTCCCGGAAGAATCTGCATTCTATGCCACTTCGCGCGGCCAGATCGCATGGGCCCTGCAGCGCAGCGGCCGCAACCAGTCAGCGCTGGCCGTGGCGGCTGAAGCGTTGCAGCACGCACCGGACCGCGGCTTGAAGATCCAGGTCGCGGAACTCTACCGGACTATTGGCCGTCAGGCCGAGGCCGACGCGCTGTTGAGCCAGACCATTGAAGAAGACACGGTGAGAGGCCGCGAGGACTGGCGGCTGTTCTATGCGCGCGGCGCCTCCCGCGAGGCGATGGGGGACTGGCAGGGGGCCGAGCAGGACCTGCTGCATGCCTTGGCGCTGCAGCCGGACGATGCCTCGCTGTTGAACTATCTCGGCTATTCCTATGTCGACCGCGGCGAAAATCTGGATCACGCCATGACGATGATCCAGCGCGCGGCAGAGCAGGCCCCCGAGGCCGGCCATATCATCGACAGCCTGGGATGGGCCCATTACCGGCTTGGCAATTACGACATGGCCACAACACTGCTGGAGCGCGCTGTGGAACTGGAACCGGGCGACCCGGTTGTGAATGACCATCTCGGGGATGCCTATTGGCAGACCGGCCGGAAGCTGGAAGCGCGGTTCCAGTGGCGCCGGTCCCTGACGCTGGACCCGGCCGATGGCGAGCGCGACCGGATCGAGGCCAAGCTGGTTGCCGGGCCGTTGCTGCCGGCGATCAAGCAGGCGGAATCTGATGCGGCGGCAGCCCTGCCGCCGCCCGGACGCCCCTAGACAGGGCTGGAACCTGACATGCCGATGGCTCTCGCACCTGCCAAGGTCAATCTCTTCCTGCATGTGGGCCCCGTCCAGGAGAATGGCCGGCACCCGCTCGATTCGCTCGTTGTCTTTGCCGGGCCGGAAGCGGCAGACCGCGTTTCGGCGGAGCCGTCTGACCAGCTGAGCCTCAAGATTTCCGGTCCGCGTGCGGCCGGGCTGGAGGCGGCGGACGACAATCTGGTGATGCAGGCCGCCCGGGCGCTGTGCGCGGCGGCGGGACAGGCACGGGGCGCGGCGTTGACGCTGGACAAGCATTTGCCGGTTGCCGCCGGAATTGGCGGCGGGTCGGCGGATGCCGGTGCTGCCTTGAGATTGCTGCAGAAATTATGGGCGCTGGACCCGGACGTTGTGCGCTGCGTGGCCGTGCCGCTGGGCGGCGATGTTCCGGTGGCGCTGGAGGGGCGGGCGGCCCTGATGCAGGGCGAGGGGGAGCGCGTGCGCGTTCAGACCGGCCTGCCAGCGCTGCCGGCCGTGCTGGTCAATCCGGGGCTCGATTGCCCGACCGGGCCGGTGTTCCGGGCCTTTGATGCCGCGGGCGGGGGGCAGGAATTTGGCGCGCTGGAGGCGCTGCCCCCGTTTCAAAACGTTTCAGACCTGATCAACTGGTTGCAGGGACAGGGCAATGATCTGCAGGTGCCGGCCATCGAGCTTGTACCGGAGATCGCCATTGTGCTGGACACGCTGGCACAGCTTGAAGGGGCCCGCCTGGCGCGCATGAGCGGATCGGGCGCGACCTGTTTTGCCCTGTTCGAGAGCCGAGATGCCGCCGAGGCGGCGGCGACCGTGCTGGCGGCGGCGCGGCCGGACTGGTGGGTTCGGGCGACCCTGCTCGGAGACGCCGCATGAGCGTGTCCTATCTGGTCGCGGGGACGGCGCTGATCTCATTCGTGCTGTGCGCGCTGGCGCGGCGTGTGCCGCTGCTGGACGCCCCGGATGGTGGGCGCAAGCAGCAGAAAGCGCCGGTCCCGCGCACCGGCGGGCTGGGCATGCTGGGGGCGCTGCTGATCGCGCTGGTGGCCTTTGCCGCGACGTCCGGGCCGGGCGCGATAGCAGAGGCGCAACCCATCCAGATCCTGTTCATGGCGTTTCTGGCGGTTTCACCCTGGCTCATCGGGCTGGCCGATGACTGGCTGGATCTGTCAGCCCGTTTCAAATTGTGCCTGATCTGTCTCTGGGCGGCGCTTGCGGCCGCGCCCTTCCTGGCATCCGGCCAGACGCTGATCGGTGTGGCGGTATTTGGCTGGCTGATCGTGATCACCAATGCCGCGAACTTCATGGATGGTGCGAATGGTCTCGCCCTGGGGACACTCGGCATCATGCATGTCGGATTGTTTCCGGCCTATGCCATCATGATGCTGTGCTTCGGCACCTGCGCGCCGGACCTGTTCGGCGAATATGCGATCGTGGCGCAGTTTGCCATGTTCGGGGCCGTGCTGGGATTCCTGGCCTGGAATGTACGCGGCGTACTCTATGCAGGCGATTGCGGATCGCTCGGCGCCGGCGGCCTGTTCGGCCTGCTGGCGGTCTATCATGTCTCGGCCAGCATGGACGGGCTGCGCGTCGCCCTGCTGGGCCTGACCCTGTCCCTGCCGATCCTTGTCGACGTGCTGCTGACGCTGGCCTGGCGCAGCCTGAAGGGCCGCAACCTGATGCAGGCCCATACCGACCACGCGTATCAGAGACTGGTGGCGCGGGGCTGGCGGCACATTGCGGTCGCGGCGCTCTGGTGGGGGATGACGTTGCTGTGCGCTGTTGCGGGTGTGCTGGCGCTGTTCAGCCCGGTTGCAACCGGAGACCCGGCGGATGCATTTCCGGTGCAGCAGCTGGTCGCGCTCATCGCGCTCGGCGCAGCGGGATCCGGCCTGTGGCTGTGGGAGCGGCGCCGGGCCTAATAGGCGCGGCTGACGCAGAAATCCGCCAATTCCTCGAGCGCGTCCCGATAGGGCGATTCCGGCAGGGTCCGGAGCGCCGCCTTGGCGAGCGACGTATAGGCTTCGGCTTCCTGCACCGTGGCTTCCGCCGCGCCGGTGGCGCGGATCAGGTGGACGGCGTGCGCCAGGTCGGAATCCTGTTGCGTGTCAGGATGCATCGCGCGGTCCCAGAAATCCCGGTCCTCGTCCGAGCCGCGTCGCTTGGCGATGATGGTCGGCAGCGTGATCTTGCATTCGCGGAAATCGTCGCCGACCGACTTGCCGATGACCGACGTTGTGCCGCCATAGTCGAGCACGTCATCGATGATCTGGAAGGCCAGGCCGAGATTCTTGCCATAGGTGGCCAGCGGATGCGCATGCGATCCCGAGCCGACAGACATCGCGCCGGTCTCGGCGGCTGCCTCGAACAGCGCGCCGGTCTTGGCCTCGATGATGGCGAGATAGTCCTCGGTGGGCAGGTCGCGGACCTGCATGGCCGCCAATTGGCGCACCTCGCCCTCGGCAATGATGGTCGAGGCGGTGGCCAGACGGTTCAGGATGTCCAGACTGTTGGTCTCGACCAGAAGATTGAAGGCGCGGGCAAACAGGAAATCGCCGACCAGGATCGAGGCCTTGTTGCCCCAGATCGCCTTGGCGGCGGGCTTGCCGCGGCGCAGATCGCTTTCGTCCACGACATCATCGTGGAGCAGCGTGGCTGTGTGAATGAACTCGACAGCGGCAGCGAGCGCGTGGGTCGACTCATTCGGCGTGCCGACCGCATGGGCAGAAATCAGCGTGATCAGCGGGCGCAGCCGCTTGCCGCCAGCGGAGACGATATAGGCCGACAGGTCCGGGATCACCGAAATCGGGCTGGCGGCGCGTGTGGCCAACAGGTGTTCGACCTTTGCAAGGTCACCGGCCACGAGCGCCTGCATCCGATCCACGATGGAACCGACGGCCTCTTTGCCCTTTGTTTTTGGCGAAAGGGTCACGGTTTGCTGGCTCCCATCTTTGCCCTGATAAAACGGGAAATAGTCCTAGGATGACTTTGCATCAAGCGCGCCGTGGCACCCCGACGCATCTGTTCATCAAGTATTGTGCTGAAACCACATAGGGTAAGAGTAATATTGGCTGGCCATTTGACCCGATGGCTCGAACCGGGAAAGGTTTTCTGATGAAGCATCTCATGTACCTGATCGCAGCAGGGGCTCTCGCCGCCTGTACGAGCAGCCAGGCGTATGGACCCGCGTCGAAATCCGGCGCCATGGGCTATGCCAGCCAGAAGATTGAAGCCGGCCGATACCAGGTCACCTACACCGATACCGATCCCGCCCGGGCCCGCGACCGGGCGCTGCTGAGGGCCGCCGAACTGACCTTGCTGGAAGGGTCCGACTGGTTCGAGATCACCAGCAGTTACACGGAGCGGGAGAGTGGCAACACCGGCAGCCGGTCCAGCGTGTCGATTGGCGGGTCCAGCGGGTCCTATGGGCGCAGCAGCAGTGTCGGCGTGGGGGTCGGCATCGGATTTCCTCTGGGCGGCGGATCCGGTGGCGAGGTCACGGAAATGATCGAGATCGTGACCGGAACGGGCGAGAAGCCCGACCGGCCCATGGTGTATGATGCGCAATCGGTGGACATCAATTTGCGGGGCGCAGCCACTCAATGAAGGAAATCTTTCGCACCAATGACCCGGTCAAGCTGAGCTATGTCGAGCATTTGCTGCAAGAGGCGGGGATCGACTATTTCATCGCCGACCAACACATTTCAGCGGTTGAGGGCAATATCGGGGCCTTTCCCCGCCGGGTGATGGTGCGGGACGATCTGGCGGCCTCTGCCCAGCGTGCCCTTTCCGAAGTTGAACCGGGCTAGTGGACGGGATTACCGAAGACACTCTGTATCAGGGCCGGGTCCGGCTGTTCCAGCCGGAAAAGGGATTCCGCGCCGGAACCGATTCGCTCATTCTTTCCGCCGCCTTGCCGGACAGGCCGGGTGGACATGCACTGGAAATCGGCTGTGGCTGCGGTGGCGCGCTGATGACGGCAGCATTCAGATTGCCGCAGACCCGGTTTACCGGTGTGGACATTGATGAAGGCATGGTGGCGCTGGCCCGGCGCGGAGTAGAGGCCAATGCGTTTGGTGACCGCGTGACCCTGGAGACCGGCAACGCCGCCGACTGGGTCCGTGACAACGAAAACCGGTTCGACATCGTGTTTGCCAACCCGCCCTATTTCGAGCCGGGCCGTATCTCCGCCCCCGGCGAAGGCAAGGTGGCGGCCTATCTGGAATCGCTGACACTGGATGGATGGATCAAGGCAATGGCCTTTGCGGCGCGGCCGCGTGCGCCGATCGTGATCATTCACCGCGCGGCGGAACTGGCGCGGATCCTGACCGTACTGGACCGGCTGACGGGCGAGATCACCGTGCTGCCGATTGCGTCGAAACAGGGCGAGGAGGCCCGCCGGGTTCTGGTGCGCGGGCGAAAGGGCCTGAAACGGGGCAGCGTTCGCCTGCTGGCGCCGTTGATCACCCACACACCGGATGGACAACCGGGTGCGGCGCTGGAGTCCCTGCGGCGTGGAGATGCCATCGACTGGTGATCCGGTTTTGCTGGGAATTGCCGCATTTGCAGGCTAGGCTGCGTTTCGAGGCAGGGGTGCAGAAAGGAGATGGCCATGTTCGGCCTGTTATTCTTCGGTTTCCTCTTCATCGGGCTGGCGATGGCGCTGCTCGGGCATGGCGGGTTCTACCGCATGGTGACCGGGCGCAGCGGCGGATCGAACGATCATGAGGAATCGCGCGGTCCGTTCTGATCGCATTCCCGCGCTTGCCTCGTTTCGCGCGCGGCGCTAACCCGGCGGGCAACAGACATTCCGGATCCGAGCCATGACCGCACCCAAGGCGCACGCCAAGCCGAAATCCTTCCAGGACCTGATCCTGACGCTTCAGACCTACTGGGCCGAGAAGGGCTGTGCGATCCTGCAACCCTATGACATGGAGGTTGGCGCCGGCACGCTGCACCCGGCCACCGTGCTGCGCGCACTGGGGCCGAAAGAGTGGCGCGCCGCCTATGTCCAGCCGTCGCGCCGCCCGAAGGATGCGCGCTATGGCGAGAACCCGAATCGGCTTGGCCACTATTACCAGTTCCAGGTGATCCTGAAGCCCAATCCGGACAATCTGCAGGATCTGTACCTCGAAAGCCTCTACCGTATCGGAATCGACCCGACGGTGCATGACATCCGCTTCGTGGAAGATGATTGGGAGAACCCCACCGTCGGCGCCTGGGGGCTTGGCTGGGAAGTCTGGTGTGACGGGATGGAAGTCAGCCAGTACACCTATTTCCAGCAGGTTGGCGGGCTCGACGTCTTCCCGGTGTCCGGCGAACTGACCTATGGCCTGGAACGCCTCGCCATGTATGTGTTCGGCGTCGACAATGTCTACAATCTGCCGTTCAACGATCCGGACAGTGACGTGCCGCTTACCTATGGCGATGTGTTCCTGGAAAATGAGCGCCAGCAATCAGCCTTCAATTTCGAGCATTCCGATGTCGAGATGCTGAAGCGCTGGTTCGCCGATTGCGAGACCCAGTCGAACGCCCTGCGCGATGCGGGCAAGCCGCTGCCGGCCTATGACTATGCTCTCAAGGCCAGCCACACCTTCAATCTGATCGATGCGCGCGGCGCGATCAGCCCGACCGAGCGCCAGGCCTATATTGCCCGCGTTCGTGACCTGGCCCGCGGCGCCGCAGCGCAATGGGCCGAACAGGAAGGCGCAAACGCCTAAAGTCGTCGGCCGGAAGATTTGTCCATCGCGGCCCTTGGGGGTAGACTTTCCCCTGTGGGAGGACGCGTGATGTTTCGCTGGATACTGATCGGCCTGATGTTTCTGGGCGTTGCGCTCGGCGCGGATGCCAAGACCAAACGCGCCTTGATCGTCGGTGTTGGCGATTATGAACAGCTGCCCGACCTTCAGAAAACGACCGGCGACGCGACGGGCTATTCCGAAGCCTTCGAAGGGCAGCTGGGCTTTGAAGTCACGCGCCTGATCGATCCGGGTACGATTGAGTTTCTTGAGGCGCTGGACGGGTTCCTGCAATCCATCGAGCCTGGCGATGAAGTGGCCTTCATCTTCTCCGGGCATGGCTGGTCTGATGGGGCCGACAATTTCCTGGCCCTGAAGGATGCGCCGCTGGAATCGTCCGAGTTCGCGCTCAGGCGCCAGACCGTGTCCCTGTCGAATGATGTGCTGGCCGAGATCAAGGCGCGCCGGCCGGGCCTCTTGTTCGCCATCGTGGATGCCTGCCGGGACAATCCGTTCGATACGGGCACGCGCAGCGTGACGCGGGGGCTGTCGCGGCTGGAGATCGTGCCGGGCACACTGGTCGTCTATGCGGCGGGCGCCCGGCAGAAGGCGCTGGACCGGTTGGGGCCGGAGGATGACTCGCCCTATTCGGTCTTCACCCGCAGCCTGTTGCCACGCCTCGGCGATCCGGCCAGCCCGCTGTTGCGCAGCGTGGACGAGACCCGGACGGAAGTGGCCGCGCTTGCCGCCTCGATCAATCACGAGCAACGCCCGGCGATCTATTCGGATGTCTCGCTGGATTACTGCTTTGCGGGCGAATGCCGCATGGATGCCGGCCTGGATCAGGAGACGATCGACTGGGTTGAGATTTCCAGCGTCGGCTATACCGCGGTCGATCCCTGTACGAAATATGCCCGTCACCTGGAAGCATATCCGGATGGCAAGTTCGCCGAGGTGGCGCGCCGGAACCTGGCCAACCCTCCGTGCGCCCGCACGCGATTGCAGCTGAAATCGGTGTCCTGGTTTGGCGACCTGAGCGGGCATACGGACGAAGTCTATGGCGTGGATTACAGCCCGAGTGGGCGGTTCGTGGCGAGTGCATCGGCCGATCACACAGCCCGCCTCTGGATCGTCGGCATGACGCCGAGCCTTTATGGCCAGTCGACCGAACTGAAGGGCCATACCGCGCCGGTGCTCACCGTGCGGTTCAGCCCAAATGAAGAGCGTCTCATCACGGCGTCCGAAGACGGCACGGCGCGCATCTGGAGCGCGCTGGGCGAGGAGGCGCGACTGGTGCTGGACGGGCATGAGGATGTCGTGACCTATGCCGAATACAGCCCGTTCGGAGATCGGGTGATCACGTCGTCCCAGGACAAGACGGTGCGCATCTGGGATGCGCGCTCCGGCGCGGAGCTGATGCGGCTGACCGGGCATTCCGATGCGGTCCGGTCGGCGCGGTTCAATGCGGATGCCAGCCGGATCGTCACGGCGTCGAATGATGGCACGGTGCGTGTGTGGGAGGCCGAGTCCGGCCGGCAGGTGCGCGTTGTGGAGTCCGGAGAGCTACCCGCGACCTATGCCATGTTCAGCGCCGATGGCGAGCGCATCCTGGTCGCCTCGGCCGACAAGAGCGCGCGGGTCTGGGATGAGGAAGGCAATGTGCTGGAGCTGACCGGCCATGACGCGCCGCTTTGGAATGCGACGTTCAGCATGGATGGGGAGTTTGTTGCGACCAGCGCGATGGATCTGTCCGGCAAGATCTGGGACGCGGAGACGGGCGCGTTCCTTGCGGGCGTGCAGGATCTCAGCATGTTTGGCGCAAACTGGGTTGAATTCTCGCCGGACGGAAAACGGCTGCTCGTCTCGATGAAGGGCGGCGGGTTGCAGCTGTGGGAGCTGACCTTTGGCGCGGACTGATTGGCCCATCTGCACGTCCGGCGCTTGACCCTGACGCCCGCCCTAGTATGCCGTGCAGGCTTGTAACTTCTGGCTGGACCCCTTCATGGCAGACCTGATTCTCGAACTCTTCTCGGAGGAAATTCCTGCGCGTATGCAGGCGAAGGCAGAAAGCGATCTCGGCGCGGCGCTGGAGAAGGCGTTGGGCGAGGCGGGCCTCAGCTGGGCATCGCTGGAAACGGCGTCCGGGCCGCGGCGCCTGACCGTGTTTGTCGATGGCCTGTCGGACCGCTCGGCCGATGTGAAGGAAGAACGCAAGGGCCCGAAGGTCGGCGCGCCGGACAAGGCGGTCGAAGGTTTCCTGCGGGGCGCTGGGCTCAGCGACATCAGCCAGGCCGAGGTGCGCTCGGACCCGAAGAAGGGCGACTTCTACGTGGCCGTGATCGAGACACCGGGGCGCGATGCGACAGACATCATCGCCGAGGCCGTGCCGGCCATCATTCGCGGCTTCCATTGGCCCAAGAGCATGCGCTGGGGCACCGGAGATCTGCGCTGGGTACGCCCGCTGCAGCGGATTGTCTGCGTGCTGGACGGGAAAGTGGTGCCGTTCGAGGTGGATGGCATTGCCAGCGGCAAAGAGACCGAAGGCCATAGGGTGCATGGCCGTGGGCCGTTCAGGGTGACCTCCCGCAAGGATTATGAAAGCCAGCTGGAAGGCCAGGGCCATGTGAAGCTGACGCGGGATGCCCGCCGTGAGGTGATCCTGGCCGGCATCGAGACGGTTTGCGCGGATGCCGGCCTTGAGTGGATCGAGGACAAGGGGCTGCTGGAGGAAGTGGTGGGCCTGGCCGAATGGCCGGTTGTCGTGCTGGGGGACATGGACCCGGCTTTCCTGAGCCTGCCGCCGGAAGTGATCCAGCTGTCGATGCGGACGCACCAGAAATATTTCGCGGTCAATGACAAGAAGACCGGCAAGCTGGCGCCGCATTTCATCGTGGTGGCCAATATCGAAGCGACCGATGGCGGCAAGAAGCTGGCCGAAGGCAATTCGCGGGTCCTGTCGGCGCGGCTCGATGATGGCCGATTCTTCTGGGAAAAGGACAAGGCGACGCCGCTGGACGAGATGGCGGCGAAACTGTCGACGATTGCATTCAAGGCGGAGCTTGGCTCGCTGGGCGACAAGGTGGAACGCGTGGCGGCGCTGGCGCGGGAGCTGGCCCCGAAAGTGGGCGCGGATCCGGATTTGGCCGAACGGGCGGCGCGCCTCGCCAAGGCGGATCTTGTCTCGGAGATGGTTGGCGAGTTCCCGGAGCTGCAGGGCGTGATGGGGCGGTATTATGCGCTGGAGGCCGGCGAGCCTGAGGCGGTCGCCGATGCCATCCGCGACCATTACAAACCTCAGGGCCCGAGCGATTCCGTGCCGACCGATCCGGTGGGCATCGCGGTCGCACTGGCCGACAAGCTGGATACGCTGGTTGGATTTTGGGCGATTGACGAGAAGCCGACGGGTTCAAAAGACCCGTTCGCGCTGCGCCGGGCGGCGCTGGGCGTGGTTCGGATTCTGTTGGAGAATGAAGTTCGACTGAAACTCCAGACCGATGCGGAAGCCTCGAGCGACCTGCTTTCCTTTTTCGCAGATCGTCTGAAGCAATATCTGCGCGATCAAGGCCAACGCCACGACCTCATCGACGCCGTCTTTGCCCTCGGCGAGGATGATCTCGTGCTCATCACGCGCCGGGTCGAGGCGCTGGGGGCGTTTCTGGAGGCCGAGGACGGCGCGAATTTGCTGGCGGGCTACAAGCGCGCGGCGAACATTCTGAAGGCCGAGGAGAAGAAGGGCGATCTGCCGTCTGACCTCTCCGTCAACGACGCGCTGATCGCCAAGGGCCCGGCCGAGGAGCAGGCGCTGGGCAAGGCGCTGGCAGAGGTCGAGGCGGCCATTGCTGCGCCGCTGGCAGCGGAAGACTTTACCGGCGCCATGGCGGAACTGGCCAGGCTGCGCGCGCCGGTCGATGCCTTCTTCGAGGCGGTCATGGTGAATGACGCAGATCCGGCCGTCCGGGCGAATCGCCTGGCCCTGCTCACCCAGATCCGTGACACGCTGCACCGTGTGGCCGATTTCTCCCGCATTGACGGCTGATCCAGGTTAGGCCGCGGCGTGCCCGTTGTGTCACACTGAAACGCCCTGTTTCAGTGCGAACGCGCCAATGTGTCACAAACAACGTTGTCACATGTCCGGGGCCCATTCCGACACTGGCCAATGGCGCTGCAATGCAGCATAGGATTTGCAATTCGCCCGGCGTAAGCACGGGGGACACGACTTATGTATCGGAAGGCAGAATTCATGGGTGAAGCGGCACTGAAACCAGCAGACGAAACCTGGGTGTATGCTTTTGGCGGCGGGAGCGCAGATGGCGACGCCTCAATGAAGAACCTGCTGGGCGGCAAGGGGGCAAACCTTGCGGAAATGGCCAAGCTGGGCCTGCCGGTTCCGCCCGGATTCACGATCACGACGGCGGTTTGCACGGCCTATTACGAACTGGACCGGAAGTATCCGGCGACGCTGGAAGCGCAGGTGGATGCCGCGCTGGAAGCCATCGAACAGGAAACCGGCAAGGGGTTCGGGGATCCCGAAAATCCGCTGCTGGTGTCGGTCCGTTCGGGCGCGCGCGCCTCGATGCCGGGCATGATGGACACGGTGCTGAACCTCGGCCTGAACGAGGCCGCTGCAGCGGGCCTGGCGAAAAAGGCCGGCGAGCGCTTTGCCTATGATTCCTATCGCCGGTTCATCCAGATGTATTCGAACGTTGTGCTGGGCATCAGCCATGACGAGTTCGAGCACATCCTGGACGATTACAAGGACCGTCAGGGCTATGATCTCGACACCGAGATGACGGCCGAGGACTGGAAGCAGATCATTTCGCTCTACAAGGACGCGGTTCAGTACAATCTGGGCCGCCCGTTCCCGGACGATCCGAAGGAACAGCTCTGGGGCGCCATCACGGCCGTGTTCGGATCGTGGATGAATGACCGCGCGATCACCTATCGCAAGCTGAACGACATTCCCGAGGAATGGGGCACGGCCGTCAATGTGCAGGCCATGGTGTTCGGCAATCTGGGTGAGACGTCGGCCACTGGCGTGGCCTTCACGCGCGACCCGTCAAATGGTGATCCGGTCTTCTATGGCGAATATTTGATCAACGCGCAGGGCGAGGACGTGGTGGCGGGCATCCGCACCCCGGCGCCGATCTCGCGCGAGCGGGCCGACAAGCTGGGCTCCGATGATGCCCCGCTGGAAGAGGCCATGCCGGAAGTCTACACCCAGCTGCGCGAGGTCGCGAACACGCTGGAACAGCACTACAAGGACATGCAGGATCTGGAGTTCACGGTCGAGGATGGCCGCCTCTACATGCTGCAGACGCGGACCGGCAAGCGCACGGCCGCGGCCGCGCTGAAGATCGCGGTCGACATGGCGCGCGAAGGCCTGGTGACGGAAGAAGAAGCCGTTCTGCGGCTTGAGCCGTCCCAGCTGGACCAGCTGCTGCACCCGACCATTGCCGAGGATGCCGAACGCGACGTGGTCGTGATGGGCCTGCCGGCCAGCCCCGGCGCGGCAGTCGGCAAGGTTGTGTTCGAATCCGATGAGGCCTGGGACATGGCGGAAAAGGGCGAGGATGTGATCCTGGTCCGCATTGAGACCAGCCCGGAAGATATCAAGGGCATGCACGCCTCCCGCGCCATCGTGACGGCGCGCGGCGGCATGACCAGCCACGCCGCCGTTGTGGCCCGCGGCATGGGGCGCCCGTGCGTGTGCGGCGCCGGCGGCCTGCAGATCGACAACAAGGCCGGCGTGTTCCGCGTCATGGGACGCGAAGTGAAAAAAGGCGATATCATCACGGTCGACGGCGCCACCGGACAAGTCATGCTGGGCGCCGTGAAAATGGTGCAGCCGGACCTGTCAGGCGATTTCGGCCTGTTGATGGGCTGGGCCGACAAGGCCCGGACGCTGAAAGTGCGTGCGAATGCAGAAACGCCGCTCGATACGCGCACGGCTGTGGAGTTCGGCGCCGAGGGCATCGGCCTGTGCCGCACCGAGCACATGTTCTTCGAGGAAGAGCGTATTCCGGAAGTCCGCGCCATGATCCTGGCGGATGGCGAGACCGGCCGCCGCGCCGCACTCGACAAGCTGCTGCCGATGCAGCGCGGCGATTTCGAGGAGATCTTCCGCATTCTGGAGGATCGCCCGGCGACGATCCGCCTGCTGGACCCGCCGCTGCACGAATTCCTGCCGCACACCGACGCGGACATGGAAGATGTGGCCAAGGCATCCGGCGTCAGCGCCGACGAATTGCGCCGCCGCGCAGCGGAGCTGCATGAGAGCAATCCGATGCTGGGGCATCGGGGCTGCCGCCTCGGCATCACCTATCCGGAAATCTACGAGATGCAGGCCCGCGCCATTTTCGAGGCGGCTGTGAATGTCTCGAAGGAAACCGGCCGCAAGCCTGTGCCGGAAGTCATGATCCCGCTGGTTGCGACCCACAAGGAGCTGGCCATCCTGAAAAAGGTCGTCGACGATGTTGCGACGGCGGTTTTCGCTGAAACCGGTGTGACGCTGGACTATATGGTCGGCACGATGATCGAGCTGCCACGGGCCGCGCTGCAGGCCGGCGAGATTGCCAATTCCGCCGCGTTCTTCTCTTTCGGCACGAATGACCTGACGCAAACCACGCTGGGTATTTCCCGCGATGATGCCGGCCGCTTCCTGAAAGCTTATGAAGACAAGGGCATCTACGAAAAGGACCCGTTCGTGACCCTGGACCAGGTGGGCGTGGGCGAATTGGTGAAACTGGCTGCCGAACGCGGCCGGAGCACACGCCCCGGAATCAAGCTGGGGATCTGCGGCGAGCATGGTGGCGACCCGGCATCGATTAACTTTTGTCACACTACGGGACTCGACTATGTGTCCTGTTCTCCCTACCGCGTGCCGATCGCCCGGCTCGCCGCGGCGCATGCGGCCCTGAAGGCCCGATAGCCGCGAGAGCTTCGACCGAATCGCTCAGAATTTGGGTGTTGCGTCCGCGCAACACCCTTTTTTGTGCAGTGCAAGAAATTTCATCAAATTTGCCGAAATATTCCACGATATTACAGGGGCTTGTCGGGTTTGTCCTGAAGTGGCGGTTTAAATTGTGAAATCGGGGCGTATGTATCCTGACAGAAAAGTCACTGACGTATCTGGCCAGCTTCTTGCTAGGTACTCGCAGAGACGGATATCGAAGTCCGAACAGGGCCTGAAACGGGCCTGATCAAGTTAAGACAAACCAACAACACCCGGGTTGCACATGACGGAATATATCGTCTGCCGGGGGATTGGGGAGCGGTGATGTTAAGGATTCTTCAACCACGAAGGGCGACCCTGTTGCCAATGCGTGGGCTCCAAGAGCGGCTCAAGCGTTGGTGGATGGCTATGACGAACGAAGAGCAGAGAGATATCGTCGTACGCGGCGCGACCGTTGCGGTCTGCGCGGTTGCGGCGACTGTGACGCTGCCAATTCTCGGCGAACTCCAGCTGGAGAAGCGCGCCGAAGCTGATTTCCGTGCCGAAGCAACCCGCCTGGCCTCGATCGAGGATGGTGGCGTGACGGTGCGCGCGGATCCGATGACTCCCAGCCTGCTGGACACGCCCTGGATCCGCACGGTTGAATACACGCTGAAGCGCGATACGGACTCCTCGATGAGCCGCTATGCTGCGCGGGACCGGGATGGCGCGGCCCTGTCGTCGCTGGTTTCGTTCCGTCCGGAGCACATCAAGCGCGCCGAAAAGATCAATGACGAGGCCAAGTGTCTCTCCCAGGCAATCTATTACGAGGCCGGCACCGAGTCGCTGAGCGGCCAGATGGCTGTTGCCGAGGTGATTGCCAACCGGGTGCGCGACCACCGCTATCCCGACAGCATCTGTGATGTCGTGTTCCAGGGAGCAACCCGGACGACCGGCTGCCAGTTCACCTTTACCTGTGACGGCGCCATGAACCGCGCCCCGCGTGGCCGGAACTGGGAGAATGCCCAGAAAGTTGCCGCCCATGTCCTGATGGACCTCAATGAGGAGCGGACCGGCGGTGCGACGCACTATCATGCGACCTATGTCGACCCGATCTGGAGTGCCGGCCTGATCAAGACCGACAAGATCGGTCTGCACATCTTCTACCGCTTCCCGCGTGGCGCTGAATGGGCCCAGGTGCGGCAGAACTATTCCCGCAAGCGCCAGCAGGTCATCACGGCCGCGGCGGACCGGGATGTGAACGCGGCAGCGACGTCCGTGATCAAGACTCAGGATGACGTGAAACTGGAAAAGGTCGCGATGGATGCACCGGCGCCGACACTGGCCCCGGCCATGGTTTCCACGTCGACCCGCACGATCACCAATGGTGCGCCGAAATTCAACACGGTACGCAAGACGGCCGAGGCCGACGTGCCGGTGTCGGAAAAGATTGCCGACAAGGATGAGGTGGCTGCCTACACCGCCGCGCAGATCTCCTCGGCGTCCGGCGGCGCTGTTGCAGGGGCCATGAACTAGCGGTCAATCGCGGGGAGGCACGCCTTCCCGGACCCGTTTGCGGATGGCGCCGGGCAGCCAGCGCGCCATGAAGCGTGCCCGCTCGGCATCCTTGCCCACCATATAGTGAATGTCCTTGCCATGGGCCGCATCCCAGGCCTTTTCGGCTGCCATGGAGACCGGATAGACATTCATCCCATTCTCCCGCAGCTGGTCCGACATCTTGTGGTTTGAGCCTTCGCGGTCCCCCATTTCAAGGATCGGCGTCTCGATGAACCAGGGCATCAGGCTGGTCACCCGGATATCCAGATCGCGGAACTCGGCATCGAGCGCTTCGGTCAGCCCCCGAACGGCAAACTTGGTGGCGGAATAAACGGCCAGCTGGGGCGAGCCGACGACCCCGGCCGTGGACGCCGTGTTGACGATTCGCGCGCCGGAGGTTGCCTTCAGGAGCGGCAGCGCCGCCTGCACCCCGTTGACGACACCTTTGACGTTGATGTCGATGATGGCGTCATTGTCATCGCCGGTGATGTCCTCGAACCAGCCATGACGGCCGATTCCGGCATTGTTGAAGAGCACGTTCATGGCGCCTTCGGTGGCGTCAGAAAAGTCCCGCATGGCGGCAGACCAATCCTCGCGGCTGCGTACGTCCAGCCGTGCCTGCAGGCAATTTCCGGCGCCAATCTCGGCGGCGACTTCGTCCAGACCTGCCGTGTTCACATCGTACAGGCCGCAAAACCATCCGCGTTTCGAGAAATACCGGGCGGTTTCTGCGCCGATGCCGGACGCTGCGCCGGTAATGAAGATGCTCTTTCGTCCGCCCGCTTGGCTCATGGGCAATTTCCTCCTGCTGTCCGGGACTGATCGCCCTTTTCAGCAGTGTCAGACGACATCCATGCCCACGTCAAGATTGGGGGCCGAATGGGTCAGGGCACCGACGGAAATGAAGTCGACCCCGGTTTCGGCGATTGACGCAACGGTATCCAGATTGACGCCTCCGGAAGCTTCCAGCATCACCCGCCCCTGATTCATCTCGACTGCGCGGCGCAGCGTTTCGGGGCTCATATTGTCGAGCAATACGGCGTGCGGACCATGTTTCAGGGCTTCCTCGAACTGATCGAGCGTGTCCACTTCGATCTCGATCATGCGCAGATGGCCTGCATAGGCTTTTGCCCGTTCCAGCGCCAGCGCCACGGAGCCGTCGCAGGCAGCAATGTGATTGTCCTTGATCAGGACGGCATCATCGAGGCCGTAGCGGTGGGCCGTGCCGCCGCCGCAGCGCACCGCGCGCTTCTCCAGGGCGCGATGGCCGGGCGTTGTCTTGCGGGTGCAGACGATTGTCGCGTCCGTATGAGCGACCTTTTCGACATAGGCGCGCGTCATGGTGGCGACGGCGGAGAGGCGGCCAATGAAGTTCAGCATGGTGCGCTCCGCGGTGAGGATGGAGCGCGCGCTACCATTCAGTTCCGCCACGATGTCACCCGGTTTCACCGCAGCCCCATCGCCCTTGTGAATTTCCAGCCGAACCGTCGGATCGATCAGGGATAAGGCGTGTGCGGCCACGTCCAGGCCGGCGATCACGCCTGGCTGGCGGGCAGCGATGACCACGCTCATCTGAGTGCCCGCTGCAATCGTGGCGTCTGTGGTCAGGTCTCCGGCGCGGCCCAGATCCTCGGACAGGGCGAGCCGTACGATCGGATCGAGAATGATGGCCGGCAAGGGGGGCGGGGTCGGGGTCATAGGCAAACAGCCTCCTTGAAATCCTTCATCAGGAACTGGCGGCGCGGGTCTGCCGTATCAGGATGGTCTGACCGGAAATGGCCGCCGCGACTTTCCTCGCGATTGAGGGCGGAGCGAACAATCAGCTCGGCCGTGATCAGTGCGCGGGCAGGACCGTGCGCGTCCTTGAGGCCGGAAATCAGGTCCAGAACCTCCCGCATGCCGGGGCCGGTGCGGACGACGCCGCATTTCTCGGACATGGCGCGGCGCAATTGCTGGAGGGCGGCAAAGGGCAAGGCGCCCGGCACACTGCCGCGCGACGTGCCCGGTTGGTCCAGGTCAACGCGGCGCAGGCGGCTGGCAATCCGGTGTGCGAAAACCACGGCTTCGAGCAGGGAATTGGATGCGAGGCGATTTGCGCCATGTACGCCGGTGGAGGTACATTCTCCGCAGACGGACAGGCCGTCCAGGCTGCTGCGTCCCCAGAAGTCCGGGACGATACCGCCCATGTGATAATGCGCAGCGGGCGCGACCGGGATCATGTCGACGCGCGGGTCGATGCCGGCTGATTTGCAGGCCGCGAACACGGTTGGGAAATGATCCGGAAAATGTGCGCCAACGGCAGTGCGGCAATCCAGAAAGGCGCCGCGGCCTTCCATGCGTTCGGTGTGGACGGCGCGGGCAACCTCGTCGCGGGGGGCCAGTTCGGCCAGCTCGTGATAGCGCTGCATGAAGGCGGCGCCATCCTGGTTGTGCAGCGTGGCGCCTTCTCCGCGCAGGGCTTCGGTTGCCAGTGGCGCGGGATCGCGGCCGATGTCGATGGCGGTCGGGTGGAACTGTACGAATTCGAGATCGGCGATCAGCGCGCCGGCTTCCCAGGCCATGGCGACGGCGTCGCCGCGGGCTTCCGGAGGATTGGTGGTGACCTGGAACAGGCCGCCGGACCCGCCGGTGCACAGCACGGTCTCGCGGGCTGTGCGGGTCGAAAGCGTGCCGGCCTGGTCACGCAGGATGATGCCGGCCACCCGGCGTGTGTCATCCTGCAGGAGGCCGGTTGCCCGCGCGCCTTCAATCACGGTGATGTGCGGCGCTGCGGCCACGGCGGCGACGAGCGCATCCATGATTGCCTTGCCGGCAAGATCTCCGGCCACGCGGGCGACGCGCGGATGGGAATGGGCGGCTTCGAGCGACAGGGCCAGCGCGCCATCTGGCGTGCGGTCGAACGGCACGCCCAACTCGACCAGATCCCGTACCCGGGCGGGGCCTTCCTCGGCAATCAGGCGTGCGATGATCGGATCGACCAGGCCGGCCCCGGCGGCGACCGTGTCGGCGGCATGCTGTTCCGGACTGTCCTTGGGGTGCAGGGCGGCAGCGAGCCCGCCCTGGGCCCAGGCAGAGGATGCGGCCTGGCCCAAGGGTGCCGGCGAGATGACGGTGCACGGGCGCGGGGCCAGTTCGAGCGCGAGGAACAGGCCTGCAAGGCCGGCCCCGACGATCAGGACGTCATCATCGACTGGCCCGCTGGCCGTCAGGGTCTGGGAGCTCGGCGCGGACACGGATCAGGAAATGCCGTCATTGGCGCGGCGGAATTCCGCAGGCGCAGTCACCGCCGAGACCAGTGCGCCGAACATGCGATCGGCTGACTGGATGGTCAGCGTGAAATTGTCCGGCACATAGATCAGGCCTTCGACCTTGGCTTCGAGCATCTCCTCGATCTGGGACCGAATGGAAATCTGGTCTCCGAAGCGCCGCGCCTTGCAGGACTGGCGGACCACCGAGCGGCCCCACATGGAGCAGACTTCAACCGCGGTCAGTTCGCAGCCATACAGGCCTTCTTCCGGATGCGGAGAAAGATACATCGTGCCGGACATCATGCATTCCCCGCCGCGATATGGCTTGGTCTGGAAGCTCCATGTGCCGAGGACATCGGCGGGGTCTCCCGCGGGCTTGCTGTCGGCATGGGCGGGGGCGCAGGCCAGAAGCCCTGCCATCGCCACTGCCGCGAGACGGAACCTGCCTCGGAACATGCTACCTCTCCTTGCGCCCTAAGGCACATTACGCCGCACTCCGGCCTTAGCACAACCTGCGCGGCTGCTAGACGACCATTTCGATGTCGAGCGGTTTCAGACCGGTCTCGAACGCCAGCGGCCTGGCCATTTTCGGCAGGGCCATCATGGCATCCAGAGCCTCCTTGGCACGCACGCGCACATCTTCCGGAATGGTCACTTCATGCTCGCCTGTGACGAGGCAGTCATAGATGTTCTCCAGCGTGATCCGCTTCATGTGCGGGCAGAGATTGCAGGGCCGAATGAAGTTCACATCGGGATTGGCCGAGGCGACATTGTCGCTCATCGAGCATTCGGTCAGCAGGACCACCTTGTTGGGGCTTTCCTCGGCCACGTAATTGGCCAGCGCAGAGGTCGATCCGGCAAAATCGGCTGCTTCCAGCACGTCCGGCGGACATTCCGGGTGGGCCAGGATGACGACGCCGGGATGCGCTTCGCGGAGCTGGTCGACATCGTCGGCACTGAACATCTCGTGCACTTCACATGCGCCCGGCCACGTCATCACGCGGATACCGGTCTGTGCGGCCACGTTCTTGGCGAGATACTGGTCCGGCACGAGGATGACGGTGTCGGAATTCCATTCTGCGGCAATGGCTTCAACGACTTGTGCGGCGTTGGAACTGGTGCAGGTGATGTGGCACTCGGCTTTCACCTCGGCGGTGCAGTTCACATAGGTTACGACCGGATAGTTCGGGAATTTCTGCTTGATCAGGCGCACATCGGCGCCCGTGATCGAGGCCGCCAGCGAGCATCCGGCGCGCGTGTCGGGGATCAGAACGGTCTTTTCGGGGGCGAGGATCTTGGACGTCTCGGCCATGAAGTGCACGCCTGCCTGAACGATGATGTCGGCATCCACCTTGGACGCCTCACGGGCCAGCTGAAGGCTGTCACCGCGGAAATCGCCGACCAGCTGGAAAATGTCCGGCGTCATGTAATTGTGTGCCAGGATGACGGCGTTCTTCTCTTTCTTCAGGCGGTTGATTGCCGCCACGAGCGGCGCGATGGCCGGCCATTCCATCGGGGTGATGAAATCCTGCACGAGCGGGTACAGCGCATCGGTTTCCGCCTTCACGGCGTCATCATAGGCCAGACCGCGCGCTTCGGCGGCGGACGCGCCGCGCAGCGGGGTCGGGGTGGGGCAGCCAGGGCCGGAATCTATAAGACGTGCCATTGTCGTCCTCCTTGGTTCAGATCGACTTATGCTCGATCTGAGTATAATATGGTCCTGAACAGGTGCGTTTCAAGGGGATCGGCCTTCAAACGTCCGGGAACAGGTGGCTCGTGCGACAGAAACATGATGCTTATGCGCACTCTGAGCAAAAGGGGTCTAGCGGATAGGAATAAGGAGGGCAAGCCGAAACATTGGCGAACCGAGGGCGTCCCGTCAGGTAGGGATTGACCCGTTCCCGCCATCATTGCGGACATATTCCAGCACGGCCTCGATGAATTTGAGCGTGGCGGTGCCCGTTCTGTGGGGATTGTCCTCGATGTCGCCCTTGATCTTGAACAGGGATTCCGTCGCCAGGCTTCGCTCGCCAAGGCGAGGCTGACGGGCAAAGCGATAGGTTTCTGCAATCTCTTTCGAGATGCCCGGCAGCGTCGTTGCATGTTCATCGCGAACCAGTCTTGCAGCGAGTGCGCGTGCGGCATGCAGACTGTCCGACCTGCCGAGAAGCAGCAGCGCACGATTGCGGACCTGATCGTACTCTTTGTCATTCGTCAGCTGGAACAGGAGGCGGGACAGCGCGATGGAATGCTCCTGCTTCCAGCTTGACCCGGACAGATTGCGGCCATCCGCCACCACATCATCAAAGAAGCGGTAGAACTTCCGGCTCCAGTCCGGTTTGTCGCGACTTTCCGGTGACGTCCTTTCGTAGAGATCCGCGAGCTTGTTCAGTCGCTCGGTTACGCTGCCGACAATCAGATCCTTCGCGAACCAGCGCACGACTTCGCGCACTTTGCGATCCCGGTCATTGAACAATTCATTGAGGCGCCGCGTGTTGTAATAATAGTCACCCTTGTCGAGATCCTTGCTCTTTTCTCGGTGTGTCTCGAAGTAAGCCAGATAGCGGGAGTTCAGCGGGGCGGCGCCATGTTCTGCGGGCTGGAATGCCTTGCGCAGGATGCGGCGTTCCATGAACGGGTCGAAAAAGTCTATCTGGCCAGCTTCGAACAGACGTTCCTGCGCGCGATTTCGTTGCATGATCCCGAATGCCTGAAGCAGGGCCGCAATGAGCACAACGTCCACCAGCAGGCGCGACACGAACACGATATGGCGTGCCATCGGCCCTTTCGGGGCGAAGGGCTCTTCCTGGTTCACGTCGTAGATGTCCACCCAATCGACGATGGGCACACCCTTGGCCAGTTCTGTGCCGAAGAATTTCAGCCAATCCATCAGTCCCGCACTTTGCGCGGCGACGCCCATGGGGCCATCGACTGGTTCGAAGAGGTCAAAATGCATCTGGATCTGCCGCAGGGCCAGCGGCACGAGGATGAACAGCCAAGCATAGCCCATCAGGGCCTCGTCACGCAGGTCGTTCGCAAACCCAAGACGGAACTGACTTGAGCGCGTCGACTGGATGCGCAGGGCCTTTTCGCGGTCATCCTCCACCCATGCCCACCTTCGGCCGAGGCCGAAGATGATCACGCCAGCGATGCAGATCGGCACGAGGCCCCATGGAGCCGGCAGTGCATAGCCCATGGCGGTAAGCGGCAAGAAAATCAGTGTCAGGATCAGCTGTGGAATCATCCAGCCCGATTGGGTGGCGCCGGACAGCGGTGCGATCAGGCGCACGGCAGCGGCATCGATGCCGCTGGTGATGTAGCCGGGATGGAATGTCACTCCAGCGGCTTTGACCGGGCGCGGGTCGGTTTCCCGCCGGTTGCTGAGTGCATCTCCAAGATGCGGGACGAAGATGAAGGCGAGAAATCCGGCGATGACGCCGCTCATTACAACCAGTCCGAAATCCTGTTCCATGGAGAACCAGCGTTCGCCGGCCGCCCAGGCGCCAAGGCTGAGGAAGCCGAGTGCGCCGGCGCTGACGCCAAGTTGAAACCAGCTGGTCGGCCCTTCCGGGTGCATCAGATAATTGGCTTTGTCCGTCGCCGCCTCTCGCGCGATCGTGTGAAAGCCGAACAGGAGAGGCACGAAGCTCGAAATGATCGCTGCAATGTACAAGGAGCGTTGCGTTGGATCGTTCAAATCCACCGACCATGGCCAGTGTGCGAAGGGGACATGATGCCCGAACGCGATCCAGGCCAGTACACACAGCATGAGTGACGTCAGCAGGAAGACGCGGTGAAAAGATGGATGATGTTCCGGATCATCCAGTTCCTGATTTGACGTGCCAACCCGCGAGCGAAGCACGGCGAAAATTCCCGCAGCCATATATGCAAGCAGGCAGAGGGTTGTGATCGTGCCCCAGGCTGCCGCGCCTTCAACGGACTCCGGATCCGACAGATCCGCGATTGCAACGCTGACAGCAGCCAAGGCTGCCATCACCAGAGTCCACACGATCAGCCAACCATCCCGGCGCCCGGGACAAGACCAGCTTGGCCAGCCCGGATTCCAGACAATTCCCATTTTCTCCAGCATGGCATACTCCCCTCACCACGCCGGATTTTAATCATTTGTTAACAGGCGAGAAAAGCCAATTCTTCTATTTTTCGGCGAATGGGAGATCACCCCTCGTCGAAGAGTTCCAGGGCGGCGGCGGTCATGGCTTCGACGCCGGTGGCGATGGTGGGGTCATAGGCCGGGGCGAAGAAGGGGGAATGCAGCGAGGGCAGGGGCAGGGAACTGTCCTTGGAAGCCTCGTAGCGCTCCGGGTCTACCGCGCCGATCCAGAACAGCAGACCGGGAATGTTTTCTTCGGTGCGGCCGAACTGGCTGAAATCCTCACCGCCCATCACCGGCGGCACTTCTTTCACATTATCCTCGCCGATGGCCCCGGCGACGGCCGTCATCGCCTTGTCGGCGAGATCGGCATTGTTGAACAGGGACGGGGTGTAGTCCTGCTCCACCTTGATCTCCGGTTCCGGTGCGCCGAAGGCTTCGGCCTGTGCCTTCGCGATGCGCTCGATGCCGTCCAGCAGCATTTGCCGGGTCGCGTCATCATAGGAGCGGACGGTCAGGAGAAGGGTCGCTTCGTCCGAGATGATATTGTGCTTGGCGCCGGCCTTGAACGATCCGACGGTGACGACCGCGGAATCCTGCGGGTTCGTGTTTCGGGATACGAGGCTCTGCAGCGCCACCACGATATGCGAGGCGACGAGGACCGGGTCACGCGTCGTGTGCGGATACGCGCCATGCCCGCCCACGCCTTTCACCGTGATGTCGACACTGTCGACATTGGCCATGGCGTAGCCCTTTGTATAGACGACCGTACCGGCAGGTGCGGCGGCGGAGACGTGCAGAGCGAGATTGTAGTCCGGCTGCGGGAAACGGCTGTAGAGCCCGTCCGCCAGCATGGCTTGGGCCCCGAGGCCGATTTCCTCGGCCGGCTGGGCGATCATCACCAGCGTGCCGCTCCACTCATCCTTGCGGGCGGCCAGGGCGCGCGCCGTGCCGATCCAGCTGGTCATGTGGATGTCGTGCCCGCAGGCATGCATGACCGGGCTTTCCACGCCGGTCCATGTGGTGGAACGGACTTCGGACGCGAAGGGGAAGCCGGTCTGATCGGGAACGGGTAGGGCGTCCATGTCGGCGCGGATCATCACGGTCGGGCCCTCTCCATTGCGCAGCACGCCCACGACGCCGTGACCGCCGACACCATCCTTGACTTCTCCCACATCCTTCATGGCCTTGGCGACGACCCAGTCCTGACCGATGCCCGTTGTGACGTCGAAGCCGAGATTCTCCAGTTCGGAAGCCATGAGCGCCGCAGAGCGGGCTTCCTTGAAGGACAGTTCCGGATTGGCGTGAAGCTGTTTGTAGATCTCGATGAGGCCCGCATCGGCCTTCGGGAGCGCTGCGGCCTGAGCAGAGTCTGCCGGAGCGGCAGCGGGAGTGATTTCAGCCGTTTCAGCGTCCGCTGCGCCGGTGTCCGAGGCAAGCGGTTGGGGCGTTTCGGCGGCGTCGTTTCCATTTCCGCAGGCGGCAAGGGCGAGGGCGAGAGATGACAGGGCGACAGTACGGAACATGAATGCAGGCCTCCGGTTCGTGATCGGCTCAGCCTAGCGGCGAAATCCGCGCTGCCAAGAGGGCGAAAAAGACCTGCAGACAGCGGCATGGCGCGGGTTGCGCCACGGTGCTGCACTGCATATAAGGGACGGTCCAAAGGAGATTATCTGCTCATGGCCCGCGTTACCGTCGAAGACTGCATCGAAAAGGTCCCGAACCGTTTCGAGCTCGTCCTGCTTGCCGCACACCGTTCCCGCATGATCCGCGAAGGTTCGCCGATCACCGTGGACCGCGACAATGACAAGGATCCGGTCGTCTCGCTGCGCGAGATTGCCGATGAGTCGGTTGACCTGAAAGTGGTCAAGGAAGCCCTGATCTCGAACCTCCAGGACATCCGTCCCGGCGAGGAGAACGAGCGCGAAGCAGACCGTATGGCTCTCGAATCCGCGCCGACCGCCACCGAGGAAGATGTCATGCGGGCCTACCAGGCCGAGCTGGAGTCCGGACGGGACGACCGGCTCTAGGAGGCCTGATGGACGGCAGCACCCTTTCCGCAAAGGCTGAAGGGGCTGGCGACCCAGCTGCCACATCGCGACCGGCTGCCGACAAGCCGAAAGAAGTGCTCACCCGGCAGGGGCTGATCGACAAGGTCCGCGCCTATCATCCACGGGTGAAGTCCGAGCTGCTGGGCGCGGCCTATGATTTCGCGAAAAAGCATCATGGCGAGCAGATGCGCGATTCCGGCGACGCGTATTATTCCCATCCTGTGGAGGTCGCGAGCCTGCTGGCGGACGTCAAGCTGGACGAGATCACCATCGTGGCCGGCCTGCTGCATGATGTGGTCGAAGACACCGAGATCGACATTGGCGATGTCGAAGTGCGCTTTGGCGCCGATGTCGCCGAACTGGTTGATGGCGTCACCAAGCTGGACAAGCTGGAATACAGTTCGAAGGAACTCGCCCAGGCGGAAAACTTCCAGAAATTCATTCTGGCCACGACGAGCGATATTCGTGTCCTGCTGGTGAAGCTGGCCGACCGGCTGCACAATATGCGCACGCTGCACTTCCGGAAGAAGGCATCGAGCCGCGAACGCACCGCCCGCGAAACGATGGACATCTATGGCCCGCTGGCGCGTCGTGTCGGCCTGTACCAGATTGCGGCCGAGATGGAGGATCTGGCGTTCCAGGAACTCAACCCTGAAGCGCGCCGGGCCATTCTGTATCGCCAGGAGGAGCTGGCGCTGGAAAATGCCGGCGATCTCGAGCGGATCCGCGGCGACCTTCAGGACCTGATGGATGCCGCCGGCATACCGTGCCGCATCAAGGGGCGCCGCAAGCAGCCCTATTCGCTGTGGCGCAAGCTGGAGCGCAAGTCGATTTCCTTCCGCGACGTGGCGGACCTGTTCGCATTCCGGGTCATCGTGGAGAATGTCGAGGATTGTTATCGCGCTCTTGGCGAGGCGCACACACTGTGGGCCTGCATTCCCGACCGGTTCCGCGATTACATCTCCGTACCGAAGCCGAACGGGTATGCCAGCCTGCACACCACGGTGCGCGCATCCGGCAATCGCCGGGTGGAGCTCCAGATCCGGACCGAGGAGATGGATCGTACGGCCGAGTTCGGCGTGGCGGCGCACTGGGGCTACAAGAATCGCGCCTACGGGTTTGATGCGGATTCGGCCCGGGCGGCCGGTCTTGATCCGGCGGCCAGTCTCGAGGCCTTTGCGGAATTGCTGCAGGATGGTGGTGACCCCAGCGAGTTCATGGAACACGCCAAGCTGGAGATGTATCGCGAACATGTCTTTGCGTTCACACCGAAGGGCAAGCTGATCATCCTGCCGGCCGGGGCGATGCCGCTGGATTTTGCCTATGCGGTGCATTCGGCGGTGGGGGATACCTGTGTCGGTGCGAAGATCAATGGCGAGGTCAAGCCGCTGCGCCGGCCCTTGAAGAATGGCGACGTGGTCGAGATCATCCGGGGCAAGGCCCCCCAGGCCATACATGGCTGGGAAGCGCTGGCGATCACCGGCCGCGCCCGTTCGGCCATGCGCAAACTGGTGCGCGACAAGGAAACCACGGAATTCCGGCGCCTGGGGCAGGGACTGGTCAATCTGGCGCTGCGCCGCGCCGGGATCGACCCGGTCGATGTGAAGATGAACCATACGGCGCGGCTGGCCGGCTTCGAGAACATGGAAGACATGGTCGAGGCCGTCGGGCGCGGACGGATCTCGTCGGAGGATGTCATTCAGGCCGCCTTCCCGGGATACCGGCAGGAACTCGCCGCAGACCCTTCCAAGGTGCGGATGGATTCCGAGCACACGCCGCTGATGGTGTCGGGCGCGGACCTGTCGCCGGGGGTGACACTGCATCTTGGCAAATGCTGCTGCCCGCTGCCGGGGGATCGCATCATGGGCGTCCAGGAACCTGGCAAGGGCATTGTCGTCCATGTGGCGAGCTGTCCGAAGCTGGCTGAATATGATGACAAGCCGGAGCTCTGGGTGGATCTGCGCTGGACCGAACTGGCCCGGACCGGGGCGATGGCCATCGGGCGCATCCGCATCAATGCCTCGAATGAGCGCGGCGTGCTGGCCAAGCTGTGCGCAGCAGTGGCGCAGGCCAATGGCAACATCACCAGCATTCACACCGCAGAGCGGCATGAAGACTTCACCGAAATTCTCATGGAAATTGAGGTTGAAGACCTCAAGCGCCTGACGCAGATACTGGCGGCACTCCGGTCGATCGCAGTGGTTGACCGGGCGGTGCGCGACCAGGAGGGCGAAAATGACGAATGATGATGTGTTGAACGTATTCCGCGAGGCGGGGGCCTTGCTGGAAGGACATTTCATCCTGTCATCCGGGCGCCGCAGCCCGGTTTTCCTGCAGAAGGCGCTGGTGTTTTCGCAACCTGCCCTGTCGGAGAAACTGTGCAAGGCGCTGGCAGAAAAGCTGACAGCTGAGTTTGGCAAGATTGATGTGGTCGCCGGGCCGGCCGTTGGGGGCATCATTCCAGGATATGAACTGGCGCGCCAGCTGGGCGCTCGCTCGATCTTTGCGGAGCGGGTCGACGGACAGCTGCACTTCCGGCGCGGCTTCTCGATTGCCGAGGGCGAACGCGTGTTGATCGCGGAGGACATCGTCACCACGGGCCTGTCCTTCCGCGAAACGGTCGAAGCACTCGACAAGTTACCGGGCGATGTTATTGGCGGCGCCTGCATTATCGACCGGTCCAATGGCAAGGCCGATGTCGGGTGCAGGCTGGTCTCGCTCGCCGCCGTCGATTTTCCCGATTATGACGCAAATGATCTGCCCCCGGAGCTTGCCGCGATGGAGGCCGTCAAGCCTGGTTCGCGAGGCCTCGCCTGATGACCGACCGGCTCCGCCTCGGTGTGAACATCGATCACGTGGCGACGATCCGCAATGCGCGGGGCGGGGACCATCCTGACCCGATGCGCGCGGCGGCGATTGCGGCCGAGGCCGGGGCGGACGGTATTACAATCCATCTCCGTGAAGATCGCCGGCATATTCGCGATGGCGATCTGGAGGCCATCCGTGCTGCGTCCAGCCTGCCGATCAACCTGGAGATGGCGGCCACCGAAGAAATGACGGACATCGCCTGCCGGTTCCGTCCGCAGGCGGCCTGCATCGTACCGGAGAAGCGCGAGGAACGCACCACCGAAGGCGGCCTGGATGTGGCAGGCCTGCACAACCAGATCGCACCGATCGTGCGCCGGCTGAATGAGTCCGGTGCGCGAGTCTCGCTCTTCATTGAACCTGACCCGGTCCAGATCGCTGTTGCGGAAGTCCTGCAGGCGCCTGTCGTGGAATTACACACCGGCAAGTATGCCGAACTTTGGATCGAGGGGGGCATGGAGGCGGCCGCGCCGGAACTGGAGCGCCTGAAGGTTGCCGCAGCCGAAGCCCGCAAGCGCGGGGTGGAGCCACATGCCGGGCACGGGCTGACCTTCGAGAATGTCGCCCCGGTCGCGGCCATTCCAGAACTTGCCGAACTGAACATTGGTCACTTCCTGATCGGAGAGGCGATCTTCATCGGGCTTGAGGCGGCCATTCTGGAAATGCGTCGCCTGATGGATGAGGCGCGCGCATGATCATCGGTATCGGGAATGATCTCTGCAATATCGAACGGGTCGAAAAGACGCTGGAACGGTTCGGCGAACGGTTCGAGAACCGCGTCTTTACCGAGGTGGAGATTGCACTGGCCCGGCGCCGTCGCCGGACGGCGGAGACCTATGCCAAGCGATTTGCCGCCAAGGAAGCGTGCGCCAAGGCACTGGGCACCGGTGTGCCGCGACGGGGCGTGCACTGGAAACATCTGGGGGTGGTGAACCTGCCGACCGGGAAGCCGACCCTGGCCCTGACCGGTGGCGCAGCCGAGCGCCTTGCCAAGATGGTTCCGGACGGCCACGAGGCGGTCATTCATCTGACCATCACGGATGATTATCCCTGGGCGGAAGCGCAAGTGATCATCGAAGCCCTGCCAAAGGTCGAGACATGAGCGCCGCGCGTCCGAAACGGACCCGCCTGCGGGCGAAGGGAAAGGGCAGCCAGCCATCGCTGTCCGAAGCAGACCTCAAGCAGGTCGAGGCCATTCTTGGACACAAATTCAAGTCGCAGGAAACCCTCGTCCGTGCGCTGACCCATCCCAGCGCTGTGTCATCGGTAGACTCCGTCCGCCTGTCCAATCAACGCCTCGAATTCCTGGGTGACCGCGTGCTGAACCTGGTCATCGCAGACCGGTTGATCGACCGGCGCCGTATGGAAAGCGAAGGGGATCTGGCACCGCGACTCAACGGGTTCGTGAAGAAAGGCGCCTGTGCCGACGCAATGCGGCATCTGGGGCTGGAGAACTACATCATCATGTCAGAGGGGGAAGTCGCCTCAGGCGGACGCCGGCGCGAGTCGACCCTTGGCGATGCCTGCGAGGCGATCATCGGGGCGCTGTATCAGGATGCCGGCCTGAGTACGGCCCGGAAATTCATTGAGAAAGGGTGGGCGCCGCAATTTGATGCGCCGCCGACCCAGACCAAGGACCCCAAGACCCTGCTGCAGGAATGGGCACAGGGACAGGGCCTGCCGCTGCCGGACTATGACGTGGTCCGCCGGTCGGGGCCCGATCATGAACCCACTTATGAAGTCGAGGTGCGTGTGGCGGATCGGGGCGCGGCTGTTGCCGCGGGCTCGTCAAAGCGCGATGCTGAGCGTAATGCTGCCGCCCTTCTTCTCGACAGCCTGACCGGAGCCCAATGACCGAGACCGAAATCACCCGTGCCGGATTTGCCGCCATCATCGGCGCGCCGAATGCCGGAAAGTCGACCCTGACCAACCGCCTTGTCGGCACCAAGGTGGCGATCGTCACGCACAAGGTGCAGACGACGCGGTTCCCTGTGCGCGGGGTGGCGCAGCTGGACGGCACCCAGATCGTGCTGGTTGACACACCCGGGATATTTGCGGCGAAGCGTCGACTGGACCGGGCCATGGTCAAGGCGGCCTGGAGCGGCGCGGAAGATGCCGATGCGATTGTCCACCTGATTGATGCATCGGCCTGGGTGGCCGAGCGGGATGGCAAGGTGGACGGCGCGCAGAAAAAATCCCTGGAAGATGACCGCCGGGTGATCGAACAACTTCAGCAGACCGGCCGCAAGGCGTTCCTGGCTTTGAACAAGATCGACCTGTTTCCGCATGACCAGATACTGCCGATCATCGCTGAATTGAGCGAGACCGGTGTCTATGAGGAGATCTTCATGATCTCTGCCGAGAATGGTGACGGGGTCGACGCCTTGGAGCGCGCCATCGCCGAGAAGATGCCGGAAGGCCCGGCGCTGTATCCGCCCGACCAGATTGCGGACCTTCCCATGCGTCTCCTGGCGGCCGAAGTGACACGCGAAAAGCTGATGCTGCGTCTGCATCAGGAGCTTCCCTACCAGTTGATGGTCGAGACCGAGAGCTGGGAAGAGCGCAAGGACGGGTCCGTTCGTGTGCAGCAGGTCGTGATTGTCGGGCGCGATAATCACAAATCCATGGTGCTGGGCAAGGGCGGGTCCGTGATCAAGGATGTCGGGCGCAAGGCCCGGGAGGAATTGTCCGAGATGCTGGGCCGGAAGGTGCATCTGTTCCTGTTCGTCAAAGTGGATGAACGCTGGCAGGAGCGCCGGGAAAGCTATCAGGGGCTGGGCCTGGAGTTTGATGTTTGAACTGGTCCGATGACGGCATAATCCTCGGCGGGCGCCGGTTCGGGGAAGGCGGCCTCATCCTCGACGTTCTGACCCGTACGCGCGGGAGGCGATCCGGCCTCGTCTATGGCGGGTCCTCACGAAAGCGTCGGGCGCAATACGAAGCCGGAAATTCGGTGTCCCTCAGCTGGACAGGGCGGCTGGAAGACTCGCTCGGGCGGTTTGATGTCGCGGAGGCGAGCCGTGAACGGGCTGCGCGGGTGCTGGACGACCCGGCGGCGCTGTCGGCCATTTCGTCCATTACAGCCATCCTGCGGGGCGGGCTGGACGAGGGTGATGCGGCCGGTTCGGCGCTATTCGAAGCGACCGAATTGCTGCTCGACCAGATCGAGGCGCGCGAAATCTGGCCAGCTCTATACGTCCGTTGGGAGCTGGGCCTTCTGTCTGCGCTGGGCTTCGGACTGGACCTTGATGCGTGTGCATTGTCAGGCGCCAATGACGGCCTGACCCATGTGTCGCCAAAAACCGGCAGGGCCGTGCGAGGATCGGAAGCTGAAGACTATGTTGAGCGCCTGCTACGCCTGCCGCAATTCCTGACACAGTCTGCGGCGCCTGTGGCACCGGATGACATTGCCGACGGACTGACCCTGACAGGGCATTTCCTGGAGGCGCGCCTGTTCGGCGGGCTCAATCGCGGTGTACCGCCGGAACGGACCCGGCTTGTGGGGCGCATCCTGAAACAGCGTTAGGCAATCGCAGTTTCCGGCATGTGTTCAGAAGACATTCATTTTGCGTGGTGATATCTGGGCGGTGAGGACTGGGGCGTTCCGTGCAAACGAGAAGGCTGATGCCATGAAGAAAACTGTACTTGCCGCAACCGCCATTGCCACAATGACCCTGGCGGGCTGCATCCACGTAGACGCTGACGAACATGGCCGCGATGCGATCTACGAGAACACCGAGACCGCGCTGCGCGTTTGTGGCGGCGAAGGCCGCGTCAAGGAAGTGACCGAAGACGGCTTCAAATGCCTTGACTGATCCGGTCACCGGCAGACTTTTCCACCGCCCATGTCGAGATGAAAATGATCGGCATGGGCGGCATTGTATTCCGGTCCCAAAGTCACCGAGAAAAGGTCGCAGGCGCCCTTGTGAAGGCGACGCAGGAATTTCTGTTCAGCCCCGCCTGCATCCCAATGTGACTTCACATTGACGAATCGCCCGTCCTCCAGCCGGAAGCCGGCAATGTCGATGGCATTGCCGAGACCATGCTGGGACATGCGCCGCGTGCCTGCGATATTGCGGCAGGAGAAGCTGCCATAGGTTTCAATCCGGGCGATGGGAGACCCGAAGATGTCCACTGCCGCCGGCCGGGCGACATGGCGTTCCCATGTGTACAGCGCGGCGGCCTGCGCGCAGGTCATGCGGAGGGGGGCGGAGTATGGCGTCAGGGTCTGGTCCAGGGTCAGAGCGTCATAGAGGCCACAGCTGCCGGCCATGTCCTGATCTTCCAGCGGGGTGTACAGGACGCCTGCCTCGTCCAGCGCGGTGAAACAAAGTTCCCGGTTCTTCTTGGCGCGGGTCAGTTGGTGCCAGGTGCCGAGGCCCGGCGGCTCGGTCAGGTCGACCGGGGCGAAAGGATTGTGACGCGGTGGCGCCAGCCAGAAGAACACCAGAACGCACAGCACCGGTACGCCGATCAGGATGATCCATGCCTTGAGTGCGTTCATCTGCAGCTGCGCCCTTTTCCTTTCCTTAACCAAAACGACGTTTGTGTTAACGTGCTCCGGCCCGTGAGTCGCTGACTTTAATCAAGGGCCTGCACCAGAATGTGGCACGAACTGCAAAGAGGCCAGAATGTCCGATTTGATTGACGGGACGCCGGAAGACCGGATCATCAACGAGCCGATGAGCGAGGCGCTTTCCAAGCGCTATCTCGCCTATGCGCTGTCGACGATTACCGCCCGGGCCCTGCCGGATGTGCGCGACGGCCTGAAGCCCGTCCAGCGCCGTATCCTGTATGGCATGCGTGTCCTGAAGCTGGACCCTGAAGGCGGCTATCGCAAATGCGCCAAGATCGTTGGCGACGTGATGGGTAATTTCCACCCGCACGGCGACAGCTCGATCTATGACACGCTGGTGCGCCTGGCGCAGGATTTCACGGTCCGCTATCCGCTGGTCGATGGGCAAGGCAATTTCGGCAATATCGATGGCGATAGCGCCGCTGCCTATCGTTACACTGAAGCGCGGATGACGGTTGCGGCCGAGCTGCTGCTGGACGGCCTCAACGAGAATGCGGTCGATTTTCGCGCCAATTATGCCGAGAATGATGAAGAGCCTGTCGTGCTGCCGGCCGGCTTCCCGAACCTGCTGGCCAATGGCGCCAGCGGCATTGCCGTGGGCATGGCGACCTCGATCCCTCCCCACAATGCGGCAGAGCTGATTGATGCGGCGCGCCTGCTGATCGAGAAGCCGAAGGCAACGACCGAAGAATTGATGGACTACGTCAAGGGGCCGGACTTCCCGACGGGCGGCATCATCGTCGAGAGCAAGGACGCGATGATCCAGGCCTACGAGACCGGCCGTGGCAGTTTCCGCATGCGGGCACGCTGGGAAGTCGAGGATACCGGTCGGGGGACGTATCAGATCGTCGTCACCGAGATTCCCTATCAGGTGCAGAAATCCAGGCTGTTGGAAAAGCTGGGCGAACTGATCGAGGCCAAGAAGCTGCCTTTGCTGGATGATGTTCGCGATGAGAGCGCCGAGGATGTGCGCCTCATCCTGGTGCCGCGCTCCAAGACGGTCGAACCGGAAATCCTGATGGAGAGCCTGTTCAAGGTC
The DNA here is from genome assembly GCF_017792385.1 of Hyphomonas sp. Taxonomy (NCBI): domain Bacteria; kingdom Pseudomonadati; phylum Pseudomonadota; class Alphaproteobacteria; order Hyphomonadales; family Hyphomonadaceae; genus Hyphomonas; species Hyphomonas sp. The sequence goes on along the minus strand of NZ_CP051230.1, from coordinate 97,428 downwards.
TGCGACCTGGAAACGCGGTTCAGCCTGAACATGAATGTGTTGCACAAGGGCGCGCCTCAGGTCATGGGCCTGAAGGATGTCCTGCAGGCCTATCTGGATCACCGCCGCGAAGTCGTGGTGCGCCGGGCAGAGTTCCGCCTCGACAAGATCGAGAAACGCCTGCACCTGCTCGACGGCTATCTGATCGCCTATCTCAACATTGATGAGGTGATCCGGATCATCCGGTATGAGGACGAGCCGAAAGACGTGCTCATGTCGACCTTCAACCTGACAGACACGCAGGCTGAAGCGATTTTGAACCTTCGTCTGCGGGCTCTGCGCAAGCTCGAGGAAATGGAAATTCGCGGCGAGCATGACCGCCTGATGAAGGAACGCGAGGAGCTGACAAAGCTGATCGGTTCGACCCGCCGCCAGTGGAGCAAGGTCTCCAAGGAATTGAAGGAGGCGCGCGAGGCGTTCGATCCGGACTCCGAACTTGGCCGCCGCCGTGCCACGTTTGGAGAAGTCGCGGAAGTGGACCTCGCCGCAGCGCTCGAGGCGACCCTGCCGAAGGAGCCGCTGACGATTGTCCTGTCCCAGCAGGGCTGGATTCGCGGCATGAAAGGCCATGGACTCGATCCGGAATCCGCGAAATTCAAGGATGGCGACGCGCTCTACCTTTCCGAAGAAGTGATGAGTACGGACAAGATTATCCTGATGGCGTCGGATGGCCGGGCATTCACACTGCCCGCCGACAAGCTGCCGGGCGGGCGCGGTCATGGTGAACCGATCCGGCTTTCCATCGATCTGGAAGACAGTGTCGACATTGTCGCCATGTTCCGGTTCGAGCCCGAGCGCAAGCGCGTGGTCGCTTCGAGTGAGGGCTATGGCTTCGTGGTCGAGGAAAAGGAACTGGAATCAAACCGCAAGGCGGGCAAGCAGGCAGTGAATACCGGCAAGGGCGCGCTGAATGTCTGCGTGCCGGTCGAGGGCGACATGCTGGCCGTGGTCGGATCAAACCGGAAACTCCTGATCTTCCCGCTGGATGAACTGCCCGAAATGTCACGCGGCAAGGGCAACAAGCTGCAATCCTATAGCGGCAAGCATACGCTGAAGGATCTGATGACCTTCGACAAGCGTGACGGCCTGATCGTCATGACCGGTGGCCGCCACCGCGCTTTCCCGGAATGGGAAGAGTGGATCGGCAAACGGGCCCAGGCCGGCAAGACCGTGCCGAAAGGCTTCCCGCGCGGCGGCACATTCAGCGGCTAGGTATACAAGAAACACGGTCCTCAGGAGAGGGAGCTGTGTCCGAAGTGGTTGAACTTGTCTGATCGTCCTGAGGGGCTCGAACCACGCGCATTGGTATGGTGGGGTGCATCAGCTGATGCACCGGACCCTCCCAGAGCTTCCGAAGTTTGGGCAAGACCAGCGTGTGGCCAACCCTGAATTACAGTGTATGCGGACGGAATCTGTTCTCAGCGGTTCAGTCAAGTTGCTTGATGTCGGTTGCGTGGTCGCTGCACTTCTCTTCTTCAGAAGCGAGTGTGTACCAGGTCCTTGTGTGACCCTCGCTGAGGGGCTTTCCTGATGCCGGGACGATTTCCGCTGAGGTGAACCGAATGTACTGGTCTTTGTAAACATTTGCGGTCTTGGATTTGCGGCCGACATCCGATTGAAGGCGGATCTTGCAGCGGGAATTGCAGGACTTACCCCAAGGGCACCCGATATGGCATGACGTTTTCGTCGCGGAGACGTCATCCGTCCCGTCTTTCAGCCCCCTCAGGGTGAACTTCTTGTATTGAATCTGCGCGACTTTATCATGCCCATCGTAGGTGGTGAATTCCAGATCCATCTTCGTGCAATTCTTGACGTGGAAGTGGACGTCAGCGTGAGCTGGCAGGCTTGCCAGGAACGTTGAAAAGAGGAGGGCGAAGACGCCGTGTATACAGAGTTTCATTTGGATTTCCTGAATGGCTCAACCAATATTATTGATCCTGGAGAAGGAGTCTGAAGCACGCACGCTGGTCTGGAAGCTGATTTATTTTTCATCGTCAGCGGAAGGGTCTGCGCAGCGCATTTCGTCCTTGGTGATCGATACGTCCAGCTTGGCGTGCCTGATGCCGTATACACGGGCGTAATAGTCTTTCGGCACATCTTTCGTGTGGGTGAATGCGGTGTCGACTTGCGCCGCCAGCTTGCAGTGCTCATTGCAGGAGTAGAACCAGGAGCAACCTGCGTCGCATGTCAGCTTTTTGGAACGTGAGTCCGTTGCGCCTTGCTCCATGGCATCCAGAGTGTCGCCGTCTGCGATCAGCCACTCCGCTCCGTCCCCGCCATTGAAGGTCACCAGGGTCAAATCGTCGGAGGTGCAGTTTTTCGCATGAATGTTCACTTCTGCGCCCGCTGGCAGACCTGCCAAGAATGCAGTGACGCAGACAACGGCTAAACTTAATAGCGAGAGCTTCATGATCAACAGGTCCCTATATCGATCTGACCAGACTGGTCTCGGCGCGAAGGTTCGCTTCGGTTTTGAGGACTCAACAGTTACCAGAGTGTTTCGTGAGACACTCAGGACACAAACGGCTTGACCATCGCTCAGGGAGCTTGGTGCCTGAAGCAATTCACGCGACTACCGGAATCCCATGGGCCCCCCGCTTGGGTGGAGAAGGTTCCGCTGGCAAAGGCCCTCCTGCATGCGGGAGAGTGTTCACAGGCGTGTCTTCAGGCCTGAAGCAGGAGAGGCCGACCATGTGAACAGTTCAGGAAGAAGGTGAAAGCCCGAAGGCCTTGTAGGCGTCCTTGCGACCGCCCCAATAAGGCGTGATATGTGACGGGATCTGCACACGGCTGACCGCTTGTGCCTCGAAGGGGGCAGCGGGTGCCGGACCAACTAGAACGGCGTTGAAAGCACTGCCCCGCGCGTCGTTCAGGATCCACTGGGGACGTTTGCCGGAAAGTTTTTTGACGTCCTGACGGAAGAAGCGCGTCGCGTCACGATACTCCTGCTCCCATTGTGCCTTGTAGCGCCGGGGGTCGAAATCGGGGTTCAGGCGTTTCGCTGACGCGATGCGCTCCTCAACAGGGATGGCGCGGCCCTGTCCGCCGATGTAGCATTTGCGCGTCGGGGAGTTGTCAAAGGAGATGAAGCCTGTGCGCGCTGCATCGACGCCGTTGGCAATGGCCCCGGCATTATAGGAATTCACCACAATGCCGTCGATTTCGACGCCGGGCGCGCGCTGAATGTTCCACAGCACGGAATCGTATGAAGTCAGGTACAGGAATATGGGGGCATCGGTTTCCGTCACAAGCACGTCGATCTGGCGGGAGTTCTGCACGGCATTTCCGATCGCCATTCCGAGGGCTTCGCGTTGAACGGCTGTCTTCGCACTGGCCTTCCGCTCCCGGATGAGGGCTTCGCGCTCGGCAATGGCTTCGGGTGTGTCCTTGCGATCAATGTGATGAAGCGGTGAGGAAACGCCACCACCATATGTGTAGACATAGGCCGTCTTCGCTCCGGACCGTGCCTTCGGTGTGCGGCAGGCCGCACTGGTGCGAACTTCTTCCAGGGGGACGGGCAGGGTTGCAGGGCTCAGTTTCGGGGTCCCGGAGGTCACCTCTCCATAGGAGATCACAGGCTGGCCTTCGGCAACAACCAGCGGGGTGGAGGCGGCAATGGAAGTGCCTCCGCCATTCCCGCAAGCAGAGACCATCAGGAACGCTGATGCCCAGATCAAATGTCTCATGCCAGCCCCCGTCATGATGTGCTGTGGAGACAGATTAGCGGGACGAGGTTTCCACTGGGTTGATCCGGGGAAAGAAATTCAACTTTTCGGCGCTCTGTCGGGTGAGCGTCCGATCCGGATCATTTGTCGAGCAGAGCCATCGTGTCCGTCATAAGGGGGCCGATATCCGTATGCAGGACAAGGTCTGCGAACGGGTCCTGATCCGTGGGCTCCCGGTTGATGATGATCATCCGTGCACCATTGCGCTTGGCTTCCATCGGAACGGCCGACGCCGGATAAACGACGAGGGAAGATCCCAGGACGATGACAAGGTCGCACAACAGGGCCTCTTCGCTGGCGCGCAACATCTTGTCTTCCGGCATTGCCTGACCAAAGGAGATCGTCGCATTCTTCAGCAGGCCGGTGCAGAAGATGCAAGTCAGGTCCTCGTCATTCTCCCATCGAGGCTTCAAGGTCTCGAACTCGTAGCGCTTTCCGCACTGCAGGCATTTTGCGTAACTCGCATTTCCGTGGATCTCGATCACCTTGTCATCCGGCACACCGGAATCCTGATGGAGGTTGTCCACATTCTGCGTGACGACAGAGGAGACCTTTCCCCGTTTCACAAGGTCGGCAATGGCATAGTGTCCGACATTCGGCTTTGCGCCGGTCCAACCTTCGGTACGGTTGAAGACGCGCCGCCAGGATTCCCGCCGCGCATCGCGGGAGGCGACGAAATCCTGAAAATAGATGGGAGACATCTTGCTCCACACACCGCCGGGGCTTCGGAAATCGGGAATGCCGCTCTCGGTTGATATGCCCGCGCCGGTGAACACCATCACGCGGCGCGCGTCAGATATCATTCTTGCGAGCTGGCCTGCATCCGTCATGAGCGTCGTCTTCGAAGTCCCGATTGTCTTTCCTCTCCCCAAGCAGCTAATGGCTGGGGCAGATTTGTAAAGCGGTGCCTTTGCGAATGTGCGTAGTATTACCTACACGACCGCTCCGAAGGCGGCGCCGATCAGTCCGGTAACGAGCATGGCGACTACACCCCAGAAGACGATGCGGATCGTCGCTTTCAACTTGTGTGCCCCGCCGGCCTTGGCGGAAGCGAGACCGAGCAGGACCAGCGCCAGTAGGGAAACCAGCGCGACGACCGGCGTGACGAATGCGGCGGGCGCCAGGAGCCCGGCGAGCAGCGGGAGTGTTGCGCCGGCGGCAAAGCTGAGCGCCGAACTGATGGCGGCCTGGACCGGTCGAGCGGTCACGATTTCGTTGATGCCCAACTCGTCGCGCGCATGGGCTTCCAGGGCGTCTTTTTCCATCAATTGACGTGCAACCTCATAGGCCGTGTCTTTTTCCACCCCACGGTTCATGTAGATGTGGGCCAGTTCGACGAGTTCCGCCTCCGGATGCGCCTGCAGGGCAGCCTTTTCGATTTCCAGATCGGCGCGCTCGGTATCGGCCTGCGACGAGACGGATACATATTCGCCGGCGGCCATGGACATCGCCCCTGCAGCAAGTCCGGCCAGCCCGGCCGTCAGGATGGCCCCCTGTGAGGCATCCGCGGAGGCGACACCAATCATCAGGCTGGCGGTGGACAGAATGCCATCATTTGCCCCGAGCACGGTCGCTCTCAGCCAACCGATCCTGTGGCTGTAATGGTGTTCTCCAAGCGGATAGGCGGATGCCATGTCAAGTCTCCTGTTGATCGGCTCAGGGAGAAGATACCGGCCCGGGTCAAGCCCGGGGCTTGATTCAGATCAGGCCGCCCGGTTCAGGCATACATGCCTTCGCGCAAATTGATGCCGTGTTCGACCCACGCCTTCATGGCGCAAATCATTTGCGACCAGCCCATGCAATTGCCGTAGGAGTTCTTCAGGCCATCCTCGGTTTTCGGCCAGCCTTCCTCGGAAATGGATACAATCGTTCGGTCATCTTCCGTGGACTCGAACCGGATGGTGACTGTGGTCTCGACGCTGCCATCATCATCCCCGCCCCATTTGAGCACGATCCGCTTGTCCGGTTCCACCTCAACGACCTGCACGGGGAAGGCGCCGGGAAAATCATGAAAATCCCAGGTCACGGTGACGCCCGCCTCGAGACGCCCCCGGGCGCCTCCGGTCGTGAAATAACTGGATAGCTCCTTCGGGTCCGCGACCGCCTCGAAGACTTCGTGAACCGGGCGATTGATACGCCCGCTGACTTCGAATTTGGGTGTCATGGATCGCCTCCCGGACCAGCTTGCCTGCCGTCAATTAATGTTATAAAAAAATAACATGTCAAGCGAAGAGCAATCTGATCTCGTCTTCAAGGCGCTGGCCGCGCCGGTTCGAAGGGACCTGCTGGACGCGTTGAAGGACGCTCCGCAGACAACCGGAGAGCTGTGCGCGCGGTTCGCTCATTTGAACCGATGCACCGTGATGCAGCATCTTGGCGTGCTCGAAGCAGCTGACCTTGTCCTGGTGCGGCGGGTGGGGCGGCGACGCTGGAACTATCTCAACGCCCTGCCGATCAAGCACATTCATGACCGGTGGATCGGTGAGTATGCGCGCGGCGCTGTCGGCATGCTGGACCGCCTCAAGTCCGGGCTGGAAACGGAAACCGTCGCTGGATAGTCATCCCTCCCTTGCGCTGCAGGCCGGGCGCGGATACCCCTTTGTTATCCGGTTCTTATGGAGGGACGCCTAATGAGCCCCATTCTCGTAATCCTGGCTGCGATCGTGGCGATCGTCGGCTTTGTCATCCTCATCTACAACGGCCTTGTGATGAAGCGCCAAAGGGTCAATCAGGCCTTTGCGGACGTGGATGTGCAGCTGAAACAGCGCCAGAATCTGATCCCGAACCTTGTCGAGACGGTGAAGGGATACGCGTCGCACGAAAAGGAGACGCTGGATGCCGTCATCAAGGCCCGCAGCGCCGCGCAGAGTGCAAGCACGCCGGCCGAAATGTCTGCAGCCGAAGGCATGCTGACGGCCTCGCTCGGCAAGCTTTTCGCGCTGGCCGAAGCCTATCCCGACCTGAAGGCCAATGTGAATTTCCAGCAGCTGCAGACAGAGCTTTCCTCGATCGAAGACAAGCTGGCCGCGGCGCGCCGGTTCTACAATTCCGCGGTGCAGGACTACAACACGTCCCGCGAGCAATTCCCGGGCTCCATCGTGGCCGGCATGTTCAATTTCGAGCCGCGCGATTTCTTCGATGTCGGCGTCGAGGGTCGCGAAGCGCTTTCCACGGTGCCGGAAGTCAAATTCTAGGATAGACTGCCCCCTTCGGATACGGAGGTGGGACCATGAAACATCCAGCAATCTGCGCGGCGCTTGTCCTTGGGGCTTGCGCCGCGTCTTCATCCGGCTGGAGCGCATCGACATGGAACGGGTTGCCTGATCGCACGGTTGCGGGCGGTGGCTACAGCTTCTTTGCCTCACCCGCTGAGGGGCAGGGCTTCAAGCTGAAATTCTCGGTGAAGACGGACGGAACCTTTGGCGTGGCAGAGGCGCCGACCGAGGATGCCTTGCTGGAAGCTGCGAAGGCAGCGGCCCCCGAGGGGTGTGACTTCATAGCGCTGGAGCGGACACCGGATGGCGGAGCCGTTGCGGACTATGACTGCGAGACAGACAGATGAGTGTGGCCCGCGTTTCGACTTATCTGATGTTCGAAGGCCGGGCAGCTGAGGCACTGGCACTGTATGGCGAAGTGTTCCCGGAAAGTGACTCCTGCCTGCGGGACGGGCCGGTCTACATGGCCGAATGGCGTCTTGCCGGGCACGAAATCCTGCTGGTCGACAGCCCGGCCCGGCATGACTTCACGTTCACACCATCCACCTCCCTGTTCATCGAGTTCAGTGATGCAGATGCACAGCGCGCGGCCTATGATGCCTTGTCGGAGGGTGGGCAGGTGATGATGCCGCTGGACGATTACGGGTTCAGTCAGCGCTTCGGCTGGGTGGCTGACCGGTTCGGCGTATCCTGGCAGCTCAATCTGGTTTAGGCGGGCTTTGCCGCGCGTTGGGCGAACCAGGGCTCCAGCAAGGCGATCGCCTCCTCGATCTCCGGAGTGGAGAGCGCGAACGAGAAGCGCATGTAATGATGGCCGTCGACCGGGTCGAAATCCACGCCCGGCGCGGTCGCGATGCCGGTGTCTTCCAGCAGGTCCAGGCAGAAGGCCATGCTGTCCTGCGTGTAGCGGGAAACGTCTGCATAGATATAGAAGGCGCCATCCGGCGGAGCGATCCGGTCGAGGCCGAGACGGGGCATGGCGTCCAGCATCAATTCGCGATTGCGTCGATAGACGGCAACATGCCCTTCCAGTTCGTCGCGGCTGTCCATGGCGACGAGCCCGGCATGCTGCGACAGGGAAGGCGGCGTCAGGAACAGATTTCCGGCATAGGCGCCGGTGCGGGCCGCGCCGTCTTCCGGAGAGACCAGCCAGCCGAGTCGCCAGGCCGGCATGGAGAAGTATTTCGAGAACGAGTTCACGATGTAGGCGTTCGGATCGAATTCGAGCATGGAGCGCGTCGGCGGACCATAGCTGAGCCCGTGATAGATTTCGTCTGACACGATGCGGATGTTCCGGGCCTTTGCGACGGCTGCGAGCTGTGCCAGCTCCTTTTCCGGAATGATGGTGCCGGTCGGGTTTGCCGGGCTCGACAGGATGAGGCCGGCCGGGGCAGGCTCGATGGTTTCAAGTGCGGCGGCTGTCAGCTGATAGCGGACATCCGCGCCGCAGGCGATTTCTACCGGTTCCAGATTCAGGGCCCGCAGCGTGTTGCGATAGGCGACATAGCCCGGCCGGGCAAAGGCAATCCGGTCGCCCGGTGAGAAGGCCGTCGAGAGCGCCAGGACAAGAGCCGGGGACGCCCCGCAAGTCAGCGTGATCCGGTCCGGTGACAGATCCACGCCATACATGTCCCGGTAATGGGTGCAAAGGCGCTCCTTGAGCGGACGGCTTTCCCAATAGCCCATCGCATCCGTGTCCAGCACCTCATGTGCCTTTGCAATGGCACCCAGCGGGGCTGGGGTAGAGGGCTGGCCGAACTCCATGTGGAGGATGCGGCGGCCGGCTGCCTTCAACTCGTGCGCCCGCCGGCTGACCGCCATGGCGCGAAACGGATCGATGTCTTGTCCCATATTAATGGGCGGTAAGGGACGGCAGCCATGTTGCCAAGGCGGGAATTGCCGCAACCAGGCCGATCAGCAGAAGCTGCAAGCAGATAAAGGGGATTGCGCCCTGCCATATCTGCAGGGTTTTCACGCTGGAGGGCGCCGCGCCGCGCAGATAGAACAAGGCAAATCCGAAGGGCGGCGTCAGGAAACTGGTTTGCAGGTTCAGCGCCATCAGGATGGCCAGCCAGACCGGATCGAAGCCGAGGATGATCAAGGGCGGTGCAACCAGCGGAACCACGACAAAGACGATCTCAATGAAATCGAGGAAGAAGCCGAGCACGAACATGACCAGCATGGTCATCACCAGCGCCCCCCATTTTCCGCCGGGCATGGCGTGCAGCACTTCGGCCACGATGTCATCGCCGCCATAGCCGCGAAAAACGAGGCTGAACAGGGAGGCGCCGATCAGGATCAGGAACACCATGGAGGTGATCTGGGTTGCGCTTTTCAGGGCAGGCGTCAACTGACCCAAGCGGCGCATGACGATGAGACCGGTGGCGACACCGGCGAAGAAGACGAGCCCGGCCAGGGCGGTCAGGACGATTCCGACCTCATTGGCCATGCCGATGCGTTCGACGCCGGTGCGAAGGTCGAACAGGTTTCGCAGGATGATGATGGCGACCACGCTGGCCAGGCCGGCCAGCAGGAGCCAGGTGATGCGGCGTTCATGCTCGTCGTCGGCGAGGCGAAGCCCGGCCAGCAGGACGGCCCCGGCCACGCCGATGGCCGCTGCTTCAGTGGGCGGGGCAACCCCACCCAGTATGGCGCCGAGAACGGCCACAATCAGAAGAAGTGGCGCGCCCAGACCGAATGCAACCTCGCGGGTCGTCAGGGGCGGGCTGTCATCGTCCTGTACCGGGGGGCAGCGGTGCGGCTTGCGGAAGGCCGTCACGGCGATCCAGCCGAGATAGAGCCCGACGAGCAGCAGGCCGGGGATCAGCGCGCCGGCAAACAGGTCGCCGACGGAGACGACGAATGAGCCGGCCGTGCCAGTCGCCTGGCTGGCCTGGCTGGCCGCATTGGAGATGGCATCGGCGAGCAGGATCAGCACGATGGAGGGGGGAATGATCTGGCCCAGGGTGCCGGAGGCGGCGATGGTGCCCGTGGCGAGGCGCGGGTCATATCCCTGACGCAACATGGTTGGCAGCGCGATCAGCGTCATGGTGATGACCGTGGCGCCGACAATGCCGGTGGAGGCGGCCAGCAGGGCGCCGACGAGGACGACCGCAAAGCCGAGCCCGCCGCGTACTTTGCCCAGCAGGCGGCTGGCGATGTGCAGCAGGTCCTCTGCGACCCGGGAGCGTTCGAGAATCACGCCCATGAGCACGAAGAGCGGAACGGCGATCAGTGTCTGGTTCTGCATGATCGATCCGCCGAGAATGCGGCTGGGCAGATTGCGCAGGAAGGCCTCGTCGAACACGCCGATCCCGATGCCCACAAGGGCGAACAACAGGGCGACGCCGCCAAGGGTCAGGGCCACCTGGTAGCCGGCCAGCAGGGCCAGCACGGCGCAGACAAACATCGAAACGGCAAGGACAACCTCAAGCTCCATGGAGGCCCCCATGCGGGTCTTCTTCGGCTGCGTCCTCGAGCTTTCCGGTCAGGCGCAAGGCGGCCTTGAGCGCTTCCGACAGGCCCTGTGCGACCATCAGCACGGCGAAGGCCGGCAGCAAGGTCTTGAACAGGAAGAGGAGCGGCAGACCATCTGACTCCCGCGAGCCTTCAAACAGGGCCCAGCTGCGGGCAAGGCCTTGTTCGGTCATCATCAGCAGGCGGATGCAGATCGGGAACAGGAACAGGTAGATGCCGGCCAGTTCAATCCAGTTGCGTCCCTGCGGGCCGAACCGGGGGCGGAGGATGTCGACCCGAACATGCGCGTCGTCCCGAAGCGCCGAAGCCGAGCCGAGCATGAACATGGCCGCGAACGCGTAGATCACGATCTCATTCAGCCAGGTGAAGGAAAGGCCGAAAGCGTAGCGCAGCAGGACGACCAGCAATTGCGCCCCCACAAGGACCAGCGCGCTGGTGATGGCCGCGCCGAGCGCCCAGCCTGTGGCTGTGTCGATGATGCCGACCAGCCGTTTGCCAACGCCTTCGACCGGTTCTGGCCAGACGAGAATGATCAGCGGCAACAGCAGCAGGGGAGACAGGGCGAGGCCCAGCCAGTTCAGCCATCCGCCCAGTGTGAGAAAGATTTCCGGAGACATGCCAACCCGCCTCCAGCCTATTTGTTCGCGTTGCGGGCGGCGTAGTACGGCCCTTCGGACACATCGGCCCAGCCGCGCATCAGCTTGAGGCTGGCCTCGAAACTGTCATAGATCCGCTTCTCGATCCCGTCCCGTCCGGAGGCGGCGCGCACATCCCAGGCCGCTTCGGCCATGCGGCTGACAACTTCGTCGGGGAAGCTGCGCATCTGGACGCCATGATCGCGGATGAGCAGGTCGAGATGGACCGAATTCTGATAGGTGAATTCGCCGAGCGAGAGATGGTTCACGCTCTCGCAGGCGGCCCGGATGATCGCCTGTTCTCCCGGTGTGAGCCCTTCCCAGACGCGAAGGTTCATGCCCACGGCGAGGCTGGCGCCCGGTTCGTGGAAGCCCGGACCGTAATAGTAGGGCGCTTCCCGGTAGAAGCCGAGATAATAGTCGTTCCAGGGGCCGACCCATTCGGTGGCGTCGATCGCTCCGGTCTGGAGCGATTGGTAGATTTCTCCGCCCGGCAGGGCCACGGACGATCCGCCCAAGGCGCGCAGGACGTCGCCACCCTGACCGGGGATCCGCATTTTCAGGCCGACCAGATCATCCAGGCTGTTGATTTCCTTGCGGAACCAGCCGCCCATCTGGTGGCCGGTATTGGCAGCCTGAATGGGCTTGATACCGAATTGGGCGGACAGTTCATCCCAGAGCGACTGGCCGCCGCCAAAATCGATCCAGCCCATCAATTCCTGAGCGGTCATGCCGAAGGGCACTGCGGTGAAGAAGGGGTAGGCGCTGGACTTGGCGGTCCAGTAGTATTCGGCCCCGTGATACATGTCCGCCGACCCGTTGGAGACGGCGTCGAAACACTCGAAGGGCGGGACGAGTTCACCGGCGGCGAACACCTTCACTTCCATGAGGCCGTCCGACATCTGCTGTATGCGCTGTGCCACCCGTTCGGCCGCTTCGCCAAGGCCGGGCAGGCCTTTCGGCCAGGTGGTGACCATGTTGAAGCGACGCCGGTTGCGGGCGATGGCCGGGGCGGCAAGATCGGCCGCCTTTTCAGGATTGGCGAAGGCTGCAGCTGCGCCTGCGAGGCCGAGCGCTCCGGCGCCCAGCAGATTACGTCTGTGGATCATGAATCCTCTCCCCGTGCCTCCCTGATCTTGCGTCAGATATGAGGCGAAACCCTTGTTATTCGTCGTCTTCCAGCGGGCGCCAGCTCTCCCCGTCCAGCACCTCCAGCGGCTTGTAGCGCCGCTTGTAATCCATCTTCTGACTGCCCTTCACCCAATAGCCGAGATAGACATGCGGCAGGCCCAGTTCCTGAGCGTGCAGAATGTGGTCCAGGATCAGATAGTGGCCGAGCCCGCGCGATGAGAGGGCGGGGTCGAAGAAGGTGTAGACCATCGAGAAGCCGTCGCGCAGCACATCGGTAAGCGATGCGGCGATCAGGGGCGCATCTTCTTCCGGGCCGTCACGATATTCGAAGATCAGGCTCTGGACCGGGCTGCCGCTGACCATGGCGCTGTATTCGCGATACGACATGTCCGACATGCCAGCGCCGTCATGCCGGGATTTCAGATAGGATTTCAGCAACCGGTATTGCTCCCGGCTGGGCTGCGACTCGACCGGGCGGCGGACCAGCGACGTGTTCCGGTTCAGGGTGCGCCGGTCATTGCGTGACAGGGTGAATTCCCGTGTGGGGACGCGGACACTGCGGCAGGCATTGCAGCGCGGACAGGCCGGGCGATAGGCGATGGTCTGGCTGCGCCGGAAGCCGGCCTGGCTCAGGGAATTGTGCACCAGATCGGCGTCGCCAATGGCGAGATTGGTAAACGCCTTGCGTTCCTTCAGGCCCGGCAGATAGGGGCACGGGCTGGGATTCGTCACGTAGAATCGCAGCGAGCGCTCAAGCCCTGGCGGCAGGATCTGGGAGTCTGTGAACTTCATGGCTCCGACGATACACTTACAAATCGAACCGCCAAGGGGCGAATATCGTAAACACGATCCATAAGAGTATCACGAGCGGGCCGCCAAACTTCATGAAATCCCCGAACTTGTAGTGTCCCGGACCCATGACCAGCATGTTGGTCTGATAGGCGATCGGCGTGGCGAAACAGCAATTGGCGCCATAGATGACGGCGAGGAGGAAGGGCAGTGGATCCTCGACCTGCAGCTCGGCTGCGGCCGACAGGGCAATTGGCGAGAACAGGATCGCCGTGGCGGCGTTCGACAGGAGATTGGTCATCAGCGCGACGGCGAGGAAGATGGCAGACAGCACGGCGAGCGTGCCATAGGGCGAAGCCAGATTGACGACCGCATGGGCGATTTCGTCAGCGGCGCCGGTCTTTTCCAGCGCCATGCCCATGGCCAGGGCGGCGCCGATCACGAGGAAAATACGCAAATCCAGTGCGCGGCTGGCCTGCCGGGTGTTCAGACAGCCCGCGATCAGCATGGCCACGGCGGCCAGGACCGAGGCATGCAGGATCGACAGCAGGCCAGAGGCCGCGGCGATGACCAGGGACAGGGCGATTACGCGGGCGGCAAGCGCCTTGGTGGTGAGCGGGATTTCGGTCTGCGACCATTCCAGCAGGATCAGGTCGCGGCTGGAGCGCAATTCGCGGAACGCCTCGACCGGGCCGCAGAGCAGCAACGTATCGCCTGACTCGAGGCGAATCTCGCCCAGCTTGGTGCGAATCATGCGGCTGCGGCGCTGGATGCCCAGGGTCACGGCACGGGTCAGGCGACGGAAGCCGAGCATTTCCACCGTGCGTCCGACCATGCGCGAACCGGGAGCGATGACAGCCTCTGTCAGTGCCAGCGTGCCGGGGCGCGAGGAATCCTCGAGATCTGCGCCGGAGGCCTGCCAGACCTGTTGCAGGAAGTCCGGCTGGCGGGCCAACACGTTCTGGAGGGCGGCGCGGGTGGCGGCAATGATGACGAGGTCACCGGCCTGGAGGCTGATATCCTCATAGGGTGGCAGGAAGGCGCGCTCTCCGCGCTGGATCATCCGCACAGTCATGTCGGGCAGGTCCGTGAACATGCCGGCGACGGGCTTCTTGCCGAGCAGGAAATGGCCCTGTGTGACTTCGATCTGCGCCACGAATTGTTTGCCGGATGGCTGGACGATGTCGTCAGACAGGCCGCGGCGATTGGGCAGCAGGAATTTCGAAAAGATGAGAATGTACAGCAAGCCCGCGCCAGCCAGGATGAGTCCCATCGGCGTCTGGTCGAAGAAGCCGAGTTGCTCGCCCGTGATGCGGTCATAGGATTCGGCGGCCAGCAGATTGGTCGAGGTGCCGATCAGCGTGGTCATGCCGGCGAAGATGGAGGCAAAGCTGAGCGGCATCATCAGGCGCGATTGTGGCGCGTTCATGCGCATGGCGATGGCGGTCATCACCGGCAGGAACATGATCACGATGGGCGTGTTGTTGACGAAGGCGCTGGTCACGAAGACCGCGAGGAAGGCCAGCAGCAATGTCGTGACGGGGCGTTTGTCATAGCCGGCGAGCAGGGCCTTGGTGGGCCCTTCGAGGGCACCGGTCTGGAACAGGCCCTGGCCGACCACGAGCAGCGCCATGATCGTGATCAGGGCCGGGTTCCCGAACCCGGACAGAAGGTCTCCTGCGCTGATCGGATTGCCGTCCGTATCGTGTGCGCCGGGCAGGATGAACACGACCATCAGGGCCGCGATCACGCAGACCGACACAAACTCCATCGACCAGCGGTCGAGCATGTAGAATGTGATGGCTGCGCAGACGATGGCGAGGCTCGCCCACATCGGCCAAGTTTGGACCAATTCAGTCAGCATTGAGGCTCCGGTTCATCAGCACGCCCCGGCCCGGCCCCCAAGGACTAGCCGTCAATGTGAAGCAATATGCTTATGCGGCGATTGGCTGACAAGTGCGGTTCCCCGGGATTGAGGGGGCGAGTTGCAGCCAGTCCTGTCACAGCTGTTACACGATCAGGGGAAACGCCCGCCGAGACCAGAAGCCGCAGCGCCGTATTGGCGCGCTCCGAGGAAATCTCCCAATTGCTGCGCGCCGAATCGCGCGGCGTGAAGGCGTCGGTATGACCTTCAATGGTGAAGGCGGCTGACAGCGGCGCAAGGACCGCGCCAACCTGGCGGGTGAGATCGGTTCCGGCTTCACTGAGCGCGCCGCTATTGCTGGCAAAGAGCGGGCGCGCGGCGGAGTCGACGAGGTCGATGCGCAAGCCGTCTGCGGTGGATGCGATCCGGACGCTGTCGCCAGCGGCCTGCAGGGCCGGGGTGGCTGCGAGACGGGTGATCAGGCGCTGGGCCTCGGACGGGCGCATGTCCACAAGCGGACCTGCAGCCGCGGCCGGGCGGGCGTCGCCCGTGAAATAGTCCGCGATGGCGGCGCGCGAGGCCGGCGAGACGCCGCTGACCAGCCACAGCAGCAGGAAAAAGGCCATCAGCGCGGTCAGGAAGTCGGCATAGGCCATCTTCCAAGTCCCCATCTTGCGACGGGGCGCGCCGGGCCTTCTGCCCGGAAAGCGTTGCGGATTGGTGGTGGCAATCGCCATGCGCTACAGCATCCCTTCATTCTGTCAGGAGGGCTGTTTGTATCAGGCCTTGGTTTATGGGCGTTGAGAACAAAGGGTGGGATTTCCCTGAAATTCAATCTAACTGGTCCACAACAGAACAAGCGCCCGGCAGAGCACGGAGACTGGACATGGCGAAAACTGCGTTTCTTGGCCTTGGGGTCATGGGGTTCCACATGGCGGGACATCTGGCGGCCAGAGGACATCAGGTGACGGTGTGGAACCGCAGCGAGGCCAAGCGCGGTGACTGGGCGGCCCGTCACAAGGGCGAGGTGGCGAAGGATCCGGCAGATGCGGCGTTCGGCGGGGAGTTCGTGTTTCTGTGCCTGGGCGATGATCCGGATGTGCGCGAAGTGTTCGACCAGTTGGAGCCGAGCCTGGGCGCGGGCATGATCGTGGTGGACCACACCACCGCCTCTGCGGGGCTGGCGCGGGAACTCGACGAACGCTGCCGGGTAAAGGGCGCGCGCTTTCTGGATGCACCCATCAGCGGCGGCGAGGCCGGGGCCATCAATGGCAAGCTGACCATCATGTGCGGCGGTGAGGAAGCCGCGTTCAAATCTGCCGAGCCCGTCATGGCGGCCTATGGCAAGAGCATGACCCTGATCGGCGAGAGCGGCGCAGGCCAGCTTGCCAAGTCCGTGAACCAGATCTGTATTGCGGGCATCGTGCAGGGCCTTTCCGAAGGCTTGCACTTTGCCGAGCAGGCTGGGCTGGATGCCGAGAAGGTGATCGCGGCGATCAGTGGCGGCGCAGCGCAGAGCTGGCAGATGGACAATCGCTGGAAGACGATGGTCGAGGGGCATTTCGAGCATGGCTTTGCCGTTGACTGGATGCGGAAGGATCTGCGGATCGCGCTGGAGGCGGCGCGGGAGAATGGCGCAAGCCTGCCGCTGACGGCGACGGTGGACCAATACTACGCCGACGTTCAGGCGATGGGCGGACAGCGCTGGGACACGTCCAGCCTGATTGCCCGTCTGACGCGGGACTGATCCGGCATGCGCCTGCTGGAAGTTCACCTGCCTGCCGACGACCGGTTCGACACGGTAATCCGCGCCGTGAAGGCGGCCGACCCGATCGACTATTATGTCCAGAACACCGAACGCAAGGACCGCAAGCTGATCTCGGTCTTCATTCGCGAAGGCACCGGGCAATCGCTGATCGACAATATCCAGACGGCGCTGGAAACCTGCGACGATTTCCGCATCACGGTTTTGCCGGTCGAGGCGACCGCCCCGAACATCGAGGAGGCCACCGACCAGAAGGCGCAGAAACAGATCCAGGCGACGCGGGAGGAGATCTATTCCGACGTCTCCACCGGCGCGCGGCTGGATCGGGATTTCATCATCATGGTGGTGCTTTCCACCATCGTGGCGGCCATCGGCCTGAACTCCGATGGCATCGCGGCCGTGATTGGCGCGATGGTGATTGCGCCCCTGCTGGGGCCGGTGCTCGGCTTTTCCATGGGGGCGGCGCTGGGCGACTTCAAACTACTCAAGCGCGCCTCGGTGACGCTGGCGTCGGGCATCGCCATCGCCCTGTTCTGCGCATGGGTCTTGTCCTTCCTGCTGGAGATCGACCTGCAGAGCCGGGAGCTCATGTCCCGCGCTGAAGTTCGGCTGGACGGGCTGGCGCTGGCCATGGCGGCGGGCGGCGCGGCGGCGCTGTCCCTGACGCGCGGGCAGGCATCGGCCCTTGTCGGCGTCATGGTGGCCGCGGCCCTCTTGCCGCCGGGCGCGGCGCTGGGCCTGTTCGTGGGAACGGGGCACTGGACGCTGGCCATGCGGGCCGGCCTGTTGCTGGCGCTGAACGTCGTGGCGCTGGTCCTGGCGGCGTTGATCGTCTTCCGGCTGCGGAAGATCCGGCCGCGTTCCTGGATCGACCAGAAGAATGCGCTGCGCGCCGTCTGGATCAATGCCGGCTTGTCGGTGCTGCTGCTGGCCATCGCCACCGCCCTGATCATCTGGCTGGATCTTGGCTCGGAAGTGTCGGTCGGTTAGGCTTTCCGGGACAGGGAGGCGCGCATGGCAAAGAACGAGAACAAGACCCAGCCGACCGATGTGTCGCCAGCCGATTTCATTGCCAGCGTTGAGCATGATCGCAGGCGCGAAGATGCCGAAGTGCTGCTGAAATGGTTTGAGGATGTCACAGGCTACGCGCCGAAAATGTGGGGGCCGAGCCTGATCGGCTATGGCCGCTATCATTACAAGTACGACAGCGGACGCGAGGGTGACATGCTGATCACCGGCTTTTCCCCGCGCAAGGCCAATCTGGTGATGTATATCATGCCGGGCTATCGCGACATGGGCGAGAAGCTGGCGCGGCTGGGCAAGCACAAGCTGGGCAAGAGCTGTCTCTACATCAACAAGCTGGCCGACATCGACATGGACGTGCTGAGGGAGATCGTCGAGGACGGCGTGGCCTACATGACCGAGCATTACGAGACCTGGCCGGAATAGGCCGCTGTCCCTAACGGGAATGTGATCGGAACTGCCGGAGGGGCGGCCCGTTCAGTCTGGGAACACCAGATTGGAGACCTCCCCGAATGAACGATCCCCTCAAGACCATCAATCCGGCAACCGGCGAGTTGCTGAACACCTATCCGCGCATGAGCAATGGGGAGATGATGACCGCCATCGAGCAGTGCCATGCGGCTCATCTGGAATGGCGCCAGCGCAGCCTTGAGGACCGCGCCAAGGTGATCAGGGCCATCGGCGAGGAGTTGCGCAAGCATGTCGATGACTATGCCGAACTGATGACCAGGGAGATGGGCAAGCTGTATCGCGATGGCCAGGAAGAAGTGAAACTGTGCGCCGGGATCTGTGACTACACCGCTGAGCAGGGCCCGAAGGAACTGGCCAGTGAGGACCGCGAGATCATGACCGGCAGAAAGGGCATCATCACCTATTCGCCGATTGGAATCGTGTACGGCATCCAGCCCTGGAACTTCCCGCTGTACCAGGCGATCCGCTATTCCATCTCGAACCTCATGGCAGGCAATGGCGTGCTGCTGAAACATGCGGAGACGTGTACCGGAAGCGGGCTGATGCTGCGGGATATCTATGAGGCGGCAGGCCTGCCCAAACATCTGTTTACGGTCTTGTTGATCTCGCATGACCAGTCCGAGAAGGTGATCGAGCATGACCGTGTGCGCGGTGTGACGCTGACGGGCAGTGACGGCGCCGGCAGGATCGTGGCCGAGCAGGCAGGCAAGGCGCTGAAAAAGACCGTGCTGGAGTTGGGGTCGAATGATGCGTATCTTGTTCTGGAAGATGCCGACCTCGATCTGGCGGTGAAAAAGTCCGTCGAGGGTCGCCTGTTCAACAATGGCGAGACCTGTGTGAACGCGAAGCGCTTCATCGTGACCGAGGCGCGGTATGATGATTTTGTCGACCGGTTCGTCGAGGCCATGGAGAAGATCCGGCATGGCGACCCGTTCAGCGAGGAAACGGATATCGGTCCGATGGCCCGTGCGGATCTGCGCGAGACGCTGCATGAGCAGGTGACGCAAAGCGTGGAGAAGGGCGCCGTGATCCGGTGTGGCGGGCGCATTCCCGGCGGCGAGGGCGCATACTATCCCGCCACCGTGCTGACCGAAGTCGCCCCTGGCCAGCCGGCCTATGATGACGAATTGTTCGGTCCGGTCGCCTCGGTCATCCGCGCGAAGGATGATGAAGACGCCCTGCGCATTGCCAATGACAGCCGGTATGGCCTTGGCGGCGGCATCTTCTCCGCCAATGAGGAACGGGCAATCGAGCTGGCCTGCAACCATTTCGACACCGGCATGGTGATGATCAATGGCTATGGCATTGCCACGCCCAACATGCCGTTTGGCGGGGTGAAGGATTCCGGCTATGGCCGGGAACATGGCGGGTTCGGCATGAAGGAGTTCGTCAACGTCAAGGCCGTTTTCGTATACTGATCAATGGGTTGGCCCGGCATCGCGCCGGGCCTTTTCCCACCGCTCGGGTTTACATCTGCCCCAGATCACCTAGGTATGGCGGGAGTTCGACAGAGCACCCGTGCGCGCGACGCGGCCTCTGAAATCCACCTTCCAATTCCGGAGAGAGACCATGACGCAAGTGAAAACGGGCGACACCGTACACATTCATTACACCGGCACGCTGAATGACGGCACGACGTTCGACAGTTCCGAAGGCCGCGAGCCGCTGAGCTTCCAGGTGGGCTCCGGCCAGATCATTCCGGGCCTCGATTCTGCCATTCCGGGCATGGCGGTTGGCGACAAGAAGACCGTCAATGTGGCCTGTGACGATGCCTATGGACAGGTCAACCCGGCCATGAAGCAGGATGTGCCGCGCGGCGACATCCCGGCTGACATTCCGCTGGAAGTGGGCACGCGCCTGCAGATGCAGACCCAGAACGGACAGGTCATTCCGGTGACGGTGGCAGCGGTTGACGACAGCTCCGTCACGCTGGATGCGAACCATCCGCTGGCCGGTGAGGACCTGACCTTCGCCATCGAACTGGTCAAGATCGACGCGGCGGCCTAGCGTTTCCTGACAGTCGATCCAGAAACGGCGGCGTTCCATAGCAGGGCGCCGCCGTTTTTCTTTTCAGCCAGCATGTTTGGCCGGTCTGGCGGCGGCCATCCGGTCAAGCAGGGCTGAGTTGAGTAAAAAATCCGTATCAGGACGTATCGTGCAAGATGAGCGGAGCCATCGGGGCGTCCAGGGGGCGTGGGGCCCCGGCCCGTGCGGCATGTACGGCTTCCAGCTGTGCCATGTTGCCGATATTCTGCGGCAGGTCGCTCCAGCATGACGGGCGATCCCAAGCCGGGAATGCGGGCGGCGTATGATTGTAGCGGCCGGGAGTCGGCGCATCCGCCATCGCCTGAATGGTGAGATTGCCGCAGCGGTCAATGCGGATGAGGACGGCGCGACGTGTCTGCTTCTGCCAGGCTACGAGCCAGCGCAGATTGAGCCACAGGACCGGCCAGAACAGGGGCCAGACAAAGGCATAATAGCGGATATGGCGCGCCTCGATCATGCCAGGCAGTATAGGCCGGGTCCGGACGGTGTGGGATGAGTTTAGTTTTTTCGGCAATGATTTCAGCTGGCTGGCGCGCCAAAGCCGGGGATAGGCGGCGAACATCAGAAGACGCCCATTTCGATTCCCGCCCCGAGCGCCGCGCCCAGATCGCGGCATTTGGCGAGGTCTGTGTCAGGAATGGTCTTTTCCGCGAGAATTTCTGCTTCGGTCTGCGCGTGGGTGCAGATGATCAGCGGCGGCTGTACCTGTTTCAGCCGCCAGCCTGTTGCGATCCGCGCGGCCTGGCGGGCAGCGTTTTCACCATCCGATCCGGCGCAGATCATCAGGCCATAGGGGCGGCCCTCGATCTTTCCGAGAACGGGATAGTAGCAGCGGTCAAAGAACTCCTTCATCGCGCCGGACAGGGCGGCGAGGTTTTCCGGCGCGGCGAACAGATATCCATCTGCGGCAAGCAGATCGTCCGGCAGGGCGTGTTCAGCGCGTTTCAGTTCAGTGTCAGTTTCGTTCCCGGCGGCCTCGGCGGCGGCTTCGGCCATCTGGCGCGTTCCGCCGGTGCGGGAATGATAGATGATGAGCAATCGGGGCATGCCCCTTCATTCCAAGCCAGATCGCTCTCGGCAAGTGCGCATCAACCATCCCTGGCGTCAAACCGTCTGCGATAGGCGAGCGGAGACGTTCCTGAAACCTGCCGGAAGACGGCGCGGAATGTCTCCGTGGAGCCAAAGCCGCACTGGTGGGCGATGTCTGCGGAATCCATCTGTGTGGATTCGAGCAGGCTCATGGCTCTGAACACTCTTTCACTGCGCAGCCATTTGAGCGGTGTCGTTCCCGTGCCGTCGCGGAACCGCCGCAGGAAGGTCCGTTCGCTCATGCCGGCATGTTTCGCCAGTTCGGTCACGGTCAGGGGCTTGTCCAGATTTTCGCGGGCCCAGTCCAGGACCGAGGCAATGGATGTGCCCGGACGCTCCTGTATCGGGGCTTCGACATATTGGGACTGGCCTCCATCCCGATGAGGAGGTGCAACCAGGCTGCGGGCAACCTTGTTTGCAATCGCCGAGCCGTGATCGCACCGGATGACATGGAGGCTCGCATCGATTGCGGCGCTGCTGCCAGCGGAGGTGATGATGTTGGAATCCTGCACGTACAGAACGTCTTCCTGCGTCTCGACTTGCGGAAACAGGTCTCTCATCATCGGCAGGTAGCGCCAATGTGTTGTCGCGCGCCGGCCATCGAGCAGGCCGGTGTGGGCGAGCGCTAACGCGCCGCTGCAATAGGAAACCAGCCGCGCGCCGCGATCATGAGCCGAAATCAGGGCGCGCTGAACCTCCGCTGGGGGTGCCTCCTCGACATTGCGCCATCCCGGAATGATGATCGTGTCCGCGTCTTCCAGGCTGTCCAGACCGTGCGGAGAGGCCAATGCGAAGCCGCCCACGGCCCGGGACACGTTCTCCGAACAAGCAACCCGGAACTCGTACCAATCGGTGTCGAGTTCGGGCCGGGACCAGCCAAATATCTCTGCCGCGATACCGAATTCGAGCGGCCACAGCCCCTCATACGCGAGCGCGACGATGAGATGAGGAGCCTGATGTGTCGTGTCTGGCAAGCGTGCCTCCGGATTGGCGAAAATCAACCATATATTGTCATTATCGCCAATTCGGTTCAGTCAGGCAATCCCCTAGGTTTTGGGCATCCAGCAGCAGACACAGGAGTCCGGACCGATGAACAGGAGAGAAATTTCGCGCTTGGCAGTGGGGGTTTGCAGCGTTGGGGCCGCGTTGACGGCGCAGGCCGCAATCGCTGACCCCGCAGGCGTGTATGTGCGTTCATTGATGGGAGAAGCTTCGCATGTGGAGAGGTGCTTCGACGTGGTTCAGCGGCCCGGATCGGCCGACCAGAACGGTGTCGAGGCGTGCACGGAGCTTGTGGAAAGCGATCCGCCGCGTGACCGTTTGCGCATCGCAGGTCTGACCAATCGGGCAATACTCTACCGGCGCGCAGGACAGCTCGGCCTGGCACAGCAGGATTGCGCGGGCGCACTGGCTTATCATGATGCGGGGGCGGCCACGGCGACGAGCTGCGCCGCCGTCTATCTCAGTTCCGGCAAGCCGGGACTGGCCCTGCGGGTGCTGACTGAATCCGAGGTACCGGCCTCGGAAAACCGCGCGCAGTATTTCCACAATCTGGCGCTCGCTCATCATGATCTCGGGCAGTATGCGCTGGCCTATGAAGCGATTGAGCATGCCCTGGACGCTGAGCCGGGCTTTGCTCCCACCGTGGAGCTGAAGGCGTTGTATCGCGTGGAGGAGGCGAATTGAAAAAGGCCGGTGCGGGAGGGGGACCGCACCGGCCAGGTCAAGGCGGCGGGTTAGCCGGCCTTGTGCCATTCGAATTTCGCGAATGGTGCGTCCACCGGCGTTTGTGCGAGGTGGTTTGTATAGTTCGAGATCGTCTTCTGCGCGACGCCGAGCACGACTTCGAGGATCTGGCGCTGGGTGTAGCCGGCATCGAGGAAGGCCTTCACGGCGGCGTCATCGACATTGCCGCGATTGCGCACGACGCTGAGCGTGAAGGTGCGCAGCGCTTCCAGCTTGTCGCTCGGCAGGGGCGTTTCGTTGCGCAGGGCGTCCGTGATGTCCTGGCTGACGCCCATGCTGCCTGCGATCGCCGTGTGCGCGGGGACACAATAGTGGCAGCTATGCTCGACATTGATGGCCTGCCACACCACGGTCAACTCGTCCTTGTCGAAGCTGGAGGCCTGGAACAGGTCGCCAAGCTCCTTGTAGGCTTTCAGCAGGCCCGGCGCCTCGGCCATGACGGCGTAAAGGTTCGGGACGATGCCCATGCTTTTCCGGGCGCCAGCGAGGATTTCGCGGCTGTCTGCGGGGGCGGTGTCTTCGGTGTGGAGAGTGAAATCGGTCATCTGGGGGCTCCTTGCGGTGAGTGTTTGTGTGCCCGTTCGTCGGGGCCCACCTCATCTGGGAGGCCCGGCCGCGAAACCAAGATCTTTTTTGAGCGATCACTCAAATGTGAGCGGCGGGACGAGACAAGCGCGCCCTGAGACCCTATCTTGAGGGCATGACACGTATGCCTGCCTATGACCGGGATGCCGCGCTGGAGGCCGCTGTTCGCCTGTTCTGGGCGAAGGGGTATCACGCGACATCACTGAAGGATCTCGAAACCGCGCTGAACATGCGGCCGGGCAGCATCTATGCCGCTTTCAAGAGCAAGCAGGCCTTGTTCCTTGCGGCGATGGAGCGGTATTTCGAAAAGATGCAGGCCGGGTTTCGCGCGCATATGGCGGAGGCGGACTCGCCCCTCACTGGGCTGGCGGGGTTCCTCCGGGCCTATGCCGAGGACGCGCCCGGCACGCGGGTGCATGCCTGCCTGTTGCTGAAGACGCTGCTGGAAGCGACGGCGACAGATTCAGAGATTTCAGGCCCTGCGCGGGACTATCTGGACCGGATGAAAGGCGAATTCGAAACGGGCTTCGCGGCGGCGCAGGCCGCCGGCGACGTGCCGGAAGCGGCGGATACGGCGCGCCTCGCAAGGCGCTATCAGGCGGCGCTGACCTCCTTGCAGATCGAATTGCAGCGCGGCTTGGCCGGGGCGGAGCTGGCGGATTTCGTCGATGATCTGGCCGCGCCGTTCGAACAGCTGGCGGCCGAGACTG
Source organism: Hyphomonas sp. (assembly GCF_017792385.1). Classification (NCBI taxonomy): domain Bacteria; kingdom Pseudomonadati; phylum Pseudomonadota; class Alphaproteobacteria; order Hyphomonadales; family Hyphomonadaceae; genus Hyphomonas; species Hyphomonas sp. The sequence goes on along the minus strand of NZ_CP051230.1, from coordinate 73,118 downwards.
CGGCCTGAATGATCACTCGGCCGGGACGGGGGTGAGCGCCTCTTTCCAGTCATCCATGGCGTGGCGATTGTCATGATCCCACGGATGGAAGCCGGGCTTGAACCAGGACAGCCAGACCTTCCAGCCACGCCCGAACAGGGCCGGCTTCTTCCACAGGAATTCCTTCACGGCACGGTCGGCCTCTTCGCGCGTATAGCCGTCAGCCTCCAGCAGCATGGCGGAGAAGGTCGCGATATTGGCGGTGAAGTGTTTCGTGATCAGCAGCATGGACAGGCTGCGCCGGAAATAGCGCTTGAAGGCGGGCCAGCCCTTGGTGACTTCCAGGAAGACGTCATAGGCGACGGCCTTGTGTTCGGTCTCTTCCATCGCATGCCACCGCCAGAGGCGTTCGAGTGCGGGATCGGTCTGGCTGAAGATCGGCACGCCATCAATGTCGGCATCGAACATCAAATCCGCCATCATGGAGGTGAAATGTTCGAGGCAGATCGTGGCCATCAGCATGCGCATCGGGCCCCCGGCACGGCCGAAATTGATCCGCTCCATGATTTCCGCGTCGATCTCTGCGACCGGGTATTTCTCGCGGTCGATCTTGTTGTTCAGCAAATGGTGTTCGCGCGAATGGATCGCTTCCTGGCGGATGAAATCCTTCACATCCTCGGCCAGCTTGCCCGAGACATCCCCGCGATAGGCCTTCACCGCATCCATGAACATGCGCTCGCCCTCCGGAAAGGTCAGCGACATGGCGTTGTAGACGGCCGTGGCGACGGGGTTCCCGTCGAGCCAGGGGCGGCCATCATCGGCGGCGGACATGTCGAAACGCAGGTCGCGCGGCTGGATGGTGATGTCTTCGGGGGTGCGTTTGCGCGTCATTGTGTTTACTGCTTTCTGGTACAGAACTGGCAATCGTCTTGTCGCAACAGGTAACACTACTGACAAAAATGTCAATAAAGAAAAAAGACAGCCCGGCCCGAATCCGTCGTACGCCCGAGGAATCGCGCGCCAACATCCTGGCCGCCGCAGAGACCTTGCTGGTGGAACAGGGGCCGCAGACGCTGCGCCTGGCCGATGTGGCCAAGGCGGCGGGTGTGGCGAATGCCACCGTGCTGCACCATTTCGGCTCCATCGACGCCGTGCAGCAGGCCCTCATGGAGCGGATGATCGCCGACCTGGTGGATGCGATCCTGGCGATTCAGATTCCCGCTGACGGGCCGGTGCGGGCGCGGGAAGTGGCACTGCGGACGCTGTTCGAGGCGCTGGAGACCCGCGGGGCGGCCCGGCTGGCCGCCTGGCTGGAATTGACCGACGAGACCAGCCGCCTGACCGTGGTGCAGAAAGCCGTGCAGGATGTGGCGCAGAAGAAAATCAGCCAGGCCGGCATTCCGCCGGGACTGGCTGAGGACATGATCCTGATGAGCGTGACGCTCGCCCTCGGCACCGGCCTCTTCGGCCCGTCGCTCGGCAATCTCATCGGCAAGCCCCCGGAGCGCGCCCGGGAGCTGACGCTGCAGATGCTGATGAGCTATTTCGAGAAGCTGGCCGGGTAGGCCGTCAGATCGTGACGGCTTCGAGCCGGACGGCCTGGGCAAAGCGGACCGCCAGACCGGCGACGCGCTGGCCGAGCAGACGGGCCGTTTCCCGGTCTGCCTCCGGAGGCGCGACATCGCCGCCCTGATCGGCATTTGCCTGGGCCATTACGCCGAGCGAGCCGCCGATTCGGTTGATGTCATCGATCGAGGCGGTGGAGGCATTGTTGCCCGGCACAAGGCCGAGGCTGATCCAGAGCATGCCGTGTTGGGCGGCCAGCGTGGCAAGCTGGCTGAGCGTGGCGAACTTGTCTCCGGCCTGTGAGCTGGAGACGGTGAAGCCGGCGGCGAGCTTGTCCTGCCAGCCGCGCTGGAACCAGATGCCGGACGTCCTGTCCATGAAGGTTTTGAAGGGGCCGGACACCGCGCCCATATAGGTGGGTGAGCCGAAGATGATGGCATCGGATGCGTCGAGGATTTCCCAGCACCGGTCGGTCATCTGCGTGACATCGACAAGATGCGGGGCCGCACCTTCAATGGATGCAACGCCGGACTGGACGCTCCGGGCCAGGACGGATGTGTGGCCGTAGCCGGAATGGTAGACGATGGAAACAAGAATGGACATGACGCTCTCCAGTGTTTGGGGAGGCCAAACTAGTCATCCGGGCCAGCCGGATAAGTGCCCGTTCGGGAACAAGGCTTTTTACCGGGAGCGAACAATCGGATCAGGCAGGTGCCGGCCCGAGCGCGGCGAACTCCCCGACCAGGAAATCGATCAGCAACCGGTGTTTCAGGGATTGTTCGCGATGCGCCGGGTAGAGGGCGTGAAGGGCCTGTGGCGCCCCTTCCCAATCGGGCAGGATCTGCACCAGCGTGCCCGATGACAGGGCATCGCGGACATAGAGATCCGGCACCAGCGCAACGCCGAGCCCGGACAGCGCGGCCTCGCGCACCGCTAGGGAGCTGTTGGCGCGGAATACGGACCGGACGGGAATGGCGGCCTGCCGGACGCCCTGCCGCAGATGCCAGACATCGGGCGTTTGTGCGCCGGTGTAGACGAGGCCGGCATGGCTCGCCAGATCCTCCGGAGTGGCAGGCGGGGCGTGACGAGACAGATAGTCCGGCGCCGCGCAGAGGACGCGCCTGATATCGTGCAGCTTGCGGGCCCTGAGGCTGGAATCCGCAAGCGCGCCGCCGCGGATCGCCAGGTCGAAGCCCTCATCGACGAGATCAACGAAACGGTCATTCATGACCAGGTCGATCCGGATTTCCGGATGGCGCGCTGCAAACCGCGGCAACATGTGCGCCACCGTGGCGAGCCCGAAGGACATGGGCGCGGCGACCCGCAGTCGGCCACGCGGCGTGCCGGTTTCGGCCCGGACCTGTTCATCGGCGGCGGCGAGCCCGTCCAGCAGGTCCGACACCTGGTCGAAATAGGTCCTGCCGATGTCGGTGAGGTGCAGCGAGCGGGTGGTGCGCACGATCAGCTGCGCGCCAAGCTCGGCTTCGAGATCCTTCACCATCTTGCTGACTGCGGCATTGGAATAGTTCAGGTCACGGGCGGCGGCGCTGAAGCTGCCGCATTCGATGACGCGCCGGAACACGGTCAGGCTGGAGAAACGGTCCATTGTCCACTCACAGGAAACAGTCTTTCGATCATTCCAGCAATTATCACCTGTGGTGAAAAGCTCCAACTTCCGGCCAGACGAAGCCGAAGGAGCCTGACATGACATTCCGGACCATCACACACATCCTGGCCGCCCTGCTGGCCGCGCCCGCGCTGGCTGGCGCAGCCGTGGCACAGGACCGGGTCGGCGAGAGCCCCTGGGGCGCGGAGGATGAACGCGGCCGCCTGAACCTGATCACACCGGCCTCGCGCGCGGAGATCATGTCCCGCGTGTCGGCCGAACGCGTCTATGACCTGTCGGTGGACTATTTTGTCGGCATGCCCAGCTGGCAGGCGGCCGGGGATCCGCACTACCAGATCTGGATGACCCACACGCCGCACGGCACGGAGATCGACGATCCGATGGGCGTGGGCCCAGAGATGAACGCCCATGTCGGTTACACCGGCTCGGCCATTTCCATGTACACCCATACCGGCACGCATATCGATGCGTTCAACCATTTCGGCATTGGCGGACAAATCTATAATGGCTTCCGCGCCGAGGAACATCTGGGCGACCGGGGATGGACGAAGACCGGCGCCGAGACGATCCCGCCGGTCGTGGCGCGCGGCGTGCTGGTGGATGTGGCCGCCGCAAAAGGCCTCGACATGCTGCCGGATGGTTACCGTATCACGCGGGCCGACATCGAGGCTGCGCTTGACCGGCAGGGTACGGATCTTCGCAGCGGAGATGTCGTTCTGATCCGGACCGGTCGGATGCAGGTTTATGAAGAGACCCACCGCTACATGGCCAACCCGCCGGGCCTTGGCCTGGAGGCTGCGAAATTCCTTGTCGAGGAGGGCGGCGCGATGATCCTTGGGGCGGACAATCTCAGCTTCGAGGCGTTCCCGTCCGAGATCGAGACCAATTATGTGCCGTTGCACACCTATCTCCTTGCGCAGATGGGGGTGCCGATCATGGAACTCGTTTTCCTGGAAGACCTGGCCAATGACCAGGTGTTCGAATTCGCCTTTATCGGTGGATCGCTCAAGCTGCGCGGCGCGGATGCCGCCCCGATGCGCCCCATCGCCTTTCCCCTGACCGGGGACCACTGAACGGGCCGCTGCCGCGCGCCGGATCATTCCCGAGGAAAGTCATCATGCCGACGAAATCCGATCTCCTTCTGACTGCAACTGCGCCCATTGTCTGGGGCAGCACCTATATTGTCACGACCGAATTCCTGCCGCCGGATATACCGCTGACGATTGCCGCGCTGCGGGCCTTGCCGGCAGGTCTTCTACTCTTGGCGCTGGTACGCCAGTTGCCGGGGCGGGACTGGCTCGGACGGATCCTGGTTCTGGGGGCGCTGAACTTCGCGATCTTCTGGGCGCTGCTGTTCGTATCGGCCTATCGCCTGCCGGGCGGCGTTGCGGCCACGGTCGGGGCGGTGCAGGCGCTGGCCGTCGTGTTCCTGTCTCGCCTGGTGCTGGGCATTCCGGTCCGCTTCCTGGCCGTGTTTGCGGCGGTGCTGGGCATGGGCGGCGTGGCGCTGCTCCTGCTGACGCCGACGGCGGCGCTGGATCCGGTCGGCATCGCGGCCGGGATCGGCGCAGCGCTGGCGATGGCCGGTGGAACCGTGCTCAGCCGTCGCTGGCGCCCGCCGGTGCCGCTGCTGACCTTCACGGCCTGGCAGTTGACGGCGGGTGGTCTGTTGCTGGTGCCAGTGGCGCTGGTGGTCGAGCCGGATGTGCCGGTCTTCACGATGCGGAATTGGGGCGGCATGGCCTATCTCGGCCTGATCGGGGCTGCGTTGACCTATGCGGTCTGGTTTCGCGGTGTGGACCGGATCGCGCCGTCGGCTATCTCGACGCTGGGCTTTCTCAGCCCCGTGTCCGCCGTGCTGCTGGGCTGGGTGTTTCTCGGTCAGGCCCTCAGCCCCGGGCAGGTTGCCGCCACCGGCATTATCCTCGCCTCGGTCCTCATCAGCCAGCGCGCCGCCACAGTGCCGGTACGGCCGCCGCGCCTGCGGCTGGCGGGGTAGCGGGTGGCAGCAGGTAACACTTCGTGTCGGCTAATCCTGTCTGAAATTCAGCTCCAGCAGAACACCATTCGGTTCGGTGAAGAATATCTGACGGAGATTGGCCGAGGCGACGGTGTTTGTACGGTATTCGATGTTGTGGGCCTGGAGCTTCTCAGTGAAGGTTTCGTATCCGCTGCATGAGAGGGCGACGTGGTGGATGGCGCCGGTCAGACCACCTATAGGCGTCTCGCGCGGATAGGCCTGTTTCGCGGCTTTTGACACGATATGGAAAATGGCGCGGTTGCTCTCATCATAGAGCCATTGGAATTGTTCGGGCGGCAGAGGTGGCGGCGCGTCGCGGACGTCCAGTCCGAAAATGTCGACGAAGAACCGGACCGTGCCAGCCAAGTCATCGGTGACAATGTTGATATGGTCGAGTGCGTTCACTTTCATGGTGTCTACTCCGCGCCATGCTGGCTTACCCGTTCAAAGTCTCCGCAGCCTCTTCCGCGAAGTAGGTGATCACGCCACTGGCGCCGGCGCGTTTGAAGCAGATGAGCGACTCCATCATCACGCGGTCGCCGTCGATCCAGCCATTCCGGGCGGCGGCCTTGATCTGGGCGTATTCGCCGGAGACCTGGTAGGCGATGGTCGGCACACCGAAGGTGGAGGAGACGCGCTGGACAATGTCCAGATACGGAAGGCCGGGCTTGACCATGACCATGTCGGCGCCCTCGGCCAGGTCGAGCGCCACCTCCCGCAGGGCCTCGTCCGAATTGGCGGGATCCTGCTGATAGGTCTTCTTGTCGCCCTTCAGCGCCGCCGCCGAGCCGATAGCATCGCGATAGGGGCCGTAGAAGCCGCTGGCATATTTGGCAGCGTAGGCGAGGATCATCTGGTTGGTGAAGCCTTCGTCCTCGAACGCGGTACGGATCGCGCCGATGCGGCCATCCATCATATCTGAGGGCGCGACGACATCCGCGCCCGCGCCGACATGGACCAGAGCCTGCCGGACCAGTTTTTCCGTGGTCGCATCATTCGGGATGGTGCCGTCGGCGTCCAGCAGGCCGTCATGGCCGTGGCTTGTATAGGCGTCGAGCGCGACATCGGTGATCAGGCCGACTTCCGGCGCGGCATCCTTCATGGCCTTGAGCGCGCGGGGGACGAGCCCGTCCGGGTCGAGCGCGCCGGAGCCGGTCTCGTCCTTGCCGTCGGGGCCGATATAGGGAAACAGCGCGATCGCCGGGATGCCGAGTTCCCGCGCCCGCACGGCCGCCTTTGCGGCATCCTTGACGCTGAGCCGGTCAATGCCGGGTAGGGAACCGACGGGCAAGCGATCCTCGCCCTCATGCACGAAGACGGCCCAGATCAGGTCTGAGGGGGTGAGGACGTTCTCGCCCGCGAGCGAGCGGATCCAGGGCGCCTGGCGCAGGCGGCGCATGCGGGTGGCCGGGAAGGCTTGGGGAAACTGGGTCATGGCTGCCTCAATGGTCGAAAATGGCGCTGGCTACAACCAGCCAAGTTTACGCACCATGAAACAGCGTTTCGAGATGTCCAGATCCTCGGCCTGGATGCGTTCCAGGTCCAGCATCCAGTCGGCCATGTCGCTGCGCTTGATCTCGCGAAAGCCATGGCGGGCATAGAAGGGGCCGTTCCAGGGCAGGTCGCGGAAGGTGGACAGGGTGACCCGGCGCAGTTTCCGGGTCCTGGCCTCGTCAACCACCCGGCCCAGCAGGGCCGCGCCCAGCCCCTGGCGGCCATGATCGGGATGGACGCTGATCTGGTCGAGATAGAGTGTGCCGCCGCGTAGCGAGACCAGCGCGAAGCCGACCGGAATGCCGCTGCCGGCGCGGGCAGTGAACAGGTCCCCGGTGCCGGCGGCATGGGCGAGGACGTCCAGCGGCACATGGTCTGCCAGCGCCTCTTCCGACAGGAGGCCTGTCGGCGCAAACAGCGTGCTGGCGGCGCGATCCACCTCGATCAGCGTCGCAAGATCGGAAGCGGTCGCCCCGTCTATTCCATAAGCTGTGCTGGCCTGTTGCATTGACATTCGGCGTTGCCCAATCAATTCCGTTTGAAACTTCTTAAGCGAAAAAGCGGGACATTAACAATGAGTGCTTTGTTTTCCGACGAACAGGTGATGATCCGGGACATGGCCCGCAAATTCGCGGAAGATCAATTGATGCCCCATTCCGAGGCCTGGGACCGCGACAGCCATTTCCCGGTTGATGTCATCAAACAGGCCGCAGAACTGGGCTTTGCCGGCATCTATGTGCGCGATGATGTGGGCGGCAGCGCGCTGACCCGGACCGATGCGGCGCTGATCTTCGAACAGCTTTCCTATGGCGATGTATCGACCGCGGCCTTCATCTCGATCCACAACATGGCGAGCTGGATGATCGACACGTTCGGCTCTGACGAACAGCGCGCGGCCTGGCTGCCGCGGCTGACCTCGATGGAGCTGATCGCGTCCTATTGCCTGACCGAGCCGGGTGCGGGATCGGATGCGGCGAGCCTGAAGACGCGGGCCGTGCGCGATGGCGACGACTATGTCATCAGCGGCACGAAGCAATTCATCTCGGGCGCCGGAACGTCCGACATCTATGTGCTGATGGCGCGCACATCGGATGACGGGGCCAAGGGCGTCTCCACCTTCATCATCGAGAAGGACACGCCGGGCCTCAGCTTCGGCGCGAACGAGCGCAAGATGGGCTGGAAGAGCCAGCCGACCCGGCAGGTCATCCTCGATGGCGTGCGTGTGCCGGCAGCAAACCGGATCGGCGAGGAAGGCCATGGCTTCCGCTTCGCGATGGCGGGGCTGGATGGCGGACGGCTGAACATTGCCGCCTGTGCGCTTGGCGGCGCGCAGCTGGCGCTGGACAAGGCGGTGGCCTATGCCAAGGAGCGCGAACAATTCGGCAAGGCGATCGCCACATTCCAGAACACGGCCTTCAAGCTGGCCGACATGGAAACAGAGCTGCAGGCGGCTCGGGTGATGCTGTATGAGGCCGCCGGGCGGCTGGACGGCAAGGCGCCGGATGCCACGCGCTGGTGCGCCATGGCGAAGCGGTTCGTGACGGACACGGCCTTCAAGGTGGCCAATGATGCGCTGCAGATTCATGGCGGCTATGGCTATCTCGCCGACTATGGCGTGGAGCGCATTGTGCGGGATCTGCGCGTGCACCAGATCCTGGAAGGCACCAACGAAATCATGCGCGTCATCATCTCGCGGGACATGCTGAAGGACTGACGGCGCGGCGCGCCCGCCTGAACATTACCGATATTTATAGCGTTTTTGGGTGTGTGGGCCGGGATTCGGTGCCGTCCGTGTCTGGACAAGACGCGGTGGCTGCGCTGTTGTTGGAGCCTGGTAGAGTTCAGGAACAGGAGGGCCCGCGATGCAGACGGTCCGTAAGCTGTCATTCATGGCGGGATTAGCCGTGCTGGGCGCGTGCGCCAGTGCGCCGCCGGATTTGCGGGACAATCAGATCGTGCGGGGGGAGCGCGTCGGTGAGGTCGAGCTGGGCATGAGCCTGATCGAGCTGTTCGCCGTCAAGGGGACGCCCCTGCACACCACGCCCATCGAGGGCACACGCGCGACGACCTATACGTATGACGGCCTTGTCATTGCGGCAGACGAAAAGGTCTACTGGATCATTGCCCGCGATCCGCGCTATCGCACCGATATCGGCGTTGGCGCCGGGGCGGAACAGATCCTGGCACGCGGGGCCTATGGCAAGCCGAAATGCGTCGTCACCAAGGGCGATGAGACGCTGTATGATTACAGCGACATCTATTTCGGCGTCAACAACAAGAGTGGCAAGGTGACCAAGGTTGGCATCATGCGCGACACGCAGACCTGTGATGGCTGAGCCGGCAGGCTGCGCAGGCTAGGCTGGCCGAACCGGAAACCGATTGAACCGCCCTGCGATCTGCGGCAGCCTGCGCCCGGATGTCAGCTGATCGGAAGAGGTGCCGCGTGCGGGGATTGAAAAATTTGGCAGGAGCGCTGGTGGCGGCGCTGCTTGTGCCTGTTGCGTGGGCGCAGACAGGTGACTGGACCGAGGAAACCGAGGCGCTGGTCCACAAGGACGGCTTTGTCGACCTCTATCTGGATGGTGAAGGCGGGCGCATCCTGGTTGCGCTGCCCGCCCCGGATGAGGACGGCGTTGCCCTACGCGCCATTCAGGCGACGGGGCTGACGGCCGGGCTGGGCTCCAATCCCATCGGCCTGGACCGGGGGCGGGCCAATGCCGGCGAGATCGTTGCCTTCCGTCAGGTGGGCGACAGGGTCATCGCGGAAATCGAGAACTGGACCTATCGCGCGAGCGCCGACAATCCGCTGGAGCGCAAGGCGGTGAGGGATTCCTTTGCGCGCAGCTTCGTCTGGTCGGGTGAAATCCTGGGCACCGGGCCGGAGGGGGAGATCCTCGTGGACCTGTCCTCCTACCTGACCCGTGACACAATGGATGTGCGGGCGGCGCTGAAACAGCATCCCGATGGCGGGACCTTCCAGGTGTCGAAGGATTTGTCCATGCCGGATGTGGACGCGGCACTGGCCTTTCCGGACAATGTGGAACTCGATGCCTTCCTGACGCTGACCAGTGACGAGCCGAAATCAGAGGTCTGGGCCACGGCGGCCGATGCGCGTTCAGTGACGCTGGTGCAGCACACTTCGCTCGTGCGCCTGCCGGATGATGGCTACACACCGCGCCGGTTTGATCCGCGCAGCGGCGCCATTGATGTCGGCTTCTATGATTTCTCGGCGCCTCTGACGGGGCAGGTCGGCCAGGCCTATGCGCGCCGGTTCCGGCTGGAAAAGCAGGACCCGAGCGCAGACAGCAGCCCGGCGAAGGAGCCAATCGTCTTCTATGTGGATTCCGGCGCGCCGGAGGAAATTCGCAATGCGCTGATCGAAGGCGCATCCTGGTGGGCCGAAGCATTCGAGGCGGCAGGCTTTCCGGACTCCTACCGTGTGGAAGTCCTGCCCGAAGGCGCGCACCCGCTGGATGTGCGCTACAATGTGATCCAGTGGGTGCACCGCCAGACCCGGGGCTGGTCCTATGGCGGCGGCCTGACCGATCCGCGTACGGGTGAAATGCTGAAGGCGAATGTCATTCTGGGCAGCCAGCGCGTGCGTCAGGACCGGATGATTTTCGAAGGGCTTGCCGGTGCCTCGAAGACCGGCACCGGTGCGGCAGACGACCCCGTCGAGATTGCCCTGTCACGCATCCGCCAGCTGTCGGCGCATGAGGTCGGTCACACGCTGGGCTTTGCGCACAATTTTGCGGCCTCATCGAATGACCGGGCGTCGGTGATGGACTATCCGGCGCCCTGGGTGCGGATCGGGCAGGCGGGCGATCTCGATTTCTCCGCTGCCTATGACACCGGCATCGGCGAGTGGGACAAGGTGGCCACGATGTGGCTGTACCGCCAGTATCCGGACGGGACGGATGAGGATGCTGCGGGAGATGCGCTGCTGGAATCGGCGCGGGCCGGCGGGCTGCGTTTTATCGATGATCCGCAGGGGCGCGGCGTGGGGACGGCGCACCCGCATGCCAGCGTCTGGGACAATGGCGCCGATCCCGTGGCTGCGCTGACGGAAGTAATGCAGGTGCGACAGGTGGCGCTGGACCGGTTCGGCGCAGATGTGTTGCGGACGGGTCAGCCGAGTTCGGGCCTGCGGGCGGTGATCGTGCCGATCTATCTGTATCACCGTTATCAGGTGAATGCCGCAGCCAAGATGATTGGCGGTTATGATTTCCATTATGCCGAGACGGGCGAAGCCGATCTGGCCGGGACGGCGGTTCCTGCGGCGCGACAGAAGGCGGCACTGGATGCGCTGGTGGCAACCCTGGACCCGGCGGCTCTGGACCTGCCGGATGACACGCTGAACCTGCTGACCCCGCCCATGGTGTCGTTTCGCGGGGCAAATGCCGGTGCGGAATATTTCCCCGGCGAGACCGGCGCGATGTTCGATTTGCTGGCCGCAGCGGATACAGCCGCCTCCATGACGCTGAGCGCGGTGCTGCATCCGCAGCGTGTGGCGCGACTGATCGAGACCCGGCGGCGGGACACCTCTGCGCTGGGCTATGATGACGTGCTTCAGGCATTGGAGGGCGCGGTGTTCCGCACGGTCTCCAGCCCGCGCCAGGCCGGGATCCTGCACCGGGAACAGGTGCGTTATGTCTCCACCCTGATCGATTTGTCCGGGAACGGGCAGGCGACGCCGGAAGTGGTGATGCAGACCAATGCCTATCTGGCGGGATTGGAGGGACGTCTGTCGAAGCGGCAACGCCGCATGCCGGACAGCGACGCAGCGGTGCGCATGGAGCTGGCCCGGCGCATAGGGGCGCATCTCGACCGACCATCACCGGCCGCGCCACCGTCTTCCAGCGCGATCGACATTCCGCCCGGCAGCCCGATCGGGGCGGGCAGCGCGGAAGCGTGCTGGCATTGCGATACGGATTGGCTATCGCGCTAGGTGTTCTCCCTTGCGCTGCGGGCTTGATCCCGACTGCGACCCCTGTAGGGGTATGGCCGTAAAAGTGAGACCGGCCCGGGCCGGCGGAGACAAAGGGATAGAACATGTCGAATGAGGTATCGGTCGAGGTCCATCGCGGTGTGGGCCGCATCACGCTGACCCGTCCGAAGGCGCTGCACGCGCTGAATGCGCCGATGTGCGACACGATTCTGGCGGCGCTGGAGCGTTGGGCCGAGGATCCCACCGTCTACCTGGTCATGATTGATCATGAGGACGGCACGCGGGGGTTCTGTGCCGGGGGGGACATTCGCATGCTGGCCGAAAGTGGCGCAGGCGATGCCGGCGAGGCGCGGGCCTTCTTCCGTGTCGAATACCGCATGAATGCCGCGCTGAAGACTTTTCCCAAGCCGGTGCTGGCCATCATGGACGGTGTGACGATGGGCGGCGGGGTCGGCTTGTCGGTGCACGGCTCCCATCGCGTTGCGACTGAGCGCACCCTGTTCGCCATGCCGGAAACCGGGATCGGCCTGTTCCCGGATGTCGGCGGTGGCTGGTTCCTGCCGCGACTGTCCGGCGAACTTGGTACCTGGCTCGCCCTGACCGGTGCGCGCCTGAAGGGTGTGGACGTGGCGGCTGCGCGCGTGGCGACCCATTATCTGCCGTCCGAACTGATCCCGAATTTGAAGAAGCAGGTGGAAAGTGCCGACTTCTCCGTTGGCGCGGCCGAGATGCTGAACGAGATCCTGCGGGGTCTGACCCATGCTGTCCCGCCGGGCAGTTTCGAGGCTCATCGCGAGGTGATCGATGCGTGCTTTGCCCGGGAGACGGCCGAGGAGATTGTCGCGGCATTGGAGGCTTCCGGCGATGACTGGGCCGTGGAGCAGGCGGCTACCCTTCGCACCAAGTCGCCGGAGACGGTGAAGGTGGCGCTGCGCCAGGTGCGTGAAGGCGCAAAGATGGAAACCTTCGAGGACAATATGCGGATGGAGTACCGCATTGGCTGGCGCAAGGTGCAGAGCCATGACTTCCTCGAAGGCGTGCGCGCCGTGATCATCGACAAGGACAATGACCCGAAATGGCAGCCCGCGACGCTGGAGGAGGTCAGCGAGGCAGATGTCGCGGCATATTTCGAGCAGCTTGGGGCCGATGAATTGACCTTTGGGGATTGAGCCCCGCTGCCTGTCTTGAAATAGTGCCGCCAGTTTTGATGGGGCGATTCAGGAGCAGGCATGCGCGGACAGGTTTTGAAGGCGGATTCCGCCGAGGGGCTCGGCATCATTCTTGGGGATGATGGCGCACGCTACAAATTCTCTCAGGCGCAGGTGCGCGATGACAACCGGCTGGTGCAGGGCCATGAAGTTGATTTCGTGGCCATGGGCGATGAAGCGCGTGACATCTACCTGCTTCAGCCGCGCGGGGCGCAAGCGGCAGCGGCTGCTCCGGCGCAGGCGCCCATGGCTGCTGCGGCGGCGCCGGCCTATGCCCGAATCCCGGCAGTGAAGAGTGACGGCATCTGGACCTATTTTCTCCGGTGCCTGTCCTCCAATTACTTCCAGTTCCATGGCCGCGCGCGCCGACAGGAGTATTGGGGCTTTATCCTGTTCTACATTCTGACGTTCTTTGTTGCGCTCATACTGGACACCATTCTGACACTGGCAGTATTCGGCGTGGATGACTCCGATGGATACTTCCTGCCGATCTTCACGGTCCTCTGGTGGCTTTACACCATCATTCCCGGCATCGCGGTCACCGTACGTCGGTTCCACGACCAGGACCTGTCCGGCTGGATGTATCTGCTGAACCTGATCCCCTATATCGGCGGCCTGATCGTGCTGGTCTTCATGTTCATCGACAGCCGGCCAGAAGAGAATGTGCATGGCCCGAGTCCGAAATACGGGGCCCGGAGCATGGCCGACACGTTTGCCTGACCTGCAATCGAATATTTGAATTCACGAAAGGCTGCGGTCCACTAAATCGTTACGCAATAGTAACGGTTAATGTATTCGGCCGTTTGTTAACCTTCTAGTCTTCCGAAAAGGGTATGCTTATCAATTCATTAGGAATGATGCTGTACTTCTACTCAAACTACAACAAAAGTTGAGTAAAATAAATTGAGTGGTGGTGAGTATGATGATTGCAGAAACGCAGGAAACTGCGAACAATAGTCTTGGTGAATCCTTCCTGAAGTCTTTGTCTTTGCTTGAGCAGGCGCACCGTCGTCTTCACGATGTTGTCAAAGACGATCTGGAGCGCGGCGGCGAACGGTCCCTGACCGGTGTTCAGGCCCTGCTGCTTTATGAAATTGGTGAAGGCGAGGCCCCGGCGTCTGTTCTGCGTGCTCGCGGCGCCTTTGCCGGCACCAGCCTGTCCTACAACGTCAAGAAACTGCAGGAAGGCGGCTATCTCATTCAGACGCGTTCCGAGGATGACAAGCGCACCGTCACGCTCAGCCTGACCGAGCGCGGCCTCAAAGTCCGCAAGCGGGTCGAAGCCCTGTTCGAAAAGCAGGCCGGTGCCCTGGAGCCGACCGCCAGCGTCCGTCCGGATGACCTGTCCCAGCTTAACAAGACCATCTCGCGCCTTGAGCGTTTCTGGTCAGACCAGATCCGTTTCCGTCTCTAGGAGCCACGCTTCACGCGTCTTGCAAAAGCCCCCGCCTGGTCAGGTGGGGGCTTTTTCGTGCGTGCGACATGCGATCTTTGCGGCACGCCGGGAGCGGAAATGAGTTTTCAACCCTGGATTTCGTGATTAGGTTGCGATGCCATGAGGGGTTCGGGATGTTTCTTGCTGGCGATGGCCGTGACGGGCCCGGCATGGGCGGGTCCGTGGGCCCAGCCGGAAGGCGGCTGGTATGCGCAGGCTGTGCTAACTGCGGAAGAACTGGAAGGCATTCGCGGAAACCGCGTGGAACTCTATGGCGAATATGGGCTGGCCCCCGGCTGGTCTGTGACGGCGAAATCGGAAGCGGTGGCCTACGAAACGGCGGGCAGCCAGTTCGACCGCACGGCCTGGCGCGCCACGCTGCGCCGCCAATTGGTGGATCACAAGGGCTGGGCCATCGGGGTTGAGGCCGGCCTTCTGGAAGGCAATTCGGTGGGCGGCGTGTTCGGCTGTGACAGCTGGGGTGGGGAAATCCGTGTGAGTGGTGGCCTGTCCGGCTTGCGCGGAGGACGGAATTTCCATGCCTTCGCGGACGCGGTGTCGGTGCGCTACGAGGACGGGTGCGTCCGTCACCGGGCAGAGATCGGCTATGGCGTCGATCTCTGGCAGAATCTGTTCCTCGGCCAGCAGTTATGGATCGAGCGCGGTAGCGACACGGCCGATTCCAGCAAGTACGAGACCAAGCTGGGCTATCATTTCGACTGGGCCGATCTGGCCGTGGGGTACCGTCAGGAGTTTGCCGGGGAGTTCGACGAGCAGGCCGTGCTGCTCGCCGTCAGTTTCCGGCACTGAAGCCGGAGGCCTATTCCTCCGCCGTGTCCGGCATCGCGGCGGCGTCATATCCGGTTTCGCTCAT
Source organism: Hyphomonas sp. (assembly GCF_017792385.1). Taxonomy (NCBI): domain Bacteria; kingdom Pseudomonadati; phylum Pseudomonadota; class Alphaproteobacteria; order Hyphomonadales; family Hyphomonadaceae; genus Hyphomonas; species Hyphomonas sp. The sequence goes on along the minus strand of NZ_CP051230.1, from coordinate 57,967 downwards.
CAGATAGGCGACAACCGCGATCCGGTCTTCAGGCTTGCGGACGCCCGCAAAGGTCATGCGGTTGCCGGGCAGGAAGGTGCGCGGATTTTCGAGCCAATGATCGACCTGTTCCGGGGTCCAGACGAAATCGGCTTCCTGCAGGGCCGGAGAATAGGCAAAACCGTCCAGCGTACCGGCTTCGCGACCGAACAGGCCATGCAGGTTTGGGCCGACCAGATTGCCGGCGCCTTCGGCGGTCAGGTGGCAGGACTGGCAGAGTTTCCATGTCCGGCGGCCGCGCGCATAGTCTGCCGTGTTGTAGGGTGCAGGCAGGGCCGCGAAGGGCGATGGGGCGTCCGTTGCAGGCGCCGCGGGTGCGGGCGTGGCGGCCGGGGTGGCCGCGGCCGGAGCGGGCTCAGCAGGCGTTTCATTTGCGGGGGCATCCGAGCCGCCACAGGCAGCAAGCCCCACAAGGGCGGCGATTGCGATGGAGGAAATCATCTTCATGTCAGGTCAGGCTCCGAAAGGTCTGGCCGCACTTTGTGAGGTAACCGGGCGGAAGGCAACCGGCCTGCGTCAAGTGGCCGCCGCGTACACTGGCGTGCCGGGCCTGCGGGCAGGCAGGGACAAGCACGCCGCATCGCGATATGCTGGAGGAATGGCTGATTCCGTCCGATCCCGCCCCGAAATACGCAAGCTGCCCCCCGATGTCGTGAACCGGATTGCGGCCGGTGAAGTGGTCGAACGCCCGGCTGCGGCGGTCAAGGAACTGGTCGAGAACGCCCTTGATGCGGGGGCGCGGCGCATTTCGGTATCGATCGAGGCCGGCGGCCTGAAGCGGATCATCATCGAGGATGATGGTTGTGGCATGTCTGCCGATGACCTGCTGGTCGCTCTGGAGCGGCACGCCACGTCAAAACTCGTCCCGGATGATGGCGGACGGGTTGATCTGCTCAACATCCATACGATGGGGTTTCGCGGCGAAGCGTTGCCGTCGATTGCCTCCGTCAGCCGGTGCAGCATTTCCTCGCGTGCCGCAGGCGAGGATGCTGCGGAAGTGTTTGTCGAGGCCGGACGGATGGAAGGCCCCCGCCCGGCAGCGTTTACCGGGCGCGGCGAGACCGGAACGCGGATCGAAGTGCGGGACCTGTTCTATGCAACGCCCGCCCGGCTGAAATTCATGAAGGGCGAACGCGCCGAAGCGATGGCCGTGACCGACACGGTGAAACGGCTGGCCATGGCCAATCCGCATGTGGCGATCTCGCTGGAGAACAATGGCCGCAACTCCCTGAGATATGCCGCCGAAGCGGAAGGTGCGGCCGGGCAATTGGCAAGGCTGGGCGCAATCATGGGGCGGGACTTCCGTGAGAACGCCCTTGAAATCGATGCGGAACGCGAAGGCGTGCGCCTCAGCGGATTTGCCGGGCTGCCGACGCTGAACCGCGGCAATGCGCAGATGCAGTTCCTGTTCGTCAATGGCCGGCCGGTGAAGGACCGGATGCTGAATGGTGTCATCCGGGCGGCGTATCAGGATTTCCTGGCGCGGGACCGTCACCCGCTGGCCGCCCTGTTCGTGGATCTGGATCCGGAATATGTCGATGTGAACGTGCATCCGGCGAAGACGGAAGTCCGCTTCCGGGACGCAGGGAATGTGCGAGGGCTGATGATTGGTGCGCTGCGCCATGCCTTAGCAGCGGCCGGGCACCGGGCCTCCACCACCGTAGCAAACTACGCCCTCGGCAAGGTGAAGATCGAGGAGGCGACTTCTCCGAATCTCTGGTCCGTGCCGCCGGCACCAGAACGCCAGGCTTCGCCCTCGTCCTATTATCGCCAACCCGTCGGGCCGGATCTGGACCAGCCCCTGCCGCCGTCCGCTGCGGCCCTGCACGGGCTGAGCGAAGCCCCGCCCCCTGTCTTTCGCCACGATGGGGCCCCCTCGGCGCGTGTGGAGCCCGGGGCCACGCCCGCGCAGGGCGTGCCTGGCGACTTTCCGCTTGGCGTGGCCCGCGCGCAATTGCACGAAACCTATGTCGTGGCGCAGACGGCGGACGGGATCGTCATTGTCGATCAGCACGCCGCACATGAGCGCCTCGTCTATGAAGACATGAAGCGGCAGATGGCGGCTGGCGGCGTGAAACGGCAGGCGCTGTTGATTCCGGACGTGGTGGAACTCTCCGAAGACGAAGCCGCCCGTGTGCTGGAGCGTGCAGACGAACTGGCTGAACTCGGTTTGGAGATTGAACCCTTTGGCGCTGGTGCGATCTGCGTGCGGGCGACCCCGGCCCTGTTCGGCGAAATGGATGCGATGGGACTGATCCGCGACCTTGCCGATGATTTTGCCGAATATGATGCCGGGCTTGCCCTGAAGGAGCGGTTCGAGGAAGTGATGGGCAATATGGCATGCCGCGGTTCGGTTCGGGCCGGTCGTCGCCTCAATGGCGAGGAGATGAACGCGTTGCTGCGCCAGATGGAGGCCACGCCGCACTCAGGCCAGTGCAATCACGGCCGGCCGACCTATGTGGAACTGAAACTGGCCGACATAGAACGCCTGTTCGGGCGGCGAGGCTGACCTGCGTCACGCGCCGGGGAAAACGTCCCGCAAGATGGCCCAGTCTGCTTCATGCGATGCGGCGTGGTTTGGCATTCCGGGGGAAGTCAGCCGTCCCCTCGGCTTTGTGTAGCTGTCGATCTGCCGGACAGGATTTTCCCGCCATTGTATGTTCACGGCCCAGAGCTTTGGGAAGAAATACAGCGTCGAATACGGCAGATGGTCGTGGATCCACCAGGCCAGCTTCTGCCAGTCCCCTTCTCCGGAGAAGGCGTCATGAAAAGCCGGGATGACGATACAGGCCGTCGCGCCCATATTGCCCTCTGCGTCGCGCCTGTCCCAGATGTGGTGAGCGTGGTTGCTCTCGTTTGACGCGCAATTGTATCCGGCCTTGCCGGCTTTCTGCATCTGGTTGCCAAAGCCGTTGACTTCCGGTGACCGGTAGGCCGATCGGATGGCGACCCGGCCGAACACATCCTGGAGCGGTTCGAGCAGTTCGGTACACAGCCGGGTTCCGGCGGCGATGGCCAGATCTGGATCCCCGGGAATGTTTGCAAAGCCGTGCAGGGCGGCAATGTCGGAAAACAGGAAGTCCCGCATGAAGAACGATTTCGAGAGGCGGGCCCGGCCAAAGTCCGACAGTGTGCTGACCGAGGTGGGAGGTTTCATGACGCGGCCCTGCGCAATGTGGTGATCAGTCGGCGTCGCTGCTGTCCGGATCGATGACGGAAAAGATTTCCGGTGTGCAGGTGCCCTCCACAATGCGATCCAGGCGCAGGGTCAGTGTGTCGCCGACCTTGGGCGGTGTGCCCAGATAGGATGCGGAGACCCAGAACTCACCTTCCGGACCGTTGAAGACCGCGCCGTCTTCCTCGACTTCGGCAACTGTGGCCGTGATGATCGAGGATTCATAGCTGCACGGACCGCCAACCATCGGCGAGTCCGGTGCGCATGCCGCAAGCAAGGTCATCAGGCCGAAGCCCAGCGCGAAAGTCCGCATGTCTCTTCTCCCACCACTCTGGCGACAAGGCTAACGTCATACCGCCCGAAGGCAAGGCCCCGCAGGGTCAAGTCTTGATGACGCGGCCCGGATTCATCAGGTTTTCCGGATCAAGCGCCCGCTTGATGGCGCGCATCGTGGCCGTGGCCGCGGGCGGACGGATGCGTTCCAGCTCATCGCGCTTGAGACGGCCGACACCATGCTCGGCGCTGATGGAGCCATCAAACGCCATGACCTGATCGTAGATGATCCGGAACACGGCCTCGTCCTGACCTTTCAGGACCGGGTGTTCGGCGCCCGCCGGTTCGCAGACGGAATAATGCAGATTGCCATCGCCGACATGGCCAAAAATGACGAATTCAGCTGTCGGGTATTTTTCAAGCACAGCGGCATTGCACGCCTCGATGAAGTCCGGGATGCGGCTGACAGGGACGGAGATGTCCTGGTTCAGGGCCGTGCCATAGGCGCGTTTGGACAGCGGGATCGTCTCGCGAATATGCCAGAAGCTTTCCGCCTGCGCGACGCTCTCGGCCAGGATCGCGTCCCGGATCAGGCCATCCTCATAGGCAGCGGCCAGCGCATCCTCCAGCAGGTCGCGGGCATGCGCCGTGCGCGACATGGAGATTTCCATCAGCACCCGCCAAGGCAGGTCCGACGGCAGCGGATCGCGCGTGCCCGGCACATCTGCCTGTACCATGGCGATGGCATTGGCTGGAATGATTTCGAAACTGGTCACCGTGTCGCCGGCATGGTCCCGGACCAGCGACAGGAGCTTCACGACATCGTCCGGGGTTTCGCAGGTCACCCAGGCGCTGGCGCGCTGGACCTTCGGGAACAGTTTCAGCGTCGCCGCCGTGATGATGCCGAGCGTGCCCTCTGCGCCGGCGAACAGGTGTTTCAAATCATAACCGGTATTGTTCTTGCGCAGGCCGGACAGGCCGTTCAGGACTTCCCCGGTCGGCAACACGACTTCAAGGCCGAGGATCAGGTCCCGCATCATGCCATAGCGCAGAACCGCCACGCCGCCGGCATTGGTAGAGATCAGGCCGCCGATCGTGGCTGTGCCTTCCGATCCGAGCGAGAGCGGAAACAGCCGCCGCGCCTCGTCCGCCGCCTGCTGTGCGGTGACCAGCGGCGCGCCTGCCTCGATGACCAGCGAATTGTTGAAGGCATCCACCGAGCGGATCGCCGTCATGCGCTGCAGAGAGATGCAGATCTCGCCATGCGGCGTGCCGGCATCGACCAGACCCGTATTGCCGCCCTGGGGCGTCATGGCGACGCCGTGCCGGTTGCACAAGCTGACCAGCGCGGCGGTCTCCTCGGTCGTGGCCGGCTTGGCGAGGAAGGGTGTGTTGCCCTTGTAGGTGCCGCGCCACGGGCTCGTCACCCTGTCGAGGTCCTCTGAATCCATGCTCCATCCGGCGGAGCCGAGCAGGTCCTTGGCGGCGGTGAGGAAGTCCGGGCTGAGCTGTGTCATGGCGCAAGCCTAGTCTTTTTCGCGCGAAAATTCGATGGGGCGATCTGGCAAGCCGGTCTCATTCCCGGTGCGCAGCGCGGGCGAGACGGTCATTGATCGCTTCACCAAGGCCGTCTTCGGGAATGCGTGCCACGGCGATGCGGTCCGCTCGCGAGTCGAGTTCACGCAGCAAGGCAAACAGATTGGCGGCCGCTTCGGTCAGGCTGCCGGTGGGCGAGAGGTTTGCGCCGCCATGCACATCCGGCCCGAAGCCCAGCCAGGCCTCCCCTGCTTCCGGGGCGTCGGCGTTGAGGCGAAGCCTGGCGTTCGGGGCATAGTGGCTTTTCAACTGGCCGGGCGCAGAAATTCCATCGGCGCTGCCGGGACGCTGGAGGGGAACACCGAGGAAGTCTTCCAGCGTCGGCGTGTCCACCGCGCCCGCGCGCAGCAGGACGGGCTGTTTGCTGACCAGGGACATGATGGTGGACTCGATCCCCTGTGTGCAGGGGCCGCCATCGAGGATCAGGTCCAGCTTGCCATCAAGGTCTGCCTTGACGTGTTCGGCGCGGGTCGGGCTGACATGGCCGGACCGGTTTGCCGACGGAGCGACGACCGGGCGGCCGAAGGCGGCGATCAGCTGGCGCGCGCCGGGATGGGCGGGCATGCGGATGGCGATCGTGTCGAGACCGGATCGCGCCAGGTCACACACAGTGCCACTCTCGGCGACCGGCAGGACGAGGGTGAGCGGGCCGGGCCAGAAACGTTCGGCAAGGGCCAGAGCGGTCTCCGAAAAGACGGCTTCGCGCCGGGCCATGTCCAGGGTGGCGACATGTGCGATCAGCGGATTGAAGTGCGGACGCCCCTTGGCAGCATAGAGCCGGGCCACCGCGTCCGGATTGGCAGCGTCGCAGGCCAGCCCGTAGACGGTTTCTGTCGGCATGGCCACAAGCCCGCCCTTGCGCAGGAAACTTGCGGCAAGATCGATCGGACCGGGCTGAAGAGGCGCGATGGCAGTCATGCGGGCGCCCTTAGCACCCGCGCGCGCTGCCCGGAAGTCGCTGCATCACCTAATTGCGGCTGGCCGTACCGGTGACCGTCACGGTGACATCCTCACCCACCCATGTGCCGGCAGGGTCCGAGGCCTGACCAAGATCGAACGCCTTCCGGTTCATGACCGTGGTTGCGTTCAGCGTGGCGATGTCGCCATCGATGTCGAGTGTAAAGTCGAGCGGGACGGTGACGAGTTCGGTCTTGAGAGAAATGGTTGCGTCCGCAGTGTAGCCGGTGTCGGTCTCACGGAAATTGTCCAGCCTGATACGGGCTTCCGGGAACGTGTTCGTGTCAAACCATTCCTGGCCCTTCAGGCTGTCATTGTAGAGCTTCTTGCCGGCATCTGCGGTGGCGGTGCGGACCGTGACGAGGGCTTCAGAGCCCGCAAGGTCGTCCGGATGGAATTCGATGTCTGCCGTCCAGTCGCCGAATGTGCCGGTAAACCCGGCTCCGTCATACTCCCCGGTAAAGCGGATTTCCGACTGCTCGTAATTGACGGTCCAGTTGGGGGACAGATTGTCGGCCTCCCCTTCTGCGACGGGGGCGGATTCCGCAGGGGCGGCGTCGGACGGGCCGGATCCGGCAATCGGAATGAGTGCGATCAGCGCAAAGGCAATGATGGCTGTGCCGAAGGCGCGAAGATATCCGCGCGCCGTTTTCGGCGGGGCGACCTTGCCAAACAGGCCGGGCAGCATCTTCTTCAGCACGCCCTCCTCGCCGCCAATCTCGTGTTTCACCGCGCCGGCCACATGCAGGCCGAGCAGGATGATCAGGACCCAGGCACCTTTCGAATGGATGTTTTCCAGAATGGCATGGGCAAGATCGCCGCGCAGGAAATCCGGCGCGGGCAGGTGGGGCCAGCTGATCGTGCCGAACAGAACGGTCGGCACCTTGAATTTCGAGGTTGAGACCAGCAACCAGCCGGCCAGCGGCAGAAGGATCATGAGGCCGTAGAACGCCATATGCACCAGATGCGAGGCCAGCTTCTCATGGGCCGGCATCTCTTCAGGCAATGGGGGTGGCGGGTTCATGGCCCGCCAGATCACCCGCACCACGGTCAGGAACAGCAAGAGGATGCCGACCGATTTGTGCAGCTGATAGCGTGCTTCGTGATCGTCCATGTTCCAGCCCAGCCAGATCATGAACAGAAGCAGGGCTGCCATCACCCAGTGCAGGGTGATGGCGATGAGGGCGTATCTGGAGGTTTCAGCCTTCATGATGTCCTGTCGTCCGGATTATTCGGCGTCTGTGGCGGGCGTCGCCATGACGAATTCCGTCTCGATGGTGAGTTCAATCTCGTCTCCGAGATTCGGCACCATCTTGTCGAGGCCGAACTCCGACCGGGTCAGGGATCCCGTGGCCGAAAAACCGATCTTCGGCTGTTCGGGCGCCCAGGGGAACGTGGCCGTGCCGTTGTAGATGACGTCGAGGGTGACCGGTTTGGTCACGCCCAGGAAAGTGAGGTCCCCGGTGACGGTGCCGGTCGACGGGCCTGTCTGGGTGACTTCGGTCGAGGTGAAGGTAATTTCCGGATACTCGCCGGCATTGAAATAGGTCGGGTCCTGAGCCAGCTGGGCGTTCCAGGATTCGTACGGGGAATCGGCATGGCTGGCCTTGTAATCGCCCGGATAGTCGGTCTCCACGGAGGCCGGATCAACGGTGACGGTCAGGGACGTGGCGCTGGCATCGTCCGGATTGAATTCCAGGGTGGCGTCCATCTTGGTGAAGCGGGCTGTGTAGCTGGACAGGCCGAAATGGTCGACGGTCCAGGTAAGGGAGGCGTGAGTCGGATCCAGCACATAGGTGCCGGCCGGGCCGATTTCCGGGGCCGGCTCTGCGGTTTCTGCAGGCGCCGCGGTGGTTTCAGCGGTTTCGGTCGCCGGGGTTTCCGCTTCGGCGGCCGGGGCGGTGGTCTCGGCCGCGCCGCAGGCGGCGAGGGCGAGCAGGGATACGGATAGAAGGGTGGTGCGCATGATGAGTCTCCTGGAGTGCTGCTTGAAACGTCCCAGTGATTATAGGGCGCAGTTGGCGCCGGGCCATCCCCGCGCTAGACGTCACGCAGGATATAACTTATTCAGATTCTAGGAGTAATCCATGGCATATGATGCCCCGCTGAGCGATATGGCATTCGCCCTTCAATCCGTCGCTGGCGTCTCGCGGCTGGAAGGGCTCGCGCCCTTTGCGAATTATGACCCGGACCTGATTTCTCCCATCCTGGAAGAAGCGAACAAGCTGGCGCGGGACGTTCTGGCCCCGTTGAACATGGTCGGAGATGCCCATGGCGCCCAACTGACCGAAGACGGGGTGAAGGCGGCGCCGGGCTTTGCAGACGCCTATGCCCAGTTCCGCGACGGCGGCTGGATGGGCCTGTCGGCGCCGGAAGAATGGGGCGGCCAGGGCCTGCCCAAGGCGCTGGCCCTGGCCGTGATGGAAATGTTCCACGCTGCGAACATGTCGTTCGGTCTCTGCCCGATGCTGAGCTTCGGCGCGATCGAGGCCCTGCTCGCACATGGCACCGATGACCAGAAACAGACCTATCTTCCAAATCTCGTCGCCGGCACCTGGACCGGCACGATGAATCTGACCGAGCCGCAGGCCGGTTCGGATGTCGGCGCGCTGAAGACCAAGGCGGTGCCGAATGATGATGGCAGCTATGCCATCAGCGGGCAGAAAATCTACATTACCTGGGGCGATCATGACATCGCCGAGAACATCATCCATCTCGTGCTCGCGCGTCTGCCGGATGCGCCGGCCGGGTCTCGCGGCATCTCCCTGTTCATCGTCCCGAAAGTGATGGTGAACCCGGATGGCAGCCTGGGCGACCGGAATGCCGTGAAATGCATCGGTCTGGAAAAGAAGATGGGCATCCACGCTTCGCCGACCTGTGTCATGGAATATGATGGCGCCACGGGCTGGCTGATCGGGCAGGAGAACAAGGGGCTTGCCTGCATGTTCACGATGATGAACTCGGCGCGCCTGAATGTCGGCCTTGAAGGAGTCGCCGTCGGTGAAGCGGCCTATCAGACGGCTTTCGAATACGCTCAGGAACGCAAGCAGGGCAAGGTGTCCGGTGTGGACGGGCCTGCCCCGATCCTGCACCATGCCGATGTGCGCCGTACCCTGACTACCATGCGGGCCCGCGTCGCTGCCGCTCGGTCAATTTGCTATGCGTGCGGCGTGGCGGCAGATCTGGCCGAGGCGGCTGTAGACGAGGAAACCCGCAAGGCTGCGAAGATGCGCGAAGACCTGCTGACGCCGATCGCGAAGGCCTGGTGTACGGACATGGGAGTCGATGTGGCCAGCCTGGGGGTCCAGATCCATGGCGGCATGGGCTTCATGAATGAGACGCTGGCTGGTCAATTGTATCGCGACTCCCGGATTGCGCCGATTTACGAGGGCACGAATGGTATTCAGGCCATCGACCTGGTCGGCCGCAAGCTGACCGGTACCAATGGCGAGTCGATGCGGGTCATGCTGGGCGAGGTGGAGGCAACCGCCGCCGATGCGCGCGCCACGAACGATCCGCAACTGGTCCAGATTGCGGACCGTCTTCGCGCCGGGGCAGATGCCCTGCGCGAGGCAAGCGACTGGATGCTGGAGGCGATGAAGGATCGTGATCAGGCCAAGGCGCTTGCCGGGGCAACCGCCTATCTGGCGCTGGCGGGGGATGTGATTGGCGGCCACTTCCTGACGCGGGCCGCAGTGGCGGCGCGCAGCGAAGATGGCAGCTTCCGGGCCCGTCAACTGGCGCTGGCCGGGTTCTTTGCAGAGACGGTTCTGGCCACCGCGCCGGGGCGTGTGTCCGGCATCACTGATGGCGGCTCCCCCTTCCTCGAGAACAGCGAAGCCCTGTTCGGCATCGCCTGACCGGGCCTCAGGCCTCCAGTTTCGGCAGGGCCAGAAGGCAGAGCACCGAGGCACACGAGACCGCAGCGGCGACGGCCGCCAGCGGGGCTGCGCCAAGTGTCACGACCGGGGCGGCAAGGGCCGTTCCGACAGCCGCCGTGACCAGAATGGCCACCAGTACCAGGGCGGATCCACGCGCATCGTCTCCGCGGGCCGCAATGACGGCGCGGAAGAATCCCGGGGGTCCCCGAAAGCCGAGGCCGAGGTTAACCGGGACGAACAGCGCTGCCAGCACAAGCGGTTCCGCGCCGCCGAGCAGGGCGAAGGCCAGAACGCTGATCAGTCCGCAGGCGGACAGGATCGAGCCGAACAGGATCATGGTTTCCGGACCGAAGCGCTGGGTCAGTTTGCCGGCCAGGTTTGACCCGATGATGAAAAAGGTAATGCCTGCCACCTGCATGATGATGAAGTCATTGAGGCTGCCGTTCATGCCCTTTGTGATCATGGCAGGGGCGCCGAACACGAAGATCAGCAGCCCGCCAAGAGTGAAGGCCTGGCTGAGCGCGTAGCGCAGGAAGACGGGATTGGTGAGATGCCGGACATAGCTGCCCGGCGCACGCGTGGAGGGCGGTGGCGGCATCCGGTGGCGCAGCAGGGCGACCGACGCGGCCACTGCGAGGCTGAGCCCACCGAGCGCGAGGAAGGAGCTTTTCCATCCGAAGGCCATCAGCAGCCAGACGCCGAGCACGGGCGCGAGGGCGGGGATGAGGGATTCGATGCTGGCCATGAAACCCAGTGCCCCCACGGCCTTGTCTTCCGGAAACATGGCCCGGATCATGCCGGGCGCGAAGACGGCGGCTGCCGATCCGGCGAGGCCCTGAACGAAGCGCAGACCGACCAGGACCGGCAGGCTGGGCGCGATCATGCAGGCCAGGGAGACCAGCGCATAGGCGACCAGGGAGCCCACCAGAAGGGATCGCTGGTCGATGCGGGCGCCCAGTTCTCCAAAGGCCAGCAGGCCGATGCAGCCCCCCGCCACGAAGGCCGCCAGCACAAGCTGGGCCATTGCCTGGGTGCCGCCCAGCGTATCCGGCAATGACGGCACCGCCGGCAGAACGAGGTCGGTTCCGGCCAGGCCGAGGATCGTGCCCAGAACGATCAGGGCAAAGGCAATTCCGGGGGTGGCAGCGCGGGGATCAGACATCGGACAGGCTCTTCGAACGGGGCGCCCGCCTATGCCGCAAATGCGCCAGCCTGTCGACCGCGAGTTGCGAGCAGCGCGCCACGCCGATAAGACGGGCCGCAACAGTGCAGGAGGCGCCCCGTCATGGCGTGGACCAAGACCTATACCGGCGATGAGCCCTTGCGGATCAACAAATGGCTGGCGCTTGAAGGCGTGTGCTCGCGCCGCGAGGCGGATGCCCTGATCGAACAGGGCCTCGTCAAGGTGAACGGCGAGACTGCGATTTCCGGCCAGAAGATCGAGACCGGCCAGACGCTGGACTTGGCGCAGAAGGCCTCCCGCCGGCTCGACAATCAATTGTCCATCCTCTTCCACAAGCCGGTGGGCATTGTGTCCGGCACGCCGGAAGGTGACGAGATCCCGGCGGTGCGCCTGATCACGTCTGAGTCCTTGTCTGGGAAGAGTCATGCCATTCCGGGCCGCTACAACAAGCTGGCGCCGCTGGGCCGGCTCGACAAGGATTCACGCGGCCTGCTCATCCTGTCGGAGGATGGTGTTCTGGCGAAGGCCGTGATCGGCCCCGAAAGCCAGCTCGACAAGGAGTATATCGTCAAGGTCAAGGGCGAGGTCACGCCCGAACGGCTGGCGAAATTGCGCCACGGCCTGGAACTGGATGGGCGCAAGCTGAAGCCCGCCATTGTCGAGCAACTGAAACCGCAGGAGCTGAAATTCGTCTTGCGGGAAGGTCGCAACCGACAGATCCGGCGCATGTGCCAGCTGGTCGATCTGCGCGTGGTGGACCTGATGCGGGTGCGGGTCGGACCGCTGGAACTGGCAGGCCTGCCCGAGGGCAAATGGCGGCCGATCAGTGGCCGGGAACGCGCCGCCCTGCTGAAGGGCGAGGCGCCACGGGCCCGCAAGCCCCGGACGGACCGGCCTGATCGGCCCGGACGGCCCGAGCAAGCGGACAGGTCAGACCGGGATGCCCGGCTGGACCGGCCTGCGCGCGGCGAACGCTCGTCCCGTCCCGGCAAGCCCGGCGCACGCAGCAGCGGCAAACTGGCCTCCGCCCCTGCACCGGACCGGAAGGTGTCGCCCCTGAAAGGCGAGAAGTTCAAGCGTACGAAGCTGAAACCGCGCAAGCGCACGCCCATCAAATGACGGACCTCGTCATCATCATGGGCGTGGCCGGCAGCGGCAAATCGTCGATCGCCGAAGCGCTCGCTGCGGCCGGAGGATGGCCGTTTACCGAGGCAGACGACCATCATTCCGCGGCCAACAAGCAGAAGATGGCCTCTGGCACGCCGCTCACCGATGCTGACCGGGCAGACTGGGTCGGCAGCCTGTGCCGGGCCGTCTCCGCGCGACCGGAGGCACGGGTCATCCTCGCCTGTTCGGCGCTGACCCCCTACGTCCAGGACGGGTTGCGCGCTGGAGCCGGACGGGCCTGCCGGTTTGTCCTGCTGGACGTGCCGAGAGAGGAACTGGCGCGGCGTATCGCGGCCCGCCAGGATCATTTCATGCCCGTCTCGCTGCTCGACAGCCAGTTGGAGGCGTTGCAACCCCCGGATGACGTTCTGGCGGTCGACGGCACAGGCCGTCCGGACGTCCTGTTGGCGCAGATACAGGCAATTCTTGCAGAGGCATGACCTTGCGGTACGGCTCGACGGTGGAGAAAAGCTGCGTATCCTCCTGATATGGACGGTACAGAACTCAGCAAGCCGAAACGGCCGCGCCTCGAATATCCGCTTGGCCAGACGGTGCCGGCAATCGGAGAAATGAAGGAGGTCGCCCCCGGCCTGCACTGGGTGGCCATGCCGCTGCATTTCTCGCTCAAATCCATCAATGTCTGGCTGATCGACGATGGCGACGGCTGGACGATCGTGGATACCGGCATTCCATATGATGAAACGCGCGATGCCTGGCGGAGCCTGCTGACGGACCGCATCAGCGAGGCGAAACCGCTCAAGCGCGTGATCGTGACCCACATGCATCCTGACCATGTCGGAACCGCCGGTTGGCTGTGCCACAAATGGGGTGCCGAATTGTGGATGACCCGGCTGGAATACACGACCTGCCGCATGCTGGTGTCGGATACGGGCCGCAGCGCGCCCAAGGCCGGCCTGGACTTCTATCTGAAGGCTGGCTGGAACAAGGCCCAGATCGACCAGTACAAGGAGCGTTTTGGCGGATTTGGACGCGGTGTGATGCCGTTGCCGGATTCGTTCCGGCGCCTCGTCGATGGCGATACGTTCGAGATGGCCGGACAGGTCTGGGAAGTCGTCACCGGCAGCGGCCATTCGCCGGAACATGCCAGCCTGTTCTGCCCGTCCCTGAACATCGTGATCTCGGGGGACCAGTTGCTTCCGAGAATCTCCTCCAATGTGTCGGTGCACCCGACCGAGCCCGCGGCCAACCCGCTGCTCGACTGGCTGGAGAGTTGTGAAAAGCTGAAGGCGCGCCTGCCGGAGGACGTGCTCGTCCTGCCGGCCCATAATGAGCCCTTCACCGGCGCCCACAAACGCCTGCAGCACCTGATTGACGGGCACCATGTGGCGCTGGACCGGCTGCTGCAACGGCTTGGCCGGGGGCCGATGAAAGCGGTCGACACCTTCACCACCCTGTTCGGACGGTCGATTGCCGATGACGAGGTGTCCATGGCGACCGGCGAAGCGCTGGCGCATCTGAATTACCTGATCTATCGCGGCGATGTTTCGGTGAACCGCAGCGAGACCGGCGTGGACCTGTACAGCCTGAACTGACCATGACGGTCTCACCCGGCCAGCTTTTGCAGCGCCGGGCGTGTTTTGGTGTTCGCAATCGCCTATCCTTTCGTCTAAGACAGGGCGCACGTCCAAACGGCGATGAATGAGGGTCCCATGGCATCAGACAGCAATTCTGCGGCAGAAAACGGCGTGTCTGAAAAGCCGAGCCTGGGAGCCAAGCTGAAACAGGAATTGCGGGAATGGGGCGCCACGCTGGCCGTCTTCGTGCCGGTGTTCCTGCTGTTCTCCGGTCTCGCCTACGAGCAACGTGTGATTCCGTCCGAGAGCATGGTGCCGACCCTGCAGGTGACCGACCGTGTGGCAGTGGCGAAGTTCGCCTATGGCTATGACCGCTACTCGCTGCCCTTCTCGATGGGCCGGTTCATCCCTCTGCCGCCGGGCCGCATCTTTGCCAGCCAGCCCAAGCGCGGTGATGTGGTGGTCTTCGAGCACCCGCATACCGGCCGGGTCATGATCAAGCGCCTGATCGGCCTGCCCGGGGATCAGGTCCAGCTGATCGGCGAACAATTGTTCCTGAATGGCGAGCCGGTGGAAACCGAATATGAGCGCACCGTACGCTTCGTGCCGCACCGCGGTGTCGCCATTGAGGCGTCGCATGAATGGCGCGAAACCATCGGCGACAAGAGCTGGTCGACCTATCGTCAGGAAAAGGGCGGCCGGGGCGACAATACCGACCTGTTCATCGTGCCCGAAGGCCATGTCTTCATGATGGGCGACAATCGCGACAATTCCCTCGACAGCCGGTTTCCGAGCGGGCACTGCCCTGCCATTGACGGCGTGATCGACCGCGCCGGCTGCCAGCCGCGCGTTCCAGCGGTTGAGGCCTCCATCGGCTTTGTTCCGATGGACCATCTGATCGGGCGGGCGGAAACCGTTCTGGTCAGCTTCCACAAATGCAAGCTGCAGGACGATGAGCCCTGCCGCAAGCGGGTGTGGAAAGGGCTGTAGTCCGCTTGGCCCGATGGAGACGCCGCGCCGGTTGAGGTGAAACGCGCCTTGCCCGGCCGCACCAACCCCGTTAGGGCATTTTGGAACGAGTGGTCACTGGGGGCCCGCAAGAACGAGTAGAACGCGTATGGCGATGCCAGACACGACATCGACAGGCCGTAAGCGCGGTCCCATCATCATTTCGCGTCACGGTCGGCCTGCGCTGGACCGGACGGCGGGGCCGCGACTGAACTGGAAAGAGTATCGCGACTGGTGGGAGCGCTACGAGATCGGCCCGCTGGCGGATGACCAGGACGCGCCGGATGCGCTGAAACAGGTCGTGGCCGATGCGGACATCGTGTTCGCTTCCGCCCGCCTGCGCGCCCAGCAGACCGCCGCCAAGGCAGCCCCGCACCTTCAGGCGCTGTATGATCCGGTGTTCAACGAGGCGCCGCTGCCGCCGCCTTTGCTGCCGGGGGTGCGCTATCTGCCGAAGACATGGAATGTGCTGGCCCGGGCCGTGTGGCTGAACGGCCATGCGCTTGACGGGGAAAGCGTAAAGGAAGCGCGCCTGCGCGCGGCATCTGCCGCCGCCAAGCTGGATGAGGCCTCCAGCGAGGGAAAGGTCTATCTGGCCGCACATGGCTGGTTCAATCGCATGATCCGGCCGGAGATGAAGAAGCTGGGCTGGAAATGCACCTTTGATGGCGGCGATGCCTATTGGAGCTTCCGGGTCTACGAGTTCAAATAATTCTGCCCCTAAAATGGTTGTGGACCACAGGTGGGCGAATTAGTGTCACGGAAATTTCAGGAAGGATGAGGCGGCAGAATGGCTGACGCGAAAGAGAAACCAGTCGACAAACTCAGCTTCGAGGAAGCCCTGGCGGAGCTGGAAGTCATTGTGCGTCAGCTGGAAGCCGGTGAGGTCGAACTGGAAAAATCGATCGCGATCTATGAGCGCGGTGCGGCCCTGAAGGCGCATTGTGAATCGCGCCTGAAATCCGCCGAACTGAAAGTCGAACAGATCGTGCAGGGGGCCAAGGGGCCGACCACTGAAACCGCCAGTTTCGACTAGAGGGGCGTCGACATGGGCGATGCCCAGGAATTCGAGCAGCGCCTGAAAGAGGTCGCCGACCGGGTCACCGTGGCCCTCGACCAGTTGATCCCGCCGGCCAGCGGGCCCGAGGCCAATCTGATGCGCGCCATGCGCCATGCCGCCCTGGCCAATGGCAAGCGGATGCGGCCTTTCTTTCTTCTCGAGACCGGGGCCATGTTCGAGGCCCCGGAAAAGACCTTGCTGAGGGCGGCTGCGGCGCTTGAATGCGTGCATTGCTATTCGCTGGTGCATGATGACCTGCCCTGCATGGATGATGATGATTTCCGGCGCGGCCAACCGACCGTGCACAAGGCCTTTGACGAGGCCACGGCGGTCCTGGCGGGTGATGCGTTGCTGACGCTGGCATTCAAGATTCTTGCATCCTCGGAAACGCATGAGGATGCCGGTATTCGCGCGATGCTGATCGAGCGCCTGGCCGACGCGTCCGGCGCACGGGGCATGGTGGGCGGCCAGATGATTGACATGCTGGAGACCGACAGCCCCCGTGATCTGAACACGATTACCCGGATGCAGCGCCTGAAGACAGGCGCGCTGATTTCCTATGCGACCGAGGCCGCTGCCATTGTCGGGCGGGCCCGTGAAGCCGAGCGCAATGCGCTGGCCGGCTTTTCGAACGATCTCGGGCTGGCCTACCAGATTGCCGACGACCTTCTGGATGCGACCGGCGATGAAGACCGGGCCGGCAAGCCGCTTCGCACTGATGAAGCTGCAGGAAAGGCCAATTTCGTGACCATTCTGGGGATTGAGGGCGCCCGCCAAAGGGTGCGTATTTTGGCCTCACAGGCGAAGGAACACCTCGCAATCTTTCATGAAAAGGCCCATATACTGCTGCAATCGGTCGATTTTGTGCTCGATAGAACGCATTAAGACCTGGTCAGAACAAGAATTCGAACCGAGCAAAGACTGGAATGACCGACGCCCGCCCCAACAGACTGCTGGATTCCATCCAATCGCCGGATGACCTGAAAGGCCGGTCGCGGGCGGAGCTGAAGCAGATTGCCGACGAGGTGCGGGACGAAGTCATTGATGTCGTGTCGGTCACCGGCGGGCATCTCGGATCCGGTCTTGGCGTAGTGGAACTGACCCTGGCCATCCATGCCGTGTTCGACACGCCGGATGACAAGCTGATCTTTGACGTCGGCCACCAATGCTATCCCCACAAGATCCTGACCGGACGCCGCGACCAGATGCGCACGCTGCGCCAGGCGGGCGGCCTGTCCGGGTTCACGAAACGGTCGGAAAGCGAATACGACCCCTTCGGCGCGGCGCATGCCTCCACCTCGATCTCGGCCGGCCATGGCTTTGCCAAGGCGCGGGACTTGCAGGGGGGCAAGAATCACGTCGTCTGCGTGATCGGCGACGGGTCGATGTCTGCCGGCATGGCCTATGAGGCCATGAACAATGCCGGGGCCAACAAGTCGCGCCTGATCGTGATCCTCAACGACAATGACATGTCCATCGCGCCGCCGGTCGGTGCGATGAGCAACTATCTGTCGAAGCTCGTCTCGTCGCGGCCGTATCGGGGGCTGCGCCGGATTGCCAAGAAGGTGGTCTCGCCAATGGGGTTGGAAAGCCCGGCGCGCCGGGCGGAAGAATATCTGCGCGGCTTTGCGATGGGCGGCACGCTGTTCGAGGAACTCGGTTTCTATTATGTCGGCCCGATTGACGGGCATGATCTCGATACGCTGCTGCCGGTGCTGGAAAACGTGAAGGCCATGCGCGATGGGCCGATCCTGATCCATGCGGTGACCCAAAAGGGCAAGGGATACGCCCCGGCAGAGAATTCCGCCGACAAGTATCATGGCGTGTCGAAATTCTCGGTGATCACGGGTGAGCAATCCAAGCCCCAGCCGAAGGCGCCGAATTATCAGAAAGTGTTCGGCCGGACGCTGGCCCAGCTGGCAGAAACCGACGACCGGATTTGCGCCATTACGGCCGCCATGCCGTCCGGCACCTCGACGGATATTTTTGCAAAACAATTCCCGGACCGCCATTTTGACGTCGGCATTGCCGAACAGCATGCGGTGACGTTTGCGGCCGGACTTGCGGCGGACGGCATGAAGCCATTTGCGGCGATTTATTCGACCTTCCTTCAGCGCGGCTATGACCAGGTCGTCCATGATGTGGCGATCCAGAAGCTGCCGGTTCGTTTTGCCATCGACCGGGCCGGCCTGGTAGGCGCCGATGGGGCCACCCATGCCGGAAGTTTCGATATCGGCTATCTCGGCGCGCTTCCGGGCATGGTCTGCATGGCCGCCGCGGACGAGGCCGAACTGGCGCGTATGGTGGTGACGGCAGCCGGGATCGATGATGGTCCGTCTGCGTTCCGTTATCCCCGCGGAGAAGGCACCGGCGTGACCGTGCCGGACAATCCGCAACCTCTCGAAATCGGCAAGGGCCGCATCGTCCGTGAGGGAACGAGTGTCGCAATCCTGTCCTACGGCACACGCCTCGGCGAAGCCGTGAAGGCCGCGGAAATGCTCGCCGCGCAGGGCCTGTCCGCCTCGGTGGCCGATGCGCGTTTTGCCAAGCCGCTGGACGCGGATCTTGTTGAACGCCTTGCGCGTGAGCATGAAGTCCTGATCACGGTCGAAGAAGGTGCCATGGGTGGTTTTGGAAGTTTCGTGCTGGAACACCTGGCCCGCGCCGGCGCATTGGATGGCGGGCTGAAAATCCGCCCGATGACCCTGCCGGACACGTTCCAGGACCAGGACAGCCCGTATCAGATGTACGAGACAGCGGGGTTGAACGCCCGCCATATTGCGGCGCAGGCAATCGAAGCGCTGGGGCGCGGTGACCTTGCCGAACTGGAGCGCGTGGCCAGCGCCTGACTATCTTGCTGAAAAGCAATTTGCGGCTGCGCGCGAACCGGTCTTATGTGCCGCCCCATGAGACGTCTTCAAACCAGTACACTACTTGCCGCCGCGCTGTTTCTGGCCGCCTGCGCCACCGCGCCGGATCCGGTCGATCCCGGTCTGCCGCCGGAAACTGTGATCGCGCAGGCCCTGTCGGAACAAAACCCCTATACTGCCGAGCGCCAGCTAAGCGGTCTCCTCAATCGTGACACGCTGACGACGGAGCAGAAGGTCCAGGCTTTGTACCATCGGGGCAGCCTGCGTCGCCAGTCGGCCGACAATCGGCGCGGCGCCGTTGAGGATTTCGAGGCGATGCTGGCCCTGGCTCCCGACCATGCGCTGGCCGCCAATGCCCGCACCGAACTGGACTATGCGCGTACCGATGTGGAACGGATTGAAACGTCCATGAACCGGTTTTTGAACCTGCCGGACTGGTTTGACGGCATGTGGGTGCTGGGCGAGCATGAGGCGGCCGTGGCCCGGTTTCGCGACTCCGGTCTCGCGCCGACCCCGGAACAGGTCGAAAAACTGGTCGCCGCCGGCTATGTCTGCGATGCGGATGATCCCGATGCCCGTCTGCACACCTATGGCGACGATCGCGACGATCTGAAGGGCCTCGACTGGTGCGCGGCACTGACCGGATAAAGATCACATAAAATCCACAATACCGCCCTGTCCGCGCGCAGGTTGGCAGATTAGGACTGGTGGTCGACCCCTTTCACTTCCTGCTGGAGACGCCCCATGATTCGTATCAGCCTTCTTGCTGCTGCTTCCGCCCTGGCCCTTGCGGCCTGTTCCTCGACGCCTGCGCCGGCTGGCCCGGATGCGACAGCGCCGTCCGTCGCAGACGCCCCGACCGGGTACACGCTGGCCATGATGACCGTGGAGGGCCTGCAGGAGGCTGGCAACACACAGACCGCGATTGACCGCCTTACCCAGCTGACCGGCGACCCCAAACTGTCGCGCGAGGAACTTGCCGAGGCGCTGGTTCGCCGCGGCGAGCTGCGTATGGGCGCTTCAGGCTATGATGTCATGGGCGCCGTGGACGATTTCGAGGAAGTCGTGAACACGCTCGACGACACGCCTGCCTACAACCGCGCCCTGCCGCTGCTCGAAACGGCGCGCGGAAAGGCGGATTCGCTGATGACGCTGCTCAATCAGCCGGAGACGACCCGCCAGCAGAAATTCGACATCCTTATGCAGCTGGGCCGGCATGAGGACGCCATCGACCTGATGATCGCCAGTGACCTGACACCCGACAATCAGACGCTGATCGCCATGTACCAGATCGGCTATCTCTGTGATGGCGACGAGCTGACCGGACGGGCCTATGATGCGGTCGAGCCGGATGGAACCGAGCACGCGCTGCGATTCTGCGATTTCGGGAAATAAACCGAGACTTTTTCAGGTCCTGGACCGGAAACGCTGCGGGCACCGTCAAACCGGCGGTGTCCGTATTTTGCCTGTGGCGACGGGCGGCGGAATTCGCTCTTCCTCGCGAAAAATTGTCGGCTGAACGGACAGTTTTTCCTTCAACAGTCGGGTCCGGCGTGATTGTGTGGAGGAAACACACATTCAGAGGAAACCCATGCCCGCAGACACCTTGCCGAACTGGCCCGCCATGTCCATCGCCCAGGCGAACGACCTCCTGGCCGGACCAGGCTCTCCGCTTGAACTGGTTGATGGCGTCGTCGATGGCGTCGAGATGAAGCTCTACAAGAACGCGCCGCCTTCCGTGCCGCTGATCCTGCAACTGGCGAGCGTCCAGTACGCCGACCGTGACTATATCGTCTATGAGGATGAGCGCGTCACGTTCAGCGCACTGGCCAAGGCGGTGGTGAAACTGGCCGGGGTCATGCAGGAAACCTATGGCATCCAGAAGGGCGACCGTGTCGCGATCATCATGCGGAACTATCCGCAATGGCCCGTGGCGTTTTTCGCTGCATCCATGATCGGCGCCATCGCAACGCCGATGAATTCCTGGTGGACCGGCGAGGAGCTGGAATACGGCCTCTCCTTTGCCGGCGTGAAGCTGGCGGTTGTGGACCCGCAGATCTATGAGCGCATCCGGGCGGCATGGGAAAACCTGCCGGACCTGAAAAATGTGATCATCGCGCGCGACCCTGAAGGCGAATATGGCGATCCGCGTGTGGCCCAGATGGAAACCCATATTGGCGGAGCGAATGACTGGGCAGGCCTGCCCGACGTGTCCTGGCCGGCGATCAATGTCGGGCCCGATGACGACGCCACGATCATGTACACGTCCGGGACGACCGGAAAGCCGAAAGGGGCGCTCGCCACCCATCGGGCGGTGGTGTCCAACATGTTCAATTCGATGACGTGTCAGGCCCGCATGTTCCTGCGCAAGGGAGAGCCGGTGCCGGAGCCCGATCCGAACGAGCAGCGTGCGACGCTTCTGGCCATTCCATTCTTCCATGCGACCGGCGCGTTCGCGATCATGATCCCGTCCCTGATGCGCGGTGACAAGATTGTGTCCATGTACAAATGGGACGCCGGCAAGGCCCTGCCGATCATCGAGCAGGAAAAGGTCACGGCGGTCGGAGGAGTGCCGGCAATCGCCTGGCAGCTTCTCGAACATCCGGACCGGGACAAGTATGACCTGTCCTCGATTGCCGCCATTTCCTATGGGGGCGCGCCATCCGCACCGGAACTCGTCTCCACGATCAAGAAGCGCTTCCCGGATGCGGCGCCCGGCAATGGCTGGGGCATGACGGAGACCTGCGCCACGGCCACGCTGAATATCGGCGAAGACTATGTGAACCGGCCCGGCAGCGCCGGGGCGCCGCCCAAGGCGGTCGAACTGAAAATCTGCGATTCGGATGGCAATGAGCTGCCCCAGGGCGAGGTCGGCGAACTCTGGTGCAAGGGTGCAATGAACTGCAAGCTGTACTGGAACCGTCCGGACGCCACGGCGGAAACCTTCCGGGATGGCTGGGTCGTGACCGGAGATCTTGCGCGTCTGGACGAAGAGGGCTTCCTGTATCTGGTTGACCGGGCAAAGGACATGCTGATCCGCGGTGGGGAGAATGTCTACTGTATCGAGGTTGAAAACGCCCTGTACGAACATTCCGCCGTTATGGACGCAGCCGTCGTCGGCATCCCGCACAAGGTGCTGGGCGAGGAAGTTGGCGCGGTGGTGCAACTGAAGCCGGGTACGTCGGTGACCGAGGATGAGTTGCGCGCTCACGCCGCTGGTCATCTGGCCGCGTTCAAGGTGCCGGTGAAGATCATTTTCATGGAGGAGCCGCTGCCGCGCAATGCAAACGGCAAGATCCTGAAGCCGGTCCTGCGCGAGCTGTTCCAGAAACCGGAGCCGGCCTGATGGCGCCGGTACGGCAGGTTGGCGGCCGGGATGTCTTTCCGGTCGGCCTGGGCTGCATGAACATCACGCACGCCTATGGTCCGCCCATGGACGAGGGCGCGGCCAAGGCATTGCTCGTGCGTGCGCTCGATCTCGGCTATGATTTTCTGGACACGGCGACACTGTACGGTTTTGGCCGCAGCGAAGAACTGATCGGCGAAGCGCTTAGGGACCGCCGCAGCGAATACCTGCTCGCCAGCAAATGCGTGCTTGGCTTCAAGGACGGCCAGCGCACGCTGGATGCCCGCCCGGAATCCATCAAGGCGGCCTGCGAAGCCAGTCTCAAACGTCTCCAGACCGATGTGATCGATCTCTATTACATGCACCGGCCCGACCCGAACGTGCCCATCGAGGATTCTGTCGGTGCGCTTGCCGATCTCGTGCAGGAAGGAAAGATCCGCATGATCGGTCTGTCGGAAATGGGGGAGGCGGATCTGCGCCGGGCCCATGCCGTCCACCCCATCGCTGCCATGCAGAGCGAATACTCCCTATGGGTGCGCAATCCGGAAATCGCCATTCTGCAGGCATGCCAGGAACTGGGCGTGGCACTGGTGGCCTTTTCGCCGGTTGGGCGGGGCTTTCTGGCAGACCCTCCAGTCGATCCGGCCAAGTTCCACGCATCGGATTTGCGCGGCTCGATCTTTCCACGCTTCTCCCCGAAAAATTATGCAGGGAATTTGCCATTGCTGGACGTTGCGCGCGAATGTGCCGGAGATGTGGGGTGCAGCGTCGCTCAACTCGCGCTCGCCTGGACGTTGGCAAAGGGCGACCACGTGGTTCCAATACCGGGCACGACGAACTTGCAGCATCTCGAGGAGAACTGGCGGGCAGGGCAAATTGAACTTTCAGGCGACATCGTCGCAAGGCTTGATGCGCACTTCCTGCCGGAGAAGGCCGTTGGCCCGCGCTACAATACGATGGGCCAGTCAGTGGTGACCACGGAAATGTATCCGTTCGAGCAGACGCAATGAACGGCGATCCGGATCAGGCCTACCCGAAATCTGAAAATGGCAAGCCGGTCGCCCTCGAGGCGCGCGGCGCGGAAATGGATGGCCGCCGCTTCTCGCCGTCCGTCGCCCGCAACCGTGACCCGATCCTGAAAGTATTCCGGGAGCATGTGTGTACGGATGGTCATGTCCTGGAGGTGGCATCCGGCACCGGCGAGCACGGCGCCTATCTGACGGAAGCGCTGACGGACCTCCACTGGACCTATTCCGACATCGACCCGGAAAGCCGGACCAGTCAGGCTGCGTGGCGGAAAAGCGCGGCGCATGACCGTCTTTCGGGCCCCCTGATCCTGGATGCCAGCAAAAGCGATTGGGGCGAAGCCGAGCGACCGGGGCACTGGGATGCGATCGTGTCGGTCAACATGATCCACATTGCGCCTTTCGAAGCCGCGCTCGGCCTCATCGCAGGCGCGGGCCGCCTGTTGAAGCCCGGTGGCCGCCTGTTCCTGTACGGACCCTTTGCGCGCGATGGTGACATCGCGCCGTCAAACGCGGCGTTCAGTGAAAATCTTCAGGCGCGTGATCCCGCCTGGGGCGTCCGGGATCTGGATCGCCAGATTGTTCCAATGGCAGAAGAAGTGGGGCTGTCAGTGGCGGGCATTCTGGAGATGCCCGCCAACAATTTCAGCGTGGTGTTCCGGCGTCAGGCCTGATCACCACCACCGAAGCGTTCGGTCCACTCCGCGACCTGGGTATCCTCGATTTTCTGGAACAGGACGTCCGGCGGCGAAATCTCCATTCCGTGGGGTAGGCTGTCGAGCAGTCCGGCAATGTCGCGGAACCCGAAAGTGCGATGCTCTTCCGGAATGCCGAGAGCGTCCAGAATCTTCTTTCCGGCCTCGGGAATGATCGGCAGAGCGAGAATGCCAAACAGCGCAGCGAGGTTTAGGCCGGTGCGCACGCCGACCGCGGCGGCATCGACATCCGATTTGTACTTCACCCAGGGTTCGGCCTTGGTCAGGTATTCATTGCCTGCGGCCCAGATGGCGCGGGTCTCGGCGGCGGCCTTGCGGAATTCCATCGCTTCATAATGCTCGATCAGGCGCGGCAGCCGGTCTTTCAGTTCGGCGACCATCCAGGCTTCTGCCTCACCGGCCTGTCCGGCTTCCGGCACCTTGCCGTCGAACTTGGACACGGTGTATTTGGTGATCCGGTTGACGAAATTGCCGAGCACGTTTGCGAGGTCGGAATTGATGGCAGCCTGGAAGCCTTCCCAGGTGAAAGCAGCGTCGGAGCCTTCAGGCGCATTGGCGATCAGGTACCAGCGCCAATAATCGGCCGGCAGCAGGTCCAGTGCCTGATCCATGAACACGCCGCGCTTGTTCGAGGTCGAGAACTTTCCGCCATACCATGTGACCCAGTTAAAGGCCTTTAGCTTGTCGACCGTCTTCCACGGCTCGCCGGAGCCCAGCAGCGTGACCGGGAAACTGACCGTATGGAAGGCGACATTGTCCTTGCCCATGAACTGGACATATTCGGTCTCGTCTGCGCCCTTGTCGGTGCGCCACAGGGCTTCCCAGTCATTGCCCGTGGCTTCGGCCCATTCCTGGGTTGCCGCGATATATTCAATCGGCGCATCGAACCAGACATAGAAGACTTTGTCTTCGAATCCTTCGCGGGGGGCGCCGTCTTTTCCGACGACCGGGACACCCCAGCTGAGGTCCCGCGTGATGGCCCGGGCGATCAGGCCCTCATCCAGCCATTTGTTGGCGATGGAGACGGCGAGGCTGGGCCATTTGGCGCCCTTGCTGTTGACCCAGTCGCGGATCCTGTCCTGCATCCGGCCCTGAAGCAGGTAGAGGTGATTGGTGTCGCGGATTTCGATATTGCGGCTGCCGGAGACCGAGGAATACGGGTCGATCAGGTCGACCGGGTCGAGCAGGCGTCCGCAATTGTCACACTGATCGCCGCGCGCTTTTTCGAACCCGCAGGTCGGGCACGTCCCTTCGACATACCGGTCCGGCAGGAAACGGCCGTCATCAATCGAATAGACCTGTTTGGAGGTACGCTCCTCGATCAGCCCGTTCTGTTCCAGAACTTGTGCAAAATGCTGTGTCAGCACGCTGTTTGCCGGGCGTGAGGAGCGGCCGAACCAGTCATAGGACAGGTGAAAGCCTTCGCCCGCCTTGCGCTGGATTTCGTATTGCTCGTCGCAATAGGCCTGTACGCTCATTCCTGCCGCCTGGGCGGCCAGTTCGGCCGGCGTACCGTGCTCGTCAGTGGCGCAGATATAGGTCACGTCATGGCCCATCAGCCGCATCACCCGGGCATACACATCGGCTGGCAACATCGAGCCGGCCAGATTGCCGAGATGCTTGATGCCGTTGATGTAGGGCAGGGCGGAGGTGACGAGGATGCGCCGGGTTTGCGTCATGGAGATGCGGTCTTTCCCAAATAGCGTTACAGGCAGAGCCGGGCCGGGTGCCCGACAGCCCAGCACGTTTTAGCGGCGCGCGCAGGAAAGGAAAGAATGCCCGGCTGTGAAATGTCAGGCATTTCCGGGGAAAAGAACGCCCCGAACGGGCTGCAATCCATTCGGGGCGAGGCAGCTCCGGGATGCGGTGACGTGTCCGGAGCCTGTGGGAGGAAGCTTGATGGCTACAGTCCGTAGCTGGTCGACGCCTTGACGGTCAGGTCCACACGGCGCGCCATGGGGACGGTGAGGTCCTCCGACGGATTCGCCAGATGGGCCGGTACAAAATCGGTGTGGATGTCACGGGCACGGATGCCGCGGGCGTTCAGCGCTTCGAGCACCACGGCAGCGCGCGCTTCGGACAAATTGGCCGCTTCGGAATTATCGGCCGCATCGGCGGAGACAACCCGCGCCTGGATATCGGTCACGGCGCATCCGGCCAACTCGTCCCCGGCGGTATTGAGCGACCGGACAGCATAGGAAGAGAGGATCGATTCGTATTTCGAGAAATAGACGGTGATCTGCCTGTCCTGGCATGTCTTTTCGTACGGCACATGCACCGGCTCGGAGGGGGGCGCCTTGGGCGCATCCGACATGGCGGGAAATGCCAGGGCGATGGCGGCGATGCTGAATCCGGCGAGGAGTTGCGCGCGTTTCATGTGCAGTCTTCCTTCAGGCTTGTTGTGTCGGCTGACACCCATCCACGCCACATCTGTCGTGTGGCCTCATGACAAACTGGATAGACGTTCAATGGGGCGGAAATGTGCGGCTGGCAGGGCGATTGGGGCAAACTGGCGGTTTTAGGAAGGATTCTGCGCGCTGCTGCAGGAAGCGTGATAACGGACTGGCGCTTTCACTTGCGCCGGCTGCACGATCGAAGTAGTGACAGCGGTTCCAGCGGTGGCCGGCTTAGCTCAGCTGGTAGAGCATCTGATTTGTAATCAGAGGGTCGGGGGTTCGAGTCCCTCAGCCGGCACCATCAGACAGTCATCAGCTGCAAAATCCTGCATCAGCTGGTGTCGTGTCATTGTAAAACCCCGCCTGTCAGGTAGTATTTTCTTGTAAACACCGTATTCGCCTGTGGCGAAGCAAGTTCTTTGCGTGAATGCTGGGCTCATTCCTCGAAGTTACTTGCCCTAAGCTGGATGCAACATGACGAACCTTCGCATCGATTGGGACAAGCTGCGTGTCTTCAAGGCCGTGGCCGAGATCGGCAGCATGACGTCTGCGGCGGCCAGACTGAAGGAATCGCCTCCGACGGTGAGCCGCAAGATCGATGAACTCGAGGAATTCCTGAACAGCAAATTGTTCACGCGATCGACGCGCGGGGTGGAACTGACAGAAACCGGCAAGGTGGTGTTGCGCTATGCCCAGTTGATGGAAGACGCCGCCAATGAAGTGCTCAGCCAGGCCATCGGGAAAAGCAGCGGCCTGGAAGGGCGGATCCGGATTGGCACGGGCGATGGTGTCGGCCCTTACTGGATTGCGCCGCGCCTGAAGGAGTTCCAGGAAGCTCATCCCAGCGCACAGATACGTATGCATATCGATGAGCACGAACCGGACCTGTTGAACGACGAGGCGGACATATCCATCCAGTTTTCCGAACCGCGCGATCCGGAAATCATCAGCCACAAGCTGGGAACGCTGCATTATATCGGCTTTGCCTCGCAGGAGTATCTCAACTCACGCGACAGTCAGCCGTCCAGCCTGTTCGAATACCATCATCACCGCTGCATCCTGCACGAATCATACGTCCAGCAGGTCGAGCGTTGGGCGCCAAAGGCCGAAGAATTGAAGAAGATGATCGATTTTGCCTTCGTCACCAATTCGGCCAGCGCCATGATCGAGCTTTGTCGGCAGGGCGGGGGAATCGCCTTGTTGCCGACCTATCAGCAGGACGTCTTTCCGGACCTTGTTGCGCTCGACATGTCGGAAGTCGCGCCGATCCAGTTCTGGATGGCGTATACCGAGCAAACGCGGCGGTCACCTTTGGGAAATCTGATGATCGAATGGATCAAGGGCCTGTTCGACAAGCAGGCATCGCCCTGGTTCACGGATGACTTCATTCATCCCAAACAGGTCGCAAAACTGCGGCGGCAAACGGGCGGCAGCGCCGCCCGGCTCACGGCATTCTGAAGGACCGGGAGCCTAGTCTGCCGACATTGCCCGAAGGACACGCGCCATCATGCTGAGGCGTTCCTTCGACGGCGTCCGGTCAATCCAGGAATGGCATTCGGCGCGCACCTTGGCAGAAGGGTCTACCTTCTTGCCATCGTTTGCATTT
Source organism: Hyphomonas sp. (assembly GCF_017792385.1). NCBI lineage: Bacteria > Pseudomonadati > Pseudomonadota > Alphaproteobacteria > Hyphomonadales > Hyphomonadaceae > Hyphomonas > Hyphomonas sp. Next base: position 30,134 of record NZ_CP051230.1, on the reverse strand, counting down.
TCGTCCTCAAACAGGCTCGCAATGGAGACGCGCAATACCTCCGCGACATTGGCCAGCATGCCGGCGCTCAGGCGGTTGGTGCCGGTCTCGTACTTCTGAAGTTGCTGGTGGCTGATGCCCAGCTCCGATCCCAGTTCGGCAAGCGTGAGATTACGGTCAAGACGAAGTTTTCGGATCTTCTCGCCAACCATTTGATCGACCGCGGTCGGGGCTCTGGAAGTAGATTGCTTCATGTCTCTGTCGCTCCGTATCTCCATCAGAGGTAAACAATTTTCGCGCAAAGGGTGTTATGGCAAGATCACCAATACCCAAGAAAACGGAATGCAGCGCGGAATCTGTATTACATCCTGATATCCGTTCCGATATTGGACTAATTTTTTCGGCCAAAAAACCCAAAAAAAGCAGCGTCTTGTGTAATTGGCTGATTTAGATCAACTTAACCGGCATCCCACTTTTGGTGGATGCGCCTGAGCGAAATTTAATAATCCTTCTTCCACTCTACGGAGAGCTTTGCCTCGCCATCTGTAGTAGTTTCTGAAGTAACAGAGACTTGAGGTCTTGGTTCCCACTCAACTTCAACGGAGCTTCCTGCAGCTCCTGCGGAGTTCAACTCGAGATATACATCCTCTGCGATGTATTGTCCGACACCTACTTGTGCCGTTCCTTCTTCGGATGTGCCAAAAGACAGCCGGTCGACCCCCAAAGCCGCCTGAATCTGCGAAGTCGGATCGAATCCCGAGCCATTGCCACTGAGTCGCGCAATGGAATTGGCGAGTTGGGCGGCCTCCAGCGCCGACAGGTCAACCGAGGATCGCCCGAACAGGAGTCGCGAAAGAATCTCGTCTTCCGGCAGATCGGGCGAACTGCTCAATTCGATGCTCGGATTGGTGGGCGAGCCAGTCAGGTTCACCTTGGCTTCGAAGCCATTCACCGTGCGGTCGGCTTCGATATCCAGCCGGGCCCGCTGAATCGGGCCGTCAAAGGTGATGGTTCCCGAATCAAACACGAACGGGCGTCCGGCCAGGTCCAGCGTACCGCGCCGCATCGTGGCTGTTCCATTCAGGCGGGGGCTGGCGGCCGTGCCGGACAGTTTCAGGTCTGCTCCCCATTCGCTCTCCAGGCCGCGCCCGTCGACATATACGCGCCGGTCGGCCGTGATCTTGATGTCGAGCGTCAGGGACTGTCTCAAGGCACTTTGAGCGGAGGGTTCATCGCCATTTTCCTTCCAGTGCACATCAATGGCCTGGGCCCGTGAGGAAGGCAGATTGTCCAGGTTGAAGCGTGCCGATTGCACGGTCACCGTTCCGGACACGTCACGTCCGGTCGGCGTTCCGGTGATCGTCACCTCGCCGCCGGCCACCAGGCTGTCACCGTCGCGATCATAGACCAGGAGGTCGGTGAAGTCCGTTCTCAAGTCTGTCGATTCGCCTGACACCTTGCCGGAAACACGCGCTGTGCCGCCTTCCGCGCCTTTCCCCGTCCCGTTCACGGTGAGGACCTGATCTGCGTATCGGGTCGCAAGGTCGAGATCGACAAGGCGGAGACTCGTGGCGCCGAATTCGTAAATACCGTCCGTCACGTCCGCACTGGCGTCCAGACGCGGTTGCCGCAAGGAACCGGACAGGCTGGCCGACGCGTCGATTGTTCCGCCAAGATCGTGCCCGTAGGCCAGCGCCAGTGATCGCAGGTCCGACAGGTCTCCGGCGAGGCGGGCAGTGCCCGAAACCGGCTGGTCCAGATCGAGCCGGGCCATGCGATCCGGTTGGGCCCTCACCGGCAGGACGGCGGTGCCGTCAAGATGCAGGGCGCCATAGTCGCCGTCGCCCGTGACCCGCAGCGCGCCATCGCGCAGCCGCCCGGTGACATCCACGGCCAGGGTCCGTTCCAGCCCCGGCAGAGGGCCCGCCACCACAAGGTCGAACTGGCCGGTCGGGTTCGCGCCAAACAGATCGAATTCGCCTTGGCCGTTGACCATGACCTGCCGGGTCGCCAGTCCGGCCGACGCAAACAATGGCGCGAGATCGACCTCATCCACGCTGAGCCCCAGCCGGGGATTGCGGTCGTCTTCCGATATGTCTGCGCGGATGGTTCCCCCGAACAGCGCGAGATGGGCCTCGATGGCGGGCGTGTCGCCCAGTTGCCAGTTGACCGGCTGGATGGACCGGACCTGTTCCCCGAGCAGCGTCCCGTCGAGTTCGATTTGGCCGCCCGTATACTCAGCCGAGAAGCTGGCCTCGCCCATCAGGCTTAGGTCGGTGGGGCGCGTGTCATGGGACCGTTTCAACTGTACGGTAAAATTGTAGCCTTCCGGCGCATTGCGAACCTGACCGTCCACGGAATCAAACCGCAGGGACGGCGACAGCCATATGTCTGCCACCTGCCCGGAGGCGATGATGGACACATCCGTGTCCGGAGCGCGGTCAACGGCCAGACGTATGTCAAACGCTCCGATACGGCGATCCCCGAAAGCGAAGCGGTCGCCCGCCAGGTCAATATCCAGGTCGAGGCCGGTGTCTCCGCCATAGGAAAGTTCGCCGGACAATTGGGCGGACTCGTAGTCGGACCGGATATCGCGAAGGGCAAAGATCCCCGATTGCCAGGAAGCGCCGGCGGTTATCTGAACCGGCTGGGTGTCCATCAGTCCTGCCACGGCAATTGGCCCGGCCCACCCATCCTCTCGGCGTGACAGGGATACATCCGTCGTCAGGGCATCGATATCTATTCCGCTGCGCTGGAAGTTGCCGTCATCCGAGGTCAGGCGGATCTCGTGCATGCCGTTCGAGCCGGACACATCGAAGCTGCCACCAGACAGATCGATTTCCGTGCCGGACAATGTGACTTCGCGCGCCTGAGTGAACCGGCCGCGGATCGCGACCGGGCCGCTCGGTGTGTACTGTCCGGACGCGGTTGCGGACACAACCTCTCCCTCAAGTGTGGCGGAAAGGATGCGAAAAGCGTCGCCTGATTTCTCCGCGGTCGCTTTCAGACGGGGGGCGCTGCCAAGCAATTCGGCCAGGGTCGTGTTCAGGGTTTCAAGATTCCGGATCGTCAGGTCGGTTACTGCGCCCGGTGCGGAGAAGTTCCCCGCCAGGCGAACACTTCCGGATGCGGAAACAGATGGCGCCGACGCGACAAACCCGGAGACCCCGTCCAGCCGTGCGACCAGATTCAGGGTGCGCGCGCGTGTGTCGACCGTTCCGTTTGCAGCGATGGCCCCGCGGGCAAGGCGCGCGGTTGACGGGGACAGTGTGAGCAGGCCGCTGTCGCGATTGTATCTGGCCGCGATGTCCGCGCGTGGTGTGGATCCCAGAATGCGCCGCGCCGTCGAGTTGGATTTCAGAAGACCGGCGGCGGCGAGCGAGGCCGTCAGGTCTACATCCGAACCGTCAGTCTGGACGGTTACGGGTCCTTCAAGCCGCTCAAAGGGAAGTCCGGAGTCCGCGGCGGCGGCCAGGCTGGCAGTGCCAGCCAGCACGGGACTCCCTATCGGACCGTCCACTGTCCCCTGGAAGGAAATGCGGGCATCGACGTCTGACAACTCCTTGAGGCCGTCGAAGGCGACATCAAGGGAAACGGGGCCGTCAAAGTCTGATGTACGGCGTCGATAAGTGCCGCCGGCGGCGACGGTTCCGGCCTGTCCTGCGGCAGACACGTCAAAGGGAATGTTCCGCTTTCCGATTGTTGCGTCGAGCGTCATGCTGGCTTGAGGGCCAATCAGTTTCGTCAGATTGTCTGGCAGCGGCAATCGACTCCCGTTGACATTCGCACTGGCCCGCAAATCGCTGTCGCTGATCTTGCCGGTAATTTCGCCCACGGTCTCACCGGACAGGCTGACTTCGGCAAAGCCGTCGCCCTCCCGCAATGTGCCACTGGCGCGGGCAATGATTTGCGCGCTTTCTCCTTCGGGAAGCCCGGCCAGAGAAGCCAGCGTGCCGCCGGCTGGGGCCTTAATCTCCGTATCGAGACGGTAGGCGCCGGAAACCGCGCGCTTCAGCGTTGCGTCGATCCGGTCGCCTACGCCCTCAAGAGGCAGGGCGGTAACCGACAGGTCGAACGTCTTTTCCTTGGGCAGGCGGAACCGGCCGTCTATCGTGAACACGGCGCGCGGCCCGGCGACTCCCTCCTGCAACAGCAATTCGTCAATCTTCAACTGGTCGAGCGACACGGCCCAGTCGCCGGAAGAGCCATCAGTCTGCTTGTCGCGTGTTTCCGTGACGGGGCGCCGGCGGATGTCCACCTTTCCGGCGCTGACAAGGTCGAGCTTTACCGTTCGCGACATCAGCCGGGCGGGTGACCAGGCCAGATCAACATCCTCGATGGACAGCCAGACCCCTTCGGCATCTGTCAGGGTGATCCGCGCGGCGCCGAACCGATCAAGTGGGTCGCCTGACAAGCCTTCTATGTCGATCCGTCCGAAGCTTCCCGCCTTGCGTCCGTCGATCTGCGATTCGATGAAGGCGCGTCCGCCGCTGGACCCGATCCAGAGGCGCGCTGCGGCCAGGCAGGCCAGCACGACCATCAGGACCGACAGGCTCACCACCAGCCAGGGGCGACGACGAACCATTCCAAGGAGCGGCGAGAGGACTGACATCAGAATGCCTGCCCGATCGACACATAGATCTGAACCGGATCTTCACCCTCCTGCCGGTCCAGCGGCGTCGCAATGTCGAACCGGATCGGACCGAACCCCGGATAGAAGCGAATGCCGAAGCCAGCAGACATGCGCATCTCGCTGATGGCCTCATCAATCGAGCCAGCGGCGTAACCCGAATCCACGAAGGCGACGTATCCCCAGCGGTCGGAGTGCCGGAACCGGAGTTCCGCGGACGCTGCAAACATCGCATCGCCGCCAATGATGTTGCCGTCGGTATCGGTGGGAGACAGGGATTGATATTCGAAGCCACGGACAGAGCCGCCGCCTCCGGCGTAGAATTTCCGGTCCACCGGCACATCATCATCGCCAAGGAAAGTGCCGGCCTCGGCGCGGACAGCCGCCACAAGCCGGTCGGTAATCTTTCTGTAGGTCGATGCCGATGTCGTAATGCGTGTGAAGGGCGCCTCGCTGTCGCCAACTGAGACGCCCGGCTCTACACCCAGTGCGATACGATTGCCGGCCTGCGGGTCCAGCGGCTGTTTCACCGTGTCGTAGGTCGCGCCCAACGGGAACGAAAAGGTGACCTGTTCGACATATTCATCCTGGCCGGCGGATCGCAATTCATAGTCGGTTGACCGCGTCGCGTCGATTGTTGCGCCTGCGGACAATGTGAAGTGATCATTGAAGGGTTGCGACAGGCTGGCTGTGGCACTGACGCCCTGCAGGTCGTAGGCATCCGTTTCTTCCGCACGAATGCCGGTCTCGGCTGAGAAATCGCGGCCATATCTGCCGATGTTCGGGCGTTCATAGCTCAGTGTCAGTTCGCTGGTCAGGGTGGCGATCTGGGCGTCCACGCCCAGCGTGTCGCCGACACCGGTCAGGTTGCGGCGTTCCCAGCTGGCCGTGGCGCCCGCGCCTTCCGAAGTGGACACGCTGAGACCTGCGCTGATCGACCGGCGTTTGCCTTCCGAGAGCTGCAGCTCAACGGAGTGATACCCGTCAGTTCCCGGATTTTCAGCAATCTTGACCCCGATCCCGTCGAACAGGTCCGTGCTGCGCAGGCGCGTGCGCAGTGTTTCCATTGTGTCCGGCTTGTAGAAGTCTCCGGGTTGCCAGTTGCGCAGGGTGCGGATGGCGCCCGGACGCGTTTTCAAGTCCACCGGAACAATCAGGTCTCCCAGGCGGACGCGCGGTCCGGGGGAGAGCGAATAGGTCAGCTCCAGTGTCGAATCCGCCCGGGATGCCAGCGCATCAATCCCTTCGCTTTCGGCAAAGGCATAGCCGGCCTTGCGCAATGTGGTGACCAGGCGCTTGTCGAGACTTTCGATGTCTTCGGTCACGGCCCAGGTGCCGATGCCCAGCTCATCTGAGACAAGCTCAAGTCGGGTCAGCACCTCCTCCGGCAGGTCGCCGGTGCCAGCAAGAGTGACCGATGCGATGGTGAAACGCTCACCGGGATCAACATCCAGCCGGGGCGTCATGTCCATGTCTTCGACCAGATCAGGCGTGACGACCGCAGCGAAATAGCCTTCGGATGCGAGGTATTCCTGAAGGGTGTCTGCGGCCTGATTGGCTCTCCGGCGAACGTCCAGAAGACTGGTGGGGGCACCCGCCCGGATCGATACGGCATCGCGTGCGCCGTCTTCCAGGGAGTTTGGTACACCGTCGAAGGTTACGGGCATATATGCCGAACCGGAGGTGGCAGACTCGCCAGTTCCGTTTCCGCGCAGATACGCACAAGCTGGCAACAGGCCGAGCGCCACGCAGCACACAGCCATTCTGCCAAGTTGCAGGCGGCGCGTGTCGGTCAGGCGTTCTGCCCGGTTTACCATGTCGACGTCAGTCCCTGAATATTCACGGCGAATTGTGCGCCATTGAGCTGAGTGTACGGTGAACAAGTTTGCTGAAATTTGTCGCTTCCAACCCGATAGCTGTTTTTTTTGCGGCTTTGCGACGCCAACCGTTCCCGCAGAAATACTTGGCAAGGGCCTGATTGCGGCGCGTCGCGCATCCCCCCATATTTGCACTTCAACTTTTTCCCACGGGGATTTTCATGACATATCTGATGGTTCTTGGCGGCCTCGTCCTCCTGTTTGTCGGGGGCGAAGGGCTTGTCCGGGGATCGGTGAGTGTTGCGCGCAAGCTCAATATCTCCGAACTGGTGATTGGTCTGACACTCGTCGGCTTCGGAACTTCGGTGCCGGAACTGGTGACCAGCCTCAATGCCATCAACGCCGATGCCGTTGGTATAGCGGTCGGAAACGTGGTCGGTTCCAATATTGCCAACATCCTGCTGGTACTAGGTGTGGCGGCCGTAATTCATCCGATCATCACCAACCCTCGCGCCCTCATGCGGGACACGCTTCTGATGTTGTTGGCCACGCTGTTGCTTTGCACGATGATCTGGTTCGATCTTTTCTCGCGGCTCGGTGGTGCGCTGCTCGTTACTGCTCTAGCGATCTATATTGTGTTTTCGCTGATGGCAGACCGGGCCAGCCAGGGCGCGGTGGCCGAAATGCATGCTGGGGAAGGGGAGACGGTCGAGGCGAATTACGGCGTTGCGCTGGGCGCGCTGATTGCGTTGGCCGGTCTTGCGGGTGTTGTGCTTGGCGCCAAATTTCTGGTAGATGGCGGCGTCGTCATCGCGCGGGAATTCGGTGTCAGCGAAACCGTGATCGGCCTGTCGATTGTTGCAGTCGGCACCAGCCTGCCGGAACTCGCGACGTCGGCCATCGCCGCTTTCCGGGGCAAGGCAGACGTCGCGCTGGGCAACATCATCGGCTCGAACATCTTCAACATTCTCGGCATTCTGGGGCTGACCGCCCTTGTGCACCCGTTCAGCGTGCGCCGCGAACCGAGTGGCGATGTCACCGCCGATGCAATGGCCTCCGGCATCGGCAACAGCCTGATCAGTGTGGGCGATATTGCGGCGCTGGTCCTGTCGGTCGCGCTGATGGTGGTGTTTGCGATTACGGGCAAGCTGGTGGCGCGCTGGGAGGGAGCGGTTCTCCTTTTCGCCTATGCGCTCTATATGGGGCTCACCTTCAACCTCATTCCCGTACCGGCGATCCTCTAATATGGCTGACAATCCGATTTATCAGGGGCTGGGCCAACTCGGCCAGCAGACCCACCAACCGCAGAGTCCTGAAGAGGCCCGGCTTGAACGTGTGGCCAATCCCCATGCGGACACATTGTACCTGACCCGGTTCGTGGCTCCGGAATTCACATCGCTGTGTCCCGTGACCGGCCAGCCTGATTTTGCCCATCTGGTGATCGACTATGCGCCCGGAGAGTGGCTGGTCGAGTCCAAAAGCCTGAAGCTCTACCTCACCAGCTTCCGGAATCACGGAGCCTTCCATGAGGAATGCACTGTATCCATCGGCAAGAAGATCTTCGACTTCACCGAAGCGAACTGGCTGCGCATCTCCGGATACTGGTATCCGCGCGGCGGGATCCCGATCGATGTGTTCTGGCAGTCGGGTGATGTGCCGGCAGGACTCTATGTGCCCGAGACCGGCGTCGCGTCCTATCGTGGCCGGGGCTAGCGCGACCAGCGTGTGACGATGTCTGACATGCAGGCGCGTCCGCGTTCGGGCGGGGCGACCCTGGATGTGCCGAGATAGATGAAGCCGGCCACGCGCTCCGTGCCCTCCAGGCCGAGTGCGTCGGCAACTTGCGAGTCAAAGGCCGGCCACTCGCTGAGCCATGCGCCCGCCCAGCCGCTGGCATTGGCCGCCAGCAGAAGATTGTAGCAGACGGCACCGGCAGACAGCTCCTGTTCCCAGACAGGTGTTCGCCCGTCATCTTTCGGCGAGGAGATGACGGCGACGACAGTGGGGGCGCGCAGGAACAGGCCGGCGGCTTCCATCAAGTCCCGGGATTCTGCATCTTCAAGCGTTTCGCCGCGAATGCGGGCGAGTTCCTGACCGAAATCCGCGCGGGCCTCGCCCTCGAACACAATGAAACGCCATGGAGTCAGTTTGCGATGATCTGGCACGCGGGCGGCGATTTCCAGCAACTCGTCGAGCGCGTCCGGTGATGGGCCTGGTTCGTTGATGAAGTGCTTTCCAGCAGACCGGCGGCGGGCCAGGAGCTGGCGTGCCTCGGCGCTGGGACGGGTGGCCAGCATGGGCGTACCAATGGCGGGGGCGGGGGGGAATCGCTTTGTCATTGCCGCAACATAGGTGCCGCCGCGATGATCTTGAAGGCGGCCATTAACGAATTGCGTGTTGTGATTTCAGGTGGATGGGAGTACAAGAGTGAACAGTGTTCACTTTCTGAACACTCTGCTTGAGCGCTGGATCAAATGGAAACAGACAACGCCCCCGAGGTAACGCCGGCTGACCGCCGCCGCCTGCGCGTGCGGGAGTCGATCATCTCGGCTGCCGAGCGCGTTTTTGCGCGGGAAGGCGAGACAGGGCTGTCGATCCGGCGTCTGGCCGACGAAATCGATTATTCACCGGCAGCGATCTACAAGTATTTCGGTTCCAAGGAGGAATTGATCGACGAATTGAAGGAGGCGTTCTTCGAACGGCTGCTCGAGAAGGTCGACAACAGTTCCAGCGCTGACCGACCATTTCTGGAGCGCGCGAAAGCGTGTGTCGCGACCTATGTTGAAACGGCCGTGACGCGTCCTTTCCATTATGCTGCGGCCTTTTCCAGCATCCAGCATGACCTTCCCGAGAACGGAGCCGGTATCCTGTCCTGGGAGGGCTTCGTCGCATCCCAGAAAGGGCAGGCATTCGGCGTGCTGATCAGCATGGTCAGAGAGGGACAGGAACTGGGCGTGTTCGATCCCGTACTGGACCCGGTCATGGCGGCAAAGTCCCTCTGGGCGGGGTCCCACGGGCTCGCCCAGCTGCTTATTCACGTGCCGAAATTCCACCAACTCGTCCCGGACGAGAACCCGATTTCGGCAAGCGATTTCATCGAGTTTCATGCAAGCCTCCAGATCCGCAGCCTGTTGAAGCCTGCGGTGACGGACACCAATGGCGACCTTCCAGGACATACTTCATGACAGAGACTGATCCCCACACCGGAGACGTGTCGCGCGACAAGCGGCCGACAGCCCTGAAAGGGTTGTTCTTCATGATCGTTCTGGCGTTGGTCTGCGCCGGTCTCGTCTTTGCTGCGACCCGTCTGCGCAGCGAGGAGGGGCCGAAGATTGCCAAGGCGGCCCCGGCGCCCATGACGGTTCAGGTTGCGCCCGTCGAACTGGTCACAGCCTTCACGCTGAACGAGACCTATTCCGGTCTCGCGGAAGCCAGACGCAGCAGCGCGCTGGGATTCTCCAGTGGCGGGCGGATCGAGACCATTGCGGTAGATGTCGGCGACCGGGTCAAGCGCGGCAGCGTGCTGGCCAGCCTGGATACGCGTGGTCTGCGGGCCCAGCTTGCGTCAGCAGACGCGGTGATCGAGGAAGCTCGCGCGGCGCATTCTCTTGCCCTCAGCACAGTTGAACGGCAGCGGAAGCTGAAAATGCAGGGACATGTGTCCCAGCAGGCGGTCGACGAAGCCGAAGCGCAGGCTGATACCGCTCTGGCTCGAGTGGAAGCCGCGAAGGCGCAGGCCGACATTTTCCGGGTCCAGATTGACCTCTCCCGTATCACAGCCCCCTTCGACGGAGTGGTGACAGCCCGCCTGGCCGACGAGGGCACGATTGCCGGAGCAGGCCAGCCCGTGCTGGACCTTGTGGAAGCCGCGCATCTGGAAGCGCGCATCGGCTTGCCGGCCGGGAGTGCAGCGCGCCTGAGCCCTGGCGAAACCTATCAGCTGCAGGCAGACACCGGTCCGGTGGAAGCCGTTCTACGCAGCGTGACCGGTGTCATCGATCCGGCGCAGCGAACCGTGGCCGCCGTGTTTGAAATCGACAATACCGGCGCTGTGGCCTCTGGCGCCGTCGTGCGCCTGACCATGCAGCGTGACATCGATGAGCCGGGCTTCTGGGTGCCAGTGAAATCATTGTCGACCGCTTCCCGCGGCCTGTGGACGATTTATGTTGCCGAGCCGGCCGGATCCGGCTGGACCGTTGCCACACGGCCCGTGGAAATGGTGCACACCGACGGGGACAGGGCCTTTGTACGCGGCGCAGTCGAGGCCGGAGAAAGAGTCATCACGGACGGCCTGCAGCGGATTGTGCCTGGCTTGCCGGTGGAACCGCGCGACGTTCATCGCGCGGCGGCTGTGAACGGCGGCTGAAGGTCATGTCGACGCTGTTCTTCAAGTTGCCGCGCCTGGCCATTCTCGCCATCCTGGTGGTCCTGATTGGCGGTCTCGGGGCCATGCTGACTCTGGGGCGCCAGGAGGATCCGACCCTGATCGAGCGCTACGGCTTCGTGCTGACGCCGTATCCCGGCGCAGATGCGGAACGCGTCGAGGCGCTGGTCACCGAGCCGGTCGAGGCCGCCTTGATGGAGCTTGCCGAGATCGAGGAAGTCACGTCCACCAGCCGGGCCGGTTTTTCGCAGGTCCGCATCCAGATCCGCGAAGACCTGTCGGAGGGCGAAGTGGACGATACCTGGACGCTGATCCGGGGGCAGGTCGAGGAGGCGCAGGCGCAGTTTCCCGCAGGCGTCGGATCGCCGGAAGTGGAGCGGCTTTATGTGGGCGCGGCGACGCTGGTCGTCGGACTGACCTGGACGGGCGAAGGCGATCCGCCCCTCACCGTCATGCGCCGATTGGTGCTGGATCTCGAGGACAAGTTCCAGCGCCTGCCCGGCACGGAGGAAACCGAAACCTACGGCCTGCCCGAAGAAGAAGTGCGTGTGGTGGTCGACCCGCAGGCGCTATCGGCAGCCGGCCTGTCCTTCCGCGACGCGGCGGGACTGATCGCATCGGCGGACAGCAAGACTCCGGCCGGGCGTCTGCGCGGGCAAGGCGGTACAATCGGCCTGGAAGTCGGCGGTGAATTTGATGGCATATCCCGGGTCCGTCAGGTGCCGCTTCTGCAGCGCGCCGACGGATCGGCCGTGCGCGTTGGCGATGTTGCCCGGGTCGAGAAAGGCTATGCGGACCCGGCGACGAAACAGGCCTATGAGAACAATCTGAGGACGGTGCTGGTGGGTGTGTACATTTCACCCGGGCAGCGTGTGGACAGATGGGCGGAAAGCGCGCGGGCGATCGCGGACGAGTTTGCAGCCTCTGCACCGCCGGGGCTGAAGGTCGAGACCGTGTTCGACCAGAGCCGCTACACCAATGACCGGTTGAACGGCCTTGCGCAAAGCCTGCTGTTCTCGGCCTTCATCGTCGTGCTTGTCCTGTTCGTCACGATGGGGTGGCGCTCGGCCATCGTGGTCGGCATGGCCATCCCGCTGACGATCAGCCTCGTGCTGATCCTGTTCAGCGTGTTCGGTCATCCGCTCCACCAGATGTCGGTGACCGGCCTCGTCATTTCGCTTGGACTTCTTATCGACAATGCGATTGTCGTGGTTGACGAGTTCGACCAGTTGCGGGCCAAGGGGAAGAACCGGTTCGAGGCCATCCGGCAGAGCCTTGGCCATCTGGCTGCGCCGCTGGCGGCGTCCACACTGACCACAGCCCTGGCGTTTGCGCCGATTGCCCTGCTTCCCGGCGGCGCCGGAGAATTTGTGGGCATGATCGGCCTGTCGGTTGTGTTCTCGATTTCGGCTTCCTTCATCGTCTCCATCACCGTGATCCCCGCCATGGCCGGCTGGTTTGACCGCAAGCGCGGCTGGGAAACCGGACAGGCGAAACGCCCGCGCCGCTGGTGGCGGGACGGCGTGATGAACGATTTCATCTCGGATGGCTATCGGGCCTCCATCGAAGCGACGCTGCGATTCCCGCTGCTCGGCATCGCCATCGGCGTGGCGCCGGCAATCTTCGGGTTCTGGCTGGTGGGTCAGTTGCCCTCTCAGTTCTTTCCGCAGACGGAGCGCGACCAGTTTCAGGTGACGTTCCAGCTGTCACCTGAAGCGGACATACATGACACGGTCGATGTGGCGCACCGCGCAACGGACATGATCAGTGCCATCGAGGGGGTGGAGGATGTGACCTGGGTGCTCGGCCAGCCATCTCCGCGTGTCTATTACAATGTCCTCAACAATACCGAAGGCGTTGAAGGGTTCGCCACCGGCTGGATTCAGCTGGATTCGAATGAGCGCACGCACGAGATCGTCGGCGAAGTGCAGCGCATGGTGCGTGAGGAGTTTCCAAGCGCGCGCTTCCTGGCCCTGCCATTCGAACAGGGACCTCCAGCGGATGCGCCGATCGAGTTGCGCATCATGGGCAATGATTTCGATACGCTGGACAGGATCGGCGACGAGATCCGCGGCGTGCTCGGCCAGACGCCGGGGATCACCTACACGGTTGCCTCGCTCGAGCTTGGCGCGCCGACCATGCGCCTGCAGGCCGATGAGGCCGCTTCTGCCATGGCGGGCGAGCGTCTGACGGATATTGCTGCAGATCTGAGCGCGGAGCTGGAAGGCGTCCGGGCCGGCTCCGTTCTGGAGGGCACCGAGGAACTGCCGGTGAAGGTGATTGCCCCCATGTCGCGTCGATCCGGCATGGCGGATCTGCGCTCCGCCACGGTTGGCACCGGTGCCGGCACGCCCATTTCGGCCCTGGGCGATGTCACGCTCGTCCCGGAGACTGCCGTGATCACGCGGCGCAATGGCCAGCGCATGAACCAGATCCTGGCCTATCTCGATCCCTATACCTTGCCGGCGCCTGTGCTGGCGGATTATCAGGCGCGCTTCGCGGACACCGGATTCCACATCCCGGCGGGCTATGACGTCGTGATTGGCGGGGAGGCGGAGAATTCCAGCGACGCCCTCGGCAATCTCGCCGCTGTTGGCGTGCCGCTGGTGATGGTGATGGCAGGGGCGATCATGCTGGTGTTCAATTCCTTCCGCATGATGCTGCTGGTGCTGGCCTCCGGGTTCCTGTCGCTGGGCTATGCCTTTTTCGGCGTGTGGCTGTTCAACCTGCCATTCGGGTTCAATGCGATCATCGGCGGGCTGGGCCTGTTCGGCATTGCGATCAATGGCTCCATTGTCGTTCTGTCATTGTTGAGGGCCAATCCCGGCGCCATGGCGGATGATGTGATCGCCCAGCGCGAAGTTGTGGTGGATGCCACACGGCATATCGTGGCGACCACGTTGACCACGATGGGCGGTTTCGTGCCGATCCTGCTGACCGGGGATTCTTTCTGGATGCCTTTGGCGGCGGGCATTTCCGGCGGGGTCGGCGGCTCGGCACTGCTGGCATTGTACTTCACGCCGGCCATCTTCCGGATCACGACGATGAAACCGGTGCGGAAGGCCCTGCGCCATATGTTCGGCGGCCGCGAAGTGCCAGCAGAGTAAACCGGCAACAGGGGTTGCACTCGGGCCAAAACGGCCCATTTCGATAGATCAGGGACCGGAAGGAAGAGACATGCCAGAGAACCCGGATATCGGCGCCCCGGCGCCCGCCTGGAACCGCCTCAGATTCGAGGCCCGCGCCGCTGCGGCAGATGAGCCGACCCTGGCGAGCTATCTGAATTCGGCCATCCTGGCCCATGCCACACTGTGTCAGGCGCTTTCATTTCATCTCGCGGAGAAGCTGAAAAGTCCGGTGATGAGCACCCAGCAGGTGCGTCAGATCCTGGGCGAGACCTATGACACCCATCGCTCGCTGGTCGATGCGGCGGAAGCCGACATGCAGGCCGTGCTGGAGCGGGATCCGGCCTGCCGTGGCATGTTGCAGCCCTTTCTCTATTTCAAGGGCTTCCTCGCCCTGCAGACCTATCGCGTGGCCAACCTCCTGTGGCGCGAAGGGCGGGAGACACTGGCCTTCCATTTTCAGAGCCGCGCTTCGGAACTGTTCGGAGTGGACATCCATCCGGCCGCCCGCATCGGCACCGGCGTCATGCTCGACCACGCGTCCGGCATCACGATTGGTGAAACGGCGGTCGTGGGCGATGGCTGTTCGCTGCTGCATGGCGTCACGCTGGGCGGCACCGGCAAGGAAGTCGGCGATCGCCATCCGAAGATCGGCAAGGGCGTGCTGCTCTCGGTCGGTGCCAAGGTGCTGGGCAACATCCAGATCGGCGACGAGGCCAAGGTGGCGGCCGGCAGCGTTGTGCTGAAGGATGTACCGGCGAAATGCACGGTGGCCGGTGTTCCGGCGCGCATTGTCAGCGGCCCGTCCTGCTGTCATCCGGCAGAAACCATGGACCAGACGATTCCCGACGACATCGGCAAGTAAAGCCCCGGTTCGCGTGACAGGCGTTTGCCTTGATTACAACTCTCGCCCCGGCTGAATCCCAAGAAGAATTGTCAGCAATATTGTCTTCGCGGACGTTTCATTTCGGGATCGGAATGTTGTTGGAGCCCTTTGTTTCGGCTAGTGTTTGACGCAATTCCCGAAATCGGGTGGGGCGTGGATAACAGGCGTGATGAGGGTTGCAGTTTGAGTGACAGCACCGGCACCGGGGGACGGTTCCTGCAAACGCGCAAGGTGCGGCGGGCATCCGGCGAGCCTGTGCCATTCTTTCCATTGGGCGGCATTCCGCTGATTGCGCTGGGGCTGTTGTTGCTGTTCGCGCTCTGGCCGTTCGCCTTTGGCGTTGTGCAGTCGACCGCCGGGCGGACAGCTGCCGAAGCCCTGATCGAGGCAGATGCCGCGTGGGCCCGGGCCAATGTTTCGGGACAATGGATCACGCTGGAAGGGCGCCCACCCAGCCGGGAGGCTGCCGAAGCGGCCGTCGCCGCCGTGCGGCGGGCTCGCGCACCGACCCTGTTCGGATCTGCGCGCCCGGTCACGCGTGTGCGGGACGCGTTCGATTATTCAAACCTGGGCGAGGGCACTCCGGCCACGGCAATCGACTGGTCGTTCCGTGTCGCCAACGGCGTGCTGACGCTGGACGGGGACATGCCGGACAATTCCGTCCGACAGCAAATCGTCTCCGCAGCCCGGGCGAAAATCGATCCGCCGCGTATCCTCTCGATTCAGGACAGTCTGTCGATCACCCAGGATGCGGCGCCGTCCGGATTCTTCGAAGTGGCGCAGCGCGGCCTGAACACGGTGACGCGGTGTGACCGGGGCGTGGCGGGGTTCAATGACAACCGGTTCTCGTTGAGCTGTGAACTGCCGGGGGCCGAGGCTGCCGCGGTTCGCGAGATGGCAATTGCGCCGATCCCGCTGGGAGAAGTTGGCGCGGTGGACATCATCGCGCACGAGGCCGTGGCGACTTGCGAATCCTCTCTCGCCGATCTGCTGGGGGACACGCGGATCGAGTTCCAGTCCTCGAGCGCCGTGATCGGTGCATCCAGTGCGGGCCTGCTGGACAGCGTGGCGGAAGCCGTGCGGTCCTGTCCGGGGACTCTGCGTATTGCGGGCTATACGGACAGTACCGGATTGCCGGACATGAACCGCGCGCTGAGCCAGGCGCGTGCAGAGGCAGTGCGCAATGCGCTGATTGCGCGGGGGGTGCCTCCCGGCCGGCTTGTGGCCACGGGCTATGGGGATGCCAGCCCGGTTGCCTCCAACACCACACCGCAAGGGCGGGCCCAGAACCGCCGAATTGAAATACGGGTGATCCGTGTTTCCGAATGATTTCCTCCTGATACGTCGAAAGTAAACATCATGTGGTTCCTTCTCATCCAGATCTTCCTGCTGATGCTGCTTGCCGCCCTGGCAGGCGCTGCGCTGGCCTATTGGTGGTTCCGGAACCGCTATGAGGATGTCACCGAAACCTACGAAACGCTGATGGATGAGAGCGCCGAAGCCGACGCCCTGCCGGCCGTGTCACGCGACGAAATCGCGTCGTATTTCTCCATGATCGAGGAGCGCATTTCGGCGCTGCCATCGCCGGTCACGCGCGATGAGTTCCATGCCAATATTCACAGTATCGGTGACCGGCTGACCAGCCTGCCGCTTCCGGACATTTCGCCCCTGCATGCACGTCTTGATGCGATCGAGGCCCGGCTGACCGACAGCGGTGCCGGCTTCGACCCGGTCCTGTCGCGCCTGTCCGACCTGGACCTGGCCGTGGGCCAGCTGAAGAACACCGACCTAGAGGATATCGAAGGCCGTCTGTCCCGGATCGAGGACAATGTGAATGTTCTGGTCAATTCGGAACCGGCGCAGATGCCGGAACCGGACCTCGGCCCGATTCACAGCGGGCTGGCGCGGCTGGAACTGGCCATCGAGAATCTCGACCTGCCGATGACCGACCTCGAGCCGATCCGCAGCGATTTCGGCCAGATGGAATCCCGGCTGGCCGAGTTTGCCGAACGGCTCGACGCGCAGCGCAAGGCGGACAATGAAAGCATGACCATTCGTCTGCAGACCCTGTCATCCTCGCTTGCCTCCCTGCGCGTGCCGGATGTCGACAGTCTTCGCGACCGCCTGGCCAAGCTGGAAACCGCCATTGGCGAGCTGTCACTTCCGGAGCCGGATTTCGGGCCGATCACGGAAACGCTGCGTCAGATCGAGCGCGATTTGAAAACGGCGCCAGACCACGTGCGGGTCACCAACAACAAGCTGGCGGATCTGGAAGGCGGCACGGCGGCGCTGCATTCCAAACTGGCCTCGCTGGAGGCTCATGTCTCGACGCTGGATCGCACGCCGGTCGATTTCTCGCCCCTTCAGGCGCGTCTGGCAAATCTCGAATCCTCGCTGGCAACCCTGCGCATCGACATGCAGGCGCTGCCGGATGTGGCACCGCTGGAGCGCCGTCTGGCCGCCCTGCAGGAAACGGTGGTCACGCTGCAGGACCCGGACCTGTCGAGCATCACCAATTCCCTGCGCAAGATGGAAGCGCGCCTGAACATGGGCGCCGTGGAAGACCGGCTGACCTCCATCGAGTACGGCATGGCGGCGATGCATCACATGGTGCGCACGCTGCAGGAAACGGCGTATGCCCGCACGGATATCGATATCAGCCAGCGTGTGCCCCTGTCGCAGGCGCGGTTCACCCAGACGACCGTGAACGAAACCCCGGCCGCCCCGCCGCCGCCTCCACCGCCTCCACCCCCGCCAGCGCCGCAACCCACGACCACAGTGCGCAGCGTGGAGATCCTGCGGGGGCAGGACCCTGTGCGTCAGGCCATGCGGCCGGATGACAAGGCCAACCTGCTGGTCGAAGCGGCCTTCGGGCAGGAGGACGATCTGGAACGGGTCAACGGCATCGGCCCGATGCTGGCCGAATTGCTGAACGAGATCGGCGTCTATTATTTCTGGCAGATTGCCGAATGGGGGCCAGACGAAATCCAGTGGGTCGACGACAAACTGGAACACTTCAAGGGCCGGATCCTGCGGGACGACTGGGTCGGGCAGGCGAAACTGCTCGCTGCCCAGCCCGATGTTGCCCAGCGCCCCGGCGCGGCCTGACCCCCTGGCCCGGACGGGCCGATCCAACTGACCCCTTTTCTCGTGCCGGGAATTGGGGTTAGTTAACGCAGCGCGCTGGGGAGGGATGTCGCGACTTGCGGAAGGGGACGCCCGCCATGCTTCGGACCATTGTTTCAGCCCTGTTTTGCCTGATGCTGGGGCCACTCGCCCTGTCGCAACCGGCTGACGCGCCGCGCTATGCGCTGGTCATCGGCAATTCCAACTATCAGCAAACCGGCTGGCAATTGCCCAATCCGGCCCGCGATGCCCAATTGATGGCGGACACGTTGAGCACGGTCGGCTTCACGGTGGACCTCGTGATCGACGGTACCGAAGACGAGATGGAAACGGCCTTTGCCGCGCACGGGGCCCGTTTGAAAGCGGCCGGGGCGAGTGCGGTGGGGCTGATCTATTATGCGGGACATGGGGTGCAGTCACAGGGGCTGAACTATCTGGTGCCGGTCGATGCGAATGCCCGCTCCGAACAGGATATCTGGCGACAGGCACCGCGCCTGGGCGATGCGCTGCGCTATGTCGAGCATGCCGGGAATGCCGTCAATTTCGTGATCCTGGACGCATGCCGGGACAATCCGCTGCCCAGCGCCACACGCAGTGCGGCCGGGGGGCTTGCGGAGGTGAAGCCGGCGCGTGGCCTGTTGATCTCCTATTCCACAGCGCCCGGCTATGTCGCCTATGATGGGGAAGGCCGCCACTCCACATTTGCCGTCGCCCTGTCCGACACGATCCAGCAGCAGAATCTGATCGCCGAACAGGTGTTCAAACGGGTTGCCGACCGTGTGAACCAGTCGACCAATGGCCTGCAGACGCCTTTCTACAATTCCGGCCTGACCGGCGCCGATTTCTGCTTTGCCGGCTGCAATGGCGGCGCGGCGCCCCAGCCCGTACCGGTCACCTCAACTTCGCGGCTGCCGCCGCACGGCGCTCGCACGTCCGCTGCCCGCAGCGCGGGAGATACGCCCGGCACGCCCGCCAGTGAAGACATTGCGCCGGGATTTACCGAGGTGTCGACCCTGCTGCGCCGCGCCGCTTTCACCGCGGCCGCGGCTGGCGGATCCATTGAGGAGCGCACATTCCGCGACTGTACCGATTGTCCGGAAATGGTGGCCATTCCAGGCGGTGAGTTCCTGATGGGATCGCCCGAGAGTGAGGCCGAACGCAAGGACAATGAAGGTCCGCAATGGCGGGCCACCCTTGCGCCCTTTGCCGCTTCGGCGACGGAGATTACCTGGGCCCAGCTGGACGCCTGCATCGCGGATGGAGGCTGCGCAGGCAACAAGGCCGCCCAGGAAACCCGCAGCCAGCAATGGCAGCAACCGGGCCTGCCCGTGATCAACATTACCTGGGTCGAGGCGATGGCCTATGTTGACTGGCTGAACACTCGCGTGGAGGGCGAACCCTATCGCCTGCTGAGCGAGGCGGAATGGGAATATGCGGCCCGCGCGGGAACCCGCACGCCGTTTCACACCGGAGAGACGCTGAGTGACCAGCAGGCAAACTTCAATGCCGGGCGCATCTACAACAATGGCCCCAAGGGCAGTTGGCCCCGGCGGCCCATGCCGGCCGGCTATTATCCCGCGAATGGATTCGGCCTGCATGAGATGCATGGCAACGTCGCGGAATGGGTCGCGGACTGCAGCGTGCGGAGTTATCTCGGCCGGTTCGGTGCGGCGAGCGTGTATGACGAGCAGGGCTGTCGCAGCCGGGCTGTGCGGGGTGGCAGCTGGGAGAAAATTCCCTCCTATGTCCGTTCGGCCTTCCGGGACGCCTTCCCGGATACCGGGCGCGATGACGGAATTGGCTTCCGGGTCGCGCGGGATGGGGAGTAGGGCATGAAGACGATCAGCCCCCTGATCAGCCACCACCGGGCCGAGCTCAAATCGGAAGCCCGGCTCAACAGGTACTTGCTGCTGGGGGCCATCTTCATGGCGCTGGTTTCGTTCAGCGTCTTCGTGTCGACCCTGCTGGGCCATTATCCATTGCCGGTGGGGGAAGACCTGTTCGCCGACAATCCCGAGCGCATGATCGGCGCGTCCAATTTCTTCGTGGCCACGGCCATCGGCGCCGCCCTGCGGATGTGGCGCAAGCGCCAGATGCGCATCAAGCTGCTGATTGCGGAAGCCTTCATCCGCGAGGAGGATTCCGACACGGGACTGCGCCTCCTGCTGGAGCCGGTGTTCGGCCCCTCGGTCTGGGACGGCAGCGACCGGCCCATCCTGTCAGAAAGGCCTGTCGCATGAGCCCCGTTTCCGACTCCGCCCAGAGCCCGGTCACCTCTCTTGATCTGCTGCGGGAATTGCAGGGAGAGCAGAAGGCGTTCCGTTTCCTGATCCGCGCGCTTGCCGTGCTTCTGGTAACTGCGGCCGTCATCGCTGTCGGCAGCGTGATCTATTTCTACATGGCCCTGCAGGGACTGAAATCGGAATATGCCCATCAGGCCCGTCTCAACGAGATCAATCTGCGCATCGTCGCCGGAGAGGCGAGCCGCCAGCGCGAATCGACCCAGGCGCAACTGGTCGCGATCCGCGAGGAGAACGAGGCGGCGCGTCGCCAGGCCGAACTGTCGCGCGAATTGCAGCAGGCGGGCTCGGCCCGGCAGATCGCGGCCTACAAGGACCGCGCAGTCAACATTGCCCGCAGTCACGTATTGGGCAAGCCGATGAATGATGTCACCTCCCAGGTGGTGAGCATGGTGTTACGCGCCGATGATGGCGATGTCCGTTTGTTGAGGGATGAGGAACACCTGTTGCTGCAGGCGGCCCTGAACGATTGGGGCGGGGAAGTTGAATCCAGCGATGTGCGCGCGGCATTCCAGCAATTGATGGCGGCGGACGCGCTGCCCGACCAGGCGATGGGCGCAGCCGGTCTGGCCATGCTGGAATATCGCGAAGCCAATGACGCGTCCCTGATCTGGAACCGCGGATGCTCGACCGTCGTGGACTATGTGAACCAGGCCACGGCGCGGGATCTGGACGCGCCGATGCTGCTGCTCTGGAAGGGGCAGTGCCTGCGCAAGCGCGGGGATGCGCTGCTGGCCTATCGCGCCTTCAGCGAAGCGGCGCACCTGATCGGGGCGGACCCCGAAGACATCACTCTGGAGCAGGAGCAGATGGCCCACCATGGCGTCGGCACGACGCTGGTGGCGCTGGCGGCGCAAAGGCAATTGCCGGAAGGCCGCTTGTATGAAGAGGCGCTGCAGGAAGCCCTGTCGGAGCTGCGCACGGCGGCACGTATCCGGGCCGAGCGCGGCGCAACGCAGGTCGGTGTGGCCTACACGGAAGAGAATATCGGGTTCATCCATGTGCTGGACGAAGACTGGCCGGCCGCGCTGGAACACACGCAGCGCATTGATGACATCCTGCCGCTGGCGTGGAACCTGACAGTACGCCACATCGCGGCGCGGGAGAATGCCGCCGCCTTGATGCAGGCCGGCGCCAGCCGGGAAGCGCTGGATGCCATGCAGACCATTCAGGACGAGACCGCCATGGTCCTGTCCCTGATGGCGTGTGACCAGATCGACAAGGCGGAGCTGCAGCGCCTGTTGCCGGCCCGGTTCGAAACCGTGCTGGAGGACTTGTCGGCGCACTGCACGGTGGAGACCGGGCGCACCTGAGCGGCGCGTGACTCGCTAGATCGACTTCAGAAGGCCATCCAGACGGCGATAGGTGAGGATCAGGTCTTCCTCTGCCGCCGGGTCGATCGAGGTCACGCCATGCTCCATCCCCAGCACGCCGCGATAGCCCTTCTTCCAGACATGCTGCAGCACATTGGCATAATTGGTCTCGCCCGTATGCGGCTTGTTCCGGCCAGGATGATCGCCGAGCTGGAAGTAGGCGATCTCCGACCAGCACGCATCCATGTCCCGGATGATGTTCCCGTCCATGATCTGCTGGTGGTAGATGTCGAACAGCAGCTTGCACTCCGGCCGGTCGACGGCCTTGCTGATCAGGAAGCCGTCCGACGTCCGATTGAGAAACACACCTGGAAAATCGACATTGTTGATCGGTTCAACGACCATGGTCAGCCCGTGCGGCGCAATGCGGTCGCAGGCCTCGCGCAGGGCATCGACGATATGGGCCATCTGGTACTGGCGCCGCAATCCGGGCGTGGCAAGGCCCGGCAGCACGGTCATCCGGGTGGCGCCGGTCCGCTCGGCCACGCCAATCGCATTGTCGACCTGGGCCATGAAGTTCCTGCGGGCCTGCGCATCGCCGGATGTGAGGGTCGGGCTTTGCCAGCCTTGCCTGTCTCCCAGAACGAAGACGCCCATTTCGATGCCAAGCTCGCGCATTGCGTTGCCCAGCCGGATCTGGTCGGCGAGCGGGCGCACGGCCATGCTGTTGTCTTCCCAGGCACGGAACCCCTGATCATGGGCGAATTTCAGCTGGTCCACGAAGTCTGGACCGGCCAGGCCCTCGAACATGCCGAAATGCGGTGCGAACCTGGCCGTGAACGGGCCGGTGGAAGGTGGGATGTCCTGAAGGGTGCCAACCGGACGGTATGCCCCCTCGCCGACGCTGAATCGGTCAAGCAGCGGCTCGGCGGTCTCGTCACGCCGGGAACAGGCGGCGAGCGACAGGGCCGGAATGAGGCCGCCCAGCAACGTGCGCCTCGACAGGCGGCGGGTGATGGGCAAGGGGCGATCAGGCATGGGCGTGTGGCCATTTCTGCAGGCCCGGGAATCTCGCCAGTCGGGCAGACTGGCCATATGCCGGGTCAAGTCACTGATTTCGTTCAATAGTCGTGATGAACGATGCGAGATTTGTGCCATATCGGGAAGCTTCGTCCCCCGAACTGCAGATGCCCGCAGCGAAAGCCTGGACGGGGTCATCCGACCCCTGTGACGGGACGCAAGGAGGGTGCGGGCACGCGCAGCTGATTTGCAGGCTTTGCGGTTGCAACGCCGGTCAAAATCTCTAGGTTCGCGGCGAACCCGAAGCCCCAGAGGAGCCCGATTTATGGAGCGCGAAGAAACGCTGCGCCTTGAAGCCTATCTCAAGGAAAAACTGCACCCGGGCCTGCGCCTGGTTGCGCGCGACAAAACCGATGATTCCGTCGAGTGCTATCTCGGCGCGGAATTCCTGGCCGTGGTCTACAAGGATGTGGACGAGGGCGAGACATCCTACCAGTTCCAGATGACGGTTCTGTCGGAAGACATCAGCTAGGCTGTCTCCGCCTCGACAGATGCACAGGAAAAAGGCCGGCGCTCCTTTCTGGAGGCCGGCCTTTCGCTTTTTGAAGCGCTGTCGTGTTAGTCGATTTTCTGTCGGACGGTCACGGCAGTCTCGGGATAGTCGGTCCAGATGCCGTCGACGCCGGCTTCGATCAGGACGGTCAGCTCCTGCTCAGCCGTTTCAAACCCTTCGGCCGGGTCGTCATCGCGCACGGTGTAGACGTGTACAAGTTTTCCGAGGGCGTGGGCGCGCTCCACGAAGTCTGTCGTCCCGCCTTCCGGCGTCAGGATCATCGCCTTGTGGGCACCGACGCCTGGTGTCGGAATATCCTCCAGCTTCATGTCCAGGCCGAGCAGGGCAGCATAGGGCGGACCAACGAGGTTCTGCACGAGGGGCAGATCGCTTTTGGCGGCGACCTTGGCGAGGAAGTCCGGTTCGAAACACTGGATGAAGATCGGGAACCCGGCTTCGACGAGACCGCGCTCTTCAATCGTGTTCAGGATGGGGTCCACCATGTCGAGACCGGCCGCCGAGAAATTGGATGGCCATTTGGCTTCGATATGGAGGCCGACCTTCCGGCCTTGCGCCGCATTCTCCTCGACGAGGTCAATGATCTCGTCAAAGGTCGCGATCCGGAACTGGTCATTAAAGTCCTGCGGACGGCCCTCTACGCGCTGAATGGCGTTCAGCGTCTTCAATTCGGCGAGCGTAAAATCGTCAGACCACCAGTCTTCCTTGTCGCCAAGGGGTGTCTGGCGGACGCTCTTGCGGTCTGCGAATTCTTCGTGATCGGCAATGTCGGTTGTATCGGAGAGATAGCCGTCATGATTGGCGATCAGCACACCATCCCTTGTCATCACCAGATCGGGCTCGATGAAATCGGCGCCCTGGTCGATGGCGACCTGATAGGCTTTCAGCGTGTGTTCGGGATAGAGCCCGCTGGCACCGCGATGGGCGATGATGATGGGCGGGGCGCCGGTCAGCGTCTTGAATGCGGCTTCGGTGTCGCTTGCATCGGCCGGGGCTGTCTCTGCTGGCGCTTCAGCTGCGGGCGCCGCGGGTGCGACCGTTTCGGCTGCGGGATTGCAGGCCGCCAGCAACACGCCGCCGAGGATGAGATATTTCTTCATGGATCAGGATCCTGTCTGGAAATGACGGGGCGAGCTCAGACCCGCCCCGATAGGACATCAGCCTAGAACTTGATGTAGGCACCGGCTTTCAGCATTTGCGGCTTGCCGCGAATGATGGTGTGCAGGCCAAAAGCACCGCCAGTGTTGCCCACATCGATCAGATATTCCTCATCGAAGAGGTTCTCACCCAGGAAATAGACCCCCCACTGATCGTCTGCGCTGTCGAATCCGATGCGGAGATTGGCGATGCCATAGGCGTCCTGCTCTTCCTCGACAAAGGTGCCGTCCGGATAGGCCTCACGGACCCGGACAAACCCACCATTTCCGTCAGCGGCATAATTGTAGCCATTGTCGTCTTCGAAATAGTGATGATCCTTCCACACATAGCTCGGCACGATCGAAAAGTCGCCACGTTCGCCAGCCGGGATCGTGATGTCAGCCGCCAGCGAAAAGCTGTGCTCCGGGCTGATCCGGAAGCTGTTGCCGGCAAATTGGAGCGGGTTTCCATTGTCGTCTTCATCGTCATATTCCGAATGCGTGTAGGCATAGGTGCCGAGCAGGCGGACATTGTCGGTGATGAGGGCCTGGCCGTCGAATTCGAAGCCGTACTGGGTGGCGTTGCCGGAATTCTCCGTGATGAACACACCATTGATCGGGTCGAAACGCGTGGTCTGGAAGTCCTTGTATTCGCCATAGTAGATCGAGCTGGTCATCTGGACACGGTCTTCCCAGAGTCGGGCAAAGACCCCCGCTTCCACATTGTCCAGTGTTTCGGCGTCGATGACATTGTAGGTCGCACCGGAGGCCGACAGCACTTCGGGACGGCGGCCCCGGCCATAGGCGACCCAGGTGTTCACATTGTCGGACACGCGATAGGCGGCATTCAGTCGCCAGGTGAAGGCCCCGTCGGTTTCTTCCGATGCGGAGGCCTTGTTGTTCAGCGTTTCAGAGCTGAGCAGCAGGGTTGGCGCCAGGGTGACGCCGTTCAGGCCGCCGAGATACGGATTGGACTTCAGCACATAGCCGACCGAGCTGGCCGCAAGGTCTTCCTTTGTATAGCGCAGACCGCCGGTCAGTTCGATTCGGTCGGTCAGTTGGTAGGTCACGTCGCCGAACAGGTCATATGTATCGCGATCATTGGTCGATATCTGCTGTTCCAGATGCTCGTCATAGAGCGGTACGAGAGCGCCCTGCAGCAGGGCGGCAAGGGCGGAATACTGGAGCGGATCGTCGAAGCTGCCGAAGTTTGCACCGCCCGGAACGCCTGCCAGGGTGAGTGCGCCCTGGACCTGTCCGACTGTCAGTCCGGCGGCGCCTGCAAGGTTGGGCGCGAACAGGGACTGGGCATAGGCCTCATCGGTGGAGAAGCGCAGTTCGTCCTTGCCGTTGACGGTGAAATAATTGCCGCCGAAGAAGGCAGACAGCTTGCCGCCGGCATCATAGTTCAGGCGCAATTCCTGGCTGAACGTATTGGCCTGACGTCCCTGGTAGAATTGCAGCAGGTTGAAGGCGGCGCCATCAGAATCCCATGCCTCGTTCGAGAACAGGTTGCGATAGTCGGTCAGGGAAGTCAGCGACCAGTCATCGTTCAGGTCATACTCCACATTGGCGGTGACATAGAACAGTTCACGGTCATTGCCGAGCTTGCCGCGGACCTGATCGTCATTCACGTTCATGGCGGTGGCACCATACGGATCGACCTTGCCGTTCACTTCGAAATAGCCGGAAGTGAACTGGGTGCCGGTGGAGTCGTCGTCCTGATAGTTGATGAACAGGTCGGCGCGCAGCTGGGGGCTCGGCTCCCAGTGCAGGGCGGTGCGCAGGGCAAGCGTGTCCTGTCCCATCAGGTCCGGCGAGTTGGCCGTATTCGGCACATAGCCGTCCATGTTCTTCAACTGGCCGGCCACGCGCAGGGCGAGCGTGTCATTGATGACATAGTTGTAGTGGCTTTCCGCGCGGACGAAGCTGTAGTCGCCGCCTTCGATGGAGGCTGCGCCGGAATTGCCGGACAGGGAGGCGCGGTTCTGGATGAAGTTCACGCCGCCAACCAGTGCGCCCTGACCGAACAGGGTGGCCTGCGGGCCTTTGACGATTTCGACGCGCTCCATGTCGTAGATGGCGAGATTGGTGGCGAAGGAGACGTTGCCGATGGCGACACCGTTCTGGAACATGGCGACGCGGGGCGTGCCGCCATCGGAGACGACGCCGCGCAGGGAATAGCTGGGCGCATTGAGGCTCTGGGCCTGAACCTGAAGGCCTGGCACGAAATTGCCGAGGTCCTCGAAATCATCGGCCGCGAGCAGGTCGATCAGGGCCTGGTCGGCCACAGACACGTTGATCGGAACGTCGATGAGCGCCTGCTGCTGCTTCTGCGTCGTCACGGTGACGACGTCCAGATGGCGTGCCTTCTCGGCCCCCGCTTCCTGTGCGTGAGCGGACAATTGTCCAAAGAGCCCAAGCGCTGCAATTGCCGTTGCGGTGAGATAGGAATGTTTCATGATTTGACCCGTTAACTAGGCGCACTGTGCGCAGTCGGGCGCTGCCTACTCAGCGGTTCAGAGTGGCTCAAATCAAAGTTTTACAACAAGAAATTCGAGAACATTTCAGATTTCCCAATGTGATGGGCTTTCGTCGAAAACATCACAAAACCTTGTTGAAGATGCTCTTTTTCGTACGGGGTGAGTGTATACGGATGAAGGAAATCAGACATTCGACCGAATGTCGAAAGTCTTGTATTTTTTCCGTATGTGCAGCGTTGATCAAATAGCGTGCACATTGCGAAGAACGATGGGATGAACCTTCCGTAGGGGGAGGTCAGGGGTGCCGATTTCCTGATTCTCCCTAGAACAGGGAGCCCTGGTCCGTTTTCGGCTTGGCCGGTTTTGCTGCTTTGGGTGCTGCAGGCGCAGGCGGGGGAGGCGGCGCCTCTCCGTCCGGACGGGCCATGACATCGCCATCGCCAAAGCTGACCTTGAAGCTGGGGGCGCCTGCAGCCGTACTGGCAGAGCGAATGAGATTGCCTGCCGGATCCCGCACGATGGCGTAGCCCCGCTTCAGCGTGGACTGGTAGGACAGCGTCTCCAGCAGCTTGCCTTGCGCGGCAAGCGTATTCCGGCGCGCCTCGATCAGGCGGGTGAGGGCCGGACGCGCGCGGACGGCAGTGTCACGCAGGCGCTGTTTCGAGGCCCGTATCTCGGCGTTGAGGCTGGCCGGACTGATGGCCAACCGGGAGACGCGCAGGCGGGCCTTCTGAACGAGCGCGAGCGCGGCCTTGGGCAGGCTGGCGCTGGCATAGTCGAGCCGCTGGCGTTTGGCCTGCAGCAGGGATTCCGGCCGGGGCAGGCGGGCCGCCGCCAGCTTGTCACGAGACTGGCCGGTGCGCCGGGCAAGGGCGCGTTTCAGGCGCTCGCCATGCTCTCCCGTCATCAGCAGCAATTCGGAGCGAACGGGCACCGCGATTTCGGCCGCGCCGGTCGGGGTTGGCGCGCGGGCATCAGACACATAGTCGATCAGGGTCGTGTCGGTTTCATGCCCCACGGCAGAGATCAGCGGAATCTCGCTGTTGAAGGCTGCGCGGACGACATTTTCCTCATTGAAGGGCCAGAGATCTTCAATCGAGCCACCGCCGCGGGCGACGATCAGCACGTCGGGGCGGTCTGCGCCGGTCATGGCGTTGAACCCTTCGATGCCTGCCGTGATCTGGCCTGCCGCGCTGTCGCCCTGGACCAGCGCCGGCCAGACGATGACGCGCACCGGGAACCGGTCGCTGATACGGTGCAGGATGTCACGGATGACGGCGCCGGTGGGGCTGGTGACCACGCCGATGGTGCGGGGCAGGTAGGGCAGCTTTTTCTTGTGGACAGGATCAAACAGCCCTTCCGCCGCCAGCTTCTTCTTGCGCTCTTCCAGCAGCGCCATCAGAGCGCCGGCACCGGCCGGGCGCATGGAGGCGGCAATCATCTGGTAGTTTGATCGGCCCTCATAGATGGACAGGCGGCCGGTGGCGATCACTTCAAGCCCTTCCTCCGGCTTGAACGGCAGGCGATTGACCTGACCTTTCCACATCACCGTGTTCAGCACGGCCTTGTCGTCCTTGAGGTCACAATACATGTGGCCGGACCGGGCAATGGTCACCCGGCCAAGCTCGCCTCTCACCACAACATGATCGTAATTTGTCTCGACGGTTCGCTTCAGGCTGGCTGACAGCTCCGAAACGGACAGGGCAGCATCGTTTGGCGTGGGGGAATCCTGCGGCATTGCCCCAGTCATAAGGCGCGCGCGCCGGAGGGCAAGAGCTGCTTTGCGGCCTGGTCCGGTCATACGGGGTTAACGTCTGTCCGGAATGATCCTGGAAGCTTGAGTCGAGGACAGACGCATCATGGATGAAGAGTCAGCCAAAGCCGAAACGCGGGCGGATCTGAGGTTCCGGCAGGTCGCAGACCAATGGTCCCTGCCGCTGATGGCGCTGGATCGGGACCTGCGCTTTGTCTATGCGAACCATGCCTATATGGAAACGACCAATACGGACTGGGCGACTCTGAAGCACCAGTTCATCTTCGATGTCTTTCCGGATGTGCCGGAACGCAGGGATCCGGTGGAAGCCAAGTTCCGCAGGGTATTTGCCGGCGAGCAGACTCGTCTCGACGCCCAGCCCTATGAGCTGAAAATGCCGGACGGCAGCATCTCCACCCGCGTCTGGCAGACCATTCAGGACCCGCTGTGTGACGAGACCGGCAGGGTCACCCACATGATCCAGCGGGCGGAAGATATTACGGCGCAGATGGAACTGAAGCGCCAGAACGAATTCATGGAAAGCGAACTGGCGCACCGGATTCGCAACATGTTCGCGGTGATCATGGCAACCTCCCGCATTTCCGGTGCGGTGGCGGAGGACACGAAGACCTTCATTCACGACTTCAACGACCGGCTGGCTTCCATGAGCCGGGTCTATACGAAGCTGACCGAGAATGACTGGCGCGGCCTGGACCTGCGACAGGTGATGCAGGATGAGCTGGACGCCGTCACCCGCCGGAGCCGGCATCGCTACACGCTGGAAGGCAGGAGCGTGATCCTGACAGTGAAAGCCAGCAAGGACGCGGCGATGATCATTCACGAACTGGCAGCGAACGCCCGCAAATATGGTGCGTTCCGGTATCCGAACGGGCATGTGACGGTGAAATGGGAGGTCTCGGATCAGGTGTTGACGGCGGTCTGGACCGAGAGTGGAGTGGGTGTAGTGCCTGAGCCTGAACGCAAGGGGTTCGGCACGATGCTGTTCGACATGTTCCCAAAACTGACGATGAAGCGCGAGTTCGGGCCGGACGGGGTACAGGTCACCATCCGGGTCCCGCTGCTGAAATCCCCGATCGATCCGCCGGTCAGCTGACCGATGCCGCAGGCGCCGGCACGAGCTGGTCAAGCTTTGCCAGAAGCTTGCTGGTGATGATCGGCTTGGACAGGAACGGGCTCTGGCTGAATTCGTCGCCGGTGGATTCCGGAGTGTTGCCCGAAACCGTGACGAAGGGAATGCCGTCTGCAAGCAGGCGGCTGGCCACCGGAGCCGAGGTTTCGCCGGCCAGATTGATGTCCAGCACCGCGCAATCGCAGGGTTTCTCGTCGAGCAGCTGCATGGCCTCGAACACTGAGCCCACCGGGCCGATGACGCTGAAGCCGGCATCTTCGAGGGCGGCGGCCATGTCGATGGCGATGATGGCTTCGTCTTCGACCACAAGCACCCGGCGCTGCCCGGACGCCGGCGCCGGTGCCGGGGCGCTCGGCCGGGCGGGCGCAGACAGGTCTGCCGGTGAACTACTGGCTTCCTCGGCCACGAAATCGGATTCGAAGACGCGGTCATCGACGCTGATCAGATGCCAGTGCAGGCCT